>NZ_JBOEFY010000056.1:0-37311 GCF_050633145.1 Kordia sp. | reverse complement strand
AAACAGATTGCCACTCGTTTTTGCAAAACGTTCGCAAAGACGTTTCAAACACTTCTACATTCAAAATTAGATATTCATTATTCAATATTTCCTTTCGTTTCATTGGCTTTTTGCACAATCGCCTTTAGCCTCGCTTTCGTAGCTTCTTTTTCTGCACGCTCTTTGTTGAGCTTTCGTTGCATCAGCTTGGTATGCTTAGCTTTGTTTTTGGTATTTTTTTGCTTTCCTTTTTTGGGCATTATATGAGTATTTCAAACCACAAAGATACATTTATTTTAACCTTTTCTATTTCCACACATCTACCTTATAAACAAATAGTTAAACAATATTTTCTTTCCACTTACAATATCGTTGACCTGCACAAACTCATGTTTTTCACTTTTTTTTCGTAACAAAAACTGTAAAAACACTCTTCATTGAAAAAGCGTTTGTATTCCTAATACGCATTTCAAAATTTAGGAGTTTATTTAATCTTTATATTATGAAAAAAAAGAGCCTAAAATCATTAAACCTTAACAAAAATTCAGTTTCTAATTTAACAAAATCTGCTGTTACTGGTGGAAGAACTAATGGTGTTACACGTGCTACTATTTGCTTAAGATATCAGAATGCTGATGAATTATTGACTAAAACAAATACGATTGTTACAAATTTTGTTTCTGGAGGAATTCATGAAACATGCTGGAGATGCTAAGTTTTTAAATGAGTTTAGATATAGTCATGGTCGGAAGAGATTCCGACCTTTTTTGTTTTTAGATATTAGAAGTTTGACGTGTTCGAAAACTTATTTGCTTTTTTTGAGTATGATTCACTATGTCAACATCATTACGACCAGATATAATATAGGTAGAAACATTGCAATGCACATCAATGTATATGATATGTTTATAAACTTTTTTGATTTATCCTCAAGAGTAATCGATTTATTAAAACTTTTCTGCTTTTGTTCATCACTTGTTACATCTGTCGTCATTGCGATATAATGCCCTCTTATATCACGTTCAAAAATCAAATTCTTTAAATTCAACATAATACATATTAAAAACAATAGTAGCGATATGACAAAGACCAATACCTCTTCTGCTCCTCTAGGTCTAATCAATTCAACTAATTTAACGTTTCCATACAGTCCAAATCCACAAATAATCATACTGACAATTTCTACGCGTCTGCCGTAATATTTGTAGTCATCAATTGCTGTTTTTTTAAAATCGTTTTGGTTATTTCCTTGAGTATTCATATTTGGTTTTATGTTGTTTAAGTTTTAGAGGTTTATTTGAGTTGATTTTCTGTTGCATGAGTTTTGTATGCTTGGCATTGTTTTTTGGGATACTGTTATAGTGACATTTCTGATCTAAAGGTAGTAATAGTTAAAATTTTTATAGATTGAGCTATTTCATCTTTATTATCCTCTTTTAATTCATTCTCGACTTCTTGTAAAAATTCTTCATCTATAATATTTACTAATAAAACAGGGAGTATTTGTTCCTCAGCATACGCTGATAACTCTTTAATTCTTTGAATATCTCCAGATAGCTTTCCAAAATGTTTTCTAAGTTTACTTTTTAGCTTATCTTTTGTTGTATTAATCTTATACATTTTTGTTTCTACAAAGACACTTTTTTCTTTTTGCTTATTAAAAATACAATCTACTTCAATATCATCAAGAAATTGTTGGTTCGTTTTATAAGCTACATCATATTTCTCTAATAAGTTTATTAATGCATTTTGCAATAAGCCATCTTTTTCTCTTATAATTTCATATATATCTTTATGAAGATCATAGGGTACAAAATATTTTACTTTTTTTGCACATATTGGACATTTCAAATTTTTTAGTTTATTTGGATCTAGCTTTAATTGAAAAACGCCTCTATAGGTTCCTGGTTCACAATGAGTACAATCTACATACGCATCTTCCATACTTGCTGATATAATACCACTTTCATACAAATAATGAAATAACTTAGTTCTTGATTTAAAATTATCTTCACTGTTTAATGAATTAACTAATATTTGATTTGTTTCATATAGTGTTTTATATACTAAATTTACATAAAGCTCTTTGATTACCTTTACAACTTCTAAAAGGGTTTCTATGTTTTTTTCTGTAAGTATCGGATTATTTTTTTTGACTAGTAATTTTCCCTTAGTGAATTCAACTACTTCACCAATTGTATTCAAATGATGACCTATGAGCTTATATTCTTTTAGAAATTCAATGATTGTAGCCTCTCTTTCCTCATTGTTTAATACAAATCTAACTAGTAAAATTAAAGAGCTTATAGGATTTTTTGAAACTTTGTCCTTAAGTTGCTCTACCAAATCTTCAATCTTATCCTCAAAAAGCTCCATCAAAATTGGCCCAAAATGTTCCATTTTAGAGGTAATCATCTCTTGCATTTGCAGATTATGATTATCACTCCTGTATTTTATGGTATCGATTGTAAGACTTTCGTCAATTTCTACATTAGAAATAATAATTCTTGGTAATGAATAACGAAAAGACTTTCCATCAACATCTAATGTTTTAGTATCCAACAATTCTTCTTTAGATAATAAAAACAAATTTTGACACGTTTGATTCTTCCAAAATAGGTTATAGAATTTTTTAGTGATTAGGCTCATTTATAATATTATCATTATTAATTATTACTCTTTGCTAAATTGTGTGCAACGCATAAAAGTTCTCCATTTTCTAATACAGTTTGTCCTCCTTTAGAATGCGGCAATACATGATCTGCTTGAAAATTTGACCAACTCACTCTGCATTCTCTCTCTGGTTTTCCTTCTCGCAAACATTGTTGACACATTCCTTTTCCTTTTCTGTAAATAAGAATGCGTTGCAATTCAGAAAATGCTCTATTTGAATCTTTTTCTTTTAATTCGATTTCATTATCGGATAAGTATTTAAAAAACATTTGTCTTAATATGATATCACGAACTTCTATATCTGCTTCTCCTTGTTGACGACGATTACTAAACGTTAGCATATCATTATCATCCGTAGGATCATAGGTTTTCCAACGTTTGTAAAAGTCATACATAAATTTACGAACTTGTTCTTTTACATGTACTTCCATTACATAGTACATACGTAAATGACGTACTAACATATACATAGAAATGATAAAGTACTCAATAGATAATTCTTTGATACCATTCTTTTCATCCAACATTGGATCGTCTTTGAAGATACCGTAAAACGCATTGAGGTTACTCTTCACATTTTTCGCCACATTTTCATTTTCAAATGAATAATCAGCAATACCATTCTCTGTTTTATAGTCGTTAATAAGTTCCATTATTTTTTTATCACTCAAATCGGCATAACCGCCACCTAATTCAATCAATAAAAAACGTGCCATGAACTGTAAATGCTTCATTCGATCGTTTTTCACATTCAATAACTTAAAAAACGAATGCTTGTTAGGATTAGCATCTATAGGTTTATAATTTTCGTAATCAAATGTAAAATCATCCGAATATTTAACAATAAAGTTTCTACTCAAACTTGAAAGTTGGGCATGCGCTACTTCCATATAATTTAAAGATTCTCCTTGTTGCAATCTCCAAAATATTTCAGTGGCTATAATTTGATGCTCAGCATTATGTGGTTCTTGAATATCATTAATAACATCTGCTTGATATTTAAGCGATTTATCAATGAAACGCTTAATATCTGTACTTAAATCTTCATAATACTTTCCTGCGAGTCCTTCTCCTAAGTTTCCAACTGATTTTGGCAACGAATATTTGTTAGCGAAGAAATCTTGCACCGTCGTAATTCGTTGCTGTCCATCTACAATTTCATATACCGTATTATGGGTATCTAAGCGAACTTCTCTAATGACTAACTTTGGAATATAATAACGTCGAAACAAACTATCCATTAAGTCTTGTTTTTTCTTTTTATTCCAAACTACTTTACGTTGATAAGGCGGACGCGTAACATAGTCTTCTTTATAATCAAAAAAATCTTTGATACTGATGTCTTTAGATGTAATAATGTATTCGGGTTTTGGATTGAAAGCCATAGGTCATATATTTTTTTAATTTACTAATAAGGTGCTACAATTTCTATAATTTTATTGGTAGAAGTTTTTAGTTTATCAGAAATATTAAAATCTTCTAGTATACTTTCAATATCATTCTTTTTATCTTCCGATTTATTATTTCTTCTTTTAATTATCTCTTCCATAATTAATTCACACCAATCGCTATCTAATTTTTCGTAGTTATTAAAGTGCTGACCAATATTTCTTGCTAATAAATATCGATACATAAAAATTCGTAATTGGCGTGGTGTTACTCTTTCGGTAATATTTTCTGCTTGTTCTTTTAATAATTCTAGTTCGTTTACCGTAATCGCATAGTTAATTTCTTTCTCTTCTTGGTTCTCCTGTCTTGCCATACGATGTTCTTGATTATTACGGATAAGTCCATAACCATCAGCACTTTCAGGTTCATTTACATTATTCCTTTCTGCGCTAGACTCATCTTTATCTTCTTCTATTTTTATATCTTGAACACCTATTTTTTGTGCATAACTATCTAAAATTTCATTTTTCTCATCGTTATATAAAGGCGGTAATTTTAAACATGAAATAAAAAGTTTATCCATATATTCTTTTACCAATGTATGATGTCTATCGGCTTTTTCATTTTTTAGAAAATTTGTATACTTCCACTGTATAGCTCGTTCTAAAATATCCTCATCAATAGCAGCTACAATAATGACACGCATTAAAATTTCATCATCCTCTAGCATCACTCGCAAGGCATCAATTACTTGAATCAAACGTTCTTCTTGACAACGGTCAATATCATCTACAAACAATAATAAACGTTTTTGATTATTCTTTAAATATTCAATAGATTTCCCCTCTTCTTCTCTAAATTCAGTTTTCATCCAAGCGCGCAGAATATATTTTAATTCTTCCTGTATCTCTGCCTGCACACCCAATAATTTATTAAAGTTAGGTTTGTGTGTATACCTTTTTACTAATCGTTTTCCTTTATCTCCTAACTTCCAAGCTTTATTTAAAAATAACAATACTTGAATTGAAATACTTGTTCCTAAAAAAGCAGTCCAAAATTTTACATCGTTTAAAAAATTAGGATAAAATATCACTATCAAAACCGCTAATAATGATACCACTATAAACATGCTCAGATTGAACATACCATTTCGAATACGGTTCAATCTAAACAGTAATCGCGTTTCGTTCCACTTTGATGCTAAAGGATAATATATATATCTTTGAAACCATTTCCCATGTTTGCGTAATTCATCATTCTTATGCGTTAAATAGAGTTCCATTATACTTTGATACAAATACGCCCAAACACCTTCCGTATCTTGATATTTCCATGCATGAAATTTTAAATAGTAAAATTGGTTTTCCTTTTTTTCATTATTTGCTTTCTTATGATGTGTTAGTTTAAGCTCTTCTTCCACTTGACGCATAAAATAGGTTTTCCCTCTTCCCCATTGCCCAAAAACCCCTAGCATTTGTCCTGGACTATTTTTTAAATTTCGAATTAAATTTGCAAAACTTTTACTCAATATCCCTACATCTAATTTTGGCTCAAAATCGTAATCATGAGTACTATATCCATTTCCAAAAATTGCGCTAGGTTTTCTTTGGGGACTAGCATTGATAATTTTTGGATCTCCAAAAAACAAGTCTTCTACACTTGTAATTCTTGCTGCACGATAAGTTATATTCGTGGGATTTGCATAATGTTTACCAAACCATAACTCAGTTACTTGTTGTTTTACTTTTTCTTGTTGAATTTGTCGTATACCAGCTTCAAGTTTATATTCAAATTGTTCCTCTTTTGGCAAATCATAAATAATTGCATCTGACACCAATATCCAATCGCCCCAATCAACCTCTAATTTCTTAAATTCTTCTTCTAAACGCGCATAAGGCGATTTTGTAATGGATTGCATATTACCATTTAAACGTGCAACACCGTTCACGGTATGACCATCAGTAATAGCTACTAAATCTCCTAAACTAAAAGTATATTTCTCAAATGTGATAACTATGTTTTCACGTATAAGTATGTCAAAAAAATTTGGCTTTCCACTTCCCCAACGTGTGCCTAATTTCCAAACTCTTCCCGTAGTTCCACCTTTTAAATATTTTCCATCTTTGTCATATATAGGAAACCCCATTCTTACCAAATAATCATTGGTGGGAGCACCACCATTTAACGCATATTTACTAGGATCTAAGCCTTTAAATCTTCCTGCTTCGCGTATAATTTCTTTAGGTGGATACAATTTTCCCGAAATTAAAACGTCGTATTTTGTTGATGGAATTAAATTAGTAAGATCAATACTTTCTGTAGCGCTTAATACATCACCTCTCGTAACAAGTTTTGCTAAATTCTCAGCCATTTTGTATGGTTTATAATTCTCGTTGTGAACCTATTCATTTTACAGATCAAATCCTTACGGTTTCCCATAAAACAAATCCAATAAGTTCATCTCCCTAAAGTAGGAAAAAACCATAAAATAATTACTACACTCCTTTCTTTTTATATAAAATCACAGAAACGAAAACGCAACGCTCAGTAATGCAATTACATACACCAAAAAAAACTTAAAACACTTTGCATACGGGAATCCGTAGCGTGCCTTTTTTATAAATACACTATATTAGCAATTCTATATACACCGATCCGAATACATGAATAATATCCTACAATACGAATCCGAAGTATGGTCTACGGCTGACTTACTTATTGGAGCAGGAATCAAACAATCTGATTTTCCAAAATACATGATGCCGTACTTTGCTCTTATCATGCTTGAAAGCCGATTGCAACGACGTTACACCGAATTATTAGACGAATACAATGTAGCTTCCGCTGATGAAGTGGAAAGTTTAGAAGATTTTTTAGCTGACTTTAAAGATGACAACATCGGATATAATAAGGTCGTTATTAAACAACGAATTACCTTAGCAGATCTCTGTAAGAATGACAAAACGTTTGACAATGATTTTGACACCTATTTAAAATCGTTTGATACAGATACCAAAGAACTCTTAGGTGTCGATCGTGGAAATACTGAAGAAAAATACCTAGACATTTCTGGCGTAAGCGGACAACTGCGTAAAAAAGGAATTTTGTTTGATACGGTAAAAAAGTGGAGTGAAATTGATCTCGTACCATTCAACAATTCCGAAATCACAACACTTGAAGAACACATCAAACGAAAATGGGCAGACATTTCTGCGGAAACTGCCGGAGAACAATACACACCTGACGACATTATTGCACTGATTTCAGAAATTATTCTCTCCAAAATAGAAGACAATGGAGAGTTTTTAACGATTTACGATCCAACCTGTGGCGGTGGAAACTTGCTTTTTGGTGTGGAAGATATCATCCAAAAGAAATACGACAGACCAACCAAAACCTACGGAGAAGATTGGAGCGATAGCTTATATGCACTCGCCAAAATAGAGAGTCGTTTTCGAAAAGATTCCGACATTCGCTACGGAAATACACTCACAGAACTATCCTTTATTGAAAAGAAATTTGATGTCATCGTTGCCAATCCGCCATATGGAGTCGATTGGAAAGGCTACCGAAAAGACATTCTCAACGATACTTCAGAGCGTTTTCACGACACGCCATCCATTTCCGATGGACAGTTTCTATTTACGCAACACATCTTGCATCAACTAGATCATAAAGGGCTTGCCGTAGTAGTACACAATGGTTCTACGCTATTTAGTGGCGATGCTGGAAGTGGCGAAAGCAACATTCGCAAATACTTCTTTGACAATGACTATGTAGAAGCCATCATACAAATGCCTACGGACGAATTTTTCAACACAGGCATTTACACATACCTTTGGATCTTCAACAAAAACAAAGCCCAAGCGCGTAAAGACAAAATCATTCTAATCAACGGAAGTGACTTTTACGAACCGCTCAAAAAAAGTAGAGGAAAAAAGCGAAAACGCATGGAACCAGTCAACCGGAAAACGATTTTGGAAGCGTTGACCAACTTTACCGACACAAACTACGCAAAGGTATTTGACAAATGGCACTTTTACTTTAACAAGCAAGCCATTATGTTGACCAATATAGACGAATACGGAAAAACTTTAGAAGATGTCTTACCCATAAAACGTAACAAAGATGGTGACGAAATCAAAGCAAAATCAATAAAGTTGATGCCTTCAAAAATTACCTTTGAAGAAGATGCAGGATTCGACATAGAGACAAAGTATCCCAATTTGGCGACGCAAGGGATTACAGCCTCAACGCAAATGAGCATTTCACAGTTTTTCATTACGGAATACGATCCTAAAGAACACAATTCGTTACATGCCTATTACACAGACGAAATAAAACAAATGATTCAGGCAATTGATTATAAGGAAGATAATCTAAAAATAATTACAGAAGATAAGTCAGTATATTATTACGACAAACACATTGCCACCATTTTTAAAGGGAAACTTACAGAAAAAGAAACAGAAATTACAGAGTATGATGGTACGGTAAGTATAGAAAAAACAGAAAGTATTGACAACAAACAAGCTTTAGGTTGTGGAAAGATAAACTTAAAAGCTAGTTTCAAAAAAGCAACGAAGACCAAAGCAGCTTCTATTGTGATTTCAGTGGAATTAACACCCGATTACGAAAAAGACTATGAAATCATCCCGTATCATCCAAATGCGACGCACAACCAACAACAGATTGATGCGTTTATGGCAAAATACATCAGCAAGCCATTTCGCTATATAGAAAATACAGTAGGTGTGGAAATTAACTTTAACAAAGTATTTTACAAACCTGAAACCTTACGCTCGCTTTCTGAAATTACCACCGACTTGGACAATTTAGACAAAGAACTCAAAGTACTCGAAAGCCAGCTCAACCTATAAAACGTCATCCTGAACTCGATTCAGGATCACACACAACACATGACACAAAAAACATATACAAGTTACAAAGATTCTGGCATAGAATGGCTTGGAACTATTCCAAAACATTGGGAAGATAGCCATCTAAAAAGAGTTTGTAAATTAATTAAAGATGGAACACATGCTTCTATTCCTAGAGTTGATAAGGGTTTTCCTTTATTAAGTGTTAGAAATATTGTTAATAATGAATTCATAAACCTTGAAGATGATAGCTGTATTTCAAAAAAAGATTATTTATCAATAACGAAATCTTTTAAAGTTGAAGAAGGAGATATTCAATTAGCTATTGTAGGTGCTACTATGGGAAAAGTTGCTGTTGTTAAAAAATTAAAACCTTTTGCTACACAGCGTAGTATAGCAACTATTAGAGTTCATCAAAAATATCTAAATAATAGATATTTATTTTATTTTATGCGAGGAGAAAAATTTCAAAACTTTCTCTGGAACAACACTAATTATTCTGCTCAACCTGGCATTTACTTAGGTACTATAGAAATGATTAATGTTTTTATTCCTCCCAAAAAAGAACAACACCAAATCGCACACTATTTAGATGTCAAAACCAAGGCTATTGACAAAAAAATACAGCTTTTACAACAACAAATAACACAGTACAAAGCTTATCGCAAAAGCTTGATTAATGCTGTTGTGACAGGAAAACGTTTGGTGAAAGACAATACAACAATAGCTATTAAAGCTTCCAAAACCAAAGACAGTGGTATTTCATGGATTGGAAAGATTCCTAAACATTGGGAAGTAAAACGTATCAAAGACATCTTCAATATTAGTCGTGGTCGAGCTATTGGTAAAACTGAATTAAAGTCAAATGGGAAATACCCTGTTTATTCTTCCCAAACAAAAAACAATGGAATACTTGGCTACATTGACTCTTATGATTTTAACGCAAATTTGTTAACATGGACAACTGATGGAGTTAACGCTGGTACAGTTTTTATAAGAAAAGGGAAGTTTAATTGTACAAATATTTGTGGAACACTTATAGTTAAAAACAATTCTATATTGTCACTCAAGTATATGGAATATGCCGTACAAGAGAGCACAAAACACAATAAACGTATAGATACAAATGGAGCTAAGATAATGAGTAATGAAATGTCTGTAATTAATACTATGTTACCTCCAAAAAAAGAACAACAAGAAATCGCCAACTATTTAGACCGTACAACAAAAACCATTGACAAAATTGTTGAAAATCTACAAACACAAATAAGTACCTTACAAGAACTCCGTAAAACACTCATCAATGATGTGGTAACAGGGAAAGTATCTATTTTACATACCCAAGAAGCCAAAGATGCAGGAGAACGCTATGAAGAAGACGCAGCTATGGAACGAAAACTACATACACTACGCCGCTTATAAAACCAATACCTATGATTGCCAACAACAAACCTTTTCAACTTATACTAGACGCATACAACACAGAATGTTTTACTATTTACTGTGTCTTAAGGTCTTTAAAAGGATATCCTGCTATTTATTATAATGACTATACAGATGAAGAAGGCATGATGCATACACTTAGTTTTGCATTCTTGTGCGAACGTTTTGTATACCACATCACTAAAAATCAAGGGAATTATGTAGACGAGTATCCCGAATTAATATACGAATTATTCTTAGAAACTGATGTTGCTACCTTTGAAGAAGAATTGGAAAAAACAACAGCTATTATTGTAAAGGATATCAAAACACTCTTTCCCTCCGAAAAATTAGTGCTTTCATTTTTTGGAACTATATTTAAGATGGAAACCAAAGCAGAACCTTTTGAAGGTTCTTATATGGACGCGCTTGATTTTTATCAAAATTACATACACTAAACTACCATGGACGAATTAGGGCTGCAACAAAAATACATACTCGACTTTTTAACCAATCACGGTTACGGATTGCGCTACAAAGAAGTCAAAGCCAATACAGTTTCTAAATTGTGTTTTATAAAAGAAGACCTAAAATATGTCCTAAGTGAAACTTCTCAAAACAAAGTTGCGTACCGAAAGTTGCTCAAAACTTACAGCAATGATGAAGATCAATTATTGGAGGAGTTTATGACGTTTTTAAACAAACGTATTGGAGAACAAACCAATATGGCGTTATTCTTCAATAAAAACAAATCGGTCACGTTCAAAAGTATAAAGTTCAACTTGTTCTATCCTAGTGGAACGCTCACTGGTGGCGATGCTTTATTTGAAGAAAATCAATTCTCAGTGGTACAGGAATTTCCGTTCATTTACACACACGAAGGAAAACAACAATTTCACTTTCGTCCAGACATTAGCTTTTTCCTCAATGGTATCTTTTTTGGCTATTCAGAGCTAAAATCAAACTACAACAACCAAAACGCACACAAAAACGGAAAACTCAAAATTGCCAACGATTACCGAAAAGCGGTAACAGGTTATCTCGCTATTGCAGATGGGAACGATGTGTCGAAAACGATTCGCAAAGACTTTTTAAAAATATTTGAAAAAGCCATTCACATCACCACTACAGATGTTGAAGAAACATATATCATTAGAAACATTAGCAACTTTTACGACGAAATAAAAAAACAAGTAGAAAGTAGCCATCATGAATACGAGCACTATACAAAACTAATGAAAGATGCGTTAAAACCGTATCCACTTTTACAACCAAACGCTACACGCAAACAACGTTTTGAAGAAGTATTTACAGCTTTGTACAGTAAAAAAATGATTGAACGCGAAATATTGTATTACAATTTTTTAGAGCGTGAATTGGTAAAAGGCGAAAAAGGAAACACCAAAGAATACCATCACAACGACGGACGTTTAATAGCACCACGACCAAAACAAAAGTTTGGCGCAGACAAAATCATTGCCAAAATAGACGAGTTTTTAGCACATGAAGACGAACCCAATTATTTTATAGACAAACTACGTGCGCAACTAACGGCAAAAAAAATAGGCAAGCAACAAATAGAAGAGCTCATTGCCAAAAGGTTAAAATACCAAAACAATAAAAATGTGTATTCCTTACTCTTGCAATACGCCGCAGGATTTGGGAAAAGTAACATTATTGGTTGGACTGCATTGCAACTCAAAGACATTTACAGAAATAAAGAGTTTGTGTACGACAAAATATTATTGGTGGTAGACAGAGTACAATTACGCGATCAGTTGGACAGCAAAATGTACAACATGAACATCAAAAAAAACATGTACATTGAAGCCAACAACCGCAAAAACTTTTTAACAGCTTTAAAAACAGACAAACGCATTGTCATTGTAAATCTTCAAAAATTTGGAAGCATAGGCGATTTCTTAGACGATCAGGTTTTAGCACAGCTCGCTACCATGCGCATTGCTTTTTTAATAGATGAAATTCATCGTTCTAACAGTGGCGTGCAACACGAAGAAATGATTTCGGTCTTTGACGAATTGCAACACCGTTTTGATGCGAATGAAAACTATACGAAAAACAAACAAAAAAAGAATCTAATTATCGGTTTTACAGCCACACCAAGTGACGTAACGCTGGCACGCTTTGGAGAGTTTAACACCTACGCAGAAGCGGAAAAAATTTGGGCGCCATTTGACAGTTACACCATGAAAGAAGCCATCGAAGATGGTTATATTTTAAATCCGATTGACGGTATTCTGCCTGTTTCGGCTAAAATGTACTTTGAAAAGCCTGAAGATATTTTAAAAGGTTTTGAAGGCGATTATGGGTATGATGTCCCAGACAATACAAGTACAGGTGTAGACGATGATGGCAAAAAATACCGCATCAGTAAAAAGAAAATTTACGAAAACGAAAATCGCATAGAAGCAATTTCTAAATTCATTGCCAAACGTTTAATGACTGCGGTATATCCAAACATTCGTGGGTATGCAAAAGCCATGTTGGCAACTGCATCGATTCCTGCGGCGATCAAATATCGTAAATACATTAAAAAATATTATGCGGAATTAGTAACTGAAAAAAAATATCATAAATATAAAGACGCACCAATCTATATTGTATACAGTTCGGATGGACAAAAGTATGTAAGTGCGACTACTTTAAACGAAAACCTTTCAGAAGCAAAAGTATTACAAGAGTTTGCTCGTAACAAAAATGGGCTCATTATCGTAGTAGACAAACTGCAAACTGGTTTTGACGAACCAAAATTACATACGTTATTTTTAGACAAGGAAATTCGTGGCATCAATGCCATTCAAACGATTTCTAGAGTCAATCGTACGGCTAAAAACAAATTAGATTGTAAAATAATTGATTTATCGTATAAAAATGTAAACGTTGGTAATATCAAGCAAGCTTTTGAACACTTTAGCAATGTGGTGGTTAGTGACTTTGATCCAATTGGACAAGAAGAGCGCATGCAGGAACTTTATGAAGAACTGCTATTAGAAAAGCTTTTTGTAGACCACTTCCCTACTTTTAAAACCTATCAACAAAGTGACAAAGAAGATATATCAGCAATTCTTGACTTTGAAAACGCGGTTACGCAATTTGTAAAAAATGATTTAGAAACGGCTAAAAAATTAAAAAAGCTTGTCAATCACTATTTTAAAATATTGAATCTTATCAATTATGTCATTGAAATTGATAAAAAGTATACGGGTGATTTCTTTACAGAATTCTGGCAGCGTTTCAGCATCTTATACAATTCGCTCACCGCTACCGATGAACTTGTAGATGATGTCTCTATTTACTTTGACAATAAAATTGGAATCGTCGCTTTGGGAGAGGAAACTGCTCCTGTAAAAAAGCCAGGCGTGAATGAACCATCTGAAAGCTATGGAAATTCAAAACAGTATAAATTTGACATCTTAGCAGTGATTGAAAAGCGTAATCAGGAAGAAGATGAAATAGAAGCGTTGATAGAAGAATTTCAAGAAAAAATAGAAGCATTCTTTGCATATATTCGTTTACCAAAAAATGGGAAATACCTAATGGCAAAAATAAAAAACGCTGGTGTTGCCATTGATGAAGAAGAAATTTACGAAGACTTCAAAAAAATCTATGAGAAATACATACGTCGCAACCGAAAAGCATTGGGTGATTTCTTTATCAAACAAACCAAAGACATTGTAAATCAACTTTGCGATGATTTTGAAAAGACGTTACAATAAATAATACAGTAATTCCCCTAAACTGCTGTCACATGTATAAACAAACACAAACTAACTATGAGGCTTGCAGCTATTTTTATACCGGAAAATACATTTCCACATCTCTTTGGAAAAGATCACGAAGAACTGACCATCAATTTAGGAGGAAAGTTTTTATACACAGTAAAAGGTGTTACAGTAACCAAAACTGAAAATCCTCAATTCATCCCTTACTTTTGGGGAGAAAACATTTCATTAGTATCTGCCATTGTAGGTGCTAATGGAACTGGAAAAACAAGTTTATTAGAAGTTTTTAGAACTAAAACTATCTGTGAATTTATTTATGAAGACAGCTCTTATAATCATGATTATAGAGTTGAAAATACTAAAGATTATCAAAATGTATTCTATTATTCACAACATTTTAATATTAATCAAGAAGCAAGTCAATACGGAAACTACAGAAATTTATCTAAATATCATATGATGTTAGACGATGTTGGTAGTGAACAAATAGGGCTATCAGCACTTTTAGAACTTCATAACTCAGAAAACTTAAAACGTTGGATTCGCGCTATACAAGCTGATGAATTACAGGAGATTATTACTGAAACCAAATTACCTTCATTTTCAGGTATCAATATCAAGATAAATTATATTTCAGTAGAAGCACATCAAACTTCTTATCGATTCAGACCATTTTTTAAAAGTTTTGTAGAATTAATCGATGAAGAAAGGACTCGACGTGAAATAGAGATTGTTAGAAACTTAAAACTAACTAGAGAAGATATTGAAAAAAGAAGAGGCTATTATTTTCAAAAATTACGCTTGGAACTAGAAATTATCAAAAGAATCATTACAAAAGTACAAAGTATACTAGAAGCATCAGGAAACAAATACTTAGAGGAAGGCTATGTAAACAATGATCTTACTGTAAATTCCGAAGAGTTTAAAAGCTTAAGTAGTACTAAAGAAGCTTTTTATCTATTTTTAGCCCATGCGTATGTACAGCTTACTCCAAAAAGTAAAAAAATATACTTTCCTGTTGAAGAAATAAAAAACCTGCTAGAAGCATTATTGAAATATGTACCAGAAAATGAAGACATCGACAACTGGACAATAATGCCAGTAGATTTTAACGCTGCTACGGAGATCCTAATTGCTTACAAAGCGTTTTTAGTTGCCTTTAAAAAAGACTTTGCTTATGACAAAAAAATAGCTTTGTCGTTTTCTCCTAATAAAAATTTGAGTTCTGGAGAAAAAGCAATGTATGATTTATTCAGTTCGTTTTATGATATGAAATATCGAATTGAGCAAAATTTACTTGAATCTTTTGGGCTTTTTCACAAGTCTAATGAGATAAATGATCATTTTTTATTATTAATTGACGAAGGAGATTTAGGCTTTCATCCACAGTGGAAAAAAAGATACATTGATACGCTTCTAAAAGGTTTTCAATGTATATTTCCTGAAAAACAAATTCAGATCATTTTTACAACACACGATCCCTTAACCTTATCAGACATTCCAACACACAACATTACCTATTTATCTAAGAATGAACAAGGAATTACAAAAGTTGAAGATAGTAGTAAAAAGAAGTCTTTTGGTGCAAATATTACAGATTTACTAACAGATTCATTCTTTTTAGAAGATGGGCTCGTAGGTGATTTTGCCAAAGCAAAAATCAATTCGATTATTTCGTGGCTATCTATTAAGAAATTAGAAAAAGAAGTAAAACAATTAGAAGAAGAGGAAACCTTGATTCCATTGTCTCTATCAATTACAAAAAGAGAGGAACTAGAAATGTTAAAAGCTGAATTTGAAAACTTCTATGATGTTCAACCTAAAACACAATGGCGACAAATCCAAATCATAGATGAACCCATACTTCGAATCAAACTTCAGGAAATGTATGCTGAGATATTTGAGGAAAGTGAAAATACTGAAGATACTATTCGAATGGAAATTCAGCGACTTGCAGAAAAACTAGGGAAAGATGTAGAATTTAAAGACAAAGAAGAATGATTTCAATAGACGATACACTACCAAATGTCATTAAAGCAAAAGCAGAACATTACAAAGTAATAAATACCTATTTACGAAGAAGTCATTTACAGAAGAACACGCCTGTAACAGACTTTATTAAAGATAATTTAGATGACTTGATAAACGGAAAACCAGATGAACTTGAAGTATTAAATAAACAATTCTATGATTCGATTCCTAGATTCACAGCTAATGGCTATCAATCATATTTAGTTGCACTTGAAAAAAACAGACATAGAAGAACTTGGGCTGAGAGACGTTTGATTAGAAGATACAATAAACTTAGAGCTAAATTATATAAAATTATTAATTATGAAGACTGGTTCATTTCTTCTCCAAAATTATATGCTTATCAGTTAGCCGAAAATTTAGACAGAACTACCTGTACCTATTGCAATCGACTCTATACTAATACGGTAATAACTGAAGATGGCGCAAAAGTCATGCGTCCACAATTTGACCATTGGTTTCCTAAAAGTAAATTTCCGCTTTTAGCGCTATCATTTTATAATTTAATACCTAGTTGTAGTGTCTGTAATAGTTCTACCAAAGGCGATACTCTATTTGAACTGAATTCACACTATCATCCGTATGATAAAGGTATTTTAGATAAATTTACTTTTAGTTATGATTATGAGAAGTCATTAGATACTTACACTGTGAAAATTGCGCATAACACCCTAGATGTCAAAGCTAAGAAAACATTTGATGATTTAAACTTAGCTACCATATACAATGCGCATACATCAGAACTCAAAGATTTAATCACCATCAAAAAGAAGTATACCAAAAACTATATAGATACCATTCAAAAAGCCTATCCAAGTTCAGGCTTGTCGTATGATGAAACCTATCGTTTAGCCTTTGGAACTGAATACAAAGAAGAAAACTTTCATCAACGTCCATTCAGTAAGTTTAAAAAAGATATACTAGCAGAACTCAAAATAATCCCTAGTAAATAAAAAACCACCCAAACAGTTATAAAAACTAAATGGATGGTTTTAATTGTGATACGTCTTTTGCGAACGCAGGGAAGCACTTGTATAGAGCTATCGAGAAACGCTTTAATATTCTTAGCTGTTCTCGATACACCAAATTAATAATTTGGCACTCGAACTGACGTTTATCTATCACAACAACCAAACTGCGACGTCGAAAACTCCTTGTATGCTAAGTAAGTCGAAGTATGCAGTGACGTTTCGGAGTTGTTGATGCGTCAATTTGATACGTCTTTGCAAACGCAGTGAAGCAATCTGTAACTTCAAAAAACGCAATTGCACTATGATAGCGAGACTGCCGCGTCATGCTTCCTCGCAGTGACGTTTCGGAATTATTTTTTATTCAATAAACAGATTACTTCAGTCATACTTCCTTCGTAATGACGTATCATAAAACATGTATTAATTAACTTTCAGAAGCTTCTACATTTACATCTTCAGTAACATCCGAAATTGGACTGTCTTCACTGGAATCTGAACGGAGTCGTTGATTGATCGTTAGATTGTACTGCTTTGCCAATGCTCCAAATTCATTGACTAATTCTTGATGAATAGCATTGCTTCCTAAAGTTGCATGAGCTTCCGTATGAGCTACCAACTCACGATAGGTACTAATGACCACATCGCGTATTGCTGTAAAACTTGTAGCCGGATTGGCAGCAGATTCAGAGATACGTGCCAAATACCGATTGTTAAAAACTTGATTGGCTGTTTTTAATTCTGCTAACCAATCGCTCAAACCTAGTGTTGCAATTGCAGCAACAAGCGCTGCTTCCGTCTCCCATTCGGACATCATACTGTCAATCACAGCTGTTTCCGCTTGGTAATTCATTCTTGGAATATTGCTACCATAATTATTCATATTGTATAATAAACTGGTAGCAGCATTTTTTATGGTTTCATCAAAATGATATTGACTTGCTTCTAAGGTGGCTTTAATTCCTGTAAATGCGACATCACGTCTGTTGTCTAAATCAATTAACTCTTGTGTAATACCACTACTTTGCTCCTGTTGAAACAAATCGTCCATTTGTGCAATGAGTGTTGCCAATGCATCTCGTTGCGTAGTTAATTGTAAGCTGTCAACATCATTTGCGTTGACAAGTTCTAATACATCTTTCATGTATTGTAATAATTCGCTATTTCTGTAGCGAGAATAAACTGGTGTTTCCATAGTTCATCAATTTTAAATAATTCATAATTTTTTGTTCACTTTTTGGTGTTTTATTGAATAATTCGCAATAAAATACCGTTTGAAACCTTCTCGCAGCAATGCAGCAAGCTTTCCGACGCGTTTGGAAGCGTCTCGCAGACGTGCAACAAGCTTTCCGACGCGTTGAAATCGGTCTCGCAGCCATGCAGGAAGCTTTCCGATGCGTTGGAATCGTTCTCGCAGACGTGCAGGAAGCTTTCCAACGGATTTAAAAGCACCTCGCAGTCATGCAACACGAAAACTTTTGAGTACAGATGCGCACTGCAAGCGTGTTTCATACTGTGAATCTCATATTTTTTTCAAAAACAATTCCTATGAATAGTGATAAAACGAGTGAAATTCAGGCAAAACATCCGTAGTGGATTGTGGGTTTTCTTACGAGATGGTGGGTTGCATCTCGGCTCCGCTCGATGTGGCAGGTGCTGGTTGCTGGTTGCTGGTTGCTGGTTGCTGGTTGCTGGTTGCTGGTTGCTGGTTGCTGGTTGCTGGTTGCTGGTTGCTGGTTGCTGGTTGCTGGTTGCTGGTTGCTGGTTGCTGGTTGCTGGTTAANNGTTTCAAAACATAAACTCATAAACTTATAAACAAATAAACTTTGTTGATTGTCAATTTGTGAATTTGTCCATCTGTCCGTTCTTAAAAAACGTACTAATACCAAATACCCAAAACCTAATACCTATATCATCAACTAGAAATAAACTTTTAGGAATAGAGGTTCTCGACTGCGCTCGAACTGACAATTGAAATGTACTAATACCTAAGACCAAATACCCAAAACCTAATACCTAATACCTATATCATCAACTAGAAATAAGCTTTTAAGAATAGAGGTTCTCGACTGCGCTCGAACAGACAATTGAAATGCACTAATACCTAAGACCTAATGCCTAATACCCAAAACCTAATACCTATATCATCAACTAGAAATAAGCTTTTAAGAATAGAGGTTCTCGACTGCGCTCGAACAGACAATTGAAATGTACAAATACCTAAGACCCAAAACCTAACACCTTTATAGATTTGAAAATACTTTTTAATTTAAAATTTAGCATTCATAATTTCATACTACTTCTCGATACAATTTTTCTTCATTCTATTACGAAAAACCATTCGAAATGACGTTTTGAGTAGTCTAGAGATCTAGAGGTTCCCGTCTACGCAGGAACGAGTCTAAAGAGCACCTGCACTGAGCTTCCCGAAGTGAAGCACGTCTAATAATCTAAGAGCGAAGCGATCCAAAAGCAAAGCGATCCAAACAAAAAAACCGCTTCACATTGCTGCAAAGCGGTTTATTATTTTATAAAAAATATGTTTTGTTTATTCCTGTAAGAAGATGCTAATAATATACCAGAATAGTAACATTAATGAAGCAAACAATCCTAAAGAAGCTGCTACATATTGGTCTTCCTCGTACTTGTGAATCATGTTAGAAGTTTGGTATAAGATAGAACCTGCAGCCAATGCTACCATTCCTACGCTAAACCATAATCCTAATTCGAATCCTCCAAAAAATGTTCCAGCTACGATTAATCCCATTGCTAAGAAACCTCCAATAGTTAAGATAGAACTTAAGAATGAAAAGTCTTTTTTAGTCATGAATACAACCGCAGATAATCCTGTGAATAATGCCAAGGTCATAATTGCCGCTTGCGTTAATACATTTGTTTCATGCATGTTTCCAAATTCCATGGCAACATAAATTAACGGAACAAATATGAATGCTTCTGCCAGTACATATATAAATAAAGCAACGTGATGCGTGGTTTTATCTTTAGTTTTTAAGGCAAGTTTTTCTGCATAATTTGTCGCGAACATAAATAACCCTAATACAATCAACCATGTCCATCCTTGTGTCATTTGCAATCCAATATTTACAATAAAATCTGATTGTAAAAAAAGGTACTCAACTACTACGAATAGTAATACTGAAAAGGCTAAATAGGTATATGTTTTTTTGTAGAAAGCTACTTTTTTATCTTCTGCAAGGGCACTTACAGGTAATATTTGTTGAAATTCATCCATCTTTTTTCGGTTTTTTATTTATATCAAATGTACTATTTTGTTTTTAACTCTGCAATGCTATATATCTAAATCCTTGTTAATTGCTTGGGTTTGATCGCTACGTTCCGTTATCTTTTGATTGATTTTTGTAAAAATACTTTAAAAACATCCTTCAAACTAGTACGCTTATAAACTTTTTAACGCAATAACACAGTCTATTACTTCGCATCACTTGTGCTATTGGTATGTTTGTTTTGGAATTTGTTACATTTTACGTTTTGGTTTTAATTTAAACGTCATTGCGAACGCAGTGAAGCAATCTGTTACTTCAAAGGACAAAAGTGTTTTCCTAAGAAGAAGATTGCCACAAGTTTTTCCAAAACTTTCGCAAAGACGTTTCTAAGAAGTTTAACAAGATAATGAAGTGGTTCAAGAGTCAAGCAACCTCTTTATAATGATAAAAAACTATTATATTCGCTTTTATGAAGAATCCTTGTATCTACTTCCTAACAAACAAAAATAACACAGTCATTTATATTGGGGTGACTTCTGATTTAACTAAAAGAGTCTATCAACATAAGTCAAAAACATATAGAGGGTTTACTTCTAAATATAATTGTGATAAGTTGGTGTATTTTGAAGAATTTCAATCAATCGATGAAGCTATCGTTAGAGAAAAACAATTGAAATCAGGAAATCGAAAACGTAAAGAAGAACTTATTAACAAAGAAAACCCCGATTGGAACGACCTTTCTGAAGGTTGGTTATTTTGTTTTGATTAATTTGATTCCTCATTACAAACGCAGTGAGGCAATCTGTTACTTCAAAGAACAAATTTGCAGTACAATAAACAGACTGCCACGTCGCAAACTCCTCGCAGTGACGTTTATTAGTTTATGATTCGATAATGAAGTAATTTCAAAATAATATATGATACGTCTTTGCGAGGCAGAGCCGTGGCAATCTGCTACTTCAAAGAACAAATTTGCAATACAATAAACAGACTGCCACGTTGTAAACTCCTCGCAGTGACGTTTATTAGTTTATGATTTGATAATGTAGTAATTTGAAAATAATATATGATACGTCTTTGCGAGGCAGAGCCGTGGCAATCTGCTACTTCAAAGGACAAAAGTATTTTTCTTAGAGAAAGATTGCCACAAGTTTTTCCAAAACTTTCGCAAAGACGTTTCTGAGAAATTCAAAAAAGCGCTCGCACTGAGCCTGTCGAAGTGAAGCGAGTCCAACATACTAAAAGGCAAAGCCGAATCTAAAAGCGAAGCAATCAAAGAGATTCCCGCCTACGCAGGAATAAGTCCAAAAGCGACAGCGTGTCTAACAATCTAAGAGCAAAGCGATCTAAAAGGCAAAGCCGAGTCTAAAAGCGAAGCGGTCCTAATTAGCGCTGACTGAGCGCAGTCGAAGTCACGCCATTTCAAACGCCTTTTGATAGATAAACTCATACACAGGTACAATTTTATTGATATCAAATGCCAAGGCTTGCTTTTTGGCTGCAGCTTTGAATTTTTCGAGTTCGGTATCGTCTTTTAAGATTTTTAAAGCATTGTTTGACATGTCTTTGATGTCTCCTACATTGCTTAAATATCCTGAAACACCATGCACATTTACTTCTGGAATTCCTCCTGTATTACTTGATATGACAGGAACTGACGAAATCATTGCTTCTAAGGCAGCTAATCCAAAGCTTTCTGTTTCTGATGGTAATAAGAACAAGTCTGAGAAACATAAAATTTTATCAATCTCGTTGCTGTTTCCTAAGAAGATTACTCTGTTTGAGATTCCCAATTCTTCACATAATTGCTCTGCTGGTTCCTTTTCAGGACCTTCACCAACCATCATCAATTTGGCAGGAATTTCTTTTTGAATTTCGTAGAATATTTTGATTACATCATCAATACGCTTTACTTTTCTAAAGTTACTGATGTGTGTAATGATTTTTTCATCTTCAGTTGCCATCATACTTCGTTGACAATCTGTAAAACCATGATCGTACTTACTAACATCGATAAAGTTTGGCACCACATCAATTTCTCCTTTGATATCGAATAAACGTAAGGTATCTTGCTTTAAACTTTCTGATACCGACGTTACTACATCCGATTTGTTGATGCTAAATGTTACTGCCGATTTGTAAAACGGATGACTTCCCACCAAAGTGATATCTGTTCCGTGTAAAGTTGTCACCATAGGAATGGTAATTCCTTCTTCTGCCAACATTTTTTTTGCCATATATCCTGCATATGCATGCGGAATGGCATAATGTACATGCAACAATTCTATACCATATAGTTTTACCATATCGACCAATTTACTCGATAAGGCTAACTCATACGGCTGGTAATGAAATAAAGGGTATTCTGGTACATTTACTTCGTGAAAGTGAATATTTTCGCCTAATAAAGCCAAACGAACAGGCTGTTTGTAGGTAATAAAATGTATTTCGTGTCCTCTATTGGCTAGGGCAATTCCTAGTTCGGTAGCGACTACGCCACTTCCTCCAAATGTTGGATAACATACGATTGCTATTTTCAATTTTAGTTAAGTTTATTCTTCAATTGCTTCGTAAATGAGCTTTTGAATTTTGGTTCGTATATCAGTTTTTATCAATTTTCTGTTTGTCATTGTCGGATACGTTCTGTTAGACAGGAATACGTATACTATTTCTTCATCCGGATCTGCCCATGTGTAGGTTCCTGTAAATCCTGAGTGTCCAAAACTTTTCATGGAAACACAGCCACAGGTTGGACCAACATCGCCTAATTGCGGTTTGTCAAATCCTACGCCACGTCGGTTGTCTTTGTGACAATAGTAACAGTTGTTGAATTTTGCAATGGTAGCTTCATCCAAATATTGAACATTGCCATAGATTCCGCCATCCATATACATTTGCATTATTTTTGCCACATCATTTGCCGTACTAAACAATCCTGCGTGTCCTCCTATTCCACCTTGCATTGCTGCGCCCATGTCATGAACATATCCTTGCAACACTTGATTTCGGTAATAGTCGTCTTTTTCCGAAGGAACTATCATATTTTTTGAAAATTTTTCCAACGGATTGTAGGTTGTTCTGTGCGCACCTAAAGATTTGTAAAAGTACTTTTGTGTCAATGCATTTAAGTTTGATTTGTATGTCGCTTCTACATAGTCTTTTAAGATGTAAAATGGCAAATCGCTATACTTATAACGCTTTCTTTTTAATAAGTCGCTGTCAATAATACGCTGCATGATGGAATCTTTGTATTCAGCATTCATGTATAAATTATCCGCAACTTTGACATTGTATTCTTTTGATTTTTTACTGCTGTACCATTTTTTATCTGGCTTTTTTGTCAGCGTATCTAAAGTGTTTACATAGAAAGGAATCCATGGTTTTAAGCGTGCATAATGAGAAAGTATTTCTATGATTTTGAGCTTACTTTTGTTTGTTCCTTTATATTGTGATGATAAATCTCCTAGTTTAGAATTTAAAGAAAGCTTCTTGTTTTCTTCCAATTGCATGACTAATGGCAAGGTTGCTAAGATTTTCGTCATAGAAGCCACATCATACATATCATGATCGGTTACTTTTTTCTTTTTCTTGTAGGTATGATACCCGAAGTTTTTATTGTAAATCACTTTTCCCTTTCGGGCGATTAATAATTGCACACCTGGCGCCATTTTTTCAGAAATCACCAATTCTGCAAGTGAATCTATTCGCTGTAGTTTTGCTGAACTAACTCCAACCGTTTCTGGCAGATCGTACGCTAAGCGCGACAATGTTTTTGTTTGTAATCCTGTGCCTATTGGGAATTCTTCTCCTATAGCAACTGGCAATTTTCCTTGCGCTTTGATAGCTCCAAAGATGATTTGTGCCGACATTTCTTGTGAAACTTCACTGTTTTGATAGGAAACAATGATGTTTTCAATATTGGTAAAGCTTTTTATTTTTGATAAACTGTGCGGACTCGCAAATACATTGAGAATTATTTTATTGGTACGTGCCAATTGTTGTAACCATACTATTTCTTTGTCTGTAAAGTTATAATCTGAAATAGGACTTTCGTCAGCTGTATGCAATCCGACAATTACGGTTGAGTATCCTAATAGTTTTTCAATCAGACTGGCTAAGTTTTCTTCTTTTACAACATCAACTGCGGCATATTTACGTAAAGTATTGACAAATACACTTTCGTCTGCATCGCCCATTTTTATGTAGGCAATTTTTTGTTCTGCTAAGTCTTTTATGGGTAAAACGCTATTGTCTATTTTAACCGCGGTAATGGCATGCTGAACTGCTTTGTGATACAAAAGATCGTCTTTGATATTGTGTACTACATCAACCACGGCCATTTCCTGTAGCGGTTCAAAGGTTACCAACCCTAACTTGTATTTGGTGCGCAATATATTTTTTACTGCACGAGAAACACGCGCTTCTTTGATAATGCCAAGTTGCATGGCTTCTTCAAATTTTGCTATGACAGCAGGTACATCTTCTGGCAACAGTAATAGATCATTTCCTGCTACAAAAGCAGCCAATTCTACTTCGCCAAGTTCTTTGCCTTTTCGTAAGAGCTTATCATTTAATGGTCCCGAAATGGTTAAGCCTTTAAAACCAAGTTCATTTTTTAGCTTTTTTGTCACTACATTGTGCGACAAGGAAGCCGACAAGTCCGTTACAGAAGTCACATCTGGCACACGTACATGACCAGTTTGAATTGCGCCAATTTTGTTTTTGATGAGTGCTTTGTACGAAACAAGTTGAATACTGTCTAATTGTGAAGCCGAAAGTGTGATTTCGGGTAATTCATCTGCCGAAGTTTCTAAGGTATTTCCAAAACTAGGAAAGTATTTTGCAGAGGCTATTGTTCCTGTGCTTTGTATTCCTTTGGTAAATGCTGCTACTTTTTTTGTGACTTGATTGATGTCTTCTCCATACGAACGATTTCCTACTAAAGCACGATTGTCTTGCGTTTGTACCGTTGCAACAGGCGCAAAAGTTATGTTGACACCTAAACGCTTGCTATGTTCGCCAATACGTTTCCCTATTTGCTGAATGATTTTATCATCTTGCACAGCGCCTAACATTAAATTGTATGGATTTGTATGTGCGGAATCGAGTTTTTTACCAAAATCCAATTCGCCATCCATGGCAATTAGTAATGGAACTTTGGAGAGTTTTTGAAACTGATTGGTCAATTCGACTTGATGTGTTGGATTTCCGCCCATGAATAGAATGCCACCAACTTTGTGTTTCATGATTTGTTGTTTCAATCTATTATCGTCCGCCAATCCTTTGTTGGAATAGGCAGCAATGGTAAATAATTGACCAAAACGTTCTTTTTGGGTCATATTTGTGTAAACACTGTCTACCCATTTTTCTTGGGCTTCAAATTCTTTGCTATTGAAAAAGCGCGGTTGTTGTGCGCTAGTTATAAGGAGGAATACTATTATAAGGAGTATTGAGCTGTATTTATTCATAGGGTACATTCACTAACATTGACAGTACTGAGTATGACAAAAAAGATGCCATTTGTACTTCTTTCACATAATAGATTAAATGTACAGACTTTCTCGCACACAAAAAAGTACTATTTGATTTTAACAATACTTTCACAAATTATAAAATATGCAAATTCAGTTATTAAAAAGTAAATGGTTCTTTTTTAGGCTAATTTTTGTTTTGAAACTACTTAAATGAGTTGAAATAAAGGATTTTTGCTATAGCAGTTTTACACCGAAAAACTAGATACAATAGGTGTAAAATGAATTTCGAACGCATTTTTTGGAGCTTTTGTATAGGTTAACGTACCGTTTAGTTGATCGGTAAGTACTTGTATTAATTGCATTCCTAAAGAAGAAGTTGTGTTAAAATCAAAATCATCTGGCAAACCTTTTCCACTGTCGCTATATAGTAACTTATAGCAATCATTTTGTTTGGCAATTGTTAGTGAAAAACTATTTTTTTGATCTTTTTTAAAGGCATGTTTAAAAGAATTTGTCACTAATTCGTTGACAATCAAACCTACACTAGCAGTTGTGTCTCCATCAAAAGTTAATGCATCATCAATTTCAATTTTTGTGTTTAAATCTAATATTGTATGACTTACGGTACTTTCAATAAAATCAATTAGTTGTGTCACATATTCTTTGGTAGGAACATCTTTTAGTGTATGCGCTCCATATAGTTTTTGATGCACTAAGGACATCGATTTGATTCTGTTTTGACTATCGCGAAGTGCTTTTATAATGTTTTCATCTTCATATTCGTCTTCTTGCAGTGTAAGAATACCAGAAATCATTTGCATATTGTTCTTAACTCTGTGATGTATTTCCTTTATTAAGGTCTGAATGTTGGAAAGATTGTTTTCTAATTCTTTATTTTTAGAAACAACAACAGCATTGGCACCTTGAAGGTTTTTGTTCAGTGATTTATTTTTTAAAAATTGATTTAGTATCACAAATATTAAAAAGACCATTACTGCATAGCAGGAATAAGCAATTATAAATATACTTTTATCAATTGTGTGAGGTTTTTTGAACGCGCTTCCAACTTTTAGTTTTAATCCAAATAGTTGAATGGTCGTATAAATGAAAGTTTCTTCTTTTACATTGAATTTTTTATAATATTCAGCATCACGATTGGTATTAAAAATCTCTGATCCGTTGTAAAAGGCTTCACGAGTCAGGTCTAAGGAATCATTGATTAGAAATTTATGTACATACCTATCATTATCATTTCCTTCATAAAAATACGCTAATAAGTATTTTACATCAAGTATAGGTGTTACATAGCCAATTATCTCGTTATTGCTGGTTTTTGCAGAAAAGTTAAACGGAAAACCTGTCCAGCCTTCTCTTAAATTTATAGGTGTAAATAAATGAATTGTATTGCTTTTCATGAGTGCGTTTAATTCATCTATTCTGTCTTTAGATTTGATAGATTTTACAGAACGTCCTTTTAAATTGTTTGGATCAATTTTTTTGGGAGTTACTACATATTTGAATACATGATTTGTATCAATAAAGTTGATTAATATTGAATCTTTAAATTTTGTTTCCTTTAAAAAATCATTCAAATAGCTTTGCAATTCTGTTTCAGAAGGAAATTCTTTGCTGTTTTTAGTGTAGCTCTTTAAACCAGAAACTAACGAAGCATAGACTTCAATCCCTGCTTTTGCTTTTATAATAGCATCGGTATGTGCTTTATTTAGTTGTGCATCTATTTTTTGTTGTTCAAAAGCTTTATAATTATGCAGTAAACCATATAACAAAATTCCACAAATAGCAGAAATTAGAAATATTCCTATATAGTATTTTAGATTTTTAGACACTTAAAACAATAATTTAGGGAGAATAAATGCAATTTAAACAAATATAAGCCTTTCATAGAAAGTCATGTATTTTATACACTTTTAAATTAACTACAAAGAAGTATGCAATAATATCCATCATCATTTTCTAAACTAGAATAGGGATTTTGGGATGCTTACTATATTTGACCGCACAAAAAAAGCCTTGTTCTTGGAGAACAAGGCTTTCAACTTTTATCCTACTAATGAATAAAACATTTTTTTTAAATGTTTCCTTATAAACATATTGAAGTAAAATAAAAAGTTTATGTTTTTAGTTTTGTGGACAAGGCCATTCTCTTGTTGGTCCTTGACAGTTAGCACAAGTATTTTGTGTACCTGAACATATATCAGTTTTACGTCCACCTCTTACATTTTCTATTTTAAAGTTAGAAATTGCATTTTTCCCTAAAGTTAACTTTTTGTTTAAATTTCTTTTTTTCATAATTATTAATTTAAAGTTAAGTCTAAATATAAACTATATAGTAATCAGTGCTTTACGGTTTTACCATAGTTTAAATTATGACAAATCTTGATGGTTTTATTTAATCCATATTCAACATAAATTCTTAAATACTTGATTTTTAGAAACCGCAACAGCATCCTTGAAGGTTTTTGTTGAGTGATTTATTTTTTAGAAACTGATTTAGTATTATAAATATTAAAAAGACCAATACAGTAAACATAAGAGTTTCATAAACAGTTTTGTCAGCTTTTTAAGCATTTAAAAATCAAATGGTATGAATCATTCTTGAATACATTTCATTATTTTTTATTTACTTGAACTTTAAAACTATGATGCTTCTATAGTGTGCTAACTTTGGAATATTTATTATCTGAATAACATAAAAAAAGCCTTGTTCTTCACAGAACAAGGCTTTCAGCTTTTATCAAACTAATGAATAACATTTTCGGAAAAATGTTTCCTTATAAACATATTGAAGTGAGATAAAAAGTTAGTGTGTTTTATTGATTTGGACATCCGCAAGTCCAGTCACCTCTTGTTGGTGTTGGACATGGCCATTGTTTTGTAGGACCAGAACAACCTCCGCAAGTTTCTTGTAAGCCAGTACAAATGTCTGTTCGTAATCCTCCTTTTACTTCCTCTACTTGTAAATTAGATACTAAGTTTTTCTTTAAAGTCAACTTTGCATTTAAATTCCTTTTTTTCATAATTATTAATTTAAAGTTAAGTCTAAATATAAATCATATAGTAATCAATGCTTTACGGTTTTACCATAGTAAGGTTATGATAAATATTGATGATTTAATTTAAAGGTACACAATCAACTAAAATTCTTAAACACTTGACTCTTTTTTATTACAAATAAAAAAAGGCACGCTATGAGCGCACCTTATGATTCTATTTTTATGTTTCTTTTTTAGCTTAAGAAACGTCCATGCCAGCTTTCGCGTGCAGGAACTTCCCAATTTTCTAAAAACTCTGCTTTGGTAGCTACTAAGTTGTTAAAAACAATGGTGTTTCCTGTAACGGCTTTGTCTTTTGCCATTTTTCGAAACGCTTTTAAGTCTTTGTATGCAACATATTGTCCTTGTTTGTAAGACACGTTCATTTTGTCCATTAAATCAACATTGTATTCTTTTTCTAATTGCTGAATAAAATGTACTGACGAATCAATAGAACAACCTGTTGCCATTTGTTTTCCTTGATCGACAGCAAGAATTATGAAACGTTTGTATTTTATTTCGAAAGAAGCTTCTAAATCGCTTCCGTGCGCTGTCCATTGTGTGATAAAGTTTGAAAGCTTGGCTTTGATTTCCTCCAACTCTACTTCACTGAATGACCGATTGGCTTGGTATATCCAAACTCTGGCTTCATCTGATATGTTATCAAATTCTACAAGCATGTTTTCTCTTTAGTTTTTGATTGTTTTATAAGTTTTGTGCATTGGCAATTAACTCAGCTATATCTTGCACTATAACACTATCCTCTTTTTCTTTACTTTTTATTCCGTCTGTCATCATCGTATTGCAATATGGACAACCTGTAGCAATAATTTCTGGATTTGTTTTTAAAGCATCTTCCGTACGTAGCACATTGATGTCTTTATCTCCTTTTTCAGGTTCTTTGAACATTTGTGCGCCTCCCGCTCCACAACAAAGTGCTGTTGCTTTGTGACGCTTCATTTCTGTTAAGTTCGCATTTAAAACACTTAATACATCACGAGGTGCATCGTATTCTTTATTTGCTCTTCCTAAGTAACATGGATCATGAAATGTAATACGTTTTCCTTTATAGGTGTCTCCTACTTTTTCTAAACGTCCATTATCAATTAGTTCTTTTATAAATTGTGTATGGTGTACTACATCATAATTTCCTCCTAGAGAAGGATATTCATTTTTTATACAGTTAAAAGAATGCGGATCACAGGTTACAATTCGTTTTATTTCATATCCATTGAGTACTTCAATATTCATTACTGCTTGCATCTGAAATAAGAATTCATTTCCAGCGCGCTTTGCAACATCTCCAGTACAACTTTCTTCCGATCCTAAAACAGCAAAGTCTACATTTGCTTTGTTTAAAATCTTTACAAAAGCTTTGGTTATTTTTTTTGCTCTATCATCGTAACTTCCAGCAGATCCAACCCAAAATAATATTTCTGGTTGTTTACCTTCTGCCATGTATTCTGCCATTGTAGGTACTTTCATCATCGTATTTTTTTAAGTTGTCTTTTTAGTTTTCGTCTTTCCAGTTTAGTCTGTCCATTTGATTGTATGGCCAAGGTGCTCCATTGTTTTCAATGTTCCCCATCATTACGTTTAATTCAGTTGGTGCAGCAGATTGCTCCATCACTAAGTATTTACGCATTTCTATGATGATTGATAACGGATCAATGTTTACAGGACAAGCTTCCACACAAGCATTACAAGAGGTACATGCCCACAATTCTTCCGTAGAGATATAATCGTTTAGTAAAGATTTTCCATCGTCTACAAAGGTTCCGTTGTTGGCATCAATGTTTTTTCCAACTTCTTCCAGACGATCTCTGGTGTCCATCATTATTTTACGAGGCGATAGTTTTTTTCCAGTCAGGTTTGCAGGACATTCGCTTGTACAACGTCCGCATTCTGTACAGGTATACGAGTTCATCAGTTGAACCCAGTTTAGGTCTTGCACATCAGAAGCTCCAAATTTTTCAGGTTCGCCTTCGTCTTCCCCTTCCGCAGGAGCGGCAAAAGGATCTGCATTCGGATCCATCATTAACATTACTTCTTTTGTAACATTGGCATCATTTACAAACTGACCTTTTGGCTTTAGGTTTGCGTACCATGTATTTGGAAATGCTAATAGTATGTGTAAGTGTTTTGAGTAGTATAGATAGTTTAAGAAGGCTAAAATTCCTGCAATATGAATCCACCAAGCAGTTCTTTCTATGATATGTAAATGATCTCCAGTTCCAAACCAACCAGCAATATGCTTGCTTATAATGTTTCCAGATTCCATTGCCTGAAAGTCAACATCAGTAGCATTCATCACTAAGAATAAAGTCATTAAAACCATTTCAAAGTATAAAATAATGTTTCCATCACTTTTTGGCCAACCTTTCATTTCGGCACTTAAAAAACGTTTTAATTTGATTGCATTTCTACGAATCCAGAAGATTATTACTGCTAGTAAAACGCCAACGGCTAGTATTTCAAAACTTCCAATAAGGAAACCGTAGATACTATCGGGTAAAACTTTTGTGAATACTCTGTGTGTTCCAAAGAGTCCGTCAATAATAATTTCTAAAACTTCTATGTTGATAATTACAAATCCGACATATACTATAATGTGTAAAATACCAGCAATAGGTCTACGCACCATTTTGGATTGCCCTAAAGCAATCATTGCCATATTTTTCCAACGCTCGGATTTATTGTCGGTTCGATCAATATCTTTTCCGAGTTTGATGTTTCTGATAAGTTTTTTAACATTTCTTGCAAAGTAACCTATACCTACAATCAAAAGTATGGCAAATAGGATTTTAGGAATGAACTCCATAAGTAGTTATCGTTTGATGGTTATGCTTAGTTTTTCTTGTCTTCTTCTTTCTCTTCTTTTTTGTATTGTTTGGCTTTTTTACCAAATAATGAGAAATGTACGTATCGTTTCGGATTCAATTTCATGTCTTCAAGCAATTGTTCCATTTGTAAAGATGCGCCTGTAAGGTTGTCGTACAGTTCTTCATCTTTTAATAGTTTTCCAACCGAACCTTCTCCGTTTTCAATACCCGCAATTATCTTGTCAAATCCTTTGATGGTTGATTGTAGTTGTTTGACAGTTTTGTTAAGCTCTAAATTTGCTAAAGAATCGGATACTTTAGAGAAGTTTGCAGTGATATTATCTACATTGGTTAATGCACTGTCTAGTTTATTCTTGTTGTTATCAAGTATCGTATTTAGTGTTCCTGAAGCTTTTTTGAAGTTAGCCACAGTAGCATTTAACTCTTTGATACTGTTTTTTATGTTTTTTCTCGATTCAACATCTAAAATTGCATTTACAGACGTTAATAAAGAATCGGCACTCACCATCATGCTTTCTACTTTTGCTTGTAATGGTGTGAGTTGGTTTTTAAAAGAATCAACCATACTCAATCTCACTTCAGTTTTTAGTGTATCACCCGAAACTGCTATAGGCGAACCGTCTTGTTTTAGCATGATTGCTAACGATTTTCCTCCAATAAAACCATTTTCTTGTAGTTGTACAGTACTGTTTTTTGAAAACTGGAAGTCGTTGTCTAGTGCTAAGGTCACTAACGATTTTCCTGATGGTTGTAACTCAATGTCTTGTACTTTACCGACTTGATATCCATTAATCATTACTTTGGTTGCTGGAACCAAACCGCCAACATCATTGTATTCTGCATAAAACATTCTGTCGCCAGAAAACACAGATCTTGACATTAAGTAACTAATTCCGAAGTATAATAGTACTAGCGCGGTAATTGCTAGTAGTGCTGTTTTAATTTCTCTAGATATTTTCAATTTTTGGGAATTTGTGAACTTCACAAAATTAGCTATTTTTTTGCTAAGAATACATTTAATTTATCATTGATTCAATACTTCTGCCAAAGGCACCTTTTTTCCTTTTTTGAAAGCTACGATATAACAATCGGTATATCCTTTTCTTTTTGCAGTTGCTTTCATTCGCTTTACTTCCTCATAATCAGAAGTTTTACCGTAAAAATAGCGAAATATTTTTCCTGATTTTTCTCTAGATATTTGATCTAATCCTTTAAAGTTATATGCTTTTGTAGCTATTTTTTTTGAACTTGCCGATAGTTGTACTTTAAAAGTTACACCTTTTATCACTCTTGATGCAGGCAATTCTTCTGTTACATCTGGTTCCGAATCGTCAATAATAACTTCATCATCATTGCTAAATCGTTTTTCAGAATGTAGCTCTATATATTTTTTGACAGCATTGTATAAGGATTTTGTCATGATTTTTTTTCCCTTTTTAGAGTTTAAAAAATCTTCTTCCTTTTTGTGAGTTAAGAAACCTAGCTCTACCAAAACACTTGGCATATACGTTTTTGAGAGTACCCAAAACCCTGCTTGCTTTACGCCTCTGTCTTTACGTTTGGCTGTAACTTTAAATTCTTTTTGAATGTATGAAGCTATTTCAATGCTTTGATCTAAGTATTCTTCTTGTAAAATAATTAGACTAATTAAAGATTCTGGTGAGTTCGGATTGAACCCTTCATATACTTCTTCATGGTTCTCTTCTAAAAATATTACCGAGTTCTCACGTTTGGCTACTTCTAAGTTTGCTTTGTTTTTACTTAAACCCAATACAAAAGTTTCTGAACCATACGCTGTGCCTTTTCTGCCAGGTTGCGCATTGCAGTGAATAGAAATAAACAAATCTGCTTTTTTCTTATTTGTCATTACCGCACGTTGATTTAATGTAGGGTACGTATCTTTTTTACGTGTGTATATGACTTTTACGTTTGGAAGTTTGTCTAACATTTTTCCTAATGCTAATGAAACATCTAATGCAATGTCCTTTTCTGTAGTTTTATACCGTTTGGTTCCTGGTGTTCCAGTATCTCGTCCACCGTGTCCAGCATCAATCATGACTACAAACTCTTTTCTTTTCTTCGTCGGTTCCTTTTCTGTCATTTCATTTGCTCCAACGATACATGTTGATGCAAAAAAGAGAATTATTATTGAAAAATATCTATACATAAATTTGATTTCTATTCGTTCTATTAGATAATAATGCGTTTTGTGCTTTCCTTATTGTGTTAATTATAATTAAAATATCATAAATGTATGATAAAAATACACCACTAGGTTTGGCACTTCAAATATTGAGCCATACTTTTACGGCTTTCGTATGATAAACGAAAATATAAAAGTTAGTTGATTATTCATAAAAGAAATCTTTCTTTTGTGTATTATAAAGAATATTGGAATAGACCATTGCAGACAAAGAGATTTTATATAGGTATACAACTCATATTATTATTGATGAGTTTCTTTGCTTTTTCACAAGAACTTCCTACAAGGAAGAAACTTCCTTTTGAGCCTGAAAAAGAAAAGGAACAGAAAAGCGATACCGTAAAAGTAAATGTGAATGACGCGCTTAAAATAGGAACGCGTAAGGTGAGAGATTCTGTAAAGAATGACTCTATTAAAACAGATTCAGTTCCTAAAAAACAACCCGTTTTACTAGATCAAATTAAGTACAAGTCAAAAGATTATGTAAAGATAAGTCAGCGCAAGAAGCAAATCTTATTATATAATGAAGCCGAATTGTATTATCAAGATACAGAGTTGAAGTCTGGAATTATCATTTTAGATTATGAAAAAAATGAAGTGTATGCAGGTCGCTTAAAAGATACGGCAGGTGTATATTCGCAAGCTCCTTATTTTAAACAGGCAGATAATATTGTAGAACCCGATTCTATTCGATTTAATTTTGATACCGAGAAAGCACTTATTTGGAATTCTCGTACAGAACAAAATGGAACTAAGATTTACGGAGAACTGACTAAAAAGGAAAATGACTCTGTAATTTTTATTCGAAATGCCAAGTTTACGACTTCTAAAGATGTTGAAAATCCAGAGTATTATTTCTTAGCACGAAAAATTAAACTTGTTCCTAATAAGAAAATCGTTTCTGGAGTAACAAATATGTATATCGCAGACGTGCCAACACCAATTGGATTTCCGTTTGCATATTTTCCATTAACAGACGATAGAGCTTCTGGATTTATTTTTCCAACATTTGGAGAAAATAGTAGTCGAGGATATTTCTTCCAAAACGGTGGTTATTATTTTGCCGTTAGTGATTATTTTGATCTGGCGCTTTTGGGTGATTATTATACAAATGGTAGTTACGCCTTTCGAGTCGAATCAAATTATGCCTTGCGTTATCGCTTCCGCGGAAATTTAAGCATGCGATTTGAAGCTGTTATTAACAGTCAACGTGGTTTTCCAGACTATAGTAAATCGAATATTTATAACATTCGTTGGTCGCACAATCAAGATCCAAAAGCAAACCCGAATTCGCGATTTTCTGCTTCGGTAAACTTAGGTAGTAGTAGTTTCTATCAGCAATCTGTGAATCAATTAAACACGCCAAACTTTTTAAATAACACATTAAATTCGTCTGTTTCGTATTCTAAGACATTTCCATCATATCCGTCGGTAAATGTTTCTTTAACAGCTACGCATTCGCAAAATACCAATACAGAAAGTATCAATCTTACACTTCCTACTTTACAAGCGAGTGTAGAACGTATTTATCCTTTTGCACCTAAAGATGGAGTTAAAAAAGGAATCATCAAGAATATTAACTTTCAATATAGTTTACGTGGAGAAAATAGAATTCTTACCACAGATGAGGATTTCTTTACGAAAGAGATGTTTGACGACGCCAAAGTTGGTGTTAGACACAATATTCCTTTAAATACAAACTTTAAAGTATTTAAGTATATTAGTGTGAGCTTGGGAGGAAATTATGACGAAGTTTGGGCTTTGCAAACCTCAAGACGTTCGGATGCAGTTGTTGATCCGACTGATCCTTCTTTACAAATTGATTCTGTAAAAGACACCATTAGCGGATTTGATGCATTTAGAACTTATAACTTTAGTGCCAGCGTCGGAACTACATTATACGGTACTTTTGAACGCGGAAAAGACCGAAAGATTCAAGCAATACGACATACATTACGTCCTTCTATTAGTTATAGTTACAATCCTGCATTCAATCAATATTACGATGAATATATTATTGATGCAGACTTACAAACAAAACAAGAGTATACACGTTTTGAAGATGGGCTTTTTGGCGTACCAGGTAGAAATTTTGCAAGTTCTATAGGACTTAATGTTGCAAATACGGTTGAAGCCAAAATTAAATCAAAAGATTCTACGCAAACAGAACCTAAAAAGGTGATGTTACTAAATAGTTTAAACTTCTCTACAAATTATAATATTGCAGCCGATTCTTTAGCTTGGTCACCAGTTCGAGTTTCTGGTAGTACACAGTTATTTAACAACAAGCTGAATGTAAACTTTGGTGCAAATTTAGATCCGTATGCAATTGATAATCAAGGTGTACGAATTGATAAGTTTAATATTAATAATGGCGGAAGTTTATTCCGATTAACAAGCGCCAATTTGAACTTTAATTATTCTTTTTCTAGTAAAAGTTTGGAAGGAAAAGATGATGATAGGACAGATAATACACGAAGTGGTGGACGCGATGACGACTTGTTTGGACGTGCACAAGATTTTAGTGATCGACAGAGTTTTGGAGACGACGACGATGATGATGACGAAGAGAAAGAAGATGTTGAAGCGTATCGAGCCAAAATTCCGTGGGATTTACGACTCGCCTATACGGTGACGTATTTGAATAGCAATAGACAAGACGAGATTTCGAACAATTCATTGATGTTTTCTGGAAATGTTGAATTGACACCACAATGGAAAGTCGGAGTTTCTTCAGGGTACGATTTTAAAAACAAAGGATTTACTTTTACGCAAATGCGTTTTGAACGTGACTTAAAGAGTTGGCGAATTAACTTTAACTGGGTTCCGTTTAGTTCACGAGCTTCTTGGTATTTCTTTATTGGAATTAAAGCATCTATACTGAAAGATGTGAAGTGGGAACAACGAAGTGAACCGGATAGAAGATTGTAATAATATGGGTTTTGGGTGTTAGGTGTTAGAAATTCCATTTTTAATTGCATCCAAAACCAAAGATCAAAGACCAAAGACCTAATAACAAAATAACCAAACCATGGCAAAACAAATCATTACTACACCAAATGCACCTGCTCCTATTGGACCATATAACCAAGCAGTATTAATTAACGGAACGTTGTATACTTCTGGTCAAGTTGCGATTGATCCAAAAACGGGAGAACTTGTTATGGATTCTATTGAAGTAGAAACCAAGCAAGTTATGGAAAACATGAAAGCAGTGTTGGCTGCCGCTAATATGACTTTTGACAATGTAGTGAAAACGTCTATTTTCATTAAGAATATGAACGACTTTAAGAAGATTAATCCTGTATACGGTCAGTATTTTGATGAAGCAACTGCACCAGCTCGTGAAACTGTTGAAGTTGGAAACTTACCATTGTATGTCAATGTAGAGATTTCTATGATTGCTGT
>NZ_JBOEFY010000055.1:0-38583 GCF_050633145.1 Kordia sp. | reverse complement strand
CGCAATAGTAGTAATTATTGTTGTCATTATACTGACGTTGTATTTCAAGAATACATCAAGTAGATACAAACAGAAATCAAAAAACGAAGTCGATCAAGAAATTGAAAACGAATTAAAAAAGAAACATTAACACAAAAACCGTTACCATGAAGTTGATATATAAGAATATACTAATGATATGTATTTGTTTTTTAAACGTTGGAGCAATCTACGGAAGTGAAAAAATGGAAGTTTCTAAAAGCATCCAAGAGTTATCGTTTTCTAAAAAAACGCTACAAACAGATAGCTTGGCACTAGTAGAACAGAAGGAAAAAATAATTACAACATTGCTTGAGAAACAAGAAGCATTTGAACTAAAGTATTTTATACTCATGGGCATTGTGTTATTCTTAGTAGTACTTTTTGGAATGTTATGCTTTTTTAATAAACGTAGAGATAAACGACTGGAAAAAATTGTGTCATTATTAGAAAAAACAAAGCAAGAGCATACGCATGATAATGAAAAAGACACAAGTTCCAAGCTAAATATTGATCCGTTAATTGTACATACGATTCTTGAAAATTTAAAAGCATTTGAAAACGAAAGAGGTTTCTTAAATTCTAAAATTACATTATATGAATTTGCTAAAAAGCTTCAAACGAATACAAAGTATTTATCGAAAGTGATTAATACCTATAAACTAAAATCGTTTCGAAATTACATCAATGATTTACGCGTTCAATACAGTATTGAAAAATTAGAAAAAAATACTAGTTACAGAAATTATACAATGCATGCTATGGCAGAAGAAGCTGGTTTTAGCAATAGAGAATCCTTCTCAAAAGCATTTAGAAAGAAAACAGGTGAAACGGTTTCAGACTTCCTGAAACAGACACCTTAAAAATAAATTAGATTGATTTACATATTAGAAAAACAGCAGTTGGTTTAAGTATCACGTTGGATTGGGGAATCTTTAGGTTAGCTGTTTTTTTAAATAAGCAGAGCGGTACTTTCTTTTATTAGCAAGTCCGCTTTGCTATTTTTATACACAATAAAAAAACTCCCAAGCTTTGACACTTGGGAGTTTCTAATTCTATAAAAAATGTATTAAAGTCTAAGCTTATTGCTTTACAAACTTCTGAATAAGTTTTTCTTCTTCATCTGTTACTTCTAGCATGTATACACCAGATTTCAGTTCACCTACATTTAATCTTCCATCTTTCAATGTTCCTGCTTTTACTGTTTGACCTAGTAAATTCAAGATTCTGTATGAAGAGTTAAGGTTGTAGCTTGCTAAGTTGATCGTAATATCACCACGTGTTACTGTTGGAGTCATTAAGAAATCACCACTTATTGAGCTTTGTGGTCCTGTACGTATGTTTTGTACGCCACCAATAGCCTGTACTCTTGCATTTCCACCATTGATACCAGTAATGGTTACTTGGTCAATATATACTTGATCTGCATTTGCACTAGCATCACATTGTACTCTAAATTGTGAGTTAGAAGCAAAGTTTACATCAGCACTGTTTAATGTTACTGTTGCAGAATAGAAAGTACCATTATTAAAGTTAGTTCCGCTAGCATACGTTGCTACCGTACTCCAAGAAGATCCATTGTAATATCGTACCCAGAAATCTTCTCCAGTTTCCATTGAGTTTGCATAGAAATAGAACTTAAATTCTACTTGATCGTATGCACGTAAGTCAAATGTTTCTGAAGTCATTGCAGAACGTGTTCCTGTATTATCACGTAAACGAATTGAGTACGATCCTTCATAAGAACGAGATCCACTGTAACGGAAACAATCGCTTCCTCCATCAGACCATCCATCCCATCCAGACTCGAAGAATCCTTCATGTAATACAGTTGTTCCACCAGTTTGACATGGCGCACAAGATGAACCTCCACAGTCAATTCCTGTTTCATCTCCATTTTGAATTCCATCAGTACATGTTGGTGCTGGTGGTGTATTTCCAAAACAGAAATCAGTTCCTTCAGATGAAGTAAAGCTTCCTCCTGATTTGATTTCTCCATTTGGTCCTGTTAACGTATATGATCCATTTCCAAAAGAACAGCAAATTCCATCTCCATAAGCATCATTGATTGTAAATGTATAGCAATCGTCAGGTAAACAGAATGTTTCAGTAATAGTAGAACCATCTGCCTGAGCATTTGTATAGTTTTGTGAAGCAACGGTAGTTCCTCCATCAGTAACTAAAGACCAAGAAGTTTCTTCTGGGTAGTTATCGAATGTAATTGTTAATGTTACTTCATTATCTGTACAAGCAGTTTGACATGGCGCACATGATGATCCACCACAATCAATTCCTGTTTCATCTCCATTTTGAATTCCGTCATTACATGTTGGAGGTGTAGTACAAGGAGCACATGATGATCCTCCACAGTCAATTCCTGTTTCGTCTCCATTTTGAACACCATCAGTACATGTTGGCGCTGGAGCAGAACCACATTTATCAGATAAAGCTAAGCTTCTACGAACTCCACCTGCATCTAATACTGCACGCATACGTGCTTTTTGTCCAGCCGTAAATAAGTTCATACATGAATCATTTGTATAATCCATATAGTTTTGAACCATATCTACAGATCCACAAGATACTTGACCTGTTGGACATCCTCCATTAGAAGTTTGGTGTGTTGGTGTATCACTTACAAAATCATTACCACAGTTAGAGTCTCCCCAAATATGTCTTAAATTTAAATAGTGTCCTATTTCGTGAGTTGTTGTTCTTCCGCCATCAAATGGAGCAGATACGTTTCCTACTCTACCAAAATAGTTATACGCCATTACAACACCATCTGTTGAAGCTGCACCACCTGGAAACTGAGCATACCCTAAAATTGTTCTTCCGCCACTTGTCATTTGAGGTACTACCCACATATTTAAATATTCTGATGTATTCCAAGGATTTACTCCTCCTTGAGATGACTTTTTCATATCGTCATTAGTTCCCCAATCTGTTCTAGTAACAGATTTTCTAGTAATTCCTGTTGTTGCATTTCCATTAGGGTCTATCGTTGCCATACAGAATTGAATTTCTGTATCGGCTGCTTGTGACCATGTATTATCTGCATCAGCGTTAGTTCTTCTAAAATCTTCATTGATAACATCAATCTGAGACTGAATTTGTGCTTGACTAATGTTGTTTGTAGCGTTTGTGTACATTACATGAACAACTACTGGAATTGTAATTACGTTTCCAGAAATGCTTTTAGGAATTCCATTTTGTTGAATTCGTTGCCTAGTGTAATTATCAATTTCCTGCATTCGTGCTTCCAATTGCGGATCGAGCTGCTTTCTGTATTCTAAGTTTTCCATTGTAGAACAATTACGCTCTTGAGCAGACATCATTCCAACAAATAAAAAACTCAATAAGAGTAGAGTAATTTGTTTTTTCATAAAATAAAAGTATTTAAGTTAATTAGCACTATGTATTCTTAACGTACTGTTAAAAACGCAGCAAATATGTTAATTTTTTACGAATTTCACGTTTAAATACTTCTTTTTTCGATGAATTACACAATATCATTCTCATGTAAATGCGAATGATAAACTCAACAATTAACTGATTATCTGATAATTATCTATAAAAATAGTGGAGTTTATAGAGTATACTTTTTTTATATTAAATTCATAAAAAAAGTGCCATATTTTTACGAATATGACACTTTTATGTTTGTTTTTTTAGATTTTATTAAAACTAGATAAGTTCCATTTCTGGAATTTCTCCATTTATGATTAAGTTTCCTTCTGTAGCCTTTTTTATTTCTTCAACAGAAATTCCTGGTGCTCTTTCAAGCAATTCAAATCCTTCTTCTGTTACATTTAAAACAGCGAGGTTTGTCACAATTTTTTTCACACAACCAATACCTGTTAAAGGCAAAGAACATTTTTTTAATAATTTAGATTCTCCTCTCTTGTTGGTATGCATCATTGCTACAATTATATTTTCTGCGGAAGCAACCAAATCCATTGCGCCTCCCATTCCTTTAACCATTTTTCCTGGAATTTTCCAATTGGCTATATCACCATTTTCGGCTACTTCCATTGCACCAAGAATTGTTAAATCAACATGTTTTCCTCGAATCATAGAAAAGCTCATTGCCGAATCAAAGAAACTTGCGCCTGGTAAAGTTGTAATAGTTTGTTTTCCTGCATTTATAATATCTGCATCTTCTTCACCTTCAAAAGGAAAAGGTCCCATTCCAAGTACTCCATTTTCACTTTGAAATTCTACTTCAATATCATTTCTAACGAAGTTAGCAACTAGTGTTGGTATTCCGATTCCTAAATTTACGTAATAACCATCTTTTACTTCTTTTGCAATTCTCTTTGCAATTCCATTTTTATCCAACATAACTAACTTCTTTGTCTTACAGTTCTTTGTTCTATTCGCTTTTCATACGTATTCCCTTGAAAAATTCGTTGTACAAAAATCCCTGGAATATGAATTTGGTTTGGATCTAATTCTCCTGCGGGCACCAATTCTTCAACCTCAGCAACTGTAATTTTTGCTGCTCCACACATACATGAATTAAAGTTACGAGCTGTTCCTTTAAAAATTAAGTTTCCTGCTTCGTCACCTTTCCAAGCCTTTACAAAAGCAAAATCTGCTTCGTATGCCTTTTCTAAGATGTGCATTTTACCATTAAATTCTCTCGATTCTTTTCCTTCTGCTACTTCTGTTCCGTAGCCTGCTGGTGTATAAAATGCTGGAAATCCTGCTTGTGCAGCTCTACATTTTTCGGCAAGTGTTCCTTGAGGTGTAAGTTCTACTTCTAATTCTCCTGATAGCATTTGACGTTCAAATTCATCATTTTCGCCCACGTAGGAAGAAATCATTCTTTTAATTTGACGTTGTTGCAATAGCAAACCAAGACCAAAATCGTCTACACCAGCATTGTTTGAAATACATGTAAGATTGTTTACACCAAGCTTTACCAATTCAGCAATTGTGTTTTCCGGGATTCCGCACAATCCAAAGCCTCCGAGCATTAGCGTCATATTATCTGCCACACCTGCAACTGCTTCTTGTACAGAATTTATCTTTTTATTAATCATCAATCAATATTTTGACTGAAAATTACGAAATTTTCAAAAGATGTTTCTAATTTTTCAGAATAATTTAAGCTTAATCAAAGTCAATACCATCTATTTTATCATCATCTGGCTCATCGTCTTTAGTATCGCCTTTTGTTGAAGTAGTTTTAGAGCAATCTACATTGATTGTCATTTCTTCTTCTGGCTTTGGAAATTTATCTTTTGAGACAGATAAAGATGCATCAGCATAGCATTTCTTCATAAATAATCCCCAAATTGGTAATGCCATGGAAGCTCCTTGTCCGTAAGTTGTTGATGCAAAACGGACTTGCATATCTTCTCCTCCTACCCAAGCACCAGAAACCAAGTTAGGTACCATTCCAATAAACCAACCATTACTGTTGTTTTGTGTAGTTCCAGTTTTACCAGCTATTGGATTTTTGAATTCATACGGATATCCCGTCATAATTTCTTTATATAAAGGTCTTTCGGCCAATGATTTATGGCGAAGCCTTCTTCCAGAACCACTTTCAGTTACACCTTCCATTAAGTTTACAACTGTATACGCTACTTCTTCACTTAGTACATCTCTTGTTTTCGGTACAAATTCATAAAGTATAGTTCCGTTTTTATCTTCAATACGCGTTACAATGACTGGTTTAACGTAAACTCCTTTGTTAACAAATGTTCCGTACGCACCTAACATTTCGTATAAAGAAATGTCTGGTGTTCCTAATGCAATTGATGGCACTTCCTCTATTTCAGATTCTACACCAAGTCGTTGTGCTAATGATCGAACATTTACAGGACCTACTTTGTCCATTAAACGTGCTGTTACAGTATTTACAGAGTTTGCCAACGCGCCTTTAAGCGTTCGCATACCTTCATATTTTCCGTCAGAATTTTTTGGACACCATGGTTCTGCTATACCATATTTTCCTTCTTCTATACAAAAAGGACCATTTGGCATAGAATCACAAGGAGATAAATGCAATTGATCAATTGCCGTAGCATATACAAAAGGTTTGAATGTAGAACCTATTTGACGCGCTCCTTGTCTTACCATATCATATTTAAAGTTTCGGTAATTAATACCGCCAACCCAAGCCTTAACTTGACCCGATTGTGGCTCTAACGACATAAAACTTGCACGTAAAAAGAATTTTGAATACAAGATAGAATCACGTGGTGTCATGATGGTATCAACACGATTGTTTTTGTGTTTCCATGAAAATAAAGTCATAGGTGTTTTACGATCAAATGAAGCAAGAATTTCTTTTTCAGATTTTCCTTCTTTTTCCATAATGTCCCATCGATCAGAACCTCGAATGGCTCTAATCATGATATTGTCAATCGTATTTTGTTCTACATCTCTGGCAAATGGCGCATTTTTATTACGTTTTTTTGTGTTTTGATGTTTGAATTCCGCCTGAAGCTTTTGCATGTGTTCTTCTACAGCATCTTCTGCATGTTTTTGCATGCGCGAATCGATTGTGGTGTAAATTTTTAATCCATCTAAATAAATATTGTACTTATCACCTTTATCATTTTTAGGATTGTCTTTGATCCATTTTTTAAGGAATCCTTTTAAATGCTCTCTAAAATACGTTCCCAAACCTTCATTGTGCGATTCTGGGTTATAATCAATCGTTAATGGAAGCTTTTGTAAAGAGTCTTTCACAGCTTCCGTAATGTATTCGTATTTGTACATTTGTCCTAATACTACATTTCTTCTTTTCTTTACACGCTCTGGTCTTTTTCTTGGATTGAATAGCGATGAATTTACAAACATTCCTACCAACATTGCCGATTCTTCTATTTTCAATTCTTTTGGTTCTTTACCAAAGTATATACGTGCTGCAGAACGAATTCCATCCGCATTGTTTCCAAAGTCATAAATATTGAAATACATTGCAACGATTTCTTCTTTAGTATACTGGCGCTCTAAACGTGTAGCAATAACCCATTCTTTAATTTTTTGAGTTCCTGCTTGAAATATATTTCTTGATCGTACACCTACAAATAATTGTCGTGCCAACTGTTGCGAAATGGTACTTGCACCACCTTTACTTCCTAGGTATGCAAAGGCTCTGATAGTTCCTCGCACATCAATTCCAGAGTGTTCATAGAAACGTGCATCTTCTGTTGCAATGAGTGCATTTACTAAATCTTTTGGCAATTCTTCAAAATCAACAGGCGTTCTGTTGTCTTTTAAGTAATATTTTCCAAGCACTTTTCCGTCGGCAGATATTACCTGTGTAGCCAAGTTTGTTTGCGGATTTTCTAGAATTTCAAAAGATGGCATTTCACCTAAAAACCCCCAGGAAGCTAATAAGAATAATAAAAATATACTTGCGATTCCACCTGCAAATAGAATCCAAAACCATCTGATAAGCTTTCTAAATGAGCCTGGTTTCGATTTTTTTTCTCCCTTTTTTTTGACTTGCTTTTTTGCCATTTCAATACGTTGTTTGCACTATTTTTTTTCGATTCTAAAGCCAACCTCTGTGATTCCCTTTAAGCTTTGGATTCCTTGAGGTTCATTAATTTTTCGCATGGCCTGCTGTATGGTAACTTCATATGTTCCTTCAAAAGGAAAGCGTACATTTTCTTTGTACCAAAGTTTACTTTCTTTGGTGGTCATACCTGTACCAAGCCATTTTCCATCGGGTGCTGCCATTTCATACTCTAAAGTATCTGAAACAACATTCCCGTTTGGAAAGTTCATGTTTACAATAAGAAATAAGTTGCGAAATTCGTATTCGTTTGTATTTCTCACATTGACAAACAAGTTGTAATTGTTTGTACTATCTGGCTGTTGGAATTTGAAAATAAGAGGTGCGTCTTTGTCCCAAGATGTTCCTACGGAAGTATATTGGTCATATACACGGTTGCCATCACAAGAAATGAATAGTAATGTACTAAGAATACCTAGTAAAAATGCGTATTTATTTAGGCTTTGCATTTTTGTTCGATTTTTTACGTCTGTTGTTATTCTTGTTTCCAGTGCTTTTTGGTCCTCTAGCATTTTCACTATTCGATTTAGCTTTGTTGCTATTTTTACTACGAGGATTGTTTTTTCCGCCACTGTTGCCTTTTTTTGGTGCGTTTCCTGCTTTTTGATTGTTTGTATTCTTTGCAGTTGCGCCCGTTTTGGCATTGTTGTTTCTACGCTTTTTCTTGTTTTGTGCGCCTCTTCTTTTTCGGTTTCGAGTGGGTTTCTTATCGAATCGTGTAAGACTGTCTTGTCCTACAACGTTTTCAAAGTTTGTTTTAGTATCTTCATCTTCTTCAATAAGTTCTAAAGCATATTCTTCTAAACTTATTACTTTTTCTTTTTTTGCATTAAGTTCAATGATTTCATTGGCTTGATCTGTGGTAAGTTTATGCCAATTCATCCATTCACCTTCATACGCATACCAAATATGTCCTTTAAAGATATCTGTTTTTTGGCATACCGCAGTTCCTTTTTCCGTATAGAGTTTTACGTCACTTTTTGGAAATTGTTGTAATGCTTCCAAATACGCATCTAACTCAAAGTTTAAACAGCATTTTAACTTTCCGCATTGTCCTGCTAGTTTTTGAGGATTTAACGAAAGTTGCTGATATCTGGCTGCAGCCGTATTTACAGAACGAAAATCTGTCAACCATGTTGAACAGCACAATTCGCGTCCACAAGAGCCAATTCCGCCCAAGCGAGCTGCTTCTTGTCTAAAGCCAATTTGGCGCATTTCAATACGAATACTGAACGCTTTTGCCATGTCTTTAATTAATTGACGAAAGTCTACACGATCATCTGCAGTATAGTAAAAAGTAGCTTTAGAGCCATCACCTTGAAATTCTACATCAGAGATTTTCATTTGTAAGTTTAAGGCAATTGCCAATTCGCGCGCACGTTTTTTGATAGCTTCTTCTCTATCGCGTGCACGTGACCAAACATCGATATCTTTTTGCGAAGCTTTTCGATATACTTTTTTTATTTCTTCACTTTCAGTGCTTACTTTTTTCTTGCGCATTTGCACACGCACCAATTCACCTGTAAGTGTTACTATACCAACATCATGTCCTGGAGAAGCTTCTGTAGCTACAATGTCTCCTATGCTTAATGTTAAATTTTCTGTATTTCTATAAAAATGCTTTCTACTGTTTTTAAAACGTACCTCAATACAATCAAATGGTGTTTGACTGCTAGGTAGCGACATGTTGGACAACCAATTGAAGACTGTTAGCTTGTTACAGCTATCAGTACCACAAGTTCCATTGTTCTTGCAGCCTCTGGGTTGACCATCTTTACCAGTTGAACAACTGTTACAACTCATATTTTTATATATAGAATCTGCTATTCGGGATGCAGATATGGGGTTCGTATTCTTTTTCTAAAGTTGTAAAGATAGGATTATTTCTGTAGCATCGGAAATCTACTTTTTATACTTCAATACTTCCGATCTTCCTTTTTTAAAGATTTTGTTGCTAACTTCTTTCCCTTTACGCAATTCTTTTTGCTTTTCTTGTGGCAAATTATGCACCTCTTTACAATCGTCTGAACAACAAGTATCCATTTTTTCTGCGCAAGATTCACATTGAATAAATAGTAAATGACATGCTTCGTTAGCACAGTTTACATGTGTATCACAAGGGTTTCCGCATTGGTGACAATTGGCAATAATATCATCTGAAATTCGCTCGCCTCTTCGGTGATCGAATACAAAGTTTTTACCAATAAATTTGTTTTCTAAGTTTTGTGCTTCTACCTGACGTGCGTAATTAATAATTCCGCCTTCAAGTTGATATACTTTTTTAAAACCTTTATGTTTAAAGTAGGCACTTGCCTTTTCACAACGAATTCCACCTGTACAATACATCACTAGGTTTTTGTCTTCTTTGTGTTCTTTTAAGTCGTCTTCTATAATTGGTAATGATTCTCTAAACGTATCTACATCTGGTGTAATGGCTCCTTGAAAATGACCAATTTCACTTTCGTAATGGTTACGCATATCTACCAAAATTGTGTTTTTGTCGTCTAATAATTCATTGAATTTCTCAGCGGCAACATGCACACCTTTATCAGTAACATTAAAACTTTCATCATTCAATCCGTCTGCAACAATCTTATCTCTTACTTTTACTTTTAGCTTAAGGAATGACATATTATCTTGTTCAATCGCAACATTTAGACGAACATTCTCTAAAAATGAAATTGTGTCCAAATGATCTTTGAAAGTGTTGAAATTTTCGGCAGGCACAGAAAGTTGTGCATTTATACCTTCATACGACACATAAATTCGACCTAAGACGTCTATTTTGTCCCAGTTAATAAATAAATGATTTCGTAAAATTTCAGGGTTTCCGATTTGTGCGTATTTATAGAAAGATATTGTCATACGGTCTTTACCAGCTTTTTCGATAAGTTCCGCTCTTTCCTTCGCACTTAATTTATTGTACAGTTGCATGCTATATCAATTTGTTAAGATTAAAGTATATATTTTGGGCAAAATTACATTTTTTGTGCTAATACCAAATAAACAAGTGTGTTTTCTCTGAAAAAATAACGCTCACAAGAAAAATAATACGCTTATACATTATTGCAGTACTTTATTGAAACAAATACTGTATTTTTAATTTCAATAAGATAAAGTGAAGAAATTTGCAGTACAAAAACAGGGAAAATGGAAGTGAAAAACGTTTTTTTGATCAATTAAAATAACTTTTTACTGCAACTACGGGAAAAATAAAAGCGCTTCTATGTGGACAGAAGCGCTCTTACTAGCTAATTCATTGTTAATATTCAATTTCTCTATTAAAGAATAGAATTAACAATGAAGCTAGCCACCGTCAAGCTTGCAGTTCCCGAATAATGGAACCGAAGCGTTATTTCGTGTATTGTAAATAAATGTGTTTAAAATTCTCATCTTTTATAAGCAATTTTACCTAATAGATGTCGAATTTTAAAAAAGGTTGCGTGTGATTCTAATTTTTTTTGAGGCGATTTATTCAAAATCAGAAATCGTGAATTGGTTTCAGTGAAAAGAAATAGTAATTTAGCAACGTTCAAATTAATAGAAAATTGACATAATGAGTTCAGATAAAGAAAAAGAAGCGAAATTAAAAGCATTAAAACTTACCTTAGATAAGTTAGATAAAACGTATGGTAAAGGTGCTGTAATGAAGTTAGGCGATTCTGTTGTAGAAGAAGTGGATACCATTCCTACAGGTTCGCTTGGTTTAGATATTGCCTTAGGAGTTGGTGGATATCCAAGAGGAAGAGTTGTTGAAATTTATGGTCCTGAATCTTCTGGTAAAACAACATTGACTTTACATGCCATGGCAGAAGCACAAAAGAAAGGTGGAATTGCTGCTTTTATTGATGCAGAACACGCTTTTGATCGTTTTTATGCTGAAAGTTTAGGTGTGGATATTGATAATTTAATTATTTCTCAACCAGATCACGGAGAGCAAGCTTTAGAAATTGCTGATAATTTAATTCGTTCTGGTGCTATCGATATTGTAGTAATTGACTCTGTTGCCGCATTGACTCCAAAAAGTGAGATTGAAGGTGAAATGGGAGATTCTAAAATGGGATTACATGCTCGTTTAATGTCACAAGCCTTACGTAAGTTGACAGCTTCAATTAGCAAAACCAATTGTACGGTAATCTTCATTAACCAATTGCGTGAAAAAATTGGGGTTATGTTTGGAAACCCAGAAACAACTACTGGAGGAAATGCTTTAAAATTCTACGCTTCTGTTCGTTTAGATATTAGACGTTCTACACAAATTAAAGGAACTGATGGCGAAGTAAAAGGAAACAAAACACGTGTGAAAGTTGTAAAAAACAAAGTTGCACCACCATTTAAAACGGTTGAGTTTGACATTATGTATGGCGCTGGAGTTTCTAAAGTAGGAGAAATTTTAGACATCGGTGTAAATTACGAAATCATAAAAAAGAGTGGTTCTTGGTTTAGTTATGGTGATTCTAAATTGGGGCAAGGACGTGATGCTGTAAAATCTTTATTAGAAGACAATCCAGAATTACTAGAAGAACTTGAAGTTAAAATTAAAGATGCTATTGCAAATAGTTAAATCTATATAAAATTATATGCTTGAAAGTATAGCATATAACTTAACATAAACTAAGAAAAATCCCTTATTGGGATTTTTTTTATTTTTATACGCAACCTTTTGCCTATAAATGCATCTACTTGTAAAAGTAGCTTATTATTTTGATTATGAAGAAGATATTATTTTTAGCTTTAGTGATGAGTTCAATGGTTTTTAATTCATGTGCTGTTGATGACAGTACATCGGATGTTCAATTTCAATTTGAATTCCTTCCCGTTGATAGTGTAGAGATACCTTTAGCTTTTAATTTTGGAAGTACACATACTATTAGCGTAACTTACAAACGTCCATCTACTTGTCATACATTTAGTAACTTTGAGTATGTACAACAAACTGGAAATGTTAGAACCATTGCTGTAGTAAATTTTGTAACTACCGGAAACAATTGTGAACCATTAGAAGAGGAATTTAAAACCGAAACATTTAGCTTTAGTGCACTTGATTCTGAACCATATACATTTAAATTTTGGCAAGGAAAAAATGATGACGGAGAAGATATGTACTTAACATACGAAGTGCCTGTTAACGACAACTAACTTAAGCTACTAAAAAAACCAATAAAACGAGTGAGTTTAGAACAACTCATACATAATTGTAAGAATAACGACCGTGATGCTCAAGCACAATTGTATAGAGATTATGCCAAAAAACTATACACTACAAGCTTAAAGTACTCTCGGAACAAGCTTGAAGCGGAAGATAATTTGCAAGATAGCTTTATGGTTATTTTTGAAAAAATTGGTCAGTATAATTTTAAAGGCTCGTTTGAAGGTTGGCTAAGAAGAATTACTGTAAACACCGTGCTTCAAAAATATAGAAGTAAAGGTGTTTTTGAGGTTGTAAATGAGCGTGTATTGAAAGATACACCTGTAACTATATATGAAGAAGGTGTTTCAATAGATTACCTATTGAGCATCGTGCAAGAATTACCCGATCGGTATAGATTGGTGTTTAATTTATATGTGCTTGATGATTATTCGCATCAAGAAATTGCTGAAATGTTAGGCATTTCGGTTGGTACTTCAAAATCAAATTTGGCAAGAGCGCGCATGATTTTGAAGAATAAAGTAGAATCGTTTAAAAAAAAAATCGCCATAAATGAGTGATCAAAATAATATAGATAATTTCTTTCGGAACCGCTTCAAGGATTTTGAAGCATCTCCCGATCCCGATTTATGGGATAAAATTTCCGATAGATTAGATGAAAAGGAAGTCGATGAAAAAAAGGAAGGCATTGTGCTACTTCCTTGGTTATATAAAGCTGTTGGAATTGCCGCAGCTATTGCTTTGCTGTTTTTTGTAGGCACAAAATTTGTAAGTACGAATGACTCTGGAATTGATTCTGATCAACAAACCACATCGACTACAAAAGAAAAATCTTCTGATAAGGATGTGAATGGAAAAACAAACAATTCGCAGATAACTGATTCCGATACGAATTCTGAGCAAAATTCACTTCAGAATAAAAACAATACAACTCCAGAAGGTACATTGCAAAATAAACAGCAAATTGCTAATGAAGGTACGATTGATAGGAATAACCCAAATAAATTGCAAAACGGAAAAGACAGTAATGTGCAACAAGGAAACGCATTGCAAAATGGAATTGCACAACAAAACGGAACTCAAAGCAATTCACAAAATGCTTCCAGCAACAATAGCATTCACACAAATACGGTTCAAAATAAAAATATAGGCAATCAAGAAAATGCAGTTGCCAATACGACAACTAATGGGAAAGATAAAATCTTAACTCCTGAACAAAGAAAACGTTTGAATGGTCAAAATTATAAAACTAAAAATGGTGAGTATACTTCTACCAATCCTTTAGTGAAAAATGCAGTCGCAGAGAATCATAAAAATGGTACTAAAAACAATACTACCAATACCGTAAACGGAAAAGGTTCTGAAGCAAATTCAAGCTCAAACGCAATTACGAATGAAAATACATCTGCCGTTGCACAAAATGACACTAACAATTCAACAAATACTTCAAACACTACAAATACAACGGGATCAGAAGTAAATGGAACTGCAAATACAGATGCTACAAACACTGAAACTGCAGTAGCTGACACACCAAAAGAAGAAAAAATTGAAAAGTCTATTTTGGATGTTATCAATGATTTGCACGATTTAGAAAAAGATAAAACGGAAGTTGCAGAAACGTCAATTAGTAAATGGACTATTTCGCCAAATGCTTCACCTGTTTATTACAATACACTTGGTAATGGTTCGCCAATTGATGAAACGTTTGCTGATAATACAAAAACAGGTGATATAAACCTTAGTTATGGTTTAAATGTCGGATATGATATTTCTAAAAGACTTACAGTACGTTCTGGAATTCACCGAGTAGAATATAGTTACAGCACAAAAGATATCGCTTTAGTTCCTTCTATAAATGGAAGTGAATTGACAACGATTCAATTTAAAAATGCGAATGCAGCATTTGATATTCAAGATCGTCAAGCAACAACCAATGAGACATTTTCTCAATATCAAGTGCCAATAACTACAGAATCATCTATTCAGCGAAAGCAAATAGAAGGAGACTTGAGTCAGCGTATGACGTATGTAGAAGTTCCTGTAGAATTGAAGTACGCAGTAGTAGATAAAAAATTAGGAATTAATGTTATTGGCGGTGTAAGTACACTGCTGTTAACAGAGAATAGTATCATATTAGATTCTCCAGAATTATTAACAGAATTAGGAGAAGCTACCAATGTAAATGACGTGAGTTTTAGCACCAATATTGGTTTGGGAATTGATTATAAGTTTTCCGATCAATTAGAGTTCAGCTTAGAACCAATGCTAAAATATCAGTTAAATGCATTTTCAGGAAATACTGGCAACTTTAACCCTTACTCAGTAGGAGTTTATACAGGTGTCAGTTTTAGGTTTTAGTTTTTTAGTTGGTTAGGTATGCCATATACCTTAAAAGCAGTGATGTTTGCCAAAAACCGTTTTCTTACCTTACAAAGAAAGCGGTTTTTTTTATGTTGTAAAATAAATAGAATTTTAATATTTAGAAATCAAAGTATGGATTTTAACTACAGTTTATTCTGTAATCCCATACCTAGTTAATTCATTCAGAATAATTTCTCTGGCGGTTATACTCATTTCTTTTTTGTCTGCTACTTCTTTGCCTTCTGTACTTAAGAATGGATGAATAGTTACACGCATACGTCCTGGTGAACCTTTGAAAAAAGCGTACGGAAACAATCTTTTATTATCTGCAAATGTCATAGGCACAACAGGAATTTGATGTTCAATTGCCAAACGAAATGCACCGTCTTTAAATTTATCTAATACAACATCTTCTTTAGGAACTCCGCCTTCTGGAAAAATACAAATACTCATTCCTTGGCTTAGTCGTTCTTGTGCGCTATCGTACACCGCTTTACGACTTCTAGCGCTTCCTCTATCGACCAAAATACAGGTTCGTTTATAAAAGAATCCAAAAATTGGTATTTTGGAAAGTTCTTTTTTACCTACAAAAACAAATGGATTTTTAGACGCCACCAACATCAGCATAATGTCAGTCATACTTGTATGATTGGCGATAAGCATATAACTTCTTCCTTTTACAATTTCTTCTTCTCGTTTAAACTTTGGAAAGAAACCCATACCAAATAAAATTGGTCGTGCCCAAAAATTTCTGGCAATCCAGAAGAATTGTGGGTATAGCTTTTCACTCGTTGAAAATATTAATAATAAAGGAAAAAATATAAGTATTGGAACAAGTACCAAAAGGTAAAACCAAGTGCGCCATAAAATTCTTCCAATATGTTGAATAAAAGTTATCATCAGCGCCAAAAATACACTAAAGTTTCGAAAATGCATTTAAATTTTATTTTTATGAAACGAAGCACGTCAATTTTTGAAAAATTCTTTATAAATGAAGTACATTTGTCAAAATTTGATAATTAAAAACCACTCATGGCACGAATACTTACAGGAATTCAAAGCACAGGAACTCCACATTTGGGAAATATTTTAGGAGCAATTGTTCCTGCCATAGAAATGGCCCAAAATGCGGACAATGATTCTTTTCTGTTTATTGCGGACATGCATTCGCTTACGCAGATTAAAGATGGAGAAACTCTTAGAGAAAACACATACAAAACTGCAGCAACTTGGCTTGCGTTTGGTTTAGATATTAATAAAACGGTTTTTTATCGTCAAAGTGATGTGCCGCAAGTAACTGAACTTTCATGGTATTTAAACTGCTTTTTTCCATACAATCGTTTAAAATTGGCACATAGTTTTAAAGATAAAGCTGATCGTTTGGAAGATGTAAATGCTGGTTTGTTTACCTATCCAATGTTGATGGCAGCAGATATTTTATTGTATGATGCAGAGATTGTTCCCGTAGGAAAAGACCAAGAACAACATTTAGAAATTACACGTAATGTAGCTACTCGTTTTCACGAAAAATTAGGCGAAACATTTGTATTGCCTGAAGCTAGAATCCAAGAAGATACAAAATTGATTCCTGGAACCGATGGAACAAAAATGAGTAAGAGTAAAAACAATGTGATCGATATTTTTCAAACCGATAAGAAACTTCGCAAGCAAATTATGGGGATTCAAACCGATAGTACGCCAATGGAAGATCCGAAAGACCCTGACACAGATAACGTTTTTGCATTGTATAAATTATTGGCTAGTGAGGAACAAATTGCAAGCATGCGTCAAAATTATACAGGCGGAAATTACGGTTACGGACATGCAAAACAAGCATTGTTTGAATTGGTTGCAGAACGATTTGCTACCGAACGTGAACGTTTTAACCATTATATGGAAAACAAAAACGAAATTGATGAAGCATTGGCAATTGGCGCTGAAAAAGCACATGCAATTGCAAACGAAGTTTTAGCAAGAGTTCGAAAGAAAGTTGGATATTAGCTTAGATTTTTAGACGTGCTTTGCTTTTAGATCGCTCACGCTCTTAGAATGTTAGACTCGTTCCTGTCGAAGTAGGAATCTCTTAGATCGCTTTGCTTTTAAAGAATAAATATATTAGAACAGCCAAATGTTTTTTAAATGTTTGGCTATTTTTTGTTGTTGAAAGATTATGTTTTAAAGTACTTCTCGATACTATTTTTCTCTGAAAAATCACTCGAAGTGACGTTTGTAATTCTTTATAAATATGCTAGTCAAAGTATTATTTTTTCTGAAAATAGAAGTGACGTTCTTACTTCTTGTAAATTACTAAACGTCAGATCGAGTGGAAAATGTTGTGACATTTTTTGTATCGAGATCTACTTAGAAACACCTATTTCTTCACACTAAATTGAGCATATCATTTTTTATACGTCACTTTTTTAATAGCCAATGCTTCATACGCAAAAAGTTCGTGAAAATCATAACTTACACGTTCATATCCGTAATAACGCCAATCAGTTCCCCAAGAGTTTTTAATAATAAACCCTTCCGAATCATATCCAACAATAGTTACTACATGACCGCCGTACAGACCACCATTTGCGCGCTTGTCTATTCTTCCTAGTGTTACTTTCTTCGAATTGATTTTCTTATTAATATCTGGATATTCTTTCTTAATATCGGAGTAGTTGGCATAAGTTCCGTTTTCTAATAAAATACCATATCCAGCATCGGGCGTAATAGTTGTGTATTCTTTAGATTGAAACTTTTCCCAAGCTGGCAAATACAATTGATAAGATACAGGAATTGCTTTTACACCTGAATTTAATAATCGTTTAATTCGTGTTATATTTTTACTTTTAGTTCCATCTAAATATTCATAGTCAGTAACAAAAATTTTAAGCGCTTTTGGTTTATAATCTACTAATAATCGTACTGGACCAATGCCGCCTTCTACCATTACTTTTCGGAGTTCAATATCAGTTTTATACCATTTTTGAGGCAATTCTTTAGGATAAGGCAATTGCGTTTCGGTGAGAATTCCGTATTTGTTTAAAGAACTTATATATTCTTTAAGAAACTGTCCTTCTTCAATAGCTATATTGTTTGAAAAATCTCTTGCTTTTTGAACACCGTATAAATACATTTCACTAATGTTTTTTGGCATGTTGGGCAATACTTCCAATGCTGCAGCCACACCAAACGCACTACAGGTATTTCGTTGCCCTTGATCTTGCACAGGTGTTTGCGAACTAATGTGAATTATTGTCTCAGGTAATTTTTCAACTTTTTTTAGTGTTATTTGACTCCAAAGGCAATTCACACTTAAAAAAAGTATGCAAAAAGAAAGTGCTTTCATATATGTAATATTGGTTGTTTCTTCATTAAATATAATTTTTTATTTACTAAATATCAACTTGTTACATACAAAATATTTATAAACACTGGGTAACAAGCTTCTCAAATTATAACTATTAAACGAACAAATCTTCTTAAAAGAAACTTGAGTTCTTAGAGAATTTGATTATTAACTTTAAACTCTTTTTATTATGAAAAAACAAGAATTAAAAAACCTAAAATTAAGCCTGCGTAAAAAAACAGTATCTAACCTCGATTATCTTAAAGGTGGTATTACTAAAACTAGAAATGGAGGACACGGAACTTGCTATAAGTCTTGTGTGAATTGGACAAATAATAACACTTGCAAATGTGTAGCATAAACAGGCTAGCACAGATTTAGGCGCTAATTAATTATGCATTAGCCTAATTATACAGGAATCACAATTCATAAACTTATCAATTGTGATTCTTTTATTTTATACTGCTTCAAACAATTTTCCTGGTAAAGGTTTTACCAAGCCTTTCATTTCCATTTGTAATAAAATTGGTGCTATTTTATGAATTGGAAATTTACATTCTAATGCAATACTGTCTAATACTGTTTGTCCTTTTTCTTGTAAATACGAATGAATAATTGCTTCTTCTGGAGATACATCTACAAATAATTGTTTTTGCACAGGTTGAAACGGTGCTGCTTCCAATTCCCAACCTAAAAGATAAACAATATCTGCAGCAGATGTTAAAATATGCGCGCGTTGTTGCTTGATTAAATTGTTACAACCTATACTTTGCGAATCGCCTACTCTACCTGGCACAGCAAATACATCTCTGTTGTACGAGTTGGCAATATGCGCCGTGACTAAACTTCCTCCTTTTTCGGCAGATTCAATGACAATAGTTGCTTGTGTCATTCCAGCAATGAGGCGATTCCGTTTTAAGAAATTTTCTCGATCAGGTTTGGATGTACTCCAAAAATCAGTCACAAAAGCACCATTCTTTTCTACCGATTTCATATAACGTTGATGCTCTTTTGGATATATTTGATTCAAACCATGCGCCAAACAACCAATGGTAGGAATGTAGTTTTTAACCGCTGCACGTTGCGCAACAATGTCAATTCCGTAAGCAAAACCAGAAACAATCGTAGGTTGTAATGGTGATAAGTTTTCTATTAACTCTTCACAAAATTGCTTTCCGTATGTTGTTGCTTTTCGTGTCCCAATAACACTAATCATCTTGGAAGCGTTCAAATTGGCATTTCCTTTTTGAAATAATACAATTGGACTATCAACACAATGTTGTAGTCGCGTTGGGTAGCTTTCTTCTAAAAAATAATGCGTTTGAATTTTCTCTTTTTGAATGAATTTTAATTCGTTTTCAGCAGCTTTGATATGTTTTGTATTCTGTAAATCAGCTAAGACATACGTGCCAACTCCATCTATTTTGAGTAAGTTTTCTTTCTTTTCATTCAGTACGGCTTCTGCGCTTCCACAGTGTTTTATCAATCTTTTTGCAATTACATCGCCAATTTTTGCTGTTTTTTGCAACGCTAGTGCATATATTAATTCCTCTTCAGAATACATTTCGGTTCATTTTTAACTACTAAAATTACAGGATTTTTAGAAGGTAAATTGAACGTATATGAAGTTTTTTATTGAGTGAAATAATTTTCTATCTATTTCGTGATTTACCCTCTAAATTGTATATAAAAAAAGGCATTTTCAAGCAGTTTCCTTCGTTTTGTATATCAACAAGTGCATATTTATAATTTGTATCGAAGATTGGCTTTGACACCATTAACACCCATTTTGGACACATTTTACGTATTACATCTAACCTATGTTTTAGAAGTCCTTTCAAATTATCTTCATATCCTTTTATTAAGAGAGAGTCATATGTTGATCTGCTCCATATTTTTATGCTTGGATCAATTTTAGAATTCTTTAATTGAAAGTCTGTTGAAATATGCATTGCAGATTCCAATTCATCAGCAGATGCGAAATCTAATTCTTTAATAATCATTTCTTGAAGTTCTTCCCTTGACACACCTAATTCCATTTCTTCCATTTGTTTTTCGGTAGAATTCAATACCAAACAACTACAGTCTTCTCTTCTGGAAATAATTTTTTCTATAAGCAAAGTAGCTTTCTCATTATAAATTTCTACTTCACTTTTATGATCCGTTTCTTCTTCAATTTCGTTTGAACAACTGCTCAAACCGATCCAAGTAAAACAATATATACAAAGATTTTCCAATGATTTCTCATATTAATAGGAACGTATCAACACCAAAATAGTTGCATTACGAGCTAATTTCTAAATAAAAAAAGAAAAATTGCAGTATTTAAACGATTGATTCACATCCCTAAAAGCTTAATGTTAATAAAAAGTTATACAGATATTTTATTGGTTTCATATTTTGTTTAAATTTGTTTTAATGAGATTAGAACTGTACATAAGCGACCTTTTATATAGATACGAATGTGTAACTGTGCCTAACTTCGGTGCTTTTTTAACGCAACGAAAAGGTGCACAAGTGCATCACACAACAAATGCCTTTTATCCACCAACGAAAGAGTTGTCATTTAATGCACAACTTACGTCAAATGATGGTTTGTTGGTAAAATACATTGCAGATGTTACGAAGGAAGATTATGAAAGTACGCTACAAAAAGTACAGTTGGAAGTAGATGCATGGAAAAAGCAATTGGATAATTCTGAAATTATTTCACTTGAAAATATTGGTGATCTTTCTTTAAATGCAGAAAGAAAAATACAGTTTGAGCCATCGTATCAACTAAATTATTTAACCTCATCATTTGGACTTTCGTCTTTTGTTTCTTCAGAAATTAATAGAATTGTTGAAGAAGTAAGAGAAGAAACAACTCCACTAGTATTGGAAGAGGTAGTTACAGAAACAATTCCATTACCAATAGTAGAAGAAACACATCGCAGACGTTTCCCTTGGGCATATGCAGCTGCTGCAGCGGTAATTATAAGTGCTGGTATTTTCGGATTTAACGAATATAGCAACACACAACAAGAGAAGCAGCAAATTGTAGAAGATACCAAAGCAAAAAAATCAATTGATAAGTATATTCAACAGGCAACGTTTTTTAATACGAATCCTGTAGAATTGCCATCTATTACGCTACAAGTTGCGAAAGAAGCTCAAAACTATCATGTAGTTGCAGGCGCTTTTCGAATTGAGCAAAATGCACATGAGAAGGTAGCAGAATTGCAAGCCAATGGTTTTGAAGCCGAATTACTAGGTCAAAATAAATATGGTTTACACCAAGTATCGTATGCAAGTTTTTCAACACGCAATGAAGCTACAAATGCTTTAATAAAAATTAAAAAAACTGAAGCGCCAGAAGCTTGGTTATTAATTACAGAATAAGAAAATTACACCTATACTTAAAAAAGATCGCTATTATTTAGCGGTCTTTTTTTTGCTTTCACATGATGAAACAAATGCTTATCATTTTGTGATTGTTTGATTATTTCCATAATTATTATCATTTTTTTAGCAACCCAAAAAATGAATCTGTGTACCTTTGCAAAAAATGTATTGATGGAAGCAAAACATCCAAAATCATCGAAAACGATTATGACCGACTTGGTATTGCCAAGTGAAACAAATCCCTTAAATAACTTATTTGGTGGCGAATTATTGGCACGTATGGACAGAGCCGCTAGTATTGCTGCAAGAAGACATTCGCGACGTATTGTTGTAACTGCTTCTGTAAATCACGTTGCATTCAATCGTTCCATTCCTGTGGGAAGTGTTGTAACAGTTGAAGCTAATATTTCAAGAGCTTTTAAATCGTCAATGGAAATTTATATTGACGTTTGGATTGAAGATCGTGAATCTGGTATGCGCGATAAAGCAAACGAAGCTATTTATACCTTTGTAGCTGTAAATGATACTGGAAGACCTGTACGCATTCCTGAATTGGTTCCTGAAACCGATTTAGAGAAAGAACGTTTTGAAGGCGCTTTACGTAGACGTCAATTAAGTTTGGTATTGGCTGGAAAGATGAAACCAGATGATGCCACAGAATTGAAAGCACTATTTGGTTAGTATATAAAATACAAAAGCAGGAAAATGAATTCCTGCTTTTTTTATTTTATAATATTCTATTAGTTGTTACATGGAGCTACTACTACCAATGAAACAACTATAGTGTCATGACAGTTAGCTTGTTCCGTTGGAAAGCAATCACCACAAGTAAGTAGCCCACATGTTTGCCCATGGGTTTTTGGTGGTCTTCCACCTTGTAAATCATTAAAATTTGCTACTACCTTTTTACTTAATGCTAATTTTTTAATTTGTTTTTTCATGTCTTTTGAGTTTTATTAGTTAATTAATTAAACTTATTTTTTAATCTCCATATAAAAAACGTGTTGCATTTTAAGATTGAAATTACGCCTTTTATTGTTTTTTAATGAGGAAGAAAAAGTAAGCTATATTTTACTTTTGAGGTTATTTAGGACAACCTCCATCATTTCTAGAAATCCAGCATAAAAAACCAGTCTTTCCTCCCAAAACTTCTTTAGTTTTAAGGTTTGAAATGAATTTTTTGTTCAGTTTTAAAGATTTTAGATCTCTTTTTTTCATGACTTTGAGTTTTAGTGAATACTCAAACTTATTTTTTAATTATGAGTCATGAAAAGGTGCTGAGTCGGAATGTAGTTTTTGTGAATTTAAGCGTCAGTTTTACGCGGTTAAGTGTAAAAAACAAGGTCTAATTGATAGTAAAGTTCCCATATTTGATTGGAATTGTGAATGCTACTACCGTGTTTTCTGCTGAAAAAACTTCGTAAGCAATTTCCATTTTGTGTACTTTTTGAATGTTTTCAATACGTTGTTTTATGATGTCTGTACTCATAGAACGATGCAACATACTTGCTTTTTTAGGTGAAGTAGTGATTCCTTTTCCATTGTCTGTAATAGAAATGATAAGGTTGGAATCTTTTTTAGAATAATCAATAGAAATATGTCCGTTTTCAATAGTAGAAACTCCATGCAGAATAGCATTTTCTACAAATGGCTGAATTAGCATTGGCGGAATCATGCTGTTGGAAACGTTTACATCATCCGCCACAGCGATAGCATACGTAAAACTTCCATTGTTGTTTAGTGATTGTAATATTAAGTACTTTTCAATAAAGTTAATATCTGCTTCTAGTGGAATAAAATCAATATCTGAAGATTCTAATATGTTTCGCATGAGCGAACCAAATTTTTGCAAAAACGAAGTTGCTGTTTGCTTATCTTCTTTATAAATATAGCCTTCTATCGCAGCCAAAGCGTGAAAGAAAAAGTGCGGATTGAGTTGTGTACGCAAAAAACGTTGTTGCAGTTTTTCTTTGTCCAAATTGATAATCGCTTCTTTTAATTGTTGTTTTTGTCGACGATTTTTATACCAAATCATTCCTAAAATAAGTAACAATACAAGAAGTCCAATAATTACATAAATAACATACGATTGTTGCTCTATTTTTAACTGTTGCAATTCCGTTTCTGTATGTAATAATGCAATTTCCTTTTGCTTCTTATCGTTCTCATACTTTTCTGTGATTTCGGCAATTGCTTTTGCTTGATTTTGACTATATAAAGTATCTTTTAGTTGATTGTAAAGCACCAATGTTTCAGTTGCGCTCTTATAATTTTTTAATCCTTGATACGCTTTTGCTAAATCATTAAGTATTGGAACTTTTGCGGTTTCTACATTGGTTACTTTTAGTGCATTTTTTAAATATGGAATTGCTTTTTCATAGTCTTCAAGTCCTAAGTACGCTATTCCTATAATATGTAAAAACATATCCTTAAATTCAGGATAATTATATAGTTTTTCAAGTTCTAGGGCTTTCAAACAATTTTCTAGAGCATTTTCATAATCTTCCATTGTAAGGTACATATTGCCTAATAAAACATACGTTTTTGGCAACAAACGATGCTGTTTTTCTTCAACACATAATGCTTCTGCTTTTTTTGCATAGACTACAGCTTTTGGGAACTCATCTAGCTTTTCATAAATAAGCGATTTGTTAAGATAATTATGCACTGTTATATAGATCAATCCTCTGTAGTTGACATAATCTTTATCTACCGAAGCTCTTTTTTCTATCAGTAAGTTTTCCAATTTTTCGCAATATTTTAATGCTCTTTCGTGATATTCTAAAGAAGTTAAAAGAGCACTAATACTGGATAAATTTACATAGTAAGTAATATCATCTTCTACACCTTCATTTTCATAGATTGCAATGGTTTTATAATAAATTTCTAATGCTTTTTCATGGTCTCTTGTATCCGTGTAAATTTCCGCCAATGCAGAATACAGCTTGAGCAATGCAAATTTATTTTCAGGTTGATTGAGTGCTACAGAATCTTTTTGAATGGTTTCATTAATAAGCTTAGTAGCTTCATCATACTTTTTTTCAAGTTGTAGTATATATACTTTTCGGCTTATGGCGTCAAAACGTATTCTAGAGTTTCCTGCAAGCTTGGTGTATTTCTCTAAATAGACTTTACTACTGTCTATGTTTCTACGCGCATAAAATGTAATCACACGAATGTAATTGTTCCTATTAGGGTCTGCATTTTCATTCGTTAGTATTTTTTTGATACTATCTATTTCACGGTATTCTTTAGCTGTATTTATTTCTTGACTACATAATAGCGCAGGAATCAAAATACTTATGACGATACTATATATTCGCATTTGCTTTGTTTAAGGTTGTACTATAGTGTTACATAATATTCAATCGCTTGTATAAATTTTCTTTGAAGGTACGTCCTATCGGAATATGCGTGCGTTCTTTGAGACATAGCATTTGCTCCTTTTCATCAATGTGTACTATGTAGTTGAGATTGATTCCGTATAATCTATGGACTTGAATAAACTGAGAATTTAAAGTACTTATGAGTGATTTTAAGGAGTTTCTAAGTTGAAATTCTTTGTCATTTTTATCAACTAGCGTTACATAGTTTTTAGACGTTATTTTTAAAAGCTTGACTTCTTGCAAGTTTATTTTTCGCAACTTATAACCAACTCGAACGGTTAAAAATGTAGCATTATCTTCTGTTGAAACCGTTAGATTTTCTTCAGAAATTATTGATTCCTGATTTTGTAATGCTAATTCAATAGTTGCTTTTAAAGTTTCTTGCTGAATAGGTTTGACCAAATATCCAGATGGTTTATTTTTTACTGCCTTTTCTATGATTTCGCTTGCTGTTAATGCCGTTGTATATATGATGGGAATAGATGAAAAGCTTTTGATGACTTGTCCTAATTGAATACCATCATTGTCATGTTTTAGGTTGATGTCTAAAAGAATAACATCAGGAATGTTTTTTTTAATTGCTAGGATTGCATCTTCAAATGTGGCGCAAATTTGCTGCACCGTATGCCCAATAGCTTTTACCTTTTCTTGCAAAGCAAACGCATGGTTTTGATCGTCTTCAACAATACAGATTTTCGCCATTTGTAAACATTTTTTCAGTTTAAATATAGGGTTTTTTATTTTAGTTGCTAATTGTTGATTTTTGTTGATTTGCTTATTTGTCAATCTATATGTTTGCTATGTATTCTTGATTTTTTGTCACAAACACACTACTATTTTTCTTGTTTTAAATTTTCCTATTTTAGATTGTAATTGCTTAGGAATAACAAACTGAATATTCATTTTAATATACATCTAATTATATTTTTACTTTTATCTAAAAATAATTTTACTTACACATAAAACAAAAAATCATGCATTTTGTAGGATCATTAAAGTTGTTTTCAATTCTACTTTTGGAAGAAGTATAACTTAAAACAGAAACATTATGAAAAAACAAAGTTTACAAGGCTTGAAGCTTAATAAGAAAAGCATTTCCAATTTAAGCTATGAACCTCTAGGTGGAAAAGAAGGAGTAGAAACATTTGACGGTATGTTAAGTACAATGGGACCATGTCAAGGAGGAACTAAATGCTGTGACGATAGTTATGGTTTATACTGCTCACTTGTAATGCAAAATTGCCCACATTAAATTTATCTTGATTATTTGCATGAAAAAATACTAGAAGCAATCCTATTTGGGTTGCTTTTTTTTATAAAAATCATACATTTTGTAGGAGCTAGACTTCCATTTTTAGTTTTAATATTGAGTAACATTAAAATATTAGAAATTATGAAAAAGCAAAATTTAAATGAGTTACGACTCAACAAAAAAAGTATTTCCAATTTAAGTTACGAAGCTCTTGGAGGTAGAACTTATGAAACTATTTTATCTTGGGATGGCATGTTAAGCACAATGGGACCATGCATAGGAGGAACAAGCTGTTGTAACAATACTCATACAGAACATCCTATGCCACTTGGCTAGTAAATCAATATGTATAACAAATGTAACGGGCTTTTTTTAAGTCCGTTTTTTTTTTGATTTTGACAGTTAGAATGTTTTAGTGAAAAATTGATCTTGAAAAAAGTATAGATTCTGAATCAAGTTCAGTATAACAAGTAAATGAGACACTTCGACTTAGTTTATCTTGAGCGTGAGTCGAAAGGCTCAGTGTAGCTTTGCTACATTCTATACAGCCACGTTTCTGGATTTAAACGTGTGGTATTTTTAAAAACAGTGAATTTGAGCTCGGTTTTCCCTGTGCTTTTATTTGTGTACATGGTTCCGATAGTTTGCTTTTTAGATACTTTATCTCCAGTTTCTACTGATACTGTTTTAAGTCCGAAATAGGTTGTAAAATAACTTCCATGTCGTATTAAAATACATTTTACACCTTCTTTAGTTGTAAATATTCGTGTAATTTCTCCGTTGTACACCGCACGTACTGTTTCACCTTGATTTGTAGCAATGATAACTCCATTACTCACACGAGTTACATTCGGATTTACCACATCGCGGTAGTTTCCATAACCACGTACTTTTGTTCCTTCAGAAACTGGCCAAATATGTTTTCCTTTATTGGCTGCAAAACTGTTTCCAATTGCTTTGGCTTCCGGCGTTAACGCATAGGTTTTACTAGAAGTAGTTTTTCCTGCTTTTTTGTTGGAACTCGCAATAGCATCACGAATTATCTTATCTATTTGACGATCAATTTTATCCGCTTGTTGTTGCTTCTTTTTTACTTGTGCTGCGTATTTATTTTTGTCTTTTCGCAACGATGCTAAGAGTTCATTTTGAAGCTTTTTTTCTTTTTCCAGTTCTTTTTGCACCTTTCGGTTTTCAGAAATAAGTACTTCTTTTTCCTTTTTTTGTTCCGAATAGGTCTTATTCAGATCTTGTAATTCTTGCGTGCGTACTACGATGGCTTCCCCTTGCTTTTTTCGGTAATCCGTATATTGCTTCATGTATTGCACACGTTTGTAGGCTTGCAGGAAACTTTCTGACGAAAGTAAAAACATCAATCTACTTTGCTCTGAGCGACTTTTATAAGTCTTTCGAATCATTTCTGCGTAATCGGCTTTCAACTTCGTTAAATCGTTTCGTAACTGCCCTATCTTTTTGATATTGCCATTGATTTGACTCGTTAATAGATTCGTTTGACGATTCATCACTTTTATCAAGTCACGTTTGACACGAATTTTATGATTGATACTTTGCACATCGTCCACAATAAATTTTGTTTTCGACGTATTTTTACTAATGAGTTTGTTAATGAGTCGTATTTCTTTTTGCAAGCGCAAGCGCATCGCTTCAAGTTCTTTCTTTTTGTCCTGCGCCATACTTGCAGTACTTACCAATAAAAGTAAGACTACGATGATTTTTCTACTTGTATGTTTATTGAATATTGACTTCACTAGATTTTTATTTCTGTATATCCACTTGGGATTTTAAACGGAAAACGCACTTTTTCATTAAAGGTTACTTTGCGATATTCAACCTGAATGTTGGTCGTTTTATTATTTTCTTCCGCTTTTATTTCTATATTTTTCGGGAATGCCTGTCCTGTTATTTCTTGGTATGTAGGATAGTTAATGGTAAGCACACGCTGTTCAGCTGTTTGTGCTAATTGTTGTTTTTTTACTTTGAAGTGAAACGCATCTAAGAAGAATAATCGTTTAAAAAGTTCAAAATCACGCTTTGGAATGAGCGCATAAGTTTTGTCTACAATTTTAGAATCGAATCGTTCGTCTTTTAAATTAAATAATGCATCACCTATTAGTAGGTTTTGTATTTTATCAAAGTCTAATTCTGTTCCTAAAAATTTACTGATCAGTTTAAAATCGCCTTCAAAATAGGTGTTGTCTACTTTGCTATAGAAGCTTACTTTGGTTGGCGTCATATATATTTTTACGTATGATATTTTTGCGCTTATCCAAATGGCTTTGTCTTTTTCCATGCGTAGACTTAGCGTGAAGTTGTCTTGCATTTTTCCATCATCATAATTTACTTTGAGTTTTCCACGAATCGTTTTGAAGTTTAACGCATTTCGATAATGATTTTTGATGATGTTTCTAGTAGACAGATCTGCTACTTCACCCGAAGACACTACTGCTTTTGTCGATTTACAACCTACTAAAAAGAGCAATACTATACTAGTAATGAAAATGTGAATTCCGTTTTTCAAGTGTTTAATTTTATTTTGCGCGAACGCTTATTGTATTTTTTTAAGATAAAATTTTTCCTTTTTGGAGTTGCCCATTTTTTTATACGCAGCTACAAAAGTTTGATAGAATTCTTTTTCAAGTGGAGCGTTATCAATAATGTAATCTAATCCAATTTCAAGCATTTCTATCGCTTTCTTATACTCTTTTAACGCATTTAATGCCTTTGCATTGTATAAATATAATTTTGGTTGCGAAGGAAAGTCACTTAAACCTATTTTTGCAAGTCTATTTGCCGCTTCATATGATTCGGTTTGCAAGGCATCTTCTATTTGGTCTAATATTTTTCCGTCTCCTCTTACTCTAGGCTTTGGAGTTTGATTGATGACATCGGCAACTTTACCGTCAGATTTTGTTTTTTTGTTGACTTGTTTTTCCAGCATTGACTTCATGTTGGAAGCTGTGAATGATAATCCGCCGCTTTTTTCAAGTTTTTCAAGTTGTTTTAATGCTTTTTTGTATTCGCGCATTCCTACATATACTCTGGCAACTTCTTCTCTAAACTGTGGGTTTAGTTGAATTACTTTTTTACCTGTTTCTATCGCTTCTTCACGCTCACCCAATTTTACTTGCACGTTGAATAATCCTGTAAGATACCACTGGTTTTGTGGTTTTTTGTCAACTGCTTTTTGAAATGATTCTTTAGCTCTGCCATATTCTTTAAGTGAGAAATAGTTTTTTCCCAATTCGAAAGCAATAGTTGCGTTATCGTCTATTTTTCTGCATTTAAGCAATTCGTCAACAGCGCGATCGTAGTTTTCAATACCACGTTGTTTCAGTGCTTCAAAGAAATGTTCTTGAAATTCGTCAATGTTTTCTTCTAATGAAATTTCGGCACTTTCTTCTTCTTGCGCATGTACAACCTCAGGAATAAACGTTAGCATTCCTGAGAGTAATAGTATGTACATGTATTTTTTCATCTGTCTTTTAATTTAATTGCAGTTATTATAAGCTTTTACAACAGTTTCTACATCTTCTTTTCTGTATGTTTTGTCTTTTAATTTTGCTACTACTCTAGGACAATCTGCAAAATATTCCATCGCTCTTTTCTTAAATGACCTAGAAATACGGATCGTGATTAAAGGTAATGCAATTTTTTCGCCTTTTTTCAATACATAAAATTCATCAAAATCATTAAAGTCATACATTATTGGCTGCATAGTTCCTGGATGAAATACTGCTGGCGATGATGTATAGCTCACACTTCTGGCATATAAGGTTGTTGTTCCCTTTGTGATTACTTTAAAAAGCTCATGCTTTTTATTAGAAACTGCAATATATCGGTAAACAGCAGTTTGAGAATCTTCATACGTAAAGACAATTTTATCTACTTGCTTGTGATCAAATTTTTCCTTTTTTGCCTTTTTGTTTTTCTTGAATTTTACTTTTTGTTTTCCACTGAAAGAGATTAAATCTTTAGAAACTCTTGGAAACTTAATGAGTCCGTTTTTAGCTGTTCCATTTTTTAAATACAGCGTTCCTTCGGTCCAGCCATGCTGTGCAAAGGTTTGAAAACTTACAAGAATACATATTAGCAATACTATTTTTTTCATATGTATGAATCTTCAATTATTATTCCAAGCTTGAATAGTCTCCAATGCTTATTTTGGTGAAACTTCCATCAAATTTTGCATGGTTTCCAATCATTGCTTCGTCTAAATTAGCGTTTTTTACCGTAGAATTGGTTTGTATTAAGCTATTTTTAAGAGTAACGCTTTCTAATTGCGTATTGTCTCCCACAGAAACATTTGGTCCAACTGTTGAATTTTTAATGATAACATTTTCACCAATATAACAAGGAGAAATAATTTCTGAGTTGATAATTTGTGCAGAATCTGACACTAATTTTTCACCATCAGCCTGTAAAAAACCTAGCATTCTTCCGTTGGTTTCAATCGTTACATTTTTGTTTCCACAGTCCATCCATTCGTCCACTTTTCCAGTTACAAAACGGCGCCCTTTTGCCATCATTCCTTTAATTCCGTCGTTGATTTGATATTCGCCTCCGTGAATGATATTGTTATCTAATACGTATTGTAATTCGTCTTTTAAAACGGCAACATCTTTGAAATAGTAGATTCCGATCACTGCTAAATCTGAAACAAATTCTGCTGGTTTTTCTACCAATTCTACAATTTCCTTGTTGTCATTTAGTTTTACAACTCCGTACGCTTCTGGCTTGTCCACTTGCTTTACCCAAATAGCAGCATCTGCATCTTTGTCTAGGTTGAAATCAGCTCTGATTAACGTATCCGCATAAGCGATTACCGCTGGACCCGATAGAGAATCTTTTGCACACATAATTGCATGACCAGTTCCTAACGGTTCATCTTGACGATAGATACTTGCTTTTGCACCTAAACCTTCTGCCAGTTCCGTTAAACTTTCTACCACATCATCTCCAAAAAATGCTGGATCTCCAAGTACAAATGCTACTTCTTCTATTGGTTCGCCTAATACTTTGGCAATATCAGACACTAATCGGTGTACAATTGGTTTTCCTGCAATGGGAATTAATGGTTTTGGAACTGTAAGTGTATGCGGGCGAAGTCGTGAACCTCTTCCTGCCATAGGTACTATTATTTTCATTTGTTGTTGTTATTTTTTATGGATTCGATTATTTGTTATTTTGGGTTTTGGGTTTTGGGTTTTGGGTTTTGGGTTTTGGGTTTTGGGTTTTGGGTTTTAAAAAGTATCTTTTTTACATGTTGTACAAAATTCAAAATATTAAACTTATGAATTTCATTTTTGTGGATTTGTTAATTTGCTTTCTTTCCTTCTAATGCCTTATACCAAATCCCTAATTCCTTACTTACATTTAGATTTTCAGAGTACTTCTCGATACAATTTTCTATCTATCTCAATAGCTTCGCTAGGTATTTTCAATCAAAATATATTTTGATTTCAATAATGCTCGATATGACAAAAAATCACTCGAAGTGACGTTCAGTTTATCTAACCACTCCAATTATACTAATTATATAGAAACGTTATTAAAAACATTTTTTAATTTAAAATTTCACATTCAACATTTAGCATCTCGACTGTGCTCGAGGTGACACATTTAGATTTTCAGAGTACTTCTCGATACAACAAATCATAGATTTGCCACTCGAAGTGACGTTTCTGCTTTTATTTCTCAATACTCACTACTAACATCTCAATACTATTTTTCTACTTCGTTCCAGTACTTCCAAATCCGCCAGCGCCTCTGTCTGTTTCAGAAAGCTCTGTTACTTCTTGCCATTCTGCTCGTTCATGTTTAGCGATGACTAATTGTGCGATTCGCTCTCCATTTTCAATTGTAAATGCTTCTTTGGATAGATTGACAAGAATCACGCCAATTTCTCCTCTGTAATCTGCATCAACAGTTCCAGGAGCATTTAATACGGTAATTCCTTTTTTTGCTGCCAATCCGCTTCTTGGACGCACTTGCGCTTCATATCCAATTGGCAACTCTATGAACAATCCCGTTTTTACGATGGTTCTGTCCATTGGCTCCAATGTTATTGATTCCGTAAGATTTGCACGTAAGTCCATTCCGGCGGAAGCCAATGTTTCATAGTGCGGCAATGCGTGTTGAGATTTGTTGATGATTTTTATGTTCATTTGTTTTTATCGGGTTTTTGGGTCTTAGGTTTTAGGTCGCTTCGCTTTTTGGTTTTTGTCAATTTGGAGTGACGCTTCGTATATCTAACATCTCAATACTAACAAAAAACTACGAGCCTTTTTTTATGAGGCGTTTTAATTCTTTTTGTTCTGATATATATATTATTGCCAAAAATACTAAAACTAATGCAGTTGCAATGATATAATTTCCTCGAAAACCATCATAGAACGACACTGCCGATAGTACTGTAGCAAGCAAAATATAGCCACCAACTTGTTTTATATTATATGGTACTTTGTAATGCTTTTGTCCAAGTATATACGAAATAACCATCATACTTCCGTAAGCAACTAATGTTGCCCAAGCTGATGCCATGAAACCTATTTGTTCAATCATTACTAGATTGAATACTATGGTAACAATCGCACCAAAAATAGAAATATACATTCCGTATCTCGTTTTGTCTGTGAGTTTATACCAAATGGATAGGTTGTTGTAAATACCCAAAAATAGATTTGCTAATAGAATGATTGGTACAATTGCTAAGGCATCTAAATATTCATCTTGCCTGATGAGAATGCTTGCAAAAAGGTCAATATAAGCAACTACAACAAGCATAAATATTGCTCCCAATATTGAAAACCATTTGAAAATCGTTGCATAGTTGTTTTTAGCATTTTTTTCTTTTGCATGATTGAAAAAGAACGGTTCTGCACCTAAACGAAATGCTGTAATGTACAAGGTCATAAATACACCCAATTTGTAACAGGCAGAGTATTTCCCCATTTCGGTAGCACCAATCATGTCTCCCAAGAATAGTTTGTCAATATTTTCATTGGTTACATACGCCAAACTTCCCACCATGATGGGCAATCCGTAGATGAGTAGTTTTTGTAAAACTTTTTTATCGAACGTCCATTTTATTTTTAGAATGTTTGGAAATAATAGCATGAGTGTGAATACGCTTGCAAATACATTCGCCAAGAAAATATAGATGACTTGCGGTTCTCCTTTTACATAGAAATTTAAGGATTCTGGCAGGATTCCTTCTGAGATAATTCCGTTAGGAATTGCCCAAAGAAAGAGCACATTTAGTATGGCGAGAAATAGAATGTTTGCAATTTTGATTCCCGCAAAGCGAATGGGTCTATTTGTAACACGCAAGTAGGCAAACGGAATGACGACAATAGTGTCTAAAAATACCGTCCACACTAAAATTTTAACATACATTACTTTTTCAAACCCAAAGGTTTTTGCTATTTCTGGAGCAAAACTGAGTCCTAAGATTAGGAATATGAGTGTCGTAAAGAGTAATGTGATAAACGACGTAGAAATGATTTTTCCTTTTTCTTTTTCTTTACTGAAGAATCTAAAAAACGCCGTTTCCATTCCGTAGGTTAATAACGCATTTAAGTACGCGGCATATACATAGTATTCTGTGTTTACGGCAAATTTGTTAGATTTGAAAACGTCGGTATGCAATCCTACCAAGCCTATATTGATAGCTCGTGGCAATATTGCCGCAATTCCATAGATTATGGTGTCTTTAAAGAACTTTTTAAGTGCGCTCAAGGAATGTTTTGTTTACGTACCAAAAGTATTGATTTCTACGGGCTTTGCCAAAATGATTTTTTGGAGCTAAAATCTCTATCATTTATCGTATTGGTTAGCGTTTGTATTGTATAAAATTTTATTCAACTGGAATAAATAAATGACTCGGCATTTGTATTTTACCATCAATATTGAATTCTAGTAAAAGTTCAACTGTATCATCTTTTACTGTTTTAGGCGTAAATTCATATGTGAATCCTGATTTATTTTGTTTTGACAAGATTAGCTCTTTCTCTTCTTCCTTCCCATTTGTTATTCGATATACATTATATTCTGGAAAGTCCATATCAATACCAAAACAGAATGCATAGTTTATTTGACACGGTTCATTTAGTTTTGATTCGTAAGTTTCAGAAAATCCAATAGGTGTTAGATGTAAAATTTTTTCCTTGAGTTGATGTTTTAGAGAATCACTTAATTTTTTATTTAATACTTCAAGTTCAGATATGCGGTTATTTAATTCTTGTAGTTTCTTTTGGCTACAAGATGTTACACAAATAAAAGTTATTAAGAGAACAACTATTTTTTTAAAATAAGAGAGCACCATTTTTAGCAGATTTTTATTTTTTTGTTTTGCGAAAACAAGATAGCAATCTTTTTTTGCCTTTATACTTCGCTTCTGAAAATAAATTTACTGTTTGTTTTGCGGTGCACTTGGATAGTGTACTGGGAATCTGTACGTGATGTTTTGAAGCTTGAAATATTTTAGTTTTCCATCTTCTTCATAACTAATGATTCCTTCGTTAGGTAGTAATTTTTGAGAAAGTTTAGGTTGTAATTCTGGCGGTTCGTTTCCTGCTTCTTTTTTGTGATCGTTGTGTAGAATGACTTCTTTTTCAACAGGTTTTAGATAACGTGCTATGTATAATCCTTTGCTGTTTGTACTATTGTCTTCTAGGCTTGTTTTTTTTCCTCTAAAATAAAAGTCCTTCAGCGTAACTTGTTTTTTGTTTAGATGCTTAATAATGATATGTACATTGAGTCCGCCTCCGCCGCCTTCTTGTCCTGCAGTCCAAGGTTGCGAAAAGGAATCTACAACAGTAAACGGTGCTTTTTCTTGTAGCTTCATAGTCGTTTGTTGAGATGAACAGTTTGTGAAACCTATTAGTAAGAGTATTGAAAGTATGTTGTTCATGTATTTATTCATGTTTTTTTGTTTTTTTGTGGATGCGTTTGCCTGTTTTCTATTTCTCTATTCATACTATCAAAACGTCAAATCGAGTGATTTTTTACAGAAAACTGTATCGAGATTTGCTACGAATTTCAAAGTACTTCTCGATACAACGAATTATAAATTCGTCACTCGAAATGACGTTTTGAAATTTTCATATGTTTTTATTCACATTTAATAGCATTGCAAGAATAGTTCCAAGTTAACTAAATAAATCTCAATACTCAATACTAATAACTCACTACTTTCTATTCTTCCTGTAGGGTTTTTAGAATTGAAAGTTCGTTCAAGACTCCTTTTCGGATGAAATAAAATAGTATCACAAAAGATACAACGTACGAGATTACAATATAATAGAAAAATCCTCTCGAAAGGTATTGATAAAAGTAATACATCATGATTCCTACGCCAATGTTATATATAATTAGTAATAGCGGAATGATTCTGAACGCGAGTATTTTTCGTTTTTCGTAATAGCTTATTAGCTGTGTTTTGAACTCTTCTAACGTAAGTAATACATTAATTTTTTGCAATTTTTGTCGACTCTGAATTTCAATCCAAACACGTACTACAATCACGCCGATAAGCAATGACATTCCTAAGAGTGTACCGTTGTATTTGTAGGCAGAAATGTAAAAGAAGAATGCAATGAGTACAATTCCTGTGATTCCTAAAATTAATTGTGTAATTCGTTGTTCTTTGCGTAGTTTTTGTAGTTTTTGTTGTGCAGGTTTAAAATCGGGAATCGTTGTTGTTTTCCCTGATTGTTGTTGCCATGTGTTTTGTATGTCTTTAAATTCCATGAGAGACGCATTTTGTGAGTTTTTCTTTGATTCTGTGTACCATGACACGAATGTTTTGATGTGAATGCCCTGTGATTTCAGCTATTTCTTTTTGTGGCAAACCTTCTAGGACTAATAGGATAACAATTCGTTCCGTTTCTTTGAGTTGCTGAATACACGCATACATTTGTTTTAAGCGGTTTTGACGTGTTTTTTCTTCTTCTATGACATTTGGATCGTCTTGTTGTATTTCGGGAATGTTATAGCTTCCTTTTTTGTTTTTTCGGATGAAAAGCAAACAGGTGTTTACGGTGATGCGATAGATCCAAGTTCCTATGCTCGATTTTTGTTTGAATTGATCCAAATGTTCCCAAACTTTGATGAACACATCTTGCGCTATGTCTTTCGCTAATGATTCATCACCATTTACGTATCCGAGACAGAGCCTGTAAACCTTGTCATAATGATCTTGATAGATGTTTGTAAATTGTTGTGACACTTTTTTGTTTTTTAGATCGCTGCGCTCTTAGACTTCTATGCTGTTAGACTTGTTCCCGCGGAGGCGGGAATCTCTTAGACCACTGCGCTTTTAGATTGCTTACTGTTGTGTTTTTTTGGTTGTTAGTTGTTTGCTTTTAGCTTTTGGTCGGTTCGTTGTACATTTTCTATGAATGAACTGACAACCGACAACTCACAACTAAAAACGAATTAACTTTTTAACTTCTTTCAGAAACCATTCCGCTTGATCAAACATAATAAAGTGTGCTGAGTTTTCAACATATAAGATGTTTTTGTTTGCTAGTTTTTGATATTGCTTTGTATATAATTCTTCTACTTGTGGTTTTGGATAGAAACTTACCGCTGCCATAATCGTCACAGGAATTTGTATGCTTTTGATGCTTTCTCGCAAGTCTAGTTTCATTAGATCAATATAACCATACACGTAGGTTTTTCGGTCTGCTTGTTCCATCCACGAAATGATTGTTGGTTGCTTTTCTTTGACCAATGTCATTCCCGCTGCCATTTGTGTAGCCATTTTGTTGAAAGCTGTTTTGTCCATTTCCAATTGTTGTTTGGCAAACGGATTGTCGTAACTTACTTTTTCTGGTGAGAAATCGGGAATCATGAGTGCGCCAATACTTGCCAATCCGTCTACAATGATTAATTGTTTGTAGGTTTCTGGATTTTCAGAGGCTAACCAAAGTGCTAATGATCCGCCCATACTATGTCCGATAATTGTTGGTTTTTGTAGTTTTTTGCGAGTTACATATGTTGAAACATCGTTTTTAATGGTTTCTAACCACGGACTTTCAATTGCTGGAACGTTTCCAAATCCTGCAAAGGTAAATACATGACATTCGTGCGTTTTGGAGAGTTCTTTTACGGTTTCTGACCAAACATCACCTGTACAACTGAATCCTGGAAATAGTAAGACTGGATTTCCTTTTCCTGTAATTTCGACTTGAAATGATTTTTCTTGTGATTGTGCAATAAACGTTACTAATATCGTTAGTATAACTGCTATTTTTTTTAAGGTATTCATCTGTTTATTTGTTTTGATTTTCCCTTTAGATGCAGATTTTTGAAAATGTTACAGAAAAAGTTAAAAAACTTTTTCAGATCGCTTTGCTGTTAGATCGCTACGCTGTTAGACTTGTTCCCGCGGAGGCGGGAATCTCTTAGATCGCTGCGCTGTTAGACTGCTTACTCTTGTGTTTTATTAGCTTCTGGCTTTTAGCTTTTAGCTTTTAGTCGGTTCATAGTACATTTTCTTTGAATGAACTGACAACTCATAATTTTCCATCACGAATTCACGAATATTTTTATTGTTTTTCTGGATTTGTTTTGAAACGTCTTTGCGAGAATTTAGAAAAAATTCTCGGCAATCTGTTTGTTTCAAACACAAGTTTGAAGTGTGATTTTAGCAGATTACTTCGTCATACTTCCTCGCAATGACGTTTCATATACTAACTCTCAAACCGTTTCTGCAATTCTTTGATAAAATACGAAGGCTTAATTCCTGTGGATTTATGAAACGACTTAGAAAACGATTCTGTGTTTCCAAAACCTGCTTCTTGAGCAATCGCTTTGATGGTATAATTTCTGAATTTGGAATCTTCTTTGAGTCTGGAAATGACATATTCGATGCGCAATTCACTGATGTAGTGACTAAAGTTCTTTTTGTAATGCCAATTGATGACTTTGGATAAGTATTTAGGATTCGTTTTTAAGTTTTTTGCTAAGCTTGTAATTGAAACTTGTTTTGTGAATTTCTTTGTGTCTTCAAACTTTGTTAATTGACTCAAGATAGTATCAATTATTTCTTGTGGAACACCGATGTCTTTCTCTTGAGTGTCTTTCGTTTCTGTTGTCACATCGAGCGCATTTCGACTCCGCTCA
>NZ_JBOEFY010000054.1:0-4584 GCF_050633145.1 Kordia sp. | reverse complement strand
AAAATTCCTAGAATCACTAATAGAATAGCGCTAATAGCTCCAAAACGGTATTTCCAAGCATTCTTTTTGGTTTCTAGCTCTTCTACTAAACGTGCGCGTTCGGCAATGGCTTCTGGTGTTTCGTATTTTTTTTCAATGGTTTCTGTAACGTATGTATACGTAGAATCAATGATTTTATCTGTTTCAAGCAAACGATCATAGTATTTGATTTGATTTTCAGTATCATTTTTGCTTTTGTAGTAGTCAATGATATGTTCATACGCGATTCGCATTTCTGGAAAAATATCTTTGGTTGCTTGGTAAATGGAATCTGTTTTTAAGAAATGGAACTGTGCTTTTTCTGGTTGGTTTAGTTTGTCGTAGCTTTTACCTAGGTAATAATTGTTCATTGCTTTTCCATGATCATCTCTGTATGGTAATGCTTTTTGTAAGCTATCGATGGCTATTTGGTAATTTTCTAAATAATATTGAGCATACCCACCATAAGTTACAAAATCATAATAGGATATTGTGTCTTTGATATGAATTGTTTCTTGAATTCCTTTTTTAGCTATTTCTAATCCTTGTTTATATTTTTTATTCCGCAAATATCCTAATGACAAATTACTTAATGCAACAAAATAAGTCTCTGTATAATCAAGGATGAATTCTTTATTATTAATAACAAATTCTAAAGTCTCTTTTTTAAAATTTAAATCCTCTTCACTTAAAGACCAATTACTTCTTACAGAAATAATTGCGCTACGGATATCTATTTCTAATGAAACATTTTTATTGGTTTTTAATACTTCCAATGCTTTTAAAAAGTTTTCCAATGCTTCATTATTCTTACCTAAATTATATAAATAAGCTCCTTTATTTTTATATGCCAAGGCTGGCAAATATTTATCTTGTTTGTTTTCACTATATTTTATAACACTATCTAAGTATTGTGTAGATGGATTTAAATCTCCTTTATTTCCATAATATTTAGACAAGAAAAAATAACCTGTATAGATTCTTACAGTATCATTATCTACAATTGATCTTTTTAAATATTCATCTATATAAACCTTTGATAACTCATTATTAGAATTTCTATAATTTTTCCTAAAGGCTCTTAGTTCTTCATAACTATACTTCGCCAAGGAATCATTTTGAGTTTGTGCATTTAAAAATGTATTCAAACTAAAACAGATAAAAAGAAATAGGAAATAAGAGAGTTTTTGACTCATGGATTTTGTGGAGGTTTATGCAAAGATATGCAATGGTGGTTTAGTACGAATTCACTTTGTGTTTTAACGTGTTTTTTTCGATGAAAATTGTAGTTCAAAATATGTTTTGTTATCCTTGAGCAGATCTTGATACAACGAATCTACGATTCGCCACTCGATCTGACGTTTTGAGTTTGAAACGTCTTTGCGAGAATTTAAAAAAATTCGCGGCAATCTCTTAGTTTTATATACAATCGTTTCTATAATTTAAACAGATTGCTTCGTCATGCTTCCTCGCAATGACGTTTCATATACTAACTCTCCAAACGTTTCTGCAACTCTTTAATAAAATACGAAGGCTTGATTCCTGTAGATTTATGAAATGCTTTGGAAAACGATTCTGTGTTTCCAAAACCTGCTTCTTTAGCAATGGCTTTAATCGTATAATTTCTGAATTTGGAATCTTCTTTGAGTCTGGAAATGACATATTCTATACGCAATTCACTGATGTACTGACTAAAATTCTTTTTGTAATGCCAATTGATGACTTTGGATAAGTATTTAGGATTCGTTTTTAAGTTTTTTGCTAAGCTTGTAATTGAAACTTGTTTTGTGAATTTCTTTGTGTCTTCAAACTTTTTTAGTTGATTGAGAATGCTTTCAATTATTTCTTTTGGAACACCAAGATCTTTTGCTTCTATTTTTTGTGATTCGAAAGCCTCAGCACTCTCACTTTGTTGAATTGACACATCTCTTTTTCGTTTATCAGAACTGGCATTGAGCGGAGTCGAAATGCGCTCAATGCTCATAATATTTTCAAAACGTTTTTTATAATATTTTTGACGACGAAATGCGGCTACTAAAATTCCTAGAATCACTAATAAAATAGCGCTAATAGCTCCAAAACGATATTTCCAAGCATTCTTTTTGGTTTCCAATGCTTCAACTAAACGTGCACGTTCTGCAATGGCTTGTGGTGTATCGAATTTTTTTTCAATGGTTTCTTTAACATAAGTATAAGCAGAGTCAATAATTTTATCTACTTCTAGTAAACGATCGTAGTATTTGATTTGATTTTCTGCGTCATTTTTGCTTTTATAATAGTCAATGATATATTCATACGCGATGCGCATTTCTGGATAAATATCTTTGGTAGCTTGATAGATAGAATCTGTCTTAAGGAAATAGAATTGTGCTTTTTCAAATTGCTTGAGCTTGTCATAACTTTTGGCTATATAATAGTATCTTAAAATTACATCTCTATCATTAATTTTAATCAAATGTGGTAATGCTTTTAATGAGCTATCTATTGTAGCCTCATAATTCTCTAAATAATATTGAGCAGTTCCAGCATAGGCTACAAAGTTATAATGACTTGGGCTTCTCACTCCTTGTAACTTTTCATCAATTCCAAGCTTTGCATATTCTAATTGTTTTTTATAGTTACCTCTTCTTCCATATTCTATCGATAAATTACTAATAACTTGTGCATACTCTTCATTATAGTTTTTTTGCTTTTTTAAGAAATTTAACAATTCTAATAGATACTTTAATGTTTTGTCATCAGCAATCCAATTAGAGTTTGTACTTATTATAGCGTTTCTCGTTTTTAATTCTAGACGGACATTATTATTAATTTTTAAAATTTTTAGTGTTTCTAAAAAATTATTTAAAGCTTTTTTTTCCATTCCTAAGTCATATTGGTAGGCTCCTTTTGTGTAATAACCCATGGCAGGAAAATCTTTGTTTTTACAAGTCTTACAAGTTTCAATAATACTATCTGTATATTGTATAGATAGTAAGTCTTTATTAGATACAACATAATAGAATATAGCCATGTGAAAGTAACCTCTCGATATTTTTACTTTATCCCCACTTAGTTTAGCTTTTGAAAGATATTTTTCTGCATAGAGTTTACATAGGTTTTTATCTGTAAACCTTGTATCGTAGAATTTTTTTTCTATCTCTTTAAAGCTATACTTCGCCAAAGAATCATGTTGAGTTTGTGCATTTAGAAATGTATTCAAACTAAAACAGAGAAAAAGAAATAGGAAATAAGAGAGTTTTTGGCTCATGGATTTTTAGAGGTTTATGCAAAGATATGGAATGATGGTTTAGTACGAATTCACTTTGTGTTTTAACGTGTTTTTTTCGATGAAAATTGCATTTCGACTCCGCTCTATGCCCTAGAATTTTACTTGATTTGGCGATTGGAGTTTGAAACGTCACTGCGAGGATTTTATGACGTGGCAGTTTGTTTATCTAAAAACGAATTTGGTATTTGAAGTAGCAGATTGCTTCACTGCGTTCGCAATGACAAAACAAAGGAATTCATAGAAATTTGTGGCAATCTGTTGGTTTCAAATACTAGTTTAAGGTATGATTTTGGCAGATTGCTTCACTGCGTTCGCAATGACGTTTCAAAGTATAAGAAAAACAAAAAACCTCATGTTTCCATGAGGTTTTGTAGTATGATATGCATCTCGACTGCGCTCGATGTGACAACACAGAAAAGAATGAAAAATCTAATTGTTTAACGCTTCCGCTCCACCAACGATTTCTAAGATTTCGTTTGTAATAGCAGCCTGACGTGCTTTGTTGTATGTTAATGTTAAAGAATCTCTTAGTTCTCCTGCATTATCTGTTGCTTTGTGCATCGCAGTCATACGCGCACCATGCTCACTTGCAAAAGAGTCTCTGATTCCTTTGTATAATTGTGTTTTTAATGACTTTGGAATTAATTCTTCAACGATTTCTGCTTTTGATGGCTCATAAACATAATCTAATTGAACGTTTGCATCTGCAGATTCCATCGGTACAATTGGTAAAAATTGTTCCGTCATTACGATTTGTGTTGCTGCATTTTTGAATTTGTTGTAAACGATCTCGATTTTATCATACGATCCATTTTCAAATAATTCCATTAGCTTCTCAGCAATTTCAGCTACATTATCAAAAGTTAATGCATCAAAAACATCACTACGATTTTCAATGATCGTATTTGTTTTAGATAAGATATCATTTCCTTTTTTACCAATTGCCAATACGTCCACTTGTTTCCCAGCGTACACATTGTTAATTAGGTTGCTTGATTGTTTGATAATGTTAGAGTTGAACGCTCCACACAATCCTCTGTTAGATGTAATAGCTACAATCAATACTTTGTTTACTTCACGTTGGTCTGCAAATTTGCTTCCGCTATCTACATCCAATGTCGCACTTAAGCTTTGTAGTAATTCTGTAAGTTTGTTTGCATACGGACGCATCGCTGTGATGGCATCTTGTGCTTTTTTCAACTTTGCAGCAGACACCATTTTCATAGCGCTTGTAATCTGCATTGTTGATTTTACAGAACTAATTCTATTACGTATTTCTTTTAAGTTTGCCATTT
>NZ_JBOEFY010000053.1:0-36042 GCF_050633145.1 Kordia sp. | reverse complement strand
AAAAGCTAAGGTTTTTAATCTCAGCTTTTCTCACCTTTTCACGTATTCTTCTTTTTGAATCACTTACAAAACAATCAAAATCATTGTTTTATAAGTGCAGGTGGAACATACGTCTGTGTATTCCAAATTGTTGGTCCTGGCACATATACTCTTAAGATTAAATAGAAATCTCCGCTTTCTGGACTTTGCAACCAATACACACCATTTTCGCCATTTCCTGATGGTTCATCTCTTTGTAAATAAATTGTCATTCCGCCATTATCGTCTCTTGATTGATACTGCGGATCGTAACTATTTATAGTATACGAATCTGAATCAGTTACTAAATTGAAATCACTTGTTTCATACATCGTAATTGACCAAAATCCATTATAGCTAACATCAAATGAAGGGAAAGCAGTTTCATCTTTAAAATACATTGAATAACTCGATGTTGAGTCTAAATTTTCTCCATTACTATCTAAGGAAGTATGAATATATACAGCTTCATCTGGATAATGTGCCGTAATACCTGCCAATGCTTGCAAAGCTGCTCTTGTTATAAAATCACCGTTTTGTCCAGATTGACCAATATCTCTTGGCGGATACGACCAATAATTTAACGCTGCTGTTGTACCAGAACCTCCCATTTCTCTTAAAAGGGACAAGCCTTTTTTTGCAGCTAAATCTAATCCAATTATTGTTGCTTCCGATTGTTCTGATAGTAATTGATTTGGACCAATTCCAATCGTTGCAAATAAACTTAACAATTGCGATTGATCCACACCTGGCAATACACCTGGCGGATTTATATTCATTGCATTATTCATAGCTTCCCAAGTACCTTCCGTTTCTACAGTTGGGTTTATTGGAATGTTTGGTGCCGCTTCTGCAACTGGCACATAAGGTTCTCCGCTAATCCAATTAGATAATGGCGTAATAATGTATTGTTCCTGAATCGCTAATGCCTTATCTAGATCTTCTTGCGAATTAGAATCGTTCACACCAGTTCGTCCCATTAATAAAATTTCTGGCGTTCTTGATCTTGGTAAAACATCCATAACATTATCAGGAATCTTTCCATTCCAACCTGGACCGCCAATTAAATAATTTGCAGCTTTTGTTCCTGTAGCATAACTTCCAACATAAGCAAAATTATCAGAATCAATACATGCCATTTCGATGCAATAATACCGATCATCTACTTCTGGAACTGATAAAATCATTGGTTCATCAGATACATCTAACCAACCAGTTGCATATAAAGTATCACAATTAGGGGAACCTCCTGTAGTATTTTCGGGTGTTGCCAATGCAGTACTTTTAAAAAAGGAATTTATAGGAGCCCAAGGAACACTTGCTCCTGATGCTTCTGCATATTTTTTTCCTCCTTCAGTAGACCATAACCATTTTAACCAAGAAAGATATACCCACGGAAAACCATAAATATAGGCTTGTATTCCCAAAGAGTATGCATACGCTTGATCCCAATCATTTCCAGTAATCGCAACATCGTTTTGTTGTTGTTTTGTAGTAGTAGTTTTCATAATTTCTTTGTTTGTTACAAAGATTTGCAGATTCACATCTAAAATGAAAGCGTATAAATACGTCTTATGAAAACAGAAAACACGTGTTTTGTATTGAAGAATTACAAAAATTAGCCTTTATTCATACTTCACAAACAATCCATGTTGCATTTGTAGTGTCAGCAATCGAAGAATATCATTAAAATAGCTATCGTTAAATGTGTTGATGTTTTCAGTATACGCTGCATTAATAAATGCCTGATCGTTTAAAGTAAGCGTAGCTGCTGCAAAACAACCTACAAATGCACTTGTTTTTTTGGTTCTAAAGGTTTTACCATCTAGCGTGTAACCATCTGTTACATTAGAAATACCTATTTTCTGCATAAATCCGTTGATAGCTTTGCAATACTTCTCCGCGCGCTTGTCTCCAAACCATACATAATCTTTAGCAATACGCCAAGGTGTTCTGGCAGCATCATAATAATAGTTTTTTCCTCCATATTTTGCCCAACTCACTCGATCAGCTGGCGTTGTTCCATCGGCTTTACACCAATCAGGAACTAAACCTGTTTCTGCATTCCAACTTTTAAATAAAATATCGTAGCATTTATCACTTACTTTGTTCCAAAATTCATCGTTGGTTACTTTTGCAAATACCTTAAAATACGCAGGTGCAAAATAGGAAGGATTTGTGGTCATACTTCCGCCCCATGCATCTCCTGCTTTTAATACAAACGTTTCGGGCTCTACCATGTGCTTTTTAATTAATCCTATGATTTTTTTGGCTTCCGCCAGATACGATTCATCTCCAATTAATTTGTGTGCAAGTAATAAACCATAGGCAACATCAACATCTGCATCGGTTGCGGCATTTTCTCCTGCCATTTTTCCATCAGGACCAATTTTCCAATTCATCAATCCATTGGCATCTAAATGTGCATTATAATACTTGTAAAGCGCATCAAAAGTAGCTTTGTCTTTCATCATGGCAGAGGCTAACAATCCATACCCGATTCCTTCACTTACTGTATGCGACATATCGTCAAATAAAATACGTTTGGCACCTTCTGGACAACCATCTGTAGTCACATATTTTTGTTTCCAAACTGCATACGTATCTGCAATACGTTGTGCTTCTAAATTGCTTGGAAGTGTTCCATATTCATAGGAATTTTGAGCGTTTTCGGAACAACTTATAAAAAGTAAAAAACTAGCGAATAAGGTTGGTATCATTGTTTTCATACTCCTAAAATAAGATAAAAATTATAACAGAATCAGTTTTGCCAAAATAGGATCATGAATGTACAATTTTGAATCAAATATCCATGCCATTCTTAATAGTTTCGATTTATTTTTAACGAAAACTGTAACAGAATTCTATTTTTGTATTCTTTAAGAAAAATCAAAAAATGAAAACATACATCTTCTTCTTTACTTTATTTTTTTCAATGATAGTTTTAGGGCAATCGAAACCTGAATACCTTAAACAGAATCGTTTCGATTTGCATACTGAAACATTTCAATTTCCTCAAAAAGGTTTTAAAATTCTTGGTTTTGGAGCGTATCACGGAAGTGTAAAGACAGAAGATACGGAGTTGAATCTTTTAAAATCGATTCTAAAAACACAACCGATTTCCTATTATTTACCTGAAACTGATTTTAGTATTGCTCATTATTTTGATGAATTTTTACAGACAGGAGATACGATTTTATTGAAAGATTTAATTATTCATTATGGTACAATTGTGCCACAAGAACGCAGTATTCCTGTATATGAAAAATGGAAGCATCTGAAAGAAATGAATGATCAATTGCCAAAAGATAAAAAAATGAAAGTCATTGGAATTGATTTATTGACAACATATAAGTATACTTCAAAACATTTGATCGATTTATTAGACACAAAACAAATTCAATCCAAAGCATTGAAAGAATTGCAACAAATGGTTAAACTTGATACAACCGATTATTCTCCGCGATATGATAGTTACTCGAAAGGTGTTTTGAAACGATTTTTAGCAGATGTAGAAGCACAACCTGGCACGTATAAAAAAGTAGTTAAAGATGAATTTTCCTGGAATCATATTATAAAAAACATCAAAGTAACGTTTACTGATTTTAGCCGTTTGCGTGAACCTACGATTTACCAAAATTATATTGATTTGAGCAAGCAATACAATTTTGAAAACAACTCACAGTTTTTACGCATAGGCTTTGCGCATTTAGAGAAATCGAGAGAAGGAAAAAAAGGATATCCGTATTTTTTTACACGGTTGATTGAAAACAAAATTTATAAAAAAGAAGACCTCGTTACTGTAATTGGTTATTTGACAAATAGTGAAGTGCTTTGGGATGAATTGTACGATGAACAAGGAGAATACAAAGGGTTTACTACAGAAGCTGGTTTTGGTATTGGAGATTATGAAAAGGAATATTTTAGAGGCATCGAAAATTTAAAGAAAACCAAAATATCCGATCAAACTTTATTCAGATTGAACATGAAAAACACACCATATTCTGATAATATGCCCGATTTGATTGATATAATTATGACAGACTCAAAATCGAATAGTGAAGCTGTAAAAGGAATGTCTACTACCGATTTTATGGATTATGCAATTTTGATATCTGACTCAAAAGCAAGCAAACCAATTTATGAACTAAAAGATTAAGCTTTTAAATCTATTTCTTTGATGTTTTTGATACGATTGCGTTCTAAGAAAGCATCAATAGTTTCAAAATGTTCGAGTACTCGTTTTTCTTTAAATTCGAATACTTTTTGTGAAAGTCCTTGCAAGAAGTCACGATCATGCGAAACTAAAATCAATGTTCCGTCAAAAGCTTTAAGTGCATCTTTTAAAACATCTTTGGAGCGTAAGTCTAAATGATTTGTTGGTTCATCCAGAATAAGCAAGTTTACTGGCTCTAGCAAAAGTTTTACCATTGCCAAACGTGTTTTTTCTCCACCAGATAAGACACTCACTTTTTTGTCAATGTCATCACCTTTAAACATGAACTGTCCTAAAATATTTTTGATTTGAGTACGCACATCTCCTTTGGCAACTTCGTCAACTGTTTGAAAAATTGTCAAATCTTGATCGAGCAATGAAGCTTGATTTTGCGCAAAGTATCCAACTTTTACATTGTGACCTAGTTTGCAGTTTCCTTCATGTTCAATTTCGCCTAAAATCGATTTAATCATGGTAGATTTCCCTTCTCCATTTCGTCCAACAAACGAAACTTTTTCGCCACGTGCAATAGAGAAACTTGCATTTTTAAATACAATATGATCGTCATAACTTTTAGACAATTCTTCCACTATAACTGGATAATCTCCCGAACGTGGTGCCGGTGGAAATTTTAATTTTAATGCTGAATTATCAACCTCATCAATTTCAATAATTTCAAGTTTTTCGAGCATTCGCACACGTGAAGCTACTTGATTTGTTTTGGAAAATGTTCCTTTAAACCGATCAATAAATGCTTGATTGTCGGCAATATACTTTTGCTGTTCTTGGTAGGCTTTTATTTGATGTGTTCTACGATCGGCACGCAATTCTAAATAATGAGAATAGTTGGCTTTGTAATCGTAAATTCTTCCCATTGTAACTTCTATGGTACGATTGGTAATATTGTCAATAAAGGCTCTATCATGCGAAATGACCATTACTGCATTGGCTTTATTCACTAAGAAATCTTCCAACCAAATCACAGATTCAATATCAATATGATTCGTTGGCTCATCTAACAAAATTAAATCTGGTTTTTGCAGTAAAATCTTCGCTAGTTCAATTCGCATACGCCATCCACCACTAAATTCACTTGTTAAGCGTTGAAAATCGTCTTGTTTAAAACCTAGTCCTTTCAAGGCTTTTTCAACTTCTGCATCATAGTTTATTTCTTCCAAAGCATAATAACGTTCGCCAAGTTCAGATACTTCTTCAATGATTTTCATGTACGCTTCACTTTCGTAATCCGTACGAGTTTCTAATTGTTTGTTGAGTTCGTCCATACGATCGCGCATTTTAAAAATATGCTGAAATGCTTTCGAAGCTTCTTCAAATACTGTACAATTATCTTCTGTCAATAAATGCTGTGGCAAATAGGCAATTACCGTATCTTTTGGACTACTAACTTTTCCACGTGTAGCGTTTTGCGCACCAGCAATAATCTTCATCATGGTAGACTTTCCTGCTCCATTTTTCCCCATTAGGGCAATTTTATCATTTTCATTAATGACAAAATTTACATCACTAAACAAAGTTGTTCCACTAAATTCTACGGCAATATTATCTACGCTAATCATGTATTGTTTTTTGAGATTGCGAAATTAAGAAAAAGCAAGTAGCATTTCTCATACATTTTTACTTTTTAAAAATTTAATCTGATTTTGGAATTATGATTCTAAATTAAAGTTCAAAAATATATGAAAGCAGTATCATGTGAAAATCAACTGATTTTTCTATGTGTTGAGCGATAATTTAAAAAAACAATTACTATTTTTCCTACCTTTGAAATCGTTATTTCCTCTATAAATCAGAAATACTTTTGTCAATCTAAAATAAAGATTCGCACATTTAGCAAATCAAACACCCATTTCATTTATAGTAGCGATAAGAATTCATTTGAAGTTATGCAAAAATCAAATTCTATTGTTTCTCAAATATATCACGATGAGAAACTAGCATTTACGAAAGAGGACATTAATTTTATTGAGCAACAGTATCAAAAAGTGATGTTTAGTAAAGGGGAAACTGTACTGAGTATTGGTGAAAAAGTAGATCATCAATTTTTTGTAGCTGATGGTTGTTTGCGTACATATTTAATCTCGCCATCTGGGAAAGAACATACCATTCAATTTGCCATAAAAGGCTGGTGGATTAGTGATTATATTGGTTATTTTTCTGAAACAAATGCTGTACTTAATATTGAATGTATTGAATGTGCAACTTTGTATAAGATTAATAGAAATGATGTAGAAGCTATTTATACAAAATTCCCTAAAATAGAACACTTCATTCGAAAAAAACTAGAGCGCTCTTTTATGAGTTTTCAAAAACGAATTTTAGCTAATTTATCACAAAGTGCTAAAGAACGTTATCTTAATTTTACATGTAATTATCCAAATATTGAACAATACGTAAAAAATTATCATATTGCTTCTTATTTAGGTATTACAACCGAAAGTCTAAGCAGAATTCGCAAGGAAATTGCCAAAAAGCATTCTTAACATACATCAATTTTTTTCTTCTTGATTCATTGTACTTTTGTAAGTATAAAATTCCCCTATATGAAATATATAATGAGTGCATTAGCCATTATCGTTACGGTTACTGCATGCACTATGCAAAACAAAACAAACGAAAAACAACCTCAAAAAGAACAAAAACAAGTAAAAAAAGTACTTTTTGTACTAACTAGCCATGATCAATTAGGAAATACTGGCGAAAAAACTGGATTATGGATTGAAGAATTCGCAGCACCTTATTACGCATTAAAAGACGCAAATGTATCCATAACACTAGCATCTCCGAAAGGCGGACAAGCTCCGATTGATCCAAAAAGTGAAAGTGAAGATTTTCAAACACCAGCTACCAAACGATTTTATGCTGATAAAGAAACGCAACGTTTTTTAGCCAATACGATGCTATTATCTGATGTAAATGAAGCTGATTTTGATGCAGTTTTTTATCCTGGTGGACACGGTCCTTTATGGGATTTATCGGAAGATCCAAATTCGATAATGTTAATTGAAGCTTTCCATAAAAATAACAAACCAATTGCAGCAGTTTGTCATGCTCCTGCAGTTTTAAAGAATACAAAGAATACAGATGGAACTCCTTTAGTAAAAGGTAAAAATGTTACTGGTTTTTCAAATACAGAAGAAGAAGCCGTTCAATTGACAAATGTTGTACCTTTCTTAGTGGAAGACATGCTTATAGAAAATAAAGGAATTTATTCTAAAGTTGCCGATTGGAATCCACATGCAATAAAAGATGGATTATTAATTACAGGGCAAAATCCTGCGTCTTCAGAAAAAGTAGCCGCATTATTATTAGAAGCGTTAAAATAAATAGTACCTCGATTCAATATGTTGTAATAAAAAAGGGAACTTACATTTTGTAAGTTCCCTTTTGTCTTTGTCCTTTTAGTATTTAGGAGTCTTTTTTTGCTTCTTTCCACTCGTCAAAGCGCTCTTTTAACGCTCCACCAACCCAGTAAGGTACGATGAATGTTAATAAAAGAATCATTAACCAAAATCCAATGGTTAAGATTGTAAGGAAAGCTAAAAAGCCTAAATATTGATCAAATTCAAACATATTTTCCGGAATTTATCGAATTCAATGGCAAAGATATTGTATTATATTATATTTTCATACTGAAACGTTCATAATTATTAACAATCAAAATCAGTTTTTGTGAACATCTACTGAATTACCATAATTTAATGTTACCAATTCTTCTTTTCCTGTTTGTTTATTTTTATGCAACGCCATTGCTCCATATATTTTATTTACATTTTGTATAACTATTTCTTCTGTTTGATTGGCTAAAGTTTCAAATATTGGCATATTTGGTTTTGCTACTTCAAATGTATCATTAAACGTATAAGTGGTATTTGGCATAAATTTAAAATCTCCCTGCTTGTTAGTGTCTGTTGGAGCGGCATAATACGTTGTAAAATCTAACAAGTCAAAATTACTCTCATCATATGTAAACACCTTAAATGCTGGGTTATTATCATGATTTACAGCAATTCCTGGTGTGGAAATTGAGAATGAAATCATATCTCCCTCTTTATTTGACGTTCTCGGAGGTTTAGCAGGAGTTTTGTAAATTCTTCTCAATCCGTCCATGTGCGTATGCCCATTTAGTAAACCAACTATATTTGATTGTTTTTTTGATAACAATTCAATAAATCCGTCATGCAATGGTAGCATAGTCCCCGCAGAATTTGTGAACGTTAACTCTGGATTCCACATTGCCGTTCCTCCATAACCATCAATTCCAATAGGAATATGCATCATTAATAATACACGATCATTTTTTCCAAGTTTGCCTAACGTAGTTTCCAACCAATGCATTTGTTTCTCCGTAGCTGCTTGCTGCGAAATTCCATCATCTCCATATGTGTAATCGCCAGCACTATTCTTTTTGCTATTATAAGCGATATGATAATTTCCAGTTTCAGGATCTTGTACTTCCTTACTCGAAAAAATAACTGTGTTCAAAGCAATCACTTTTAAAGTTCCATTAGTGTCAATTAAATCAACTGAATAATAGCCAAACTCTTTACTAAAATCCAAATTAGACACTGTAATTTTTGTAGAATTTGCATTCAAAACAGGCCAATTATTTCCAGCAACAAAGTCATTGGTTATCACAGAATTATTGGTTCCATTTGTAAAGGAATGGTAATCACCTTCCAAAGAATCGTTATTTCCTGGCAGATACAAAATTGGAATATCGAGCTTTAGCGCTCTTAAATTTTGCAACATAGCGTGCGAGTTATTGGCGCGTTCGCTATCAATATATGCAGGCAAATCGCCTAAATACACCATAAATTTTGGGTTTTCAGCAGTAATTACTGTTTTAATTTTATCTTCTGTTCTTTTCCACAATTCAGTACCTGTTACTTGTTTGTAATTAGTTTCTGATCTATTTCTGTTAATATGCACATCCGATAGGGATAAAAATTTAGCCGTAGTTACTCCTTTAGAAACTTCTATTTGGGCTCCAGCTTTTGCGTCTGTATCTTCTGTATCTGTTGATTTTTTTGCTGTATCTGGCTTTCCTTTACAAGCTAAAAAACAAACACTTAACAGCATGATAAACAAAAAGTTAGTTTTCATGTTAAAATGATTTAATTGGTTATTAGTTAGATACACAAGATACTAAAACCCAAATAAATACGTACGGGTATTTTCACCTAATTCGTTTTAATAAACTTCGAATTTAAAATCGATTCATCACAGATTCACACACAATAAAATCTTTTTGGTCATTTGCTCGTGTTTCCAATTCATGAACAGCTACAGTTCTTAATGTTACAGGATATGGTCCATCAATTACTAATGCGGTTTTAGCTTTTGCATTCCATCGTAAGAAGATCATAGAATGTTCAAATTTCCCATCGCCTTTACGCATAAATATATCACCAGGTTTAGGCGTGTATACTTTTTGATTCTTTTCATTTAAAAATCTTTTTTTCCCATTATGATAATAGTAAGTTCTTTTTTTACTTTTAAAAATAAGATACAACTGTTCCGTATAGGTAATATCTCTAAATACTGATTTTGGTTTATTCTTAAAGTCTCTCCAACATTCGGTTTCATGCAAATACCATGATGCAAATTCACTACATTCATAGCTAATCCAACCTCTATATTTTGGATTTTTACCATACTGATCATAGCCTTCTGCACTTGTTCCGCTTTTACCAATATCTTTTGCGGCTAATACTGCTGCTGGATGATTTCTACTTGTCAAACCTGCATATCGTACCATTTGTCGCGCTATAAATGGTGTTAAATGTACTTCGCTAGTTCCTGATCTCAATACACGATTAATTGTTGTATTTGATAACAATGGAATATCTTTCACAGCGCCACCAACAACTTTATGATAATGTACAATTAAGGTCATTTTTTTAATATCAATTCTACTAGATCCACCATTATTTTTCAAATAAATTTTATCCCAAAACGAACGATGGTTCAAACTTCCTAAAACTTGTAGATTGTGCGTAGTATCTGGAAACGCAGAAATTTCAAGACGATGTGTATCTGTTTTATCAAGCTTAATGCTTAATTCAATACGTCTGCCTTCATAATTTTCAAAAACCAACTTTCGAGTCATATTTGTACTCGCTGGTGTTTTGGTTTCTATTATTAATGTAATGGTTTGAGGAAGCTTAATGGATGTTGATGTTTTTGCTTGCATGATTACTGATTTTTATGGTTACATTTTTTCTCAAGTAAATATCAATAATACATACAAGAAATTCTTCCATGAAAATCCTCTAATTAAAGCGTGTTTTCACCTTTTTTAATGCCTTTTCAAACAAAAAATCGTAATTTTGCACATCGAAAAATAATTATCAGGGTAATGGAATACAGAATAGAAAAAGATACAATGGGCGAAGTACAAGTTCCTTCAGACAAACTTTGGGGAGCACAAACGGAGCGTTCAAGAAATAATTTTAAGATTGGTGCACCAGCAAGTATGCCGCTAGAAGTTGTATATGGTTTTGCCTATTTAAAAAAAGCAGCAGCTTTTACAAACTGCGAATTAGGTGTATTACCTATCGAAAAAAGAGATTTAATTGCACAAGTTTGTGAAGAAATTTTAGCAGGAAAGCATGACGATCAATTTCCGTTAGTTGTTTGGCAAACAGGTTCTGGGACGCAATCAAACATGAATGTAAACGAAGTTATTGCAAACAGAGCACATCAAATTGCTGGAAAAAAGATTGGCGAAGGCGAAAAAACAATTCAGCCAAACGATGATGTAAATAAGTCACAGTCTTCAAACGATACTTTTCCAACAGGAATGCACATTGCAGCCTACAAGAAAATTGTTGAAAATACAATTCCTGGTGTTTCACAATTACGCGATACATTAAAAAAGAAATCGGAAGAGTTCAAAAATGTGGTAAAAATTGGGAGAACACACTTAATGGACGCAACTCCATTAACCTTAGGACAAGAGTTCTCTGGTTATGTTTCTCAATTAAACCACGGTTTAAAAGCCTTAGAAAACACCTTGCCACATTTAAGCGAAATAGCTTTAGGTGGAACTGCTGTTGGAACAGGATTAAATACACCAAAAGGATATGCAAAGCGTGTTTCTGAATTTATCGCACGTTTTACAGAATTGCCTTTTATTACTGCCGAAAATAAATTTGAAGCATTAGCTGCACATGATGCAATGGTGGAAACACATGGCGCATTGAAGCAATTGGCAGTTTCTATAAATAAAATTGCAAATGACATTCGTTTAATGGCTTCTGGACCGCGTTCAGGAATCGGAGAATTGATCATTCCTGCAAACGAACCTGGAAGTTCTATCATGCCAGGAAAAGTAAATCCAACACAATGTGAAGCCATTACAATGGTTTGTGCACAAGTAATGGGGAACGATGTTGCTGTAACTGTTGGTGGAACACAAGGTCATTATGAACTGAATGTATTTAAACCAATGATGATTGCAAACGTATTACAATCAGCACAATTGATCGGTGATGCTTGTGTAAGTTTTGATGTAAATTGTGTCGCTGGAATTGAACCAAATCATGGAAGAATTACTGAGTTGGTAAATAACTCTTTAATGTTGGTTACTGCTTTAAATACCAAAATCGGATATTACAAAGCAGCTGAAATCGCAAATACTGCACACCAAAACGGTACAACCTTACGTGAAGAAGCTGTAAATTTAGGCTACGTAACTCCAGAAGAATATGACGAATGGGTAAAACCAGAAAATATGGTTGGAGCAATGAAATAATTGTTTCTAATTAAAATAGAATATCAAAAAACCGCATTGAGCTTTCAGTGCGGTTTTTTGTTTTTATCTACAATATTATTTTTAACATTTTGATTTTTTATCAAATTCTACTTCTCCACTTTTTAAATGATAATATCCTGTATGAATTTTAACTCCTGAATTAGTAACCGCTTCATTAATAATTGTAGAACAACGAATAAGTTCTTTAGCACTATGAATTGCATTAGCATTAATTAAATCTTGAGTACTTGGCGCTTTCCCTGTTGATGATTTACAATTACAATTATTAATGGCTGGTATAATATGTCCAACTAATTGATTCAGATTATCACTTGGTGCTGGCTTACCTGTTTTTACTACATCATTTGCCTCTTTGACAGCTCCACAAGCTTCATGACCTAATACCAAAATATACTTACAACCCAATACAGCTACCGCATACTCTATACTTGCTATAGAAGAAACATTTGCGATGTTTCCAGCAACTCGTATCACAAATAAATCGCCCAAACCAGTATCAAACACTAGTTCTGGTACTACTCTACTATCTGCGCAACTCAATACAATAGCAAAAGGTTTTTGACCATTTTTAGCTGTATCTTTTCTTCGTTTTTTACCCTCATTAGGATGCTCTAGTTTATCTGCTTGAAAACGTTTATTTCCACATTTTAAACGATCATGAACCTTCTTAGGATTATCTCTATATTTAAAATTTCCTTCACAATTTTCATATTCTTTACAATCTAGTTTTTCTTTTTTACTCATAATATGGTTCTATTAATTAGTTATTACATCTATTAATTCAAAAACTTTCTGCTTCAATTTAGTCAAAAAAATACATTTGTAAGAAAAAATTACATGAAAGCACGTTTTCTTAGCATGAATACTAAAAAATACAGCGCGAGTGAGCTTTACTAATATTGAGCCTTAAAATTTAGTATAGAAAGCTTTCAAAGTTCAATTCAAGTTTTATTCAAACTAGCAACTAGCAACTAGCAACTAGCAAACCTACATCACAATATCATTTTTCCATTGGTAAGGTTCAGGAATATCTGTATCATCAATTAATTGTCTGATATCAATTTCAATTCCGCGGCTCATGTCGGTAATTGGCACATCGTTTGGTCCGCCTTCAAATGGATTTTCAGTATTTTCTCCTATAGCTTCCATCGTATGAAAAACCCAGGCTAATAATGCACTAAACGGAATAGAAAACCATTCAAAATGATTGGCTATAAACTCTTGTATTTTGTGTATTGTAGAAGAACTTGATTCATGAGTGGCTAAATCTTTTAAAATACTATCGCCAATACCCTCAAAACCTTCCAAAATGCCAAACGGTAATAAAATAATAAAAGCCCACACAAAAATATAATTCAGGGTAGCAAACTGCCTTGGATATGGAAAGTTTTTAATACGCTCACTTTTTCCTTGTAACGTATAAAATTCTACCAACATATTGGTCATTTCCATGTGACGAAAATCATCAATCAACCCTTTTGTTTTTAATTCTTTTAATCGTTTCGACTGAATTCCTAGTAATTGCGAAGCCTGATTTCCTTTGGCAAATATTTCATCATGTTCTTCTTTAGAAATATAAGCGCTAATCACTTCTGAAATTGGTTGTTCATCTTCACAAACTCTGTATTGCTTTGAACGAAATTCTTTATTAGATCGTTTACTCTTTAAATGCATTTCCCAAGGTTTGTCCTTTCGTAATTGATAACGCAACGCTGTCAACCAAGCAACATGTCTGTGTACCAATTCGCGCTGTATAGTTTTTAGTTCGCTTTCGCTAGAATTATCAATCGCAAAATCATTCGTAATATAATCTTTCACCATAATCGTCCATGAACGCGACGAATTTACAATACCACCCCAAATTTTTCGTGCTTCCCACAAACGATCATAGGATGCATTATTCTTAAAACTGACAATAAACGCTACAGCTGTTCCCAAAACACCTAAAGGCAACCACGGAACTCGAAGCCATTTCATTCCAACAACATCAAATAAAATTACAGGAATAGTAGCTAGAATAAAGAATAATAAAATATGGCGACGTGTCCATTTTAAAACGCCCGCAATGGGAAATATTCGTCTTGTATACATAGAATTGAGTTAGGTTGATGTTTTTTGAAAGATACAAAAATTAGTATTGAAAAGGGATTGAGTGTTGGGTGTTGGGTGTTGGGTGTTGGGTGTTAGGTAATTTAGAAAAAAAGAATATCTAAAAGTAAAACAAGTCAAAAACCTAAGAGCAAAGCGATCTAACAGTCTAAAAATCTAAAAGCGCAGCGCTTCTAAAAACAAGCTGTTCAAAACCTCGTGAATAACTCCAAAATAATCCATTACTTTTTAATTCAGAATAAACCAAAATATAGTAAATTTGCATTTTTAAAAACAACAACACAAACAACTACATAATGATTCATTTCTTTGGAAACGTAGACAGCAAGGTATTTGCTGTACAAACAGCAAAAGAATTATCAACAGAAAATGTTGCAAAGTTAAACTGGCTTTTTGGCAACACTTCTAAAATAGAACAAGCATCTTTGGATGCTTTTTTTGTTGGTCCAAGAGCCGCAATGATTACTCCTTGGAGTACTAATGCTGTAGAAATCACCCAAAATATGGGCGTTGAAGGAATTATCAGAATTGAAGAGTTTAAAGCTGTGGCTGAAGATTTCGCTGATTTTGATCCGATGATTTCTCAAAAATTCAATGGTTTACATCAAGACACATTTACGATTGATGTTAAACCAGAAGCTATTTTAGATATTGAAGATATTGCCGCGTATAACGAACAAGAAGGTTTGGCGTTAAGCGCAGAAGAAATTGAATACCTCAACAATCTTTCAGAAAAGTTAGGTAGAAAACTAACCGACTCAGAAGTTTTTGGATTCTCGCAAGTAAATTCAGAACACTGTCGACACAAAATTTTCAATGGAACATTTGTGATTGATGGCGAAGAAAAACCAACCTCACTTTTCAAACTTATCAAAGAAACATCGAAACAACATCCAAACGATATTGTTTCTGCATATAAAGATAATGTCGCTTTTGTAAAAGGTCCTAAAGTGGAACAGTTTGCTCCAAAAACGGCTGACAAACCTGACTTTTACCAAACACAAGAATTTGAATCTGTAATCTCGCTAAAAGCGGAAACGCACAATTTTCCAACTACAGTTGAACCATTCAACGGAGCTGCAACGGGTTCTGGTGGAGAAATTAGAGACAGATTGGCTGGCGGACAAGGTTCATTACCATTAGCAGGAACGGCGGTATACATGACTTCATATTCTCGTCTTGAGGACAAAAGATATTGGGAAGATAAATTTGAAGCAAGAGATTGGCTATATCAAACACCAATGGACATTTTGATAAAAGCATCTAATGGAGCTTCTGACTTTGGAAACAAATTTGGTCAACCGTTAATTTGTGGTTCCGTGTTAACATTCGAGCATGAAGAAAACTCGTCTTCAAGTACTGCAAAAGCTAGAAAACTTGGATATGACAAAGTAATCATGCAAGCTGGTGGAATTGGATACGGAAAAGCTTCTCAAGCTCTAAAAGACACACCGAAAACTGGTGATAAAGTAGTCATTCTTGGTGGAGAAAATTACCGAATTGGAATGGGAGGCGCAGCAGTTTCTTCCGCAGATACAGGTGCTTTTTCAACAGGAATTGAATTAAACGCAGTGCAACGTTCCAATCCAGAAATGCAAAAACGTGCGGCAAACGCTATTCGTGGAATGGTAGAAAGTGATGAAAACTACATCGTTTCTATTCACGATCACGGTGCAGGTGGACATTTAAATTGCTTGTCTGAATTGGTAGAAGAAACTGGTGGAAAAATAGATTTGGACAAATTGCCTGTGGGCGATCCTACATTATCTGCCAAAGAAATCATCGGAAACGAATCGCAAGAACGTATGGGATTAATTATTGCCGATGAACATATAGAAACATTAAACAAAATTGCAGAACGTGAACGCTCACCAATGTACACCGTTGGAGAAGTTACAGGAGACGATCGTTTTACATTTGAATCTGCTACGAAAGGCGACAAACCAATGGATTTGGCCTTGAGTGATATGTTTGGAAGTTCTCCAAAAACAATCATGACAGATTCAACAATTGAAAGAAAGTATAAAAATCCGCGATACAAAACTAAAAATATTCACATCTATCTAAATCAAGTTCTGCAATTAGAAGCAGTTGCTTGTAAAGATTGGTTGACAAATAAAGTTGACCGTTGTGTTGGTGGAAAAGTTGCCAAACAACAATGTGTGGGAGCTTTACAAATACCGTTGAATAATGTGGGTGTGATGGCACTTGATTATAAAGGAAAAGAAGGAATTGCAACGTCTATTGGACATTCTCCTATTTCTGGATTGATTAATCCTGTGGCGGGAAGTCGCAATTCAATTACGGAAGCATTGACAAACATTATTTGGGCACCATTAAAAGACAATTTGCAAAGTGTTTCACTTTCTGCAAACTGGATGTGGCCATGTAAAAATGAAGGTGAAGATGCACGTTTGTACGAAGCTGTAAAAGCAATTTCGGAATTTTCTATCGATTTAGGAATCAACGTTCCAACTGGGAAAGATTCCTTATCCATGAAACAGAAATATGGTGATGATGAAGTTATTTCTCCAGGAACGGTTGTTATTTCTGCAGCAGCTAACTGTAATGAAATTAGCAAAGTAGTGGAACCTGTTTTACAACAAAACGGAGGAAACATCTATTATATAAACATCTCGCAAGACGATTTTAAATTAGGTGGAAGTTCATTCAATCAAACGCTAAATACGATTGGAAGTGAAGCGCCAAACGTTACAAATGCAGCGTATGTAAAAACTGTTTTCAATACGATTCAAAACTTAATTAAGGAAGACAAAATTGTTGCTGGACATGATGTCGCTTCTGGCGGATTGATTACGACATTATTAGAAATGTGTTTTGCCGAAGTAAATGTAGGCGCAAACCTAGACATTTCAAGTTTGGGAGAAGAAGATTCGATCAAAGTATTATTTGCTGAAAATACAGGAATTGTTTTTCAAGCAGATGCAAGTATTGAAGAAACATTCACAGCAAACAACATTGAATTTTTCAACATTGGAAACGTGACTGATACAGCAGAAGTTTCTATCAAAAATCATGAAGATAACTTTACGTTTGATGTTGCCGAGAAAAGAGATGCTTGGTATAGAACTTCTTTCCTACTCGATCAAAAACAAACAGCAAATGGTTTGGCAAAAGATCGTTATGATAATTATAAGAATCAACCATTAACATATACATTTCCTAAACATTTCACAGGACTTCTCGACTCCACTCGAAGTGACAATAAACGACCACTTGCGGCAATCATCCGTGAAAAAGGAAGTAATTCTGAGCGTGAAATGGCAAATGCGATGTATTTAGCTGGTTTTGATGTAAAAGATGTACACATGACCGATTTGATTTCGGGTCGTGAAACTTTAGAAGATATTCAATTTATTGGCGCTGTCGGCGGATTTTCTAACTCAGATGTATTAGGTTCCGCAAAAGGTTGGGCTGGTGCATTTTTGTATAATGAAAAGGCGAATACTGCTTTGAAAAACTTCTTCAAGAGAGAAGATACACTTTCAGTCGGAATCTGTAATGGTTGTCAATTGTTTATGGAATTGGAAGTTATTAATCCAGATCATGACGAACATGGAAAAATGACCTATAACGATTCTCAAAAACACGAAAGTGCGTTTACTTCTGTAAAGATTCAAGAGAATAATTCGGTGATGTTATCAACCTTAGCAGGAACGACTTTAGGTGTTTGGATTTCGCATGGAGAAGGGAAATTTAAACTTCCATATGAAGAAAGCAAGTATGAAATTGTTGCTAAATATGGTTATGAAGGCTATCCTTCAAATCCAAATGGTTCAGACTTCAACACAGCAATGCTATGTGATGCAACGGGAAGACATTTGGTAACGATGCCACATATTGAACGCTCTACATTCCAATGGAATTGGGCTAATTATCCAGCAGGAAGAAAAGATGACGTTTCTCCTTGGTTAGAGGCGTTTGTCAATGCTAGATTGTGGATTGAAGCTAAAAATAAATAAGATTCTATAGAATAGAATAATATATAAAAAAGACTTGCTTTACGGCAGGTCTTTTTAGTTTGATTAAAAATAACTGACTGAGAACTGACTTCTAGTAAATCGTCATCATTACAGTGTATTAAAGAGTTTAAACACTTCTTCTTTATGCGGTTTACTAACAGGAATTTTTTCATCTTCTATAAAAAGTATATTTCCTTCAAATCCTTTTATTTTATTAATATTGACGACATAGCTTCGATGGACTCTTAAAAATTGTTTTTTTGGAAGCTGCTCTTCTATTTTTTTAAGGACTGTTGAATATGTATATTTATCTGAGGTCGTATAAATGTTACAATAATTGCTATCGGCTTGAAAGAACAAGATATCTTTTAGAAATACACGTTCAAAGTGATTTTTCTTTTTAAGAAATAAACAGTCTTGCATTAGTAATGTTTCCTTTTCTTTTTTGGAAATTAATTGTTGTTCCATTCTTTTATTTTGAAAATTTACTAAAGCCAATTCAATAGCAACACTTATTTGTTTATCATTTATTGGTTTGAGTATATATGCATACGGATTTGTTTTCTTAGCACGCTCAATAGTATGATTGTCAGTATTTGATGTTAAAAAAATAAAAGGAATTTCATAATTCGTTTTTATAATAGTTGCTAAATCTATACCATCTGAATCGCCTTCTATACCGATATCAATAAGGAGAATATCAATGGCTGGGTTTTTAGTTATTTTTTCTAAGGCGATTATAACTGTAGCTGCTATTCCTACAACCTCATATCCCATCGTTATGAGTCTATATTTAATATCTTCTGCTAAGATGCCTTCATCTTCAACAATGAGTATTTTTACTTTAGAACTATTTTCTTCCATATATTATCTAAACCTTATGTCGTTTTATTTTTATGCTCCAGTGAGTTCCTTTTTTTTGCTTTTTCTCTATACTTCCTTTAAGCTGTTTAACTAAGGTATTTAATAAATCAAGTCCAAAAGAATGACTTGTGGTCACTTTTTTATGATCAAAACCAGTTCCGTTATCAATTATATCTAGTTGTAAATAATTAGGTTCTTCATTTATAATAATATGAAGTTCTGGTTTTTCTATGTCAATATAGGCATATTTAAGTGCATTAATAATGAGTTCATTAATAATTAGTGCCAATGGTACTGCAATATCTATATGAATACTAATATTGGGAATTTCTAATTTAGGAACAAAGTCAACATCATAACCATAAAAAAGACTTGATACTAATTCTTCTATATATTCCGTAATCATTATTTTGCTATCAACACCTTCTTGATAGAGTTTTTTATGAATTAAGGACAAAGCTTCCACTCTATCTTTACCAGCCAAAATAGCTTCTTTAGCAGGATGTCCCGTAAGTCTACTACTCTGTAGATTTAACAAACTGGAAATCATTTGTAAGTTGTTTTTGGTGCGATGATTCAGTTCTCTTAATAAAACTATTTTCTCCTGTTCTCTTTTAGAAATAATATCTTTTTGATGTGTTAATAAAAGATTGGTTCTCTTTATTTTTTTGTTTCCTTTATATAGAAAATAGAACAGTAACACTAAAAGAGTAAGTCCCGCAATTAAACCAATAACTGTGTATTTTTGATTTGTATTTATAGTATTTAATAAACGTATTTCAGATTCTCTTTTATCAATTTCATGTTTAGATTTTACTTGTTCTATTTTTTTGACTATTTCTTTATTAACAAGACTATCTTGATATATTTGAAATGATAGTTGGTATGTGAGTGCCTTTTCATATTGTTTATCTTTTTTATAAAAAGTAGCTAGCTGTTTGCTAAAATCGCGAATTTGTTCTTTTAACCCAGCTTTTTTTGCCATTTCAAAAGCTTCTATAAGTTTTTGCTCTGCAAGTATAGGTTTTCGTTGCTTTTCATAAATGCTGGCTAATTCGGCTAAGTATATGGAAGATGCGTATGCGTCATTTAAAGCATGTAAAGTACGAATGGATTTTTCTAAATAGTCTTGGGCAATATCTAGTTTTTCTTGTGCATTATATACCATCCCAAGATTCCCTAAAGTATATCCTTCTATGTTTACTTCTTTTATCGTTTTATTCAGTTCTAAAACCTTTAAAAAATAAATTTCAGCATTCTTCAAATCTCCAAATAAACGATAGGCTTCTCCTAAATTAATTGAGATGAGCATTTTATCATATGCGTCACCTGAAGTAGCATATATTTCTTGTACTTTCTTTAAATAAGTTATTGCTTCTGTGTAATCATTTTCACTTAAATAAAGATCTGCTATTTGAGCATATGAAGCAGCTTGTTTATCTACTAAAGATTTAGATTCGTAAATTTTTAAAGCCTTAAAAGCTGCTTCTAAAGCTTTGATAGTATTCCCTAGTCTATTATTTACATAAGAAATCTCCTCTAATGTTTGAGCTTCTAAAATAGGGTTATCTATTTCTATAGCTAAACGCAATGCTTTATTTAAAAAAACCGAAGATTCATTTATATTTGGATGTGTGTTGGCTACTTCATTTAATAATAATATCTGTTCTTCTTTAGTTCCATCATGTTGTTTTAAAACGCGAAGTAAACTATCTATTTTTTGAATGTTTTGAGAAAAAGCAGAAAAAGGAATTAAAAACAAAAACGATATTAGAAATGTTTTATACATTATTTTTCTTTCTAGTACCATTTGTGATTTTAATTAAAGGATCAAACACGCAAGTATGCATATTTGCTTCATCATCAATTATAAAAAAATACTGCACAACATAAGAAAGGTAGTAATCAGAAAGTCCATAGAAATTAATAATATCATTAACTTTTATTTTACATTCATTGCTTTTACTTTTTATGTCAATAGTACATACAAGTACTTCATCACCATTAGCTGCTATTTCGTATGACCAACCATCAGGTTTTTTTCCAAAGATGCATTCTAAAACACTAGTAGGTTTTCCATTTTCATAAAGACTAGATTTAGTAACGTTTCTTATTGTAATTTGTTTTAAATAACTCTGAGAAGGGTCAGAGCCATTCTCGTTCTTTAGTGTGAATTTCAGCGTTTCTGCAGGGTAATAGATGCTTAACTCTGGAGTTTCCTGCTTTTTTATAAAGCCATCTGATATAATATAGTCTTCTGCATTATAGTGCAATGCAAAATCACAATACTGTATAGCTTCACTTAATGCAACATTGTCAATTTCAAGGTGTAAATTTGGAGTAATAGACATAACTAAAGGAGTTTTTGTTGAAGTAAAAGTACTAAAAAAATAGTATGAAACATAAGTACTCTGAAATACCAAATTAAACGTTTACATCCGTATTTTTCCTATTCGCAAAAACGCTTACTCAATTTTTTAATTACTCTGCTCAATAAACCATAGCACTTACGCATACTTTTTTTTTTCGAATATCTAATTCTAGAGATTTGAAGTATCAATGTATAAAGGCGTAAACCGAAAAGCCTATAACAAATAGAGTAGGAAAATTAAAACTAACTAAAAATGAACACTTTACAATTACTTGAATTAAAATGTAAAAAAGCTACTCGTAGAACAGATGAAGTTTATTTTAAAATTTACACAGATAATAGCGAAAATAGCCTTGTAGTACCTTCTAATCCTACTCATAGGCACACTTGGCATATATCTAGAGAGGAGAAGATTGAATTTCAACCAAAATCTCGTTTAAAAGATAGAACGGAAATTAGTGGGAGCAATTTAACTTTTAGCTTTAATAAAGAATTAACTCTTGAATTATATGATTATGATCGTGGTTCTCAAAGTGATAATATTGCGGTTACAAGTTTTGTAGTTTCAGAAGGATTACGATCTTCCCCAATAGCGTTAACAGCTATTAGTGACGATTGTGAATATGAAATTACTTTTAAATATTTAGATTAAATTTTGACATTTTATACAAATGATACAGAAGGGTTTAACACTATTTAGGGCACTACCAATTTTATCCTATTCTTATCATAAAAAAGACCTGCTTTACGGCAGGTCTTTTTTGGTTGTCTATATCATATTAGCACAATACAGGAATTCATTATAGAAAAAGCAAAATACTATCAAATCAGTAATGAATTGCAAACTTCTCAAAAAAACTCATGCTTTTTTAACATTCCTTTTGAAAATGGCTCACAATTTTCATATTTTGCAGTTTCACAAAAAAACCAAATCACGAGAATGACTAATGTAACGCGACTATTTGATTTTCCTTACTACCAACTAGAAAAATATCCTTTAGCAAAATCCCTTACATCTTTTAAAAATGGTGAATGGATTTCCACATCAACGCAAGAATATATAGATCAGGCAAATGCCATAAGTAGAGGTTTACTACGTTTAGGTGTTCAACCAAATGACAAAATTGCTATCATATCTACCACAAACAGAACAGAATGGAATATTATGGACATCGGTATTTTACAAACTGGTGCGCAAAATGTTCCCATCTATCCAACAATCGCAAAAGAAGATTATGAATATATTCTAAATCATTCAGAAGCCATTTATTGTTTTGTATCTGATACTGAAATTGTTGAAAAGCTAAACGCGATTAAAGGAAATACAAAATTAAAAGCTGTATATACTTTTGATCAAATTACTGGTGAAACAAATTGGTCTGAAGTATTAAAATTAGGAGCAGATACTAGTAATGATGATGAGTTACAAGCTCGAAAAGATGCTGTAACTCCCGAAAACTTAGCTACTTTAATATATACATCTGGAACTACAGGAAGACCAAAAGGTGTAATGTTATCTCATAACAATTTAGTTTCAAACGTTTTAGACAGTCAAAAACGTGTTCCATTACACAATGGACAAGCAAGAGCCTTGAGTTTTTTACCTGTTTGTCACGTATTTGAACGTATGATTCTTTATTTATATCAATACTGTGGAATTGAAATCTTTTTTGCAGAATCGATTGAAAAAATCAGCGACAATTTAAAAGAAGTAAAACCGCACGTGATGACAGCTGTTCCACGTTTGTATGAAAAAGTATATGACAAAATTTATGCAAAAGGAGCTGATTTAACAGGAATTAAAAAGAGCTTATTCTTCTGGGCAATTGAACTCGGATTAAAATATGAACCTTATGGTCAAAATGGCTGGTTGTACGAATTTAAACTTAAAATTGCACGTAAGCTTATCTTTAGCAAATGGCAAGCAGGTTTAGGTGGAAATCTTAAATTAATGGTTTCTGGTAGTGCACCATTACAAGCGCGCTTAACACGTGTTTTTGCTGCCGCAGGAATTCCAATCATGGAAGGATATGGTTTAACGGAAACATCTCCTGTAGTATCTGTAAACGATGTTCGCAATGGTGGATTCCGAGTTGGAACTGTAGGACGTATTATTGATAATGTAGAAGTGAAAATTGCAAACGATGGTGAAATTCTTGTAAAAGGACCAAACGTGATGCAAGGATATTATAAAGATCCTGAAAAAACGGCAAGTGTTATGTCTGATGGATATTTCCACACAGGAGATATTGGAGAAGTTTGTAACGAAGGCTTTTTGAAAATTACCGATCGTAAAAAAGATATGTTTAAAACATCTGGAGGAAAATATGTGATTCCAGCTTTAATTGAAAACCGATTCAAACAATCGCGCTTCATAGAACAAATCATGGTAATTGGTGAAGGAGAAAAAATGCCTGCTGCACTTATTCAGCCTAATTTTGAATTCATTACAGATTGGATTGAAAAGAAAGGTAAAAACATTGGTAAAACTGAAAAAGAAATCTGTGCTTCCGAAGAAATCATTACACGTATTCAAAAAGAAGTGGATGAAGCCAATAGCAATTTTGGAAAGTGGGAACAAATCAAACGTTTTGAACTCATACCTAAAGTCTGGTCTATTGATGGTGGCGAATTAACACCAACGATGAAAATGAAACGAAAAATTATCAAAGAAATATATAAAGATTACTGCGAAAAAATATACGACAGAGCATAAAGTCAAAACCGTTCAAACAATTTGAACGGTTTTTTTTATTGTCAAATTTTAACACCTAAAAGCATGCTTATGGGTGTTTATCCTCTTTTCCTAGATTAAGAAAATTCTTAACTATGTACTTCTAAAAGAAAAGAATGTTCACTCATAGTTTACAGAAAAAAGAAAAAGCGGGGAAAACACAAAATAATTCCATCCGCGATACTTCTTTTATCCAAAAAAAGAACAGTTCTAAAGCTGCAAATGCAACTCAATTTATTCAACCAAAACTCACTGTCGGACAACCCAATGACAAATATGAACGTGAAGCTGATACAGTTGCTTCAAAAGTCGTTACAATGTCAAATCCAGATACAAACTCTGAGGCAACAGCGAATAATATTTCAAAGAAGCAAACATCACAACCACAACGAAAAGCTTTAGCTAATACCATCAGTCCAGTTGTGCAAAGAGCAAGTAACAATTCAAGCAAAAAAAATACTGCAACTAACAATATTAGTCAAAAACTAAGTAGTAGAAATGGCAAAGGCGATCGCATGGATCCTAATACTAGCGATTATATGGAAAGTAGATTTGGCGCTAGCTTTAGCAATGTGCGCATTCATAAAGATGAAAACGCTGTACAAATGAGTCAAAACCTAGGCGCACGTGCATTTACGAACGGAAACAATATATACTTTAACAAAGGGCAATATTCGCCAAATTCATCAAATGGAAAACACTTATTAGCACACGAACTCACACATACCATTCAACAAAAAGGTGTAAGTTCTGTACAACGAGCTATCATTCAAAAAAAAGATGCGCCTAAAAGTGAATTAGCAAGGCTACGTGAAATACTAAAACAATTCAACGTTCCTGAAAGTGAAGTCATTGCCATCTTCGGAAGTATGAATGCTACCGATTCAAATACGGCTTTAAATGATCCTACATTAAAAAAACAAGCTGCTTCTGCATTGAATAACAATGAAATGTATTCAGCAATGAAATATTCTGATGGAAATATTAAAAAACGATTGGAATGGATGTTTCATGAAGGAACAAGTTGGAAACAGGTCAAAGCTGTCTTAGCACTCAATACACAAAGCCTAAAAACCATTCGAAATAGTACAACCATGCGAAATAATTTTGCTAGTATTTGCACAAATAAAACCATGGTTGAAGCTATAAATATTTTAGGCGGCGATATTAATTTTAAACTTAAGTGGATGTTTTACGAAGGTACCAGCTGGAAACAAGTAAAAGCGCTACTTACAACTAATAAAGACGATTTAACTTCTATTCGCAATAGTACAACTATGCGAGCCAACTTTGCAGGAATTTGTACCAATAAAACAATGGTTGAAGCTGTTGATATGCTTGGAGGCGATCTCAACTTTAAACTTAATTGGATGGCATTTGAAGGTGCCAGTGTTAAAAATGTACATGATAAAATTAAAAGTGCTCCAGATGCAGAATTACCACTTGTGCTCGCAGACCCAGATACATTAAAACAATTAAAGAGTGATTTCTCTAAAAGTAAGTATAACAAAATTGTTGAAATGCTAAATGGTCTGTTAGTCCGTGAAGAAGTTGATAAAAAATCTACAGAAAAACATTTTGAGGATTCTGACAGTGATGGAACTTGGGAAGAAGAAAACTATTCATGGAATACAAATTATGACATCGAATATCATCGTACAAAACTTAAAATCATTGTTCGCATAAAATTAAAAGGGGAAACGGTTCCAGCTGCGACACAAACTGCTTGGGTAACTGGGATTCAAAATCGCTGGAATGGACATTTTCATATTGATGGTCCAAGAAAACTTGCCATTGAAATCACGCCTATTTTTACAAATTCGAATAATCATGTAACTGTGAATGTTAAATCTGGTTCTGGAAGAGAAAATCGAACTAATTGGTATTTAACAACAACTGGTGACACAGCTGCACATGAATTCGGGCATATGATTGGGTTAGAAGATGAATATAGACTATCTGCAGCAGAATATACAAGATTGATTGGTTCGAGTCCTACAGCTGCTGGTTCTACTGCTATTCCGCACGCAGCTTCTGGAAGTTTTTCATCTTCAGATATGATTATGCGAACTGGAACTGCCAATGTACAACGAAGACATTTAGTTTCTTTTGTAACTTGGCTCAATAATAATAGATTGCCTGGAGAAACACCATATCGATTAGTACTTGGACCATAAAACTCATGAAAATTCGCAACCTTTTATATGCAATTATATTACTATTAAATATGCTAAATTGTAGCACTGAGAAAACAAGCACAATGCAACACACACAACCTTTACTAAAATTCTCAATAACTGGCGGCACTCCACCAAACACCAGCATTTCTGTTTTTGTCTATAATAATAAGGAAGCTATCATTTTGATTGAAAATGGATGGCCAATTATACAAAACACAAATGAAGTTGGTACATATAAGTATACTATTTCACAAGAAGAACTGCAGGAACTCATCAATAACTTAGAAAAAATAAAAGGTACACATACTCAGTATGGAGAAAAACAATCAGGAAGTTTACGATATAACCTCAGCATATTTAATGGTGCAAACTCCAAAAAAATACAATGGGAACATTTTGCGAAAATTCCCGAACAACTAAACAATTTAAAGACGTCTTTACAGGAGCTAATAAAAAACGGTTTGCATTATAACTATCAAACCATCAAAGCTTCATTTGAAATTTCAGCTAGTAATGCTACCATTTCATTACACAATACAGGAAAAGTTCCGGTAACACTTCTAGTTCCAACACATGAACTACTAAAAAAACGCATGTTCCTAGTCTCACAAACTGATCGTACTAACAATATAAGCATTCCTGAAATTTACGGCTTGGCTACTCCATTTGGTTATGAGTTTTCAAAAAATACGATTAGCATTCAAGCGAATGAAACTGTAACATTCAATAGTACGATTCAAACAGAAAAAACAAAAGAATACTTTGCAATAGTTGAAACACAATGGACAACAATGGAATTTATAAACAAAAAAGTATTTCCTTTTCTATTTGCAAAAGCCGTCCATAATTGAGCACATTACAAAAGAAAAAACTTTTTGTATCTTGTAATCAAGTAGGAAGTACTTAACGTGCGTTCGATATAATTTTATTGCTATATATTAAATTTTTAGTAATGTAATGTAAATGTCAAATCGAGCGCAGTCGAGATTCGATTAAAACACATAGTTTTCAGGAGTTCTCGACTGCGCTCGAACTGACAAGTATTTTAAGTTTAGTATTCGCGATTTTTATATCAAACTCTTGTTACTTTGTATAAAATCGATAATAAAACCCTATTTTTATACAATACTCCTATTCTTTCTATCAGTTTTTTGACAAATTCATAAAATTATTTTCCACTTTACTATGCATGCATAGTATTTTTTTCATATATTTGAAGCACAAACAACCATATGAAAGAAAAAACTATAGATCATGTAATGAGAGCTACATGGCAAGCCATCTCCAAAATGTACAACGAAGAAGCTGGAAAATATGGCAGCACCATGGCTACAGGATTCACATTACTAAGTATTGACCAAGAAGAAGGAACACCATCTACCGCGCTAGGTCCCAAAATGGGAATGGAAGCCACTAGCCTATCACGTACCTTAAAAGGTATGGAAGAAAAAGGACTCATTTACAGAAAAAAGAATCCTAAAGATGGAAGAAGCGTATTAATCTGTTTAACAGAATTCGGAAGAGAAATGCGAGACGTATCTCGAACTACTGTACTACGCTTCAACGACGCTATTCGCGCAAATATTACCGAAGAAAAATTGAAAAATTTCTATGAAGTTTCAGAAGTCATTCTAGAACTCATTAGCAATAAGAAAATATATAACTCCGAAATGGAAGTTAATGCTGACAAATAATAAATAACCAAAAAACATACTTAAAACTTACTTCGTGCATTACAAAGTAAATTTTGATTAACAATTTTAAAATTGAAAAAAAGATGAAACGACCAATTAACAAAATAGCAGTTATCGGTTCTGGAATTATGGGTTCTGGAATTGCCTGTCATTTTGCAAATATCGGAGTCGAAGTGCTACTATTAGATATAGTACCTTTTGAACTTAACGAGAAAGAACAAGCTAAAGGATTAACGCTTGAAAACAAAATTGTACGTAACAGATTGGTAAACGACAATCTGAAAGCGTCATTAAAATCTAAACCATCTCCTATTTATTCACAGAAATTTGCAAATAGAATTTCTACTGGAAATTTAACTGATGATATTCACAAAATAAAAGATGTCGATTGGATTATTGAGGTTGTTGTAGAACGATTAGACATCAAACAAAAAGTATTTGAGCAAGTTGAAAAACACAGAAAACCAGGAACGTTAATTACATCTAACACTTCTGGTATTCCAATTCAATTTATGAATGAAGGTCGTAGCGAAGACTTCCAAAAGCACTTTGCAGTAACGCACTTCTTCAACCCACCACGTTATTTACGACTATTTGAAGTTGTTCCAGGACCAAACTGTAAGCAAGAAGTTACAGACTTCTTAATGATGTATGGAGAAAAGTTCCTTGGAAAAACATCAGTTTTAGCAAAAGATACACCAGCATTTATTGGAAACAGAATTGGAATCTTCGGAATTCAAAGTCTATTCCACCAAGTAAAAGAACTTGGATTAACTATTGAAGAAGTTGACAAATTAACTGGTCCCGTAATTGGTCGTCCAAAATCGGCTACATTCCGTACAGTTGATGTTGTTGGATTAGATACCTTAGTACATGTTGCTAACGGAATCTACAAAAACTGTCCAGACGACGAAGCTCACGACTTATTCAAACTACCAGATTTCATCGAAAAAATGATGGAAAACAAATGGTTAGGGAGCAAAACAAAACAAGGTTTCTACAAGAAGACAGTTAACGCTGAAGGAAAAAAAGAAATTCTTTCGTTAGACTTAGATACTTTAGAATATCGCTCAAAGAAAAGAGCCAAGTTTGCGACACTCGAATTAACAAAAACTATTGACAAACCAATTGATCGCTTCAAAGTATTAGTTGGTGGAAAAGATAAAGCGGGTGAATTCTACCGTAAAAACTTCGCAGCAATGTTTGCGTATGTTCAAAACAGAATTCCTGAAATCTCTGACGAATTATACCGAATTGATGATGCAATGAAAGCTGGTTTCGGATGGGAAAATGGACCGTTTGAAATTTGGGATGCAATCGGAATCGAAAAAGGAGTTGAACTCATGAAAGCAGAAGGAAAAGAACCTGCTGCTTGGGTAACTGAAATGATTGCTGCTGGAGAAAAAAGCTTCTACACAGTAAAAGATGGAGCAACTTACTACTATGACATTCCAGAGAAAGCGCAAACTAAAAAACCTGGTCAAGATGCATTCATTATTCTAGACAACATTCGCAAGTCGAAAGAAGTTTGGAAAAATAGTGAAGCAGTTATTGAAGACTTAGGTGACGGAATCATCAACTTAGAATTCCAATCGAAAATGAACACTATTGGTGGTGGCGTTTTACAAGGAATCAACAAAGCAATTGACTTAGCTGAAAAAGACTTCCAAGGTTTAGTTATTGGAAATCAAGCCGCAAACTTTTCTGTTGGAGCAAACATCGGAATGATTTTCATGATGGCAGTTGAGCAAGAATATGACGAATTGAACATGGCTATTAAAATGTTCCAAAACACAATGATGCGTGCACGTTACTCTTCTATTCCTGTAGTTGTTGCACCTCACGGAATGACACTTGGTGGTGGATGCGAACTTTCTATGCATGCTGATAAAGTGGTCGCTGCGGCGGAAACGTACATTGGACTTGTTGAGTTTGGTGTCGGAGTAATTCCTGGCGGTGGAGGTTCTAAAGAAATGGCTTTAAGAGCTTCAGATACATTCAGAAAAGGTGATGTAGAATTAAACGTATTGCAAGAACACTTCCTAACTATCGGAATGGCTAAAGTAGCAACATCTGCTTATGAAGCATTCGATATGGGAATCTTACAAAAAGGAAAAGATGTTGTTGTGGTAAACAAAGATCGTCAAATCGCAACGGCAAAAGCACATGCGAAATTAATGGCAGAATCTGGATACACACAACCTGTTCGTAGAAAAGATGTAAAAGTTCTTGGAAAACAAGCTTTAGGTATGTTCTTAGTCGGAACGGACGCAATGGAAGCTAGTAAATACATTAGTGAACACGATCATAAAATCGCCAACAAACTTGCCTATGTAATGGCTGGTGGAGATTTATCTGAACCAACATTGGTAAGTGAAGATTACTTACTAGACATTGAGCGTGAAGCGTTCTTGAGTTTATGTACAGAGCGTAAAACACTAGAGCGTATTCAGCATATGTTAAAAACGGGCAAGCCTTTAAGAAATTAGATTTGAGATATTAGTATTGAGAAAGTTTCTAGAGAACCTATCTCAATACTAAAAACTCAATACTCAATACTATAAAATCATGCATAAAGTAGATAATTTAAAAATATGGACAAAGTCAATAGCCTTGACTAAAGCTGTATATCTACTTATTGCTGATTTACCAAAGGATGAAAAATTTGGGTTAACATCTCAAATAAAAAGAAGTGCCGTTTCAATACCTTCTAACATTGCTGAAGGTGCTGGAAGAAATTCAAACAAGGAATTTAAACATTTCTTAAGTATTGCAAATGGTTCTAATTACGAACTCCAAACGCAATTGATATTATTAATAGAGTTAAATCTCATAAACAAAGAAAAAGTACAACCAATAATTGAGCAGTGTATTGAAATACAGAAAATGAATTATGCTTTTCAGCAGAAATTGTAAATCTCAATACTAAAAACTCAATACTCAATACTATTCATTGAAAATGAAAACAGCATACATAGTAAAAGCATATAGAACGGCCGTTGGAAAAGCTCCAAAAGGTGTGTTCAGATTTAAAAGAACGGATGAACTGGCAGCCGAAACGATTCAATACATGATGAATGAATTGCCAGATTTTGACAAGAAACGTATTGATGACGTCATTGTTGGAAACGCAATGCCAGAAGGTTCGCAAGGATTGAACATGGCACGTTTAATCTCTCTTATGGGATTAGATATTGTAGATGTTCCAGGTGTTACGGTGAATCGTTTTTGCTCATCAGGATTAGAAACGATCGGAATGGCAGCTGCAAAAATTCAAGCGGGAATGGCAGATTGTATTATTGCTGGTGGAGCCGAAAGCATGAGTTCTGTTCCTATGACAGGATTTAAAACAGAATTAAACTACGACATCGTAAATGCAGGTCACGAAGATTATTATTGGGGAATGGGAAATACAGCAGAAGCTGTTGCCAACCAATTCAATGTTTCTCGTGAAGATCAGGATGAATTCGCATACAATTCACACATGAAAGCATTGCGTGCACAAGCAGAAAATCGTTTTCAGGATCAAATCGTTCCAATCACTGTAGATCAAACATATATTGATGAAAACGGTAAAAAAGCAACGAAAAGTTACACTGTCAACAAAGATGAAGGACCACGTAAAGGAACAAGCACAGCGGTATTAAATAAGTTACGTGCGGTTTTCGCTCAAGGCGGAAGTGTAACAGCTGGAAACTCTTCTCAAATGAGTGACGGAGCTGCATTTGTGTTGATCATGAGTGAAGAAATGGTGAAAGAATTAAACTTAGAACCAATTGCACGTTTAGTAAACTATGCTGCGGCAGGTGTTGAACCACGCATCATGGGAATTGGACCTGTTGCTGCAATTCCAAAAGTATTAAAGCAAGCAGGATTACAACAAAGTGATATTGAGTTAATCGAATTAAACGAAGCCTTTGCTTCGCAATCATTAGCTGTAATGCGCGAATTAGACTTAAACCAAGACATCGTAAACGTAAATGGTGGCGCCATTGCATTAGGACATCCATTAGGTTGTACTGGAGCAAAACTATCGGTTCAATTATTTGACGAAATGCGCAAGCGTGATATGAAAGGGAAATACGGAATGGTTACCATGTGCGTAGGAACTGGACAAGGAGCTGCTGGAGTTTTTGAATTCTTGAATTAGAATTGAGATATAAGTATTGAGTAGTGAGTTTATTACTATTCACAATCATAACAAACTGAAAACATCTAGTAATAGTATCTCAATACTCACTACTAGAAACTAAAATCTATAATTGACAATGAGCACAGAAATAAAGAAAGACATCTTACGCGGAGGACAATTCCTAGTAAAAGAAACAAAATGTGAAGACGTATTTACTCCTGAAGATTTTTCTGAGGAGCAACAAATGATGAAAGAGTCGGTAAAAGAATTTATCGATCGTGAAGTATGGCCAAATAAAGAGCGTTTCGAAAAGAAAGATTACGCACTTACAGAAGAAATTATGCGCAAAGCTGGTGAACTAGGATTCTTAGGAATTTCTGTTCCTGAAGCGTATGACGGAATGGGAATGGGATTTGTTTCTACCATGTTAGTTTGTGATTATATTTCTGGAGCTACAGGTTCTATTGCAACTGCTTTTGGTGCGCATACAGGAATTGGTACAATGCCAATTACATTGTATGGAACAGAAGAGCAAAAGAAAAAATACGTTCCAAAATTAGCTTCTGGAGAATGGTTTGGTTCATACTGTTTAACGGAGCCTGGTGCTGGATCGGATGCAAATTCTGGAAAAACAAAAGCCGTTTTAACAGACGATGGAAAACATTACTTGATTTCTGGACAGAAAATGTGGATTTCAAACGCAGGATTTTGTAGTGTAATGATTGTTTTTGCTCGTATTGAAGATGACAAAAACATCACTGGATTTATTGTTGAGTATGATGGTGAAAATCCAAATGGAATTACACTTGGTGAAGAAGAGCACAAATTAGGAATTCACTCCTCTTCTACACGTCAAGTATTCTTTAACGAAACGAAAGTTCCTGTTGAGAATATGCTTTCTGAAAGAGGAAATGGTTTCAAAATTGCAATGAACGCTTTAAACGTTGGTCGTATCAAATTAGCAGCTGCTTGTTTAGATGCACAACGTCGTGTCATTACAGAAGCTACAAAATATGCAAACGAGCGTATTCAGTTCAAAACGCCTATTGCGAAGTTTGGAGCTATCAAAGCTAAATTAGCTGAAATGGCAACTGCATGTTACGTTGGAGAATCTGCATCGTACAGAGCTGCTAAAAACATTGAAGACCGAATTGCAATTCGTGAATCAGAAGGAAATACGCATCAAGAAGCCGAATTAAAAGGTGTTGAAGAATATGCAATTGAGTGTTCTATCTTAAAAGTAAAAGTTTCAGAAGACATCCAAAAATGTACAGACGAAGGAATCCAAATCTTTGGAGGAATGGGATTCTCGGCAGATACGCCAATGGAATCTGCTTGGAGAGATGCGCGTATTTCTCGTATCTATGAAGGAACAAACGAAATCAACAGAATGCTAGCCGTTGGAATGTTGGTTAAAAAAGGAATGAAAGGGCATGTAAACCTATTAGAACCAGCAATGAAAGTTGCAGATGAATTAATGGGAATTCCATCATTTGACATTCCAGATTACTCTGAATTGTTCTCAGAAGAAAAAGAATTACTAGGGAAACTTAAAAAAGTATTCTTAATGGTTGCTGGATCGGCTGTTCAAAAATTTGGCCCACAATTAGAAGAGCACCAACAATTACTAATGGCAGCTTCAGACATTTTGATTGAAATCTACACCATAGAATCATCAATCTTACGTACGGAGAAGAATGCAAAACGTTTTGGAGAAGATTCTCAGGAAACTCAAATTGCAATGACTCGTTTAAACTTATTCAACGCGGTAGAAAAGATCTCAACAAAAGCAAAAGAAGGAATTGTTTCGTTTGCAGAAGGTGATGAACAACGCATGATGTTAATGGGACTAAAACGTTTCACAAAATATGCAAACATGCCAAATGTTGTTGCGTTACGTAACCAAATTGCAGAAAAAATGACAGCAGAAAACGAATATTGTTTCTAAAAATATATAAGAAGAATTCTAATTCTCTATAGGTTTTAGAATTTAGTTGTTTGTTAAAAAGCCGTCTCCATCCCGAGATGGCTTTTTTGATATCTAATTCTATTTTAATGCTTCACATCAATAAGCTTCTGTTATTTTTTTAACACTGTGATACTTACAATTTTATTATCATTCTCATTGTATTGAACTTCCACTGTTTGCCCATTACTTTGTGCTTTTTTAAGTTTTTTTAAAATAGCATCCGAAAGGTCTGATTTATAAAATCGAACAAATGACCAATCAATACCCAGTTCTTCTAGAGGCACTCCATTAATAGTTATTATTTTTATTTCAACGAATTCTGGACCATCTTTACCCTCTTTAATACTGTCAATTTTTCCGCTTACTTTTTTAAGATTTTTAGATTCTTTAGATTTTTTCATGTTGGTAATTATAAAAAAATGATTCCTACTCTATTTATTGGCTTTTCGGATTTCGCCATTCACACCAGAAATCAAAATGTAACTACGTTTTTAATTACTTATAAATAAAACATTGCAAAGTAAAAAGAACAGCAACCAAAAAAATAACATAAGTGTTAGACTTCAAAATTAAAAGTTTCAACTTATGCTTATAAGAGGAATTTCACCCTTAATTTATAAGTGATTATCTTTTAAATTTTGCCAATAATTGACTAGCGCGAGTTTCAAAACTCGTGCTAACAAACAAACAAACAAACAAGCTAAAAATTCGTGAATTCGTGGTAAAAACTCTAAATACAAAATAACGAATTTCCCCCATGTTCTCCCCTTTTGCTATCTTAGTACCATACAAAAACACCTTATGTCTACAATACTAAAATTTATAAGTCTTATTATAATACTGCTTTTAGTTACTGTTAGTTGTTCTTTGAAAGAAGACTTATTTATTTCACTAGAAGAAAATATCTGTATCACTTATGAAAAACTAAATCATTCTACTATAAACGGACCTATTAATTCCTATACACCAAAATATGCACAATTAGAGGTATTGATAGAGAATACCACTGATGAAAAAGTGAAAATTATTAGTATAAAAAACTTAATGGAAAAAGCTATCTTTTTGAATTCTTCTTTTGCAGATAATCCAGAATTTTTTTCTGATGAATTTAAAGAATGTCGAAAGCAAAAAGGCTACAATATTCTTATAAAAGAATATGAATCAGAATATTCAATAACTCTCGTCATTGATAGCGAAAAGAAATTACTCCCAAAAGAACAATTTAAAATGAAAATGAAATTCGAGAAACAAGGGATTTATAAAATAATAACTCAATCGTATAACAAAAAACCAGGTGAAAAAGCTTTGTGGGGTTTACATCGAATAGGTCAACACCAAAGTGAATTATTTGAAATTAAGTAAAATATGAAACTCAATACTATCTAAGAAAATGCGACTCATCACAAAAAAATCTGAAATCAAAGAACTACTCGAAAAGTGTTTCGTTATATACAATCAGAATGGTTTAGAGGATTTTGTAAAAGAGGTGCATTCAGAAATTTTAGCAAACAAAGTCAAATTTCCAATATTAGAATACTGTGGAGAAACGATTTACAACACACTTCCCGAAGATCAACACATCATTTTTTGTGATGCTATTCAACAATTAAAAACAGAAGGTGGAAATGTGCTTCTAGGAATCATATTGCAAAAAAGGTTGGAAAGTCACTTCAAACAATCCATAAATAAAGCAACTGAATATATCGCAGATGCAGACATTTGGTACGTTTGCGACATTATTGGCGAACGTGTTTTTGGATTTTCCTTACTGCATCAACCTAAAAAAACAATTCCAGCAATAAAAAGATTAGCCAATCATACAACCAATTGGGTCATTCGTTCTTTAGGAGCTGGAACACATTACGCCATCAAAAAAGGATTGGAAAAAGAACATGTGCAAACGATGTTTGAAATTTTGCTCTCTATGGCAAATACAAAAGATAAAGAGATTAGACAAGGTGTGGGTTGGGCTGC
>NZ_JBOEFY010000052.1:0-67732 GCF_050633145.1 Kordia sp. | reverse complement strand
AATTATTAAAATGGCAGTTAAGTTTAACGAGATCAGTACTTGTCATTTAGGATGCAGTCGAGAAATTATGGAAACATTTATTTTAATTGAATCTCGATTGCATTCTTACTATTAATTACAACTCCATAGTACGGATTGGTCAGCTTTAAATACATTTTCAATCAATTACAATAGGTAAAGGCACTTCAATGCTTTGTTGCTTTTCGACCTAAAGAAAAAAAGATGCCCAATAAACAGAGCATCTTTTCTAATGAATTAATAAATAAACCAATGTATGAATTGATTCTTGTAGGTGTATACAAGAATGAATTATTTTAAAATAAACGTGTCTTTAAGAACCGTGTTTGAGCTTCCGCCAATAAACACCTCAAAATCACCAGCTTCTACTTTATACTTCCCTTGGTTGTTAAAGAAACCAAGTTCTTTATTAGTAAGTGTAAACTCAATGGTTTTGGTCTCTCCTTTTTTAAAGTGCACCAATTCAAAACCTTTTAATTCTTTTACAGGACGCGTAATGCTTCCAAATAAATCTCTTATGTATAATTGTATAACTTCTTTTCCGTCGTAGTCTCCTGTATTGGTTACATCGACAGTTACTTTAATGTTTTCACCGATGGTAAATTCATTTCCATGAACTTTGAAATTTTTGTATTCGAATGTTGTATAACTCAATCCGTGTCCAAAAGGATATAATGGTGTGTTTTCTACATCAATATAATGTGACCAAAATACGTTGTCATTATCGTTGGTTGGTCTTCCTGTGCTTTTATGATTGTAATAAATAGGTACTTGTCCCACATTTCGTGGAAATGTCATTGGTAACTTTCCACTTGGGTTGTAATCGCCATACAATACTTGTGCAATGGCATTACCAGATTGTGTTCCTAGTTGCCATCCTTCTACAATTGTTGGAATATGTTTGGCTGCCCATTCAATTGCGAGTGGACGCCCGTTGTTTAATACCAAAACAATATTTTTATTTACAGCATATACGGCTTCAAGTAATTCTTGTTGCAAGCCTGGTAGATCTAAACTAGATCTACTTCTACCTTCTCCACTTTGAAAACCATGTTCGCCCAATACCATAACAACAATGTCTGCTGTTTTTGCTGTATTTACAGCATCTTCAATACCATCTCGGTTGGTGGTGTTTATCACAACTTCTTCAATAAAAGCAGTGTGCTCAACTACTAAGTCTACTCCTTTTTTATGTGTTAAAGAATTGCCTTTGTATTTTTCCATTCCTTCCAAAACAGAAACAGCTGTATTGTCATCGGAAGCAATTCGCCAGCTTCCTAACGGACTGTTTTTATCGGCAGCAAGCGGTCCGATTAATGCTATTTTTTGTCCTTCTTTCTTTAGTGGAAGTAAGTTTCCTTCGTTTTTTAATAACACTATAGATTTTTTAGCAACATCGAGTACCGCTTCATGATGTTTTGCATGGCCGATGTTTTCTTTTTCATTTGCAGGATCGCAATACATATATGGATTGTCAAACAATCCTAATTCAAACTTTACTTTTAAAATTCTTCGTACAGCGTCGTCTATAATGCTTTCTTTTACTACGCCATCTTCTACAAGTTTTACAAGTTCTTTTACATATACATATCCTTCCATGTCTAAGTCAGAACCTGCATTTGCTGCAATAATAGCGGCTTCACGCTTGTCTTTGGCATGTCCCCAGAAAATTAGTTCATTAATAGAAGCCCAATCTGAAACAACAAAACCATCAAAATTCCAATCGCCTTTTAAAATGTCTCTTTGCAAAAACTCACTTCCTGTAACGGGAACGCCATTTAGTTCATTAAATGAATTCATAAACGTTTTTACACCACTATCTGCCGCAGCTTTAAATGGAGGAAGTACCGTATTGTATAATGTAGATGTTCCAATATCGACACTATTGTATTCTTTTCCAGCTTCCGAAAAACCATAAGCAGCAAAATGTTTGGCACAAGCTGCGATAGAGTTTTTGTCTGTTAAATCGTCTCCTTGAAATCCTTTTACACGTGCGCTGGCAATTTTGCTTCCTAAATACGGATCTTCTCCGCCACCTTCCATTACTCTTCCCCAGCGTGGATCTCTTGAAATATCAACCATTGGAGCAAATGTCCAGTTAATTCCTGCAGCAGAAGCTTCGGTTGCGGCTACACGTGCCGAACTTTCGATGGCTTCTAAATCCCAACTTGAAGATTCGGCAAGTGGAATAGGACTTAAGGTTTTATATCCGTGAATAACATCAAACCCTATCAACAAAGGAATTCCTAAACGTGTTTCTTCTACGGCAATACGTTGTACTTCTTGTACATTTTTAGCACCTCTTACACTTAGCATAGCTCCAACCCAACCTTTTCTTAGATGCTCATATTTTAATTTTGCTGAGCCTTCTTTAGGTGTTGGTCCAGTAACGTCCCAAAAACCATTATATAAATTCATTTGACCTACTTTTTCATCTAAGGTCATTTTTGCTAACAGCGAGTCAACTCTTTTATCCACTGATAATATTTTTACCATTTCCATTCCTGAACCACTTTTTTTGTTTACTCCACATCCAAAAAAACTTAACATAATACCCGCAGCTATTAGTATCTTATAATGTTGTCTAATCATAGGTGTTATTTTTGTTGAATTAAGTTTTGTAAAAGTATGATATTATTGTGAGTGCTATTGTACATAAATAATCAAAACATGATATTTTTTTGTATTAAAAAGTATATTTTGGTTGTAAAATGATAAAATAGTATCATAGCACTTTTTGAATTCCATTAAACTCTGCTCTGAATTCACTTGGGGTTGCCTTTTTTATCTTTTTAAACATTCTGTTGAAATGAGCTAGATTGTTAAAGCCACATTTATAAGCGATTTCACCTACGCTTAAGTCGGTTTCTAAAAGGAAGCGAGTAGCATAGCTCACGCGCGTACTATTAGTGAAAGCAATAAATGTTTTTCCTGTTCGACTTTTTATAAATCGGTTAAAAGAAACAGGAGTCATGTTGATTAAAGCGGAGATTTCATCGAGAGTAATCTTGCGGTGAAAGTTGCTTTGAATGTACTCGTAAATCTTTTTGATCTTGTCGCTATTCTCAAACTCATTGTAATTTGAAAAAGAAGTAGATAATAGCTTTTGATTTCGAGAGTTTGATAAATCTTGCAGGATAGAAATAAACTCCAAGAAGTAATCAATTCCCGATGTTTTAGGGAGTTCAAGCAGTCTTGGCATGATTTCTTTTGTGATTTTTTCAGAAAATAAGATTCCGTGAATAGATCTGTTTAACATGTCTTTGATAGACTTAAATACTCTACGAGATAATAACTTTTCACTTAGTAAATCGTTATGAATATGAATAGTGACTTCGTGGATTTCTTTGTTTTTGCAATTGTGCAATTCCCAGCAATGGGGTAAATTTGGACCTACAAGAACCAACTCGTATTTGCCAATTTCTTCCATGTGATCGCCAATAACTCTTCGTACACCATCACCATTAAAAATAAAGTTTAATTCGTATTCTGGGTGAAAATGTAGCGGGAAATCAAAATCATCTTTTATTCTATAATATACAAGGAAGCTATCGGACTGAGATAGCTGTGTAATCTCTCTATGAATCTTTTTTTGCATGAATATCTGGCTTGTTTTAACATAATTTTAAAGAAAATACATTGACTTTTGATAAAATTGTATTAAAGGTTTGTTAATATTGAGTATACATTTGTACAAATAAAATGATTTTTTGTTAAAAAGATGAAAATAATACATCATGTTTATTCATTTTTTGATAATAAATGTCTTAAAAAATACTTTTATCTTAAAAAAAAGCCTAATTAATTAACTAATATGAAAAACAATTTTTTAAAGAACTTTTTCCTAATAATGTTACTGTCATCGTTCAGTGTGCTATCTGCACAAGACATTACAGGAATTGTTTCTGATGCCACCGGTCCAATTCCAGGTGTAAATGTTACCGTAAAAGGAACAAGTAATGGAACCGCTACAGATTTTGATGGTAAGTACACTATTAAAAATGTAAAGTCAACTGATATTTTAGTATATAGTTATGTCGGTTACAAACCTCAAGAAATTCTTGTTGGAGACAAAAAGACAATTGATGTCACACTTGAAGAAGATCAAAACTCATTAGATGAGGTTGTCGTAGTAGGTTATGGAGCTAAAAAGAAAAGCTTGGTAACTGGAGCTATTTCAAGTGTAAATAGCGAAGATATTAAAAGTGTATCTAATCAAAGAGTAGAGCAAGCGTTACAAGGACGTACTTCGGGTGTTACCGTTTCGTCTTCATCTGGTTCGCCAGGTTCAGGTGCTCGAATTCGTATTAGAGGTACTGGATCAAGCGGATCCTCGGAACCATTATTTATTGTAGATGGAATGAAAGTTTCTAATATTGATAATATTCCACCATCAGACATTGAAAACCTTGAAGTATTAAAAGATGCAGCTTCGGCAGCTATTTATGGTACAGAAGGTGCAAATGGTGTAATTATCATTACTACGAAAAGAGGTAAAGGAAAAGGAGTAAAAGTGAACTTTAGTTCGCAAATTGGTCTTCAATTTTTACAGAGTGATATTGAGTTAATGAATGCATCTCAGTTTGTAACGTATATGAATGAAGCAGGAGTAACGTCTGTAGTAAACAATGGAGTTGATACCAATTGGATTGATGCAGTGTTTGATACTGCTTTTATGCAGCGTTATGACGTAAGTTTATCTGGAGAAGCTGCAGGAGTTTCGTATTACGCGTCTGTAGCACATACAGATCAAGATGGTATTGTGTCTCAAGAAAACTCTTCTTTTAAAAGAACTGCATTACGAATAAACTTAAAAAGTCAAGTGACTAAATGGTTTGAAGCTGGAGCAAGTGCTACTACTTCATTTATAAAGAGAAGAGGAGTGCAGGAAAATAATGATACGCGTGGTGTAATTCAAAATGCATTGGTATTAGACCCATTAACGCCTGTTAAGTATGGTGTAGGAGAAGTGCCTGCAGAAGTGTTTAACAGAGCTGCAACCAACGGATTTCCAGATGTACCATTATTAACGACTAGTTATGGTGCTGTATACGGATATCCAACATACTCAACAGGAGAAACAATAAATCCTGTTGCATTGGCAGATGTAAACAGAACTTTAAACGATAACAACCAATTTTTATCTACAATCTATGGTAAGTTCACCATTTTAGATGGATTGAATTTCACATCTAGATTTGGATATGAGTATGGCGATTTTTCAAACGAAAATACAATTACACCTTATTTTGTTGCTTCTGAAGCGCAAAATACAACATACACAATGTCAGAATCACGTGTTCGTACAAAACGTTGGTTATGGGAAAACTTTGCTTCGTATACCAAGTCGTTCGATAATCATAACTTCGCTGTGTTAGCAGGGTATTCTGCGGAAGATTTTGAAGTGCCAACGGTTTCATCAAGAACTGGATCGGTAGCGATTTCTGATTTTACAGGATTCGATTTAAATTTACCAGGATATACAGTAGATGATAGAACAGAAAACATTAACACGTTTAGAGATAACTTAGTGTCAATGTATGGTAGATTGTCTTATGACTATTCAGGTAAATATTTGTTTGAAGCATCTATAAGACGTGACCGATCAGATAAATTCCCTACTGCTAACAAAGCAGGTACATTTTCTGCATTCTCTGGAGGTTGGGTATTGTCTAAAGAAGATTTTTGGAATCAAGATTCTGCCATAAACTACTTCAAAATAAGAGGAAGTTGGGGGCAAAATGGTAACAAGTCTAATCTTGCAGGAAATTCAGATATTATCAGTATCACAAGAAATATTAATGGATTGCCAATCGATTACTTAGGTCAAGGTGGAGCACAAATTACTGGATTTGCAAATACAAATTTAGTTTGGGAGACATCTACACAAACCAATTTTGGTATTGACTTAAGAGCATTAAAAAATAGATTGCGTTTCTCTGTAGATTACTTTAAGAAAACAACGGAAGACTTAATTGTATCTGATGGTAGCCTAATTACGCCAGGTTCTGCAGGATTTACATCTAACGAATTCAACGCTGGTACTATTGTAAATAAAGGTTTAGAATTTGAAGTTGGATATTCAAACAACGATAACGAATTCAAATATCAAATCAATGCGAACTTATCTACTTTAGATAATGAAGTAACAGAAATCTTATTCTTACCGCCAGGAACATCAATTAGAGGAGCAGGAGCGCCACAAAATGATGATGGAATTACAAGATTTACAGAAGGTTTGCCAGCATGGTACTTTTTCGGATACCAAACAAATGGTGTTGATCCAACAACAGGAGAACTACAAAGAGTAGATACAAATGGTGATGGAAATGTTACAAATGCAGATAAAACATTCATTGGTTCACCACATCCAGATGTACTATTTGGAGGAAACATCGCATTCCAATACAAAGCATTTGATTTCAACTTACAATACCAAGGAAGTTTAGGGAACGATATTTTTACATCGTACAACCAACCTTCTAGACCTATCACTAACAAGCCAGTTCATTATTTTGATGAAAGATGGCAAAACCCAGGTGACAATGCAACTTTCCCATCAGCAGCAACAATTACAGATGCATACGATACTGACTTGATGGTAGAAGATGGTTCGTACATGAGAATTAAGCAAATTCAATTTGGGTATACATTACCGCAAAGCATGGCTAAGAAACTGCATGTGAATAATCTGAGATTATATTTATCTTTAGATGATTACTTTACATTCACTAAATTCAGAGGATTAGACCCAGAAATTGGAAACTTTGGATTTAATGACATCGGAGTAGATAGAGGATATTACCCAACAGCCGCTAGAATGATTTTTGGCTTAGCTCTAGATTTTTAATCAAAAAAACTTTTGAAAATGAAGAAAAATATTTTTTTAACCGCCTTAGTATTATTTTTAGGATTCATGGCATGTAGTGATGATTTCACTACAAACGAACCTGAAAACGTAGAAGACTTAGAGACGTTTTTCCAAACGGAAGAAAATGTAGAAGCTGCAGTCATAGGAATTTATGACTTAATGCATTTAAATTATAGTAGAGACTGGCACAGTGCCTTTTTAGTAAAATTATTACCTGGTGACGATGCAAACGCCGCTGGAGGAAACTCTAGTGACCAACCGCAGTTACAAGATATTGATGATTATGCTAATGTCTCAACAGCAAACGGATCTATTGAAAGTGTATGGAATAACTTTTATAGCACCATTGCACTTGCTAACTTAGTTATTGAAAGCTTAAAAGAAAGCACGCTAAGTAACAAGGACAGAGCAACAGCTGAAGCTAAATTCATCAGAGCTTGGTGTTATTTCGAATTAACAACAATGTTTGGAGACGTTCCATTGCGTTTAACACTTCCACAAGGAGCAGCAGATTTCGGTTTAGCAAAATCTACAAGAGCAGAAATTTATGTGCAAGTAGAAGCAGACTTGACAGACGCAATAGCAAGCTTACCTGCAAAATCGGCATTGGCTGACGAATTCAGATTCTCTAAAGGAGCAGCAGAAGCTTTAATGGGGAAAGTATTGGTATTTCAAGAAAGATACTCAGAATCAATTCCTTTCTTTGAATCAGTTATTGGAAATCCATCACACGATTTAGAAGGAAACGTAGCAGATGTTTGGTCAATCGATTCAGAATTTGGAGTAGAATCACTAGTAGAGTTAGGATTCGTATCTACCTCTGGAAGAGATTGGGGAAATATCGCTTGGGGCGGAAGAAACGAAAGTAACTTACACATTCAATTAATGGGCCCTAGAGGAGATGGAATCTTTGACGTAACTGGTACAGGATTATTAAACGGATGGGGATTCAACTTACCAACAGCGAAACTTGTATCTGCATTTGATGCTGCTGGTGATGTTACTAGAAAATCTGCAACACTTCTTACAGAAGCTGAATTAATAGCTGCTGGTGGAAATGTAGATCCGACAAGTGCTACTGGAGGTGTTATTTGGGATTATGAAGGTGCTATAAGAACTAAGTATGCTTCAAGAGCAGAAGAAACTAGTGATGGTGGAGTTCGTGAATTAAACTACAGCACAAACTTTAGAATATTCCGTTATGCAGAAGTATTATTATTAGCTGCAGAAGCATATAACAAAGCAGGACAAGACGGAAGCGCACGTACAGAATTAAACAAAATTAGAAACAGAGTAGGATTGGCAGATGTAAGTACATCACTTGCAGGAAACGATTTGTTTGATGCTATTGTAGAAGAAAAATTCTTAGAACTTGCTCATGAAGGACAACGCTTCTGGGATTTAGTTCGATGGGGAAGAGCAGCAACCGAATTGGCAGGTACAGGATATGCACCTAAAAATGATTTGTTCCCGATTCCTATTACAGAAATAGACAAAAACGGAGAGCTTACCATAGCTGATCAGAACCCTGGTTACTAATATAATTTAGGATAAAGATACTATCAACTTTTTATTCAAAATAAGTATTTGAATTGCTGTAACAAAGCAGTATGTAACCATGCTGCTTTGTTATTTATACACTAAATCTAACTCACAAATGAAAAGACTGAGCAACACTTTTATTCTTTTTCTTCTCATCTATAGTTGTTCTCCCAAAAATGACACAGTTGTCAGTACAGAAAAGCTTTTTACGAAGTTAGATCCACAAAAAACAAAGGTTACTTTCAACAATAAATTGGTTGAAACAGATTCATTAAACTACTTTCAATACACTTCAATTTACATGGGTGGAGGTATTTCTGTAGGCGATGTCAATAATGACGGATTATCCGATCTTTTCTTCACAGGGAATCAAGTTCAAAACCGATTATACTTAAACAAAGGCGACTTAACATTTGAAGATATTTCGCAAAAAAGCAATACACAAGGTGACAATCGTTGGTATACAGGAACTACAATGGTTGACATAAATAACGATGGATATTTAGATATCTATTGCTCAGTAGCTGGAAAAGATGGAAACAAAAAAAATCAACTATTCGTAAACAACAAAGACAACACCTTTATAGAAGCAGCCGAAAAATATGGCATTGCAGACGAAGGAAACTCTATCCAAGCTACTTTTTTCGATTATGATAACGATGGCGATTTAGACATGTATTTGGCAAACTACCCAATAGCACATCCGTCTACGCCAAATATGATTTATAAAAATCGAATGGAAAATGTCAATTCGATTGAATCTGACAAACTCTACAGAAACGATGGCGAAACGTTTACCGATGTATCGGAAGAAGCCGGCGTAAAAAATTATAGTTTCTCTATTGGTATCGCTGCTGCAGATATTAACAATGACGGTTGGCTGGATTTGTATGTCTCAAACGATTACAGTATTCCAGATTTTATGTACATCAACAATCAAGATGGAACCTTTAAAGAAGTTATCAAAGAAGCTACAAATCAAACGGCGTTTTACGGAATGGGCGTTGACATTGCCGATATTAACAATGATGGTTTTTTAGACATCTTTCAAGCGGATATGGACGCAGATAGCAACCGCCGTCAAAAAGCAAACATGGCAAGTATGAATCCGCGCTTGTTCTATGAAACAGTACTTTACGGATTTCACTATCAATACATGCACAATTGTTTGCAACTTAACTCTGGGTTTATGGAGAATGGTGTGCCAAAATTCTCCAACATTTCACGCCTTACAGGAACTTCTTCTACCGATTGGAGTTGGGCGCCATTATTTGCTGATTTCGACAACGATTCACACAAAGACTTATTTGTAAGTAATGGAACTCGAAAAGAAATCAACAACAAAGACTTCTTCAAAAAAATAGGCAAAAAAGAATATGATAAACTATCACTCGTTGAAAAGAGTCAACAAATTCCAAGTGAAAAAATAGACAACTTCATGTTTAAAAATCTTGGCGGATTGGAATTCAAAAAAGCCAACCAAGATTGGGGAATTGAACACAAAGGATTTTCAAACGGTGCAGTTTATGCCGATTTAGACAATGATGGCGATTTAGAAATCATCCTAAACAATATTGATGAAGAAGCAGTCATCTTTCAAAACAATGCTTCAAACAATTACCTGAAAATTCAATTCAAAGGAACTACGACAAACAAGAACGGTTTAGGCTCACGTGCTATCATATATGTGGACGGACAACAACAAGTACAAGAATTGACCTTAACAAGAGGATTTCAATCATCAGTTGCACCAGAATTACATTTCGGATTAGAAAAAGCAACCCAAATAGACAGTCTCAAGGTCATTTGGAATGATGGAAATATCTTCACACAAAAAAATATTACAGCCAATCAAACACTTATTCTAAACCACGATCAGGCTACTCCCAACACCCAAAATCCAACACCAAATACCCAACACCCAACACCTAATACCCAACACCCAAAAACTACACTATTCACTACCAATACAACACTTTCCCAAAGCATCAAACACCTAGAAAACGATCATGACGATTTTGCAAAGCAAGTATTATTACCGCACAAAATGTCTACACTTGGACCAGCAATTGAAACTGCCGATGTCAATAAAGATGGCTTAGAAGATATTTTTGTTGGTGGTTCATTTGGAACGCCTTCTACATTGTATTTACAAACAAAAGAAGGGTTCAAACCACAAATAACAACTGCTTTTGATGCAGACAAAATCTCAGAAGATACTGGCGCTTTATTCTTTGATCCCGATCAAGATGGTGACCAAGATTTATATGTTGTAAGTGGCGGATATGAATTCTCTGAAAAATCAAATTTTCTAAAAGACCGCTTATATATCAACGACGGAAATGGTCAATTTCAAAAAAGTGAAATGGCAATTCCTAGTAATAACATTAGTGGATCGCGTGCATATACTTTAGATTATAACAAAGATGGAAAAGAAGATGTATTGGTTTTAGGAAGGCAAATTCCTGGAAAATATCCGTTTCCAACATCTAGTTACATCCTAGAAAACAGTTCTACAAAAACTACTGTACAATTTGAAGACAATACAAAAATAACAGCGCCTTTTCTTGAAGGAATAGGAATGGCAACAAGCGCTATTATTACAGATTTCAACAATGATTCTTGGGAAGATATTATCCTTGTCGGAGAATGGATGCCCATAACCATTTTGCAAAATAACAAAGGCGTTTTTGAAAACGTTACCGAAAAAATGAAACTGCAAGAAACTACAGGTTGGTGGTGGAGCATTAATCAAGGTGATTTTGATAATGATGGTGACATTGATTATATAATTGGAAACAACGGACTCAACTACAAATACAAAGCTACCGAAGATGAAACTTTCGATATTTATGTAGAAGATTTTGATAAAAATAAAAAAGAAGACATCGTACTCAGCTACTACGATGATGGAGAGCAATATCCTGTACGTGGTCGCCAATGTTCATCACAACAAGTACCAGGAATCAAGCAGAAATTTAAAAACTACGACGCATATTCAACGGCAACACTCATTGATGTGTATGGAAAGAAAAACTTAGAAGAAGCACTGCACTATCAAATCAAATCCTTCGCAAGTATCTATCTAGAAAATACAAAAGATGGTTTCAAAATTCACCAGCTACCAATGCAAGCACAACTATCAAGTATAAATCAAATACTAGTAGATGATTATGATAACGATGGACATTTAGATGCGCTTATTGCAGGAAATTTATACAACTCCGAAGTAGAAACACCCAGAAACGACGCAAGTTATGGCGCATTCTTAAAAGGAGATGGCAACGGAAACTTTCAGTCAATACCAGTCACTCAAAGCGGATTTTATACTACGGGAGATGTCAAAGATTTAAAAAACATAAGCATTGGAAACATACCATACATTCTTTCTGTAAAGAATAATGACTTTATACAATTCATCAAACATAACAAGGAATAATACAACTGCTATAACATGAAACACAATTTGTGCATATAGTATGCAAACCTATTTTTTACACTTAACATTTATATGAAAAAAACAGCTTTATTTTTTCTGCTGATTGCTCTTATGAGTTGCAAAACAAATACAAAATCAACCGAACTTGTTGCGGAATTAGAATATAAAATACCTGCCAAATTAGGCGAAGGTGCTTTTTGGGATTACAACAAAGAAGTCTTGTATTGGGTTGATATTATTGGAGAATCACTCCATGTATATTCTCCAAAAAACAAAACGGACAAAGAAATAAAAATGCCTGCGCCAATTGGTACAGTTGTGCCTTCAAAAGAAGAAAATAAAGTCATAGTAGCGCTAAATGACGGTGTGTATATTGTAAACATAAAGACCGAAGAAATTGTAAAATTGACCGATGTAGAAGCAGAAAACAAAGGAACGCGGTTGAATGATGGAAAATGTGACCCTAACGGAAATCTGTGGATTGGCTCTATGGATTATTCTCAAACGAATCCTGGAGGAAATCTATACAAAGTAACAGCAAGTGGAAAAGTAGATAAAATGCTTGGAAACATTACCATTTCTAATGGAATTGTATGGAGCAAAGACCATAAAACGATGTATTATATTGATACACCAACAGCAAACATAAGGGCATTTGACTTTGATGAAGCCACAAGCACAATTTCTAATGAAAGAATTGTTGTAACAATTCCGAAGGAAGAAGGTTCTCCCGATGGAATGGCAATTGACGAAAATGATATGCTCTATGTAGGTTTATGGAATGGAAACTGTATTGCAAACTACAATCCAAAAACAGGAAAACTCATTCAAAAAATAAAAGTGCCAGCACACAATGTCACTTCTTGTGCTTTTGGTGGTGAAAATTTAGACATTCTTTACATCACGACATCTAGTTTAGATATGACTGATGAAGAAAAGGCAAAATACCCATTAGCAGGTTCGCTATTCAAAATAAAGCTTGATGTAAAAGGAATGCAAAGCTCTTTTTTCAAAAAACCAATCGTACCAGTTATTCAAGAAATAGAAGAAAAAACACAACACTAATATGAAAAATATATACACACTTGTTTGTATACTGATATTCGCACTCGTTGCTTGTGAAAAAGAACAAAAACCAACAAACGAACTCGAAGCAAAAGTGTCAAATCTACTTTCTAAAATGACACTTGATGAAAAAATTGGACAGCTAAATCTACGCGGTACATCGAGTAGAGTAAAAGGAAAATTATCAGATTCACTAAAGCAAGCTGTTCGCGATGGAAAAATTGGTGCGTTTTTAAACGTAAACAATACAGAATATGTAGACGAATTGCAACGCATTGCAGTAGAAGAAAGTCCAAACAACATTCCATTAATCTTTGCACGTGATGTTATTCACGGTTACAAAACCATCTTTCCAATCCCGCTTGGAATGGCTGCAAGTTGGGATGCGAAAGTAGCTGAGAACTCATCAAGAGTAGCCGCAGTTGAAGGTGCTTCTTTTGGTATTCGTTGGACGTTTGCGCCGATGTTAGATATTGCAAGAGACAGTCGTTGGGGACGCATTGCAGAATCGCCAGGTGAAGATCCGTTTTTAGCTGCAAACTTATCAAAAGCGTATGTGAAAGGATTTCAAGGAGATAGTTTAAATGATCCTACAAGTATGATTGCCTGTGCAAAACATTTTATTGGTTATGGAGCTGCTATTGGTGGACGCGATTATAACACAGCTGTCATTAGTGATGCACAATTGCACAATATTTATTTACCACCTTTCAAATCGGCAGTAGATGCAGGTTCACAAACCTTTATGACTGCTTTTAACGAAATGAACGGAATTCCTGCTTCGGGCGATCGAAGATTATTAACAAACATATTGCGAGAAGGTTTTGGTTTTGATGGTTTTGTAGTTTCTGATTGGGAATCTACTGAAGAAATGATTCCACATGGTTTTGCAACAGACTTAAAACATGCGGCTGAAATTTCCTTAAATGCAGGTTTAAACATGGAAATGACTAGTAAAGCTTTTGAAATACATACAAAAGAGTTGTTGGAAGAAGGGAAAATAACGGAAGATCAGATCAATAGTTTGGTAGCAGATATTTTACGTGTAAAACTCAGAATGGGTTTATTTGAAAAACCATATCGCGTAGACAAAAGCGATAATTTATATGCAGATGCACATTTACAAATGGCAAAAGAAGCTGCAATTAAAAGTTCGGTATTGCTGAAAAATGAAAACAATATTCTACCATTAAACAACAAAACAAACATTGCAGTAATTGGCCCATTAGCAGACAAACCAAGAGAACAATTGGGAACATGGTCTTTTGACGGTGATGGAAAATTTACCAAAACACCAATCAATGCGTTTCAAAGTTCAACTGTAAACTACAATTTCGTCGAAGGATTAGCATACAGTAGAGACAAATCGACCAAAGATTTTTCAAAAGCTATTGCAGCGGCAAAACAATCAGATGTCATTCTATTCATTGGTGGAGAAGAGGCTATTTTATCTGGAGAAGCACATAGTCGATCAAATATAAATTTGCCTGGAGCGCAAGAACAACTCATCAAAGAATTGGCAAAAACAGGAAAACCAATTGTATTAGTGATTATGGCTGGAAGACCAATTACTGTCGGAAACATTATTGATGATGTAGCTGCAATTTTAATGACATGGCATCCAGGAACAATGGGCGGACCAGCAATTCACGATATGGTTTTTGGAATTGCAGAACCAAGCGGAAGATTGCCAGTAACATGGCCAAAAGTCGCAGGGCAACTGCCATTATTCTACAATCATAAGAACACAGGAAGACCCGTAATTCCAGAAGAATTTGTGCAAATGGACAGCATTCCAATTGGTGCTTGGCAAAGTTCATTAGGAAACACAAGTCATTACTTAGACATTGGGTATTTGCCACAATATCCGTTTGGATATGGATTAGGATATACCACATTTGAATACAGTGATTTGGTACTTTCAAGCGATACGCTTTCTAAAAATGAAGAACTAACAGTAAAAGTCACCGTAAAAAACACAGGAAAACGAGAAGGAAGTGATGTTGCACAACTCTATGTACAAGATGTGGTTGGACGTATTACGCGACCTGTGAGAGAATTAAAAGGATATAAAAGTGTTACGCTAAAGCCGAATGAGACTAAAGAAATTACGTTTACACTTTCGTTGGATGATTTAAAATACTATGACAATCAATCAGTATATGGTGTTGAAAAAGGAACCTTTAACGTTTGGGTAGGGCAGCATTCAGCAACAGGAAAAATGGCAAAATTCAGCTATGAATAAACTATTCGTCATCATGGGCGTAAGCGGCTGCGGAAAAACCACCGTTGGAAAATTGCTTGCTGAAAGAATCGGAATTCCGTTTGTGGATGCAGATGTGTTTCATCCAAAAGAAAATATAACAAAAATGTCGAATGGTATTGCATTAACAGATGTTGATCGAAAACCTTGGCTTGAAAATATAAATCGAGAACTCAAAAAAAAAGCAGCAGAAAAAGGTGTCGTTTTAGCATGTTCGGCATTGAAAGAAAGCTACAGAGAACTCTTGTCAAAAAACATCGAACATTTGCAATGGATTTACTTAAAGGGCGATTTTAAACTGATTCAAGATCGTATGAAACAACGCAAAAATCACTTTATGGACGTCAATTTATTGCAATCGCAATTTGATACATTAGAAGAACCTATATATGGAATAAAGCTATCTGTCGAAGAATCGCCAACAGATTTAGTAACACAAATAGCATGCAAAATAAAGCAAGTATCATGAAAGCTTCTTTTGGAATTATAGGACTCGGTGTGATGGGAAAAAGTATTGCCATCAACGCTTTAAATAACAATATTTCGGTTGCAGTTTACAACCGAGAAACGAAGCGAGAAGTTAATGTTGCCCAAGAATTTGTGGCTGCGCATTCAGATAAAAAAGTGCAAGGTTTTTCAGATTTAAAGGATTTTGTCAATGCCTTAGAAATGCCTCGTAAAATCCTTATCATGGTCAATGCAGGAAACGCAGTTGATCATGTTATACATGGTTTGTTGCATTTTCTTTCGAAAGAAGACATTATTATAGATGGTGGAAATTCGCACTATCAAGATACCAATAGAAGAATCTCATTCTTACAAGCTCAAAACATTCACTTTATAGGCTTGGGAATTTCGGGAGGAGAAGAAGGCGCGTTAAAAGGACCATCTTTAATGCCTGGTGGCGATAGAAAAAGCTATAGGAAAGTTGCAAAAATATTAGAAACTATTGCCGCAAAAGACAAAAATGGAAAACCCTGCTGCGAATATATTGGTAATGAAGGCGCAGGACATTTTGTAAAAATGGTGCATAACGGAATTGAATATGGCGACATGCAACTCTTAGCAGAGCTTTATGAGATATTATCTAAAAGTAAAAACTATGAAGAAATTGCTGCGTTATTCAACGAGTGGAATCAAACAGAATTGTCTAGTTATCTATTGGAAATTACAGCGCAGATCTTACAAACAAAAGATGATGATGTATATGTATTAGATACCATTCTTGACAAAGCTGGAAACAAAGGAACAGGTTCATGGTCAAGCAAAGCAGCTTTGGAACTAGGAATTCCAACAACGATAAAAACGGGAGCTGTTTATGCGAGATATATTTCATCATTCAAGGAAAAAAGAGAACAATTAGCTGTAAAAACTAGCAACGAAACGATTGGCGAATTGGATGTTGAAGCACTCAAAGAAGCATATGGTTTTGCCAGATTACTCAACTTACACCAAGGTTTTGAATTATTAAAAGCTGCTTCAGAAAATTACCATTGGAAGTTAGATTTTGCAGAAATATGCAGAATTTGGTCAAATGGCTGCATCATCAAATCAGAACTTTTACAAGAAAGTATTGCTGTTTTCTATCTGCATAATTCATTATTAGACAATAACGACATCGTACAAAAACTCGCAGAGCAAGAAACTGCAGTCAAAACAATCGTAAAATACGCTTTAGACAATCGCTTGAACATTCCGTGTATTTCAGAAGCTTATTCGTATTGGATTATGATGACAACCAAACGTACATCTGCCAATATGATTCAGGCACAACGCGACTTCTTTGGAGCGCATACCTTTCAAAAAGTAAACGATTCTACACAAAAATCATATCATTATAACTGGAAAGCATCATGGAACAAGTAATCGCAGCAAAAGCAACCTTAGACATTCCGTTATTGCTATCGGTTTTAGCTGGAATCACTGTATTGTTAGTGCTTATTTTGCAGTTTAAAATACAATCGTTTATTGCATTACTTATTGCAAGTATTACGGTTGGAATCTTAGCAGGAATTCAACCTATGATGATTATAGAAACCATGAAAAAAGGAATGGGCGATACATTAGGTTTTGTAGCGCTCGTCATTGGTTTGGGTGCTATTTTTGGATCTATACTCGAATATTCTGGTGGTGCAGAAGCCTTAGCTCGGTTTATGCTAAAAAAGTTTGGAGAAAAACGAGCCTCTTGGGCATTAATGATTACAGGTTTTTTAGTGGCAATTCCCGTATTTTTTGATGTTGCGTTTATCATTTTAGTGCCAATTATTTATTCGCTACAGCGGAGAACAAAAAAATCATTATTACTTTATGCAATTCCATTATTGGCAGGATTGGCAATTACGCATTCGTTTATTCCACCAACGCCAGGACCAATTGCCGTAGCAGATATTTTAGAAGCCGATTTAGGTTGGGTGATTTTATTTGGATTCTTAGTAGGAATCCCAACTGCAATTGTTTGCGGACCAATTTTCGCCAAATACATTGCTCAAAAAATACACGTAGACGCACCCGAAGTTACTACAGAAACAATAGTACAAGAAAATTATCCCGCAGTAGGATTGATACTTTCCATCATAGGAATTCCAATTCTGTTGATTGTTTGTAATACCATCATCAACAGTCCGTTGGTAAGCGAAGAAATCATTCCGCTTGAAATTAAAGAATGGATAGGCTTGATAGGAAACCCAATTGTAGCATTGATTCTTGCCAACTTAATAGCTTGGTATGTGTTAGGAATTCGACGAAAAACATCAAAGAAAAAACTATTAGATATTACATCAGCTTCCATGGCGCCTACAGGAATTATTATCTTGCTTACGGGAGCAGGAGGCGTTTTTAAAGAAATGCTTGTGACTACGGAAACTGGAAAAATGTTAGCAAAATATTTTGCCGAAATGGGGATTCCAATTATTATCTTCGGATTCCTAATTGCTGTACTGGTACGAATTTTACAAGGTTCGGCAACAGTAGCAATGATTACGGCAGCAGGAATTACAGCGCCTTTGGTCATGGCACAAGTAGATATTACAGCAATCGATAAAGCGTTGTTAGTAATTGCTATTGCTTCAGGAGCATCGATTATGTCGCATGTAAATGACAGCGGATTTTGGCTTGTCAGTAAATATTTAGGAATTAATGAAAAACAAACTTTTCAAAGTTGGACAATGATGACAACTATTTTAGCATTGGTTAGTTTTGCAATCGTGGTTCTTATATCATTCATCAAATAAATTTTAAAACTCGGAACATGTCAACACAAACAAAATTAACCTTTAAAGAAAAAATAGGATATGCATTAGGAGACACAGCAGCAAATATTGCGTGGCGAACTATTGGTCCTTTTTTACCTATTTTTTATACAGATGTTTTTGGGTTAGAAGCCGCAGTAGCAGCGACGCTTTTATTTATAATTCGTTTGGGAGATGGTGTTACCGATTTGATTATGGGAAATATTGCCGATCGAACTAAAAGTAAATATGGAAAGTTTCGCCCTTGGTTGCTATGGACAGCTTTGCCATTTGGAATTGCTTTGGTATTGCAATTTACAACGCCCGATTTAAGTTTGACAGGAAAAATAATTTGGGCATACGCTACTTCCATCTTTTACACACTGACTTATACAGCGAATAATGTTCCGTATTCTGCTTTAATGGGCGTGATGACAAGTGATGTAAAAGAACGTACCGAACTTTCTTCCTATCGTTTCTTTGGAGCATATTTTGGAGGAATTATTGCTACGATTGGCGTCATTGCTTTGGTAGATTATTTAGGACAAGGCAATGAAAATTTAGGGTATCAATATACCATGTATGTATTGGCATTCATCTTGGCAGGCTTCTCTTTAATTACATTCTATACAACGCGCGAACGTGTGCCTGCAGTAGTAACCAATGACATAAAAGAAGATTATAAAGATTTGATTCAGAATAGAGCTTGGCTAATTTTGCTATTTATAGGATTCGTATTTGTAACCTATAACGTGATTAAGCAAAGTGCGACGATGTATTATTTTACACATTATGTAAATGATGAAAGTAATCTTTTTGGAAGTTTAACCGCTTGGGGCGGAAAGAATGGATTGGCAGGATTGTATCTTTTATCATTGCTAGTGATCTCTATGATTTCTACAATTTTTGCACCTGCATTGACGCGAAAGTTTGGAAAAGCAAAACTATTCATCATTAGTATTTTATTTTCTGCCATCACTGCAGGCGCTATGTACTGGTTAGATGCGAATCAAGTTGGAACTATTTTTACGTTGGGAATTATCTCTGAATTTGGCGCAGGATTAATGCCAGTATTGTTCTTTGCAATGTTGGGCGATGCTGCCGATTACTCGGAATATAAAAACGGACGTCGTGCTACGGGATTGATTTATTCGGCAGGAACATTTGCCATGAAATTTGGTGGTGGAATGGCAGGATTTATGACACTGATGATTTTAAATTGGTATAATTATAATGGTGACGAAACTGTGGCAAAAACACCTGAAATGTTAGAAGGAATCAAGTTGAATATGAGCATTGTGCCAGCCGTATTTGTACTTATTGGAATTGTAGCCTTGTTATTTTATCCGTTGACTTCAAAGAAAGTAAAAGAGGTTGAAGCTGCATTGGCGCAAAGACGAGTTGAGAAGTTGTTGTAGAAGGCTTGAATTTTTAATTGAGATTACGAATTTAGGAATACTTTTTATTTTACAAGTTCAATTAACTCCTCAAGTCCTTTTTTTCCAATTTTTTCGAATTTAATAATGTTTCTATTATTGTCATATGTCAGTTTAATTTTTGTATCTATTTCATCTTTAAACTTATATGTTATTATTAGTCCGTTTTGATTTGCAGAAATATCTTGTTTTAAATCATAAATTTGTTGTTCTATAACATCATTATTTTTATTATAAAGTAGCTTGTAGCCCCAAGGCATTTGAGAACAAATAGTACAACTTGAATATTTATATTCAATTAATCTTCCTTCTGAATCGTACATGAAAGTCTCCGACAAATTTTCAAATAATTTTTTAGGTTTCTCTTTAAATCCCCATTCGGTAATTTCTTGATTTTTTAAATTTTCATGGATCAATTCATTTGGGATTCCATAAAATTTTGAAAACTGTTTTTTGAAAAAAGAAATATCAACTTTAGTATCTAAATTTTTAAAGGTTTTTGTTTTTGAGAGATAGGGTTTTCCATCTAAATAATTTGTTGAAACTTTGAAGGATATTGTATCGGATTTAGAACAACTAAATTGTAAAACCAGCAATGAAATGAAGAATATGTTAAGTTTGTTTTTCAATGTTTACTTTTTTTCATCAAAGCTAGTAAACCCAATATAGGTCCTATAGCTAAGATCATTAAAATAGTAGGTGAATTTATATACGTCCGTAAGGTATCAATGAGTAGAATGCTGATGATGGTTATAAAGAAACCAATACAATTCACAATGGTCAACGCCGTACCTTTTAACTCTAATGGCGCATTTTGAGCAACTAAGGTTGAAAATAGTGGTGAATCTGCAATGACCACCATTCCCCAAAAAAGTAAAAAGGAAACAAATACTATTGGTGACATAAAGGAAAATATAACTGGTGAAACGAGACAACATACACATGATAGTAATAAAGATATAAAAGCCACTTTTTTAACACCTACTTTTTGTGCAATGTAACCGCCCACAACACAGGCAAATCCGCCAATTCCAATAATTATAAAGGATAGTAACGGAATGTTGAATGCTGTTTCTGGATGCACTTCAACGTACATTTTTAGTATGATAGGAACAAATGCCCAGAATGCATACAACTCCCACATGTGCCCAAAATATCCAAAGGCTGCGGTTCTAAATTGTTGTTTTTTGAATATTTTCGGAATCGCTAAAAGATTTATGTTTAGACTGGCTTTTCTAAAAGGACCATTTGGTACTAAAACGAGCATTAGTAGCCCACCTAAGACAGCTAATGAAGAAGTTGTGACGAGTACAAATTCCCATGGAAGATTGCCTTTGAGTTCTTTTAATAAGTGTGGAAACGCAGTTCCTAGAACCAAAGCTCCGACTAAAAATCCGAGCGATTTCCCAAGTCCTTTTTCATAATAATCGGATGCAATTTTCATTCCGACAGGATAAATTCCTGCCAAGAAAAATCCTGTGCAAAAGCGGAAAATTAGAATGCTTGTGTAATTGTTACCTTTCCATATCAATGCGATATTAAATAGTGCTCCCAACAAAGCACAGACAAAGAAAACTCTAGAAGGTGCATACCGATCAGCAATAGATAAAATGGCAAAAATGAGCGTTCCTATGATAAATCCGAATTGAAGTATGGAAGTGATATGTCCTAATGCATTTTCATCCAACAAAAAATGTATTTTCAAATCGTTCATGACTCCATTTCCAGCAAACCATAACGACGTACAAAAGAATTGCGATAGTACTATAATGGGAAGTATGTGTTTAGGTATATTCATCGTATCATTTCATCAAAGAAATTGCTTTGGCTACACTTTCTGTTGGTAGCTTGCACGCTCTATTTACACAGACATAAATAAAGGTCTTGTCTTCGTAAAAACGATTTTCAAGCAATGGCAATGTGCTTTCTGAAGTGCTTCCGCATAGAATGATATTTGGCAAATAGTATTGATGTAATTCTTCTGCTTTTGCGATAGCATCTTTACCATTAATCACAACTTCATAATACGGATTGGAGAGGTTTAAATACAATTCCAACCAATTGGAATATAAATACGGATACGCAATGGCATCAGGCAAAATACGGTGCAACATTTTTTTGCTTTTCGATAAAAAATCTTCATTGCCAAAATAATGTCCAAGCTTAAATAAATTGTGACTCATTACAGAGTTTGAAGAAGGCATGACGCCATCTTCTACATCAAATTCTTTAAACGAAAGTCCTTTTTCTGTCGTTTCAGAAAAGGCAAATAGTTCCTTTTCCGCATCATAAAAATGATCAATCGTATAAGTAGTCAATGATTTTGCATCATGTAGCCATTGTTCGTTAAAAGTAATTTGATATACTGCTAAAAAGGCATCAATCAAATATGCATAATCATCTAAATAACCTGAAATTGCTTTGTTTTTTAGACTGCGTGCAACTTTCCAATTACTCGAAATTAGTTTTTCTTTGATCGCATTTGCTGTGTTGATTGCCTGTATTTTAAAACGTTCTTCGCCAAAAACTTTGTAGGCATCAACATAGGCTTTTAACATTAAGGCATTCCAAGAAGTAATTACTTTTGTATCTGTTTCTGGTGCTTCTCTAAGGTTCCGTTCTTGTAAAAGAATAGTTTTCCAATGTGCAATTTTACTTTGTACATCAGCAAGTGTCAGATTGTTTTTTCCAGCGAAAGCGGTATCAGCATACATTTTAATTAGTACATGCTTTCCGTCTTCTGTAACAGGATTTGAGTTGATTCCGAAATAATCTGAAAAAAGCGTAAAATCATCTTTAAGAAGTTCTTGCAATTTTTCTTTTTCCCAAACGTAATAAGCGCCTTCTTCCATTTTACCTTCTTTATTCATGCTATCTGCATTGAGCGAAGAATAGAAGAGATTGTTTTTATGCAATAACTTTTTTTCAATAAAATCGATCGTTTGATATACTACATTTTTATGAGTTTCATTTTTGTGAATTTGATATGCAGACGAAAACAAAGAAGTTAATTGTGCATTGTCGTACAACATCTTTTCAAAATGCGGAATGTTCCAATCTTTATCTATTGTATAACGAGCAAATCCGCCTTCTATATGATCAACGAGTCCGCGATTGGCAATGTTTTGGAGTGTTCTATTTACGTGAAACATTAGCGTTTCACTTTTTTTAATAGCTGTATATCGAAGTAGAAAATTGTAATTGCTAGGTCTTGGGAATTTTTCATTTTCTTTTAATCCGCCAGCTTCCGTATCCAAATGCTCTTTCCAAGTATTTATAATGCTATCTGTTGAAATTTTTGAAAGATCTGAATCAGTATTGGAAGCAAAATTTAGCAAGGAGTTCATACGTTGTGCTTGCGCTCGCGCAAATTCGGCTGTTTTTTCAGGATTTTCTTTGTGAATTTTCACGATTTGTTGCAGTGAATTCATCCAGTCTTCTTTCGCAAAATACGTTCCGCCCCAAATAGGTTCACCATTAGGAAGCGTAATGCAGTTTAATGGCCAACCTGCATTCCCTGTCATAAGTTGTACCGCTTTTATATAGGTTTTGTCAATATCAGGATGTTCTTCACGATCTACTTTTACATTGATGAAATTTTCGTTCATGAATGCTGCCACGGTTTCATCTTCAAAAGTTTCTTTCTCCATTACATGACACCAATGACATGAAGCATAGCCAATAGAGAATAAGATGAGTTTGTTTTCTTTTTTAGCTTTCGCTAGAATTTTCTCATTCCACGGTTGCCAATTCACAGGATTGTGTGCGTGCTGCAATAAATACGGACTTGATTCTTTGGCAAGTGCATTGGTGTATTTGTGTGTTTCTTTTGCAGTTTCAGAACAAGAAACGAGCACTAAAAAAAGAAGTAGAAAGAATGTTTGAAAAACGCGCATGCAAAGCTTTTTCTCAAATATATAGATAGTAGTGAATACAAGCAAACAATGTGATGTGAAAGTGAAGTGTATTATGTTGAATTTTCAAATTACCTAGAATAGGAGATTTTTCCGTGAATTGAAAAAGTAAAAACATTCTAATACAAACAAAGATAGAATTATTTTAGTTAAAACCAACTAGTACCAACTAGTTGGTTTTTATATATATTTGTATAATGGATATTGTTCATATAGAAGATAAAATTGGGATTCCGAAGTACAAGCAAATTGTAGCTTCAATAGAAGATGCTATTCGTAATAAACACTTAATAATTGGAGATCAACTGCCGTCAATTAATAGTTTGCGCGATCAACATTCGCTTTCAAGAGATACCGTATTGTCTGCTTTTAATGAGTTAAAAATGAGAGGTATTGTGCGTTCTGTAGTTGGGAAAGGATACTATGTTTCTAGTGCAAATATTGAAACTAAACACAAGATTTTTTTATTATTTGATGAGTTTAATTCATTTAAAGAAGATTTGTATAATTCCTTTTTAAATGCTTTGAAAGATACGGTTCAAGTAGATATCTTCTTTCATCATTTTAATAGTGAAATCTTCAACAAACTCATTGAGAATAATATAGGCGCTTATAATACGTATGTTATAATGCCTGCAAATCTTCGTACTACAAATATTATTATTGAAAGATTGCCTAAAGATTCGGTATATATTCTAGATCAAACCCATGAGGAGATTTCTAATTATGCATCCATCTATCAAAATTTTAGAAAAGACATAAAGGAAGGACTTACTGAAGCTAATTCTTTGTTGACGAAATATAAAAAACTAATACTCCTTTTTTCAGAAGAGAAGCAACCTAAAGAGATGTTTTTAGGGTTTAATGAATTTTGTGAGACAAGTACTCTTGAGTCTGAAGTTATCGATTCGCTTGATAAAAGGGAATTGACAAAAGGCGAAGTTTATATTATTCCTGATGACAGAAATCTTATACGCTTAATAAAAAAGAAAAAAGAACGAGCGTTCGTTTTAGGGAAGGATATAGGCGTTATTTCTTATAATGATACATTGCTTAAAGAAATTGTTGAAGGTGGTATTACTACTATTTCTACAGATTTTAATTTAATGGGCAAGCGCTTAGCAGAAATGATTACCAATAAAGAACATTTGCAAATAGAAAACACAAATAGTTTAATCATTAGAAACTCATTATGATTTTTAATGTCTGATATAAACTGCATAGAAATGCGATTGCAGTACAACTAACAATAATGCCAGCAAATAGTAGCTATGACCAAGTATTAACAAAAACTATAATACTACGAACCAAATAAAGATGAAATTACACCAATTATATATCGTTTTTTTCTTTAGTTTTTGTGCTTTTGCACAGCAAAATAATCCTATTGAAGGTTATAAAAGTTATATTGAAAATGAGCAAATGATTGGTGAGCACAAATTAGAGGCTCATGCTTCGTTTTCATCGTTTTCTTCAAAACAAGATTTGCTAGACAATCAACCAGAGTTTTACCAACTTTTAGATGGAATTTGGAAGTTCAATTGGGTGAAAAACCCGAAGGACAGACCTACAAATTTTATGCGTTCGAATACTGATGTTTCACAATGGGATTATATAAAAGTGCCATCAAATTGGGAAGTAGAAGGTTTTGGAGTACCCATTTATGTGAATCATCAATATGAGTTTTCAGATTATAAAGCCATGATTGCTGAAGACATGGAAAATGTAGAAACCTACTATCCTAAAGATCCTGGTAATGTTCCCGATAATTATAATCCTGTTGGCTCGTACCGTAGAGAGTTTACTATAAATTCTAAGTGGAAAGGTAAAGAAATCTTTTTACATATTGGAGCAATGAAAGCAGGCGGATTTGTTTGGCTTAATGGTACATACATTGGCTATTCGCAAGGAAGCAAATTGCCAACCGAATTTAATATTACGAAAGCTGCAAAAACTGGAAAAAACACCATAGCCATTCAAATTTTTAGATGGACAGATGGCTCGTATCTAGAATGTCAAGATTTTTGGCGTATTAGTGGTATTGAACGTTCTGTGTATATATATGCACAACCTAAGTTACGACTTCAAGATTTTGAAATAATTTCAAGTTTAGATGATGGTTATAAAAATGGAGTTTTTAATCTTTCAGTGACTATAGAAAATCATTTTTCAAAACATACAAAAGGAACAATTTCGTATAAAATTCTAAATACTAAAGAAGAAGTCATTACTTCCGAAGAAAAAAGTATTGCAATTCAAAAAAACAATGAACAAGTCATTTCTTTTTCTAAAACCATTCCGAAAGTAAAATCTTGGAGCGCCGAACATCCTAATTTGTATACGTTGATTTTAGAATTAAAAGACAAAAAAGGAAAGACACTAGAACTGACTAAAAGATATATAGGATTTCGCTCTGTTGAAATTAAAAATGGATTGCTTTTGGTTAATGGTCAACGTATTACCTTAAAAGGTGTAAATACACAAGAAACCGACCCTGAAACTGGACATGTGATGTCGGAAGATTTGATACTAAAAGACATTCAACTTTGGAAAGAAAATAATATCAATGCAGTGCGCTTAAGTCACTATCCAAGAGGAAGGCGTTTTTATGAATTGTGCGATCAATATGGATTATATGTAGTAGATGAAGCCAATATAGAATCCCACGGAATGTACTACGGAAAATACTCTTTAGCAAAACAACCAAAATGGGAAAAAGCGCATATAGATAGAATGGTTCGTATGGTAAAACGCGATAGAAACCATCCTTCGGTGATTATTTGGTCAATGGGAAATGAAGCGGGTAATGGTGTAAACTTTTTTAAAGGATATGATGCTATCAAAGCGAATGATAAAACCAAACGACCTGTGCAATATGAACGTCCTTATAAAGAGTATGATGCTAGTTTGTATGATATGGATAGCAATACCGATATAATTGTACCGCAATATCCATCGCCAAGACGTTTTGAAGAAGTAGGTAAATCGAAAACCGATAGACCATATATTCCAAGCGAATATGCACACGCTATGGGAAACAGTACAGGAAATTTTCAGGATTATTGGGGCATCATTGAACAATACGACAACTTGCAAGGTGGTTTTGTTTGGGATTGGGTAGATCAATCAATTTGGAAAACCAATGAAAAAGGCGAACGCTTCTATGCTTATGGAGGTGATTATGGTAAAAATATGCCTAGCGATAACAGCTTTTTAAATAACGGCATTGTATTTCCAGACAGAACGCCACAACCTGCTTTGTACGAAGTGAAAAAAGCACATGAGTATATCAATTTTAAACCTAAAGGAATCAACAAACATGATGAATTACGTGTGTTAATTGAAAATCTATATGATTTCACCAATTTGGATCAATTTAATTTCTCAGCAAAAATAAAAGCAGATGGTAACGTGTTAAAAACCATAGTTGTAGAAGATATTAATGTAGAAACACACACAGGGAAATTGATTAGAATTCCTCTAAAAGACATTAATTTTAAGGAGAACACAGAGTATTTTGTAGAGGTTTCCGCAAGGACAAAAAATAAATGGGGACTGCTTCCAAAAGGTTTTGAAGTTGCACATGAACAGATTGCATTAACGTCAAAGTTTAAAAAAGCACCTGTTGCAATATTGCCTGCAAAACAAGCACTTTCAGTAAAAGAAAAAGGAGAGGTAATCAGTATTAATAATGAGGATGTAGCCATTGCATTCTCAAAGAAAACAGGACAAATTAGTTCTTATAAATTAAAAGGGAATAAAATATTTTTAGACGGAAAAACTCCAAAGCCAAACTTTTGGAGAGCAGTAACAGACAATGATTTTGGCAATGCCATGCAAAAAAACAATCTTGCTTGGAAAGAGGCTTCTTTGCATTATACCGTAAAAAAGATTGGCTATCAATTAGATGCATATGGACATGTTATTGTAACAGTTTTATATACACTTCCAGGAGTAGAAACAACATTTCAATCTGTTTATACAATCCAAGGAAATGGAGTTATTCATATAGAAAACACTTTAAATCCTAGCAAATACAAAGGAGATATCCCAAGAATTGGTATGCGTATGCAACTCCCTAAAGCGTTTGACCAACTTAGTTATTATGGACGTGGACCATGGGAAAATTATCAAGATAGAAACGCATCGACGTTTGTAGATGTATATATGTCTAAAGTAAAAGATCAATATGTGCCTTATATCCGTCCGCAAGAGAATGGTTATAAAACCGATGTTCGTTGGATAGCAGTTTCAAATACTAAAAACAACGGACTTTTATTTGTTTCTGAAGGTTCAAATTTATTAAGTTTTAGTGCACTTCACATGGAAAATGAAGATTTTGATACTACTGCTGGATTGGACTATGAAAATTCAAACAAAAGCAAGCATACAATTGATATTAAAGAGAAAGAATTGGTACAACTCAATATTGACTTAGGACAGCGTGGCGTGGCTGGAGATGATAGCTGGTATTCTAAACCACAAGAGCAATATCAATACAAAGGAGATAAAACCTATCAATATAGTTTCTATATTATTCCTTTTGAAAACGGAACAAAAAAACAATTTATAGACTTAAGTAAATTGTATAAATACAAAAAATGAAATTAAAATTAGTATATATAGTACTACTTGTTATGGTATGGAGTTGTAAAAAAGCTCCTTTACCAGAAGTAGCAGCGCAGAAAAATCATTTTAAACATCAAATATTTGAAGAGCACAAACTAGCACCTAGAGCGACTTATTTTGCATTTGAATCTTCGGATATTCTAGAAAAAGAAAACTCTAAACGTTTCTTGAGCTTGAATGGCGATTGGAAATTTAATTGGGTAAAAGATCCAAAACAGCGTCCTAAAACTTTTCATACTGCAGATTTTGATGATGCGCATTGGGATACGATTCCTGTACCAGCTAATTGGGAAGTAGAAGGTTATGGACATCCTATTTATTTAGATGAACGGTATCCATTTACAACAAAATGGCCAGATGCACCAACCGATTATAATCCTGTAGGAACCTATCGTAAAGAAATTAATCTAGATAAAAAATTCTTATCTGAAGACATTATTCTACACTTTGCAGGTGCCAAATCAGCGATGTATGTGTATGTTAACGGTAATTATGTTGGGTATTCGCAAGGCAGTAAAACACCAGCAGAATTTAATATCACTACACATGTAAAAGAAGGCAAAAATTTGATTGCATTGCAGCTATTCCGTTGGTCCGATGCCAGCTATCTGGAAAGTCAAGATATGTTGCGCATGAGTGGAATTGAGCGTGACGTATATGTATACACACAACCAAAAGTATTTATCTCAGACTATTATGCAGATACTAATTTAGATGAGACTTATACCGATGGTATGTTTACAAATACCGTTTCAATAACCAATACTTCTACAGAAAAAGTAAATAGGCAACTTTCCATTGAAGTTTTAGATGGTGCAAAAGCGATTTATAAAACTACAAAAACAATTGAAATCCCTGCGAATACAACCTCTGAAGTTGTTTCAGAAAAAATAATAGAACGCGTAAAACAATGGTCGGCTGAGCTTCCTAATCTCTATACTTTAAAAATGTTTTTGGAAGATGAAACAAATCCGAAGCAAAACCAATACATCACTAAAAATATAGGTTTTAAACGTATTGAAATTAAAAACAGTCAAGTTTTAGTAAATGGGAAGGCAGTTTATTTTAGAGGTGTAGATCGTCATGAAACCGATCCTTATACAGGACATGTTGTTTCAAAAGAATCGATGTTGAAAGACATTACATTGATGAAACAAAACAACATCAATGCTGTAAGAAGCGCACATTATCCAAATGATCCATATTGGTTAGATTTATGCGATCAATATGGTTTGTATGTAATTGATGAAGCAAATATAGAAAGTCATCCATTGGCTATTTCTAAAGAAACGCAAATAGGAAATGAGCTGTCGTGGTTGCCAGCTCATATGATGCGTACCAAACGTATGTTTTATCGTGATAGAAACCATCCATCAATTTACTCATGGTCTTTAGGAAATGAAGCTGGAGAAGGAGCCATTTTTAGAGCTACCTACAAATGGTTAAAAGAACATGATAACAATCGTATTGTACAATACGAACCTGCTGGAAAAGAAGATTACACCGATTTATATTGCCCAATGTATCCTAAGCCAACATATTTAATTAATCATGCGAATTCTAAATCAGACAAGCCATCAATTATGATTGAGTATTGTCATGCTATGGGAAATTCGGTAGGAAACCTCCAAGATTATTGGGATATTATAGAAAAATACCCAAATCTGCAAGGCGGTTATATTTGGGATTGGGTAGATCAATCTTTAGAATATAAAGATGATAATGGAAAACCATTCTTAGCTTATGGCCATGATTATCATCCTGATTTACCAACCGATGGAAATTTCTTAAATAATGGGTTGGTTGATCCATATCGTAAGCCGCATCCACACTTAAGTGAAGTTAAAAAAGTATATGAACCAGCACAATTCGATTACCTAGGAAATGGGAAAATTAAGATTACAAACAAGAACTTTTTTGTCGATTTTAACGATAAAAATATTTCTTGGAAACTGTTGGAAAATGGCATTGCAATAATTCAAGCAGAAAGTATAGCTATAAACGTTCAACCACAAGAAAGCAAAATGCTAAACTTGGAAAAATTCCCTAAAATACTTGATCCTAAAAACGAATATATTTTAGAGTTTAGTTTAGTTCAAAAAGAGGCAACTTCCCTCTTACCGAAAGGTCATGAAATTGCTTGGGATCAATTTATACTTCAAAAAGGAAACGTCACAAAATCAATAGTTGCAAAAAATAATATTTTAGTTATTTCAAAAAATGATGCTACTTATGAAATCAAAAACGATAAGGTAAATTTGGAGATAAATGTTGCATCAGGAGAAATCAGTTCTTGGACTTTTGAAGGCAAAGAAATTACGAACCAACCAATACGCCCTAATTTTTGGCGACCGCCAACCGATAATGATTTAGGAAATGGTATGGATAGATGGGCTAAAATATGGCAAGAAGCCACGTATAATTATGCAGCTCAGTTGATTTCGAAACCATTAAATGTTTCTGATAAAGTGGTTTTTCAAGTAGCGTATACTACACCTAATAAAGAGGCTGTCGTGAGTGTATGGTATCGTTTAAATAAAAATGGTGCGTTAACAATTGATTACACTTATAAACCAAGCAACAAAGAGTTACCAAACATTCCAAGATTAGGAATGTATCTAACGATTCCCAAATCTTTTACTGAGGTATCATGGTATGGAAAAGGTCCAAAAGAAACCTATTGGGATCGTAAAACTGGGCAAAAAATAGGAGTGTATTCGGGTAAAATAGTTGATCAATTTGAGAGGTATTCTCGCCCACAAGAAACAGGAAACAAAACCGATGTGAGGTGGATGAAAGTATCATCAGAAAATATGAATTTAACAGTCTCATCAAATCAATTCCTAAATACAAGCGTTTGGCCATTTTCCATGACCGAACTAGATTTTACAAGTGATGATGGCGCAGTATCGGCTTCTGGATTGGTACCTGTAACCAAAAAACATGGTGCAGATATTAAAATTGGAGAAACGGTACAATGGAATATTGATTATAAACAAATGGGCGTTGGAGGAGATACTTCATGGGGCAGATTAGTACATCCTGAATATACCATTCCAGCAAATACATCTTATAGGTACTCTTTTACAATACAACCAAATTACAACGATCAATAAATAACTCAATATTATGCAAATACTAACATTTTTAGGTTTTACGCTTTTAGTCGCAGTAATATCTTATTTAGCAACTAGAAAGACAAATGAAAATTCGTCAGATGGTTATTTTTTAGGAGGAAGAAGTTTAACCGCCGGAGTTATTGCGGGTTCTTTATTACTAACCAATCTGTCCACAGAGCAAATAGTTGGACTAAATGGATCTGCATACCAAAGTGGTCTTTCTGTAATGGTATGGGAAACTCTAGCTGCTATTGCAATGATTGTTACCGCAATGTTTTTATTGCCAAGATATCTAAAAGGTGGCCTAACCACAGTTCCTGGGTTTTTAGCAAAAAGGTTTGATGTTACCACCAAAACATTAACCTCTGTACTATTCTTAACAGGATATGTTGTGGTATTACTTCCAGTAATATTGTATTCTGGCTCCATAGCTATTAGTGGTATGTTTAATGTGCCTGAATTGTTAGGTGTAACGCATACACAATCTATCTGGATTTGTGTTTGGGGCATCGGTATTATAGGATCAGTATATGCAATTTTTGGTGGATTGAAAGCTGTAGTTATTTCAGATTCTATTAATGCTATTGGTTTATTAATTGGAGGAATCTTAATTCCTATTTTTGGATTAATGCTTGTCGGTGACGAAAGTATTTTAGATGGACTTTCAACTTTAACAGCAGAAAACCCAGAGAAATTCAAATCTATGGGAGGACAGACAGATCCAGTTCCTTTTTATACCATTTTTACTGGGATGATGTTAGTGCAATTATTTTATTGGGGTACTAACCAACAAATAATACAAAGAGCTTTAGGCGCTAAAAATTTAAAAGAAGGACAAAAAGGATTATTATTAGCCGCTTTTATTAAAATATTAGGACCTATAATTGTTGTGCTACCTGGGTTAATAGCTTTTCATGTTTTTCAAGGCAGTATAGAATCTGCAGATAGTGCGTATCCAATGTTAGTAAAAAAAGTGCTTCCAGAAGCTTGGGTTGGTTTCTTTGCAGCGGTTCTATTTGGAGCTATTTTAAGTTCTTTTAACAGTGTTTTAAATAGTTCTGTAACATTATTTGGGATAGACGTTTATAAAGAACATTTAAATAAAGATGCTGATGAAAAAACAATCGTAAAGTATGGCAAAATGTTCGGTGTTATATTAGCTATTGCATCTATGTTTATAGCTCCTTTAATAGCAAACGCAGGAAGTTTATTTGATTATTTACAAGAAATAAATGGTATCTATAGTATTCCAATCTTAACGATTATAGTAGTTGGTTATTTAACAAAAAGAGTTCCTGCAAAAGCTGCAAAAATCGGATTGGTTTTAGGATCATTATTATATATCGTTAGTCAATTTGGTTTAAAACCATCTTTTGAAGCATCTAAATTAAACGCTAATAAAGAGGTACTAGTAAGTCTTGCAGAAAATATTAATGTCGAAGTAAATTCTTTAGGGAATGGAGCAAAAGAATTTAAATTAATTTCAGATAACGTTCAAGAATTAAAGAATGCTCCAGAAATAACTCTTGATTTAGTAAAAAAGATGTCAGGTCAATTATCAAAAGCCAGATCATATATTTTTAAAGAAAAACTAAATGCTAAATCTGCTGCATTCTTAAAATCTGCAGATAGCTTCAATGGAAAGGTTTCAGTGCTTAAAACCCAAGCATACCCTCACTTTTTGGACGTAATGGCTATATTGTTTTTATTAAATGCAGGTATAATGTTATTAATAGGAAAAATTAGCCCAAGGAAAGAACCTTATGTACAAGAATATACGCAGCAAGTAGATATTACTCCTTGGAAATATGTAAAACAAGTAGGAATAGTAATTTCTGTTCTAGTAATTTTAATATATATCTATTTCGCTTAATTTACGATGAATACAGAATTAATAGAAGTTATTAAAAAAAGCTTTTCTGAAAGATTCAACACAAATAATTCGTTGCTTATTTTTTCTCCAGGTAGAATTAATCTTATTGGTGAACATACAGATTACAATGAAGGTTTTGTTTTTCCAGCAGCAATAGATAAAGGTATTTATATTGCAATACAGAAAACGGAAAATTCTAAAAGTACGATGGTTGCTCTTGATAAAAATGAGGTATACGAATTTGACCTCAATAATATCATTCCTTTAAGTGACCACAGCTGGAAAAATTATGTATTAGGTGTTATTTCAGAAATTCAAAAAAAGGATAAAAAACTCTCTAATTTTAATGTAGTAATTGCTGGAGATATCCCAGAAGGCGCAGGATTGTCATCTTCTGCTGCTTTAGAAAATGCAATTGCTTATGGATTAAACGAATTGTTTGATTTAAACCTTTCTAAACAAGAAATGATCCTAATTTCACAGCAAGCAGAGCATAATTTTGTTGGTGTTAAGTGTGGAATCATGGATCAGTTTGCTTCAATGTTTGGGGAGGAAAATTCAGCTTTGCTCTTAGATTGTAGAAGTTTAGAGGCGAACTCTTACACCATCAACTTAGATGAATATGAGTTGGTTTTGATACATTCAAATGTAAAACATACACTTGCAACTAGTGCTTATAACGATAGGCGAGCTGTTTGCGAAAAAGTAGCTAGTTTAATCGGTGTAAAAGCATTGCGTGATACTGCTCGGAGTGACATTGATGCAATTGCTTCACAACTTACGGATGCTGATTATCAAAAAACTTTATATGTGATTGAAGAAAATGAGCGAACATTAAAAGCAGCATCTTCATTACTTACTAATGATATCAAAGCGCTTGGTAAATTATTGTTTGAGTCTCATAAGGGACTTTCAGAAAAATACAAAGTAAGTTGTTCAGAATTAGATTTTTTAGTAAACGAAGCACAAGTTTCTAAAGCTGTTATTGGTGCACGAATGATGGGCGGCGGCTTTGGAGGTTGTACTATTAATATTGTAGAATCTTCAAAAAAAGAAACTTTTTTAGCAACTATACAGCAAAAATATAGTAACACATTTAATAATATGTGTTCCATTTATGAAGTAAACTTATCCAAAGGAACCAGAGTCATTTTATAATTGATAAAAAATGTCAAAAAACACAGAAAATTTTTCGCACAGACGCCTAAATATATTAACAGGTGAATGGATTTTAGTATCTCCTCATAGAGCAAAAAGACCATGGCAAGGGCAGGAGGAAACTGTTTCTAAAGAAGTAAGACCTGCTTACGATGCGTCTTGTTATTTATGCGCGGGTAATACGCGTATAAACGGGGAACAAAACCCGAATTATAAAGATACATTTGCCTTTACAAATGATTTTGCAGCGATACAAAAAGAAGTTCCAGATTTTTCTGTTAGTGACGGATTATTACAAGCAGCATCTGAAAAAGGAATTTGTAAAGTTATTTGTTTTAGTGCAGATCACTCCAAAACATTAGCAGATATGGAAATAGCTGCAATTGAAAAAGTGGTAGCCTTATGGCAACATGAATTTAACGAATTACGCAAGCATACTTTTATTAATTATATACAAATTTTTGAAAATAAAGGTTCTGTTATGGGATGTTCTAACTCACATCCTCACGGACAAATATGGAGCCAATCATGTCTTCCAAATGAAATTGAAAAAAAAGATAAAAGTCAACTAGATTATTTTAAAAATAATAAGACTTCCTTATTAGGAGATTATCTTCAGCAAGAACTAGAAAAAGGAGAACGTATTTTATTTGAAAATGATGATTTTGTTGCTTTAGTACCTTATTGGGCTATATGGCCTTATGAAGTGATGATTGTTCCTAAAAAACGACAAGCTAATATTTCTGAATTAACAGCAAGTGAGCGTATCAATTATGCAGAAGCGATCTCAAAAATAACCAGAGCATACGATACACTATTTAATTGCTCTTTTCCATATTCTAGTGGAATACACCAAGCACCAACTAATGGAAACAATAGTACTCATTGGCACTGGCATATGAGTTTTTATCCGCCTTTATTACGGAGTGCTACCGTAAAGAAATTTATGGTGGGTTATGAGATGTTTGGGATGCCACAACGTGATATTACTGCTGAGAGTGCTGCTGAAAATATTAGAAAATTAATGTAAATATTTAATAGCACAAGTATAAATACTTATAGAAATTACTAAAAGTATTTTATTGGTACTACAAAGAGAATAAGGACAGTAAAGCATATAAACCTTAGTATTGTTTATGGTATTTTCTTTTTCCTAATCAATACATCAATATGACAAGTTGTTTAGTTACATTGCCATTCTAAATGGTGTGCTTAATTCTTTATTGCTGACCATTTTTAAGATAAGGCGGTTCTTGCGATGACTTACAGGTAACACAATTTCTCCTTTAAGATGTACAAGTCTGTAATGCGGTTCGTATAATTTTAAGTAATTGGGATTGATTAAATACGAACGATGTATGCGTGTAAAGCTAACATCTCTAAAAGATTCCTCGTGTGTTCCAATATTTTTACAACTTAGGATTCGTGAGCCATTTCTTAAGCATATCCATGAATAACTCTCATAAGCTTCAATATAAACAATTTGTGATTTATCAATGTACTCTCCTTGAAGTTTACTTCCTACACGTAAAAATTTTTTATTTTTTGTAATTAGCAGACTCTGATTCTCTCTTTTTTCTAACATGATGCAATATGTTTTTTAGTTTACTACTCCTTTAAATGGGTTGGGGAAATTGGAAGTTTAGAGTTGTTTTCAGAAACCAAAGGAATGTATTACACCAATTGGATGCAACAATATTGTATAAGCGTTGAATTTTGGCTGTGAGCGTTACGTTTTGAATAAAATATTGTGTTTTTTCCTGTTAAATATATGTTAACAAAAATATAATGCATCAAAATGAACTTCTGAAACATTGGTGCTTTACAAGAAATTTAGGCATAAAAAAGTGTCAGATTGAATAGCTTTTAAACATTTTTTCCTTCTTCTTAAACATCAAATAAACAATGTTTTTCTTAATTAAATTCAAGTTTTTAAATAGGAAAAATTACGCTTATACATTAAAATCTACGCTTATAAAGTATAATTGGCTTTTTTATAATAAGTATTGTAATATGCAATTTAATATAGCTGTTAAACTCTTATTAGATTGGTATTATGAAACTATGTGTTACACTATTTTTAGTTCTTCTTATCGTTCCGCAAAAGCGGATTATTAATACTCATGATTTTGATTATGAATTTTATATTTCTTCGGAAAAAATTAAAAAACCTAAGGTCGAGAAAACCTATTTTTGGTATAAATCTGGAGAAATTCATCAGTCGACTGGAGATATAGGTGGCGCTGTTTTAGTTAATGCTTACATTAAATATTACAAATCTAAGCAACTCGCCGAAAAAGGGGTTTTTGATAAAGGGCTTAAAGATGGAGTCTGGAAAAATTGGCACAAAAACGGAAGTTTATCAAAAATAGAAAAATGGAAAAAAGGGTTTAGACATGGCGATTTTATCATCTATACTGAAAATGGAAAAAAGAAAGTTGAAGGAAAGTATCGAAATCATAAAAAACATGGAGCTTGGATAGATTACGTTTCACAAGATACGTTGGTGTATAAGAAAGGAATTCTAGTTCCTAAAAAACAAAAAGATACTATAAAAAGAGAGCCTTTCTTAAAACGCATATTCAAAAAAAAGAAGAAAAAAGCGAAAAAAGAAGATCCCAAAAAAAAGAAATCCAATGCAAAAAAAACTTAAGGCTTCGTCATTGTTGCAAGCTGTTTTTGTTTGTTTGTTAATTGGAACACTTTGTTTTGGAATGTTATTAATGTCAAGTTATAATTCCTTATTTCAAAAAAGAACACTTCAAAAAACACAATTGCAACTCACTAATGATTCTGCAATACAACTTATGTTAGCTAACCTTACTAAAATTAAGGATGGAGCTATAAAAACGAATGTTTTTTCAGATCATATACATACAGATATTAAAGTGTCTGATTGGGGATTTTACAAGGTGCTATGTGCAAAAACGTATCATAAAAGCGATACCATTCAAAAAAATATACTTGTTGGTGAAATTACAAAACCTACTACAGCTTTATATGTATCCAATTATGATAAAATTTTAAATGTAGCTGGAAATGTAACTATTACTGGAAACATGTACATCCCAAAAGGAATACTTGAAAAGAAAAACATGCATGGAGAAAGAACAAATGTGAACATACAAGGAATTCAGAAAACATCTGAAGACAGACTTCCTAGATTGTACAATATGAATACGAAAACAATTTTTAAATCAGACTCTGTGTCGACTATTGAAACTATAGGGAAAGCACAGACGTATGTGCGAGCATTTGATAAAGACACACAAGTTTTTATGACAAACGATCTTTCATTTTTAGAAGGAAAAACAATTAAAGGGAATATTATATTTCAATCAGATGGAACAGTGACATTACGGCGCAATATGAAACTTGAAGATGTGATTGTAAATGCAAAAAATGTAGTAGTTGAAGAAGGTTTCATTGGAAATGTTCAAATTATTGCTTCAACATCTGTAATAATCGAAGATAAAGTACAATTAAAATATCCGTCAAGTATATTAATTCAAGAACCAAAAGAAGCAGCCAAAATAACTATAGGAAAGGAAAGTATGTTAATTGGAGGAATTATACTAAACAATTCTAACCATAAAGCAGCATTAAAATCAGCACTATTAATTGACGAGAAAGCAACTGTTGTGGGAACTGTATATTGTTATGGAGCAGTAGAACTTAAAGGGAATGTATATGGAAGTGTATACGCAGATAGATTGAACACTAAAACCAACGAAACTAGTTACGCGAATCTTTTAATGAATGCAGAAATAAATATCAGTAAGCTTCCTGAAAGTTTTATAGGAATTCCATTATTTGATACAAATGAAGCACATATAAGCAGCTATGAAGCAGTTAAAGAATTATAAAATAAAAGCATCTTCACTGCTAGAATCTGTGATGGCAACAGCAATTATTGCAATTTGTATTGTCATAGCAACCATCGTTTTTGTGAATGTTTTTAAAACAAATGTTTCTACTGATTTCATACAAGCACGTCAAAAAATACATACAATCATTCATGAATTACAGCAACAAAAGAAAATAGAAGCGCATACCTATATATTCTCCAATTTTACCATCAATCAAGAAGTTAACGCTTATGAAGATCATGCAACGCTTAAGCAAATTCATTTTACTATAACAACAAATACAAAGACGGAAACATTCTCTTATCTAATTTCAAATACAGATGAAACTCAACTATAAATATAAAGCGTTTACATTTACTGAAACCATTTTTGGACTCATCATTTCTAGTGTATTGATAGGCGTGATATATACTATGTTTACATCTTTTAATAAGCAATTTATAACTTTTCAGAAGCAGCAATTAATTGCCAATGATTATATGGTTTTTAACGCTACTTTTAATAAGGATATATATAACGCTGCAACTTTATATTATAATGATGAAACTTTACACTTGAAGCGATACGACGAAACAGTCATACATTATTCTTTTAAAAATAATGTAATTAAAAGAACTTATAATGAACATACAGAAGACCTTTTTTCAAAACTGATCTCGCACACTTTTGAAAACAAAGAAGATCATTTTACGATCTCTTTGAAACTACAATTCCATGATGAAATTATTGATTTGAATTATTATAAAAAGAGTAGGCCAGATCAAATTGTAAATACTGCTTTTATAGAAGAAATAAAATAATTGCTAAAATTTATAGGTGTGAAACTTAATGTAACTAAACATAAAAGAACAGTACATGTTACTAAAATCGAAAAAGTAGATTCAACATCTTTGAACTTTGATTTTTTTGCCAAGTTTTCAAGCAAGGAAAAAGAAGCTTTTTATAGAGAATTTGCAGTACTTATTAAATCTGGTGTAGATTTTAATCAATCACTACAAATATTAGCATCTCAACAAAAGTCTAAAAAGATTAAAAAAATACTGACAACGATCAATACAGATGTAATTGCTGGAAATACACTTTTTGATGCGCTTAAAAAACATACAGAATTCTCACCGTATGAATATTACAGTATAAAAATAGGGGAAGAAACGCGAAAATTAGCAGAAGGATTAACACAGTTACAGTTGTTTTTTGCACGTAAAATAAAAATGAAACGGCAACTTATCTCTGTTATAACATATCCAGCATTTGTTTTAGGAATTACATTTTTGGTATTGTATTTTATGCTCAATTACATTGTTCCTATGTTTAGTTCGGTTTTTAAACAATTTGGAAGTGAGTTACCTTCTATAACAAAGTTTGTCATCCAATTATCCGAAAACTTTAATACTATAATGCTTAGTATAGTAGTTGTTGTAATGACAATAATAGCATTCCATAAATATTATAAACATAACAACCGTTACAGAGATACAATAGGTTCCATACTCTTAAAAATACCTTTTTTAGGAAAATTTATGCAAAAAATATATATCTCCAGGTTCTGCCAATCTTTAAGCTTATTATTAGGCGCAAAAACACCTTTAATAACTTCGCTAGAACTTACCAAAGAAATGATTGTTTTTTACCCAATGCAGAAAGCTGTTGATGAAATAAAACAAGATATATTAAAAGGAAATACGTTGGCCACTAGTTTGCAAAAACATAAAATATTTCCCAAGAAACTAATATCACTTGTTGGAATTGGAGAACAAACCAATGAGCTTGATACGATGTTTCATAAACTCAACGATCAGTATAACGATGAAATTGATCATACTACAAAAATGGTAGGTACCATTCTAGAGCCTTTAATCATTATCATTATTGGTTTTTTGGTTGGTTTTATTCTAATTTCCATGTATACACCAATGTTTGATCTTAGTAAAGTCATTGGTTAATTTGTATTGATTTTAGCTGAAAAAGCATCTTTTTAACAGCGATAATTTACGCTTATTAAGTATTTATGACGCTTATTAGTTATTTCATGAGTCCGTTGCGTTTTATCAATACATTTGATAGGAAATAATAAAACTCAATAGGTTCATGATAAAAAAAAATCCTCATAAAAAGAAGCAGAATTTGTGGCTAAAAGGATATTCACTTACTGAAATCCTTATTGTATTATGTATTATTGGTATTCTCATTTATTTAGTATTACCAAATCAAACACAAGCAGTTGTGCAAGCTAGAGCTATTGAAGCAAAAACAGCGCTGAACTCTTTATATTCATACGAGAAAAACTACTTTTTTACACATGCTACATATTCTTCTAGTTTAGAAGATATAGGGTATGAAACAGAACTAACCATTGATAAAGGAGGGCAATCCGTATATAGAATTGAAATTATTGAAGCCTCTATCAATAGTTTTAAAGCCAGAGCGCAATCTATTCAAGATTTTGATGGAGATGGAAATTACAATACTTGGGAAATAGATCACAAGCGAAATTTAAAAGAAGTAGTAAAAGACTAAGATTTGAAAGCAACGCTCACCACAGTATTACTCATCTTGTTTGTTGTTATCAGTATTCAAGATTTCAAGCATAGAGCTATTCATGCATATCTACTTGTAGTTATTGCAATTATTTCAATACTGATCAACTATATAGAACCATTATTGAGTCTGTATGAAATAGGTAAAAGCATCACATTTTTAAGCTGTACTAGTATAGGATTTATGATATATCAAACTATAAAGAATAAACATTTAAAAAATCCAATAGATACATCAATCGGATTGGGAGATATCCTCTTTTTTGTAGCAATCACGCCTTTATTTCAAATTCATAACTACGTCTTGTTTTTCATTTTAGGGCTCTTTCTTTCTATACTCTTGTTTATGATTGTACAAAAAAAAAGAGCAGATACAACAATTCCTTTAGCAGGCTATTTATCACTTTTTTTAATTGTGTGCTTTGGTCTAAAACTATTCAATATTGTAAATCCGTTTTTCATTGAGTTCAACTAAGCAACATATCACCATATCTGTTGAGCAAAAGCAAATCATTAATGCTGAGCTTGCCAATCATTTTAAGGTAATTCCTTTTAGTGAAGATGCAAGTACAGTTGCTTTGTATACAGAAGAAAGCAATCGAAATAACGAGTATTTTGTTCAGGAGTTGCAACTTTTTTTAGATAAAAAAATAAGCTTTATATATGTAGATGAAACACACATTCAACAAGCATTAGCTACATATTATAGAACAGGAGATGAATCGACGACACAAAAGAATTCAAAAGAACAACTTAGTGCAGATTTTTTAGATGAATTAATTCATGAGGCCAAACAAATTAGAACAAGTGATATTCATATAGAAATATTTGAAGAAGAAGCACGCGTACGTTTTAGAATTGACGGTTTATTAATCGAAAAATATAAAATCAAAACTACAAATTACCTTGAATTAATTAATAAAATAAAGATCCGCGCTAGCTTAGATATTACTGAAAAAAGATTACCACAAGATGGAAGAATTAATTTTGATACTTTCGATATCAGAGTTTCTATTTTACCAACACACTATGGCGAAAAAGTAGTAATGCGTTTGTTGGGAAGAGATGCTTCTCATTTAGATTTAAATGCTTTAGGTATGGATGCTGAAGAGCAAGATATTTATCGAAATGCAGTAAAGAAAACCAATGGAATTATATTAATTAGTGGACCAACAGGATCAGGGAAAACTACTACTTTATATGCTACTTTAAAGCATTTGAATCATTCCAAAACAAATATTGTAACCGTAGAAGATCCTATAGAATATACGCTAAAAGGGATTAATCAAGTGCAACTAAAAGAAGACATTGGACTTACGTTTACTTCTGCATTGCGTTCTTTTTTAAGGCAAGATCCTGATATTATTATGTTGGGAGAAATTAGAGATGCACAAACTGCTCAAATGGCAATTAGAGCTTCCTTAACAGGTCACTTGGTACTATCTACAATACATACAAATTCTGCATTAGGAACTATTTCAAGACTCATAGATATGGATGTTCCAGCATTCTTAATTGCTGAAACACTCAATATTTCAGTTGCACAACGTTTAATTCGTAAACTATGTACACATTGTAAAGAAAAGATTGTTTTAAAGAAAGAAGAGCTACCAAATTATTTAAGGAATACTAATGCTTTATCACATCATTACATTCCAAAAGGATGCCATTACTGTTATTACACAGGATACAAAGGTAGAACGGCAATCTATGAAATGATTCCGATAACTTCAATGATTTCCGAAGTTATAAAAAAAGAAAACTTACAAGACGCCAAAAATCATATTGATACTACCAAAACTTTGGCATACAAAGCACTACAACTATTTAAAAATGGAACAACTTCATTAGAAGAAGTGTATCCAATTTTATTAAACACATAATATGATGTATAAAAAAATTAGTATCATACTCATCCTTTTCATATCTGGATTCTGTTTTTCACAGGAAAGTAAAGAGTATCGCACGCAAATAGAAAATTTAGCTACTGAATTAAAAGCATATAATAAAACAATGCAGGTTGAAATTTCTGGTATCACCTTATATGATTTTGTTTCAGCAATTGCAGATGAACATAAATTAAGTATTGATGTTGATACTTCTTTAGATCAAATGGTTTCTAGTAATTTTTATGACGTTCCAGTAAAAGATGTATTGTTATTTCTCATTGGAAAGTATGACTTGGAAATGTTTGTAAAAGGTAAAATTTTGGTTTTAAAAAAGAAGGAAGTCATTCCTGAGAAACCAACACCTATTCCTCCAAAAAAGATTGATGTACGCTATAACAAAGAAAACGGTTTTCTGTCTATAAAACTTAAGAAAGATTCTATTACAAAAGTGGCTCAGGCTATTACTGATGCGACTCAAAAAAATATTGTTTTAGCGCCATCTATAAAAAAACAAACGATTTCATCATATATTCTCAACAGACCTTTTGATCAGGTATTGGATATGATGGCAAAGTCAAACAACCTGACCGTTACCAGAGATGAGAATGATTTCTATTACATTGAAAAAAGCGACATTGTTATAAAGGAAAACATTGTAACCAAAAATTCAAAAAATAAGCGAAATTCCAAACAAAAGACGGTACCAGTAAACTCGAGTGGTTATTACTCAATTGCGGTGGATTCTAAAGGGTTTCTATCAATCAATGCATACGAGGGAGATGTTATGAATATTATTGTAGAAGCCGCAGAAAAATTGAATATCAATTATTTTATGTATGATAATCCTGAAAAGGTAACAACAACACTACTCGCAAACGGAATTACATTCGAAGAACTCTTAAACCATGTGTTTAAAGGAAAAAAATACACTTATAAAGTAGTTGACGATATCTTTTTAATTGGGAAACATGATACAGACGGATTGCGAAAAACTACATTAATTCAAATGGAAAACAGAACCATAGAATCTGTGAAAGCAACATTTCCAAAAGCACTAACAGATAAAATTGAAATTGTAGAATTTGTAGAACTAAATGGATTTGTAGTAACAGGTTCAAGTATTCAAATCATAGGGCTTAAAGAGTACTTAAAAGAAATAGATAAAGTAGTTCCTAATATTGAAATCGAAATTATGATTGTACAATATCAAAAAGGATATGAGGTGCAAACAGGTTTTCAGGCTGGATTGGATGATAAAAAACGAACTACCTCAGGAGTGTTATTTCCTACCTCAGAAGTACAAGTAAATGCAAACTCAGTTAATGGATTAATTGATGCTTTTAACGGTTTAGGAATTGTGAATTTAGGAAAAGTTACGGAACGTTTTTACCTAAGCTTAAAGGCACTTGAAAACAATTCATACATAAAAGTAGAATCTACACCAAAATTGGTAACCCTTAACGGTCATGAAGCTTCTACTTCTATTGGTGAAACCAGCTATTATTTTGAACAAAGAAATGAATTGATCCAAAATGGAATCAACAATAATGTGCTACAATCTGGACAATGGAAATCTACCGATGCAAATTTAAGTGTGCGAATCAAACCATACGTGTCAAAAGACGAACATGTAACCTTAGAAGTTTCAGTAGAGCAAAGTTCTTTTTTGGGAAGAGCTGGTGAAAATGCACCACCTGGAAAAGCAACTCGAAAATTTGAATCAATGGTGCGAGTGAAAAATAATGAAATGATTTTATTAGGCGGATTGGATGAACTAGAAAATGAAAACTCAGGAACAGGAACTCCTTTCTTTTCTAGAATTCCAGTCATAAAATGGTTTTTCAGTAGCCGAAAAAAGAAGAAAGAAAAGTCAAAACTACACATTCTTATCAAACCAACAGTTACGTATTAATAGTGTTTCAAAAATTAAGACATATCATCCCTTTGCAACAAACATTTCAAGTGTTGGGCATTCACTTTTCTTCGGAAGCAGTCGTTACGTATTACTTGCTTACCATTCACAAGAAAAAAGATGATTTTACGGTAGGAAAATGTTTGGAAACGACATCATTGGATGTTGTATATAAGGAATCACAATCAAAGCATCCTTTATTAGTACATTTTTCGGGAGTTGGAATACTTCATAAAAAGGTAGTCCGTGCTGCCAATTATCGCAAGAAACTTTTATTTAAAGGCAATCCAGATGATTTCTACTTTTATGAACTACATCAAGATGAACATATTTTTGTTTCCATGTGTAGAAAAAAAATGCTTGATAAGCATATAGCGCAGTTTGAAGCTAAAAAGTATCACATACTAGACATCGCTATTGGTCCCTTTATTACGTATGCATTGCGCTCTTTCTTATCAGAAAAAAACATCGTTTCTAATCAAACTAAGCTAGTTCTTTCACAAGATAAGCTTACTGATTTTGAAATAAACACAGCTTCAGAAGAAGAACAGTATATTATTGAAGATTTAAAATTCAATGGAAAAGATATTGCACTATTTGCGATGGTGATACAATACCATGTTCAAGAAGAAGTACTAAGCATGGAAACTTCTTTTTTAACGCAAAACAGAACAGGCTATACTTTTTTTAATGCAACAAAAGCAGTTGGTGTTATTGGATTAGTACTACTTCTTTCAGCTATACTTTTTGGTCATTTTACGCTTGAGAAGTATCAAGACGTATTAGCTGAAAAAAAAGCTTTTACTGCAAAAATTGCAGAAGCTTCAAATACTGTCGCCTTGCTTGAAAAAGAGAAAAAAAACAAGGAAACTATTGTCGCTACTTCTGGATTATTTCATCCTAAATTTTTAACACAATATTTCTATGAAATTGGAAATTCAGTTGAAAAAAACATAAAGCTTTCTGAGATAAATATTACACCGCTTACTAAAAAAATGCGTGATGATAAAGAAGTGCAATTCTATAAAAAACAAATTCATGTAAAGGGAATCACCTCCAACGACTCAGATTTTAATCATTGGATAACCATATTAACCGAAAAAGAGTGGGTGCAAAAAATAGATATTGAAGCGTATGCACAAGATAGAAACCGTAAAAAAACATTTGTAATTCATATTTATTTCTAATGTTGGAAAAAATATCATATAAGCGTCGTTTTTTCTTAGTTGTACTTGTATTAGTATTACTTGTTTTTGCAGTATATAAAAAAACGTATCAACCAATTTTTGAATTAAAAAAGGAACTCAATGCTTCGGATGAGCTTGTGGAAAATACAATACAACCATTTACAAAAATTGAGAATTTAAAAACAGAATTGGCAGTATTAGATAGAGTTGTTGGAAACTCAGAAAATCACGCATTAATCCAACAAAAAATATTGGATTTTATTACAACGCATTCTTTTAATGTAAATGTTGTAAATATTACAGACTCACACATACACAAAGGAGATGCTTTTACAATATTTACGAATAAAATAATCTTAAAAGGGAATTATAAAACATTGCTAAAGACGATATATACTATTGAAAAAGAGTTTAAAGCTTCAAAAATTGTGAGTACAAAATTCTATTCAAAAAAAAATTATAGAACAAACAAAACAGAATTATTATTAGAACTTTATTTTCAAAATTATGGGAAATAACATTAAATTTTTAAGCGTCGTATGTTTCCTTCTTTTTTTATCATGTGATGATATTTTAGAAGAAAACTTAACCGATGATTTGGTGACACCTATTACACCAACGACAGGAAGTACAATTGTAAATAATCTTGTGCATTTTTCATGGCAAGCACTTGATGGGGCTGATGATTACAGATTGCAATTAATTAACCCTTCGCAAAATAACATAATACTATTAGATTCATTAATTAATGAAACTTCTTTTCAATATCCATTAGAACCTGGAGCCTATGAATGGCGCGTAAGAGGTGAAAATTTTGCGTACGAAACTGCATATTCGTTTCCAATTTCTTTTAATGTAGAAGCTTCTTCCGATTTAACAAATCAAACGTTAATTCTCAATACACCAACAGATAACCTTTATACAAATACCACAAATTTATTATTTACTTGGAGTAATTTACAATATGCAGATTCCTATACTTTTGAGCTCATCAAAAATCTTAATGGGCAAACAACGCTTACACAACAATCTGGTATTACAGGAACAAGTTTTAGTGTAAATGCAGCTGTTTTTGATGTAGATGCAGAGTATATCTGGAATGTAAAAGCGATAAATACAACTTCGGAAACAATATATACTTCACGATCTGTTTTTTTAGATAGACAAGTACCTAATCAACCAGCATTAAGTACACCAGCAGATGAAGAAATAATTACAGGAACTACCGTAGACTTCAGTTGGGCAATTGGTCAAGATAGTGGAAATGTGCAATCTGAAGTCAGCAGTATTTTAGAAATAGCACAAGACGCAAACTTTAATACCATCATTGAAAGTCTGGCTATAACTAATGGCAGTACACAACAAGTTAGCATTGCTACTGCAGGAACATATTATTGGAGAGTACAAACAAAAGACGCTGCGGAAAATGTAAGCTCATATAGTGTTTCTAGAACATTTACAACCGAATAATAACTGCGATTTTGATCTCTAAAAAAAACATAAATATTGTATTGATTCTATTACTACTCATCATTTGGGGAAGTATTGGGTATAAATATTGCGTAAAAAAGGAAACAGTAGAACATAGAAGTATTGTTCAACAAAAAGAGACATCATTACACTATACGATACGCAAAGATACTTTTGAAATTAAAGACATTAAAAACCCTTTTAACAATGTATTTATTAAATCTAAATCATCCCAAAAAATAGGTAACGGAAAAACGTCTAACAAAAAAAAGTCAATTCCTGTTCAAATAAAATGGCCTAGTATACAATACCATGGTTATATAGTAAGTAAAGGAAATAGTAAAAAATTAGGAGTAATCAATGTGAATGGAAAAATTATGAAAAAAAGAGAAAAAGAGATCATCTTGGAAAAATTCAAAATCAAAAAAATTTACGAAGATTCCATTCAGTTTGAATGCAATAAAGTCTTAAAAACAATAAAATTAAAGTAGATGAAAAAATTAAAATTTCTCCCCGTTGTGAATCTAATCATTCTAATAGTAGGATTGATTTGCGTGTTTGCATTTTTGTATCCAAAAGAAGAAAAAAACTATGGATATATAGATAACCTAGCATTATTTAGCAAATTCAATATGGTAGAAGATTTACAGAAAATGAAACTTCCAGCATTGAATCAGCAACAAAAAAAAGTAGACAGCTTGTATCAATTATTACAGCAACAAACGAAAGTTGAAACTATTCAAGAGTTCAAACAAAAAGTATATATAGAGAATACGAATCTTCAACGCTTAACAACTGAAGTGAAGGAGGGAATTAACAGGCAAGTTTGGGAACGTCTCAACTCTTATTTGGAAGAATTTGGTGCGGAAAAAAAAGTACATCTCATTTTTGGAATACAAGGCAATGGAAATATCATGTATGCTGATGAAGCATATGATTTTACTGAAGAAGTAATACAATTTTCAAATAGCAAATACCAAGGAAATAATTAAAAAATACAACACAGATGAAAAACCTATTATGGATAGTATGCATTATTTTTTTGAGTGTGATTTCATGCTCTAAAAGCCCAAAAGAGAACTTGATAACAGAAGATTATAAGTTTTTTAATTTGGCTGTAGACGACGGATGGAAATCGAAAAGAATAAATCAGTATATAAACAATATAAACTATACAGCTACAGAAGTGCCTTTGCATTATTATATTTTAAAAGACAACCAAAATTTTGAGCCAAAAAAAGTAGATTCTATTTTTAAATTACACAAAAATGAACGCATTGTTGAAATTGAATTTAGTCATGATGAGGAGAAAGAACTATTGCTGAAAAATTTCACCAATATGTCTTATGATAAAGCTGTAGAATATATGGCATTCAAAATACAGAAAGACTTTAAGGTCATTACCTCGTCAAAAGACACAATTGTGTGTTCGGGCGCTTTATTTGAACGTAATTTTAAAGTGGCTCCTTTTAAAAGAGCATTATTATATTTTGGAAATATTCCAGAAACGGATAACATTCAATTACTGTATAATGATCAGTTATTTGGTAATGGAATCATTAAGTTTAATTTCAAATCCACGCCACTTAAGTTGTAAGAATCATCCCAAAAAGTAGATTTGAATTACGCTTATAAAGAAAAAATTACGCTTATGAACTATTTATATGGTTACATGATATAATTACATACTTTAGCTATTGTAGAATAAACCCCAAGCTGTTTTTAACCCCAAAATAAAAGACAGCAACTTCATTAACTATTCGTATTGAACATACATCTTTCTATTGACCTCACTCAATATTAAGACTGTATTGCACATGCCCAATTTTAACAGAAAATAAAAATTTAAGTTTAAAAATAAAACTTAGTTATCAATGATTATACAGCATATTAGAACTGGAAAATTATCTAAGGTTATAGCTTGCTATCTGGCAATGCAATTGGTATTAACAACCATACAACCTTCACAATTATTTGCATTGACAAGTGGTCCGTCTCAACCGGAATTCAATGCCTTTACACCTATTGGAACTTCCGATATGGTAAACCTAAGTACAGGAAGTTTTAATTACAACATTCCTATCATGGATGTGGGTGGTTATCCATTAAACTTAGCGTATGACGCTGGTATTACCATGGATCAAGAAGCAACGTGGGTTGGCTTAGGCTGGAATCTAAACGTAGGACAAATAAATAGAAATGTTCGTGGAATTCCTGACGATTTCAAAGGTGATTCAATCACCTACGAAAACAACATAAAGAAAAACAAAACGGTTGGAATGACGCTTTCTATAAATCCACAGATTTCTGGAAGTGAATTTCCTCTAAATGTCGGAGGAACATTAATGCACAATAACTATGAAGGGTTTAGTTTCTCACCTTCTTTCGGAGTTTCCTATAAGTTTTCGAAAAAGACCAGTGTTGGAATGAACCTTTCACCTTCAGTAGAAAATGGAGCATCCGTAAGTCCTACAGCTACTCAGAGTTTTAGTGGTAAAACTCTAGAAACAAAAAAGACTACTATATCAGCGATTAGTAATAGTATACAAATAGGAACAGCTTTTAATAGCAGGCAAGGTTTAAGTAATTTTAGCTTAAATAGTTCAACTATAGGAAATGTAAATAAAAATTACATAAACAAGAGTGTAAAAGATGGTGCTGCATTCTCTAATGGTAACATGGGAAACATCTCTTTTATAGATAATACCTTTACACCTTTTAAACGAACTGCTTACCACAATGAGAACTATACCTTCAGAGCTTCTCTAGGACCACAATTTGCAGCAGCTAGTTTTGAAGGTAGTGCTTCTGCATTTTATTCAGTCCAAAAAATAAAAGAGGAAGAAAAAATAAAAGAAGAAAAAACGTATGGATACGAGTTTACCAAATACGCCTCTCACAATGATATTTTAGACTTTAACAGAGAAAATGAGCGTATGGTTACCAAAAATACATTGGCGCTTCCCGTTGTAAACTATACACACGACATCTATCATATACAGGGACAGGGTATTGCTGGACAATTTCGACCATTTAAAGGACAAACAGGTTATGTCTTCAATCAGAAAATAGAAGACTCAGGAGATAGTTTTAGTCTTGGTGGAGAAATAGAAGCAGGTTGGGGTTTTAGAAATGGAATCGATATTCACTATTCGCCAACTAGAAGTCATACTGGCGTTTGGAATACGCCTGCCATTCATAAATTTCAATCGGTTAATGATACACATGTTGACTATGAAGAAACGTACTTTAAAGGTATTGGAGATTTAAGTGTAGATCATGATCAGGAATTATATGATGTAAAATTATCAGGAGAAAAACCTATGGCATTAGATTTAACACCTGACGGAAATACCTATAACAAAAAAGCGGTTGGTGTTTTTAATGTGAAAAGCTATGCTATAAACGATACGATTTTTTATACTCCAAATCCAATTGCTGCACCTTTAAAAAGAACACAAAGAGAACAACGAAATCAAGCAATTCTAAAGATTGATAAAAAAGATGCATTACTTGATCCTTTTGTAAATGCGCACAACAGTTTGAAAGACCATCATACCAATGGACTTAAAGTTACGCAACCAAGTGGTGCGGTATATGTGTATGGAGAAGCTGCCGTGAATCATACAAAAGAAGAAGTAACTTTTGCAGCAGATGGCGCTTCGAATTTAGAAACAGGAACCATTTTAATTAATGGGAATGATACTGCTGGAAGTGCTGGAGGTTTTGATAATTTCTTCAATAAAATCACTACGCCTGATTACGCACATACATATTTATTGAGCGCAGTTCTTTCTAACGATTATGAGGATCTAACTGGTGACGGACCAACAGATGATGATTTAGGAGCATATACCAAAATGCATTACAACAACTTTGTAAATAGTCAGCAAATCTCATCAGTAGTTAACGATTATAAATGGAAAACTCCGTATGCAAATAATACAGCTTCGTACAATCCAGGATTATATACAAAAACTAACGATCAAAAAGGAAGTTACATACGTGGAACCAAAGAGTTAAAGTATGTAACTATGATAGAAACAAAAACACATGTTGCCATCTTTGATTTCAAAGCAAGAGAAGATGCAAAAGATGTGCTTGATAGAAATGCTTCTTTACAAGTAGAAACGATCAAACTGTATTCTAAACCAGAAGCTATTGCTGGGAATTTATTAGATGCTGATCCTAACAATAATTCAGAAGTAAAACCTATCAAAACTGCCTATTTTGAATATGACTATTCATTAATGCAAGATACGCCGAATAGTTCTTCAGGAAAATTAACACTAAAGAAAGTATACTTTACGTATCGAGATTCCAATATGGGAAAATATACACCGTACGTTTTCAATTATGATAATATGAATCCTGATTATCAAATGAAGTCACACGATGTGTGGGGAAATTACAAACCATTATTTGAAGAAGGAGTTATTAAAGAAGATACGGATCAAGATGGGATCAATGACGATATCATTCTACCTACAGGAAATACAAGTGCTAATTGCGAAGTAGATGCAGATATTACTGCGCAGGAGTTTCCATTTGTGCAACAGAAAGACAAGGAGTTACAAGATTTATACACAGGAGCTTGGACGTTATCATCTATAGATTTGCCTTCGGGTGGACGTATAGAGCTGCAATATGAATCGGATGATTACCAATATGTACAGGACAAAGCAGCCATGCAAATGTTCAAAGTTGTAGGTGTAAAAGAAACACATAATGGGAGCTTGTCCGATCAATTATATAATGGAGGTAATCATAGAAGATATCTTGCAGTAGAACTTCTTGAAACGACATCGATTACACCTGAACAATTCAGAACAAAATACCTTGGAGAGTATATAGACAAACCGCTTTTCTTCAGATTTCTACTAAACATGACTAGAAATGGAAATTGTACGTATGATTATGTAGAAGGGTATGCAAACATTGATACTAGCAATCTCAACGATTTCCATGTGTACAGTGAAAATAACAAACAATACGGACTAATTCCAATTCAATTTGAAAATTTAGAAGGTAGTATCACAGGCGGTTCTGTACATCCTATTGCAAAATCAGGTTGGTATTTTGCAAGAAAACACCTCAATCGTTATGCCTATGGAACAGGTGATAACACGCCTTCGTCTACTAATATCAATGACATTGTAAATGCTATAGGAAGTAGTCTTCCTGTAATGGCAGAAATCTTTAGAGGTCCTAATGGATATCTACAAGATAGAGGTATTGCTAAAACATTCAAACCAGAAAAATCTTGGATTCGCCTAAAGCATCCAACCAATGCAAAATTAGGAGGCGGATTGCGTGTCAAAAAAGTAGTGATGCATGACAATTGGGATGTTATGGTCAATAATCCGCAATCGAATCCAGTAAATGAATATAGCAATTTTTATGGGCAAGAATATGATTACACTCTAGGGAAAGATGAAAACGGAAATAGCAAAGGCTCCAGTGGTGTAGCTACTTGGGAACCAAATATGAGCAAAGAAAATCCTTTAATTCAACCATTTTTTGACGACTCAGAAAAACTACAAGCAAGAGAATATATTGAAAAACCATTTGGAAAATCATTTTATCCTTCTGCAATGGTTACCTACAGTAGAGTTATGGTTAAAAACTTGCAAAGAACGCTGCAAGAAGCTAGTGTAACTAAAGTGGTGAAAAAACATGCAACAGGAGAAGTAATCAACGAGTTCTTTACTTCGAAAGACTTTCCTACAAAATCTGACCACACAGATATTGACGATAAAAACAATTATAGAACCAATCAAGAGAATATTTTAGATAATGTATTGCGATTAAGTGTAAAAACTGAGTTAGCACTCTCTCAAGGATTTTCTATCATTACCAATGACATGAACGGGAAATCTAAGTCACAAAAAATATATGATGAAAACAAAAACTTAATCTCTGGAGTTGACTATGTATATAATACGAATGAAGCAGGAGAATTAGACAATCATCTTCCTGTAATACTATCAGATGGATCTGTTGATACTACTAAAGAAATAGGAACACATTATGATGTAATTACTGATTTTAATGAGAATTATAATTTATCTGAAAGTTATGGTGTAAATACAAACCTTACATTTTTTACTATAGGAATATGGCCAGTATTATTAGGGCAAATTCCTTTTGAATATAAGAGAAATGAAGCCACATTACATACCAGTACAACAACGAAAGTAATTCACAAAACTGGAATTCTAAAAGAGAAAATTGCTTACGATTTAGGATCTAGAGTTAGTACAAGAAACTTAGCTTGGGATGCCGTAAGCGGACAGGTATTGCTTACTGAAACTGCTAACGCTTATGAAGATAACTATTATAACTTTAGCTATCCAGCACATTGGGCATACAAAGGTATGGGACAGGCAGTTCAGAACTTAGGTCTATCATTATGGGTAGAACCTTTTCAAAGCAGTGGTACTCCAGATGCTTCAGGAGATGAAGAAGGAGCTACCGCATGGTATAAACAAAGTGCTTCACACTATAATATCTCTTACGATTTAGATAAAATTCTAAAAGAAGGAGATGAAATATATATGTATAGCCAAGAAGATGGGTTTCCTGAAGGACATTATTGGATTAATGAAATTTCTACTGACAATAGAATGATATTTATTGATAGAAATGGGGAAATTGTAAATCCTTGTGGCGTTGATGACGGAAAAAAACTAATCAAAGTAATACGTTCTGGATATCGAAACTTACAAAGTGCGGCAATGGCATCAGTTACCACAATGACGAATCCAATAGGAGAAGAAGTTAATAAAGCCATAACAGCTAGTGATTTTGCATACAATGGATCAGAAGATCATAACCCTAGAATTATTAATGCCTCAGCTATCAAATACGATGATTATTGGCGTAAAGGTGTAAAATATCCTTCTGAAGACGACCTAAACAGTAAACATTTAGTTTCGTATCCAAATTACAGTAGTGTAAACCCTTTTGTGAAAAATGTTCTAAATGATTGGCGTGCAGTAAAATCGTATGCATATTTAACAACACGCTCGGCTACGAATACTAAGCGTAATAGTGGGTTTTTTGAAAGCTTCTCACCGTTTTATATATATGATAATACTACTCAAATGTGGGAGGAAAACCCAACAAATAATCAAGATTGGACCTTTGCTAGTGAAGTAACACAATATTCACCGTATGGTGCGGAATTAGAAAATAAAGATGCGCTTGGTAGACATTCTTCAGCACAGTATGATAGCGAGTACAAACTTCCGTTAGCAGTAGCTTCCAACAGTAAGTACACAGAAATGGGATATACCGGTTTTGAAATAAATACAAATCATTTCAACTTTTCTCAACCTGACGGAGTAACCATTACTGAAGAAGAATCACATACAGGAAGGTATAGTATTAAAGTACCTTCAGGATCTTTTTCTGGTCAAAAAGTACAGATTTATGATGAAGGAGTTGAATGCATTCCAACAGTTGCTGTTGAAACTTTGGATTGTACACCACTACCTGATCCTTATAGTTGTCCTAATATTCCAGTAATATCATTTGCTATGAATCAAAACGTAACAAATCAATCTTTTAACATAGCAAATGCTGTACAAAGCTATTTTGATAATCACACAATTGTATCGGCAAATATAGCTGAAGTATTAGTGCCAAATAACAGTGTTTCCGCATCTGTTAACGGTCAAAACTTAGTCATAACTATTATTAACAATAATCTCAGTTTTGGGAATGTCAATTATCTAATAAGAGTCCGACTCGACAACGGATCATATTGTGAATTCGAAGTAATCGTAGGCTGTGGAAACTGTTAACCAAAAAAAATAAAGACAAATGAAAAAATATTTAATATATCTTCTTTTACTATGTGCAGTCAGCAATTTGTACTGTCAACAAGAAACCTCTTGTTTTAGTTTTTCGCTAACTAAAAACAAAAAATATATCATTAGTGCTTGGGTAAAAGAAAGCAATAATAGTACAAAAAAGACATACACTAATGGAGCATTAGAAGTTCATTTTTACAATGGTACGGATGTTTCTCCTTCATTTCCAGTAGTAACTATGAATCCTAGCGGAAAAATTATAGAAGGTTGGCAACGTATCATCGGAATTGTTCAAATTCCTGAAACGGATGGAAATTCCAATGCTTCTCCCGATTCACTCAGAATTCGTTTGTCTTGCCAAAATGAAGGTGATTGTTATTTCGATGATATTAGAGTATTCCCATTCAATAGCAGCATGAAAAGCTTTGTATACGACAAAGATACGCAACGTTTAATGGCAGAGTTAGACGAAAATAACTACGCTACCTATTATGAATATGACAAAGAAGGTGGTTTGGTACGTGTAAAAAAAGAAACAGAAAAAGGAGTGTATACAATTCAAGAAACACGCTCTAAAAGTAAAAAGCAATAAAGATGAGAAAAGTAACGTATAGCAATCTAAAAATGTTGATAGCATGTTGTTTTATATGCTTTAGTGTATTGACCAATGCTCAAGAAAAAACTGTAAATGAGATTCTAAAAGGCACGCAGGAAGCCATGAAAAAGCACACTGATTTGAGCTGTAATATGAACTACAATTGGTATGATACCTATACAGCCACAAGGCCTTCTGTCGAATACAAAGGAGTAATGATAAAACAAGAAAGTGTAGTCTACTCAAAAATTAATCAGACATTCTTTATTAGTGACGAAAAAGAACAGTTGGCTTTAAAATGTAATGAAGCACAACAAGCATTAGTAGTTAGCAAAGTAAACGCTAATCAAGAGCAATTGCCTTGGGAACTCATAGAAATTTACATAAAACAATTCAAGATAAAAAAAGTCATAGATAAAGGAGATCATTGGGTTTGTACATTAACTACAGATGTCATTACGCAATTACCTTACGGAAAAGTAGAAATCTATATTGATAAAAAAAGCGCTCTGATGACCAAGCAAGTTTTGTATTTCCTTTCGCAAGTACCTTATAAAAATACGAAAGGCGAAAAAAAGATGGGGAATCCAAAATTGGAAATTTCGCTCTCTAATTATAAAACGGTGCTTAATAATGAAGAAAAAACAACTGCGCGTTTAGCTACATATATTAAAGGATCAGGTGAAAATATAGCGCCAGTAGCTGCCTATAAAACATTTGAAATCAAACGTTATTGAATAGAAAATATTCTCTAAATCAACTGAAAAATAACTCTTAGACTTCGCTTCAATACTAAAACATAAACAAATGAAATTAATGAAATCAACATATATATTTAAAGTCATTCTCTGGATGGGTATATTCTGTACATATTCATTAGCAATAGCACAAGGAGATATTCCTAAGATTTCCGAACAGAGCAATACGTATGGAAAAATTGCTATTGAAGGCGATAATATCTCACAATTTGTAGCTTCAAATATCAATGATTCCAATACAAGTTTCTACAATCCTGAAGCTTATATATTATTGAGTGTGAATAATGATATAGCGCCTTTTACTAGGTATTCGTTTGAATTACAACTCAAAGTATATCCAGTTCTTTCGGATGGAAATCCAGACACTATTCCTTATGATGAAACGCTAACTGTTGATTTCAAACCACATGCAAATCTTGGGAATAGTGCAGACCAAGTGTATCATAAAATTTTAAACCGTTATGGAGCTAAAGTTGATATCATTGGTTATACAACAACGTATCAAGACACAAATACAAGTGTAAATGAAGTCCCTGAAAATATTGAGTTAAAATTAGGCTTTAAGGCCATCCGTGTTGTAGATATTTCAAATAGTCCAGCACCGAGTGTCTCGAATCTAGTTTCAAATCCTGAAAATTTGAGTGAATACAAGCTTTCTTGGTCTACAGTAGAAGGAGCAATATCCTATGATGTAGAATGGACTTGGATAGACAACTATGAAAATTCAGCTACAAATATCTCATTGACTGAAAAAGAGTTTCAAAGAAACAGCACACGAATCAATACAAAAGATACGAATTATCAAATCTCAAATATCTATGATAGTGGTTATATTATTTACAGAGTAAGAGCCATTGGAAGGTTTGCAGATGATTATATAACAAACTTTTATGGATCATGGAGTCAAACAGGTACAAATACTTCTAAAGTTTCAGACTGGGCTTATGCAACTATAAATGGTCATGAGGACAATAAAAACTGGCAATTTCAAGCAAGTTATGCAGAAGATGGAAAAAAGAAAGAAGTTGTTAGTTATTTTGATGGAACATTAAGAAATCGCCAGACAGTTACTAAAATTAATACAGATGACAATGCAATTGTAGGTGAAGTAGTGTACGATAATCAAGGACGCCCCGGAATAGAAATTTTACCTGCACCAACTACAAGTAATGAAATAAGGTACTATCAAAACCATAATATTAATAATAGTGACAGTAAAAAATACTCTCATTTAAATTTTGATTGGGATGCAACTACAAATGATGATTCCAACTGTGAAGTTGCTGTAGATGGGATGAAAAATACGTCAGGAACGAGTCAATATTATTCTCCAAACTATACTGGAAATAGTGAGTTACATGATGCTGTTCCAGATGCACAAAACTATCCGTTTTCTCAAATTGAATATACACCCGATAATACAGGACGTATAAAAAGAAAAGGAGGCGTTGGTATCACGCATCAATTAGGGAATGGACACGAAATGAAATATTTCTATTCCAAACCTTCTCAACAAGAATTAGATCGTCTCTTTGGTTCAGATATTGGATGGGATGCACACTACAAAAAAAACGCTGTCGTTGATCCAAATGGTCAAGTAAGTGTAAGCTATGTCGATCCGCAAGGAAGAACTATTGCTACAGCACTAGCTGCTGACAATCCAGAAGCATTAGATGGTTTGGAAGATGAAGAAAACGGGAATCATGTTCCAACTACACTAGATTTATTAAACAAGGTAAATACTGCAGATACTGACACAGATGTAGATAACAACATGGCATTCAATACAGGAAGATTTTCAAACCTGAATGTAAATGATGCGTTACGATACAACGGATTTAGAACAGTTTTAAAAAATGGTACCGCACATAACTTTAGTTATGATTTAAGTGTGAACGGAGCTTTTGTAGATAGTTGTGCAACTGATATTCCTTTTGCATATGACTTAAGTATGCGTGTAAAAGATGAATGCGGGAATACATTATTCACTTTGGAAGATCCAGAAATAAATGAAGTAGATGAAACATTTTCTGTAACGCCACCATTGGGCGATTTAGTGATTGAAAAAATAGTAAAAGTTAGTGAAGTTGCACTGAACTACTATACTGATCAATATATCACTGACGGACAAGCTTCAGGTTGTATTTTAGATGATTCTGCTTTTGACATATCAGGAAGTATTGAAGATTGTTTTCCTTCATGTGGAGAATGTGTTGATTCAATAACTGAAGATTATAATAATGATGGAAATCTAAATCAAGATGATTATGTTCAAACGCAACTATCATACTATGATAATTTAGATCAAGTAACTATAGATGCGTTAACAAATAGATTTGAACGCGAATATGATTTGTTAGTAGAGGCTTGTATGGCACCTTGTGTAGCCGATGGAATGATTTCTGCTTCCAATCCCAATGCAGCAAGTTTAGTTACCAACTCCATTTCCTGTAATGTTACCTTACAAACATTAGTAAATGACATGAAACTTGTAGGACAGTATGGAAAACAAGTAAGTGTATTGAATAGTGATGGTGAATACCAATTAGAAGATATAACACCTGAGTTAAGTGTTTTTGATGAAACTAATAATGTACTTGCCAATCCATTTATCATTGATTTATATACAAATCATACCAATGCACCAAGCACGATACCTCCTGTATTTAGTTGGAAAACACCTTTCAATCCAAACTATGATGATCCATATCATTATTATGATGCCAATGGTGAAATTGTAAAAGTATTACTTCCTATTGATGGAAACGTATACGGATTAACTGCAGAAGATCCATTAAATGCTGGATTTGTATCCATTGAACCACAAGATTTAAATTTTGTCGATTTTGAAAATTATTGGCAAGACCAATGGGCAGAATCTTTGGTAGCATTTCACCCAGAATATGTGTATTCACATTTTGCAAATGAACTATGTCAACTGACTAATACATTAAGTGTACTTGATTCTGATGAAAATTCTCAAAATTTTATTGTAAATGTAGATGGTTATGCTAATTATTTAGCGCAACTTTCTTTTACAGAAACCTTACATTATTTAAACACGAGTACATCAAGTTCATTAGCAGCTATTGTTAATGATGATCCATTATTTCAAAATATTAGCGGTCTTTTAACAAATGATATTACTTATCATCGTACAACTGTTTTAGAAGCAATTACTTCAAACTTTGAAAGTACTAACAATCCTATGTTGTATAACGCATTGTTGACCATTGGGTGTAATAGCATTAGTAGTAATTGTACTGTAGATATTAATAATATGACTGATGCTGAAAAAGAAGAAGTGTGGCCTATTTACAGAAGTATGTACCTTTCTTTTAGAGATCGTATAAAAAGCGCTTTAGCTAATATATATGCAATTGACCAAAACGTGTACAATGGCTGTATTGGAGAAGATGCTGAGAATCCTGGTGATCCAGTTTTAAGATTGGATCAAAATGGCTACACATTTCCTTCACAAACAATAGAAGCAACTAATAATGTTTGTAATGGCAGTGAAAACTTATATATCGAAAAAATAAAAAGAATTATATCTGAAGATTACAACTATGATTCTAACGATAGTGTAGCTGAAGTTGGAGAACAACTAGAAGCACTAACCGATTATCAATATTATGTACAATCTGGACAATGTCCAATGGGACGCGACTTTGAAACCTTTATCAAAGGTGTTGTTGAAGACACAAATATTCTCAATCAAAATAGTACGCCATCAATATTATTAGGAAATATTGGAGCTTTTGAAGGCAACTATCTCAGCATGGATCTATTTGATGATTTAGGTGGAACTCCAACTAGTAATACAGTTCAAAATTCAGGAATTGCATTTGCTTCTTCAACGACTACAGCACAAGATCTAGCTATTACGATATCAGTAAATGATCCGTCAACTACGATGTTGCCTATAAATCTAACAATAGATGACACTACATACGATTGGAATGATTATAACGCTACATGGCAAATTAGTGAAATCAGTCAATTTGCATACAGTAATACTTATAACACTGCCGTAACACCAACTCGATTCGATTTTACTATGGCGGCTAAAGTTGTCGTGCCAGGAAGTACGAATGTCATTGCAGAAATCATAATTTCAGGAAATACGATTGCAAGAATTGGTGAATGTAGTGTAGATGGACAAGCTGATGTTGACTTAGATGTTAATGGAAATACCATTGGAGAGCAATTAGGTAACGGAGGTATTTTAAATGATGCAGAAGCATGTCAAGACAAAGATGATTTGGCGGTAAGCCTTAAAAATATGATGAATGCCATGTTACCATTTGGAGCTACTTCTGTAAACCTTCAATCGGTGACTGAATATAGTGATGATGATTTTCTTCCAGAATTTTTAGGTGACGATCCATTAAATATTGCTGCAGTTTGGAGCAATAACGGAAATGGAAACTATACAATTACTATTGGAGGAAATACGGTGCTTGAGCTTTCTGATGTATCAGACTTTATACATCCACAGACAGGAGAAACTATCAGTTTTGCTTCATTAGCTAGCGGTAATATCTCCAATGAAAATGGGATCACTGCTATTAATGGCGTAAGCGTATATGGTTCAACCAATCTTATTATTGACGCCATCGTTAATTATGCGACAACAGGACATTCCATTATATACACATTTACAGCAACTATCAATGCCTTACCGTATGATTGTTGTACCTACATTTCTGGAGATGAAAGTACAAATACCAATACGCCCGATTGTGGAACGGTAGATAACGATAACGATGGTATTTTTGATAGCTGTGATAACTGCTTAAAATATTCAAATCCACAACAAATAGATAGTGATGGAGATGGTATTGGTGATGGTTGTGACAATTGTGAAAATACATACAATCCAAATCAGTCAGATTTAGACCAAGATGGTATTGGTGATACATGTGATGATGATACCAATAGTGCAGATTGTATAGCAGAAATTCAAGCTAACGGAGTCTTATTCAATACTGGAATAACACAATTGTTAAATGCAGTATTAGCAACGGGTAATTTTTACACGCCGCAAGAGGTATCACAACATTTCACACCAGAATTACTGAATTTATTTATAGAAAATGCTCGATTGTTGCATAGTGATGCTTCAATAAATTATACCTCTGTACTTTGGAATGCACCTGTAGCAGTAAATATAAACTTACCAAATACCATAGAATTGCGATTCCAAAATTTAGGCACAACTACAGCTTCGTATTATGTAGTGATAGAACTCTCAGATGCCTTAATGCAAAATGGAATTGCAAACAATGCAAACTTTATTGGAGTTGATCCATTAGGACTTCCTTCGAATACGATGCCAACAGAATACAGCATCGCATACAATGCACCTAACAATGCCAATGCGGTTGCCATTAGTAACATTTATCAATCGCCAGATAAAATATATAATAATTTATCACCTTTAAACTTTGCCTGTGATCTAGCTGCAGTTCGAACAAATAATGGACAATTGACTGCCAATAGAAATGCCATGACTGTTTTCCAAAAGGAAAATACAACTTCTTATGAACCATGTACTACCTGTATTCCACAAACAATTACACCTGTAGATCGAGACGTAATGTGGGAACGTTATACAAATGAAGTAGCAGACATTCCAAATTATACTATTCCAAGTCATCATACATTGGAATATTTTGATAATATGAATTATCAATACATCACTGAAGGCTATATAGACTATTTAGAAACATTTGCAGGAGGAACAGATGTAGTAGATACAAACGCTCCATATTTCTTGACCATTGCTGAATTTGGTGCTACGCCATTAAACTATGGCTTTAATCATCATAATAATAACAATGGCAATGGATATCTACCAGTAATTCTAGCATATAAAACCTACATTGATAATTCAGGAAATACCTTAACTCCTGATGATCCGACATATAAAACTTGGAGTGAGTTTGTGATTTTTTATTTGGAGCAACATCCAGAAATTTGTCCACCTAAACCAATGATTCCAACAATCAATCTTCAAATTAATGATGATTTAAGCGATTGTAGAGAATTTGCTATCAATATTGCCGAAGCCTATGGCGCTGACAATTATAATGCATACATAGAACGTATCAAACACCAGTTCAAGTTAAATTACACAACACAAGCATTAGCAGCGTTAGTTGAAAACTTTACAGTATCGTACAACGATAAAGAATATCAATATACACTATACTATTACGATCAGGCTGGTAACCTTACACAAACAGTGCCTCCTCAAGGTGTAGAACGAATTGAATTTGCAGATATCAATTCCGCTCAAAACAATCAATTCCGTGAAAATAATGCAACTCCAATGCTGCCAACGCATGAATTAAAAACACAATACAAATACAATTCTTTAAATCAATTAGTATGGCAAAAAACTCCTGATGGAGGAGAAACAGTGTTTGCCTATGATTATTTAGGGAGAATTATTGCTTCTCAAAACGCTAAACAATTAGAAGAAAACCCATATAAAAACTTTAGTTACACTAGGTATGATGGTTTAGGAAGAATTTTGGAAGCCGGAGAAATTGAAGACAACACCTCTCTATATAACATAACAGACAAAGGAGAATTATTATATAATGGTTCAAGAGTGAATAACTTTGATGATACGTATGAATCTATGCGAAGAAGAGAAGTGACACGCACCACTTATGATGACAGAATTCTTGTAGAAGAGACTGATAATATAGCGGTATATTCTTCTGATCTATTTACATCAAATTATATACCTTTTAACAGCATTAATAGAGTGACAGCAGTGAGTTATTATGATGAAATTCCACCTAATAAAGCACCTACATTCGACAATGCATTATTTTATAACTACGATGTACACGGAAATGTAAAAGAATTAGTGACCTACATCACGGAACTAAAATTACCAAATTGCCAAGAACAAGCTGATATCTTAGACTGTGAAGCACATATAAAACGGGTGCACTATAAGTATGATTTAATCAGTGGAAACGTAAATCGTGTCACCTTTCAACCAGAAAAACCTGATCAATTCATTCATGCCTACGAATATGATGCAGACAATAGAATTGTATCAGCACATACTTCCAAAGATGGAAATATTTGGGAACAAGATGCCAATTACAAATACTACGAACACGGACCATTAGCTAGAGTAGAAATTGGAGATAAAAAAGTGCAAGGAACCGATTATATCTATACTTTACATGGTTGGTTAAAATCGGTAAATGGAGAAAGTTTAGCCAACACTTCCAATGACTTTGGATATGACGGTAATGCTACTAGAAGTAACATGGCTAAAGATGCTTTTGGATATGCATTACATTATTATGATGGTGATTATACTCCTACAAATACAAGTATTTCAGGAAATATATTCAAGCTTTCCAATAGCAATGTCGTTACTCCAAATACAAAAAATCTCTATAATGGAAACATCAAAACCATGATGACTTCTTTAAGAGATCAAAATGAAAATATCTTAACGACTCAGGTAAATAACTATACCTACGATCAGTTAAATAGAATCAAGGCGATGCAGTCAAAAGCAGTAACAGATAAGCCTTTGAACAGCTTACAAGCACAAGAAAGTTACGCATCTTCTTATGAGTTTGACAGAAACGGAAACTTACAACAGCTCAATAGAAAAGTACCTCAAAATGGTATCCTGAAAACAATGGATAATTTTACGTACAAGTATATTACAGAAAATGGCAATCCAACCAATAAACTTGCTATTGTAGATGACGAAATCGCTGCATCTGACAAGTACGAAACTGATGCTGATATTGAAGATCAAATAAATTTCTTATCGGGCTACGGTTACAATTACAATGCAAATCCAAATAATACAGACAATCATAATTATATCTATGATGAAATAGGGCAACTAATTCAAGACAAGTCAGAAGGATTAGAAATTTTCTGGAGAGTCGATGGAAAAGTAAAAGAAGTACACAAACTTCCTTTTATGGGCAAAGGAGTTCCTGATGTGATCGCCTTTCATTATGACGGATTAGGAAACCGAATTGGAAAGTCCAAATACAAAAAAGGAAATAGTAACGACAAAGAAACTACGTTTTATGCACGTGATGCGCAAGGAAATGTATTAGGTATATATGACGTAACTTCATCTAGAAACTTATACGAGTTCGATTTGGAAATGATTCACAAAGAACAGCACATCTATGGAAGCTCTCGTTTAGGAATTGAGAATATAGGAAAAAAACTGGTTGATGAAAACTTTGAAACTCCAGCATTAACCAATACAGATGGAACAGGTATTCCTATCGTCTTAGGTGGTTTTGCAAAAAGCGGTTTGCGTACTACATCCGATACCTATTTCTATTGGGACCATCCAACTACTACTTCTGGAGTTAACAGTGAATTTAGAGGAATTAACATTCAAACACAATTCAAAATTGATTCAGATCAAAAAACGAATCCGGTCATATTTTTAAGACATGCTAATGTAAAAGGTGGAAAATTTGATCAATTCATTGAAGCCAAAGTATATGCTATAAAAAATCTAACTACCAACAAATTTGCACTTTTCTTATCTGTACGCGAAGAATATGAAGGAGAAGATGATAAAGGAGACGGAATTTACACTAGTAAATACTTTGTGACTCCATATAAGTTTAGTGAAGATTTACTACGTACCAAAGGACTCAAGGTAAATTGTAATTACTTTGGCGAAAATGCCAATATTACAATCAATGGAATTACTTATTCTCCATCCGATACTGAAAACCAACTCATTGTTTCCAATACAACCACAGGAGAAGTAGCATCGATAAACACACAAAGCAACGGACTTGTCTATAGAACGTCAGGACTCATTGCACAAGATCTAGCGTACCTAAATTACTATATCGATATTTCGGAAAGTGATGCACAAACGATTCGCTTCCCAATGCAAGAAACCGCATTTTTGAGCAATAACCTAGGAGAAGAGATGAGAGCTATCAGTACGTTAACGCTCACGGAAGCTGATTACATAATTCCAAATGCTTTTTATAACGATGCAGATAATGACGGAATAGATGACTATATAGAAGATACCAACCAAGACGGTAATGCAGACAACGACGATACAGACGGAGATGGTATTGCAAATTACTTAGATGCAGATGATGATAATGATGGTGTACTCACTACTATAGAAGGAACTACAGACACCGACAATGATAGTATTGCAAACTATTTAGACACAGACGATGACAATGATGGTTTCCTCACTGCTGTAGAAGGACAAACTGATGATGATAATGATGGCACTCCAAACTATCTGGACAATACCTATTATGAAAATGCAGTCAATGGTCCGTTAGCATATACTAATAACACCAACAATATTGGTGACAAAGCCTACGAATTATCAAACCACTTAGGTAATGTACTTAGTGTGATTTCTGATAAAAAAATACTAGCGTATGGAAGTCAGACAAACAAAATTGCTGGAGACTTAGAAGGTTTTAATGAATATGGAGAAGGTGTAGAATTGGTCTTAAACGGCAACTTACAATGTGCTACTATCTATAACAATACTGGGACTTATTTTCAAGCAGATTTTAATGAAAATATAGAATATCAGATAGTTACTGATATCACCAAAGACAATTACAATGCAGATATAAAAATCGAAGTAACAGAGGAAAGTGGCATTGTTCAGTATACCACAATCGTTACGCAAGGAGGAGAAACTGCATTTACGTTTACGGCACCAGCAGCAGGAACCTATAACATTCGTTTTTTAAAATCACATGAAAATACGGCAGACACCAATGTAGAAGCATTTTATATCAAAGATTTTGCTATCTTTACCGTGGTAGAAACCCAAGAAGTTACGGGTTTTTTACCAGACGTTCTTTCATATAACGATTACTATCCGTATGGAATGTTACTTCCAAAAAGACACGCATCCGATGAATCCTATCGTTATGGGTTCCAAGGAAGCGAAAAGGATGACGAATTAAAAGGAGAAGGGAATAGTTATACGACTCATTTTAGACAGTATGACCCAAGAATTGGTAAGTGGCTATCTTTAGATCCGAAACAAAGGTTATTTCCCTCGGAGTCACCTTTTACTTACGGGTTTAATAATCCTGTATTAGTTAATGACCCTAATGGAGACTGTCCACCTTGTGCTGTATGGGCGGCAATAAAAGGAGGAGAAATTTTAATAGGATTAGTTGCTACATACGTAATTCTTGATAATAGAGAAGAAATTTCACAAACAGCATCTTATTTAGCTGAAAGAGCTTACAATGGAGCAAATAATCTTTTTTCAGACGCACCACTACCTGTAGTTTCTGGAGGATTTGATAAATACCCAATACCTCAAATAGGGGTTGAAACAATCCCTGCGGTCAAAGAAAAGTTAAGAGAGCGAATTCTTGAAGAAGTGTTACCTGTAGTAGAAAGTGCCCAACTCAGAGAAGGTTTCGATTTATTACCATTAGATTTACAGGCTCAAACAATTGAAAAAATTCCAGCGTTTAAGGATAGTAATTTTTCTAATAGTGTTTTAAATATGTCTTCGGCTGATCCTTTCCCTAATCTGATGCCAGAGTCATTAGACTATGAATTAGCTAGGGCTGAAAAATTAGGTGTAGAGGTTATGGGACTTAATTCAAAAGGGTTTGATGATATGGTAGTAAATGGTCCAATTAAATTTGTTGTTGATAGTAATGGTGAAATGCAACTAATGAGTAAGTTTGTAGATGGTGAAGAAATCTCTCATGCTGTTCTGACCAAAGGAAGGAATGTACTTACAGCAGGTGAATTAATGTTAGCTGGTTCGAAAGAAATAGGATATTTTGTCCTAGATATTAGTAACCATAGTGGACATTTTCAGCCTAGTGAAAAAAGCTTACAGATTGCAAAAGATGCTCTAAAAAATGAACTTAACATTTTGAATAATTTTTAAAAAAAAGCTATGAATTTTGATAAAATAAATGATAATGAAAAAAATAAGTTAATACATCAAATTAATAATGGTTTTTTCAATAATGAACAGCTATACAATATCTATAGTAATCATTATCTACATATGACAAATGAAAATTTTAATGTTGATTTGAGAATAAAATATCATGAAATATGTATTGTGATTTTAAAAGTTTTACTAAATA
>NZ_JBOEFY010000051.1:0-19562 GCF_050633145.1 Kordia sp. | reverse complement strand
AAAAAACATTCCCTTTCTAAAAATGAAGAAAGGGAATGTAAGCACTCTCTAAACACTCTAAATACTAAATAATAGTAGATTGCCCAACCTGGATGTTTCCAGAATTGATATGCAAAGTATCTATGTTTTCAATAAATTCTTCTATAAAAGTTCCTACGTTTTGGGTAGAATATCCTCCATTTGCATTTAAATCTGGTGTGCAAATTTCAAGATCGATAGCACGTTCTACCGCCTCACGAATCGTATCTGCTTCTTCTGTTAATCCAAAATGATCTAGCAACATAGCTGCCGATAGGATGGAAGCAATCGGATTGGCGATGCCTTTTCCTGTTGCTTGTGGATATGAACCGTGAATTGGCTCAAATAGCGCATATTTTTCTCCAACCGAAGCAGAAGCTAATAATCCAATAGATCCACCAATGACACTGGCTTCGTCTGAAATGATATCACCAAACATATTTTCGGTTAAAATCACATCAAACTGACTTGGATTGAGCACCATTTGCATGGCTGCATTATCCACAAACAAGAAATCTAATTCAACATCAGGGTATTGTGAAGCCATTGCTGTAACGACTCTTCTCCATAAACGAGAAGTTTCTAATACATTGGCTTTGTCAACTAAAGTTAATTTTTTTCTTCTGCCTTGAGCAGCTTTAAACGCAAAATGCGCCACACGCTCAATTTCTTCTTTGCTATACGAACACAAATCGGAAGCTGCTGTTCCGTCTTCACTTAAGGTCTTTTCACCAAAGTAAATTCCACCAGTCAATTCACGATAAATTGTAATATCAGTATCTTGAATGATGTGTTTTTTTAGTGGCGATTTGTCCAATAAAGTATCATACGCTTTTACAGGACGAATATTAGCAAACAAGCCTAAAGCTTTGCGTAATGCCAATAAACCTTGCTCTGGACGTACTTTTGCATCTGGATTGTTGTCGTATTTCGGATCGCCAATGGAACCAAATAAAACTGCATCTGCGTCTAAACATAAATCCAATGTTTTTTGTGGCAACGGATTTCCAGTTTCATCAATAGCAATGGCACCAACTAGTGCATCTTCAAAAGTGAAATTGTGTTGATATTTTTCTGCAATCGCAGTTAATATATTTATGGATTGGGCGGTTACTTCGGGACCAATTCCATCGCCTGAAAGGACTGCAATGTGTAAGTTCATAGCCTTTTAATATATATGTTGTTGTTCAAATGCTTCAATTTTAGATATGTTACTGACTAAGAAGTCAATATCATCATATCCTTTTTGCAAGCACATTTTTTTATACGGATTAATGTCGAATGAAGCCTTTTCAGTTCCAAAAGCAATCGTTTGTGCTTCTAAATTGACTTCAATTTCTGTATTTGGGTTTTCTTGAATTTCCTGTAAAAGCTTCGTCAAAAATGCTGGCGTAACTTGAATTGGCAATACATGATTATTTAATGCATTTCCTTTAAAAATATCTGCATAAAAACTGGAAACAATTACGTTGAATCCAAAGTCTTTCAATGCCCAAGCTGCATGTTCTCTACTAGATCCGCAACCAAAATTATGTCCGGCTACTAAGATAGAACCTGCGTATTTTTCTTCGTTTAATACAAATTCAGTGTTTAGGCTTCCATCTTTTTGATAACGCCAATCTCTGAATAAATTTTCACCAAATCCTGCTCTGCTTGTTGCTTTTAAAAAACGTGCAGGAATAATTTGATCAGTATCTATGTTTTCTACAGGCAATGGATACGCTGTAGAGGTAAATTTGTTGAATGTACTCATAACTAAACTTCTTCTAAGATTGGAACGTTAACATCTACGATTTTTCCTGCAACGGCAGTAGCTGCGGCAACTAATGGACTTGCCAATAGTGTGCGCGAACCTTGTCCTTGGCGTCCTTCAAAGTTTCTGTTTGAAGTAGAAACGCAATATTCGCCATCAGGAATTTTATCATCATTCATTGCCAAACATGCCGAACAACCTGGTTGACGTAGTTTGAAACCTGCTGCTTCAAAGATTTTGTCCAAACCTTCTTCTTGAATTTGTTTTACCACCAATTGTGAACCTGGTACTAACCAAGCATTGATATTTGGTGCTTTTTGTTTTCCTTTTACATAGTTGGCTGCAACTCTAAAATCTTCAATACGTGAATTGGTGCAGCTTCCTATGAAAACATAGTTTACTTGTTGTCCAATTAAAGATGCTCCTTTTTCAAAATTCATGTATTTCAATGATTTTTCTAAGTTGACATCTTTTGTTGTTGGAATATTTTCAGTCAGCTGAATTCCCATGCCTGGATTGGTTCCAAACGTAATCATTGGTGTAATATCAGCTGCATCAAATGTATATTCAGTGTCAAATTCCGCGTCAGCGTCCGTCTTTAATGTTTTCCAATAGGCAACTTTTTTATCAAAATCAGCTCCTTTTGGTGCAAACTTTTTACCAGCTACATACGCAAATGTTGTTTCATCTGGAGCGATCATTCCGCCACGTGCGCCCATTTCAATACTCATATTGCAAACAGTCATTCTGCCTTCCATAGACATGTTTTCAAAGACTTCGCCTGCAAATTCTATAAAATGTTGTGTTCCGCTATCGGTTCCTAATTTTGAAATAATGTATAAGATGACATCTTTCGGTAAGACATTGTTTTGTAAACTTCCGTTTACCGTAATGCGCATCTTTTTAGGTTTGGATAATAGCAAAGATTGACTTGCAAATACTTGTGCTACTTGACTTGTTCCAATACCAAAAGCAATGGCGCCAAAAGCTCCATGTGTTGAGGTATGACTGTCTCCACAAACCATGGTCATTCCTGGTTGTGTGATTCCCAATTCAGGTGCCATTACGTGTACAATTCCGTTGTATTGATGTCCTAAAGCGTAGAGTTCAATATTGTGTTCGTCACAGTTTTTTTGTAATTGTTGTAGTTGATTGCGCGATAAATCGTCTTTTACAGGTAAATGTTGATCTACTGTTGGCGTATTATGATCGGCAGTGGCTACAATCTGTTTTGGTCTAAAAACAGGAATATTTCGATTTTTCAATTCATTGAACGCTTGCGGACTCGTTACTTCATGAATTAAATGCTTGTCTATATATAAAATTTGTGGTCCGTTAGGAATGCTGTCTACAACATGCGTGTCCCATACTTTATCAAATAGTGTTTTTTTCATCTTAGTTAGAAATTTTCACAAATGTTTGGCTTAGGCGTACATTCTTTTCGTAATTGCACTCGTTTTTATGATCTGATGAATATCTGTATCAGTTACTTCTTTGTGTTTGTCAGCAAAATGTAAGAAGTTACTATATACAGTATCTAATTCAAGTTTCGTAAGGTTGTACCCAACATTTTTAGCTCGGTATGCCAATGCAGCACGTCCGCTTCTTGCCGTAAGTACAATAGAAGAAGTTTCTGCACCTACATCTTTTGGATCCATGATTTCGTACGTTTCTCTATTTTTAATTACACCATCTTGATGAATTCCAGAACTGTGAGCAAATGCGTTTGTTCCTACAATTGCTTTGTTTGGTTGCACAGGCATTCCCATTGTGTCTGAAACTAATTGACTCATTTCAGTCAACATCTTTGAATTGATGTTTGTATTTAAGTCTAAATACGGATGTTGTTTTAGAATCATAGTTACTTCTTCTAGTGAAGTATTTCCTGCACGTTCGCCAATTCCGTTGATCGTACATTCTATTTGTCGTGCACCATTTATAACTCCCGAAATAGAATTTGCTGTTGCTAGTCCTAAATCGTTATGACAATGACAAGAAAGTATTGCCTTGTGGATTCCGGTTACATTTTCTTTTAAGTATTTTATTTTCTGTCCGTATTCATCAGGTAAACAGTAACCAGTTGTATCTGGAATATTCAGTACTGTTGCGCCTGCTTTTATAACGGCTTCGCAAACTCTCGCTAAAAACTCATTGTCGCTTCGTCCTGCATCTTCTGCATAAAATTCCACATCTTCTACAAAAGATTTGGCATATTTTACAGCAGCAACGGCGCGTTCAATAATTTGCTCTGGAGTTGCTTTGAATTTATGTTTCATGTGCGATTCAGAAGTTCCGATTCCTGTGTGGATTCGTGGACGCTTTGCATACGTTAAGGCTTCTGCTGCTACTTTTATATCGTTTTCTACAGCTCTCGTTAATCCGCAAACTGTAGCATTTTTTACTATCTTTGAAATGGCTTCCACCGACTGGAAATCGCCAGGACTTGATACAGGGAACCCTGCTTCAATTACATCGACTCCTAAAATATCCAATTTGGAAGCAATCATTAGCTTTTCTTCCTTGTTGAGTTTACAACCTGGAACTTGCTCACCATCTCTTAGGGTAGTATCAAAAATATAGACTCGATCTGTACTCATAAATTAAAAATTTGAGTGTTTATTTCTTTTTATTCATACGAATGTATACTTTGTATTTCCTAAAACGAATGATAAAGCCATGTGTTTTACAGCGCTAACTGTATTTGTTTTTAGATTAAATAGTTGATAATTAATTATTTACATAACAGTTTTTTACAATGCCAAACTCACAAAAGGAATCTTTATTTGTATTAATCAAATCGTTATCAAAATCTGAGAAGCGACAATTTAAGTTGTATGTAGGACGATTTGAAGGCAATGTGAATTCTAAATTTTTAGCCTTATTTACTTTTTTAGAGAAGAGTCAAACGTATGACGAACAAGCTATTTTGAAAAAGAAGATTGTTACCAAACAGCAATTATCAAATTTAAAAGCCAATTTATATAAGCAAATTTTAAAGAGCTTACGCTTAAATCCTGCACAACATAATATTCGAATTTCTATTAGAGAACAACTTGATTATGCAACCATTTTGTATAATAAAGGTTTGTATAGACAGAGTTTGAAATTGCTCGATAAAGCCAAAATTCTTGCTTTAGAACATGAAGAGAAGAATGTTGCGTACGAAATTGTGGAGCTGGAAAAGATTATTGAAACACAATATATTACTCGAAGCTTATCGAGCCGTGCTGATGAACTTTCTGCGGAAGCGAAAAAATTAAGTATCCAGAATGTTTTAGCGAGTAAACTGTCAAATTTGTCATTAGAATTGTACGGTTTGTTGCTTAAAGTTGGCTATGTGAAAGATGAGAAAGATTATAAAGAAATCAACACGTATTTTCACGATCGACTGCCAAAAGTTGATATGAAAGACTTAGGGTTTCGTGAGAAGTTATGGTTGTACAAAGCACATTTGTGGTATAGTTTTTTGACTCAAGATTTTTTGTCGAGCTACAGGTATTCTCGAAGATGGGTGGATTTGTTTATGCAAATGCCAAAGATGAAAACAATTCATCCTGTGTTTTATTTGAAAGGAAATCACTATTTGTTAGAATCGCTGTTTTATATTAAACACGAAGTAAAGTTTAAAGAAGTGTTGTTGCAATTGGAGCATGATATTGAACACGATATTATTCCGCAAAATGATAATACCAGAGTGTTGAGCTTTTTGTATGTGTATATGAATAAGTTGAATTATCATTTTTTGACAGGAACGTTTAGCGAAGGATTGTACTTGGTAGATGAAGTAAATGCGCACATTAAAACGTTTGAAAATAGAATTGACGAGCATCACGTGATGATTTTTTATTATAAGATTGCGTCCTTGTATTTTGGTGCTGGCGATAATAAAAATTGTATTGAATATTTACAGAAAATTATTCGAAATAAATCCTTGAAAGTGCGCGAAGATTTGTTGTGTTTTTCTAGAATTTTGAATTTGGTAGCGCATTATGAGTTAGGCTTGGATTACCATTTGGAAACACAGCTTAAAAATACGTATAAGTATTTGTTGAAAATGGACGATTTGCACGAAGTTCAGAAAGAAGTGATTAAGTTCTTGAAAGGTTTAGGAAATATTTATCCGCATCAAATTAAGAAAGCTTTTGAAGCCTTACATGCCAAATTGAAACCTTATGAAGACGATCCGTACGAGCGCAGAGCGTTTTTGTATTTGGATATTTTATCGTGGTTGGAAAGTAAAATTCAAAATAAACCTGTTGCTGAAATTATTCATGCGAAAGCGAAGAAATTGATTCGGTAACGATTGTTTTATTAGTGTTTGATTTTGGGATATACTTTATGATTTAGTATTTATTTCGTTTTCGTTGTTTTTGAACATTTCGAATCATTTTCCCAAGATTTTTATCTTTCTTTCTCTTTTCTTCAGCACTTAATTCAAAAAAAGCACTTTCTTTTTCTAGTTTCAGGAAATTGGCATAAGAATCAGAATCAATTTCGCCATTTTCTAGTGCGTTTTGAACTTCACAACCCTTTTCATTTGTATGAGTGCAGTTACTAAATTTACAAGTTTGCGCTAAAGCAACAATAGCATCAAAAGTAGATTCAAGTCCATCAGAAGTATCAGTTATTCCAACTTCTCTCATTCCAGGGTTATCAATTAAAACCCCATTTTTTAATACAATTAATTCTCTATGTGTTGTGACATGCTTTCCTCGGTCAATACGCTGACTAATTTCCCCAGTATTCATCACATTTCCCCCAATTAACGAGTTAATAAGTGTCGATTTACCAACTCCTGAAGAACCTAATAAACAATATGTTTTTCCTTTAATCATTTTACTTTCAAGCTCATTTATTCCAAATTGAGTTTGGTTACTAATTGCAATAATAGAAACATCTTTAATTCTATCTTTTACTTCTTTAATAAGCTCGTTAAATATTTGTTTATCTATTAAATCAATTTTACTTAAAATAATTATGGGTTCTACATTTGAGGTATTACAAATGGTTAGATATCTCTCTAAACGATTAATACTAAAATCTCTGTTTACAGATTGAACAATTAAGGCATAATCAATATTTGTAGCAATTATTTGAGTTTGAGTAGACTTGCCAACAGCTTGTCTTTCTAGAATTGAATGTCTAGAGTAGACAGCATGTATTAGCACTTTGTCAGTATCATATTCGGAAATAGCAACCCAATCTCCTACAGCTGGTAAATCGTGTTTGCTTCTTGCATTATACCTTAAATTTCCTATAATTTCTGCATTAAATTCTTTGTGTTCTGTTTTTACAACATATCTATCTTTATGCTCTAATATGACACGACCAACACCAAAGGATTCAATATCTTTTTCCTTTCGATATTCAGCTAATGCTTTAGTATATCCTAAATCTTCAAGTTTCATTTTAGTTGTAATGTTTAGTATTTATTGCTATTAATTATTTGTGAAACTGATATCAAAAATTATGTTTGAGCAATAAAACCCTGATTTTTCAATGACTTTTCTAGAAGCTATGTTTTCTAATGTAGTTGAACAAATTGGTTTCCTTCCTCTTTTTAATATTCTGTTGACTTGCATTTGCATCACTTGTGTTGCTATACCTTTTCCTTGATAGTTTTTGTTCACAATGATTCCTAAATCGGCTATGTCCGGTTGAGAATCACTTATTCTACATTCACTAGTAGCAATTAGAACATCTGATTCCTTAGCCATAAAAATTTCTTTTCTTGAAACAAGATTTTCAGTATAACCAAAGGTGTCATCCATACCAACTTGTTCTTTCAAAAATGCTTTAATATCTGGAATATCTTCAGTAGTGACTAATTCTATTTGTAGTTTTGAGTTTACTTCAATAGCTGTATTTATATGTTCAAAACAGAAGGTATTTGCCTTTATAGCTATTGAATGAAATAGGCAGGCATTAAATCCAATAGGTTCATTTGAGCTCAAACTTGCCGATTTAATTAGCTCTGATTTAATTAATTGTTCAATTATAGTATTCATTTTTGAACAATATTTTTCTTCAAGAAATATCTGTGTTAAAGCAGCTTCTTCATTTATACAACAATATCCTAAAATGTTGTTGTCATTTTCTATGAGATAATGTTGAGAAGAACCAATATATAGTATTTCCCACATTGCATCAATTGGTGATTTTAATTTTTGATATAATTTTGACCTTAAACTATCAATTGTTTCAGTTATATCTGATTTTATAAATTTCATTAGTTTGTGTATTTATGAATGAGCTCATTTTTCATTTTTAGTAATGGATAATTATCAAAAACTGATAAATAATTTAACGCAATTCCATCAATTTCGGCTAGAAGTATATAGGTTAGAATTTCACTTCTTTCGATAGAAATTTTATCAAAAATTCTTTTTACTGACTTGAATAAGATGTCCGCTCTTTCTTTAATGTGTACTTCTAATAAACTTCTGGTTGAAGGTTGAAACATTATATTTAGATTAAATTGAAAAAATAATTTGTCATTTTCTAACTGAAAAAACACATTGTTTATTAGTTGTTTCAATTCTTTTTTAGGTTCTATAGTGTCATCTGTAATCACATTCAATTCAACCATTTTGAGAGTACTTGATGTAAAAATTTCTATGAGAATTGTTTCTTTTGATTCAAAATGATGATATACTAACCCTTTTGAGACTTTTGCTTCTTTGCAAATTAATGCCATAGATGTTTTTTCAAAACCTAATTCCGAAAATAGTTTCGTTGCAGTTTCTAGTACTTTTCTCTTTTTATCACTCATAATTTAAATATAAAACCGACTGTTCGGTCTGCAAATATAATACTATTTTTAAGTTGAAGATATTTAATTCGCTAAATGTTTTGTGGCAGTAAGTACAAAGTATACATAATAGTAGTTTATATACTTGTTTCTGTATAGGTTTAAAACATAAAAAAAGCGATTGAAAAATTTCCAATCGCTTTTATATATTTTAAAATAGGTGTTTTATTGAGCCGGACCTGTTGATGGCTGTACAGTAATTGCTTGTACATCTCTGTCAAACAAATACAATCCACCTTTATCGTCACCAATTAAGTTGATTTTGTCTAAGATAGTACGTGCCAACGCTTCTTCTTCAATTTGTTCTGCAACATACCATTGTAAGAAGTTGTGTGTTGCATAGTCTTGTTCTTGCAAACTGATATGTACTAAATCGTTGATACTTTTTGAAACTTTTACTTCATGATCAAACAATTCTTGAAACATGTCTTTTAGTGAACCAAATTCTAAAGGCGGCTTTGATAATTCTGAAATTATTGCATGTCCACCGCGTTCGTTTACATACTTTACAAATTTTAGCATGTGTTGACGTTCTTCATCTGAATGCATATACATAAATGATGCTACACCTTCAAAACCTTGCGTTTCAGCAAAGCTTGCCATGGCTAAATATACTTGTGAAGATTCTGCTTCTATTTTTATTTGCGCATTTAGCGCATTTTGCATTTGTTCTGATAACATAGCGTGTATTTTTTTGAGATATGTAAAAATACGCATAAGATGTGAGTTTTACTTACGCGTATGATAATTTTAATTTATTCTAACTAAAGGATTATTGATTGGTTTTTTTCTAGCTACTTACTTTTTTAATGCGTACACGATATTGTCTGCATTATCGACGTCTTTTTTACCTTCAATTAGTGCAAAACCATTTCTTTCGAGCAGTTTTTTTGAACTTTTATTTTGACCATGTGTATAGGCTTCAATCAAGTCTAAATTCAATTTTTGGAATCCGAATTCAGTTACACTTTTCAATGATTCATTCATGATTCCTTTTCCTTGGTATTTTGGACTTAAATCGTATCCGACTTCGGCAGTTTTGCCATCTTCTGAAAAGTTCCACAAACAAATACTACCGATCATTTCAGAGGTATCTTTTTCCGTTATTTTCCAATAGTATAAAACCTGATTGTCAATTCCTGTGCTAATCTTTTCAATAAATTCCAGCGCTTTCTCTTTGGTTTCGGCAGTTGGTCTTTTTACAAATTTATTCACGTCTTTGTCTGAACGTAAAAAAGAAATCATTTCCCAATCCGTATTTTGTAACCTCTTTAGTAACAGTCGTTCAGTTTGTATTTCAGGAAAATTATGTTTGGTCATTTTTTTGAATTTGTAGTGAATATCTTTTATTCCAACTCCTCAATTTCGATACCAATAAAACCTTCAATTATTTTTTGCTCTTCTGCGCTTTTTGATTTGATTTTTTCAACATCAATATAGCCTAGTTCATCATCTTCGTAGTGAAACTTTAATAAATCTTCTATTGCTAAAGTATCTGCATTTAGAAAGCTTACGTATTCCGCATATTCTGTTGAAGATGGTTCTTCGATTTTTTCTAAAATTTCATGCAAAGCATAGGTTCTATCACTTGAAGGCAAACGTAAACCACGTCCTTTTGCTTCAATAGCAAATAGTGTATACAATTGATGTTCTAAGTAAGTTACAAAGTCACAGCTCACTTCATCAGTATATGCAGCACTATGATCTTCTCCAAAGGCAAAATACGGATTGTTGCTATCTTCAAACAAAACCATACACGTATCATAATACGTATTGTAATAGTCTAAGAAAGCCAATATTCCACCGTCATTTTCTTTTAAATCTTCACTATAACCGGTATAATCATGATCGCCCATGACATTTACTTTATACGGACTTAAAATGCAATTTAACGGCAATAAGCATAAATTTCCTTCAAATCCATCAAAGTCATAATCGGCAGCAATAAAATTTTCAATCGTTTCGTTTGTTGCTGTTTTCGCTTCTATTTCAGAAGATATTACATTTGAATGCCATATAATGTTTAGTCCATTACTTAGCTTGTAAAATTCTCGGATGTACTCGTTAAACTTGAAATTTGAGCTTTCATTTTCATCATCGTCACCAGAGATTTCGAGCGCAATTTCTTCTTCAACAGTGTTTATTTCACTATCAGAAAGTCCTTTGTATTGTGTGAAAATAACTTTTTCAACTAACGGACTATTTTCTAAATTTTCAATTACTTTTTCTAATCGTAAAAAATAGTTTTTAGCCCATTCTTTTGCTGAAAAATTAAATTCACTCATAGTCTATTTTAAGTTTTTTGAGAACGATTAATTAATAGTTTCACCATTGTTAACGTTAGCTTCATCCGGATTTACAAAAACCAACTTGCCTTCTGGCGTTTCAGTCATTAAAATCATTCCTTGACTTTCTACTTTGGCAATTGTTCTTGGTGCTAAATTGGCAAGAACCGTTACTTTTTTACCAATAATTTCTTCTGGTGAAAAGCTTTCTGCAATTCCAGATACAATCGTTCGTTTGTCTAAACCTGTATCTACTAAAAGTTTTAAAAGCTTTTTTGTTTTGCGAACTTTTTCTGCTTCAATAATAGTTCCTACGCGTAAATCTAACTTTGTAAAATCGTCAAAAGTAGCGGTTTCTTTTTGTGGAACAACTTCTTTATTTGCCGCTTCATTTGCTTTTCTAGTCGCTTCCAATTTGTCCAATTGCGCTTGAATTTCTTTGTCGTCAATCTTTGCAAATAACAATTCAGCTGGATTGATTTTATGTCCTGTCGGGATTAGTATTTCTTTAGTAGAAATATCATTCCAAGACAATTCCGCGTCAAGCGCTAATATATTTTTTAATTTGTTTGAAGTAAATGGTAAAAATGGCTCTGAAAGTACCGCAATGGCAGAAGCAATTTGCAATGCAACATACATGATACCTTTTACAGCTTCAGGATCTTCCTTGATCTTTTTCCATGGTTCATTAGCTTGCAAAAACTGATTACCCAATCGTGCCAAGTTCATTAATTCCTGACTTGCTTCACGGAAACGATATCTTTCAATAGAACTCGAAATAATTGCTGGGAAATGTTTTACTTGAGTCAATTCTTCATAACTTCCTGTATACTCAGGCACAATTCCGTCATAATATTTATGCGTCAACACAACTACACGATTGATAAAGTTTCCTAAAATAGCAACCAATTCACTGTTGTTACGTGTTTGGAAATCTTTCCAAGTAAAATCGTTGTCTTTAGTCTCAGGCGCATTCGCGGTCAACGCATAACGCAATACATCTTCTTTTCCAGGAAAATCTTCTAAGTATTCATGCAACCAAACTGCCCAATTTTTAGAGGTAGATAGTTTCTTTCCTTCTAAATTTAAGAATTCGTTTGCAGGTACATTATCTGGCAAAATATAATCGCCATGTGCTTTTAACATTGATGGGAAAATAATACAGTGAAATACAATATTATCTTTTCCTATAAAGTGAACCAATTTTGTGTCTTTATCTTTCCAATACGGTTCCCAATCTTTTCCTTCGCGTGCTGCCCATTCTTTCGTAGCTGAGATATACCCAATTGGCGCATCAAACCAAACATACAATACTTTTCCTTCGGCACCTTCAACAGGAACAGGAATTCCCCAATCTAAATCGCGTGTTACTGCACGAGGAAGTAAGCCGTCATCAACCCACGATTTTACTTGTCCGTAGACATTGGCTTTCCAGTCTTTTTTATGTCCTTTTACAATCCATTCGTTTAAGAAATCACTGTATTTATCTAATGGTAAAAACCAGTGTTTTGTTTCTTTTAACGTAGGTGTATTTCCTGTAATTGCTGATTTTGGATTGATTAATTCAGTTCCACTTAATGCGCTTCCACAATTTTCACATTGATCGCCATAGGCTTCTTCATGATTACATTTTGGGCAAGTTCCTATCACAAAACGATCTGCTAAAAACTGATTGGCCTCTGCATCGTATAATTGTTCTCTTTCGTCTTCAATAAACTCACCATCTTCATATAGTTTCTTAAAAAATTCAGAAGCTGTTTTGTGATGAATTTCCGCAGAAGTACGCGAATAATTATCAAACGAAATTCCAAAATCTTCAAATGATTGTTTAATAATTCCGTGATATTTATCGATGATGTCTTGCGGCGATATACCTTCTTTATCGGCTTTCATTGGAATAGCTGCACCGTGTTCGTCACTTCCGCAAACAAAAGCAACATCATTGCCTGTTAAACGTAAGTAACGTGCATAAATATCTGCAGGAACATACACACCAGCTAAGTGCCCAATGTGAATAGGTCCATTGGTATACGGTAAAGCTGCGGTGATGGTATATCGTTGTTTATTTTGACTCATTTCGTTTTGTTTCAATTCAATAAGTTTACGTTTTCAATGATTTTGAGTATTGAAAATCGCGTATTAACGTGCAAAAATAAGGATTCCTACAAGATTTTTATGTTGAAATTGCAAGGAAATCATATTAATTTGACTGCTAAAAGTCAGAAAATCGATTTTTTGTGCAGATAATCTAAAAATGAATTTTGTTTTGATGAAAAAAAAGAATCTGTATATTTTCACATACTTTTAAGTTATGAACCAACCGAAACCACTACACAAAGGAGCAACTGTGGGTATTTTGTCTACGGCACGTAAAATTTCAATTACTGAGATTGAAGCCGCTATCGAATTACTGCATAGTTGGGATTTAAAAGTTGTTCTTGGAACAACGATTGATCTTGAAGAAAACCAGTTTGCTGGTGATGATATGACACGTGCAATGAATTTTCAACAGTTTATGGATGATGAAAGTATTGATGCAATTTGGTGCGCGCGTGGCGGCTATGGAACGATCCGTATAATAGATCATTTAGATTTTTCGCGATTTATACAAAAACCAAAATGGATTGTTGGCTATTCTGATATTACTGTTTTACATGCAAAAGGACAAGAATTAGGCTTTGAAACTGCACACGCCACCATGCCAATTAATGTGTCTAAAAACAGTGCGGAATCTTTAGAAAGTTTGCGAAAAGTACTGTTCGGCGAAAGTCTTAAATATTCTGTCCCCAAAGTAGCATATAATAGAAAAGGAAATTCGACAGGCGAATTAATTGGTGGAAATTTAAGTATGCTGTACAGTATGACAGGCTCTAATTTGGCATTAGATACAACAGGGAAAATTTTGTTTTTAGAAGATTTAGATGAATATCTGTATCATGTTGATCGGATGATGATGAATTTGAAACACAACAAATATTTTGAAGGCTTGTCTGGATTGATTGTTGGCGGAATGACAAGTATGCACGATAATACAGTTCCTTATGGAAAAAATGCACATGAAATTATTTTAGATGTTACTTCTGAATATGATTTCCCAATATGCTTTAATTTTCCAGCAGGACATCAATATGATAACCGCGCTTTGATTTTTGGAAAGAAAGTAAACTTGAATGTAGATTCAAAAGTGAATTTATCGTTTTAATTTTCTTTCTGACTTAAGAGAAAAAGATAGTCACCTTTTCTATTTTCGTACGATTTGATGATTTTGTTAATTTCTCCCGAAGCAATGTCTTTTTTGAGTTGCGCCAATCCTTTTTTGACTTCTTCTTGATGCGCCAAGTGTGAAAAAGAAGAAATTCCGTTGCGAATAGCTGCGTTTAAATACAAGCTAGCATTGTGTTTTCCAACATATAAAAAATGATCTTTTAAATCGGGTTGAATAAAGTATCTTTCTGTAAAAATATTTTGAAATCCAGCGGCATTCATAGCGTTGGTTATTTTCTCTAAGGAAGGCATTTGTTGTGTAGAATCTTCCATCATTTTTGGAAAATAATGATTCAGCCAATAGCCTTTCATCTGATCAGGAGTTGCAGTGAAAAACACAATATTTGTATAGTTTTTCATGACGCGAAATAATTCTGAAAATCCTTTCTCTAAATCATTCCAATGATGCAAGGTCAACGTTCCTACAATACCTTCAACACTTGAATTTTCTTGAGGAATATTTTCAGCAGTTCCGAGTTTCCATGTAATTTTTGGATAATTAGTTTTTGCCTTGCCAAGCATTTTTTGAGAAGGATCAATACCTATAAATTTTGTCTCCTTAGTATGTAGTTTTGAAGTGTAATTCCCTGTACCACATCCAATATCTAAATACAAACCACTACGGATTGGATTTAAATGGTAATGTAATCTTTCCAATAAAAAAGGATCGGCTTTTCGGGTGTCGTTATATCCTTTTCCAATATGATCGTATTTTGCTTCCATATCGATTCGGTTGTTTAGTTACTAATGTAGTAAATATCATCTGTGAGATACACTATTTTATCATCACAAAAATTGATAATAGTATGTAGAATTTTTGGGGTTCGTTGTTGATTATCAGCCTTAAGATACGTATTTTATGTGAAAAATTTATAAGCATATTTATGGCTACACATAATGAATTAGGAATTGAAGGTGAAAAATTGGCTGTTGCCCATCTTCAAACACATGGATATGAGATTTTGGAAACCAATTATCGATTTCAAAAAGCAGAAGTAGATATTATAGCTCAAAAAAAGGGAATACTTGCTGTGGTAGAAGTGAAGACAAGAACTTCTGCCGATTTTGGAAATCCTGAAGAATTTGTAAGTCAAAAGAAGATTAAATTATTGGTGAAAGCTGTAGATAACTATATTAATGATAATGACTTAGATGTAGAAGTGCGTTTCGATATAATTGCAATTTTACTGCAAAAACACGATGTTATAATAAATCACATAGAAGATGCATTTTACCATTTTTAAAAAATACTGTTATAATTATAACAAATTGTTTTGAAAATAGTTTTTCTGTTTGTATTTTTGTAGTCTATTAAAATTATAGACTTAATGAAGACAATTTCATCAATTGTAGAAGAATACATAAAGACTAAGCCATTTCTATCGAGTGCGTTATCACAAGGAATCATTAATTTAACTTCATTATCACGACTTATCAAACCTGAAATAGAACATCAGTTAGGAAAAGAGGTGAAAAATGGTGCTATTGTAATGGCATTAAAGCGATTGTCATCGGAATTAGAATTTCGTGTGACGCATCGTGTATTAAAATTTGTTCGAAATATTGGTGAGATTACCGTTCGTTCTTCATTGAATGATTACACGTTTAAAGTATCGGAAACTTTATTGAAAAATCAGGCATTGTTTATGTCGGAAATAGAAAGTTTGAATACTGTTTTTTATACATCGTCACGCGGAGTAAATGAATCAAATATTGTAGTAAGCAGTGAAGTTGCTGAAAAGGTAGGGAAGTTTTTTAAGAATGAAATTTTACTAGAAAAACAAGAAAACCTATCATCAATTACGGTCAAACTTCCAAAAGACAATGTAACTGTTCCTGGTATTTATTATTTTATCTTTCAGAGACTATCTTGGGAAGGTGTAAATATTTATGAAGTTATTTCTACAACTAATGAATTCACTATTTTAGTGAACGATGAACAAGTAGATAAAGCATTTACCGTAATTAAAAACTTGAAATCACTTTAGTACAAATTATTTAAAATCCTACACGTACCTATAACTGTTATGAAAAACAGGTATTTATACGCTGTAGTTGTTCAGTTTTAATTCAGAAATTTGTCTTTATAGAAATTATTTTCGTTAATTTTGATGTATGTAAAAAGAGTTTAGCCAACTTTTTTACAATTCAAAAAAAACAGAAAGTCTATTTCTGTAGTATACGTTACCCCTAACGCCCACTTTATTTGTAGATTCTTTTAAAGAATCAATCATAGAAGATTATAATTACATTTCGATTTTACAGTCGAAGAAGTATAGCATGCTGTTATTTTTTGACCAGTATGGTTATATGAAGTTAATGTAAAGAAACAAAACTGCTTATAAAAGCGGTAGTTATATGATATATAAAAGTTTGCGTGGAAGAATTGACAATTTCTGTTTAGTAGGTAGATAAGTCTTAGGGCATTTTTCTTAAGAAAAAGAGATTTATCAGATTTGAAATTAACAAACTCTTTACGTAATTTTAGTTTTACGAGAAATCCCGCTCATTGAGCGGGATTTCATATATGTACAGGTTGGTAATTTAGTGAAATAACACATTCAAAGCTATTTCATTATCCCATACATAGAGAGAAAACGATTAATTTTGTTTTTTGAATGTTCATTCTTTGTGTAAAACAAAGCTGCTTTTTTAAGACAGCTACGTAAATCTAAAATACGTTCTGTTTTAACAATAGTCTTTGGTAAAAAGACATTTTTAAGATATTATCTACAAGCGCGACACCAAGAAATAAAAGTTACCACAACTGAACCTGCTGAATCATCTTCTTCGCAGATTAATACTGATTCAATTGTACAAGCTCCACTTCCTCCGTGGACAGTTGAAGAATTAAAAGATGAAATAGATTTCTTGTTTAGCTTTAACGATTTTAAATTTTGTTTTTTCATAATGGTATTGTTTTGATTTATATTCATTGTGAATTATTCACAGAAACAAAACAATGATTAAATTGATTACCAGTCAATTAATGTATCCGACGATTCCTTGAATTGTACCTGTAATTCCGCGAATTGTAGAAAAGCTGGAGGTGAAACTTGATAGTTTCAAGGTGCTTTTCAGTTATATTTGTTGGAAATATTATTCTCTACATGAAAAAAATCTTAATATATACATGTCTTTTTCTAGTTAGTATGTTTGCATCGGCACAAGAAAAAGATCCTTTTTCAGATGAATTCGAAGCAATACGCGTAAAAATGCGAGATACGAGTATTAGCTCAGCTCAAAAGCAGGAATTTTTTAATCAATATTGGATAAAAGCAAAAAAGTCTAATCAAAATATTAATATTGGTCGAGCGTACTATTTAAAAACATTGGTTACTAAAGATATTGATGAGCAATTCCAATATTTAGATACTGTTATTTTCTACACTAAGAATATTAAGGGAGATGATCTTTTTCCAATGCAAGCACACACTCATAAAGGGCGTCTTCACTTTTACCAGAAAGATTACGTAAAATCTTTAAATGCTCAAATTGAAGCAAAACATGCTGCTGAAAGTAGGAATCATATTAAATATCAACGAAGTATAAAATATAATATAGGTTTGTTAAAGCGAATTTTAGGGCTTTATGAAGAAGCCGAAATATTGTTTTTAGAATGTAAAGAGTTTGAGGAAAACAGAGAAGAAAAACATTTAGAAACCTATGTTAATATTTTATTTCAATTGTCATCAGTTTACTTTGAACTAGGAAAAATAGAGAAATCACAAGAGATAAACTCCCAAGCAATCAAATTAACCAAAGATAGTGACTTAAATATATATTATTATTACTCTTTCGTATCTAATGAAGGAATGAACTTAAATGCAGAAGGTAATTATAAAGCTTCTATAGATAGCCTAGAAAAAGCATATACGTATCTGAATGAAGCAGATAAAAATGTAGCAAATTTCTATTTAGGAAAAAGTTATTATGAGTTAGGAAATAAAAAAAAGGGTATTGACTACTTTAAAAAAATAGACACTGTTTTTAAAGCTACTAATGATTTATTTCCATCAATATCACCAGCTTATGTGTATTTGATAAATGATAGTAAGGAAAAAAAAGATAAAGACTTACAATTATACTACACAAATCAATTGCTAAAAGTCGATACTATCATTAATAAGAATTACAGATCCTTATCAAAAAATATAACCAAAAAATATGATGTGCCTCGATTGATGGAGGAGCGAGATGATATTATAGTAGAGTTAGAAGAAAAAAATAGAAAAGGCGATGAAGAAAAGAAATGGATTCTTAAAATAAGTATTACTGTTTGTTTTTTAGCTATTGGACTGTTTTTATATTATTATCGTTTAAAACGTGTTTACGAAAAAAGATATCAGTCAATTATAGAAACTATAAAAGAACCGATAATAGAAGAAATTAGAGTTGAAGATACTAATTTACTTCCGGCACCAAGCTTGAATATAGATCAAACAATAATAGAAGAAACTCTGCAATCATTAGATGAATTCGAAAAAGGAGAAGCGTATCTAACAAATCAAATTTCTCTCAAAGATGTAGCAAAAATTGTAAATACAAACTCTAAATATTTATCTAAAATTATAAATACGTATAAAAAAAAGAACTTCATTACATATATTAATGATTTACGAATTGACTATTTTGTTAGAAACATTCAAACCGACACAAAATACCAGAAATATACAATTAGAGCCATTGCCGAAGAAATTGGATTCTCTAATCCAGAAGGGTTTTCTAGAGCTTTTCAAAAAAAGACAGGATTAAAACCATCATACTTTATTAAAAAAGCCCGGCAAAATGCTACAAAAAAACAATAATTCACGGAATTATAGTTTTCAAGTGCTTGATTTTTAGTGGATATTGTGTTTGAATGTTTAGATTTGACCACATTCAAAAATTTTAAAATTATTAAAGATGAGAGAAAAGAAAAAATCACTAAGACTAAAAAAATTTAAAATTGCAAACCTAAATTTAGTTAGAATACATGGAGGGAATTCAAATCCGTGTCAAGCAAATACTCAACAAACAACACAACAACATGCAGATAGTGATACTTGTTGTACTAGAGATAATTCTACATGTTCAGTCGGGCAAATGCTATCTGATAATAAAGTTGGTTGTAACGGAAATCCACCACCAACAGCAGAAACAGTATGTTAAAGCATATTTAAAATTGCAAAATAAAAAAGCAGAGAAGTTATATTACTTTTCTGTTTTTTTATTCTCTAACTTAAGAGAATTCAACTTAAAAGTGTGTAATACTTTGATAGATAGTTACAATTCCGCGAATTATTGCAAAACTTGAAATGAAAGCAAATACTGACTATTACTTTTCAATTATATTTGTTAGAAATACTTCCCTTAATATGAAAAAGCTTGTACTATTATTATTGTTTGTTGGAACAGCTGTCTTTGCTCAAGAAGAAGATTTACTAAAGGA
>NZ_JBOEFY010000050.1:0-87677 GCF_050633145.1 Kordia sp. | reverse complement strand
GACAACGTGTAAAGAAGTCGTACTTCTTTTTTATTTCCATGAATTCTGGTAAATATCTTCCTGCTTGGCGCATCATCCAAACTGGTGGACGTTCTACCACTTCGCCTTTTAAGGCTCTTAAAAATAAATCGTTTTTTATCATTTCTTTTTTAAGTATTGAGATGTTAGTATTGAGAATTGAGAAAAACTCATTACTCACTACTGATATCTCATGTCTGTTTTTATTTCAAAGTACTTCTCGATACGAAATTTCACTCGAAGTGACGTTTTGGTTGTTTAGCTAATACCTAACACCTAACACCCAAAAACCTAACACCTATCAAACATAGTGCTCATTCACCAACTCAATCACACTCTCAACCGTTGGAACTTTGGCAGTACGAACATCTTCAAAATATTGAGACGCTTCTTTTGCTGTAGTTTCGCCAATACAAAATGCAATTCCTTTAGCTTTATTTGCCGATATGTAACTTTTTACGGTTGATGGACTATAAAATAACACACCTTCAATTCCATCTTGAAGCTTCTCAGCATCTAGCATCGTTTTGTATGCGTGTACTTCTGTAACTTCTATATGACTTTCTTCTAATGTTGTAGGCAAAGCATCCAAACGAATATCGCTGCAAAAATAGGTTACTGAAGTTCCTTCTATATATTCAACTAAGTGTTCTGCTAGTAATTTTGCGTTGCGTGCTGATTTTACAACAGGACCAATTTTTTGCTCAATGAGCTTTTTTGTTCTTCGCCCTACGCAGTAAATGTTTTCAAACTGTAATTCTTCTGCTGAAAAGTTTTGTACCAATGCTTCTACCGCATTTTTACTTGTAATAATAACATTTTTAATTGGCTTGCGAACTACTTGCGGTTTGATTCTGTTCAAGCTAATTTTAATGAAATCGCTACTTTCTGAGATCACTTTTTCATTAAATAGTTGACGTTGTGCTTCTGTCAATAATTTGGTAGAATACACATTGGTTTGCTTTCCAGATTGTTTAATATCATCCATCAAGCGTTTTCCGCCACGTTCAATGATAAAGTCTGAACAGTATTTTGCGAGTTCCTGATGTTCTCCGAGTTTTTCGTAACGTGTTACGTAAATTCGTTTTGTTCCATCAGTACTTAGTAAGACTCCTTCAAGTGTTACCACTTCTTCTTTTATGTATGCAATTGCTCCAATTGGCGCTGTACAACCACCTTCTAATAAGTTTAGAAATTTACGTTCTATCGAAGTACAAATTTCAGTTTCTTCATGATTGATTTCAGCACAAATTGCACGAATTTCTTCATCTTCTTCCAAAGCTGTAATCATAATAGCTCCTTGCGCAGGTGCAGGAATCATCCATTCAAGATTAACAGAATCTTCTGGTCGTAAACCGATTCGTCCCAATCCAGCGGCAGCGAAAATAGCACCATTCCAATGTTCAGTATCTTCTAGTTTTTGCAAACGTGTATTTACATTTCCACGTAAATCTTCAATGGTATGTGTTGGATATCGGTGAAGCCATTGTGCTTTTCGGCGCAAACTTCCTGTTGCAATAACTGCGTCACGTTCCGATAAAAACTCTTCGTTTTTCTTAAAAACCAAGGTGTCACGAACATTTCCACGTTTTAAAACGGCTGCTTGTACAATGCCTTTTGGCAATAAAGTAGGAACATCTTTTAAGGAATGCACTGCAATATCGATGTCATTATTGAGCATCGCAATATCGAGTGTTCTTGTAAAAATCCCTGTAATTCCGAGTTCGTATAGTGGTTTGTCTAAGACTAAATCGCCTGTAGCTTTTACGGGAACTAATTCGGTTTTGTGACCAAGATGTTCTAACTGATCTTGTACTACTTTAGCTTGCCACAATGCGAGTTCACTATCTCTAGTCCCGATTCTGATGCGTTTACTCATAGTGAGTTGTTTTCCAATTGAAATACTTTTTGTATTAGTGCTACACTTTCTTCTGAAGTTGTGCTTTCATCTTTAAGATGATTGGCAAATTGTGTAGTTATTTTTTGAATGATTCTATTCGTAATGATTTCCGCTTGAGATTCGTCGAAATCACTTATTTTTTTACGTTGAAAGTCCAATTCAGCATTTTTGATTGCTGTTAACTTTTGCTTTAATGCTTTGATTGTTGGTGCAAATTTTCGCGTTTCTAACCAAGCAGTGAATTCTGTTTTTACTTCGTCAATAATTGCTTCTGCCTTTGGAATGTGTTCTTTTCTGCGTTCCAAAGTTTCATCTGTAATTTGCGATAAAGCATCTAAATGAACTAAAGTTACATTGTCTAACTCAGTTACATTCTGCGATACATTTTCAGGAATTGATAAATCTAAAATTAATAATTCCTTATTTGTATGAATGTCTTCTTTAGAAACCGTTGGACGTTCTGCTCCTGTAGCAACAATTAATACGTCTGTTTTTTGAATTTCTTCAGAAAGCATCTCGTAATCTTTTACAGTTAGATTGAACTTTCCTGCAATTTTCTCGGCTTTGTCTTTGGTTCTATTGATAAGAGTGATGTGATTGTTTTTGGTATGTTTCACCAAATTTTCACAGGTATTTCTACCAATCTTACCAGTTCCGAAGAGTAAAATATTCTTTTCAGAAGTATCTTCTACATTTTTTAAAATATACTGTACAGAAGCAAATGCTACTGAGGTTGCACCTGAAGAAATTTCTGTTTCATTTTTGATGCGTTTGCTAGCAGTTATTACGGCATTTACCAAACGTTCCATGAAACCATTAATGAGTCCAACTTTTTGAGAAGCTTTGAATCCTTTCTTTAATTGAGAGATAATTTCAAAATCTCCTAAAATCTGACTGTCTAATCCTGTACCAACTTTAAACAAGTGATTTATCGCATCAGTATTCTTATAAATATAAGCGACATCTTGAAACTCTTCTGCAGTTCCGTTAGAGTAATCGCAAAGTAATTTGATAAATTGACAAGGATGTGAAGCGAAACCATAAATTTCTGTTCGGTTGCATGTAGAAATGATCAATGCGCCATCTCCAATGTTTTCAACCTTCGTAGTTTCAAGAATAGAAGCTTGAGCTGTATCAGACAAACTAAATTTCCCACGTGTGTGTGCTTCCGCTTTTTGGTAGCTTAGCCCAACACAGTAAAAAGAATTATGTTTTGATATATTATATTGCTTCATAAGAATTCAAAATCGTTAACAAAAGTATCATTCAAGCTGAAATAAAAATAACGCTGAAAGGACTTTTTATATCGCTATAAGTTTTTTAGATGCGATTCTTATAAAAAACTTGCGGAATGTTGTAATTTTACTGCAAAATAAGGCTTTTTAGATCGTTTAACATAGAATGATTCTAAATAAGAACAAAACAGGTATTTCTACTTATGGAAGAAAAAAATAACGCTCAAGGTACTTTGAAAGAGACTCAAGTTGAAGATGGTTTTTACATTTTAAAACTTCAAAATGATAGTAATGATACTCAGCAACTTATACGTGAAATTGACAGTAGTTTTATACAGTTTCATTTTTGTGTAAAAGGCGAGTGTAAGTTTAACTTTAACAACGGAAGGTATTCATTTGATGTGTTGGACGAACATGCATTGTTGTTGTATAACCCGCAAACAGATTTACCTATTAATGTAGACTTGAAGCCAAAAACTTGGTTGATTTCTGTGTTGATTCCTATTAAAAAGTTTCACTCATTATTTTCTACAGAAGCAAATTATATACATTTTTTAGATGCTGATAAGAAAGACAAAAAGTATTATGACAACAAAAAAATAACGCCGATAATGGCTGTTGTGTTGAATCAAATGTTGAATAACAACATGCACAAATCGATTAAGAAGTTGTACTTAAAAGGAAAAGCCTACGAATTGTTGAGTCTGTATTTTAATAGAAGTGAAGATGCCGATATTGAGCAATGTCCATTTTTGGTAGATGAAGATAATGTCTTAAAAATTCGTCGTGCAAAAGATATTGTCATCGCAAATATGGCCGAACCACCAAGTTTGCAAGAGTTGGCAAATGAAGTTGGTTTAAATATTAAGAAACTGAAAGAAGGCTTTAAACAAATTTATGGCGATTCAGTTTTTAGTTTTTTGTTTGATTATAAGATGGAATACGCACGAAAGTTGCTAGAGTCTGGAAGTTACAACGTAAACGAAGTTGGGCATAAAGTTGGCTACAGTACGGCAAGTCATTTTATTGCAGCTTTTAAAAAGAAATACGGAACTACGCCTAAGAAATATATTGTTTCGAGTGCTGGTTAGACTTGCTGGCGCTCTTAGACTCGTTCCCGCGAAGGCGGGAATCTCTTAGACCGGCTTCGCCTTTTAGATTCGCTTCGCTGTTAGATCGCTGGCGCTTTTAGTATTTTGGATCGCTTCACTTCGACAGGCTCAGCGTGAACGCTTTTGGAAGTATATGAACATTGAGCGGAGTCGAAATGTGGGTCGCTTCGCAAATTTGTACTTTGACAGGCTCAGCACGAGTGCTGTTTGACTATTAGATTTCTGGGAAACGTCTTTGCGAGCATTTTAAAAAAATGCGCGGCAATCTGTTTATTTCTTATTCTACTTCACATATTAAAAACACCCAAGTATAAACACGGTAGTATTTGCGTACTATCCGCAATGGCAGTTTCCGTATTTATGGGCTGTTTTGGTGACTAATTTACGCTCAAATTTGTGTCTCAATCAAAAAGGTGAAATCTGAAAAACCTTAAACGAGTAAGAAACACAATTAAATAGTAAAGCCATGGGAACTAGTATAATCCAAAACGAAATGCTTGAGCTTATAGAAAAGCTTGGACAAAAATCATTAATTACCAATGAACAGTATAATGTATTAAAAGGAGATTTTGAACAGACGCTAAAACTTGAAACAGTTGTTGATTGGTCAAGTGTTCGGAAATTGTTTTTTAATCCAGGTGTTGATCCTAGATTTATGGTGGAACCGATGAATTCAGCAAATTTATGTCCTACGTTTGTTCCTGTGCTCAATAGAATTAACTCATTACGTTCTCAGTTCAATGCAGATATTTCTATGCAATCGCGACAAGAACGATATGGACTTATTTTAGAAACGATACGAAAGGTAATTGCGCAACATGTTGGCGCTGTGCCAGCTCCAGGTGTTAAGAATATTGCTTTGGTACGTAATACGAGTGAAGCTAACAATCAACTTTCAAAAGGATTTAAACTTTGGGAAGGAAATACGGTGTTGTTATGGGACGAAAATCATCCAACCAATAATAATGTTTGGAAATTGAGATCATCCGAAACGAAAAAAGTGGAAATGTTCTCACTGAAAACAATAGATTTCTTTAATTGGACTGATGAACGAATTCTATCAGGAATCTGCAATATTATTATAGAGAAAATCAAAAGTATTTCGGGAAATACTGTTATGCTCAGTTTTTCTGAAGTGTCCAATATTTCTGGTATTTGTATGCCTTCCAAAGAAATTGTGCAAAGAGTACGCGAAGTATATCCAGACATTCATATTCATGTTGATGGTGCTGTAAGTTGGGGCGGTTTGGAAATAAACCTGATTGAGAAAAACGGAATTAAAGGAGTTGATTGTGACAGTTTTGCCTCTAGTTCGCATAAGTGGTTAATGGGGCCTTTTGAAACAGGTATTTTTTATATGAAACCTGAGCGCGCTGAAAATTTTGATATCAGCATTCATGCGTATGATGGTAAAATTGGGTTTGAAGATAAATTGCCTGAAGATACATCACGATTTGAATTGCTTGGCCAAAGAGATGAAGCCAATATTTATGCGTTGGGACAAACTATTGCTGAGCATGATAAAATAAACGGAAATGATCCAAAACGTATTGAGGCAAGAGTTAAGTCGCTTCAAGACGATTTAAGAAGAAAATTAAAGTTTATGGCTGACAGATTGGGTGTGGAAATTTTATATACAACACCTATTTCTAAAAAGTTTTCTAATGGTGTCACTGTATTTAGCATTATCTCGCCAAGAAGAACCATTAACCATAAAGATTTATACAATTATTTATACGGTAAGAAAGGAGAGGGAAGTCGTTTTGCAGTAGGTTTTATTCCAGAAAATACTGGTGATAATCCACGTCCTGAAGCGCTTAGAATTTGTCCTCACATTATGAATTTACCAACGAATATTTCTTCGGTTGTAACTAAGATAGCACGTTTTATTCTTGAAGATCATGATATTACTGTGGAAGAGTTAGATGCTTTAACAGTGGCAGAATACGAGTTCTAGACTAAGTATAAGGATTAGTTAGTGCGAGTTTTTAAACTCGTACTAGCTATCTAACAGTCTAAAAATCTAAGCAAGTCTAACAATCTAATATGTCCAAGAAGTCTAAAAAAATCAATACCTCGATCGTCCGCTAACTCGTTTTCGTTTTTTGTATTTTACTTGTTCTATTGCATCTTCAAATAATTCTTCGTCAATTTCGTCGCCGTAAATACGATCGCCTCTAGAACCTTTAGTTAAAAGATACGGTTCTGTAGTCAATGTAGGTTTGTCTAAAAAGGCTACGTGATATAGTTTGTTGGTTTCTCGGTAGCGACCTTCCTCTTTTACTTTAAAGAAATATATAGTAATGTCGCCATCTTCGTTGTGTACTTTGATCGATTTTACAAAAGAAATAGTGTCTTTCTCTTTGTCGAGTCCAATACGACTCACCAATCCTGATTTTGCATAACGTTGTTGTGTTTTTAGCGAATCGGGCACAATTTTAAGCAAATCTTTTTCGGCTAACTTCCATATGGTAGAGGCCAATGCTTTGTCATCAAAAAAGGTTTTTTCTTTTAATTCTTGCGGAATTTGTTCATTGTACTCAGCTAACAACGTTACATAAGTTGTCAACGCTGATCTTGCATCCGTTTTGATCAATTTACTGTAGAAATCTTTGATGTTTTTATCTTTTCGAAACGGGAATAATAACTTTACATAATTGTCAAGTGCTCTACTACTGCTATAATTGTAAGAAGAAGATTTTCCTAAGTTTCGTTTCACTTCTATTTTAGCATCATTCAACAATTGACTTTTATATCTTTTATAGGTTTTTGATTTGATTAAACTACTATCGCTTAATTGCGTTAATAATTCATAAATAGGTGTTTTGTATTCTTGTATGCTCGAATATTTCAACAATTCTGGGAACAGTTCTTTTTTCAATACTAAATTGTCTTGTCCTGTTTTAAACAATCTACTGATTGCGCGTGAATCTAATGGGAAATCTTTTTCCAACAACTCAAGGATCAATTCATAAGAAGTTTCTTTTTCCTGCTTTAATAAGGTTCTTAAAATGGCAGTTTGCGTTTTCGGTTTGTCGTACGCTTCAATATATAATTTTTCTAAAAACGGATAAATTTGTGGGTTTTCAAGTCGCCCCAAAGAAGTAATTAGATAGTTTTTAATGTTTTCTCGATCTTCTGGGAACTCATGTTCTTTCAGAATAGCGATAATCGGATTTGCATGCTTGTCTTTAAACTTAATTTTTGCGTATGATTTTAATACGATGCTGTCATTGTTTTTAATTCCATCAAAGAAAATATCGGTTTTATCAACAAACACATTTTTACCAAGTAACGTGTCAACAGGTGTAAACGTTTCATAAAAATTTTCAACAAATTCAGAACGTTCTGCAATAGAATCTTCCAAAGTAGATAGACTGAATAAAACTCCTTTTTTCAAGATGTTTTTTCTATATACACGCTTGGCACTCGCTGTATCTTTTAAAACATACGTACTATAATAAACATCGTCTTTTTGTTCATGTTTTTTATCTTCAATTACAAAACTATACTCATAAAAACGTTCTATGCTATTCCATAAACTATCAATATTGTGAAACATTTGTAAGTCGTGATATTTAATTCTTCGCACCAGTACTTTTTCATTACTTTTTGAAGTGTATGTAATGTATTTTTTCTCCTGATCGTACGCCTTTTTATTTGAGTCATATCGCGAACCATACGATCGTGAAGCCGTAGGTTGTTTGGTATTTGTCAACACCGAAAAGTGCAATGAAGTATCAATCACTGTTTTAAATCGCTTGTATTTTGGAGTGTTGATTTTGAACGAATTAAAATACGTTTTTGCTTTTTGAGTATCATCACCAATAAAACCGAGCAAATAATAACTTTCGTCTTTTACAATGGTCTTTAAATAGATTTTTTTCTGCGTGATCGTGTCAACAATAGCCGATGATTCATAACTTTTATAGTTGTAGTTGACAAAATTGCCATCAACCTTTTCAATGTCTAGTTTTTTATAGAAATTATCGTGAATGTACTCTGCTTCAAACGCATCTTCTTCTATGTATGTAATGTCATTATTGAATACTTCTTTAAAGAAATAATATTCATCATTAACTGCAGCTTGCAATAATTTATTTCCAACATTCTTCGTATTATCAGAAATGAAATTCGTTGGAAATAAAAACGAATACTTATTGTATTCAGCCGTATAAGTTTTCAATTCATTTGAAGGTTTGCGAAACTGAATAGAATTAAAAATTTCTTTTTCATATTGCAATACAAAATCCTTTTTTCCACCAAATTTGATGATAATCATTTCCAGTGGCGTTTTGTAAATATGATACTTTTGATAATCGCCTTTTTTGGTTTTATTGACAATACTAAACCCAGGAAATGGACTTGTAATTGGTTCTTTTGAAATGATATCGCCTGGAATATCTTCGTACAATAACGGATCTATTTCTTCGAGTGTAATTTTTTCTTCATTCGGAAACTGATCGTAGGTATTTAATCGTGTGATGGTTAAATACGCACCGTTTGTCATATCGGGCGCTAAATAAAATTTTTGTTCTTTATAGACGAATTCTCGGAGTTCATCAAAGGTTTTAATTGTAATAAAACCATCAGGTGTACTGTAGGTGTTTAAATATGGTTTTACATGCAAATCTTCTAATTCTACTTTGGCTTTCAGTGCAAAATCGGTCTGTTTAGAAGTTAGTGCTTTTACAGTATATCCGCGATCTTCAAGCATTTTAATCATGCCTTTTTCACCCGCCAAATGCGCAGCGCCAACTCCAGCAAAAACAGTTTTGTGTTGCATCAAAGAATCCATCACAATTACCATATTTTCATTACGCTTATACAGCATGTGTTCGCGATAAAAATCGGTATTTACAGCAGCGCCAATAGAATCGAGTAACTCAATATTTCGGTCTCTATACACATCTTCTTGAACGGTATATCGGTTTTGATCCTTAAACTTTTTTTGAATCCATTCGTCAGGTTTTTTCTTTAAAATATTATACGCTGCGCGCGAAGTAAGGTATCGTGATTCTTTGATGTCTTCTAAGCTGATAATTGGTTTATTGTTCTTTTTTCCTGCCTGATAAATAAACATATCCAAATATGTTTCTTCTTCAAAATCGTCTGCACCAGCCTGTTTTCGATATAAATATCCGTTAATAATTCTATTGTCAAATCGGATAATGCTTCGTACGGCTTCTTTCTTAGAAAATTGCGGATTAAAATTTCTGTTATAAAAATTTTCACCGCCATAGCTTCTAGGTGAAGCATCAGACATGAGTTCGTAGTTATGTGCCAGCCAAGTTGTCGGATCCGATTCTAAAGCAACAGTTTCTGCTTCATTCAATGCTTTAAAAAAAACATCGTCCAATCGAAAAGCTACTTTCTTGCTCACATGCATAGTTCCATACAAGTAGGACGATTTTTCCATGCCGTTTCCAGAAACTTCCCAAAGAAGACTTTGTTTTTCTTCTTGAGCAATTAAAAAAGAGGTGCAGCACAGAAATAGGAGTGATATATATAATCTCATAAAATACGTAGCAAAATTAATGGTAATAGTGTATTCGGTAAAATGTTTACCAATGTACTAAAGATATAAATTCTTTCATGTTAACAGAATCATAATGCGTAAAAATGCCTTTTAAATGAGTAACGTAAACATTTTGTATCGTATAATTCGGATTTAAAATGAATATATAAAGATTTCCTATACTAGTCTGTATAATAATTGAAGATAGAGTCGTATTTTTGTATTTCTTTAAAAAGAAGACTAAAAAAGAAACAAATGAAAGGTGTATTACTGATAAATCTTGGTTCGCCAGATAGTCCAAACCCTAAAGACGTAAAAAAATATTTAGGTGAATTCTTAATGGACGAACGCGTTATTGATGTTCCAAAATGGCTTCGAACATTCTTAGTTAAAGGAATTATTTTAAACACACGTCCCAAAAAATCAGCAGCAGCTTACCAAAAAATTTGGTGGGAAGAAGGTTCACCATTAATAGTTCTTTCTGAACGTTTTCATGAAAAAGTACAAGCGCGCGCCAAAGTGCCTGTTGCATTAGGAATGCGTTATGGCTCTATGAGTATTCAAAAAGGACTAAAAGAATTGCATGACAAAGGAGTAGATGATGTATTGGTTGTGCCATTATATCCGCATTACGCGATGTCTTCTACAGAAACAGTAATCGAAAAAACGAAAGAAGAGCAAAAAAAGCATTTTCCTAATATGAATTTGACGATTGTTCCATCTTTCTACAATCATCCAGATTACATTCGTGTCATGTCTGAAAACATAAAATCACACATAGAAGGAGTTGATTACGATCACATTTTGTTTTCGTATCACGGAATTCCTGAAAGACATATCCGCAAAAGCGATCCAACAAAATCACACTGCAAAATAGATGGAAGCTGTTGCGAAACTGCATCTAAAGCACATGCAACTTGTTACAGACATCAATGTTTTGAAACAACGAAAGAAATTGTAAAATATTTAGACTTACCAGAAGGAAAATATAGCGATTCATTCCAATCGCGTTTAGGTGGCGATCCTTGGTTAAAACCATATACAGATTTTGAATTTGAACGCATTCCAAAAGAAGGAAAAAAGAACTTAGTAGTTATTACACCTGCATTCGTTTCAGATTGTTTAGAAACACTGGAAGAAATTGCAATGGAAGGTGAAGAACAATTCAAAGAAGCTGGCGGAGAACAGTACAAACATGTTCCTTGCTTAAATGACAACGATGATTGGGTAAAAGTAATGACACGTTGGATTAATGAATGGAGTGTTGCTTCTAAAGAGGAAGTAACTGCCTAATGGCAACCAATAAATCTGCCGAACTTGGTATTGCGCCAATTGGGAAACTACTTATTTCGCAAGCACTTCCTGCATCGATAGGAATTTTAGTTATGTCGCTCAATATGGTGGTCGATACCATTTTTGTTGGACAATGGATTGGTGCCATGGCAATTGCCGCTATTACGGTTGTTGTGCCGCTTACCTTTTTAATTGCTTCCATTGGAATGGCGATTGGAGTTGGAGGTGCATCTATCATTTCCAGAGCATTAGGCGCCGACGATCACGATAAAGCACAACGAGTTTTTGGAAACCAGATTGTACTATCGTTCGGATTGGCAATTTTCTTTGTCATTGTCGGACTCATCTTTAAAGAAGAAGCATTAGCGCTATTTGGTGCGAAAGGTAAGATTCTCGCTCCTGCGGAAACGTACTATGTTATTGTCATGTATGGAGTTCCGTTTTTGTCCTTGTGTATGACAGGAAATCCGGTTGTACGAGCAGAAGGCAAGCCAAAATTTGCAATGGTTGCATTGATTCTTCCAGCAATTGGAAACATACTTTTCGATTACTTATTTATCAATGTGTTGGATATGGGCATGGCTGGAGCAGCTTGGGCAACGTCAATTTCGTACTTTATCTGCTTTTTATTCATCTATTGGTTTTTTATTTCAAAACATAGTGAGCTCAAAATCCGATTGAAATGTTTCAAATTACAACATGCTATTGTTCGTGAAATCACAGAATTAGGTGGCGTAACGTTAGCGCGACAAGGAATGGTGAGTATTCTTTCCATCATTCTAAATCATACATTATTTATGTACGGAGGAGAAACGTCGGTAACTATTTATGGAATTATAAGTAGAATGTTGATGTTTGCTTTATTTCCTGTGATGGGAATTTCGCAAGGATTTCTACCAATTGCAGGTTTCAACTATGGTGCAGAAAAGCTTGAACGTGTGCGTCAAAGTATCAACATTTCTATCAAATACGGAACAGGTTTGGCATTGCTCATTTTTGCAATTATCATGATTTTTCCAGAGCAAATAACGTCCGTGTTTACCAATGATGAAGTTGTAATTAGAGATACGCCAAATGCCTTGCGTTGGGTATTCTTAGTCACTCCGTTAATTGCCGTTCAAATGATTGGTTCTGGATATTTTCAAGCCATTGGGAAAGCCATTCCTGCATTATTGCTCACACTTACAAAACAAGGATTCTTCCTCATTCCATTAATTTTAATCTTACCAAAATACTACGGAATCTTTGGTGTTTGGGTTGCCTTTCCTATTGCCGATTTACTCTCTACAATCGTTACAGGTTGGTATTTAAATAGAGAAGTGAGACGTACGTTGAAGTAAAAGTAGTTTTGAGCTATTAGTATTGAGTATTGAGAGGTTTCAAATGTCATTCAAAAAACGTTACAATATTCTAGTCTTTAAATGCTAAATTATAAATGTTGAATTTTGAATTGTTTCAAAGTACATTCAATACATTTAAAGTATACATTAGAAAAGCTTAAAATTATTCGTGAATTCGTGGTAAAAAAGATTTTAGCACTGAGAAATGAGTATTGAGAAGTTTCAAATGTCAATTCGAGCGCAGTCGAGAATAGCTGGTGTAGCAGTTAGTTTTATTGTAACAGAAAACAAATAGACAAAAAAACGAATACACAAGCTTGAAGTTTATATTCTGAGATATTAGTATTGAGAGGTTATGAAACGTCATAGCGAACAAAGTGAAGCTATCTTTTACTATAGAAACAGGTTGCCACGTCATGCTTCCTCGCAAAGACGTTTAACTGTTTATAAGTTTAGGAGTTTATGTTTATAAATAAAAAGTAAAACACACACCTTCAAACACCAAACACACGAATTAACACAAAAACAAAAACACCATAAAAGAATAATCCTTATTTTTAGTAACTAAAACCAAACCAACCTAAAAATGCGATTTTTAACCTTACTAACTGTGCTCTTACTTACTGTAGGAAGTTCTTTTGAAACACAAGCACAAAACTTCAATGAAGATTATTATAAAAACCTAGAATACAGGCTTATTGGTCCTTTTCGTGGCGGACGAAGTGCTGCTGTGACAGGAGTTCCTAACAAACCTAATTTGTTCTACTTTGGAGCAACTGGAGGCGGAATTTGGAAAACAACCAATGGTGGACGTGCTTGGGAAAATATCTCTGATGGCTTTTTTGGAGGAAGTATTGGGTCAATTACAGTTTCAAAAAGTGATCCGAATGTAATATATGTTGGTGGTGGCGAAAAAACCGTGCGTGGAAACGTATCTTCAGGATATGGCGTTTGGAAAAGTGTCGACGCTGGAAAAACATGGACAGCTTCAGGATTAAAAAATTCAAGACATATTCCTAGAATGGCAATTCATCCTACGAATCCAGATATTGTATATGCTGGTGTGATGGGAAATGTTTACAAAGCCTCACAAGAAAGAGGTGTATACAAAAGTATTGATGGTGGAAAAACATGGAAAAAAACACTCTTTGCCAATGCAGATGCAGGAGTTGTCGATTTATTAATTGATCCAACAAATCCAAGAATTCTATATGCTTCTACATGGAGAGTTCGCAGAACTCCGTACAGTTTGAGTTCTGGTGGCGATGGTTCAGCATTATGGAAAAGTACAGATAGTGGCGAAACATGGACAGAAATCTCTACAAAAAAAGGGTTCCCAAAAGGAACTTTAGGAATTATAGGAGTTACAGTTTCTCCATTAAACAATCAACGTGTTTGGGCAATTGTAGAAAATAAAGACAAAGGTGGTTTGTATCGAAGTGACGATGGTGGCGAAACATGGAGTCAAGTAAATAGCGAACGTAAATTGCGTCAGCGTGCTTGGTATTATACACGTTTGTATGCAGATACAGAAAATGTAGATGTTGTATACGTATTGAACGTACGCTATCATAAAAGTACCGATGGCGGAAAAACATTTAGTACATACAATGCTCCACATGGCGATCATCACGATTTATGGATTGCACCAGAAAACCCAAAACGTATGATTATTGGTGATGATGGTGGCGCACAAGTTACTTATGATGGTGGTGAAACTTGGAGTACCTATCACAACCAACCAACCTCACAATTTTATAGAGTTACAACAGATAATAGCTTTCCATACAGAATTTATGTAGCACAACAAGACAATTCTACCATACGTATTCCGCATAGAACAGATGGTTTTTCAATTTCTGATGACGACTGGGAAAGTACAGCAGGTGGCGAATCGGCACATATTGCAGTTGATCCAAAAGACAATGACATTGTATATGGTGGAAGTTACGATGGTTTCCTCACGCGAAAAAATCATAGAACAGGAACGGTAAGAGCTATCAATGTTTGGCCAGACAATCCGATGGGACATGGCGCTGAAGGAATGAAATATCGTTTTCAGTGGAATTTTCCAATTATTTTCTCAAAGCACAATCCGAATCGTTTATACACATTTTCAAACCGTGTGCATGTAACTGAAAACGAAGGGCAATCTTGGGATATTATCAGTCCAGATTTAACCAGAAACGATCCAGAAAAACTAAAATCTTCTGGTGGACCAATTACACAAGATAACACTTCCGTGGAATATTACTGTACTATTTTTGCTGCGCAAGAATCGCCTCTAAAAGAAGGTTTGTTGTGGGTTGGAAGTGATGACGGATTGATTCATATTACAAAAGACGGCGGGCAAACTTGGGAAAATATAACGCCAAAAGGAATGCCAGATTGGATGATGATTAACAGTATTGAGCCAAGTGTTTTTGACGCTGGAACCTGTTATGTAGCAGGAACAAAATATAAAACGGGCGATTTTAAGCCATACATATACAAAACAACCGATTACGGAAAATCGTGGACAAAGATTACAAACGGAATCAACGCAGAACACTTTACAAGAGTTGTTCGTGAAGATCCAAAACGTAAAGGTTTACTCTACGCAGGAACAGAAACAGGAATGTACATTTCGTTCAATGATGGAAAAAACTGGCAATCGTTTCAATTGAATTTACCAATTGTTCCAATTACAGACTTAGCCCTAAAAGACAACAATTTAATCGTAGCAACGCAAGGAAGAAGTGTTTGGATTATTGACGATTTAACGGTGATTCATCAACAATATGGTATCGCAAAAAATGAAAACATTTTATACAAGCCAAAAGATTCATACAGAATGCGTGGTGGTTCTCAAAAAGGAAGCAAAACGGAAGGAATCAATCATCCGAATGGAGTTATTACGTATTTCTATTTGAACGATTATGATTCAGCAGATGAGGTTTCATTAACGTACATGGAAGCTAATGGAGATGTGATTAAAAAATTCAGCACAAAAAACAAAAAGAAAGACAAACTCAAAGTTGAAAAAGGAGGAAATCAGTTTGTGTGGAATATGAGCTATAAAGGCACTGAAAAGCTAGAAGGAATGATTTTATGGTGGGCAAGTTTAAATGGTCCGAGAGCAGTTCCAGGTGAATACAAAGTAAAGCTGACTGTGAAAAAAGAAGGTTCAGATGCTGTAGAAATCATCAAACCGTTTACCATTTTAGCGGATAAAAGAGCCGAAAGCACGTTGGCAGATATGCAAAAGCAATTCGATTTCATCAAAGATGTCAATGCAACAATGGACAACGCACATAAATCCATCAAAAAAATTAGAAAAATTAATGCAAAATTGAGTTCTTTTGCAGCGCAGTATAAAGATGACGAAAATGTGAAAGATTTGGTGGAAAAAGCCAAAGAACTCAAAAAACAATTTACAGCTATTGAAGAAGCTTTGTATCAAACGAAAAATCGTAGTGGACAAGATCCATTGAATTTCCCAATTCGTCTCACAAACAAATTAGGACATTTAAATTCATTGGTAAGCATGGGCGATTTTGCGCCAACAGAACAAGATATTGCGGTAAAAAATGAGTTGTCACAAAAAATAAACAAAGAATTAAACGCATTCAATAATTTAGTAGACAACGAAATAAAAGCGTTTAACGAAGCTTTTAATGCGAAAAAACTAAACTATTTATTTATAGAAGATTAAATGATAGAATATTACGGTTATATAAAAGCACTACACTTAATATTTGTAGTCACTTGGTTTGCAGGATTATTTTACATTCCACGCTTATTTGTATATCAAATAGAAGCATATCACAAACCATCACCCGAAAAGGAAATTTTAGGAAAACAATTGAAACTCATGGCAAAACGCTTGTGGTTCATTATTTCATGGCCTTCAGGAATATTGGCAACACTTTTTGGAGTTTTACTGCTCATTGCCAATTCATCGTTATTACAACTAGGTTGGATGCATGTTAAACTAGCATTTATCGTATTATTATGGATTTACCATCTTAAAACAAATCAAATGTACAAGCAATTGCAAAATGATGATGTGCGTTACAGTTCTAACTTTATGAGACTGTGGAATGAAGGAGCGACATTTATACTGTTTGCTGTTGTGTTTTTGGTGGTTTTAAAAAGCTCTATTAATTGGATTTTTGGCGTGATTGGAATTTTTGTTTTAGGAATTTTATTGATGCTAGGATTTAAAATATATAAACGCATACGAGAGAAAAACCCAGAGGCATAACTTGGCTTGATTCTTGTGCAAAGGCAAGGAAGATAAACCCACATTCATGAAACCAGCTAGACTTTCATTACGTTCTCGAATATTTGCTTACATGATTATTTTAATTCTTGTAGCATCTATTTTAATAGCGTTAGTCACTGTTTATCAGTACAGTGAACAATCAAACGATTATCATTTACGTCGTTTAGATCGAAAAGAAAAACAAGTAATAGGAGATGTAAAATACCTTCTTTATTTTGAAACTACCTATGTTGTTAGTGAAGAAAATTTGGAACTTATTTTTCAGAAAGAAATCTACAAAATTGCAGACATTCATAGTGTAATATTCAATTTATATGATTTAGAAGGTGGCTTTTTAAAAACCTCAGATACATCTATTAGAAGTGAAGGAATTACAGAATGTTTACCAGCAGAAGTTTTAAATAATTTACAAAGTAACGTTGAGAAACATTATGACGACATAGTTGTAGAGAATGGCATAGAATACCAGTCTTCATATAGTATTATTACAGATGCTAAATCGAAGCCATTAGGAATTATAAACTTGCGTTATAAACTTGATAATACTTTTGGTGATAGAGAACTAAGAGAATTTTTGATACGTTTAGGATATACGTATGTAGTCATGTTAATTATTGCGATCGTATTTGCTTACTATGTTTCAAGATATATTACAAAATCATTAAAGAAAATTGGTGAAAAGTTAGATCAAACACGTTTCAACAAACGCAATGAAAAAATTATAGTAGAATATGCAGGAGAAGAAATATACAATCTAATCAATGCATATAATGGTATGATTGATGAATTGGATGAAAGTGCTGTAAAACTCGCAAAAAGTGAGCGTGAACAAGCTTGGCGCGAAATGGCAAAACAAGTGGCACACGAAATAAAAAATCCGTTGACGCCAATGCGTTTAACTGTTCAAAGTTTCCAGCGAAAGTTTGATCCGAACGATCCAAAAATTCATGAAAAAGTAAATGAATACACAAAAACGCTCATTCAACAAATTGATACCATGAGCAATATTGCATCGGCGTTTTCAAACTTTGCTAAAATGCCAGCGCAGCAAAATGAAATGCTAAATGTGGTAGAAATTACACGTTTGGCAATGGAACTCTTTAATGAAGATTACATTAACTATTCGTACGAAGAAAAAGAAATCATTGTAAAATTTGATCGAACACAATTAATTCGTGTCATTACCAACTTAGTCAAAAATGCCATTCAAGCTATTTCCGATAATCGTTCGCCACGTATTGACGTTCGCGTATTTCAAGAAGGAAATATGGTAATGATTACTGTAAAAGATAACGGAATTGGAATTACAAAAGAAAATGAACCAAAAATATTTGAGCCTAAATTTACAACCAAAACTAGTGGAATGGGATTAGGACTCGGAATGGTAAAAAATATTCTAGAAACTTCCGGAGGAAGTATTACTTTTACATCAGAAGAAAATAAAGGCACAACATTTAAAGTGTCATTTCCAAAAATATAACAATCATGAGCTACGAAAACATCCTAGTACACGAAGACAACGGAATTGCAACTATTACGATTAATCGTCCAAAAAAACTAAACGCACTTAATAGAGATACCATCCAAGAATTACACAATGCTTTTGAAGCGTTAGATGCTTCCGCAGATGCAAAAGTGATTGTATTGACAGGTAGTGGAGAAAAAGCATTTGTAGCTGGTGCAGATATTAGTGAATTTGCTCATTTCTCTATAGAAGAAGGTGGAAAATTAGCAGCAAAAGGACAAGAATTACTTTTCGACTTTGTACAAAATTTAGGAACACCAGTTATTGCTGCCGTAAACGGTTTTGCGCTCGGTGGCGGATTGGAATTAGCAATGGCAGCACATTTTAGAGTTGCTAGTGATAATGCCAAAATGGGATTGCCAGAAGTATCACTTGGAGTAATTCCTGGATATGGAGGAACGCAACGTTTACCACAACTAGTTGGTAAAGGAAAAGCAATGGAATTGGTGATGACTGCAGGAATGATTGGCGCTGAAGAAGCCAAACAATGCGGATTGGTAAATCATGTAACGACACAAGAAGAATTGTTGCCTTTAGCGTATAAGCTTGCGAGCAAAATTATGCGAAATTCATTAGTGGCAATTAGCGGAGCTATCAAAGCTATCAATGCAAACTATACAGACGGCGTAAATGGTTACGAAACTGAAATTACTGAATTTGGAAACTGTTTTGGCACCGAAGATTTCAAAGAAGGAACAACGGCATTCTTAGAAAAACGCAAAGCTGCATTTCCTGGAAAATAGCCTTAAACTTGAAATATATCATTAAAAAATCCTGCTCATTTTGAGCAGGATTTTTTGATTTCCGTAAGAACGCTTCAAAATAACTTTTTAAACACAAGTATTTCTTTGTAATTTTTGGGTAACAAGTAAGATTTTTTTGCATTTACGATTAAAAATTGATAATTTTTAGTAGGGTAAATGACTGATTTCATTGTTATTATATTACTTCCCCCCACTAATTACTAAAACAACCAATATGAAAAAACTACTAATAACCAGCTTATTATGTTTGTATATATACAGTGTACAAGCGCAATGCAGCATCAATCCATTTATTCAACAAAATTATGAACTTGATGCTCAATTATTAGTATTACAAGAAATTAAAAATAATCCAAGTGATCCAGATTATGACAATCCTTTTCTAGAACAATCTAGGGTAGATGGTTGCCTAGAAAAACTTTCAGCTATATATTCAAATCCACATAACCTAGCTGATATAGATTCATTATTTAATGAATTTCAATTTCACGTGAATGAACTTCATTTACCTTACAAAAAAATGGGGTTTCGAGTGCAAACAACAGTCAGTTGGGTGCAAACGTTAAAAGATACAGGACAATCTGGTGTGGCTGCATTAGATGATTTTATGTCACAATATCAATTCTCTGTTACAAATTTTTATGATTCTACATCAGGAAATACAGATTTTGAGCTAACTACTGCATACGATTTTATTAATACATATGCGTTGTCTGATGATTTACATAATAGCTCTAGTGATATTGAAAATGTATATGATATAAGTAATTATTCTTTATGGTGTAACTATACAGGAATTCCTTATACAGTACAAGAATATGCATTGCCTCCTGATGATCTTCCTGTAACCTCGTGTCACATAAGTAAAAGTAGTAATTCTACGAGTACTGAGGATGTATTTATTTTTATATTAGGAAAATGTTTTCATGCTGGATATCTACCTAACTATAGATACGTAACAGTTTCTGATGATTGTAGTCAAGTAACTTTTTCTCGCACACTTTCAACAGAAGAAGTTGAATTAACTGATATTGCTATTTATCCAAATCCAACTATTGATCAATTACATATTCAAGGAATTACAAATCTGAAACGTGTAGAAATCTACTCTATACTTGGAAAAGAGATACAAGTAACTTCAAATAATACAACAATTGACGTTCGTAATTTACAAACAGGTGTATACTTCTTAAAAGTTATTGACGATCAAAATCGTTCTGTGATTAAGAAGTTTATTAAGCAATAAAATTCCCGTAGTTGCACTTAAAAGTGAATTGAATTGACTGTTTTCGCTTCCGCGGAATGTACTTTTGGTGAAAGAAATCAAGAGTTTTGGAAGATTCAACAAAAATCAAAGGTAGAGGCGCGCAAAAAAATGTACACAATCGTTTTTTGCAAGATGCACATGAAATACGTTCCGATTTTTTAGAATACTGCCACAAAGAAGGTGAGGAAGCTGATAAAAACAAAACGAAATATATCAATGTATTCCCAAAAACAATTGTCAATAAAGTCAAAAGTCCTGATGTTGGGATGCAATATTCGCTAAATCCGTATCAAGGTTGTGAACACGGTTGTATTTATTGTTACGCAAGAAACAGTCATGAATTTTGGGGATATAGCGCAGGATTGGACTTTGAACGAAAAATATTGGTCAAACGAAATGCGGCGGAATTGTTAGAAGCAAAAATCAAAAAGAAAAGCTGGAAAGCGCAAACCATTGTACTTTCTGGAAATACTGATTGTTATCAACCTGCTGAAAAAGAATTACAAATAACACGAAGTCTGCTCAAAGTATGTTTAAAGTATAAACATCCGGTAGCAATTATTACCAAAAACGCACTCATACTTCGAGATTTAGATCTTTTAAAAGAACTGGCACAAGACAATCTTATCGGTGTTAATATTTCTATTACTTCCTTATCGGAAGAAACACGTCGCGTATTGGAGCCGCGTACAGCAAGTATTAAAAAACGATTGGAAACCGTGAAAACTTTGGCTGAAAACGGAATTCCTGTAAATGTCATGTTGGCACCAATCATTCCATCAATTAATAGTCATGAAATTCTGCCAATGGCGAAAAAAGTAGCAGAATTGGGCGCAAGTTCCATTGCGTTTACCATTGTACGATTAAACGGTGCCATTGGCGAAATATTTACCGATTGGATTCGTAAAACCATGCCCGATAAAGCAGATAAAGTATTGCATCAAATAGAAAGTTGTCATGGTGGAACATTAAACGACAGTCGCTACGGACATCGAATGCGCGGAGAAGGAAAAATAGCAGAGCAAATTAGAAACTTAATTCAACTTGCAAGACTAAAATACTTCAAAAACAAAAAAATGCCTAGACTCAATACAACACTTCACGAACAGTATAAAAACGGACAATATTCGTTGTTTTAACTACGCTTACACAAAAAATACAACGCTTACGAAATAATTAGAGCCTTGTATTGATGATTTACATACATTGAAAAAGAGTTTCCCAATTTTCAACGTGCAAAACATATATAATTAAAAATATGCACAATGAAAAAAGTAGTGTTATGCATCATTGCATTTGTTATTTTATCCTGTTCGTCAGATGATGAAAATTTGCCAATAGTACCAATAGATGCAATCAGTTTTAATCTAAATGGAATCGCTTATTTTTTGACAGAATACAGTGTAATGTTAAATCCAGCAGATACCAATGTTCGAATGATAGAAGCAACATTTGACAATAATACCAAAACGCTTTTATTTTTTGTCATCGTAGAAGAAACCAATCAAATTGAAGAATTTTTATTGATTGAAAATGGTATAGAATACAGTTCAGATCCTATATCTGGAGACAGAGAAACATCCATAATTACACATACAGATACTAAAATGGAAGGAACTTTTAGAGTGACGATGAATGATAGAAATGATGTGCCGATATATGTATTTACAAATGGAATTATAAATATTAAGTTTTAACTTTTTAGTAAGATCATAAAAAAAGCGTAGTCATTTTATAATGCTACGCTTCTCAATTTAAATGATATTAAATAGCCTAAAATTTAATATGTTCTTCAAATTCTCTTCCTTTGCTCGTAAAAACAATGGTATATTTTCCTTTTTTCTCTTTTGATAACTCGTAGATACGCTCTACAATCTTTGTGTTTTTAATTTTTTCGGAAAAAATTAAATCTGTTCCTTTTCCAAGAGAATCTCTATAATATATTTTGATTGATAATGGTTGTGTATCTAGCGAAAGCCTAGAAACAAACAAGTGATTTTCTTCCAAACGAACAGTTGGTTTGTAAACTATAGTTTCTTTCTCTTTGTCAAAAGTTACTTTATTTGCAACTACTGTAAATGGGATAACTACAATTTCAACATCTTTCTCTAGCTCAAAATAATAAGTTCCATCAGGTAATGCTGTTAAATCAAAACCTTTAGAATATCTACCATTTTTTTGAATGGCTTCCTTATAAAGGATCAATAAATTAGTGTCTTTAATCACCAATTGATGTCCTTTTTTAACATTGTTAAATGTTAATATTGTACTTTCTTTGTGAGTGTCTAAAGAATACGTAGGGTTCGCATAACTTAGCATACTAACGATCATCATTATCATACATACGATGTGGTTCATTCTTTTTTTCATGACTTTTTGTTTTAAATAATTTACAGTACAAATTTAAGGTTGATCTATGAAGGAGAAAACGGCTATTTTGGCTAATTTATGTGTTATTTTAACCGTTAAATAATTGTAAACTTTTATATTGGTTAAAATAGCATACAATTTGGGTAAATGAACACACATTTTCAACAGTTTTAGTAGTATTTTTGTGTAGTTGCTAAATCTTTTGCTGTGAATACAAAACCTACACTTGAAAAAATAACTCCAGAGTTTGGAAACTCAATCTTTGTTGCACAAAACACTAAGAAACGAAAACGTGAATCAGCGTTTTGGCACTTTCATCCAGAAGTAGAATTGGTATATGTAAACAAAGGAAAGGGAAAATGTCACATTGGAAATCATCTTTCCTATTTTAATAACAGTCAATTAATTTTGATTGGATCAAACTTGCCGCATAATGGTTTTGCCGATCGATTAACGTCTAAAGGAAAAGAAACGCTCATTCAATTTAAAACTGATTTTTTAGGGAAAGAATTCTATAATTTACCTGAAATGCAACCAATTTCACTTTTACTAGAAAAAGCAAAAAAAGGAATTCGCTTCAAGCCAGAAACTAAAAAAATAATAGGTCCAAAAATTGAAAAATTACCCAAATACAATGGTTTTAAGCGTGTCATAAAATTACTAGAAGTATTAAACATACTCGCTTTAGCAGAAGATTATGAATTGTTAAACGTAGATGGATTTGCCTTTGAAGCGCAACCGCAAGACAGTATTAAAATTGATATCATTTTTAAATACATTAATAGTAACTTTCAGCGACACATTACACTTGACGAGATTGCAAACGAAGTCAATATGACGATTCCTGCGTTTTGTCGGTACTTTAAAAAAATTACAGGAAAAACGTTTACCAAATTAGTAAACGAATATCGTGTTGTATATGCAACAAAATTGCTTTTAGAGAGTCAAAGCAGCATTACAGAAATATGTTATGAAAGTGGTTTCAATAACTTTTCGCATTTCAACAAACTATTCAAAGAAATCACAGGAAAAAGTGCATCTAAATATCGAAGTGAAATGAAGTTGATGATACAATAAAAACACCTTCAAACTTTAAAAAGATAAAATGTGAAGGCATTTGTTTTTTAGTGGATTTTAACCATTTGCGCAACCTTTTGTATAACAACCGCTACTATGACCACAATCCCAAGTTGGTCCGGCTGTACTTGGAGAACCTTTTACAGGTCGTTGATTACCATGGTTGTTTTGAAGTCCACCGTTTATTGATGATAAATTTGAAATAGAAATGCTGTTCAGTTTTAGTGTTTGAATTGCTTTGTTTTTCATAATGTTTGTGTGTTAATAGTTTGTGTTTTCTATTAATAGGGTGCATTATGAAATTTCATTACCCACTTTTTTTAATTTCTTTTAAAAATCGTTGTAAATGGTATTCAATTAAAAGTTATAAGAATAAAAAAACCTGTCTTTCTTTATATAGAAAAACAGGCCGTGTATGTTATTGTATAACTAGTTTTTAACTATCGAGTACATACGTCTACACTATTGCAATTCCAGCTTGGTCCGCCTGTACTTGGTGCAGCATTCCAATCTCCGCCAGATGGTTCGCTTCCTCCACCAATTCCGCCAAGAATAGTTGATAAGTTAGAAATAGATTTTTTAGTTAATTTCAATGTTTTCTTTCCGTTACTTTTCATAATAGTTTGATTTGTAAATTAATAATGGATCGAAAGTACAGTATGAAGTAAGTAATAAAAAAGAATGCTATTGATGGTTTATGAACACGCGATTATTTGAAGAAAATAAGAAACTAAAGTGAACAGTGAATTGTTTCTAAAAGAAATATATTTGTCTAACAGTCTAACAGTCTAACAGTCTAACAGTCTAACAGTCTAACAGTCTAACAGTCTAACAGTCTAAACTTCCCCATTCCATTCTGCATAAAATTGCGCTAAAAACTGTTCCATATAGGCATGACGTTGTTCTGCAATTTTTTGCCCAGTTTTTGTGTTCATTTTATCTTTAAGTAGTAATAACTTTTCGTAGAAATGATTAATTGTTGGCGTAGTCGATTTTTTATATTCCTCTTTGGTCATGTTGAGGTTAGGCTTTATTTCCGGATCGTATAACTTCCGATCTTTAAAGCCACCATAATTAAAACAACGAGCAATACCAATAGCGCCAATAGCATCCAAACGATCTGCATCTTGAATCACGTCCAATTCTGGTGAGGTAAACTGCTGGTCAAAATTTCCGCCTTTAAAAGAAATATTCGTAATAATATTTTCTACATGCACAATGACGTCTTCCGCCACAGCGATACTTTCTAAAAAATTGCGTGCTACTTTAGGTCCAACAGTTTCATCTCCGTTGTGAAATTTAGAATCGGCAATATCATGTAACAAAGCGCCTAAACTCACAATGAATTCATCGACAGTTTCTTCTTTAGCAATCAGCAATGAGTTTTTATATACGCGTTCAATATGAAACCAATCGTGTCCGCCTTCTGCATTTGCTAAAGTTTCTTGAACAAAAGAGATAGTTTTTGCAATAATTGTTTCTTTAGCTAGACTCATGAATTCTATTTTAAAAACGTTTATAGAAGATTAATTCGCATATAAATCTACGCAGTTACAATAGATTTTGTGACTACTTTTTCGATATGCTCAATAAGTTCGTCAAATTTATTTTTAGGATAATCACTCAATAAAATTGGTTCGTGTGTATCAATGGTGATTTTTGCACCCAATCCGTATGGAAACTTTCCATATTTAGTTGTTTTCCATGAATTGTTAATCGTTACAGGGACAATTTGTGCATTCGGAATATATTTAAATAACATTTGTAATCCTTTGGTCTTAAAAGGTCTTGGATCGCCTGTTTTGCTACGTGTTCCTTCTGGGAAAATAACTGCTGAATATGTGTTTTGTTGCACATACTTTGCAAACCGAATGATTTCTGAAATGGCTTGCTTCGGATTATTTCTATCGATCAAAGCGGCACCGCCATGACGTAAATTAAAGGAAATACTCGGAATTCCTTTGCCTAATTCTTTTTTGCTGATAAACTTTGGATATTGCTTCTTAAACAACCAAATTAAAGGAGAAATATCATTCATGCTTTGATGATTTGACACAATAATTAAAGGTCTACTTGTATCCAATGCATGTGAGTTACGAAGTTTGTAACGCGTTCCTAAAATACGGTGACACCACATAATGCTAAACTGCAATGCATTTACGCTCCAATTATGTCCATTATGTCCGCCTATCTTTAGACAAATCCATTGAATTCCATGAAAAATAACTAATAACAATCCAAAAACAAGCATATAAATGCTTGACAGTATATATGATAAAAACTTCACTACTTTAATACTTTATAGTTTGATGAAATTATAAAACAAAACCACGCATTTGCGTGGTTTCTATAATTTGTTCTTTAAAAATGCATTAGCAATTTTCGTTGTACGCATCTTTTAGGTTCTCAGCAATCATTTCTGCTGGTCTTCCTTCAATGTGGTGACGCTCCAACATGTGTACTAATTGTCCGTCTTTAAACAATGCCATACTTGGAGAAGAAGGTGGAAAAGGAATCATATAACCTCTTGCTTTATCTGTTGCTTCTCTATCAACTCCTGCAAAAACTGTTACTAAGTTATCAGGTTTCTTATCATTATCTAAAGACATTCTTGCGCCAGGTCTTGCATTAGCTGCAGCACAACCACAAACAGAATTTACAACTACTAAAGTTGTTCCTTCTTTTGCTAAAGCATTATCAACAGCTTCTACCGTATGTAATTCTTCAAAACCAACTGCAGTCAAATCTGCTCTCATTGGCTTTACCAATTCTGGTGGATACATAATCTTTTAAATTAAATTCATTAATAATGCTGCAAAGATACGGATTAAATCTTTTTGAAACAGCATTCAGAAATGCTGTTTTTTGTTAATAAAAACCAAATTAATGAATCTGTAGAATGGAATGTAGTGTCTTGTGTCTCAAATGAAATGAAAACAAGAAATATGGCATAGCTTGAGTGTTATTTCTTAGAAAAAAACTCAATAACATTCTTAAAAAATATTAAGAGCAATCCAATAATGCCTCCTAACAAAAAAATTTTTGTAAATATACCCAAACTGCTACGGCTAAAATTTTTAGAAAAACACAAATCATTATCAATTACAAGATCTATCATTGAAAAATCAATGAGAGCCATAAAAATTAAATCTATAAGAAAAAGTGTCACAAAAAACATTATTAATATAGACTCCTTTTCAATGGTTATTCGCTTTTTTTCTTTCCTTTTGTTTGTAATATTATTCTTTTTATTGTTGTTTTCTTTTTCTTTCGAGACCATACTTTGATCCTTATCACTCATATTTCTTAAGCTTAGTAATACACGGCAGGTAAAAATTTACGTCATATATGACTTAAAAATAGAAAATATATATCAAACACGTCACACATGACGTAAATTATTGCGCCTTGAATTGAGAATTTTAACGTTTATGGACGCACTGGAAAAAGATGAGATGCTTAAAAAAGTTGGTATGCGTGTTAAAGAGTTGAGAGTAAAAGCTGGTTATAAAAGCCATGAACAATTTGCATTTGATAATAATATTCAACCAAAACAAATGTGGCGATGGGAATCGGGATATGATTTTAAAGTATCTAGCTTGATTCGAATTGCTGATATTCACAAAATTACCTTAGAGGAGTTTCTAAAAGGGATAGAATAAACTTTTCACGCATCTCGAAAATACTGCCATTAAATATTGATTGATACATTATATCGATTGGTATTGACATACCACAGATTTGACCACAAACTTTATGTTAGTATTGTGGTAACCTTACTTACATTTTATAAACTCTTTAGAATTACGTTTTCATTGTTTACTTTTTTCTTTGGAAAATGTATCTTTGGTAAAAAACAAACTATATGAGTGGATTTGCAAGCTGGATTGGAGGCGCGTTAGGATGGACGCTTGGTGGACCTATTGGCGCTGCTATTGGTTTTGCTATTGGCGCAGCCGTAGATAAGGCAACTTCAAAAGGATTATTACTTGAAGAGCCTAAGCAGCAAAAGAGACAACGTCGTAAAAGAGCCGAACCTACATACGAAAAAAGGAGACGACGTAGAACTTCATCAGCAGAGAAACAATCTCAAACGAAATCGGGAGATTTTGAAGTGAGTTTATTAGTGCTTTCAGCTGTTGTAATGAAAGCTGATGGCGAAATTTCTCAAGCAGAAAAAGACTATGTGCGTAATTATTTTGTGAAAATGTACGGGAAAGAACGTGCAAATCATGCGTTTCAGTTGTTTAATGGTTTGTTGAAAAAAGAAGACATTTCTACACGTCAAATCTGTCAGCAAATCCAAAGTCACATGGATCATTCTTCACGTTTGCAATTATTACACTATTTATTTGGTGTGACAAAAGCAGATGGACATGTAAGTGAAGAAGAAGTTGAACTGATTGAGAAAATTGCAGGATATTTATACATCAACGATCGTGATTATCAATCGATCAAAGCAATGTTTTATAATGCAGTAGATAGCGCATATCGAATTTTAGAAATTGATAAATCGGCAACCAATAACGAAATCAAAAAAGCCTATCGTAAAATGGCGAAAAAATACCATCCAGATAAGCTGCAACATTTAGGAGAAGAACACGTAAAAGGAGCTGAGGAGAAATTTCAGCGTGTGCAAAAAGCCTACGAACAACTTCAAGAAAAACGTGGTTTTTAAATTCCCAAAATAAAATGTAAGTTTGATATAATAAACCCCAACCTAAAACCTATAATCTTATGCTTGACCAATTTTTAATCTATTTCAAGTTAGGACTTCATCATATTCTTAATATTGAAGGATTGGATCATATTCTTTTTTTAGTAGTATTGATAATAGCTTATACATTTAAAGATTGGAAAAGAGTTCTATGGCTTGTAACTGCTTTTACTGTTGGTCATACCTTGTCATTAATTTTATCTACGTATGGAGCTGTAAAAGTAAATGGTAAAATTGTAGAATTCTTTGTGCTAGTCACCATCTTTTTAATGGCATTGTATAACATATTTACTGCTGGTAAAAACACCAATAAAACAAAAGTAATCGTATTGCTTATATCTGCATTATTCTTTGGAATTATTCACGGTTTAGCATTTGCGAAAGATTTTAAATCGATGATAACTGCTGGTATAGATGACAAATTACTGCCTTTACTAGAATTTACATTAGGAATAGAAGTAGCGCAACTTATTGTTGTAGTAGTTGTATTAATCATTTCTTTTCTCTTTCAAACCGTATTCAGATTTTCAAAACGCGATTGGGTAATGGTTGTCTCTTCAATTGTTATAGGTGTGTTAATTCCAACACTTATAGAGGCGAGGTTTTGGTAAACTAAAATCATTTTGATAGCTTAGAGGAGTATTAACATTAAGACAAATCAATATGAAAAAAAGAGAGATTACTAAATTAAGTCTCAACAAAAAGCAAATTTCAACACTAAACTTTCACAATTTACGTGGAGGAAGGATTGCTCATGCTGGTTCAGATTGTGAAGGAACGTGTACTTGTAACTGTACAGAAGTAAATACATGTGACTGCGATACGGAAGAATCAGACTGTCTTCCTTGTCATTCGATACCATAATATATAATTTTGGTAAAAAATTAACAACGAAGCTATTGTGATTCCATTAGAAACCTAATATCTTCGTTACAGAAGCGAAGAAGCAACTTTTATAGTTGCTTTTTTTTGCTTTAAAAAGATTAAATTTGCACATGCCAAAACAAAAACAAACTAAATATGATCATGCCTATTTGCGCATGGCAAAAGAGTGGGGAAAACTCTCATATTGTCAACGTAAACAAGTCGGCGCGATTATTGTTAAAGATAGAATGATTATCTCTGATGGTTACAATGGAACACCATCTGGATTTGAAAATTTCTGTGAAGATGAAGAAGGATATACAAAATGGTATGTATTGCACGCAGAAGCAAATGCCATATTAAAAGTAGCCGCTTCTACACAATCTTGCGTTGGTGCCACATTGTATATTACGATGTCTCCATGCAAAGAATGTAGCAAGCTCATTCATCAATCAGGAATAAGGAGAGTCGTCTATGTAGACGCGTATAAAGATGACTCGGGCATACAATTTTTACAAAAAGCAGGCGTTGAAGTAGAACACATTCCTACACTTCGAACCTCATAAAAAAATATAATTTGAACAAAAGAACACAATATTTACTTCCCGTGATCATTGCAGCTGCAGTAGCCGCAGGCGTATTTATTGGTGGAAAATTAAATTTTAGTGCATCACCCGAAACGCTGTTCTCTTCAAATAGAAGCAAAGACAAACTCAATCGCTTGATTGATTATATAGATTATGAATACGTAGATAATGTCAATGTGGATAGTATTGTAGATGTTACCGTGACAAATATTCTTGAAAATCTCGATCCGCATTCGGTATACATATCATCAGATGAAGAAAAAAGAGTTGCTGAAAACATGCAAGGTGATTTTGTGGGTGTTGGTATTCGGTTTGATATGGTAAACGATACTTTAACAGTTATCCGAACCTTAGAAGGCGGACCAAGTATTGCAGCAGGAATCAAAGCTGGCGACCGTATTCTCATGGCAGATTCCGATACATTGTACGGAAAAAACATGCGCAACACGCAAATCATTTCAAAATTAAAAGGGACAGAAGCTACGTCTGTTAAACTGAAAATTTATCGCAAAGAGACAGATGAAAAATTTAATATAAACTTAAGAAGAGCCAAAGTTCCTATAAAAAGTGTGGTTGCACATTATATGCTGACAGACGATTTAGGATATATAAAAATAAATCGTTTTGCCGAAACTACACATGATGAGTTTGAAGCAGCATTAACTAGTTTGCAACGACAAGGAGCTAAAAACTTAACACTAGATTTGCGAAACAATCCAGGAGGAATATTGGATGTTACTCGTGATATTGCAGATGAGTTTTTGAAAGATGGAAAGTTGATTCTTTTCACCAAAAACAAGAAAGGGAAAATTGATAAATACTATGCAACGAATGAAGGTGATTTTGAAGACGGAGAAATTTATGTGTTGATAAATGAAAAATCTGCTTCTGCAAGTGAAATTATTGCAGGTGCGTTGCAAGACAATGACAAAGGTGTAATTGTTGGAAGAAGATCGTTTGGAAAAGGATTGGTACAACGCCCAATGCCGCTTGGTGATGGTTCAGTTGTTCGTTTAACGATTTCTCGTTACTACACACCAACAGGACGTTCTATTCAGCGATCATACAAAAAAGGAAACAACGATTATTTTGACGAATATTACGAACGATTCAAATCGGGAGAATTGAAATCGATGGACAGTATTAAAGTCGCAGATTCGTTAAAATTTGAAACACCAAAAGGTAAAATTGTGTATGGCGGTGGCGGAATTATTCCAGATGTATTTGTGCCACTTTCAAGTACACCAGAAGAGTTATCGCTGGAACGCGGATTACGAGCCAAAATAGTAGGTTATATTGACGACTTTGTATTCAATAAATTAGATACAGATAGAGCAACCTATAGCAATATGTCGCTTCAAGAATTTATGCGCGATTTTAAAATTTCAGATGAATTACTAAAGGAATACACTGGATTTTTAAGTGAAATGCGCGGACAACGTATTTATATTGAAAAATATGCCGATCAAATGAAAAGACATATCAAAGCTATTTACATAGAGCAATTGTTTGGTATGAATGGTTATCAGCAGCAGCTAAATTACGGTGATGAAATGATTGAAAAAGTAATTGAGTTACATACTAATTAGTACTGAGTATTGAGATGTTAGTATTGAGAAGTTTTGAAACGTATGTATTTGTTACAAAGACTACTACTACTACTACTACTGAACTTCAAAAGAACTTATTACAAGTTGTTTTTATTCCTCTTAATTAAAATCCACAAAGAAGTATCAATCAGAACTTGAACTAACATTAAACCAATTGCGCCATAAAAGTAGTAACTTTCAAAATCACGATTAAAACTACCATCATAGCCAAGTAAATCTAGCAAAACGCTCCATCCAATATTGGTTGTTGTATGTGTTCCATCGGGTCTAATTAAGGCAAGCAAAAGTAGGTTGAGAAATGAAATAACGACCAACCATGTATACTTTTTTAGGGATTGAATTTTTAAGCCTACGGATGCATGTAGAACTACTATTGGAATAAGGATGATGAGAGAAACAGCAAAAAACAATCCTATATTTAATAGCATGATGGCAATTGAAATACAAAAGAATATCCAATATGCAATACGTATGTTTTTCATTAGTTTTTTAAATGTAATTTTTCAGCAGGAATAAAATCAGTAAACTGTCCGTAAATTGGGCTAATCCAAATTTTCTTTTTGTTTCTTACAATTACAATCATGTTGAACCTTTTATGATAATACACATGATTGATGTCTTTCAAATGTACTTCTTTCTTTTTACCAAACTCAGTACAAATTACCATAAACGTTTCGTTAATCTGTATGCTATATCGAAAATAGTGTAATAAGAAATACATTGCAAATCCCAAAAAGCCAAGAAACATAAGAATAACGCTGAGAAACCCATAATACTGATTATCCTTAATAACAAAGAACATCACATACAGCAATACCAATGAAATTGCGAAACAGAAAAGTCCGATGAAAAGAATAAATTTCCCAGGTTTTAAATGCATTTAATTTTAAGTATATAGGCAATTAATAAACGGTAGATTCCTTTTAACGCTTTCAGTCAAAAAATCAAATCTTATCATGCACTTTCGTATGATTTCCATCATTCCAAAGTGTCAAAATATCGGTGGCAACCTGTGCGCCACTTCCTGCGGCAATAGCAAACTGACTTCTCCAACCAGCAATAGTTCCACAAACATACAAACCATCTTTTACGAGATGATCTTCATTTTTTAAGTAGAGACGATCTTTCTTTGCAGCTGCTCTTGGATGTGGAGCTATAAACTCGTCCAAACCATCAATTGTAAATGGTTTTGAATAATTTAATGCAATAACTACACATTTACTTTGATAGGTATTTTTGTTTGTAATGATTTGAAAATTATCAACATCACCTGTAATTTCGCATACTTTTTCGTTGGCAATTTGCGATACATGTGGATATACTTCCGTTAAATGTGTTTGTCCTTCTTCTAAAATAGTAGCGCCAGTTGTTCCTTTCGGTAAACCGAGTACATTATTAAACAAGGCATTCTGTAAATGTGAAGACTTTTGATGCAGTACAATTCCAATCTTCTTTTCTGTAGCAAATGGTTTTTCCTTTGCGGAACCTAATACAAGTGCGCATTGCATTCCAGAAACGCCGCCACCAATTATAAGTACGTCAAACATTATTTTTTCTTATGATTTTTCACTTTTTCTTCAATCTTTTTAGACGTTAGAAAAATTAATAAAATCATAATTGCACACATAGCAGCAACAATACTAATTACTGCAACCAAACTGTCGCCTTGTAGTAAATTGTTAAAATCTAACTTTGTTGCATTGTAAATGCTCAGAGCTATGGCAAGAACAATAAATATATAAGAGAATTTTTTCATAACAATTTTATCTTTTTATTTAAAATACGCTAAAAGAATTTCATTTTTTAACGCTTCTGCTTTTTGATCAATTTTTGGCGGTTTTGCCAATTTTTCTGGACTGCTAAAATACGATATTTCTCGGTAATATTTTTCTATATCTCCTATGTCGTCTTCATCCTCATCTTTTGAAGTGTACTCGTATTTGTCCGTAATTGTTTTTGTTATCCAATTCAAATGTTTGTCAAAAGTATATTCCGCCAATTGAATTCTTGTAGCAACGTCTTTATCTGAGTCAATTTCAATATCTTTTATAATATTTCCATAATTGTCAACGGATTTAATAAAGGTTTTTTGTAAACCTTCTTTCTCATCTTTATAGCTGCTACGTCGCGCTTTTGGAATATTAGTCTCAAAGAGTAGCTTCGTAACTTTTGTATTCTTTTTAGGATATTCATGTATATATTTATACCCACGATATCCGTTTGAACCAACAGTTTTGTCAAATTTTATCACTAAATTTCCATCAGCATCTCGTAGATATGTATCTAAAGCATATCCTTCAAATTGACCTGAAGAGGTGTATTTTACAGATTGAAGATACGGTTTCCCTTTAATGGTTTCGTAAATATATTCAGTTGTATATTCAAAAGTTCTTCCATTACCAATATTTTCATGTCTATGTTGCGTCTGAATCAATCCTGCGCTATCGAACTTTTTTGTAGTTGTATACAATAAGTAACCATATCCACGTTTTTCCAACCCTTTAATAGTTGCAACAATGTCAGTTCCTTGTTTTTGGTACGAATATGTTTTGTATTCATCAAAGTGATACACAGAATCTTTGGTAATTTTATACTCAAAAAAGGTGAGTATGTTTCCGTATGTATCATAAGACATTTGTTCTACACGAGAATCCATATCGCCATAATGATCTTCACCATTCTCGCGGCTTTCACGATGCAAGATATTTCCTTTTTTATCATAATAATAAAAATAAGTATCCTCATCATTTTTCAACTTTGTTATTTGTCCGATCGTGTTAAAATCAACCTCTGTATGTATATATACAGTATCGTTTTCTATCACAACAGCATCATCACCATAACCTGACCATTTTGAAAACTGACGCACATGCTTGGGTTGCTTATTGAAAATAGTATCAAACCCGCTTGAAATGGTAATATTACGTGTAAAACTTACTAAAACACTGTCTACAGCAACTGGATCTATGAGTCTCTCAGATACTGTGCTTTTTGTGTCAACAGATTGCCCGTTTACATAATTAACACATAATAAAATGCTAAAAATAGATATGATATAAGAGATTAATTTCATTTCATTGTGAATATTTCCTGAATTCCGGAAGTAAATATTTTAACCGCAATTGCTAATAAAATAACACCGAATACTTTTCGTAAAATACGAATTCCATTTTGTCCAAGCCAACGTTCAATTTTAGCGGAAGCTTTCAATACAATATACATAATAATCATGTTGATTAAAATGGCAATCACAATATTTTGTGCATCAAACTCAGCGCGAAGCGACAAAATAGAAGTCAAACTTCCAGGTCCAGCTACTAATGGAAAGGCAATAGGAAATACAGAAGCATCACTCATAGCATCTTCACCATCTTCCTTAAATAAGGTAATTCCTAAAATCATTTCTAGTGCTAGAAAAAATAGCACAAACGAACCTGCAACAGCAAACTGACTAGCGGTAATTCCGATAAGATTCAGCATACTTTGCCCAATAAATAAAAATACGGTCAAAATTACACCCGCAATAATGGTAGCTTTACCAGATTGAATGTGTCCAGTTTTGCGTCGTAAATCGATAATGATAGGTATGTTTCCGATAATATCAATTACCGCAAAAAGCAACATACTAGCTGTTAAAATATGATTCCAATTCAAATTCATTTTAGTATATCTTTAAATTCGCGGCAAAAGTACACTATTCGCCTAATTATCAAAGAGAAAAGATGTGTTTTTTAGTTTAAATTAAAGTGAATAAATCGTTGCTGTTAAGTTTGAGTAAAAAGTCAAAATAAAAAGTCATAAAAAAAGTATATTTGCCACATGTTTCAGATAGGAAAAACCATCATTTCAGAAGATATTATTGAAAAGGACTTTGTATGTAATTTGGCTGCATGTAAAGGAGAATGTTGTGTAGCAGGTGATGCAGGTGCGCCACTTGAAAAAGAAGAAGTCAAAATATTAGAAGACATATACGATACCGTAAAACCTTTTTTACGTAAAGAAGGTATAGAAGCTATTGAAAAGCAAGGAACCTATATAGTTCAAGAAAATGGCGACTTAGAAACTCCTTTAGTTAATGGTGCAGAATGTGCCTATGTTATTTTTGATGATAAGAATACCGCTTTGTGCGGAATTGAAGAAGCATACAATAAAGGTTTGGTCGATTGGAAAAAACCTATTTCTTGCCACCTATACCCAATTCGAGTAGAAGCATATAGTGATTTTGCAGCAGTAAATTATCACAGATGGCCAATTTGTGATGATGCCTGTTCTTTAGGAAAAGAATTACAAGTACCTACATACAAATTTGTGAAAGAAGCATTGGTTCGAAAATTTGGAGAAGATTGGTATTCAGAATTAGAGAAGACAGCAAAAAAATTAGGACGCTAATTTATTAAAAAATCATTTTCCCATTTTTTTTTGAAAACGCTGGTTTTATCGCTGCTAGCAAAGAGTTGATTCTTGTAATTAACTGATAATCAGATAAAAATGCCGTTTGATAAAATGTTGAAAAAGTAGGAAAAAACTGTACTGTTGTTAAAAACTCATCAACTTTGTGAATAAGTTAGACTTTCATTTTAAAAGACAATTTCCAATCTTTGTAGTTCCCAAATCAAACAATAGTCTTTTACCCAATTTTACATTAAAAAACCCGATAATTTTATGTCATCAGCAATAGAACCCATCTTACAAGAAAACAAAGACAGATTTGTGATTTTCCCAATAAAACATGCAGATATATGGGAATGGTATAAGAAATCTGAAGCTAGTTTTTGGACTGCTGAAGAAATTGATCTTCACCAAGACTTAACAGATTGGAGCACTAAATTAAATGATGACGAACGTTATTTTATAAAACATATTCTTGCCTTTTTTGCAGCATCAGACGGAATTGTAAATGAAAACTTAGCAGAGAACTTTGTAAATGAAGTACAATATTCAGAAGCTAAATTTTTCTACGGATTCCAAATTATGATGGAAAACATTCACTCAGAAACATATTCGTTATTAATTGACACGTATGTGAAAGATGAAAAAGAAAAAGACAAGTTATTTAAGGCAATTGACAATTTTCCAGCAATCAAAAAGAAAGCAGATTGGGCTTTACAATGGATTGAATCACCAAGTTTCGCAGAGCGTTTAATTGCGTTTGCTGCCGTAGAAGGTATTTTCTTTTCAGGAGCTTTCTGTTCTATTTATTGGTTGAAGAAAAGAGGAATTATGCCTGGGTTAACTTTCTCAAACGAGTTAATTTCTCGTGATGAAGGTGTGCACTGTGATTTTGCAGTACACTTACACAATAATCACCTAATAAATAAAGTTCCTAAAGAGCGTATCCGTTCTATCATCGTAGATGCATTGAATATTGAGCGCGAATTCATTACAGAATCTTTACCTGTAAGTCTTATTGGAATGAATGCTAAATTGATGACGCAGTACTTGGAGTTTGTTACCGACAGACTTTTACAAGAATTAGGTTGTGAGAAAGAATACAATGTATCAAATCCATTCGATTTTATGGATATGATTTCTCTTCAAGGTAAAACGAACTTCTTTGAAAAAAGAGTTTCAGAATACCAAAAAGCAGGTGTGCTTAATAAAGAAGAAGAGAAAGACAAATTTAGCTTTGACGCTGATTTCTAAAAGAAAATCCCTTTGATTTTGGTTGCACTGCAATCAAAGTTTTAAAACACATTAATAAAACCCTAAATGCTAATTTTTTCGCCGAAAAATTAGCAAAATAACTAACCCCTTTTCTGAACGAGAGTCAGAAGGAACAAAAAACAGATGAGCGTATGTTTGTAGTAAAAAGAGACGGAAGAAAAGAGCCAATGATGTTTGACAAGATCACTTCACGAGTGAGAAAGTTATGCTATGGCTTAAACGATTTAGTGGATCCTGTAAAGGTTGCTATGCGTGTAATTGAAGGATTATACGATGGAGTAACAACTTCAGAATTAGATAACCTTGCAGCAGAAATTGCCGCCACAATGACGACTACGCATCCCGATTATGCACGATTGGCTGCACGTATTTCCGTATCAAACTTACACAAAAACACAAAGAAATCATTCTCTGAGACAATGGTGGATTTGTATGAGTATGTAAACCCAAGAACAGGAAAAAAAGCACCATTATTATCCGATGAGGTATATAATGTAATTATGGAAAATGCAGATCGTTTAGATTCTACTATTATCTATAATCGTGATTTTGGATACGATTACTTCGGATTTAAAACGTTAGAGCGTTCATACTTATTAAAGTTAAATGGTAAAATTGCAGAACGTCCACAGCATATGTTAATGCGTGTTTCTGTTGGAATTCACTTAAATGACTTGGATGCTGCGATTGAAACATACGAGTTAATGTCTAAAAAGTTCTTTACACATGCAACTCCAACGCTTTTCAACTCCGGAACTCCAAAACCACAAATGTCATCATGTTTCTTATTAGCAATGCAAGATGATAGTATTGATGGAATATACGACACTCTAAAACAAACGGCGAAAATATCACAATCAGCAGGTGGAATCGGCTTGTCTATCCACAACGTGCGTGCTACAGGATCATACATTGCAGGAACTAATGGAACTAGTAATGGAATTGTACCAATGTTACAAGTGTACAATGATACAGCACGTTATGTAGACCAAGGTGGAGGAAAACGTAAAGGTTCGTTTGCAATATATATAGAACCTTGGCATGCAGATATTTTTGACTTTTTAGATTTAAAGAAAAATCACGGAAAAGAAGAAATGCGTGCGCGTGATTTATTCTACGCAATGTGGATTCCAGATTTATTCATGAAGCGTGTAGAAGAAAATGGACCTTGGACATTAATGTGTCCAAACGAATGTCCAAACTTATTCAATGTACATAGTGATGAATTTGAAGAGTTATACTTAAAATACGAGTCGTTAAACAAAGGAAGAAAAACAATTAAGGCGCGTGAGTTATGGGAGAAAATCCTAGAATCTCAAATTGAAACAGGAACGCCATACATGTTATATAAAGATGCGGCAAACCGTAAATCGAACCAAAAGAACTTAGGTACAATTCGTTCGTCAAACTTATGTACAGAAATCATGGAGTATACATCTCCTGATGAAGTAGCAGTTTGTAACTTGGCTTCGATTGCATTGCCAATGTTTATCAAAGGAAAAGAATTTGATCATGATGAGTTATTCCGAGTAACAAAACGTGTAACAAAGAACTTAAATAAAGTAATTGATAGAAACTACTATCCTGTAAAAGAAGCAGAAAACTCTAACTTCCGTCACCGTCCAATCGGATTAGGTGTGCAAGGATTGGCAGATACCTTTATCAAATTAAGAATGCCATTTACTTCGGATGAAGCTAAAAAACTGAACCAAGAAATATTTGAAACTTTATATTTTGCGGCAGTAACTGCTTCTATGGAATTGGCAAAAGTAGAAGGTCCATACCAAACGTATGAAGGTTCGCCAATATCGCAAGGAGAGTTCCAACATAATTTATGGGGAATTAAAGATGAAGAATTAAGCGGTCGTTGGGACTGGGGAAGTTTGCGTAAGGAAATTGCTGAAAATGGAGTACGTAACTCATTATTAGTAGCACCAATGCCAACTGCATCTACATCACAAATTCTTGGAAACAACGAATGTTTTGAGCCATATACATCAAATATTTATACGCGTAGAGTACTTTCAGGTGAATTTATCGTGGTAAACAAACATTTACTAGAAGATTTAGTAAACTTAGGATTGTGGACAGAAGATTTAAAGCAAGATTTAATGCGTGCTAACGGATCTATCCAACACATTGAAGAAATTCCGCAAGACATCAAAGAATTGTATAAAACAGTTTGGGAATTGAGTATGAAAGATATTATTGATATGTCTCGTCACAGAGGATATTTCATTGATCAATCTCAGTCATTAAACTTATTTATGGAAGGTGCAACAATGGCAAAATTAACGTCAATGCACTTCTACGCTTGGAAATCTGGATTAAAAACAGGAATGTACTACTTACGAACAAAATCGGCAGTAGATGCAATTAAGTTTACAGTAAAGAAAGAGGTGAAAAAAGCACCAGTTGCTGTTGAATCTGCGGCTGCAATTGCTGTGGAAACAGTAGGAGCAAAGCCAACTCCAGTAGCAGTTGAGCCATTAACTCCAGAAGAATTAAAAGAAATCATTGCACGATCAAAAGAAGGTCAAGATGACGATTGCTTAATGTGTGGTTCTTAAATCATATATTATTATAAAAAATCGACAAAAGAAAAAGGGAACGCTTGAAAAAGTGCTCCCTTTTTTAATGTTTTATCAGAAATGTCAAACTGACAAACAATTGATTTTTATCTAATGCTAATACCATTTATCATTTTCTTTTACAGTAAATTCAAACAACAATTGGTATAATAATTTCTTATGTCAATCTCACATTAAGTAGCAAATGTGGTTTAATTTATTACTATTTTCTGTGTTTGAATATTGTTGCCTTGCTGAATTTTTAAGATGTATACACCAGAAGCAGTATTGGAAACCTTAAAATTTGTCGTTGTATTTTTTGTTAGATTGATAGTCTGATGATCTACTTGTTGTCCAGATAATGTATAAGTTGTTATCGTTGCCAAGCCATTTTCATTCGCGCCAAGCGACATATTTCCATCAGAAATAGTTGGATAGATTGTAAATTGATTTTCTGACTCAATTTCCGTAGCATTCAAGGTTCCAGATAAGAATTGACCTGTAAAAAACCCGCGTCCGTGTGTAGTTGCCAACACTATATTGTCTGATGCGCGCATGTCTAAATCTAATACAGGAACAGAACGCATTCCGTTGTTAGATTGTACCCAAGTTGGAGACATTGTTTCAAAGTTTTGCGATCGCCACACACCTAATTCAGTTCCAACAATTACTTCTTCTCCATCTGTAAGTAATGGATTCATTAAGATAGATTTTACAGGTAAATCTGGTAAATCACCTTCTTTATTGTTCCACGAAGTTCCTTGATTCGGTGAATACCAAATATTAGTTACACCATAATTATGAAAGGTAACTAAGAGTTGATTTTCATTCAAGCCAAATTCAATATCAGAGATGCTTCCCACAAAATTAGCATCGCTTATATCCATAAAACTTGGAGTTTCTGTATGCGCATTGTCTATTTTTAGAAGTTTTCCATTTTTTAAACCTGCATATAAGGTTTGTCCGTCCGCAGAAATTTTCAATGCTGTTGGTGCATTGTCTAATAAAGCATCTTGAAATTCAAAAGTAATTACATTGCCATTTCCTCCATTTACATTGGAATGTTTCCCTATTTGAAAAGCTCCGTTAGAGATAGAAGCATTCGTGTACAATACATTGTTTGTTTTGTCTAATTCTGCTACATTGATAAATTCGCCTTCGCGAAAGCTAGACGGATTCGATTCAGACACAATAAAATAACCAATAGAAGCATCTAACGAAGGATACGGAACATACGCATGGTTTAAGAATGGAAACGAAACTACAGCGTATCCGTCGGCTTCATCAATTTCGGTATACGCGCCATCGCCTCCTAAAGCTGTGAAAAAGTTATTGATTCCCACAGTAGCATCAATTGCACCTAGAGTTCCGTTGTCTTGTGTTCCACCAGCAATATCATCACCATCTAAAATATCAGAATCTGCAATAGCGCCATAATAAAATTGCGTTACATTGTAATCTTTTACGCGTGCTTCCATTGCAGTAGCATTATTCACGGAAGTAGAAAAAGCAGCGCTAAAATATACACCACCATCATTTCCTATGATTGCCTGATTGGGATTGTTTGGTCGAAATGCAATAGCGTGTTGATCGGCATGTACAAGTGAAGCCGTAATGTTTTGTAATCCGTTATTGTTTTTCCATTTAGAGATTTGATCCCAATTGTTATTTGTTGTATTGTATTTGAATAAGTCAATTCCACCAACATATAAGTTGTTGTTCACGTCTGCTTCAATGACCAAATCGTAAAAGGCTTGTCCGCGCGTAAAATCGGTAGCGGCAATTCCGTTGTCTGCATCACTTGGTTCTGCGAGTGTGTTTACAGTATCAAAATCATTTGTTGTGATAAACATATCTGCACGTCGGTTCACTTCTGCCAAAATCCAAAACGTTCCTGCTGTGGTTTGCGAAGGTTCAATTTCCGTACGCTGTCCGTTTGGAATGGTGTGTTTTAGTGTAAACGTATTTCCATCTGTAGATTCATAAATATAACCGCCAGGATTATTGAAGAAATCGTTTGTGGTTGCCAGCCAAATATTGTTGTTGATGTCTAGTTCAATATCATTTGGGTTTACGTATAATCCGCTTGTGTATTGCAGTGGAAATCGTGACCAATTGGCACCATCATCCGTAGATTTGTATAAACCGCGTTGATCGAAGCCTAGAATATTGAATGGAGCTGCTGCCTCTCGGTACGAAGCACTTGCAATGGCTGCATAGACTTCTGTAGTTCCGTTATTGTTTCTCGCCACAATATCATTTACATGAAAAATACCATCAACATAATACGAAGCACCATCTACAGACGATGTTCCTTCATTTCCGCCTAGTACTTGTTGCCAAGTTGCGCCACTATCTGTTGATTTATAGATTCCGCTTCCGACACCAAAACCGCTTGAGTATGATTCGCCAGAACCTAAGTATAAAATGTTAGTATTATTCGGGTCAGCTTCTAAAACTGTCACCGAAATGTTATCAGGCAAACCTGCAACTAACTGCCACGATGAGTTTGCATCTGTGATATCGTCATTTACCCATAAACCGCCCGAAACACTTCCTGCAAATACGCGTGTATAATCGTCATTCGGATTTGCGTTATTGATATCGTTTGGATCAAATAAAATGGCACGTGTGCGTCCGCCAACATTGTTTGGACCTCTTTCTAGCCAAGCATTATCGGAAGCATCACCAGGAGCGCGTTTTTGTATATTTTGTTTTGATTGTTGTTGTAGTTGAAGTAGGTTTTCGGGAGTTGGTCTTCCTAAAGCGGGATTCATTGTGAGTTCCCATTGCTGTTCATAGTATGCATTTGGTGGAATTCCTTGTGCTTTTCTGTCAGATCGAGATAGATATTTTGAGTTTGAAAACGGACTATTTTCTAGGTGATACGCATGTTGTTCTTTGATTGTTTTTGCAGGAACATTTTTTTGCGTTGCTTCTTTTTTCTTTTTACTACTTAGAACATAGCCAATAATTGCTAGAAATAGTAAAATTAAAAACGCCCTTCTCTTTAACTTTTTGTCCATATTTTAGATATTGAACTTGTATAATATTGGATTATGAATTAGCTATCTTAAAGGTAACTGTTCTTGCTAAATTAATATCTTTTAGTAGATAAATTACTTTAATTTGTGTCAAATACACTTATAGCTACATTGTTGGTATTTTTAATTGGTTTGAAAAAATATGACTCTCAAGTTACAATACGACATAAAAAAAGCGAACTTATTTAATAAGTTCGCTTTTGATTTTTAGTAATAGTTTGTATTACTGTATAACTATTTTTTGAGTTTTAATTGCATCGTTTTGCTGAATTTTCAGAATATAAACTCCTGATGATAATTCAGAAAGGTTTAAGTTTGATGGTGTATTTCTACTTAAATCTAGTTCTTTTACACTTGCTTGTTGTCCTGCAATTGTATACGCTGTAACTGTTGTTTTTCCGCTATCTTTTGCTTTAAGCGTCATATTTCCATTAGAAATTGTTGGATAGATAGAAAAGTTGTTTACTGCGCTAAATTCTTCTGTACTTAGTATTCCTGGTAAGAATTGACCTGTAAAGAAACCTCTACCGTAGGTTGTAGCAAGCACTTTATTATCTGAAACTCTTACATCTAAATCTAATACTGGTACAGAGCGCATTCCGTTATCAGAACGTACCCAAGTTGGACTGTTTGTGTTGAAGTTAGCTGATCTCCAAACTCCTAAGTCTGTTCCTATAATTACTTCAGCGCCATCAGCTACTAATGGATTGCTTTTTATTGTCATTACTGGCAAATCAGGTAAGTTTCCATCTTTTTGTTCCCAAGTAACTCCTGCATCTGGAGAATACCATACATTGTTTACTCCATAGTTATGGAATGTAACGTATAAATCATCTTCTGTTTCTCCAAATTCGATATCAGAAATACTTCCAACAAAATTTGCATCTTGCACATTTGACCAAACTGGTATCGTTGTTAATGCAGCTTCAATTTTTAATAAACGTCCATTACGAAGTCCTGCATATACTGTTTGTCCATCTGCAGATGCTTTAAAAGCCGAAGGCTGACTGTTTAATAGTCCATTTGTTAAATCGTTTCTTACAACATTTGCTCCACCGTTCGTTATGTTTGTAAATTGTCCTATACGTGGTGAATTACCAACAGTGGCATTTGTGTACAAAGTATTTGTGTTTTTGTCTAGTTCGACTGTATTGATGAAGTCTCCATGGCGAGCACCATTATCATTTGCAATAAAATAGGCTCCTGAGGTATTTAACGCTGGATATGGAATATATACATGTCTTAAAAATGGTAATGATGCAACCATATACCCATCTTCGTCATCGATATCTGTAAAAGCTCCATCTCCTCCTAAAAACATGTTTAAACTGTTCACTCCAGCAGCAGCATCCAATGCAATTAAACTTCCATTATCTTGTGTTCCTCCAGCGATATCATCACCATCTGCAGCATCTAAAGCTCCAATAGCTCCATAATAAAATTGTGTCACATTATAGTTTAAGTTTCTAGCTTGAATAGCTGCAGCATTGCCTGCTGAGTTTGCAAAATCGGCACTGTAATAAACTCCTCCATCATTTCCTATGACTGCTTGTGTGTTATCATTTGGACGAAAAACGATTGCATGTTGATCTGCATGTACAAAAGAAGCTGTAATATTCTGCTGTCCACCTCCTGTTTGCCATTTAGAAAGCTGATCCCAATCATCATTAACTGCATCGTATTTAAATAAATCGATACCACCTACATAAAGGTTATCATTAGCATCTACTTCGATTGGTAAGTTATAAAACGCTTGTTGTCTCGTATAATCTGTTGCAGGAATTCCGTTATCTGCATCATTAGGTTCTGTTAAAAGTGTTACAGACCCAAAGCTATCTGTTGTAGTATATATATTTGCTTGCGATCCAGCACCTACATCAGCCGCAACCCAAAATGTTCCTGGAGTTGTTGACGATGGTTCCAATTCTGTACGTTGCGTATTTGGCAAACTAAATACAAAATTAAACGTGTTTCCATCTGTAGAACGGTAGATAAATCCACCTGGGTTTCCGAAGAAATCATTTGTTGTAGTCAACCATATATCATTATTCAAATCTATTTCAATATCATTTGGATTCATGTATGTATTGTCTGGAAATTGAATTGGGAAACGTGACCAAGTTGTACCGCCATTATCAGATTTGTATAATCCTCTTTCATCAAAACCTAACAGATTCGATGGTGTACTAGATTGACTATATCTACCACTTGCTGCAGCTACATATACTTCTGTAGTTCCATTGTTATCTCTAACAACAAGATCATTTACATAAAAGATTCCATCTACATAAAATAATCCACCTGTATCATTAAATGTTCCTGCGTTTCCTCCAAATATTTGTTCCCAAGTTACTCCGCCATCTGTAGATTTGTACACTCCATTTCCTACGGCAGCTCCAAATGTATACGATTCTCCAGAACCTAAGTACATTGTATTAGAATCATTAGGATCTGAAACAATGACAGTAACCGAAACATTTCCAGACAAACCTTCTACGAGTTGCCAAGAAGAGTTTGCATCTGTAATGTCGTCATTTACCCACAATCCACCTGAAGTTCCTCCAGCAAATACACGTGTATAATCATCTGCAGGATTTGCATTGTTTATATCATTAGGATCAAACATTAATGCTCTTGTACGACCACCAATATTGTTTGGACCTCTTTCTTCCCAAGTATTATCAATTGCATCACCTGGCGCACGTCCTTGTAAATCGAATTGCTCTATTTGTCGTTCTATTTCTTGAAGATTTTCTGGAGTAGGCCTTCCAAGACTTGGGTTCATCGTTAATTCCCATCTTTGTTCGTTGTAAGCATTTGGAGGTAATCCTTTTGCTTTACGATCTTTTCTAGATAGTTTTTGTGTCTCTTTGAAAGGACTGTTGGCTAGAAAATTGGCATGTTTTTCTTGCAAACTGCTTTCTTTTTCTTCATTCACAAATTCATCACTAAGAGTATATCCTAGTACTCCTAGGAATAAAAGGCCTGCAATTGCCTTTATTTTAGTTTTCTTTCTCATTAAATTTTTGTTTTAATGTAATTTAAATACATATTTAGTAATTAGGTTAAGAGGCTAAATATTTTAATAAATTATACGGTTTTTGCTGTAAGCTTATTGAATAATATTACTGCTTTACTATCCGATAATCTAGATACGTAATTTGTAATATTCATTAGTCGGTTATACAAATGGTTTGTTTGATAGTCTACATTTTCAGGTAAAACTTTCAAAATTAACTTATCATAGTTGGAAAGCGAACCGTTATGATGGTTTTCTGCAGCAGTGATAAATGTCTCTAGTAGGTGTTGCAATACATGATATCCTGTGATTTCTTTTTCTATGACTTCACTGCTTTTATAAATTTTATCGATGCTTATTTTAATAATATCGTCTATTTGTGCTTTGTATTTGCTTTTTTCCATCAAACCAATAGAAAATTCTCCTGCACAAATAGCTTCTTCATTCTCCAAGAAAATACGTACTGCATCTTCTATGAGTGTGTTGATTGATAGTGCTCTTAAATAACTCAAGCGATCTTCACGATGTTGCAATAAGCTATATTTATCTTTTTGAATGGTGTCTCGCACTAAATTGATTAAATATTCTAGTGCTTTTTCTTCTTGAATTAATCCAAGGTTGATTCCATCTTCAAAATCGATAATTGTATAACAAATATCATCGGCAGCTTCTACCAAAAATGTCAATGGATGTCTCGCATAACGAATATCATCTCCTTCTCCATGTGCACGCAAACCTAGTTCGGTAGCAACATCTAAAAATGCTTCTTTTTGCGATTGAAATATTCCATATTTCTTATCTGCAATGTGTGATGTTGGTTTTTTTGGCAGCGATTGTTTCGGATATTTCATAAAGGCTCCCAAGGTTGCATAACTTAATCGTAAGCTTCCATCAACTCCTTTGCGGTTTTCAGTTAATAATTTAAATCCGTTTGCATTTCCTTCAAAATCACATAAATCTTGAAATTCTTTTGGAGTTAATTTTGATTGAAATTGTGTGCCGTTTCCAATTTTAAAATATTCTCCAATTGCTTTTTCACCTGAGTGACCAAACGGCGGATTTCCAATGTCATGAGCTAAAGCTGCAGCAGCTACAATAGCACCAAAATCATTAAATTGAAATCCATGAACTTCTTTTAAATGTGGATACTTTTCTAAAAGTTTTGTCCCAACTTTTCTTCCCAAACTTCGCCCAACTACTGACACTTCTAAACTATGAGTAAGTCGTGTGTGTACAAAATCTGTTTTGGATAAAGGAACCACTTGCGTTTTATCTTGCAAGCTTCGGAAAGCAGATGAAAAAATTACCCTGTCATAATCAACTTCAAAACCCAAACGAGTCTCATCTTGTTCTTTACGCAATCGCTTATGGGTGTCTCCGTGGCGTTTTAGCGAGAGTAATTGTTCCCAATTCATTAGAAAATAGCATTTTCCTCGCAATATACTATATAAATAACAGAAATCCCATCAAGAACAAATTCTAGATACAATATTCCCGTTTTTCAAACAAAAAAATGTTTTTTTGTTTCTTTTATCGTAATCGTTATTGTTGCCAGCTCATTACCTTTTAAGCCTACAAGATAATTTTAACAATAATGTAATTATATAAAATTATTACGACCAAATTTTGATAATTAATGTTACCTTAACTATGGGATTGAATTTCTTTCGTAATAGAATAAACCAATTTACCATAGTATTAAATTAAATTTTAGTTGTTTTACACTAAAACGGTGATTTATTAAAAACTCTTGAATGATCAAAATAAAAGTCCTCTTAATTCTATTTTTCTCTACTTTTGTATTCAAATCTAAAGCACAAGAAATCAGTGTTCCAGAATTCGGGAAAGGTATTTTAAATATCCAAAAAAAAGACAGCACTTTTAGTATGAATTTTAGCGCTAGAATGCAATTTTTGGCTATTTCTCAATGGGAAGATCAGAATGGAGACCTTGTGAATTCTGAATCCAATTTTTTAGTTCGTAGAGCACGTTTAAAATTTAAAGGGTTTGCCTTTTCTCCAAAACTTCAATATAAAATTGAGATAGGGTTATCTAATAGAGATATTGCTGGAGGGTCAGAATTTACCAATAATACACCAAGATATATTTTGGATGCTTTGGTAAAATGGAATTTTCATGAGAATTTTTGGCTTTGGGTCGGGCAAACTAAATTGCCAGGAAACAGGGAACGTGTTATCTCTTCAGGAGACTTATCATTAGTAGATCGCTCTCTTTTAAATGTCAATTTCAATATTGATCGCGATGTTGGATTACAATTACGACATCATTTTAAACTTTCAAATAGTTTTATTGTTCGTGAAATGTTTGCTTTTTCCCAAGGAGAAGGACGAAATGTAACTACTGGAAATCTTGGAGGTTATCAATATACAGGTAGAATCGAATTATTACCCTTTGGAACATTCCAACAAAATGGAGATTATTCGGGCGTTGACTTTTTAAGAGAACAAAATTTAAAAGTAGCTATTGGTGCTACCTATGATTTTAATAATGATGCAGTAAAAAGTAGAAGTAATCTAGGTACTTACATGAAAACAGATACTGGTTTTCACGAAACTAACATTAGTACTTTTTTTATTGATACTATGTTAAAATATAAAGGTTTTTCATTTCTGGGAGAATATGCTAGTAGAGATGCAGATAATCCTATTGCCAAAAATGCTGATGGCAGTTTAACAGGTGATGTCGTAGAAATTGGAAATGCGCTTAATTTGCAAGCAGGTTATTTATTTACTAGTAATTATGAAGTGACTGGACGCTACACAAATATCAATTTTAATAAAAATATTACAGGAAAAGGTCTTGAAGAGCAATTTACACTTGGAGTTTCAAAATATATAGTAGGACATAAGTTAAAAATACAGTCAGACATTAGTTATTTATCTGTAAATAAAGGTAATGATCAATTAATGTGCAGATTGCAATTTGATGTTCATTTCTAGAAAGATATAACCTTAAGGTAACATTTGCTTTAATAACACTCCTGATATTTGCATATTATTTTTTAACATATTTTTTTATGGAGAATATTTACTTATATATGATTATTGCTCTTGCAATTTTGGCTATTGCCGATTTAGTAGTAGGAGTAAGTAATGATGCGGTAAACTTTTTAAACTCTGCTATTGGTTCTAAAGCCATTTCTTTTAGAACGCTTATGATTGTAGCGAGTGTTGGAGTTGCTATCGGTGCCATTTTTTCAAGCGGATTGATGGAAGTCGCCCGAAAAGGAATTTTCAATCCTGGCGAATTTATGTTTGAAGAGATCATGATTATTTTCATGGCAGTAATGATTACAGATATTCTACTGCTCGATTTCTTTAATTCTATAGGATTACCTACTTCAACAACCGTTTCTATTGTATTTGAATTGTTAGGTGCTTCTGTGGCAATAGCATTGATAAAAATTGGTGCTAATGATGCGGAAACTGCTTCAGACATAACAAAGTATATAAACACAGAAACTGCAACGTGGATTATATTCGGAATTATTCTCTCGGTCTTTGTCGCTTTTACCATTGGTGCCATTGTACAATGGATATCCAGACTTATATTATCTTATAACTTTGAGAAAAAAGCAAAATGGGTTGGCGCATTGTTTGGTGGTATTGCCTTAACTGCTATTACCTATTTCATTTTTATGAAAGGAATCAAAGGAACTGCCTATGCAAAAGCTATTGTCGACACTGTAAATAATATTCCAATAAATAATCTTCTTGAATGGGGTAATGAATACTTAGGAACTACATATGAGACTTTAGAAGGCTCGGAAGGATTTCTTGAAAAGACAAAAGATTTATTAAAAATTGATGGAAATACAGCTGATTTAACATTAAGAGGGTTTCTTGAAAAATATGTACTTCCAATTGTTGGGATAAGTTTAGTATTCTGGTCATTATTATCCTATGCATTGATGAACTTCTTTAAGATGAATATCTACAAACTAATTATCATTGTAGGAACATTTGCACTAGCATTGGCATTTGCAGGAAACGATTTAGTGAACTTCATCGGACCATCAACTGGAGCATTTCAAGCATATACCGATTTTATGGATCCTTTGGTGAACACGCAAGGTTTATCGGCAACTGAGTTTCCAATGGATAGTATTGGTAAAAAAGTAACAACTCCTACATTCCTTTTAGTAATTGCTGGATTGATAATGGTGGTTACATTATGGTTTTCTACCAAAGCTAAAAATGTAGTAAAAACATCATTAGATTTATCTAGTCAGGGAGAAACGAAAGAGCGTTTTCAGCCTAACTTTTTATCTAGAGGGTTTGTTAGAATGGCGATGGCAATGTCCAAAACAACTTCTTATATTTTACCTGAATCATGGCAACAAAAAATAGAGAAACAGTTTGAAACACCCGAAGTAACTTTATCAAGAGATAAAACAGAAGAATTACCCGCTTTCGATATGGTTAGAGCTGCCGTAAACCTTATGGTTGCTGCTGTTTTAATTTCTTTCGCAACCTCTTTAAAACTTCCACTGTCTACAACCTATGTAACTTTTATGGTTGCTATGGGTACATCTTTAGCTGATAGAGCTTGGGGAGCTGAAAGTGCCGTGTATAGAGTTGCAGGTGTATTAAACGTAATTGGTGGTTGGTTCTTTACAGCACTAAGTGCATTTATCGCAGCTGGATTGGTAGCATTCTTATTAAACTTGAATTTAGAAGTAATGTTCCCTATACTACTAGTTGTCGCTATAGGATTATTAGTAAGAAGCACTATTGTTTATAATAAAAAATCGAAAGAAGCTAAGGCTGAAGATCACTTACAGAAAACAGAAAGCAGTTCTGTACAAGGAGTTATTCACGAAAGTGCAGATAATATTGCAAATGTTGTAAAACGTGGTAATAGAATCTACACAAACGCTATTAACGGATTGGCTAAACAAGATTTAGCAATGCTTAAGAAGAATAAAAAGAATATTGTAAAACTTTCAGATGAAATTGACGAGTTGCGTGACAATATCTTTTATTTTATTAAGAACCTTGACGAATCAAGTATTGGTGCAAGTAACTTCTACATTAATATTTTAGGATATTTACAAGACATGACACAATCATTAGAATACATTTCTAAAGTAAGTCATAAGCACATTAATAACAATCACAAGAAATTAAAATTCAACCAAATTAAAGAGTTAAAACAAGTTGATGCGGCATTAGAGAATTTATTTAATGAAATGAATGCTGCCTTTAACTCACGTTCATTTGAACAAATTGGTGATATTTTAGAAAATAAGAAACAAGTTTTTGACTTGGTATCTCAGAAAATTCAAGTGCAAGTAGCGCGAACAAGAACTGAAGAGTCAAGTCCAAAGAATACAACACTATACTTTAGTTTGTTATTAGAGACAAAAGATTTATTAAATGCTACGATGAATCTTTTAGAAGAATATCATGATGCGCACGATGCTACTGTAAAGCCTGCAACAATTTCTATTGAAGAAAGTAATACAGATCAAGAGTTGTCAGAAGCAAAAACGAAAGAGGTAAAAACATCTGAAGCTAAGAAACCTGCTTCAGATACTCCAGAAGCAAAAACGAAAGAGGTTAAAACACCTGAAACTAAGAAGTCTGCTTCAGATACTCCAAAAGCAAAAGCTAAAGAAGTAAAAACACCTGAAGCTAAAAAACCAGCTTCAGATACATCTGAAACAAAGCCTAGCAAAAAGTCAGATACTGACACAGACGAGACTTCAGGAAAAACTGAATAGTATTTAAATACCATACGCATATTAAAAAAACACAGCTCATGCTGTGTTTTTTTGTTTTACAAAAGTTTCAGTCTATGTATCTAGCTCTTTCATCTGATTAAAAATAGCTATCTTAGACTTCATTAATTTTAGCTTATCAACCCATGAACAAATCATTTTTTTTAAGCATTTTATGCTGTTTTATTTATATAACAACTGCAACTAGCCAAGAGCTTACTGGGCAACAATTACTAGAAAAATCTATTCAATATCATGATCCTAACGGAAATTGGAAAACATTTAATGGAACACTTCAAGTAACGATGGAAACGCCTAAAAACGAGCCACGCGTTAGTACGATTAAAATTAATTTGCCAAAGGAATATTTTTATTTAAAAGCTGCTCGAGATGGAAAAACGACAGAGTACACCATTGAAAAAAACGATTGTACTATTGCATTTAATGGAAAAACAGATATTTCTGAAGAAGTGATTAAAGAAAATAAATTAAGTTGTGAACGTGCCAATTTATACAAGAATTATTATACGTATCTCTATGGTTTGCCAATGAAGTTAGAAGATAAAGGGACTATAATTGATCCGAAAGTGATGAAGAAGACCTTTAAAGGAAAAGAATATTTAGTGCTAAAGGCAACCTATGCAGAAAGTGTTGGAAAAGATACTTGGTACTTTTATTTTGATCCAAAAACCTATGCAATGGAAGTGTATCAGTTTTATAAGGATGAATCTAAAAATGATGGAGAATATATTTTACTTACTGAAGAAGCTGTCATTAATGGAGTTAAAATGCCAAAAAAACGCGCTTGGTATTATAATAAAGACAACGGGTATTTAGGAACGGATATTTTAGGAAATTAGATCACTTCACTTCAATTTTGCTTAGCGTGATGCTTATAGATTATGATGCTTTTTGATACATGATTTCGAGCGAATACAAGTCTAAAGTTAATGTTGAAAAACACTTAAAAATCAATGTTAGTTGCTTGATAAAGAGAGTAGCAGTTTTTTAATTTCATCTCTAGAAATTCCACACTCTTCATACAATTCTGCAACAGTTCCGTGCTCAATAAAACGATCGGGAATTCCGCGAAGGTATAGTGTGTTGTTGTAATTATGTACTGCAGCAAATTCGGCAATTGCACTTCCAAATCCGCCATTAATTACACCATTTTCAAGTGTAACAATGATTTCATATCGATCAAAAATATCATGAAGTAATTTTTCATCCAACGGTTTTACAAACTGCATATCATACAATCCGATTTCATTGGTAGAATCCAATTCGTCAATTACTGTTTTCGCCATATTCCCGATATGTCCGATGCTCAACACGGCAATTTTAGTACCTTTTTTCAAACAACGCCCTTTTCCAATAGCAATTGGTTCAAAAGCACGTTTCCAATCTACAATAGAACCGCGACCTCTTGGATACCGAATCGCAATCGGATGTTCTAAACCAAGTTGTGCTGTGTACATTATATTTCGCAATGCAATCTCATCAAAAGGTGCAAAAATGATGAGGTTTGGTATGCAACGTAAATACGCCAAATCGAACACTCCGTGATGTGTAGCGCCATCTTCGCCAACCAAACCAGCTCTATCCAAACAAAAAATTACTGGTAAATTCTGTAATGCCACATCATGAATCACCTGATCGTATGCGCGTTGCAAAAACGTAGAATACACATTGCAAAACGGAATCAAACTTTGCGTTGCCATTCCTGCAGCTAAAGTAACTGCGTGTTGTTCGGCAATACCAACATCAAACGCTCGCTCGGGAATTTCGTCCATCATAAACTTTAACGAGCTTCCTGTAGGCATGGCAGGCGTAATTCCCACAATCTTTTCATTCTCTTTAGCAAGTTCTACAATCGTATGTCCAAACACATCTTGAAACTTTGGTGGCAAATGTGCTGTATCTTTAGGTTTCAATTCGCCAGTATGCTTATCAAACTTCCCTGGCGCATGATATTTCACTTGATCTTCTTCTGCTTTCTGCAATCCTTTACCTTTCGTAGTAATCACATGCAAAAACTTCGGACCTTTTACCGTTTTCAAACGTTCCAATTCGGCAACAACGGCAAAAATATCATGTCCGTCAATTGGTCCTGAATAATTAAAATTCAAGGCTTCAAAAATGTTATCTTGTTTCTGTGTTCCTTTCTTTACATTCGTCAAATACATTTTCAATGCACCCACACTTGGATCAATTCCAATAGCGTTATCATTCAGAATAATCAACACATTTGTATCGGTTACACCTGCATGATTCATGGCTTCAAACGCCATTCCGCTTGCAATAGAAGCATCTCCAACGACTGCAATATGTTGTTTCGTAAAATCCTGTTGTAACTTGGATGCGATTGCCATTCCTAAAGCTGCAGAAATCGCTGTAGAGGAATGTCCAACACCAAACGTATCATATATGCTTTCATCACGTTTTGGAAAGCCAGAAATCCCGTTTTTTCTTCTGTTTGTATGAAAAACATCTTTGCGTTCGGTTAAAATCTTATGTCCGTATGCTTGATGTCCAACATCCCAAACGAGCAAATCATTTGGTGTATCAAACACATAATGTAGTGCAATTGTCAAATCGACCACACCTAAACTTGCGCCTAAATGTCCTTCTTTCACCGAAACAATATCAATAATAAACTTGCGAAGCTCTTTTGCGACTTGTGGTAAATCTGCTTTTGGAAGCTTTCGTAAATCTACGGGTGAATGAATATGTGAAAGTATATTTTTCATGGGCGAATTAAGAATGGTAAAATTACGATTTTAATTCGAGACGATTTTTATACAAATAGTTATAAAAAAAGCTGTTTTTAAGTTCAATTCATTTTTGGGAATATTCAAAAAGTCAATTCTTTTTCATTAGAAAGCATCCTCCTACAAAACCATTCGCGTCATTCACGTTATTTTTCATGTCATTCGCGACAAAATTTTGTTTTTAAGGTTGATTATCAGATAGTTTTGAGGAAAGCTGTTGCAACGCTTGTGAAGTAGATTATTAATTTAAAAAACGGAAATTATGAATACAACTGATAAAAATTATTTCTACGCTTTGTTGAAATTATTGACAGAATTTGATCGAGCTGTTGAGACAGATTCTTATGAAAATGTAAGAACAATGATTAATCATATTGGAGCAAATATCTCATTTCAAGAAAGTGAGAAACTCTTTATGGAAGTAGCTAATTATCTTTCTGCGGTAAGGTATTATGACTTAGGGAAAATTACTTTGCAAACACATCTAAAAAATGACTTAAATATGTCACAGATGGCAAAAAAACTTATGCGTGCTCCTTTAAATAGAATTATTGAAAAATTTGGAGGAGGCACATGGGTGAGAAATTCAGATTGTATTGCTTGTGAAAAAGTTAGTGATTGTGTTGAATTGATTAAATCAAAATTACCATGAAATCAGTATTAATTATAATAACGAGTCTATTTTTCTTAAGTAGCTATGCTCAAGAAGAAAATGGTTTTAAACTAAGAAAATCAGCTATTGATTATTTAGCAGATAACAACTCAGGAGAGACAAATAGAGGAGCTTTGTTCTCGTTCACAAAGCCAAAAGGTGAATCAGCATCAGTTTTATTGAATGCAGCCGCGATTTACACTTTTAATTTTATGGAGCCTAAAGTTGATAGGGAACGAAAACTTATATTTTATGCGCAATATGATGTTAATACCCTAATTAATGAAGAGCAAAATAATTTAATAGGAGGATTTATATACAAGGATAATCTCTTAAAAGGACAAAATAAAGATAGAGAATTAATTAAACCCGAATTAGCTTTTTCAGGAGGATTAAGGAGAGATTTTGAAAATAAATTTGATGCTTTACAGACAAAAATAACGTTTTCCTTAATTGAATTTGATTACAAGAAAAAAGCTAATAATTATCAGCCAAGTTTTTATAGAGACAAAGAAAAAGATTCTAGTAATACTTCTACTAATAAAAGTGGCTGGAATTTTATAGGAAAGAATTTTTTTTATTTAATAAATTTAGGATTAGAATATGATTATCGTTTTAGTGGTGTAATTTCTGAATTAGATGGAAACTTACTACGCTCTTTTTCACAATTAAAATTTAGTTGGAAGGTTTTTGACCCAGTAGTAATTTATTCTGATCTTCAATATCGTCAAAACCTCTGGAATACTACAGGAATAGATACTTCCTCTTTTACTTTTTTAACAACAGGTGTAGACTTACCTTTTTCACTAAATGATAATATTAGCTCTTCTGTTGGTCTGGTTTATGTGAATGGAGAAAACCCAAATAATGGATTTAATAAGCAATCGTATTATGCTGTTAATTTATCATTAAAAATCAATTAAAAGAAAATTATGAAAACAAATTATAAACATATAAAGGCCCTAAAAAACGAAGTTTTAAACTCAGAAGAGGTTTTATCATTTATTCAAAATAATCCTAGAGAGTTTTTTGAAAAAATAAATCAAGAACCTAAAAGAATTCCTTGGATTTATGCTTTAATAATATCAATAATTGGTTTGGCATTTGTTATAAGTGTTATATATATAGCAGTTATTGCATTGGCAGACCCTCACATAATTGCTGGAAAAGCAAAGTCTATTGAGATTCCAGATGTTCTAGTGGTTGTAGCATCTTCTTCTATAGCTGTACTGGCTGGTTTATTAGCTCCTTCCCCATTATCAAGTCAACGACAAGAGCAGATTAGTTAACCAAAAACTTATTACAATGAATTTTATAATAGAATCAAAAGATCCTAAGGATTTAGATATTTTAAGAGAAAGAATTTCTAAAATTAAAAGTAGATATACTTTTTCTCATTTTTCTCTTTTGGATAAATTTAAAAATGAAGGAATAAATGAATTGGATGCATTTAATTCTGAAGAATTTGAAAGGATTTCTAACAGATTTAGTTTTTTGGAAATACAAGGAGCTACAAGAATTGGAGAAACAATAAAAAATGTTTTAAATATTGAAGGTTTAGATTTTGTAAAAGAGGTTAATGTAAACTTCGCAGATACAAAAGAAACTTTTATTGATTTTAGAGCAATTAATAATAGTACATATAGACAGTTAATTTTTGATATGATAGGTTTTAGCCATCAATTTTTCAGTGGAGTATTAGAAAATCAAAACCAAATTATTGCTGTTGCTGATACAGGTGTTGACCATACTAACGAAAAATTAAAACCAAACCTTTGGTTTGATCCAACAGTTAATTCTCATGGATTTAATTTAACAACTGCAAATGGTAATGACTTTTTTAATGTATATGATGATACTAGCACTAATAATAAAAGAGGTCATGGTACTGCAGTAAGTAGTATTATAGGAAAAAACACTTTATCAAGTGAAGGGGTTGGAATTTTACCGAGTTCCTTTAAAATACTAAACTTAAAAGTTTTTCCAGGACACAAAAGTAGTTTTACACAAACTTGCTTAGCATTAGTTTTTGCAGGGCTTATGGGAGCAAGCGTAGTGAACTGTAGCTGGGGTATTCCTAAAATACAGAATCAACCTAAACTTGTCCAATTATTAGACCGAGTACTCTTATTTTTAAAAGAGAAGAATTGTATTCCTGTATTTGCTGCTATGAATGATAGAAAAAAGGTTTCTAATATTTTTCCTCAAAATAGTGAGCATGTAATTACAGTAGGCTCAGTTACTCATGACCTAGAAAGAGCAGAAGATTCTAACTGGGGAAATGAGATAGACATTTGGGCTCCTGGAGAAAATATACATGTAATGAAAGCCAGAAAACTAGATGCAACAAAGTACACTTTAGAAAGTGGAACCTCAATGGCAGCGCCTTTCGTAAGTTCCGCAATTGCTTTATTAAAGTCTAAAAACTCATCTCTTGCAATTGATGACATTAAAAAAATCTTAACTGAATCAGGAACGTTAATCGAAATTGATAAATCTGCTCACAAAGTAAGACTTTTAAATATTCAAGAGGCTTTAGCTTATTTACAAAATAATTATTAATAAATTTAAAATATGAAATTATGATTACTATACCAGAAACACAAGAAGATGTAAATAAATTAGTATTTACAAATTTAAACTTGGCCGATAACAAAAGTTTTCAATTGCTTCATAATGATGTTAAAAATGATTTTAGATATCAACTATTAGGAAGATTCGAAGCAGAACGTAACGGAGAAAATTTTAAGATTAAACAAATAGATTTTAAAATAATATATATAAATTTCCCTGAAGGATCTTCGTATTACAAAATAAGAAGAGTGGAAATAGAGCTCCCAGAAAATAGTGATTATGGAGCAGAGATTTATATTTATATTGAAGGTACAGATGAAGAAAAAACAGGAATTGATTATACTTATAATAGAGTTTTTGAAATTAATTCAAATAAATCGCTCATTGATTATCATATAAGAGATTTGGATGGTGAAACAGTAAATCGATTTGGTAATCCATGTAAAACATTAGCTTACTACCAATTGAAAGGATGATAAGAAATTTATATCTCATATTATTTTTTTTGAATTTGAGTTTTGTTTCAGCTCAGAAAAGAATTGATCATTATAAAATTATAGATCAATTTAGAAGATATGAATTAGATTCTATAGATAAACAAATCAATGCTCTACCAGAATCAACATCTAAAGACATTCTTAAACTGGAACTTAGATATCAAATTTCAGGAGAAATTAATAGAAATGATATTGATTGTATAAAGTCAAAAAGTAAAGAACACTATCTAGATAGTGTTCTTTACTATAATTTTTTAGGAGATTTTTATTTAAGAAAATCAAAAATAGAGAAGATTGATTATATAAAAGCTTTTAGTAATTATGAAAAGTCATTGGAAATCTCAAAAAGGCATAATCATCAAGAACTAATAATGGAGTCTCTTCGTCGAATTAATCACTTTTTTTTATTAAATCCAACGGATGAAAATCTGAATAAACATTTTGTAAATGAAATTAGATTATTTAGTCGAGACAACGTAGATATTTTTTGGAGCAAATATTATAAAGAATTTTATAATATGACACAGAAAGCAATTAGTAAAGGAGCTTTAAAATCACATGAAAAGAGATTTTCAGAGAAAGACTTTACCAATTTAAAAAAAGAATCGGAAAAATTAATTTTTTTAGCAAAAGGTAATAGTTATTTTATGGGCATCTCCTTACATTATAAAAGTATGTTGTTACTAGAAAATAAGGATGCTTTAAATGAAGCATTAGATTATATAAAACAAGCTCTTGAGTACCATAATCAAAATAATCTGTATTACTCAAAGCAAAGAAAAGAAAGAACATTTACATTATTAGCAAATCATACATATAAGAATAATAACTATAAAAAAGCTGTTGATCTACTTCATCAAATATTAAAAAATAATCAAAACGAAATTGAAATTGGATTTAAAAAATCTATATATAGTAACCTTTACAAGGTATATAAAGAACAAAAAATAGTTGATAGCCTATCTTATTATTTAGAATTGTTTACAATTACTAATAATGAAGAGAAACAAGAATTTGCAGCAGTTGAGATTAGAAAAATATATGAAAAAAATAACTCCCAAGAATACCAACGAAAACTTAAAAAACAAGAAAAAGAAATCATGAATCAAACAACTATACTAAGTATAGTTCTCCCAATCTTAGCCATTATAGCCCTAATCGCTATTGCATTATTTTATTACTTTAAAAAATACAAATCCAAATCAAAGAATCTAGAATCCGCACAATCGGAAACGCTTGAAAAAATAGAAGAACTCAAAAGTATTGTGATTAAAAACCATATCGTTCTCAAAGACAAAACCAAAGTCTATATCTCAGATTTAATGTACATCAAATCAGAAGATCATTACTTGAGAATCTTTACCAACGATACCAAAAGTGCCTTTGTTCGCGGAAAGCTGAGTCAGATAAAAGAAGAATTGCCACCAAATTTCATACAATCGCATCGTTCGTACATAATCAATTCAAACTTTATCAAGCAGATAAATAACAATCATATTATTCTATTGGATAAAACTGAAATTCCATTGTCGCGTTCGCACAAAAACAATTTCAAAGATAAACCGTAGCTTTGCCAAAAAATAAGTTACACTATGCAACTCGAAGACATCTACGACGACAACTATTTCATGAAAAAAGCGCTACAAGAAGCGGAAATGGCGTTTGAAAAAGGAGAAGTTCCTGTCGGTGCTGTCATTGTTATTGACAATAGAGTGATTGCACGTGGACATAACTTAACAGAAACCTTAAATGATGTCACAGCACATGCTGAAATGCAAGCTATTACGGCGGCGGCTAACTTCTTAGGTGGAAAATATCTAAAAAGATGCACCTTATATGTCACTTTAGAACCTTGCCAAATGTGTGCAGGTGCGTTGTATTGGAGTCAAATATCAAACATTGTCTATGGTGCTCGCGATGAAGAACGCGGTTGCATTCACCTAAACACAAAACTACATCCAAAAACTGTGATGAAAGGAGGCGTACTAGCAGAAGAAGCTTCAACTTTAATGAAACAATTCTTTATTCAAAGGAGAAATTTAAATTAAATACCTTTTATTCTAACGTGAACTCGGTATAAAAACCAACAGTGATTTTCTTCTTTTCCGCAGTATAGCGGGGATTTTTCGTTAAAAATTTTTGAAGCCTTGGAAAAAATTTAGAAAAATTCATGCGGTTTTAATTTTTTCCTTAAAAGAAAAATTAAAAATACCTCTGGAAAAGCGCACTTTCTTTTGTTTCTTTTCTTTGTGCGATCAAAGAAAATGAAAGTAAGAATGTAAATTTCAGTATTTTACAAATAATACAATAAGTATTCTTAAAATTTTGTTTGAATAAAATTTACGTTAAACGGACATTGCTGTCCATAAAAAAACGCGCAATTAATATTGCGCGCATAGCTTGTAATGGTGGGTTTTTGAACAACTTATTCAATAATTTGTACTTGTACTGCAACCATTCCTTTTCGGCCTTCTTCTTCTTCATACGATACGTTATCGTCTGCGTTTAATACTAAGCCATTTAAATTGGAAACATGAACAAAAATGTCTTTCCCTGTGTCGTCGTTGGTAATAAAGCCAAAACCTTTGTCTTCATTGAAAAATTTAACTGTACCAGTCATTTGTGATAAAAAATAAAATTAATAGGTAACTAAGTTACTATTTTTCAAGGAAAACCACGCAAGTGAGTTGTGTTTTTTGTGTTATTCTTTTCGAGAGAAGTCATTCATTTCTTTCAAATTCTCGTTTGAAAGTATAAAATCTTCCTTTTTTTTGTTTTTATATCGATGGTAAATAAAGAGCGGCATCCAAATAAAAGAAAATATTAAAACGCACACACCAATTACTTTTTGATCGAAGTCTTCTTCGGCAAATTCATAATTATAAGCGAAAATTCCAACGCCCAATAATGCAACAATAAGGATGATAAGAATGTATTTCATAATAGGAGTTTATTCTACTTTGATTGAACTAAGTATCTTTTTAGTTTTATTGAATAATTGTATAAAATCTTGTGTTTTTTTAGAAGGATCGCTCCAAAAGGCAGTCGCAGTTGTCAAAATTATTTTTCCATCATATTCAAGAGCAAAGCTTATAAATTCAATTGGAAGATGTGCTGCTGTTGCAGTACAAAAATAGCGCATTCCTTTTTTATCATCAGATTGCACCTCTTTTTTTAGTTTAATTTTACAATCTTTATATGTATTATTATTCAGCAAATCATTTTCATATTCCTTGGTAAACGCTTCTAAAGTTTGCTTATTTTTAGTGATTTGTAACCCTATAGTTATTATGAAACCTTCTGATTCATTATTAGATTCCATAATGTAAATAAGATTCCCAGGCATTTTTTTTTCTTGCCAATTAGATGGAAATTCTATTGAAAATCCATTTCGATTAACCGTTGTTAGTTCTTGAGAAAAAACAATTGACGAAGAAAACACCAATACTATCAATATACTTGTAATAAATCGCATGTAAAAATGTTCTATTTTATCGTGTAAAAGTAATCAACTTTCGTCTATACGCAGTTAATAATTTAGATTTTGAAACGAATCCGTAATATTTTTCATCTTTCAATACAGGCAAATTCCAAGCGCTGCTATCTTGAAACTTTTTCATCACGGTTTTCATATTATCGGTTTCATAAATAATATAATCAGGCGCGTGATGCATAATATCGTCTACGTGAAGCGAATCGTACAAAGAAGTATCAAACATAAACTCGCGAATATCATCCAGCAAAATAATGCCTACCAAATTGTCTTCATCATCTACCACAGGAAACAAGTTGCGATTCGATTTCGCCACAGCTTCATGCAACATTTTTCCCAAAGTCATTTGTGGCTGAATGACGCTAAAGTTTTTCTCAATTACACTATCGAGTGCCATCAAAGTTAACACAGTTTCGTCTTTATTATGCGTTAATAAATCGCCTGTAGCAGCCAATTCACGTGTATAAATAGTATAATTTAATAGGTTTTTTGTGATGAGAAACGAAATCGCGCAGGTAAGCATCAACGGAACAAACAAATCATAACCGCCTGTAATTTCTGCGATTAAGAAAATGGCAGTTAATGGCGCATGTAAAACTCCTGCAATCAATCCTGCCATACCAACTAAGGTAAAATTGGACTCTGAAACAGTAAACCCAAACTGATTGATCACTTTTGCAACCACATTTCCCAACGCACTTCCCATCACCATTGTCGGAATAAAAATTCCGCCCGAACCACCAGCAGCAAAAGTTGTGGTCATGGCAATGGCTTTAAAAATGGTAATTCCGATGAGTAGCACAATTACTACCCAAATATTTTCTGTATAACTGTCTAAAGGAGTTGTTCCAAGTGCTTCTATATGTTTTCCGTCCAATAAATTTGTAATAAATCCAAAACCTTCACCATACAATGGAGGAATAAAATAGAGCATGACTCCAATGGTCAATCCGCCAAAAATCAATTTGTGTTTCTTCTGCTTGAAGCGTTCAAACAGTTTTGTAATGGCAAAATGCATTTTGGTAAAGTAAATAGAAGCAAAGGCAGTTCCCACGCCAAGTGCAATATAAAAAGGAATGTCTCCTAATTGAAATTGTTCCGAAAGGGTAAAATTGAACAAGTTTTCATTCCCCAAGAAAAAATACGAAGTCACAACTGCCGAAACAGAAGCCAATAACAACGGAATTAAAGAGGTTAGCGTTAAATCGAGACTAAATACTTCTATCGAAAAAATAATGGCAGCAATGGGCGATTTAAAGATGGATGAAATAGCACCAGCTGCCGCACAACCAATGAGCAACATTCTCGTTTTGCTATCAATATGAAACAGCTTGCTAATATTAGAGCTTATTGCTGAACCTGAAGCCACTGCCGGACCTAACAATCCTACCGAACCACCAAAACCAACCGTTAATGGCGCTGTGATTAATGGCAAATACATTTTATAATTCGGAATGATTCCTGTGCGTTTAGACAAAGCATACAGAATGGACGAAATGGCGTGTTCAGTTTCTTTCTTAAACACATATCGCAATAAAACATAGACTAAAAAAAGCCCGATAACAGGCAAAATAAAGTACAGTTGATTTTTAGAAAAGATAATTCCGTTTTCAAGCAATGCCTGAATCCAAAACGTGATGTTTTTAATAGTAACTGCAACCAATCCAGAGCCTAATCCGACTAAAACACTTAAAATGAACACGAAATTTTTGTTGGAAATATGTTTATATCTCCAAATCAAGAAACGTGTAAAGCGTGATTTTTTCTGCGTTGGCATGTTGCGCGTTTGTATCTTTTAAAAGTACAAATCTAATGCATCGATTCCAATTTCGCTTTTAGGTTTGTATAATCTTCCAAATATAATTGGCGAATCGTTTCTACGTACGGACGTTGATCGGAATATCCATTGTTAAAGTTTTCGATAGCTTCTTCAATGATTTTTAAGGCTTCTTGTTGTTTTTCTTGTCTTTCTTTTTTAAGAATTTTTGCCAGAAAGTTGCTACTGCGCGTTTGTTCTTCAAAGTTAATTTTTAGTTGTAATGATTCACATTCTTCAAGCAAAATCAACGCTTTGTAGTATTTGGCATCTGCAAAATCAGTATTGTATTTTAGTAATGTGTTGAGGCTTTTAAGTGCTTTTTTATAATTTCTGGCTTCATAATGTGCAATTCCGCGATAGAGAAATGCTTCATGTTCTACCCAATCTTCGCCAGATTCCTTAATTTCTTTTTGAATGTGCCTGTCAAAAAAAGCAATCGAATTTTCATAATCTTTTAATCCTAAATAGGCAATTCCGCGCCAAAAATCGACACTATGACCTTGTGGTGCATCTGTAAAATTTGGAGTTAATGTATCAGTCGCATTAAAATCGGCAATGGCTTTTTTATAATCGCGATAAAACCACAAATAATTGTAACCGCGATAGCCTTGCCATGCAATTGGATCGAGTTCCACAGCTTTGTCAATGTATTTTTTCCACAAATGTGGCATGCCTCTTTTTAAGAACGGAATCGACAATTCGCGCCAAGATTCTGCATGTGTAGGATCATATTCTACAGCTTTTGCAAAACCATTGATGCTTTCTTGCGTTCCTTGATAATGTTGCATTCCGTATTCAAAACATTCCATAGAACGTTTTTTGGTGTCAATTTTTTCTTCGCAAGAAAAGAGCAAAATGACTAGAATGATACTAAGGAAGGATTTCGGTAATGTTTCCATTTTCTATTCGGTATGAGATGTACATATACGTGTCGTAATAAGCGCTTCCATTTTCACCTGTAATTAGGTTCGGATTCCACTCTTTTAATTCTGTTGTCAACTTAAAAAGCTGATCCTTTAGCTCTTTTGTGAACGTTTTTGGTGCCAAATCCAAATCGTTTTCATGAATTACATAACGTCCTGCTTCGCCTTTACAATTAATCACAAAGCGAATGTTAAGGTAACCAGAATCTGTATAGTTATTGTTTGTATAGTTTGATAAGATAAAGTTTCGCAAGCCGTTTTTACCTTCGCTATATGTTGCGTGCTCTGGATTGTAATATTGGAGAATATAATCTTCATAACACACTTCAAATCCATCACTCAATAGTGCTGTTTCAGGATCAATATAATGCGCATCGTTTGTAAATGCATTTTCTGTTGGAATAAAATTTTCTTCTTTTGGTTGCTTTGCGCAAGATGCTACGCAGATAGCTAAAACGATAGCAACGAGAAAGAAAAAGTTGGTTTTGATGGTTTGCATGGTATAAAACTAACCAAAAAATAAATTATTAAACAGGTTTATATATATAATACGAATGTAATCGTATGAAGGTATTTTATAGTGGTACAAACTACATCGTATGAAATATACCATGGTGTTTTAATTTGTGTATATATATAATTTAAAAGACTACAATTTCAATTTTTTAAATTATAAATTCTTGCTGATATATTGTAGCCTAAATCGTTCAATTTATGGAAGAAGTCTATTTTTTGAGCCCGATTAATGGCTATATTGATTTAGGGTTTATTCTAGAAAAGCATGCTTGCAAATCCAAAAAGGTCATTATATACAATAATGATAATTAATAATCATTAAATTTTTAAATCATGAAAAAAAAGTCATTAAAAAAATTATCATTCAGCAAAAGTAAAATTTCAAATTTAGAGGAAGAAGCAATATCTGGAGCTGGAACAGTTGGTTGCCATACATGTTCTTGTATTACATGTCATTGGACGTGTGGAACTACGGCATTATATTCTGCTTGTGGAAATCAGCAATGTCACTAATATGTAGTGAAAGTAAAAAGGTTGTCTAAAAAATACACTTTTTAGACAACCTCTTTTATATATCTAATCTGAGTTCGAAATAAGAAACTATTTATACAAAAACAATTGTTTTAATTGAATCTCGACTGCGCTCGATTTGACATTTGTATAGAACTCAAATTATTTATAAATCAAGCTTAATGCTTAACTCCTTTAATTGTTCATCATCAATAGTTGCAGGCGCATCAATCATCACATCACGACCCGAGTTGTTTTTCGGGAACGCAATAAAATCACGAATCGTTTCTTGTCCGCCTAAAATAGCAACCAATCTATCCAATCCAAAGGCCAATCCACCATGTGGCGGCGCTCCATATTGGAAAGCATCCATTAAGAATCCAAATTGCGCTTTTGCTTCTTCTTCGGTAAATCCTAAATGCTTAAACATTGTTGCTTGCATTTCTTTATCGTGAATACGAATAGATCCTCCACCAATTTCATTTCCGTTTAAGACTAAATCATACGCGTTTGCTTTTACATCGCCAGGATTTGTATCTAACAATTCTAATTGTCCAGGTTTTGGAGATGTAAATGGATGGTGCATTGCATGATAGTGACCAGTTTCTTCGTCTAGTTCTAATAATGGGAAGTCCATTACCCAAAGTGGTGCAAATTCTTCAGGATTACGCAAGTTTAAGCGTTCTGCCATTTCCATACGTAAAGCGCTTAGTTGTGCACGAACTTTATTTGTATTTCCAGATAATACGCAGATTAAATCACCAGCTTTTGCGCCAGTTGCTTCTGCCCATTTTGCCAAATCTTCTTGGTCGTAAAATTTATCTACAGATGATTTGAATGTTCCGTCTTCATTACATTTTACATACACCATTCCTAGTGCACCAACTTGTGGACGTCTTACCCAATCAATCAGTTTATCAATTTGCTTACGTGTGTAACTTGCTGCTCCAGGAACTGCAATTCCAACAACCAATTCTGCCGAGTTGAATACGTTGAATTCTTTGTGTTGTGCTACATCGTTTAACTCACCGAATTCCATACCAAAACGAATGTCTGGTTTGTCATTTCCGTAGGTTTTCATAGCGTAATCGTAGGTTATTCTTGGGAATTTTTCAATTTCAATTCCTTTGATTTCACTTAGTAAGTGACGTGTTAATCCTTCAAAAACGTTTAAAATATCTTCTTGCTCTACAAACGCCATTTCGCAGTCAATTTGCGTAAATTCAGGTTGTCTGTCGGCACGTAAATCTTCATCACGAAAACACTTTACAATCTGGAAATATTTATCCATTCCACCAACCATCAACAATTGTTTGAAGGTTTGTGGCGATTGTGGTAATGCGTAAAACTGTCCTTCATTCATACGAGAAGGAACCACAAAATCACGCGCACCTTCTGGTGTAGATTTGATTAAATATGGAGTTTCAACCTCAATAAATTCTTGATCCGACAAATATTTACGAACTTCCATTGATACTTTATGACGAAACATCAAACTGTTTTTTACAGGATTTCGACGAATGTCTAAGTAGCGATATTTCATTCGGATATCTTCTCCACCATCCGTATCATCTTCAATTGTAAAAGGTGGTAATAAAGAAGCATTTAAAAGTGTCAATTCAGTCACTAAAATTTCAATATCTCCCGTTGGGATTTTTGAGTTTTTAGCTTCACGTTCAATCACGTTTCCTTTTACTTGAACAACAAATTCTCTTCCAAGTGTTTTTGCTTTTTCAAAAACGTCGGCTGGTGTGCGTTCTTCATCAAAGATTAATTGTGTGATTCCGTAGCGATCGCGAAGATCAACCCAAATCATAAATCCTTTATCTCTAGACTTTTGAACCCAACCTGCTAAGGCAACTTCTTGTGTAATGTGCGATGATCTTAACTCACCACAACTATGTGATCTGTACATGTGTATGCGATTTTAAAAGCGCAAATTTAATGGTTTTTGGCGGATGATGTGTGTTGGAATTGAAATATTTTGGAGACTTAGAGTAGTACTTCATTTAGATTTGTCAATTTTCTTTTAAAAACGCAAATTTGTTAGTGTATTTATGGAATTTAACATAAAAAAATACATATATTTTGATGCAGTGGAATTTGTTTTGCATATATCAAAATTGCTTAAAAAGTACATGTTAAAATTTATTTTAATAAATTAGAGACCTCTAAGCACGTAATTATTTGGTATGAATAGTTCAGAAAACACGTTATGGTATTCATTTTTATCTGGTGATAAAAATGCGTTTTCTGCAATTTTTAAAATGAACTATAGTGAGTTATACAATTATGGTTTGAAGTTCTCCAAATGTCCTTCCTTAACAAAAGATTGTCTTCAAGATTTTTTTATTTACTTGTATACGCATAGAGATTCCATTAACGAAGTGAAATCAATTAAAAGCTATCTGTTTATATCTTTTAGAAGAGCTTTATTAAAAAAGCTAAAAGAAGAACGTCGCTTTACAGATACAGATGTAGAAAGTGTATACGTGTCTAATTTTGAATTTTCTCCTGAGGAAATTGCTATACGACAAGAGATTTCTAATATTAAATCTGATACACTAACTACTATATTAAATAATTTACCTCCAAGGGAACGAGAAGCTATTTACTTAAAGTACTATAGCGAATTGAAAGTTTCTGAAATTTCTTCTATAATGAATATTTCTTATCAAAGTGTTCTGAATACTATTCAAAAGGCATTTAAAAAGATAAGAAACGCTACTGAAAATGAGATGATTTCAAATATTTTGAAAAAAAATTGAAAAAAATAGGGTATAAAAACAATACGCTACTCTCTTTACTAATAAACAGCTAAACTTTTTAAAGTTAATGAATCGGAAATCTAAATTACATTTAGAAGAACTCTTAGACGATGACTCGTTTAAAAATTGGGTACATGAAAGTAATCAAAATGATGTTGCTTTTTGGAAAGATTGGATTAAAAAACATCCAGAACATATAGATAAAGTATATACAGCAAAGGCAATGATCTTAGGTATATCCTTTAAGAAGAATAGTGTAGATACTGAAGAAATTAATGAGTCTCTACAAAGCGTATTAGACAGTGTCTCAACACCGACAATAAAAAAACCTGCTAAGTTAATTTTATATACTAGATATGCATTGTCAATTGCTGCTGTAGGACTTATTTTTTTCTTTTCAATACTAACCTTTTTTGATGCTTCTGACGAAATAAATTATAAAACTGGATTTGGTGAAGTGGCCAATATTAAATTACAAGATGGAACATTAGTTACTTTAAATGGAAATTCAGAATTAAGTTACCATAAAGATGAACCAAGAAATGTAACCCTAAATGGAGAAGCATATTTTAAAGTAAAACCTATACCATCTACAAAAGCCAAATTTTGGGTGAATACTAATAATCTTACTGTTGAAGTGTATGGTACCGAATTTAATGTAAACAGCAGATTAGAAAAAACAGATGTTATTCTTGATGAAGGCTCTATAAACCTTGTGTTTAATGACGGGAAACAGAAGGTTATGAAGCCAGGTGAAATAGTTTCGGTGTCTTCTGATAAAGAAACAATTTCTCATAAAAAAATTGAAAAGAACGACACCTACGCTATATGGAAACCTAAAACGTATGTTTTTAACAAAAAGACTTTAGAGTCTGTAATGAAGCATATAGAAAACACCTACGGAGTATCGGTAGCGTTTGATAATGATAGCTTAAAATATTCTGAAATATCAGGTGGTATACCAAATGAAAATTTAGAAATATGCTTAAAAGCTATAGAGAAAATAACGAATGTTAAAATTCAGAAAAATAAAGACCAAATATTAATATATAAAATAACTAACTAACATACGTAAATGAAATATTATGATTAAAAAATCAGCCATTAGTTTATTACTTGTACTAACCTTATTTTTTGGTTTTGCACAAGTAATTGAAGCGAGTAATTTAGAAAGGGATAACGAGAATTATATTTCCCTTCCAAAATTTTTAGAGAAATTAAGTAACAAGCATTCTGTATTCTTTTCTTATAAAGCAAAAGATGTAGTGAATACTGTGCTAAATCCAAACGATTATAATTACAAGAATCTAAGTAAGGTGATTACAAAATTAGAGCAAACTACACGCTTTACATTTGAACACCTTGGAGATAAATATTATGTGATTTATAATAAGAAGCCAAGAGCTAAAGCTATCGCTAATAGTCTTGATGAGAAAGGTGTAAATTCTACTCTCGAAATAAAAGATATGAAGCTTCAAAATACAATTAAAGGAACTGTTACTGATGCGGACACTGGAGGTCCATTACCTGGCGCTAATGTTTCTATTAAAGGAACAGCACAAGGAACAATTACCGATTTTGATGGAAAGTACATGCTTAGCGCAACTCAATTACCAGTAACGCTTGTTTTTTCTTCAACTGGTTTTGAATCACAAGAAGTAGAAGTGAGTTCGTCTAGTAGTCCAGTAAATGTTGCTCTTAAATCGGGACTTGCATTAGATAAAATTGTATTAGTAGGAAACAGAGCAAAACCTAGAACAGTACTAGAATCTCCTGTACCTGTAGATAATATTAGTGCGAGAGAATTAGCTATAAGCGCGCAGCCAGAAGTTGATAAAATGTTGAGTTATCGTGTCCCATCGTTTAATTCAACCAATCAAACAATTTCTGATGCAACAGCACATTTTGATCCTTCTGAACTTCGTAATTTAGGACCAAGTAGAACTTTAGTACTTATAAACGGTAAAAGAAAAAATCAAAGTGCATTAGTATATGTAAATGAAACCCCAGGTAGAGGTGAAGTAGGAGTAGATATGAAAAGTATTCCGGCTTCTGCTATTGAAAGAATAGAGGTTTTAAGAGATGGAGCTTCTGCACAATATGGTTCGGATGCCATTGCTGGTGTAATCAATATAATATTAAAAGAAAAACCAAAACAAACTACGATCAATTTAGGATCTGGAGTTACTTCTCAAGGAGATGGATTTAGATATAATGCAGACATTAACACTGGATTTACTTTTGGAGATGATGGCTATTTTAATGTAACAGCCGAATTTTACCATCAAGATTATACCAATAGAGCAGGAGAGCCAGGAAATGATTTATTATTTGGAAACATTTTTGGCGATTCAAGTTTGTTAGATGGAACACATCCATGGATTCAAGCAAATCCTGACTTGGGAATGATTGTTGGGCAACCAGAATATGACAAATTCGGATTGTCATTTAATAGTGGAATTCCATATAATGATAATAAAGCAGAATTCTATGTTTTTGGAAGTTTACAACAACGTAACGGAACAAGTTTTGCACTCTACAGAGCACCGTATTGGATTACTGATGATTTCGGATTGCTAACGCCTCCGGGACAAGCTTATAACGGATTTCAACCAACATTTGAAACTGACATTAGAGACAATACACTTTCTATTGGAAACCGATGGGAAATGTTTAATGGTTGGAAAGTTGATTTAAGTTATACATTTGGAAGAAATGCGGTCGATTATACAATAGGAAATACTATAAACCCAAGCTTAGGAGCAAATAGTCCAACAACGTTTAATCCAGGAGGATATAGTTTTAAAAATGATATAGGAAACTTAGATATTTCTAAAAGCTTTGGTGATGTTTCTATTTCTTTTGGAAGTGAAGTGAGAAGCGAACAATTTGTAACGAAAGCAGGAGAGCCAGCTTCTTATTCAAATGGAGGTGCACAATCTTTTCCAGGATTACGTCCAGAAAATGCATTACGTGAAAAACGTTCTAATATAGGAGTATATGGAGGAATAGATTGGGATGCTTCAGAGCAATTATTAGTTGGTGGAGCTGTTCGTTATGAAGATTATAGCGATTTTGGAAATAATGTTTCATGGAAAATTAATGCAAGATACTTACTTCCTGAAAAGAAAGGAGCTATTAGAGCTTCTATAAATACTGGATTTAGAGCACCATCGTTACATCAAATTTATTTAAGTAATATTCAAACATTACAATTAGCAGATGGAACTATTGGTCAGCAAGGAACATTCAATAATGCAGATCCTGTTATTATTGATCCAATTGCTGGATTAGGTGTACCACAATTAGATGCAGAAGAATCATTTAACATTGCGGCTGGATTTACGTATAAATTCACGCCAAGATTTACAGTTTCAATAGACTATTATAACATTAGAGTTGATGATAGAGTGTTGTTTACAAATCCATTAGGGTTTGATGGAGACGATACTTCTACCAATGCCGTTGAGCAAGTATTATTAGATAATAATATTGGAAACATTACTTTCTTTGTAAATGCTGTTGATACAAAAACACAAGGAATTGATTTAGTAGCTAACTATAGAGGTATAGAATTGGGTTCAGGAAAACTAACTGTAAATGCTGCATTTAACTGGAATAAAACAGATCTTGATGGAACGATTTCTGTGCCAGATAAAATTTTAAACGCAGGATATACGGATATTTTTAATAGAGAAGAACAATCGAGAATTACGACAGCACGTCCAAACTTAAAAGGTGTTTTAGGACTTGAATATGAATTAGGAAAATGGTTTTTCGCATTAAATAATACATATTTTGGAAAAGTAACTTGGAGACATCCTAGTACTCCTGGTTTTGACCAAACATTTGCAGGAAAAATTGTTACGGATTTCTCAGCATCGTATGAAGTTAGTAAATCAGTGTCTGCAAAAGTGTCAATTAACAATTTGTTAGATACATATCCTGATGAAATCAATACGTTTGGAGATTTCGGAACTGACTTAGGTGGTCGTTTTAGATATCCTTGGGAAGTTAATCAGTTTGGATTTAATGGTATGACCTTAAGTGCAGGATTGACTTTTAAATTATAGAATACACTATTTTATTTGAATAAGAAAAAGGACGCTTCTGTTTTTGAAGCGTCCTTTTTTATGTGTTGAATGTAGTTTTGAATGTGACTTCTTGTGTAACTTGTTTATCGCATCTATATAATTTTTACATGTGTATGCGGTTTTAAAAGCGAAAATTTAATGGTCTTTGGTAAATCATTAAGACAACTAAATATTTTTAAAATGCGTAAGCAGCCCTTTGTTTAGTTTTGTCGTTTTTTCTATAAAAAAGCATCAACTTGTAAAAAAAGTATTAGTTTCAGCATATAAAAATATTAATTAATCAATATCATGGCACAAAATACTATTACAGGAAATGTAACAGATGGAGCAAACGGACAACCATTGGTTGGCGCTAATGTCACTGTTAAAGGAACGTCACAAAGTACTTATGCTGGCTTACACGGTAACTTTACGATTGAAGTAGCCGAACTACCAGTAGAATTATTATTTTCTTTTCCTGGATATCAAACAGTAGAACTTAATGTGGATACTGTTGCTCAACCTGCAAATGTAACTTTAAACCCTCTGGGTTAGGTTTAGATTAAATTGTATCAGTACAAAACCAAGAATCGGTTTAAAATTATGAGTACAAATTGATAGGTTTGACTTTCAATTTATAATCTATTATTTTATGTATTTCAGAAAGAAAAACACTTCTACTGTAGAAGCGTTTTCTTTTATATTAATTAAAAACAGTTTCTAATGGCTGATTTGTTTGACCTTTTTGCTTTGCCATTGCTTGACTTTCCTTAGCTGCAATTACATATAAGTTAAAATCGTAGTTTTCTAATTCGGGTGTAGATACATTTCCTTGTACTTTATATACTGGAATTAAAAATCGTTGTAAGTCTGACGGACTTGCAGCATAATATCCAAGACTTACATCTGTGATTTCTCCTGAACTTTTTCCTTGTTCTTTGATAACAGCAAATCGGAAGTTATCAAATACTTGTTGTACAGCTTCTTCTGGCGAAATTACTTCCGCTTTTCCTTCTTGTTTTGGTATTCTGTTAAAGTGTGCAAACTGAACCAACTGATCGTTGTTTATAAATGAAATTTGTGTTTTTGCACCCGAACCAAATATTGGCAAACCTTCCAACTCGTGTGTAAAGTTAACATCGACACTTGTTGGAAATTTTTTAGGATCTCTATCTTTTGGTGATTCACTCGTAGCAGTAAAAGAATTGGAAACCGAATGTACTTTCATGGTACTTGTATCAATTTTTAATTCTTCCAAAAGCTTTTGTGCACTGCGAATAGCTTCTTTTTCAGAAGGTAAATTTTCAGAAAGCTCTTTGTTTTCGCTATATGCGTTTTCGCGATCTGTCCACCAAAAGGAGTCACTTCCTGTAAATATTTCTAATGCTTCTTTTTGATTTCTAATGATTAATTGATCTCCTAAATCTCTAAGTTCTCCATCAGTTTTAAAGTTGGAACGTAAAAACTCAGTGCGTTTTGCAATGTAGTTTGCATATTCTTTGTTTTTGCTTGAAGCAGTATCGAAGTGAAATGTTCTATACATTGGTACATGACCAACGTTTTCTGGTAATTTTGTATTGAATTTAAATAATGAATCTTTCATTTTGTATTTTTTTTGATGATTGAATGTTAACAGTTTCCGTTTGCGTACGCTAGTTGCGTAGGATTATCAGGATCGATACTTACACTTCCTTTTCCGTGCCAATGATCGGCGTACGTACTAATGCTTCCTTCGTTTGCGCGTAAATATGCCCATTTTGTTTCTGTCGGTTCCGTTTCTATACAGGCTTTAATCCATGCTTCACGAACAGTCCAAGAATCATTTAAGCGTTTTGCAAATTTTTCTCCTCTATCTCTTCGATCATAACATATAGTTGCAAATCCTAAAATGAAGTGTAATCCTTTAAAAACGCCCCATCCCCAACGGTCAAAAACACCATCAAAATCCAAAGCATTACAGCCGTCAAAAACGATCCATTCCAAATCTTTATCACCAAGTTCCATTTCTGTATTTCTGGCTTTTCCGTTATCAAAATCATTTCTTCCAAAGAGTAAATAGCTTTTTGAACCATGACCTGAGAAAAAAGCAATATCTACATTGTCAGCATAGGTTGTATCTGTTCCGTCAGCAGGATTTCCTTTTCCTGATTTTTCAAAATCACGATCCCAAGCTAAATTATCTCCGTAGTCAAATTGTTTGACGCCTTGTAATTTATTGTAAAAGCCTCTTGCATTATTATCATTATTACTGAGGTCGGAAGCATTTCCGTTGTATTCATTGACCCATTCAATTCCAATTGATCCCATAAATAGTAGTTTTAGTTTTTTTATTCTAGTTTTTCCCAAAACTAGTACGTATCTCTCCTAATTACAGCCATGTTAATCCTAAATAGAAACAAGTGTTTTTCCCCTTTTTTTGTACGAGAAGTTTTTTTGGTTAAAATTTAATAATCTGATAATCATTCTTTTACAGTCTCAATGTTAATTTAATGTTACGTAAAGGTTGCTTGAAAGTAAAAAAAATGTTAAGTTTGTAATATAATTATTAACAAGATCCTCAAATTTTAAAAAATATATAGATATGAAAAAGTTACTTTTAATAGCAGTTTTCCTAGTTTCAGGAGTTACTGCATTCGCACAAAACAATGACAAGCCAACCTTAGAGAAAAAAGGAGATTTAGTTGAAGCTACTTATTACCATGAAAATGGAGCTGTAGCACAAACAGGTTTTTTTACACTACAAGGAAAATTGCAAGGAGAATGGAAATCATTTGATACGAATGGAAAGAAGACTGCCGTTGGAAATTATGAAAACGGAAAGAAAGTTGGAAAATGGTTTTTCTGGAATACAAACCAGTTAAGTGAAGTAGATTATTCTGGTAGTAAAGTTAAAAATGTAAATACATGGAAACGCTCAACTTCAGTTGTGAGCAATAAATAAGTGTACATAACGATAAAAAAAATCCCGAAATCTAATTTAGATTTCGGGATTTTTTTGTTTGTGTACTTTTTAGATTACACCGTTTTAATTGGCAAATCTATTTTGTTTTCTATCTCATTCTCAATGTGTAGAATATAAACGTTATCTTTTGTTTTAAACTCTCTCTTATAATGCAAAATGACTTCTTTGAATATTCGATTACATATCGATATAATGTAGGTCATATTTATTTCTCTTAAGAATGATAAAAATTACGCTCATCATTTAAAAGCGAAAATTTTAGACCTGTATAAAAACTAAAAAAAGCTAGATTAAGGAGTTTCCTTCTTCTAGCTTTTTTATCTATAAACCTTATATATTTCTTTTATACCGTTTGTATTGGTAAATCAATTTCATTTATGTCTTCATCTTCGTCTGTATCGTCGATGATGTTTCTATCAGATTCAACAGGGCGCTTGTCTTTGAATGCCCAAAACTTGAATTTTGTGATGAGGTAAAACAGTATTGGAACAATAATTAATGTTAAGAACGTAGCAATGATTAATCCGTAAATTACAGTCCATGCTAATGGTCCCCAAAATATTACGTTGTCTCCACCAATATATATTTTTGGATCAAACTCACTGAATAGTGAGAAGAAGTCAATATTGAAACCAATTGCCAGCGGAATTAATCCAAGTACCGTTGTAATAGCTGTTAATAATACTGGACGCAAACGTGCTTTTCCTGCTTTTACAATTGCTTCATATACATGAGGAATTGGTAAATAACGACCTTCAGGAATATTTAATTCGTGTTTCCTTCTATCAATCAATAATTGGGTATAATCAAGCAGTACAACACCATTATTTACCACAATTCCCGCAAGGGAGATAATTCCCATCATGGTCATCATAATTACGAATGAGGCACCAGTAATTAATACTCCACCAAAAACACCAATCAAACTTAAGAAAATTGCAATCATGATGATTGTTGGTTTTGAGATGGAACTAAATTGGAAGATTAGGATCAACATAATTAAACCTAAGCCAGCAAAAAATGCACTCATTAAGAATATCATTTGCTTGTTTTGTTCTTCAATCTGTCCTGTAAAATCTACTTTAATACCTTGATCTTCAACATCAAATTCACCTGCAATTTCCGCCTGAATTTGATCTACAATAGCTGCTGCATCTGTATATCCTGGCGCTAATCCAGAATATAAGGTTACCACACGTTTGTAATCGTTGTGTTTAATGGCACTAAATCCAGATGTATTTCGCTGTTTTGTAACTGCTGAAACAGGAATCTCTTTCAATTGTCCCATTTGATTTCTAAAAATCATTTTTTGGTTGAACAGCGAACTTGTATTGTAACGATTCTCTTGATTGAAACGTAAATAGATATCATAATCTTCACCATCTTCCTTATAAACGGCTGCTTTTACTCCAAATAAAGAATTACGTAATTGTTGTCCAACTTGTCCTGCAGAAACTCCTAACTCTCCCGATTTTTCTCGGTCAACTACAACTTGCATTGCAGGTTTTCCTTTGTTTACGTCAATTTTTAATTCTTCAATTCCTGCAATATTTTTTGAATTGATTAAGTCACGCATATTTTCCGCTTCAGCGATTAATTGCGTATAATCATCACCTTCTAATTCAATATTAATAGGATATCCAACTGGCGGACCAACGGCATCTTTTTCTACAGAAATAGCAACTCCTGGGTAAATTCCTTTTAAGGTGTCTGTAACTCTTTTGCGCAATTCTTCACTATCTTTTCCTCTACGGAATTTGTATTCGCGCATGGAAGCCGTAATTTTTCCTTTGTGTGGCATTTCGGCAGCTGATCCACCATCAGTTTGTGGATTTCCAGCACCTTCACCTACTTGTGATACAGCAGCTTCTACTAAGAAATTCCTGTCTCCATCCATGTATGTGTTGCTATTTAAAACAGCAAATACACGTTGTTCAATTTCCTTAGTAATTTCATTTGTTTTTTCAATAGCTGTTCCTTGCGGATATTCTACATAGACAATAATTTGATTTGGTTTATTGTCTGGGAAGAATTCTACTTTGGTACGTTTGCTTTGAATGGATTGTCCAAACATCATAAATGTAACAATCAATAATAGAAAAGTTCCTATTGAAAATGCATACGATTTCCATCCAGTTAAAGCAAAACGTAAGAAGCGTTCGTACGATCTTTCAAGTGCTGCTAGTATTTTTGTTTGGAAATAACGCGCCATTGGTTTGAGTACATATTTGTATACCCAAAACATAATTGCAATGAAAATGAATAATGTTCCAAGTCCTACTGCTTTTCCACCAATTACATAGCAAATAACTCCTAAAATTACCAATACAGTACTTAAAATAAGCAATTGCTTTATTTTGAGTTTGCGCTCTCCAACTTCCATAAATTGTGACACCATCATAGAGTTGATCAATATTGCTACAAATAATGACGAACCTAATACAACCGATAGTGTAATAGGGAAGTAGATCATAAATTGTCCCATAACTCCTGGCCACATTCCTAAAGGAACAAAGGCAGCAACAGTTGTTAAGGTAGAAATGATAATTGGAAACGCAATTTCACCAATTCCTTTTTTGGCAGCTTCTATGCGAGACATGCCTTCTTCTTCCATTAATCGATACACGTTTTCAACAACCACAATTCCGTTATCTACCAGCATTCCAAGTCCCATAATAAGGGCAAATAGAATCATTGTGTTCATGGTATATCCTAATAAATTTAGAATCATGAACGACATAAACATCGACATCGGAATTGCCAATCCTACAAATAAGGCATTTCTAAATCCAAGGAAGAACATTAAGACGAAAACCACTAAAATGATTCCGAAAATAATATTGTTTACCAAATCATTTACTTGGTTGATGGTTTTTTGAGATTGATCATTTGTGATAGAAACATCTAAGTCTTCATGTTCTTTTTTGAAGTCCTCAATGATCTTATTGATTTCTTCCGCCGCAGCGACCATATTTTTACCCGCACGCTTCTTTACATCAAGCATTACAACACTTTCTCCAGATTTTCGTGCGTAGGTTGTTTTGTCTTCTTCTTTAAAACGAACCGTAGCAATATCTCGTAAGTATACAGGTCCATCAATTGATTTTACCACAAAATTTTCTAGTTCTTTAGGGCTTTCAATTTCTCCCAAAAGACGAATGGTACGTCGTTGTCCTGAAGAGATTAAGTTTCCGGCAGAGATTGTAACGTTTCCGTTTGCAATAGCGCTTCGTACATCGTCAAAGTTTACTTGTGCAGCCATCATTTTATAGACATCAACAGCAACTTCTACTTCTTTTTCTTGCGCACCACGAATGTCTACTTGTTTGATTTGATCTAAATCTTCAATTTCATCTTCTAGATCTTCGGCATATTCTTTCAATTTTTCTATTGGATAGTCTCCAATAATATTGATATTAAGAATAGGAACTTCTTCAGAGAGGTTCAAATCAAATATATTTGGTTCTACTTTGGCGCCATTGAATGTTGGCCAATCTTCACTACCTTTTTCTGTATCGACTTTATCCTTTACTTTCGTTTTGGCAGCTTCAACTGAAATTCCTTCATCAAATTCAACCACAATAATTCCGTAATCTTCCTGCGATGTAGAAGTAACTTCTACCACATTACTTATGTTTTTGATTTGATCTTCAAGCGGATCTACAATCAGTTTTTCAATATCTTCTGCTGTGTTTCCAGGATAAATAGTACTGATGTAAATTTTTGTTTCTTTAATTTCTGGGAAATCTTCTCTAGGCATACTAAAATATGCAGAAAGCCCAAGCACTAAGAGCAATCCCATGATAACGTAGATAATCGTTGAATTATCTATTGCCCAAGAGGATATTTTAAACTCCTTATTGATTTTTTTATCAGACATTGGTTGGTCGTATTATTTTTTTATAATCGTTATTTCTTGTCCATCATTTACACTACGCGCACCTTCATTTACAATAGCATCTCCATCGGTTAATCCTTTAAGAATTTCGATAAAGTCACCCTGTGTTTTTCCAGTAGAGATAAAGGCTCTTTTTGCTTTGGCAGTTTTTCCTTGTAGCGAATCAGCTAAAAACACATATTGTTCACCATCTGCATTTTCTGAAATCACACTTTGCGGAATTAAGATTGCTTTTGGATTTGTGTAATCATTAATTTTAAGCTTTGCCGTTAAGTTTGGTTTAATGTTTCCCTTTTCGTTTTTCACCGCAATTTCTATTTTAAATGTACGGTTGTTAGGGTCAATGAAATCTGAAGCTTGACGTATTTTTGCATTTACCTTTTCTCCTAATACAGGGAAATATACTTCTACATCTTTCCCTTTTGTGACACTTGTTAGGTATTTTTCAGGAATTACAGCTTCAATGTACATATCACGTAAGTTGACAATACGAATTATTTGCGATTGTCCAGCACCAACTACCGAACCTTGCTCCGTAATTACATCATCAATAACACCTGAAAATGGTGCTCTGACAGCAGTTTTACTTAATTGAACCTTTAATTGGTCGACTGCTTTTTGTTGCGCTTCGTACGCAGATTTTGCTTGAAGAAACTGAATTTCAGAACCAATTTTTTGATCCCATAATCTTTTTTGACGTTCGTAAGTAGTTTTTGCTAAGTCTGCTTGAATTTGCAATTGTGCTACTTGCTGACTCATTCCGCCGTCATCGATTCTTGCTAAAATTTGACCTTTGCTTACGCGTTGACCTTCTTTTACAAATACTTGCTTAAGAATTCCACTCATTTCTGGCGTGATCACAATATTTTTCTTTGTATCAACACTTCCTTGTAATTCTAAGTAGTGATTGAAAATGCTATCTTTTGCAGAAAATAAGGTAATATATGTTTTCTTCTTTGTTGGATTAATTTCTTCAATAGCATCCGAAAGCTTTTTAATTTTAGCATCAAGCTCACTTTTTTCTTTCTTTAATGCATCTCTTTTTTCGGTAATTGCGTCTACATTTTTTTCAGAGATCAACGTATCAATGTTTTTCTCAGTTCCACCACCGCAAGAAACTAATACAAGTACTATAGGGAGAAGAAGTATATTTATTTTTTTCATTATGATTGATTTTTTTATAGTTGATGAGTTTATATGTTTAGAAATTTATCAGCTTAGTTGTGACTTCTGCCAGACATTTATTTTTTCATAAACTCTTAAACTCCTTTAATTAATTCGTTTTATTTAAAATAGTTTCCAATTGTGCTTTTGTATTAATCACATCGAGCATAGCCTGTAAATATTCTTGCTGTGCAGTATACAATTGTGTTTGTGCTTGACGCAATTCAAAGCTAGAACCTATACCTTCAAAAAACTTCACTTGATTTTTCTTCTCAATGCGTTCTGAAAGTCTAAGGTTTTTCTTTGCCGTTTCGTATTCTTCTATTGATAACTGATAATCGCTTTTTGCAGAGGCAACTTGCAACTTTAATTGTTGTTCTACTTCCGTTAAATCGTCTTGTGCTTTTTCTAAATTAATTTTTGCACGTTGGGTAGCAGCGCTTCTTTGAAAAGAACTAAATATTGGAATGTTTAAACTGACACCAAAAGCAGCAGATCCAAACCATTGTTGATCTTTTTGGAAAAACTCAAAAGAGTTTGCATTTCCATTATATCCAGCAGTAACAAATCCTGCAAGTGATGGCAAAGCTTTGGTTTTTTCTAATTTTAATAATAATTCTTTAGCGCGAGTATCGTTAGAGGCAATTCTGTAGTCAACCGTTTTGGTAACATCGTCTTCGGCAGCAAATAAAGAAGGTGCAATATTTTCAACCGTAAGTCCTTGAAGTGTATCAGTAAGTGTTGTATCATTATTCAAGTCAATCCCTAAAGTGATATTTAGCATTTTGTATGATAAGTCACGTAAACGCTTTACATTTCTCAAATTACTTTCAATACTAGCAAGTGTAATTTCCAATTGTTCTACATCTTCTTCTTCAGTAAGTCCGTTTTCGTAAATCTTCTTCGTCTCACTTAAATTTTTCTCTAGTGTCGTTTTATTGCGTTCTAAAATCAGTACACTTTCTTCTGAAAGTAATACATTTCCATACGCATTAATGACAGCTTTTCTAATTTCTAAATCTGTTTTTTCTTTGGCATTTTGAGAAATCTCTAAAAATACTTTTGCTGATTGCAATCCTACCAAATACGAACCATCAAAAATCAATTGATTTAAGGTAATGTTTGCATTTACAGTTTGTTTCGTACCAAAAGTTGCAGGAAATTGATCATTTATATTTAACCCTAAATCTTCTCTATCTTGTTCAGATAAAATTGAAGCTGGCAATAATGATACTTGTTGTTTTAACCAGTTTTGATAATCGACTTTTGCATTAATTTGTGGTAATCCAGTTGCGGTAGTTTCCCATTTTTGCTTTTTTGCGGCTTCAATATCACGGACTGCATTTTTTGCAGTTCTGTTGTTTTCAAGTGCAAATGCGATGGCTTCATCCAAAGAAAAACTCTTTGGTATCTCTTGATTCTGAGAAAATCCAAAACTCAGAAAACATAAACTAAAGAAAAATATTAGTTTGTTTTGCATGTTATGATGATTGATTAGTTGTTGTTATAAATTTGTTTAAAGTTTCTAGTCCTTTCGGTGTGCAAATTCCACGTAAGTGATATTCTAAAAATTGATCCATCAGTGTATTCATAGGGAACATTTTCGTTGGGAATAATTCGTTATCCTTTATTCCAATTACGCCTGTAAAATAAATTCGAGACACAAACTCTACATCAATGTTTCCTCTGTACATTTCAGAATTAACACCGCGAGTCAAATTGTCTTTTACACAATCTTGCATTACATCAAATTGCTTTTTTTTCAGCGTTGCATAAATTTTTGGATAGTATTTCTGCAATTGATATTGTGGTGAAGATTTTTCGTTTTTTAAATGTTCCATGACAAATCGTTTGATCTCATACAATTCTTCAATGGAATTCTTTTCTGCGGCACAAATCAAGTCAATACCTTCGCTAATTATACAAAATAGGGAACTTGTTACTTCATTGACAAGCGCAGTTTTGTTATTGAAATGTGTGTAAATGGTTTTTTTTGAGATGCCCATTTCGTTGGCAATATCATCCATCGTCACACTCTTAAATCCTAAGTTTAGGAATAAATCTGTTGCCGTTATTTTTATTTTTTCTTTCATAAGTAGAGTGCAAAAGTACACAGGAAACTTTGAAAACAAAAAAAGTTTCCATGGTTTTTACAATTATTTAACAATTGATTTTAATTTGCAAGAACTGGAAATATGGTATTTTTGTTAAAATTTCACATTCATGGCAGATATTGCTCAATACAGAGAAACATTCATAAAGTATTTAGAAGAAAAAGTTGTTCTTACCGAACCTAAAAACTTATACGAACCTATAGTATATATTTTGAAACTTGGAGGGAAACGCTTGCGTCCAGTGTTGACTTTAATGACTGCTGAAATTTTTGGTACTCCTTACAAAAAGGCATTAGATGCAGCTTTAGCAGTTGAGGTTTTTCATAATTTTTCATTGGTGCATGATGATATTATGGATGAAGCGCCTTTGCGTAGAGGAAAAGTAACAGTGCATGAAAAATGGGATATTAATACTGGAATTTTATCTGGTGATACAATGCTGATTTTAGCATATCAACTGTTTGAGAATTATGATGGAAACATATTCAAGGCTTTGGCAGAATTGTTCAGTAAAACAGCAATTCAAGTATGTGAGGGACAACAATACGATGTTGATTTTGAAACCAGAAACGATGTTACAATTCCTGAATATTTAAAAATGATTGAATACAAAACTGCGGTTTTGGTTGGTGCAGCAATGAAAATGGGCGCCATTATAGCACAAACGAGCGATAAAGATGCAGAAGGGATTTATGATTTTGGTCGTTATTTAGGAGTAGCATTTCAATTGCAAGATGATTACCTTGATGCTTATGGCGATCCAAAAACCTTTGGAAAACAAGTTGGTGGTGATATTATTGAGAATAAAAAAACCTATCTATACCTTAAGGCACTTGAAAATAGTTCGGAAGCGAATACAAAAAAATTGATGCAGTTATTTTCTGAAAAACCAGTAGATACTACCGAAAAAGTAGCCACTGTAAAAACAATCTTCAACGAAGCAAATGTGCCAGAAACAATGAAAACTGCAATTTCAGAATACACGTTGAAAGCTTTTCAGGTATTGGAAACCTTAAATATTGGCGATAAAGAAAAGCAAATGTTAAAAGTATTTGGTGAACAATTGATGAATAGAACAGTCTAAACTTAGTAGCTAGATATTTAGTAATGAGTATTGAGATTTCTCACTCTTATGTGATGCTGAATCTAGTTTAGCATGACGTAAAATGTTAGCAAACAAAAAGATAAATCATAAAAGTCTAGCATCTAAAAGCGCAGCGGTCTCATATCTAACAGCGTTAGCGATCTAATATCTAGTAGCGCAGCGATCTAATTTTACAGATCCGTTCCAAACTTCAATCCTATAAAAATGGTTCGCGGTTGTGAAGGTCCGTAAATATAATTTGGATCTCTGTCTACAGTTTGATCAAAATCATCTTGATACGCATTAAAAATGTTCTTAACTCCGCCATTAATTTCAAATTGATATGCATCAGAAATAGTAAATGTTCTACTAGCATTCAAACCAAATTCAAGTAAATTAGGTGTTTCTTCCAAAACGGTTTCCGAAATAAATCCTGCTACATGCGGTACATACATTTTTCCTGTATACACACCATTTACATTAAAATCCCATTGTTCATTTGGTGTATAATTGAACATCATATTTCCGTAAATGTTTGGCGTACGCGTAATTTTATTAGTTACAATTCCTTCTTCAGGTTCGTACGAATTTTCAAAATAACTATTCTGAAACGTTCCGCCAAGCTGAAATGAAAACTTCGGATTTGGGCTGTATCTAGCTTCTACATTAAAACCATTTACAATAGCATTATCGCCATTAATTTTTTCTTTAATCTCCAAACCACCGACATCACCGCGTGCTTCATATACAAACGGATCATTAATGGTTGTGTAAAATCCTTCCAAGGTTAAAACGAGTTGATGTTCTTCATGTTGATGCGAATATTCTAACGAACCAATAAAGCTATGCGACAATTCTTCTTTTAAATCTTCCGCCAAGCGTACACGACGTACTTCGCCAGTAATGATTTCCGAATGTACATCTTCCGAATAAAATTGCGGAGCTCTAAATCCTTGCGAATAACCAGTTCTGAAGCTAATCGTTTCGGTAATATTGTATAAAATACTCACACGCGGATTCACAATAAAAAGTGATTCATCATTCAGGTTTGAAGTGAACAATTCACCTCGTGCGCCTGTCAATACTTTTAAATTATCTAAAATTTTCCAATCGAGCTGTGTGTAAATTCCAAGTGTATTGGTGTTTTGCGTGATCGGAATTATCAACGGATTTTCACGACGTTCCTTAATTCGATTAAAACGATGTTCAACACCAGAAGTCAAATCCATGCTTCCGCCTAAGAAATTTTCAAACTTTGCTGTATGTTGCACACCAGCAATCGTAACAAAATCTTTCGTTAATCCAAAACCGTTTGGATCTTGGTTTGTGCCATAATAATTATCTGATCGTGAATTTTGAACATTTCCGTATGCAGAAAACTTTTGTAAATAATCCTCCGAAAAATAATCAAACGTAATACCTGAGCCAATCACGTTACTTGTAATTTCTTCAGCAATATTGGCAAAAATGGGCGATTTATCAATGAAGTCTCCACCGCGTCTATATTCATTAGAAGCATTAAATTCGAGTGTCAACTTTCGTCGGAAGTCAAATTTGTAAAACGACTTGAGCCCGAAATTTAAATTGCGCAACTTGGTCATTTCGGTAAAGCCATCATCATTAGTATCGTATCCTTCTCGATCGCGATGCATTCCAAAAAAAGTAATTCCTTTATTCAAATCTTCAGATACAAAAGTTGAATTAAATGTAGTAACTGCATCCGTACTTTCGCCATCAATCAAACCAATTTTAGAAGCGACTTGAAACTGATTTTCTATCGGATCTTTTGTAATAATATTGATTGTTCCTGCAATAGCATTCGAGCCAAATATAGCCGATCCGCCACCGCGAGTCACTTCAATTTGCTCAATCATATTTGTTGGAATTTGTTCCAAACCGTAAATTCCATTCAACGAACCAAAAACAGGACGACTATTCACTAAAATTTGTGAATATGCACCATCCAAACCGTTAATTCGAATTTGCGAAAAACCACAATTTTGACAATTTACTTCCGTACGCAATCCTGGTTGGAAACTCAAACCTTCAAACAAGGTTGCTGCTTGTACATTTTTTAAAGATTCTGCATTTGTAACCGTTACTAAAACTGGTGCTTCTCGTCGATTTAGCGCAGTTCTTGTTGCCGAAACTACGACTTGATCTAAGCCTAAAACATCTTCTTCCAAGTTAAAATTTAAGGTTAGTGTTTTATTCTCAACAGTAACTTTTTCTTCTACAGTTTTAAAACCAATAGATTGCACAATTAAAGTATGCGTTCCTTGTGCAAGTTTAAATGAATAGTTTCCTTCTTCATCTGACATCGTTCCTTTACTTGCATTCTTTACATATACATTTACAAAAGGAACAGGACTGTTTTTATATAATACAACTCCTTTTATTTCTGTGTTTTGAGAGAACCCTGTGAAATAAATTAGGAATAAAATAAAACAAATCTTTACATTCATTAGAACAAATTTTTTGCAAATATATAATTAATTTTTAGTCTTGTCTAAAAATAGAATCAGCATTAAAGTAAAAATTGTATATTTGTGCTGTTAATTAAAGAATTATGATGACACTTTCGGAGGAAAACTACTTAAAAGCGATCTATCATCTTGGCGATACGTTTGATGGAGGCATTAGTACGAATGCAATTGCGGAAAAAATGAACACCAAAGCTTCTTCTGTAACAGATATGATTAAAAAACTATCTGAAAAAGGCTTGGTGAACTATAAGCGTTACAAAGGTTCTGAATTGACAGAAGAAGGAAAGTTAATTGCCGCTAATATCATTAGAAAACACAGACTTTGGGAAGTGTTTTTGCTAGAAAAGCTCAATTTTACTTGGGATGAAGTACATGATGTTGCTGAGCAATTGGAGCATATAAAATCTGAAAAACTCATTGATCAATTAGATGAATTTTTAGGATTTCCAAAGCGCGATCCACATGGTGACCCAATTCCAGATAAAGATGGAAATATTTCAGATAATGCAGATGTGCTTTTAGTTACGCTAGATGTAAATGACAAAGGTATTATTGTCGGTGTGAAAGATTCGTCTTCATCATTCTTAAAATATTTAGACAAGCAAGGAATTGCACTCGGAAAAAAGATAAAAGTGATTGATAAAGAGCCGTTTGATAATTCTATGAAGATTCGCATTAAAAAAGAAGAATTTGTGATTTCACAGCAAATAGCGAATAATATTTACATTAAAAAGTAGGCTTTTTTAATGTAAAATTATAAACAATTGTGCTGAAAAGGCTAACATAAAAAAAACGTCAGTTCGAGTGATTTTCTGTCACATTGAGCTTGTCGAAATGAAAGAAAATAGTATCGAGAACTACTTCGAAATTCATAGTACTTCTCGATACACGCTGAATCAAGTTCAGCACACTCGAAGTGACGATTTTGTAAAAAACAAAAAGACGAATCAATAATAAAAATGAAAAAATACATATACATACTTCTCGCAGTTATTGCAATAACGAGTTGTAAAACTGAAGCGAAAAAGCGAGACGGAAAGCTTAAAATTGTTACAACAACTACAATGATTACTGATATGGTTCAAAATATTGGTGGCGATATTGTAGAAGTGGAAGGGTTAATGGGAAGTGGCGTAGATCCACATTTGTACAAAGCCAGTGCAGGAGACGTAAGTAGGCTATCTAATGCTGATGTAATTATTTATAGCGGATTGCATTTGGAAGGAAAACTAGAGGATATTTTCGAAAAATTGCGAAAGCAGCAAAAGAAAATTATTACAGTTTCTGATGCGATCGATAAAAAAGGACTGATTGGTTCCGAATATTTTGCTTCAAATTATGATCCGCATATTTGGTTTCATATTGGATATTGGAAACAAGCAACTCAATTTGTGATTGATGAACTTAAAAGATTAGATCCAAAGAATGCTGAAAGTTTTGAAAAAAACGGACAAGCCTATATTGCAAAATTAGATGTATTAGCGACTGAAATTGCGGCAACTATTGAAACCTTGCCTAAAGAAAAGCGAATTCTAGTTACAGCGCACGATGCCTTTAATTACTTTGGAAAACTACACAATTTTGAAGTGGTTGGTTTGCAAGGATTATCAACTGCAACGGAAGCTGGTGTGCAAGATGTACAAAAACTTGCAACCTTCATTATTGATAAAAAGATAAAAGCGGTTTTTGTAGAAACTTCAGTGCCAAAACGTACCATTGAAGCATTGCAAGCTTCTGTACAAGCAAGCGGACATGAAGTTGCAATTGGAGGAACATTATACTCAGATGCACTAGGAAACGCAGGAACTGTAGAAGGAACGTATGTAGGAATGTATAAGTACAATGTAAAAACGATTGTGGATGCGCTTA
>NZ_JBOEFY010000049.1:0-34932 GCF_050633145.1 Kordia sp. | reverse complement strand
GTTTGGATAGAGAAGGTTGGTTAGGATGAAATATTTTAAGTTTAGTTACTCAATGTTATTTCAGAAAATAATCAAATATTCTTTCTTCTTTTTTGCTATATCTGTAAGACTTAATATAATTCTGTAGAAAATATTTTCGCTTGATGCTATTGAGTGTTATTTCATTTCCTTTCTTTTCTTTTCCTTCTATTTTTAAATGCTACGTTTTTTACTTTCACAGTAGTACCGATTTAAAATAATATATACACAAAAATTAATATTGTTTTGAAACTCTTTACAATCGCCTAGAGAATTCAGCAAAAGCTAATCTCCCATTATTTCACCCAATTTTTCATCTACAAAAGTAAAAAATGGAGCACTATCAGCTTGAATTTACAAAAACTAGTACGATAATCTTCAAACGCTAGTGTTTACGGGTAATCTTTAAAAATAAAGCAACGTGAGATTTATAAATCTCACGATGATATTTATAAATGCTAGAAATAAGTGTTTGATAATGTGGTGTTTATAATATTAATTAGCATTGTGATTTTGTTGCAACATCATGACAAAAAGATATAGTCAAACCCTTTTTAAAACATTAATTGATTAAATATCATAATCATTAAAACCGTATAATCATGAAAAAAATTAATATACACATAGGTATGCTCATGATAGTTGTCCTAAGTCTTACAAGTTGTAAGATTGACATCATAAATGAGATTCCTGAAAAGCAAGCAGCTATTGAAACAACAAAACATATCGATCAAGAAAATGCTACAATCACACCATATAAATATAACAACAACGAACCGTATTTAAATGTAAGCCATGCACTAGACAATGAAATAGTGAAAGAGTTACATGCATTAAAAAACGACAATCAAGTTCAAAGTCTTCTTGACAATGATAATGAGCCAGAAACGGCATTATTTTCCAACCTCGTAAACCATAGAGAACGGACCAAATCTAAGACTGACATAGTTTTACCAAATCGTAAGGAAATAGATGTAATGTTATTCGACAGGACAATGGAAATGCAAATACAATAATAGTGCTTAAAACACAATAATTAAAAGAACAGTAAAATGAATCTAAACAATAAAAATAATATAGATTTGAGTTCTCCAGAGGTTTTAATGCAATTTATTAAAGAGATTAAAGCACCGTTGGATTCAATCATTGAAGCAAACCAAAAGCGTTCAAACTCGAATGCAATTATTACAAAAGATCGTACTAGCAACATTATCTTTTCTAGCAGCCAAGAAATAGCAAAACTAATAGACAATGTTGTTAAGTTAGCTAATGATGGTAAAGCAGTTGAAAAGGTTCCGTTAATTTATGAAATATATAATTCTAACACTAGGGTACAATCGATGTGTAAAAATGAAATTAACCCAAATAAAATTTCTAGACAAGACACTTCATGGCTAGTAGATTTGGAAGGTGAAGTATATAAAAACATTAAGCATAAAGATTTAAATTTATACGATCTGTCATATAAAATGGCTGTTAGTGAAAGGCAATTACACCGTAAAATAAAAAGTCTTATTCACTTAACACCTAATAAATATATTAGGGTTTTAAGGCTGCACAAGGCTAAACAGTGTATTGACGATTATTTGTACGATACCATCTCACAAATTTCGTATGCAGTAGGATATTATGACACTCATTATTTTTCTAAATTATTTAAAGAGCAATATAATATGTATCCAAAAGAACTGCTTAATGCTAGACGATTTTAAGCTACAGTTATTAAAGGTTTATTTACAGTTCTATCAGTTTTATTTAGAAGAAATTTATAGTATTAATTTAAAAACCAAAGATTATGAGATCAATTGAAAACTTTAAAAAGAGAGAATTAACTAATGACCAATTAGAAAAAGTACATGGCGGAATCATTGTGAATCCAGCAGATGTTGTAGCAATTGCTATTGCTGTACATAACGCAACAGAAGCATTAGCAGACTGGTTATTCGAAGACTAATAACTATTATTTCAATCCAATCTAATTAATTCAAGGAACAATAAATATATCCAAAAGAACTTCTTAGGGAAAGGACAGCTGTAAATATCACAGTCCTTTTTGCAGTTTTGTAAGTATTATTTACAACAAATTAGAGGTCAAACTTAAAAAACAAAAAATATGAGATCAATTGAAAATTTTAAAAAGAAAGAATTAAATAAAGAACAGCTAGAAAAAATACAAGGAGGAACAATTGTACTTCCACTTCCAATAGTTGCAGACGCAGTTGAAGCTATAGGAAATGCTATAGGAGAAGCATTATATGATTGGTTTTCCTAAACTACTCATAAGTATATCAGCTTATACAAGTTGATAGCTAAGAGTACAGGCTTGCAAAACAGTTTCTTACATATATGAAATCTTCAATATGTATTTAGAATCTTGAAAACAAAGCATAAATTATCACAGTCTTTTTGGCTACTTTATCATTGAACACAAAGGTAAATTTGTTAACTAATACAAAAAAAACCAGAATCATGGAATCAACAGAACAAAAGGCAAACGAATTTTTAGCAAGCATATACAAAAAGGCTTGGGAAGATGAAGTTTTTAAAAGAGATTTAGTTAAAAATCCAATAGAGACCTTAAATAAATTTACTGGTAAAAAAGCAAATATATCTATTGATAAAAGTGTGATAGTGGAAGATCAAACCAATCCTAATCATGTGTATATAAATATTCCTCCAAAGCCTAGTATGGAAGATGTTGAACTGACAGAAGATCAGTTAGAAACGATTTCTGGAGGTGATTTTGATAACCCTTTATACATTGATTGGGGAGGCTTAATCGATGGAGTCAAAGAAGAAGTAAGTAGTTGGTTTGATTAAACTACTTAAAGGATGATGCGTTTTTTGATAAATAGCACAAAAATATACATTTACCAATAGTCAATTTAGAGTGTTCTAAATTTGAACTCAATTTTAAAAGCGATCTATTTAGGTCGCTTTTTTTTATTTAAAAATAATGCTGTCATTTTCAACTGTGTCATTGGCAGTTTTAGAATAATGTCAAAGTCTAGCTTAGCACCAATTAATTATTTAACATAGTAAAATATAAAACGGTTACTCCTTAATAAAGGTGCTTAAAAACAAAATTAATAGAAACAATAATTAAAATTTTATATCATGGAATCAACAAAAAAACAACAAATAGCAAATGAGTTTTTAACTAGAGTTTATACAAAAGCCTGGGAAGATGAAGATTTTAAAAGAGATTTAGTTAATAATCCAAATGTAGCCTTAAGCAAGTTTACGGGTAAAGCAGCAAACTTTGCAGAAGAAAAGAAAGTAATAGTTATGGATCAAACGAATCCCGATCATATTTATATAAACATTCCTGCAAAACCAAACATGGATGATGTAGAATTGTCAGAAGATCAATTAGAAATGGTTGCTGGTGGAGCTGATAGACCTTGGTATGATATACATGGACATGCAGCTGATTTAGCCGCTAGTGCTGCAGTTGCTATTTTAGATGCAGCCGGATATTTTGATTAATAATCAAGGAGAGACAAAAAAATATAATAACAAAATCAAGCGATCTATTTAGGTCGTTTTTTTTTATTTAAAAGGAATACTGTCATTTTCAACTGTGTCATTGGCAGTTTTAAAATACTATCAAAATATAACTTAGCAATAATTAATATTTAATAAGATAAAACATGAAACGAGTACTTTTTTTACTGGGTCATTTAAACGATTTAGATATCGAGTGGATGATAAATAATGGTAGTAAGGCTGATTTAGAAGTGGGCGATAGATTAATCAGTAAAGGCAAAACTATTGAAAACCTATACATTGTCTTATCAGGTGAATTATCTATTAACGATGGTGTTAGTCAAAATCACATTGCTCTTATAGGTTCTGGAGAAATTGTTGGAGAAATGTCTTTTTTAGAATCGAGACCGCCATCAGTTTCTGTTATAGCAACACAACCGACATCAGTTTTTTGTATTTCTAGAGAATTGATGAATAGTAGGCTCGCAACAAACTTAGAGTTTAGAGCTAACTTTTATTATGCTATTTCATTATTCCTGTCAAACAGATTGCGTAAAACAACAAGTCAACTTGGTTATGGCTCGCCAGATGAAGCTGATGTGATAGATGAAAATGTATTGGACGGTGTTTCTCAGGCAGGATCAAGATTTGGTCAAATATTACAGAAGTTTTCAGAAGTATAAAAAAAGCAATAGAATGAACTACAGAGTTATATTTTTTAGTTTTCTACTAGTTGGAATGTATAAAGTACATAGTCAAACAGCAATTTCCGTAGATATTGTGAAGTTGTCAGAGATTATGCTTGAAGAAAACCCAATAATAAAAAGAAATATTTTAAATATCAATAGTGCTGAAGGTGGTTTGCAAATACAAAGTAGCGCCTTTGACTATCAATTGATATCTAGAGTATCATTAAGTCGTGATGCTATAAATCTTTTTGAAGTAGATCCCAGAAATGATTTTTTAAATGATAAATTAAAATCAAGAAGTACTGGCGCATCTGTAGGTTTTCAAAAAACATTTCGATCTAGTCTAACAGCTAATTTAAGTGTAGATTATTCAATGGCAAATGATAACTTTCCGTTTAATAGGTTTAATCAAGATGTAGGTGCTTACTTTGAAGATCATTCAATGTCTACTACTTTTTCTTTGACACAACCATTATTAAGAGGTAGAGGGAGACGAATAGCTACAGCTTTAGAAGAAGCTTCTGCTTTAAACCTAGAAAGCACTAATGAAAATATAGTATTTGCAAACTCATTTGAACTTCTCCAAACTGGAGGAGCATATTGGCAATATGTTGCTGCAGCAAAAAGCCTGAAAATTTTTAAGGAAAATGAAGCGCGTGTAAGACGTGTTTTAGAAATAACTGAAGAATTAGTCAAGGCCGATAAAAGACCTGCGGGAGATGTATTTCAGGTAAAGGCAGATTTAGCAAATCAGGAACGACAAACAAAAGTTGCAGAGCAATCATTATACAGCGCAAAACTCAATCTTGGACGTGCTGTTGGTTTAAGTGAAGAAGAAAGTAAACAATTAGGAAATCCGTTGGATGAATTTCCAAGCATATTAGAATCTGGTTACAACAAAGATTTTGATAAGAAAAAATATTTAGAATTAGCTCAAAATAATAGAAAAGACATTTTAGCTTCTAAAAAACTACAAGAATCAATAGAATTACAATTTAGTCTTGCAGAAAACAACAAAAAAGCACAGTTAGATCTTACTGGTTTTGTGAATTATGGAGGCATGAATATGGGGAACGGTTTAGATCGTGCATTAGCAACATTCTCACGTAATGAAGGACGTAATATTGGTTATGGACTTAGTTTAAACTTAACATTTCCAATAAATAACAACCGAGCAAAAGGTTCATACATACAAAGTGAAGTAGCACTACAAGATCAGCAAATTGCAATTGAAAATTTACAAAGAAACATAGATTTGAATGTTTCTATTGCACTAAATAATTTAGACAACACTGTTGAAGCGCTTAAAAAGGCGAAAGAATCTCTTGATTTCTATCAAGAAGTTTATAACAATGAGCAAGTAAAGTTTAAGAACGGTTTAACCATTTTATTAAACCTAATACAATTTCAAGAACGATTAACTTTTGCAGAACTAGACTATTTGCAAGCACATCAACAGTTTGCATCAGCAATCATTAATCTTCGTTATGAAACAGGAACGTTACTCGTAGATAAAAATGGAATTACAGGAATAAACAAAGAATTGTTTTACACAATCCCAACATATAACTAATTATTAAAAAACAACATCATGGCAACAGGATTTTTTAGAAAAGCAGCATTGGAAAAACTTTCCACACCCGAAAAGTTAGATCAACTCATTAAAGTTACAAGTCCAAAAGGATGGATAGCTTTATTGACAATTACTCTAGTTTTAGGAACCGGAATTGCTTGGGCATTTATGGGGAATGTAAAAACAAAACTCAATGTTGTAGGTGTAATATTGGGTGGAGAAATTCATGAAGTAGTTGCTACATCACAAGGGCAATTAATAAACGTTAATGTGAATGTTGGCGATAAAATAAAAGAAGGAGACGTTATTGCAAAAATTGAACAACCTGAACTTTTTCAACAAATAGAAGGAGTCAAAGCTACTCTTAAAGAACGAAATTTTGATCTACAACAATTACTTTCTTATGGTAATCAAGATACTCGATTACAAGGTGAGATGATTCAGCAACAACGAAGCAGTATTGAAATGCAAATTCAATCTGAAAATAAAACTTTAGAATTTCTAAGAAATCAATTAGACACAGAAAATGGATTGCTAAAGCAAGGTTTAATCACGAGGTCTCAGGTTGTGAATACAGAACAGCAAATAGAATCTTCTATCAACTCTATAGAGCGTCTAAAAGGACAAAGAGTTCAAACGTCTAGTCAAAAACTAAATTTAGGATTCGATTTACAACAAAAAATAAGTATCAGCAAGCAGCGAATTGCAGAAATGGAAAGAAACCTAGCAAATTTGGAAGAGCGATACGATATAGAAACAAACATAAAGAGTTTATATTCAGGTGAAGTTGTTGAATTATTAACCGACGTAGGTATCATAGTTAGACAAGGAACTCCTTTATTCAAACTTAAAAATCAAAACCAAGTCGCAGGAAACAAATTAAGAGGTGTGTTATACATTCCTTCTCAAGACGGTAAGAAAATTAAAGAAGGAATGGAAGCGCTGGTAGTTCCTTCCACGGTTCAACCGCAAGAGTATGGGTTCATGAAAGCTAAAGTAACCTATGTTTCTGACTTTCCTATTACACAAAAGGGAATGATGATGACTGTAAAAAATGATCAATTAGTACAAGGACTATTGTCAAGAGGAGCGCTATTTGAAGTATATGTAGAATTTGAAAAAGATGAAGAATCGTATAGCGGTTTTAAATGGACATCAGCCAAAGGACCTCAAATTGCAATAAATGAAGGTACTTCTTGTATGGGAAAAATAACTGTAAAAACAGAACCACCTGCAACGATGGTTGTACCAGCTTTAAAGAAATTCTTTGACCTTTACTAATACCATTAGCCATGACTAAAAAGAAAGATATTAAAAAAGAAAAAAAGCTGCCGCGTCCAGTTAAAACACCTACCATTTTACAAATGGAAGCTGTAGAGTGTGGAGCTGCTGCTTTGAGTATTATTTTAGGATATTATGGAAAATATGTTCCATTAGAAAAACTAAGAATTGCATGTGGTGTATCTAGAGATGGATTAAAGGCTTCTAATATTCTAAAAGCTGCACGAGGATTTGGTTTGGAAGCAAAAGGATACGCAAAATCTATTGAAAAGTTGAAAGAACTTGAAATGCCAGCGATCATATTTTGGAATTTCAACCACTTTCTTGTTATTGAAGGATTTACCAAAAAAAAAGTATTCCTAAGCGATCCAGCACAAGGAAGATACAGTGTAACACATCAAGAATTTGATGATGCCTTTACAGGAGTAGTATTGACTTTTAAGCCAGGAGAAAAGTTTGAAAAAGGAAACGAGAAAAAAGGATTACTTAGTTCATTAGGGGCAAGAGTGGCAAACTCAAAGATGAGTATAACCTATATTCTTTTAGCTAGCTTATTTCTAGTAATTCCTGGACTTATAATACCTTCATTTACAAAAATATTCATAGATAAATTTCTAGTAAATCAGATATCAGGCTTTGTCATGCCTTTGCTTTTAATTATGGGAGGTGTTTTAATAATTAATTCCATACTTGTATATCTTCAGCAATACTATTTATTGCGATTAGAAACAAAATTAGCACTCGCAACATCCAGTAAATTTTTATGGCATGTATTTCATTTGCCCATTGCTTTTTTTACACAACGTTATAGTGGAGAAATAGGAAGTAGAGTATCTTTAAATGATAAAGTTGCAAAACTATTAAGTGGCGACTTAGCAAATTCTGCACTAAATGTAATAGTAGTGATATTCTATGCTTTAATGATGTTTTCTTATGATGTTATACTGACAGTAATAGGTATAAGTATGGCTGCATTAAATATTGCAGCATTGCGATTTGTGTCTAGAGCTAGAAAAGATGGAAATCGTAGTTATGTAAATGAAAATGGAAAACTTCTAGGAACAACTACTTCTGGAATAAGCATGATTGAAACCTTAAAAGCTTCTGGTAGAGAAAATGATTTCTTTACCACTTGGACAGGATATTTGGCCAAAGTAACAAACGCTCAACAAGAGTTAGGTTGGCTAACAACGCGTCTCAATGTTATTCCACCTTTATTAATGTCATTAACAACAACAATTGTATTAGGAGTTGGAGCCATGCGAATCATGGACGGAGATATGACTTTGGGGATGTTAGTTGCCTTTTTATATTTAATGAACAACTTCATGGGACCTGTAAATCAATTAGTGACTGTAGGTAGTATGCTTCAAGAGACAGAAGGTGATATGGGACGTATAGATGATGTCTTGAATTATGAGGTTTCTAGTGAATTTGATGAAGAAAATGCCGCAGCAAAGGAAAAGAATGGAAATGTAAGTCTAGGAAAACTTACAGGACATTTTGAAATGAAAAACGTAACATTTGGTTACAATCCTACAACGCCAGCTTTAATTACAGACTTTAGTCTAAGTCTAAAACCAGGAAGTAGAGTAGCACTTGTAGGAGGTTCTGGTAGTGGTAAATCTACTGTGGCAAGAATAGTTTCAGGATTATATGAGCCATGGGAAGGAGAAATACGTTTTGATGGCAGATTAAGAAAAGATATTTCGAGACATGTAATTACAGAATCAATTGCAGTAATAGATCAAGAAGTATTAATGTTTAAAGGTTCAATACAAGAAAATATTGCTTTTTGGGATGATAATATTCCAGAAAAACACATCATTCAATCGGCTAAAGATGCAGCAATTCACGATGTTATTGCAGCAAGAGCAAATGCTTATGATAGTGAAGTAATGGAGCGAGGAGCTAACTTTAGTGGAGGACAACGTCAGCGATTGGAAATAGCAAGAGCTTTGGCTTTAAATCCATCTATTCTAATTATGGATGAAGCAACAAGTGCTTTAGATCCTAAATCAGAAAAAATAGTAATGGATAATATCAAAAAACGTGGATGTACGTGTTTGATAGTAGCACATAGATTAAGTACAATTATGGATTGCGATGAAATAATTGTAATGGACTTTGGAAAAATCGTAGAAAGAGGAACTCACCAAGAGTTGTTAGAGCTAAATGGTACATACGCTAAGTTAATTGATTCAAAATAAAACGATATGTCTGAAATTGTAAAAATAAGTTTAGAAGAAAATCAGTCATTAGTCCTAAGAGAGTATGACAGATTTTGGATGGTCACTTCTGGAGAAGTTGATGTTTTTTATGCAGACATCGATGATAATGGAGAATATGCAAGTACATTAAAATATTTATATAGTGCTGTAGCTGGAGAATTACTTTCGAGTCTAATTTCTTCTGAAGAGCATGAAACAAACATCAAATTACTGCTTGTAAGTAAAGGAGCTACTTTAGTTGCAATCAATAAAAATAAGCTATTAGATATTGATCATAATTTTCTAAAAAGTATGATAGATAAGTGGGTTTTAAAAACCGCTCATCAAATACAACAAGTCAATGCGCCAAGATTATATACGTCTTTAGTGGCTTCTAAAACGATTTCTCTAAAAAATGAAAGTATAGCATTTCCAACCAAAGGTTTGGCTTGGTGTTCTGTAATTAAAGGAGAAATTAGCAAATATTCACAAGATGATTCTTTAAATACCGAATCAGAATTTAACTATCCATTTGCGGTATCAAACAATTTATGGATTTCAGCAGTAAGTAATGACTGTGAAGTGAAAATATTGAGTACAAAGGAAACACTCAAAGATGAAATTTACTTCATGCTTTCTATAAATGATTTACAAAATCATTTATATGCAAAACTGATTAAAAACTTTAAGTTAGAAAAAGGTGAAGAAGAACAGCGCATTACAGAAAAAATAACTTCTGAAAAATCAAATTTAACAAAAACATTAGACCAATTACGAACGATTGTAGTTGGTAAAAAGAATCAAAAAATAACTTCATCAACAGATAGCAAAAAAGTTAACAGTAACTTATTTGAATCTTGTAAGTTAATAGGTGAAGCTGTCGGATTTGAGTTTGAAGCTCCAAAATACATGGAGTCTTACAAAAACAGTACTACAAACCAACTATACGCTATTGCTCAAACTTCAAAAGTTAGAGTGCGTAAAATAATTCTTAGAGGCACATGGTGGAAAGAAGAGAATGGACACTTATTGGCTTTTTATAAAGAAGATAAAAGACCTGTAGCACTTATTCAAAGTACAGCTACTAGTTATACGCTAAAAGATGTAGCAACAGGAGAACAGTTAAAAGTAAATCATGAAATTGCTGAAAAGTTAGAACCTATCTGTTACATGTTCTTTTATGGCTTTAATGGTACAATGACATCCGTAAAGAAAATTGGAAAATTTGCAATACAAGGAATCAAAAAAGATGCTAAGTATCTAATTTTAGCTGCTTTTGCTGGAAGTTTAGTTGGATTACTAGTTCCAGTATTATCTGGAATTATGTTTGATGATGTAATACCTTCCGCAGACAAATCACTGCACTTTGAAGTATTCGTAATCATGTTAATGCTAGGTATAGTTACTGCTGGTTTACAACTAATTAAAGGTGTTTTACAGCTTAGGGTTGAAACAAAATCAAGTCTCAATCTACAGGCAGGAGTAATGGATCACTTATTGCGATTACCAGTAACATTTTATAAAAAATTCTCTTCTGGAGATCTTACGAATAGAGCGTTAAGTATCAACGGAATTCGACAAATACTATCTAATACAGTAATGACAGCAGTTCTAAGTGGAGCTTTCTCATTTGTAAACCTAATATTACTATTTTATTATGCACCCGATCTTGCATGGATTGGAATACTATTAGCTGTAATTGCAGTTGTATTCATGTCTGTTATTGGTTTTATGAAACTTAAATACGATCGACAAATTTCTAATATTCAAGGTGACTTACAGGGATTTCTTTTTGAATTCTTATCTGGAATTTCAAAAATAAGAATTACGGGAGGAGAAAAAAGAGTCTTTACCTTATGGGCAGATAAATTTGCTAGACTAAAACAATTAGGATTTACGTCTGGAAGTTATCAAAATTATGTAGAAGTTTTCAATGCTTCGTATCCATTATTTACAAGCGTTTTCTTCTTTGCATTTATCTATTATACAGTAACAACTGCATCAACAGCTGGAACAATGCTATCTGTGGGAGCTTTTATGGCCTTTATCAGTGCTTTTAATCAATTCTTAAGAGATTGTTTAAAAATGAGTATGGCTTTAATTACTTCGCTGAATATTATAACACTGTATGAAAGAGTAAAACCAATTTTAGAAGAAGTACCAGAATCTTCAGAAGATAGTACAGATCCAGGGGAATTAGTTGGAGACATAGAAATGAATTCAATATCATTTAGATATCATGAAGATCAACCACTTGTTTTAAAAGATGTTTCATTCAAAATTAACCAAGGAGAAATGGTCGCTTTTGTAGGAACTTCAGGATCTGGAAAATCTACGATAATGAGACTTCTATTAGGTTTTGAATCACCAGAAGCAGGTTCTATCTATTATGACAATGATGCATACGATTCTATGAATAAAGATTTAGTGCGAAGACAAATTGGAGTCGTACTTCAAAGTGGAGCACTAATGTCTGGAAGTATCTATAAAAACATCGTAGGAAATTCTGAATTAACACTGGAAGATGCTTGGGAAGCAGCTCGTATGGCTGGTATGGAAGAAGATATCAAAAATATGCCAATGGAAATGCATACAGTTATCAGTGAAGGTGCAGGAACATTCTCAGGAGGACAACGTCAACGCCTTATGATAGCACGTGCTATAGCTCACAAACCAAGACTTTTATTCATGGATGAAGCTACGAGTGCCTTAGATAACAGAACTCAAAACATAGTTTCAGAAAGTTTAGACAAATTACAAGCGACAAGAATTGTTATTGCACATCGTTTAAGTACTGTTAGAAATGCAGACCGAATCTATGTATTAGACAAAGGAACAATTGTAGAATCTGGATCTTATGAGGAATTAATGGATCAAAACGGAATATTCTCAAGTTTGGCTAAAAGACAAATAGCATAGAAACATTAGTAAAGAATGAATGAAAAAGAAAAGTATTTATTTTTAAAAGAATTTGTCAAAAATGAACATGCTATTGATGAGTTACTACAATATGCAGAAAATAAATTCATTTCCCCCAAAAAAAATAATTCGTTACCAGTAAAAGACTCCTATATTGATGCTTGGGAAAGTTATCATGAAGAATCAAAAGAAATAGGTGTTTTTGAAACCTTAAAAAAATATGTAGTACGATTACAGTTTCCTGTCCAAGAAGGGATTTCAAAGACAGAAGCATATAAAAATGTTACATTAAGAGGTAAACCAAATACTAGCAACGCTGGTTTAGTATTAAATGAACCAGCGTTAGTAGAATTAGCTATTTACGAAAATAATATGATTGGTAAAGTACCAGTTATAATAGTGCCGAATGACGATGATTTCAATACAATTATTTCCGCTCTCACTAACAAAAATGAACCTCAGACACTCCCTAAATCAATGGGCGCTTCATTTATAAACGGAATCAATAATTGGGATAGAATACATCGATTAAAAAGAAATTGGTTCACACAAAACCCTACAGGAAATTGGAACGCATATTTTAAGGAACATGTACTTCCAAATCCGCATCTATTTAAAGATAAATTAATGGTACTCAGTACCAAAGCATACAGTGGCGTTAAAAGTGAAACTATTGGAGTTTTCGAAAGTGATTGGAAATCTTCATCCTTAATTATTAGGCGGGCACACGAATGTGCACACTTATTTACATTACAATATTATGGTTGTATGGCTATAAATATGCATGATGAAATCATTGCAGATTATGCAGGTATTACCGAAGTATTAGGAAAATTTAATAAAGAATGGTTTTTACAATTTATAGGTTTAGAAGACTATCCAGTATATAGAAATGGAGGTCGTTTGCAAAACTATCAAGGTACTACAGAGCTTTCTAAAGAAGCTTTTGACGGACTCAAAATAATTGTAAAAAAAGTTACAGATACAATTTTCAGTTTTGATACTATTTTGGGAGAAATTACAACTTCGACCGATCAGTTAAATAGAATTAAAAGTATCTGTGAGACAGATTTAATTACAATGGCTTCTTCTGAAGGAGTCGAGAAGCTAATAGAAAAATACAATTGCATAAAGATATCCCCGTATCATGATAATAAAAAACGAGAAAATAGTAGGTGAGGTTAATATTATATTAGACCAAATTTCTAAAGTCATGCAGGTAGAAAGAAGTACTTTTTATCTACTTGACAAAGAAACAAATTCCTTGGAAAGCATTGTTGCACAAGGTGTTAATAATATAATTATAACTGTTCCAGTCGGAAAAGGAATTGTTGGAACAATGTTTCAACAAAAAAAACCTATCATTGAAAACAATACGAAACAAAGCATATTATTTGACCAATCGTATGATAAACAGTTACATTTTATAACAAAATCTGTTTTATGTGTGCCTGTATTCAATGAAAAAGGAAAGCCAATTGGCGCACTTCAATGTTTAAATAAAAAAGGAGATCTTTTCACCAAGAAAGACATCAAAACACTCAATAGTTTTGCTACCGCAATTACGCTTATTATAAAAAATAGTGAATTGTATTTAGCGAGTGAACATATCAAAAACAACTTTTCTACATTGCTAGATGTTTTCAAAGTTGTTTCTTCTGAGTTAAATTTAAACAAGCTTATTCAGGTAATTATGAATAAAGCGGCTGAAATCACAAAATCAGATCGTAGTTCATTATTTCTAGTGGATGAAGAAACAGGTGAGTTGTGGACCGTATTTGCAAAAGGTCTTGAAAATCAAATTGTAAGAACAAAAACTGGGATAGTTGCAGAAGTAGCAAAAAGCAAACAAGCACTTATCGTCAATGATCCTTACAATCATCCACATTTTAACGCTTCTGTAGATAAGAAAACAAAATACCTTACAAAATCGATTTTAAGCGTTCCTGTGTTCAATTCTAAAAATGATGTATTAGGTGTGATTCAAGTGATAAACAAGCTTGAAAACAACTTCAATTTAGACGATTTAGATATCTTAACTGGTTTTGCTAGTCAAATTCGTATCGCTATTGAAAATGCAAAACTATTCGATCAAATTCAGGGGATGAAAAATCATCTCAATATATTAGTTCAAAACCTAGATAATGGAATTGTAACCATAGATGAGTCACTTAAAATTAATACGGTAAATGAAACATTTAGTAAAATGTTTGGTTTAAAAAAATCACAAGATTTAACCAATACACATATTGATGAGCTAAGTAATTCTCTTAAACCATTATTTTTATATTGCAAAGAAACAATTGCTACTGGTGAAAAAAATTATCAAGAAGAACTAAGAATTAAAATTAACTCTAAAACATCTGTAACCATTAATATTAGCGTACTTCCAATGCAAGATGCAAAAGGAAATGTTATTGGTGCCATTGCAGTTTTTAATGATATCTCTAAAGAAAAAAGAATACAATCCAACCTAAGCAGATATATTCCGCAGCACTTAGTAAAGCAGGTAATGAATCATGATAATTTATCTTTATTAAAAGGTACGTATTCTAAATGTAGCATTTTGTTTTCTGATATTAGAAATTTTACAACATTGACAGAAGAATTTGGAGCCATTCAAATTGTTGAATTGTTAAACAAGTATTTTGAAGCAATGATTACTTCAGTACATAGATACAATGGAATCTTAGATAAATATATTGGAGACGCTATAATGACAGTTTTTGGAGTGCCTTATGCAAATATTTCAGATGCTAAAAATGCAGTGAATTGTGCCTTAGATATGTTTGCAATGTTGCATGATTTAAACAAAAAGAACTCAAAATTACCAATGTTAAATATTGGAATTGGGATCAGTACAGGAAATGTAGTTTCTGGTAATATTGGATCAGAAAAACGCTTTGAATATACGGTTATTGGCGATTCTGTAAACTTAGCAGCACGATTAGAAAGTGCAACAAAAGCGTACAATGTAAATATACTGATATGTGAAGAAACTTATAACGAAGTGAAAGATGACTTTCATTGCAGAGAAATTGATACGTTGCTTGTAAAAGGAAAAAATATTCCGGTAAAAGTATTTACTGTAATTAGCGATAAAACGAAGCAACTCACCAAAAAACAACATGATTTTAACGCAACATATTCTGAAGGATTAACTCATTACAAAAATAAAGAATTTCAAAAAGCAATTGTTTGTTTTCAAGCAGCAATACAATTAATTCCGACTGATGGTCCTACAAAAGTATTTATAAAAAGATGTAGCGACAACTTTGAAATAAGTATTTAATTCATTTCATCTAAAGTAGTTTTAACATGTTGTAAGACTACTTTTAGTTGTGTTTCTAATTGTGTGTAAATCATGATTTTAAATTCTCTACTAGATTCTAATTGCCACAAATAGCTATAAATTTTTTTCTTGTCTAATTCAGAAATTTCAATAGGTTGTTTTATTTCAATAAGTTCACCTTTATCATTAAACTCCATATAATTTGCCAATACATTATTAATTGGAAAAAAATAATTTTTAAAGGCTTGTACAGCTTCGTTTTGTTCTTCTATTTTAGTGAGTACATCAAAATAATAATTATAATAATATGTAATTCGAACACGAAGTAAATCATCTTTAATAATGTCCAATCCTTTAGAAGTTAAACCTTCATATCCAGTTTTATTTGGAGTAAAACTAAAATCTGCAAATACATTATTATAATAATCTTGAATAGAATCCTGATTAACAGGTTTATTAGTAATCAAATCTCTTAAATATACACAAGATTTTTTTGCAAAAATATTACCCGATTTATTATTTTCTATTGTAATTAAGTCATTATTCAAGGCATTTACAACAGCTTTTAAAATCTCTCTTTCAGCATTTGAGTCTCTTCTGTCTTGACTCCAATTGCTAAGAGCAAAAGCTGAAACTACTGCAATAAACATAGACAATGTTTCAAAAAAATATTTTCTCCAGTTGAATACAAATTTCTTTTTCCTTTTCATCTAAAAAGCATTTTTATCAGTCTTTTTGGCATTTTTATGTTCTATTTGAAATGTAAATTTACGCATCACCCACAATATAAAGAACATAAAACTAATATCATGGAATTGACAAAAAAACAAAAATTAATTGAAACCATTGTACAAAAATCATGGGAAGATGATGCCTTTAAACAAGAGTTAATTGCGAATCCTGTAAAAGTTATCGAAAGTATAATTGGAGAACCTCTAGATTTAGATGAAGGTAAAACGATTATTGTTAACGATCAAACAGATGCTTCGAATGTATACATTAATATTCCTCCACAACTTGATTTGGACGATGTGGAATTGACTGAAGAACAATTAGAAATTATAGCTGGTGGAGGAGATCCTCCTAGCGCAGTTATACAAATTACAGATCCTGCTCCAGGGTTATAATTCATGATTAGAAAGCAAAATTAAATAATGCTTATAGCTGAAAAAACATATTATAAAAAAGATGAGAAGCGAAAATTAATATCGCTTCTCTTTTTTGTTTTGATATCTTCTATTCTTACGGGACAAGTAAAAACTGATATTAGTAACCAAAAGAAAACAGGAGATAGTTTGTTTTTAATAAGTAAAGACAAACTTAAAAAAGGAGACTATGAAGAGGCACTTTCTTTAGCAGGAAAAAGCCTAACAATATTTAAAGGTTTAAATGAAAATGAATCTATTGGAAATTGCTATAAACAAATAGCTACGGTAAATTATTACCAGGGGGAATTTTACGATGCATTAACTTCTTTTGAAAATAGTAAAGAGTATTTTACGAAAGCAGGCGTGAAAAACGGAATTGCCTCTACTACAAATAATATTGGCGCAATTTATTACTACTTAGGGAATTACTCTAAAGCACTAGACAATTACAAAAATGCATTGGAGCTACATGAAGATTTAAATAATGAGGCACAAATTGCAGGAACAACACAAAATATTGGAAATATTTATCTAATACTTAATGACTTTGATAATGCGAAGAAGTATTATGAAATTACCAAAAAAATTCACGAAAAAATAGCGAATAAAAAATCACTTTCCTTAGTACTGAGTAGTATAGGAAGTGTCTATATGAATGAAGAAAATTATGATACAGCTTTAAGCAATTATGAGGCTTCCTTAAAACTTGCAGTAGAAAGTGATGAAAAACAAGTACAGGCTGAAGTATTTTTCAACCTAGGAAAATTATATGAAGCAAAGAATAATTTTTCTGAATCAGTAAAGTTCTACAATAAATCACTAAATATAGCGCAAGAGATAAAAAGTAGCCGCCATGAAAGTTCGGCTTTTATTGCATTAGGCGCCATTCAACTAAAGTTGAATAAAAAAGAACAATCCATAAAAAATTGTAAGCGAGGTTTAGAAATAGCAGAAAAACTAAATATTGTTTCTGCCCAAGAACAAGCTTGTAAATGTCTATACAACTCTTATAAATCTTTAAATCAGGTAGGAAAAGCATTGCGGTACAATGAGCAGATGTATTTACTAAAAGACAGTTTAAATTTAAAGAAAACTACAGACAAACTGCTAAATATGGAGTTTGAAAAAGAAATGCTTTTGGATAGTATTGCCAATGTAGAAAAAGAACGCAAAGCAGAAATAGCACATCAAAAAATTGTAGACAAAAAAGAAAAACAACGAAATATCTTTCTGATTTTAGGTTGCTTTGCACTTATAATTGCTGGAGGAATTTTTAGCAGATTAAATCTTGTAAAAAAATCAAAAGCAATATTACAAGTAGAAAAAGATCGTTCAGAGCATTTATTACTTAACATCTTACCAGAGGAAATTGCCGAAGAACTAAAAGAAAAAGGTTTTGTAGATGCACAAGACTTTGAAACTGCTTCCATCTTATTCACAGATTTTAAATCTTTTACAGAAACTGCTTCTCGATTAACACCACAACAATTAGTTGAAGAAATCAATGTGTGTTTTAAAGCATTTGACCATATCATGGAAAGTTATAAAATTGAGAAAATAAAAACTATTGGAGATGCGTATATGGCTGCAGGTGGTTTGCCTAAACCAGATGCAAATGCGATTAAAAATACCATTTTAGCGGCTATTAAAATGCAGGCTTTCATGATTAAAAGAAAAAGAGAAAACGACATACAAAATAAACCAGCTTTTGAAATGCGAGTTGGTATTCACGTTGGACCTATTGTAGCGGGTATTGTTGGAGTTAAAAAGTTTCAATATGATATTTGGGGAGATACTGTAAATACAGCTAGCCGTATGGAAAGTAATAGTATGGTTGGAAAAGTAAATATAAGTCAAGACACCTATTTATTAGTTAAAGATGAAGAAGACCTAGCTTTTGAATATCGTGGAAAAATCACAGCAAAAGGTAAGGGAGAGCTAGAAATGTACTTTGTAACGCTTAAAGCGTAAGTATAGACAGCAATCATATTTAATAATAGATGTGATAAAATATGCTTTCAACAAGGAAATTAAGCCATATACTTCAAAATGTTATCGGATCTAGCATTTATTAATTCATCTAAATATTATCTAATATGTTGCGAAATCTTAAGCTTTAACTCTTAATATCTTGAATATAAAGAAGTAAAATACATAAAAAACAGTTTTATCAGTTTTAATGGCATTTTTATCACTTATCTAAAAAATATCTTTACACCATAGTTAATAAGAAAGAACTAATAACCTAATTATGGAATTGACGATAGAGCAGAAAAAATCCCAAGAATTATTGCAAAAGATAATTTATAAAGCATGGGAAGATGAAAGTTTCAAGCAAGAATTAATAGCTAATCCTATAGAGGCTATTAAAAATGCTACGGGAGAGAAGGTTAATCTTCCAAATGATAAAATCCTAATAGTTAAAGATCAAACATGCTTGTCTACAATTTATATCAACATTCCTGCTGAACCAAATATGGAAGATATAGAATTAAATGAAGAACAATTAGAATTTATTGCTGGTGGAGGTTCTTGGCCATCGACTGTGCCACCGACATTACCAACATTACCAACAAAATCATAAATAACACTTTAACTCTATAAGCCATGAAATTAACACAAGAGCAAGAATTATATCAAAAAATTGTACAAAGAGCATGGGAAGATGCTGAGTATAAAAAAGAACTAATAGCTAATCCTTTGGCAGCAATTGAAAAATTAACAGGAATAAAATTAAATATTCCATCTGACAAGACAATTGTTGTTAACGATCAAACAGATGCTTCAAATGTATACATTAACATTCCAGTGGAACAAAACATGGAAGATATAGAGTTAAATGAAGATCAACTAGAGGCAATTGCAGGTGGTAAAGCAAGATACTATGACATCATGATATTGCCGCCAGTATTCCCAGGAGGATGTATACCAGACGATAGAATAACAACTTAATATAAATATTTAAACTTAAAATTAAAACATTATGGATTTAACACAAGAACAAAACTTGAATGCTCAAGTAGTACAAAAAGCATGGAAAGACGCAGAATTTAAAAGAAACTTATTAGCTAACCCAGTAAAAACAATTGAAAATTTCACAGGTCAAAAAATTAGTTTACCAGAAGGTCAAGAGCTGGTAGTGGTTGACCAAAGCAGTGAGGCTAAAGTTTATTTTAACATACCAAGAGAGGTAAATGTTAATGACTTAGAATTGACTGAAGAAGAGCTAGAACAAGTTGCAGGTGGAATCTTACCATTAATTGGTTATGGTATATGCGTTGGAATTGCAATTTATGCAGCAACTCATCAATAAAAAATAGTTAATTAATAAAAACATAGAACAATGAATTATTCAAAAGAACAAGAAGCAAAAGGTACAGAATTAGTAAAAACTCTAGTAGAAAAGGCATGGGAGAGTGCAAGTTTCAAAGAGCAATTAATGCGCAACCCTGAAGCTACAATAGCTGAAGTAACAGGAAAACAACTAACGAATACTGATAAGAAGATCGTAGTGGTAGACCAAACAGATGAGTCTGTTGTTTATATAAATATTCCAGCAAAGGTTGATATGAGTGAATTAGAATTGACTGAAGAGCAATTAGAGCAAGTAGCTGGAGGAATTCTTCCTTATATCGTAGGAGCTGCAATTGGTTATGGTGTATGCTGGTTGGCAGATAATTATGCACACTAAAAGATTGTTTTATTTACATTTATTGTAAAATCCTCTACAACTAAAAAATTATCAAACAATGAATAAATTGTTTAATTGTTTGATAATTTTTTATATATAATAAAATTATGAAAAACAACAATCTCAGACCAGCCGCAACAATAATCGTAATAATTTTAGGTGTAATAATTTTTAAGCATTTTAACTTTAGTACATTAACGTTTGAAAAGCCTTGGTTAAATGCTATATATATTATAGCTTTTGTCTGTATTCTATTTTTTCTATTTAAAGACAAAATTAAAGTAAATAGAAAATAAAATTAGATTGCTAATTTGATAGAATAAGATAAGTTGTTCAAAATGTTTAGATATAATTGTATTGAAAACATTAAGCGCAGAGTTTTTTATATATCCATGACAAAATGAATAAATCGAGTATGTAGATACATCGTTACGAACAAGTAAGCCCTACAAGAGTTCATTTAAGGAAAGAACAGTTTACTGTCCATGATTAATTTGCAGATATCTTTTTAACACTTATAACTATTAATAATCCGATGAATATTTTAACTATACCTTATTTTGCAGGTGGGCTCTCTCACTTAATTCCGTTGTATGTTTTACATCATAAATATTTAAAAAATAATACTGATGTAAAAAATCAGTTTTTGGTTAACAATAACGTGCAAAATTCTCTTAAAATGTTAAGCATAGACTGTGTGCCAATGGATTATTTTGGGAAAGAAGCAAAGGAACTAGTCTTATCTAATGATTATTCAAAAATAGGAGAGTACATAATAGAAAAAGAGCAAGAAGCTTATAAAAAAGTGAAGCCAAAACTGGTTATAGAAGATAATGCTTTTACGTCTCCACTCATTGCAGAAAAAAATAACATTCCTAGAATTTCAATTCAGCGCACGGGAATTTTTAGATCTATTGATAAGCGTGATAGAAATACCAACCATGTACATTCTTTACAAAAAGGCGGTATTATTAAAAAGGCTAAAATTCCTTCAAATCTGTACAATTCAGAATCATCTATATTAAATGATACTAATGCGGACTTTTCTAAACAATACGCAGCCCCAAAAGCAAAGATTATTCCTGGAATACCATCTATTGAGTGTTTGCCAGATGACATTGAAAATAGAGATTCCTATTTCTATTCTGGACCGCTAATTGTTATGGATAAACCTTCGAGGAACCTTACAGAAAGATTGAGTGAGTTCTTAAGTAATAACAAAAAAAAACCAATTGTTTTCATTACCACAGGAACAGTAGATAAAACGCTTACAGAAAACTTTATTGAATTCTTTTTGAAACGCAACTATGCAGTTATAACGACCTGTAATTGCGAAATAAATGAGAAGTATGAGCAAGCGGTTTTTTATAATAAATTACTCCCGTTACATTATATCTGTAGCATTTCAAATTTAGTGATTCATCAATGTGGTTCAGGAATGTATCATTATCCAATAATGAACAGAGTACCTTCCCTAACGATAAGCACTCAATGTTATGATCGGGAAGATATAGCCCTAAGGTTACAAAAACTCGGCATTTCAGGTCATATTCCACATCCAGGTGATAATGCTAACTATTGGGATATTTTTATTGAAATGGTTGAAAAATTTGAAAAAAACACACTGGTTGATTTTTACACGATGGACAAACTACGTACTGAAATAGATGAAACAATGTCAAATTTTCAAATGGAAAAAGTTATTCAATATGCATTAGCATAATTAAATTAACAAGTAAGATTCAGTTTCAACCTCACATTACTGGAGGCTAATTATAAGAATTAAAACAAAACCAATATCATGAATATTCTAACTATTCCCTATATAGCTGGTGGCATCTCACACTTGATTCCTTTGTATGTTTTACAACAAAAATATTTAAGGAGTAACTTCACAATTAAAAATCATTTTTTAGTTAATAGTTACTCACAAAAATTTCTTATGCTAAAGGGCGTGAGCTGTGTTCCAATAGATTATGTTTTTGGAGAAGACCTAATAAAATCTAAAGATTTATCGAAGATAAATGAGTGTGTAGTTGAAATGGAAGAAAAAGCTTATGAAATAGTTAAGCCCTCATTGATTATTGAAGACACTGCGTGTTTTACGCCATTAATTGCTGAAAAAAATAATACACCAAGAATTTCAATTCAACGAACTGGGATTTTTAGATCTATTGATAAACGCTTTAGAAATGACAATCATGTACACTCTTTTCAAAAAGGTAGAAACTTTGGTAAGACTATAGGATTCTCAAATTTGTATAATTCTGAGGTGTCTATGTTTAATGACAATGATTTGAATTTTTTAAACCGGTATATAGAATCTAAAGCAAAGATTATCCCAGGAATAGCATCCATAGAATGTTTACCAGAAGATATACAAGATAGAGACTCGTATTTTTATTCTGGGCCACTTCTTATCAAGGACAAGCCTTCAGAGAAACTTTCTAAAAGGTTGGATGAATTTTTAAGCTTCAACAAACAAAAACCTATTGTTTTTATTACAACAGGAACAATAGATGGAACATCAATTGAAGATTTTATAGAGTTCTTTGTAAAGCGTAACTATGCCGTAATTACTACATCTAACAGTGAAATAAATGAGAAGTATAAGGAAAAAGTATTTTATAATAAATTACTACCTCTTCACTTTATATGTGGAATTTCAAATTTAGTCATTCATCAATGCAGTGCAGGAATATATCATTATCCAATAATGAACAGAGTACCTTCCCTAACGATAAGTACTCAATGTTATGATCGGGAAGATATAGCACTAAGGTTACAAGAACTAGGTGTTTCGGGTCATATTCCTCATCCAGAGGATAATGCTAACTATTGGGATATTTTTATTGAAATGGTTGAAAAATTTGAAAAAAACACACTGGTTGATTTTTATACGATGGACAAACTACGCACCGAAATAGATGAAACAATGTCAAATTTTCAAATAGAAAAAGTTATTCAATATGCTTTATCGTAACTGATAAAATATAGCCCTGATTTTGAATTTTCATCATTTTTAAATCTTTGATAGCTCCATTGGTAAAGAAACCATTTTTTATCGTTGGAATTAATTTGAAAGATCCTTTTCCATTACCTTTTAAGAATGCTCCATGACTAGCATCATTTATACTTGATTAAAGCTCTATCAATTGCTATTTGGGCTAATTTTTCCATAACTAAATATCCAGCCTTGTTTGGATGAACAAGATCATTTGCAGCTGTATAATCGGGTACTTTTAAACCTCCTTTATCGTCAACCATAGATGAATAGTAATCTAAATAGATAACCCCTTTTTCTTCAGCATAAGATTTAAGCTTTTCATTAATTAAAATGATTTTTGAAGCGGGATCTTGCTCAGGTTTCCAAAAATATTCTTTAACTGGTAAAATAGAAGAAATTATCACTTCAATATCGTTAGCATTCGCAATTTCTACCATAGATTTAATATTACCTACAATAGTTTCTATAGAGGTATTACCAGTATTACCTGCAACATCATTAGTACCAGCTAATATAACTACAACTCTTGGATTTAAATCGACGACATCTTGCCTAAATCGCAACAATATTTGCGGAGTGGTTTGTCCACCGATTCCTCTATTAATATAATCTCTGCCTTTAAAGAATTCTGGACGCATTTCAACCCAGTTTTCGGTAATAGAATCTCCCATAAAGATAACTCTACCTTTTGCTTTTGTATGTGATTTTAGTTTGAAATTTGCTTCCTCATAATGCATTATGTTTGCAAAAACACGCCAATTTAGCAGGTTTTTTTTATGAGTAAGTAACCGTAATTGTGAAAAAAAACGATTACGAGATAATATTTTAAATATATGTTTCATGTGTTGGTTAGCTGTCTACCTTCAGATTAGAATCATGAGTTTATTCTATACAATTTGCAAAAATTAAAAATAAATAATATTTCATTACTAAATAAATTATTTTGATAGAGAACAAGTGTACTATGACATACAACTTTTTTTAAAACTGTTTTATCCTAAAATTAGTTGAGGTATTTTAAATCAAAAAGACAGATAAATCATAAAAACTAAAAAGAATGATCGTATCTATCTTGAAAGTGTAAAAAGTATAGTACAGCCTTGTTCTTTCAATTATATAACTAATTTTTATATGTAATGAGTGTGTTCAACTCTTTAATGTGATTAAAATCAGAATATTATAAAAAGTTAAAACTTTGGTAGGAGTTCAGCACCTTAATTATTCTGTCTTCAATAGAAATATAAGGAACATTACAACGCATTTGATTTAGATACACTACAGGTCTTAATTAATATTAATTCATTATCTTGGGGTAGGGTATTGTTAGATTTTATCAGTAAAATAGCTGTTATTTAATAATATTCTCATTTTTTTTCTTAAATATTTAAAGAATTGTGATAATGATTATAAATGAGAGCTTACTAGAAGTTAAAAATTATATAAATGGAAAATTTGAAAGAAATGGACAAAAATCTATGGATGTATTAAGTCCTTTAGATGGTTCTAAAATTTCTTCAATTCCATTATCTACAACTCAAGATGTTGAAGCTGCAGTACAAGCAGCAGAAAAAGCATTTCCAAAATGGTCTGGAATGACTTTTAAAGAACGTGTTCAAATATTTTTTAGATATCGAAATCTCTTAGAGCAGAACATGGATGAGCTTACAAAATTAGTACAGCTTGAAAACGGAAAAACCTATGGAGAAGCAAAAGCTGAGGTTGAAAAAAGTATGGAACTTTGCGAGTTTGCTGTGTCTATGCCGCAAATTGTAGTGAACGAGATACAGGAAGTAAGTAAAGGTGTAGAATGTAGAATTGAACGTAAACCTCTTGGAGTAGTTGCGTCTATAACTCCTTTCAATTTCCCTAACATGGTGCCGCATTGGACATTGCCAAATGCCTTGGTATTAGGGAATACAATGGTTATGAAACCTTCAGAATTGGTGCCTTTAAGTACAGTTCGAATGGCAGAATTGCTAAAAGAAGCTGGACTTCCAGATGGTGTTTTCAATATAGTAAATGGAGGTAAAGAAGTTGTGGAAGCTATTTGCGATCATCCAAAAATTGAAGCAGTTTCATTTGTAGGATCCACAAAAGTGGCTAAAATAGTATACAAAAGAGCTACTTCTACTTTAAAACGTTGTGTTGCTTTAGGCGGTGCAAAAAACCATTTATTAGTATTACCAGATGCCAATCCAGAAATGACAGCATCAAATGTTGTAGCTTCAATGGCTGGTTGTGCTGGTCAACGTTGTATGGCTGCGTCGGTTATGGTTGGTGTAGATAAGGTACAACACATTATTGACCGTATGGTTGAAGATGCGAAAGCTATTGTACCTGGAGACAATTTAGGTTCTGTAATAACTGCTGAAGCAAAAGAACGTATTGAAGGTTATATCGCTGAAGCTGAAAAAAATGGAGCAAAAATTCTGCTCGATGGTCGTAATGCAACTGTACCTGGAAAAGAAGGTGGCTATTATGTTGGACCAACAATTATAGATCATGTAACAACAGATATGTCTGTTGCCAGAGAAGAAATTTTTGGTCCTGTGATTTCTATCATTCGAGCAAAAGATTTGGATGAAGCAATAGAAATTGAAAATGGTTCTAATTATGGAAATGCAGCAGCTGTATTTACACAAAGTGGTGGTTTAGCAAAACAAGTAATGGAACGCGCAAGCGCAGGAATGATAGGTGTTAACATTGGAGTTCCAGTACCTAGAGAGCCTTTTTCTTTTGGAGGTTGGAATGAATCAAAATTTGGTGTTGGCGATATTACAGGGCGTAGTTCTATTGAATTTTGGACACAAAATAAAAAAACTACAACAAAATGGAATCCTGAAGCACAAACAAATTGGATGAGTTAAAAACCAACGCTGATGACGCAGATTTAGCAGATTATTACAGATTATAATTATGTTTAATCATAAAAATCAGAGTCGTTAGCATTTCAAGCAACAAAAGAATACAGGTAACTCATATAAGGAAAGAAAAAATCATGTTTAATCATAAAAAAATCAGCGTCATCTGCGTTCAAAAAAAATGAGCAACCAACAAATTATAAAAGATAACTTAGACTACACGTTATTCTCTTGGGGAAAACAAGGTGGTCTAAATCCTATAAATGCCTCTCATGCTAAAGGTTCTTATGTATATGATAGAGATGGTAAAAAATACTTAGACTTTACATCTCAATTAATGAATGTAAATATTGGTCATGGAGATCAACGCATTACAGAAGCAGTTACTAAGCAAATGCAAGAAGTAAGCTATGTCTATCCAGGAATGGCTACAGATGTTCGAGGTAAACTTGGAAAGAAAATAGCTGAGATCACTCCAGGGAATTTAACAAAAACATTTTTTACACTTGGAGGTGCTGAAGCCATAGAAAATGCTATCAAGCTAGCCCGTATGTATACAGGGCGTCATAAAATAGTTACACATTATAGAGCATATCATGGCGCAACATATGGAGCTATGTCTGCTGGTGGAGATCCTAGACGATTCCCTGTAGATAGTCAGGCAATGCCAAATGTAGTTCATGTAGAAAACCCGTATGCGTACCGCTGTCCATGGAACTCTAATTCTATCGAACAATGCGGAGAACGTGCTTTGGCACATTTAGAACGTATAGTTCAATTAGAAAACCCACATAGTATAGCAGCAATTTTATTTGAGGGCGAATCGGGTTCATCAGGATGCCTAAAATACCCTCCAATGTATTTAAAGAGAGTTCGTGAACTCTGTGACAAATACGGAATTATGATGATTGATGATGAGGTAATGAGCGGTTTTGGACGTACAGGTAAAATGTTTGGAATAGATCATCATGAGGTAACGCCAGATTTTATGTGCTTGGCAAAAGGACTAACTTCAGGATATTTGCCGTTGGGCGGAGTCGTAGTGACCGATAAAATTGCAGCACATTTTAATGATAATCCAATGGTAATAGGGTTAACCTATTCAGCGCATCCAACATTATGTGCAGCAGCTTTAGAGAACATTAAAATTATAGAAGAAGAAAACTTAGTTGAACGAGCAGCAGAAATGGGACTATACATTGAAGCTGAAGTGGAAAAACTAAAAGCGAAACATCCATCTATTGGTGATTTTAGAAATACAGGATTATTAGGTTGTATAGAACTTGTTAAGAATAGAGAAACGAAAGAACCTACAACACCTTGGAATGCAAAACCAGGCGAAATGGAAGCGACTATTCGAATGGCTTCAAAAATTAGAGAATTAGGAATGTTCACATTCGTGAGATGGAACTGGATTTTTATTGCGCCACCTTTAAATGTAACAAAAGAAGAAGTTGATGAAGGTTTAAAAATTATTTCACAAGCTATTGCTATAGCTGATGAATATTGTTTTTAGAATACTAATGACACAGAAAAGTATTTTCAAAAAGTTTAAAAATCAATCAAACTTAAATCATAAAAACCAGCGTTATCAGCGTTCTATTAAATGAATAAACAAATTGTAGAATTAAACGAAGACGTTTCAAACTCACCATTATATAGTGAAGATTTAGCGCCAGTACCTTCAAGTAAAAGAACTTGGAGTAAATGGCACTTAGCTGCTATTTGGGTTGGAATGGCAGTATGTATTCCAACATATCTGCTAGCATCTTATATGATAAAAACTGGTTTAAATTGGTATGAAGCTTTAATCATAATTGGTCTTGCAAATTTAATCATCACCATTCCTATGGTACTCAACGGTCATGCTGGCGTAAAATACGGTGTGCCTTTTCCTGTTATAGGAAGATCGTCTTTTGGTATAAAAGGAATTCATATTCCTTCAGTGATAAGAGGATTGGTGGCTTGCGGATGGTTTGGAGTTAATACTTGGTTAGGCGGAATGGCTATATATTCTATATTCATTGCCATCTCAGGAACTGACGCAGCTATAGGTTTGTCTATTGGACAATTTGTGTGTTTTGGAATTTTTTGGTTGATAAATATGTATTTCATCTGGAAAGGGACAGAAAGTATTAAATGGTTAGAAACGTATTCTGCACCGATACTGATAATAATGGGCTTGATATTGATCGGTTGGGGTTATAACAGTGTTGGCGGATTCGGAACTGTATTAGAACAAGGAAAGCAATTAGAAATCCCTGTAGCTGAAATTTATCAAGCAGAGAATGAAAAGAACTTTATTCAGATAAATCCGATAAAGGATAAAGATGGTGTTGCTAAAGCTAGTGAATACCAACTTATTTTAAATGGAAATGAATTAGGATGGAATGCTTTGTCTAAAGAAGATGTTTCCATTGGAAAAATAAGCGAGAATGATACATACCAAATTCAACTCAGGAATGCTAAATCTACATCCTCAATTGCTAATGTAACACCTAGAACAGGCAAAAGTTCATTTGGCGATAAAATATGGAAGTACTTAATCTGGCTAACAGCAATGCTTGGATTTTGGGCTACAATGTCATTAAGTATTGCAGATATTACAAGATACTCATCATCGCAAAAAGCACAAGTACAGGGTCAATTTATTGGTTTGCCAGGCACAATGATGCTTTATTCATTTGTAGGCATATTTGTAACCTGTGCTGCAATTATAAGTTTCGATGACATACTTATTGCGAATGATGCACCTTGGGATCCTATTGCTTTACTTGCAAAATTTGATAGTGTTTGGGTAGTAGTTCTAGCACAAATCTTTATGATAATTGCAACATTAAGTACCAATATTGCCGCCAATGTTATTGCACCAGCAAATGCGTTTTCAAACTTATGGCCTAAAAAAATAAGTTTTACCAGAGGTGGTTTTATAACAGGAATCATAGGTATACTAATATTTCCATGGTTATTATTAAATGAAATTCAAGGACTTTTAATTGATGTTAGCGCAGTTTTAGGACCCGTACTAGCTATTCTAGTCTGTGACTATTATCTAATCAATAAAAAACAAATTCAAATTGCAGAATTATATAAGGAAAACGGAATGTATTCTTTTGGAAAAAGTGGCGTTAATAAAGCTGCTATAATAGCATTACTTGTGGGTGCTTTTATTGCCATTGGAGGAAAATGGATTCCTGCTATGAGTTCGCTTTATGCAATTTCATGGTTTTCAGGATTCATCATTTCCTTTGTATTATACTATCTATTAATGAAGAAAAAATAAAATGTCAATACTCATAAAAAATGGTCGTGTAGTTACGGCTTCCGAAAGTTATATAGCTGATGTCTATACCGAAGGTGAAAAAATTATTGCCATCGGAAAAGATTTAGCGTATCAAGCAGATAAAATAATTGACGCTACAGATAAATTAGTATTTCCAGGAGGAATTGATCCTCATGTGCATCTCGATATGCCTTTTATGGGAACTTATTCCAGCGATGATTATGAAACTGGAACACGAGCTGCTTTGCATGGTGGAACAACAATGGTAATTGATTTTATTCTTCAAACACAAGGAGATACACTTCATAATGCATTAAAAACTTGGCAAAAAAAATCACAAGGAAAAGCGATTGGCGATTATTCATACCACATGGCTGTAACCGATTTTAATGATGATGTAGCCAAAGAAGTGGTTCAGATGATTGAAGAAGAAGGAATTTCATCATTCAAAACATTTATGGCGTATAAAGGTGCATTAATGATTGATGATGGACAAATGGTTCAATTGATGAAAGTCGTTAAAAAACATGGAGGTTTAGTTACTGTTCATGCAACAAATGGCGATATGATAGATTCGCTAATAGCAAAAAACAAAGCGGAAGGAAACTTAGCACCAATCTATCATTACTTATCGCAACCAGAAGTTACCGAATCTGAAGCTTCAGGACGTTTTGCAGATATGTTAGAATATACAGGTTGTCCTGGATACATAGTACACATGACTTGTGAAGGCGCATTAAACGCAGTAAGAAAAGCAACGCAGCGCAATCAAAAAGTATTTGTAGAAACGTGTACGCAATATTTAATATTAGACGCTTCATTGTACGAAAATGATTTTGAAGGAGCTAAATGGGTAATGAGTCCACCATTAAGAGAAAAGAAAGATCAAACAGCATTATGGTCTGGTATAAATCAAGGTTTGGTTCAAGTTGTAGGTACTGACCATTGTCCATTTATGTGGGAACAAAAAAAAATGGGAAAAGATGATTTTTCTAAAATACCAAACGGACATCCAGCAATTGAACATCGTATGGAATTATTATATTCAGAAGGTGTTCACAAAGAGAAAATTTCATTAACAAAATACGTAGAAGTAAGTTCGACTAACGCAGCAAAAATCTTCGGAATGTATCCAAGAAAAGGAACCATTGCTATAGGAAGTGATGCCGATATCGTAATATTTGATCCTAAAAAAGAACATACCATTTCTGTAGAAACGCATCACATGAATTGTGATTACTCAGCCTACGAAGGTCAACAAGTAACTGGAAAAACAGAAACTGTAATTCTACGTGGTCAAATTGCTATAGAAAATGAAACCTGTAAATTAAATGCAGGTCACGGACAATTTATTCCGAGAGGAAAAACATCGAAAACTGTTATATAGTTAAGAATTATGAGTGTAGAGTTGAAAAATAAAAAAAAAGAAAGTAAAAGCATTATTGCCGATAAAGCATATGCTTTTGCGCTTTTAATTATTTCAATTTATAAAGAACTCAAAACTCAAAACGAATTTATTCTTTCTAAACAAATTATTCGTTCAGGAACATCAATTGGCGCTAATATAAATGAAGCAATTTCAGCAGAATCAAAAAAAGATTTTGTACACAAGTTAAGCATTTCACTTAAAGAATCACGGGAAACTAAATATTGGTTAAACCTATTAAAAGATAGTGACTATATTGATCAAGAAACATATAATAAATCTAATAAATATTGTGAAGAGTTGATAAAGATTTTAAGTAGTATTATTCTAACTACCAAACAGCGGTATTTAAGCAAATCATAACTCTAAACTAATAACTATTAACTCTAAATTATGCCAAGAAAAGTAAAATCAGGATTGATACAAATGAGTCTTCCAATGACAGAAGGCGAAGGAACTATAAAAGAAATTATGGATGCTATGTACGACAAGCACATTCCGTACATAGAAGAAGCAGGAAGACAAGGTGTTCAAATCTTATGTTTACAAGAAATATTCAATACGCCATATTTCTGCCCAGGACAAGACCGAAAATGGTACGCTTCAGCAGAATCTGTTCCTGGTCCAACTACTGAAAAAATGCAAGTATTGGCAAAAAAACATGATATGGTAATCATTGTGCCAATCTATGAAAAAGAACAAGCGGGCGTTTTATACAATACAGCCGCAGTCATTGATGCTGATGGAACCTATTTAGGGAAATACAGAAAAAATCACATTCCACATACAACAGGATTTTGGGAGAAATTCTTCTTTAAACCAGGGAATTTAGGATATCCAGTATTTCAAACTAAATACGCTAAAGTTGGAGTATACATCTGTTATGACAGACATTTTCCGGATGGTGCAAGAGCTTTAGGGCTAAACGGTGCAGAGATCGTTTACAACCCTTCGGCAACTGTTGCTGGATTAAGTGAATACTTATGGAAACTAGAACAACCTGCACACGCTGCAGCCAATGGATACTTTATGGGTTGTATCAATCGTGTTGGAGAAGAAAAACCATGGAATTTAGGTAAATTCTATGGACAATCATATTTCGTAAATCCAAGAGGACAAATATTTGCTGAAGCCTCTCGTGATGATGATGAATTACTAGTAGCAGAATTTGATTTAGATCTTATTGAAGAAGTTCGTTCTACATGGCAATTCTTTAGAGACAGACGCCCAGAAACGTATGGGAAGCTTACAGAGCTTTAGCTTTATAATTATGAATTAAGAGTTATGAATTTCTTTAGTTAAGTAATTCATAACTCATAACTTTTAAACTCATAACTCACAAATGGCAGAATATAAAAGACCAACAACTGAAGCAGAATTCGAAAAGAACTTCAAGCAGAAAAAACCACTGATGAATGATACTGAAGCGTTTTATGAGGCTTCAAGGTGTTTATTTTGTTATGATGCACCGTGTATTCAAGCATGTCCGACAAGTATAGACATTCCGTTATTTATCAAGCAAATACATACTGATAATATCACTGGAGCATCCAAAACTATTTTCGATTCTAATTGGCTTGGAAATGCCTGTGGCGTTGTATGTCCGACAGGTGTTTTGTGTGAAGGCGCTTGTGTATACAATCATCAAAGTGTTCCTCCAATTCAGATTGGAAGACTTCAAAATTACGCAACGAACAAAACAATTGATGCAGAAAAAGTAATTTTTAAAGTAGGTGAATCTAACGGAAAAAAAATAGCAATTATTGGAGCTGGACCTGCAGGAATTGCTTGTGCTTGTGAAGCGAGAACTTTAGGATATGATGTTGACATTTATGAAGCAAAAGAAAAACCATCTGGTTTAACTGTTTACGGAATTGCGCCTTATAAAATCACAAATGAAGAAGTCTTAAAAGAAGTAGCCTATCTTCAAAATCAGTTAGGTTTCAATATTAAATACAATAATGCTATTAATTCTAAAGTAGCATTAGCAAACCTTGAAGCAAACTATGACGCTATTTTTATTGGTGTTGGATTAGGAGCCACAAGACATTTAGGTTTAGATGGAGAAGACAAAAAAGGTGTTGTTGGAGCTGTTGAGTTTATTGAAGAGCTCCGAATGAAGCATCATGAAGTAATAGTTCCTAAAAAAGTTGTGGTTATTGGAGGCGGAAATACCGCGATGGATGCAGCATCTGAAGCAGCAAGAATGGGAGCAAGGAAAACGGTTTTGGCATACAGAAACTCTAAAGAAAAAATGGGTGCTTACAAATTTGAATATGATTTAGCTATAAGTGCTGGAGTAGACAGTTTATTCAATGTAACTCCAATTGCAATCACTGGAAATGGAAAAGTAGAAGGAGTAAAATTTGCTAAAACAGAAATGGTTGAAGGGAAACTCAAAACGAATATGAACAACACATTTATTGTGCAATGTGATATGGTGATAAAAGCAACTGGTCAAGCGAAGCAAGGTCATTTATATGATTTAATAGATAATTTAGATATAGATGCAAAAACAAGAATTAAAACGAATGATGAATTTCAAACCTCAAACTCAAAATATTTTGCAGGCGGAGATGCTATAAATGGAGGCGCAGAAGTTGTAAATGCAGCGTATGATGGTAAAATGGCAGCACAAGGAATTCATAATTGGCTAACTAAAAATAATTAATAATTTAGAGTTATTAGTTCAGAGTTATTTTGCCATTCAGGTTGTAACTCTTAACTCATAATTCATCAACTCATAACTCAATAAAATGATCGATTTATCAGTAGATTTCGGAGGAATAAAAGCACCAAACCCTTTTTGGTTAGCATCAGCACCACCAACTAATTCAGGGTATCAAATAATGAAAGCTTTTGAAGCAGGTTGGGGAGGCGCAGTATGGAAAACGCTTGGTGTTCCTGTAGTCAATGTTTCAAGTCGTTATGGTTCTGTAAACTATAGAAATACCAGAATGATGGGTTTCAATAATATCGAACTAATTACCGATAGACCTTTGGCAGATAATCTTCGTGAAATTGAAGAAGTCAAAAAATACTTTCCAAATCATGCTGTAATTGCTTCCCTAATGGTAGAAAGTAGAGCAGAATGGGAACAGATAATAAAAGATGTTGAAAATGCTGGAGCAGACGGAATAGAATTAAACTTTGGTTGTCCACACGGAATGTGTGAACGCGGAATGGGTTCTGCTGTCGGACAGCAACCAGCAGTTTTAAAAACCATTGTAGAATGGGTGAAAGAAGCAGCAAACATTCCTGTAATAACAAAACTAACGCCCAATGTTTCAGAAATCATTCAGCCTGGATTAGCCGCGCTTCAAGGCGGAACAGATTCGATCTCATTAATCAATACAATTAAAAGTATCGTTGGAATAGATTTAGATACCTATGCACCATATCCAATTGTTGATGGAAAAGGTACAAATGGTGGGTACTGCGGACCAGCAGTAAAACCTATTGCCATGAACATGTTGAAAGACTTGGCACAACATCCAGAAATTGGAAAAATCCCATTATCAGGTATTGGCGGTATAGAAACTTGGCGAGATGTAGTTGAGTTTATATTACTAGGCGCAACTTCTGTACAAGTATGTACCGCAGTAATGCACTATGGTTTTGGAATTGTGCGTGAGATGGAAGCTGGTTTGCGACAATTTATGGAGGAAAGAAATTACACTACTATTTATGACTTTGCCGGTAAAGCCTTGCCAAACGTAACAGAATGGAAGCATTTAAATCTAAAACATAAAGTTGTAGCAGAAATCAATCCAGACAAATGTATTGGTTGCGATTTATGTTATATTTCTTGTGATGATGGAGCGCATCAAGCAATTGCACTACCAGATGATCCTTTAAATAGAATTCCAAGTATAATTGAAGAAAACTGTGTAGGTTGTAACTTATGTTCACTAGTTTGCCCTGTAGAAGACTGTATTACAATGGTTAAAAAAGACGATGGCACTGAGCATATAACTTGGGACGAACGTTCTTTAAATGACGATATTCCTGTAACTTTTAATGATGATAGAGCAGGCGGGAAAGG
>NZ_JBOEFY010000048.1:31451-74929 GCF_050633145.1 Kordia sp. | reverse complement strand
CTCGACTGCGCTCGATATGACAGCAAGGATTATAAATGAAGAAATATTTTTAATAAGTTACTAGAAATAAATCACAAATGAACAAATTTACAATGAAGTTTAATAGTTTATAAGTTTAGGAGTTTATGTTTTGAAACAAACTGAGATTAACAAACAACCAACAACCAACAACCAACAACAAATAACAGGAGCAAAGCGACAATAACCCAAAACCCAAAAAACCCTCAAAAAAATGAAAATCCTTCAAGTCATAGATACTTTAGATACTGGCGGCGCAGAGAAACTCGCAGTTACCTATGCAAATGCGTTGGCAAGAGAAGCAGAAGCTTCGTTTTTGTGCACTACGCGTAAGGAAGGAATTTTAAAAAATCAAGTGGCAGATGAAGTTGGATATTTGTTTTTGGAACGAAAACGTAGATTTGATTTTGGAGCTGTTAAACGATTGAAAGCTTTTATCAAGGAAAACGAAATCACGATTGTACATGCACATGCGACTTCATTTTTTATTGTGTTTTTAACGAAATTGATCTACCCGAAATTTAAAATGGTTTGGCACGATCATTATGGAAACAGTGAGTTTTTAAAAGAACGAAAAGCATTTATGATAAAAATGGCTTCGTATTTTATGAATGGCGTGATTTCCGTAAATCAGCAATTAAAAAACTGGGCAGAGAATAATTTAGCAGTTTCCAAGGTTGCGTATTTGTCAAATTTCCCTGTAAAGAGTGAAACGGTTAAAGCAAGCACAAAATTGCATGGAGTTGATGGTGAACGAATTATCTGTTTGGCAAATTTGCGTCCGCAGAAAGATCATTTGTTATTGTTGAGTGCTTTTAAAATGATTAAAAAAAATCCTTGGACACTACATTTGGTGGGGAAAGATTTTGAAGACGATTATTCGCGACAAATCAAGTTGTATATTCACGATCATGGATTGAGCAAAAAAGTGTTTGTGTATGGAAGTAGGGAAGATGTTTCTCATATTTTAAATCAGTGTCATATTGGAGTGTTGTCTTCACAATCTGAAGGTTTGCCAATTGCACTTTTAGAATATGGATTGCATGAATTAGCCGTTCTAACAACCGATGTCGGCGAATGCAACCGAGTTGTTTCCGATGAAACGAAAGGTTATATCGTACCGCCAAATGATGCAGTACAGTTTGCTGAAAAGTTAGGATTGTTAATTGATAATCAATACGAACGCCTCGCGAAAGCGGAAAAATTACACGCACACATACAAGAAAATTTTGCACAAAAAGCAATCATACAGCAACTAATTAATTTTTACAACGAATTGTAAATGGCGACACGCGCAGAATATATGAATAAGCACATGAAAGAGCTTGGGAAATCGAGCTTTCTCAAGTATACGCTGTTCCTAATTCTGATTTCATACTTCTATAATTTAGCAGTTTTTAATTATAGTATTACAGGAAATAATGAACTGCGCTTGTACGACTTTGTGGGAATGCTGGTTTTGTATCAGTTTTACCAAAATCGTACTTTTTTGCTGATGTTTATCAATAACGAAAAGTATTTGTATTACTTATGGACATTCATCAAATGGAGTATGTTCATGATGATTTTTACTTTTTTCATAAGTTATTTAAATGGACGACTGACGTGGATTTTGAGAACCACACTGTTTATGTATCATTTCTTGATATTTTACTTTTCGTTTGTCTTCTTTTTAATTTTGATGCGACGCGGAAAAATCTTGAAACAATTTATATATCTGTACATTATAATGGTCATAATTGCCGCTTTAGTTGTGTTATTTCAGCATTTTGGCATTGTTCCGTATTTGTGGAGTGATTTAGACAGAAAAGCGTATGGAGGCTTTCTTTCGGGCATTTTAGGACCAAATAAGATTGTGCTAGGAATGGTGATGTACATTTCGTTAGTCACACTTATGGGCGTCTTTCTTCAAAAAGAACTGCGAGTTAGTAAAATTATGCTTTTAGCAGGAATTCTCTTTGCGATGATAGCTTTAGGATTGAGTGGTTCACGAACAAGTTATGTAGGTTTATTGGTCTTTTTAGTCTATTTCTTTTTCCGTTCAACGGGAAAATTTATATACATGTCGGTCATTTTAGGCGCTGGATTTTTGATAGTTTCTATGTACAATTCAGAAATCTTCACTATGATTGAAAATGTAATTAATGGTAGGGTTTTTAGTAAAATTTCCGATCCGTCATTAATTGCACAAGGAGATGTAGATCAATTGTATGAAGATTTAGGTTCTGGACGAAAAAATTTATCACTAAAATATGTTGATTATTTACTCACACATGTATATATAGTTCCGTTTGGATCTGGTTTTAATAACTTTATTTTGATCGGAAATTCGGCACACAATATGTATTTAACACTTATAAACGAAGTAGGTTTGGTAGGTTTGTTCTTTTATGTACGATGGTTAACGAGCTACTTTAGTTTAGAGTTTACACATTTCAAACAATTAGGAATCGTATTAAAAGGCCTAGTATTAGCAACAATGATTACATTATTATTTGGTGAACAATTATATGTTTACCGACCTGTTTTTGCTATATTGGGCATATTTTTATTTGCAACAGCAGTTTTATTAAGCCCTCGATATTACAAAAAAACATGACAAACTTTGCTGAACATACCATAGGAGTCGTCATTCCGTACTATAACGCCGCAAAACATATTGAAAATGTAGTGCGAAAGTTACCCGAATACATTGATAAAATTATCATTGTAGACGATTGTGGTAAAGAACCAATTCCCGATAGTTTGGTGGAACAATCAGAAACGAACGATCGTATTGTGATTGTACGCAACGAAAAGAATTCAGGTGTTGGTGGCGCTACAAAAAATGGCTTTTTAAAAGCTATTGAACTCGATTTAGAGTATGTCATCAAAGTAGATGCAGACGATCAAATGGACAGTAAGTTCATTCCAGATTTGCTACAGCCATTAATTGATGAGAAAGCAGAATATGCCAAAGGAAACCGTTTCAAAGATTTTAAAGCGCTAAAACAAATGCCGTTTGTACGCAAAGCGGGAAATTTAGGTTTATCGTTTATGATTAAAGCTGCGTCGGGATATTGGAATAATTTCGATCCGACGAATGGCTTTTTTGCTATCAAAGTTGATTTACTCAAAAAGTTAGATTTCAAAAACATTCACCGCGATTACTATTTTGAATCTTCGCTTATTGCAGAATTGTATTTTCAGGAAGCAAGAATAAAAGATGTACCAATGCCAGCGCATTACGGCGATGAAAAGTCAAGCATGAAAGTTTGGAAAATTCCATTCATTTTTATTCCAAAATTGACCAAAACCTTTTGGAAACGTATCTTCAAGAGCTATTTTATTTACGACTTTAATATTGCATCGATCTATTTATTATTCGGTTTGCCGATGTTTCTATTTGGTATGATTTTCGGAATTTACAATTGGATATACTACTATAATATTGGAGAATTTACACCAACAGGAACCATTATGTTGATTACCGTTTCGTTGATTCTCGGATTCCAATTGCTATTGCAAGCCATACAATTTGATATCTTAAAAGCTCCAAAATCTGTGTCATGAATCGCAAACACATCATCGTAATTATACTGAATGTTTGCATTGCTTTTGGGTATTATTTGGGGAATCTATCTGCAAATGAAACACATTTAAGCTCCGATTTGCACAACATCATACCGATTTGCCTGAAAATGGACGATCCTACGATGTTTCCACATGATACATTTGCAAATGATCTTGATAATGTAAAATATTATACACCTTTTTATATAGAAACGCTGCGTTTCGTTTCCAATTTTACAGATGGAAATTATGTGCAAGCCTTAAATATACTTACGTTTATATGTCACATTCTGTTTGGAATATTATGGTATTTTCTACTCTTTAGAATCACGAATAATTTTTGGATCGCCCTTTTTGTGTCCATTTTTATGCGCGGAATTATTTGGGTTCCAGGCTTTGAATATTGGGGAATTTCAGATATGTGGTCACTATTGCCACGTGTTGTGTATTACGCCATCATGCCATTGCCGTTTTTGCTCATTAGTTTTGTAAACAAGAAAAAGCTATATCTAGCAGCATTTCTAATTGGATTGTTCTTTAATTTTCATCCAATTACAGGATTAAGTGGTATTTTGATTTTTATCGGATACATCGCAACGCATTCGTATCTTGATAAGAAACAGTTGAAAGCGATTTTTAGCCTGCAAAACTTTATTCTCTTAGGAATTATTTTTGTGGGAATGCTTCCGTTTTTCATCAACTATATGACGAATATTTCGGTGAAAGCAGATTACGATTTAGCACTTTATAAAGATGCATTAGCATTAAAATACCCAAGTTTTATTACAGAACCAACTACGTTTTGGAAAGAATGGTTAACCTTAAAATACGTTTCCTATTTTTCAGTTGTTTTTGCATTTTTCATATTTGCGTATTTAAAAGGAACTGCGAAAGACAAGTTACGAGGCAAATACTTGCTTATTTTAAGTGCGTTATTATTTCTACTTCCAAACTTAGCAACTTACGTTGAATTGGCGGCAAACTCTATGTTTGATTTAAATATTAGAATGTCGTTTCAGTTAGTACGCATGCAAAAATTGCTTATTCTAGCATTTTATTTTGCCATTTTATTTGGGTTGGATATTTTATGCAGAGATCAAATCGTAAAAAAAGTATTTCCGTATGTTTTTGGATTTTACCTACTGATGTTGGTTTTTGCAAAACATCCAGAACTTGACAAGATTCCGTTTGTTTCAAATGATATGACACGACGTATATTACCGAATTCATTATCTGTCGGAAGTATTGTAAATGGTCAAGAAAGTGACGACTTAAATGAAGTCTTAACATACATTAGAAAAAACACGCCAAAAGACGCGATTTTGTTTGCACCAGACATTGGACGTTCAGGAGGACAACGTTCGGTAGTTTTAGACAGCAAAGGCGCGAATATGTTGATAGAAGGCAATCCGAAGCGTTATGTGCAATGGTATCAAGATTATCAAAATTACAATAAATTATCACGTATAGATTCCAATCAATTTTTACGCGATTATGGTGTGGAATATGTATTAATTTACATAGATTTACCGGAATTTGAATTGATCCATCAAAAAGGTAGATGGCGATTATATAAGATAGGTGATTAGGTGTTAGATTAGGTGTTGGAAATCACCTAAGACCAAATACCCAAAACCAAATACCCAAGGAAAAATTGAGAATAGTAAAAAAAATAGCAATCATAGTTTTTAGCATCGGATTTCTCTTTTCGAGTTATATCGGCTATTGCTATTTTATGAAAAAACCCGTGCCATTTTTTGGTAGAAAAATTACAGGTGCATATTATTCTATTGCAACAGGAACGACTGCAAATCCACTAGAGTGGAAGGTTTCCGAAGCAAAAGTATTCAATAGAGAAACAAACGATATTCCAGAGAAATTACTTATGGCAGATCCGTTTTTACATCAAAAAGATGGAAAATGGTATGCGTTTTTTGAAATAATGGGTGAGAAGCACGCTGATATTGGTGTAGCAGTCGAAGAAAATGGTGCATGGAAATATCTCGGAATAGCCTTAGATGAAACAGTTCATTTGTCATATCCGCTTGTTTTTGAGAAAAATGGAGTCACATATATGATTCCTGAAACCAAACGCCATAGTCAAGTACGATTGTATAAAACTACTAATTTTCCATTCGATTGGAAAGTTGATAAAGCACTTATCAAAGACAAACGTTTGGTAGATGCAACGTATTTTGAAAAAGACAAGGTTTCTTATATATTGGCTACCGAAGACAAAGATTTACGCTTGTATGTTGCTGATAGTTTGCATGGCGAATGGACAGAACATCCAAAATCACCTTTGTTAAGTGGAAACTATACACGTTCTGCAGGAAGAATTTTAAAACATAATGGACAATTGATTCGATTTGCACAAGATCATTTTGGCGGTTACGGCCGTGCAGTATATGGTTTTTCAATCGATTCAATATCAAAGACATATTACAAAGAAACACAAATAGAAAATAACCCAATTCTTAAAAATCAAGGAGAAACTTGGGCAAAAAACGGAATGCATCATATAGATATTCATAAATTGCCAGATGGAACTTTTAAAGCCATTTTTGATGGTTATGGATATGGAACTGAAAAAATTACGTTTAGCCTAACAAACAACTTTTAACCTAACAAGAAATGAAGGCAACAAAAAAGCTTTTTAAAACAGAAATCGTAAAACGACTCAAAGCACAAGGAACGGACGAAGTATTATCGGAAGCGGCTTTGCCAGCGTACGCACATAAAAACCCAGTGATTGATCATATTTTTTGGAAACGATTGAAAGTCGTAGCAAATTATGTGCACAAGAAAAATAAAAAGTCACTCAAAGTCATCGATTTTGGTTGCGGAACAGGCGTAATGTCCTATGAATTGGCAACGAATTCACATGAAGTAGTTGGTTTGGATTTGGATTTGCGACCTGTGAATTTATTGAAAGAAAACATCAACTATCCAGATTCAATTACGTTTATGGAAGGTGATTTGTTTGATAAAGATTTAGAAGAAAACACTTATGATGTTGTCATTGCCTTAGATGTGTTGGAACACATGAACGACGATCAGCTGCGAAAGTATATGGGGAAATTTAGAACTTTATTGAAAGATGGAGGAGAAGTGATTATTTCTGGACCGACTGAGAATTTCTTGTATAAATTAGGTAGAAAATTTGCAGGACAAGATTTTACTGGTGATTACCATGATTCTGAAATTCAGTCAATTCGTAAGATTGTAAGTGAAACGTATGAAGTAAAGAGTTTGGCTAAGATTTTACCTATTTTACCATTGTTTGACGTTTTTGTAGCGCATAAAAAAGCATGATTGTTTATGTTGGAAATATCATTTCCGGTCACGGAAAAACGGCTACAACCATTGAAACTTTGGGCAAATTGCTTCAAAAAGAAGGGTTTGAGTTACAGCTGACTTCCAACAAACAAAACAAAATTTTTAGATTATTTGATATGCTTTGGACGGTTTTTAAACACCGAAAAAAGATTGATTATGTGTTGATTGATACGTATAGTACAACAAACTTTCTGTATGCGTATTATATGAGTAAGTTGTGTATTTGGCTGAAATTGAAATATATACCGATTTTACATGGAGGAAACTTAGAAGAACGTTTGAAACACAGCAAAGCAAAAAGTGATGTGATTTTCAAGAATGCATACGCTAATGTGTCGCCATCACTATTTTTAAAAACGATTTTTGAGCGTTATGGTTATACGAATTTGAAGCATATACCCAATAATGTAGAGTTGAAAGAATATGCGTTTAAACAGCGTACAAGCGTGAAAGCGAAATTGTTATGGGTACGTTCGTTTGCCGAAATTTACAATCCGAAATTGGCAGTTGAAGTTTTGCACAGTTTGAAACAAAATGGAGTAGAAGCTTCATTGTGCATGGTTGGACCAAAGAAAGATGATTCATTCGAAAAAACACAACAACTCGCAAAAAAATTAGCGGTTGAAGTTACTTTTACAGGAAGGCTTTCCAAGCAAGACTGGATTTCACGATCAGCCGAATACGATATCTTTATAAACACCACAAATTTCGATAATACGCCTGTAAGCTTAATTGAAGCTATGGCGCTCGGAATGCCTATCGTTTCTACGAATGTAGGCGGGATTCCATATTTAATTAGTGACAAAGAAGATGGTTTGCTGGTAAAACCAAATTCCAAAGAAGATATGATTCAATCTATAGAAAACCTTGTCAATTCTCCAGAAATGGTTGAAAATTTATCAAAGAATGCACGCAAAAAAGCAACAACTTTTGATTGGGAGGTCGTTCGAAATCAATGGAAAAGTTTGTTAGTTTAGTTGCTGGTTGCTATATCTTAGAAAATTATTTTGAAGCTTCCTTAACTACAGTCCATGTATCAAAGATTTGTTTCAAACTTGATTTAAATACTATTGAATCTTCCGTTTTTTCTATCATAGCAAAAATCTCATGCAGTTCTCCACGAAGTGTTGGATGTTTGTCAGATACTTTTCTAAAATTAAGCCAGGCATCAACATGTTTCTTAAAAGCAGTTTCAAATCCTTCAGGACAGTTAGAAAAATCTAAGGTTTTTGCATTTTTAACGTAGTTGTTAATTGCTTCTGTTACTGATGCTTTCTCAGAATCGTAATTTCTAATATGCCCAAAAACACTGTCTTTTTCAAAGATTTGCTTTATACAATCTTTAGGGTTTACCGTTGCAATAGAAGTATTTTCTTTTTTAGGAGTTCCGTTGCATCCTAAAAGTATAAGCGATATAAAAAGAAACCCTAGTTTTTTCATGATCTTAATGATTGATTTAGACTGTAAATTACAAAGTATTTTTTAAAGTAACAGGTCATTTTAATTGAATTCAATAGTAGAAAGTGTTATTTTAGTTCTAGCTATAGCTGGATTTTTGGAAAAACAAGTATCATTAGAAATAAGATAACTTCTTGTGATTCGCACATAAAAAATATATACGATGAGACACTATTTGGTAATTTTAGTACTGCTTACATTCTGTAGTTGTGCCGAAAAAATTGGAATAAAAGAAACAATAACTACTGAAAACGCGCATTTGGTTACTGATTTTGATGAAAATGATATAGAATCTGCGGTTACTTATTATTTTGCTTCTAGAATTCGTAAAGATGACAAATGGAAGTTAGCAATTCCCAGTTCATCAGAATGGTCTTCACGGATGAAATATTCTATTGATAAACATAACAAATGGAACTTTGTTGAGTTTAAAAATTTGGGCCTTTATGAAGGCGAATATGGTACGTATGTAAAGGTTTTTATTATGATTGAAATGGATGGAAGAAGAGATGGTGGAGAAGATGATGTAGAATTAAAAAAGAAAAATGGCAAATGGGTAATTTCAAAAGTTCCCATATAAATCATTTATAAAATAAGTTCTTGACAAATTGATGTTACTCATATGTATAATAGTACTCAGCGATGAGTCTGTTTTTTCTTCGATATCTTTTTTTGCGTATTAATCTTCCGTTTTCATTGTATGTAAATAGCGTATATTCTTCAACGATATCTTTTTTCTTACGAACTTTTTCTTCTCTATTTAACCCAAATTCATTGTATGCATAACGATAAAAATAATAGTCATTATTATCTTTTTTGATGATGCGTCCTTTTTTGTCGTACGCATAGGTGTATTTTTTTCGGTATTTTTTTCTCGTTGGATACGTTTCGCTAATCAAACGATTTTTTCGATATTCACTTATTTTGTAAAGAACACTATCTTGAAAATACTCTATACGTTTTAACCTTCCGAAAATATTATATTTATAATAATTGATGCCATCTTCATCGGCAAGAAATTCTAATTTGCCTTTTCTCTTGTATTTTTTCGCAAATGGAATAACGATTTTTTTGTATTTAGGATTATAAAGTATAGCAACTAAGCTATCACGATTTCCATATGTGTCAAAATGGTATGTTAACAATGCATTTCCAAAAGAATGAACATGTATGCGCTTTGGTTTTATGCTGGTATTATCTTCTTTAGATTCATAGATAAGGAAGTTTCCATACTTGTCTGTAGAATCAATTAAATGTTTAAACTCTTCAAAATAAAATCCGCTTTTGTATTTGGTTAGTTTAGAAGTGAATGTAGTGTCTTTTGTTTGTGGAGCAATACGCCATTCATAACGTTTGTATTCGACTTGTGTGGTGTCGATTTTCATTTGAGAAAAACTAGTTGCAGAAACAAAAGCAAAAATGATATATAAAAGGTTCTTCATAATTAAACGCAATACAAATTTCACAGGAGTTTTGTTCGTTTCCCGTATAATAAGCCTTAAAACTACAAAGTATTTTTTTATAAAAAGAGTTAAAACTTATAATTAATGGCTTATTTCCATTGCTTATTTTTCATATTAGTTTTCTTAAGAGAATGAGATTCATTTATAAATAATCTCTTGTTTTTTAAGATCATCACTTCATCGGTCAAATAAGTTGGAACTGCACTTGAGTCCAAATCTTTGATTGTAATTTCTATTTCATTAAAGTTAGGATTGTCAATTGCGATTGTTTCGCTTTTATGTAAAAAATGATACGTAATTGTATGAATTTTTTGTGCTTCAAACTCAACAACTCCATCAGTATTCGCAACTTTCCCTTCACCTTGATTATTGTTAATCACAACTGTGGCAGCTGCAAGAGGAAATCCAGCTTCTTTGATCGTTATTTTTATGTTTTCTGTTGTCTCAGAGTTTATTTTTCCTGTATACGTTGTGATTGGATGTTTTGGTTGCTTAAAAGTATTTAGCACAATGCTGTCAGGAGTTATTTGTTTCCAGTTTCCATTGATAACACTAGCGCCACCAACATCCATAAAAATAAAATATTCGAATGTTTTGTCTGTTTTTAATTCAAGTTGTGTACATGCAAAATACTCTTTTTCACATTTTCCATACAACCCAGTAACTGATTGTGTAGATGAACACGAAACTATAACTAGCGCTATGAAGATGAATTTAAAAAATTTCATTTTTCTTGATGTTTTATTCAAATTTACTAGACTCTGAATATATAAAAAAGTATGATTGAGTTAATGATACTTTTTAATGAGTGTAGGTGATTTTATGTTTTTTACTTATCCGTTTTCTGAAATCGTTGCCTTTTGTGTTTTCTTCCAATGAATTTACTGATAAATAGTTTTATAATGATAAAGTAGAATAAAAATGGAAGTATAAATTGCGTTAGTTCATTCATTATAAATGGTTTTCCACCGACAATTAGCGTTTTTATATGCGTGTAAAAATCTACAGGAAATGTAATGAGTGAATTTGGGTCTTTTAGAAATATGATCCCTAGAAATACAAAAATAAAAATGGCGCTGATAAATGCGTACACCACTAAAAATATATTCTTTGTCGTATATGAAAACGAACCTTTCTTAAAGATAGATTGTATACATAAGCGCAATTTCTCCATGGAAACCTTTCTTAAATTGGCAGTTTTTATGGTGTCAGACAAAACCCAATATCCGTCATAACGTAAAAAAGGATTTAAGTTTAATACGAAACTCAACAGAATTATATGGTTGATAATCAGCAATGAAATGTCTTGAATTATAAAAAAGTATACTGCAGTTAATACAACAGCCAATAAAACTTCCATATATAATCCGGCAAAATTCACATAATTTCGTTCCTTACTTTTCAGTTTCCAAACATCTGAAACATCCGCATACATAACTGGAGATAATAAGTAAAATCCAAAACCGACACTTCCAGGTTCTGCGCCTAATTTTTTACAGGCGGCTGCATGTCCAAATTCATGTAAAAATATAATTCCACCTTTAATAAAAACAAAGAAGATGATATGACCTACATTGATACTTGAGAAGTTGGTAACAATTGCAGAATGATTGTAAATAACCGAAAATAATACAACAGCAAGCGAAGCGAATAGAATTTTATAGAAATGTGTAAACGAAATAAGTGGTGAAACTAAGTTTGTGAAGAAGTTTAAATTTTTCTTGCTAATAAGTGTAAAACTTAAATATAAATAGGAGTTTTTTGATTTCTTCTGAGCTTCATAATTTTCATCGATAATAATTCCTTGTTTGCCCAATTTTCCATACAATAAAGCAAGCGCAGTTTTTACCGAAATTGTATTGGTAGCTTTTTCATTGAAGCGATCAACAATAGTAGCTAAGGACGATTTGTTATCGATTAAATTTAAAATATCTAGCGTCAATTGGTTCACTACAATTCTATTTCCAAGTCGTTGATGTGTAATGATATATTCATTGGATTCATTGAATTGTCCAATTTCAATTTCATCAGATATTTTGACAATGCGGTTATGATATGTTAGCTCCATAATTTTTCAAGGCTGATAGGCATGATACAGTTGTAAATACCCGATTAAAATCTTTAACTATTATATTTGTTCCTTTGTTTGCGGGCTTCCATTGAATGTCTTCACGCGCTGCATTTATAACATTTGGATGTGGCATTTTTAAAGAATGACTTCCTTGCCAAGAACCATCTGTAAATTGATTTGAGATAATTTGTAATGCAATAGTATCTATTTTTGAACTGTGTTTTTTGATTAAATTTTCTCGCAAACACAAAGCCTTTAATAGATAACTTTTATAGAAATAGTTCCTTGTTTCAACGTTCAATTCAATTTCTATGCGTATTTCGCTTAGGCGGATGATTTCCGTATCGTGAATTTTACTTGCAGCCAATAATACATAATACAAAGCATACGCATCTGCAGTCCACCAATAGGAAAGTAGTGTGTTTTTGGACGAAAGTTGATTCAGTACATACCTGCGTAATTGTTGAAATTCTTTCGTATCTGTTTTGCCTAATTCTACAAAAACTATAAATGCCACAGCGCTCACGCAAAAATGTGATTGCAACCAACCCTCTACATTTTGAATGTGCGGACTGTTTAAGGATGAAATTAATAGGTTTCTGTCGTTATACGTAGCAAAACCGCCATCTGTATTTTGAAAGTTGAGCCACTTATTGAACGCTTCTTCAGTAGAAATTTGGTGCTTGTGTAAACTCAAAAGCGCAAACGAAGACGAGTCAGCATCTTCTAACCAAACTTTGTTATAACTCCATAATTTGGAAGGCAATTGATGTTTTTGAATATATGCAATCGCTTCCGCGGATTCAATATCGAATTCGCTCAAAGTCTGTGTTACGAAACTTGTTGCCCAAACATCACTTACGCCAGCATCGTTTAAAATATCGTTCCAACTTCCATCTGAAGCTTGACTGTTTTGTAAAAATGTTGCAGCATTTTCAACAGCATCTTGAATTGTAGTTTTGGAATTCAACTCAGCACTAAATTTATTTTGCGAATTGAACATGTTGATAAAACCTTTAATATTCAGAAAATGTGTAATACCTGTATTGTACAAACCATCAATTTCGTTTGTCCAAAGTTGTGCGTTTTTAGTATTGAAACTTGCTTGCAATACAATTGATTTTTCTAAGTAATTCGTTGCCTTTTCATATAAATTTTCAGCAATTCCTTTTAAATAGAGTAGCTTTTTTTGTTGCTCTAATGTGTACGAATCAATCGAATCGTTTTCGCTTTGTAACTTTAGAATCAATTCATGTTTTGAAATATTGAATTGCTCATTTTCAACATCTTCTGTATAATCTTTGATATCGTCTAATATTTGAAATGCTACATAAAAGTATTTGTGCGAGGCGAGGAGTGAAGCATATAATTCTTTGTCTTTTGTATTGGATAGATGATACAAACAATCGATTGCAATTTTTCCAAAAGCACTTTTATAGTCTGCCAATGCTTCAAACTCAGCAATATTGTTGATACTTTTTAATGTTTTATCAAGCTTATACGCTTTTGCATATTCAAACTTTCTAAGGTTCCAGGTTTTCCAAAATTTAGGATTCTCCCCAAAAAAACGACTTAAAATCTTGATGGTTTCTTCTTGACAAATATTCGCAATAAAATACTTTTGAAAGTTGTGTTTACTGTTTTTATCATCAAAAATGGTATCAATCAAAATAACAGCACGATAGTATAGAAATCCAGCAATGGAAAGTAAGTCTAAGGTTTCTTTGTCATCAATCTGAAAATAATCTTTAAACAAATATGGATAATACAGGTAATAACTCGGATTTGCTTCAATAAAGTCCTTGCTCACAATTTCTTCTACAACTTCTGTCGGATAGAAATTTGATTCCAAATAGCTGCGCAAAGAAGCTGTAATTGTTGTAATCAATGCTTCCTTTTGGCTGATGATTTGTGTGTAATATGGATTTGTTTTTAGTAGCAAATTTAGAGTGTTAGTATCCTATCAATCAAAACACAATTGCTTTGATTGACAGAAAAATTAGAATATTTTTTTAGTTATTTACTTCTGGTTTTTTATTTCTTCTAGAACTTGTTTTTCGTCACTAGATAGTGGGAATTTATAGGTGTCAGTCCAATCATTTACATTGTCAATTCGTCGAATGGCTTTCGAGAAGTCTTTGTCTGTCTTAAAGTTCGTTTTTACTTTTTTGACATCTTCAGTTTCTATTTTATTGACAATCAATTTTCCAATTAAAGAGTAGATATAGCTTTTCTTTTTTAAAGCACCTTCTTTCGAATTTCGAACTTCTATAGACGATAATGCCCAACGGTCGTCATGAAATTTTTGATATTTAATGATACTTCGAACACTTTGAGTAAAAAACACAGGTCTGCTTCTTCGTAATTTTGGATCAGACAATCCGTTGATTTTCGCTAGTTTTTCTTGATCCATTTCGTAACTAATCTCCATAATTGCTAACGATTTAGCATCTAAGTACATTTCACCAATTCGCAGGTGACGCAGATCGTTTTTGTCTTTTGGTTTGAATGCAATTTTATAGATCGTAGTTCCGTTGTTATTTAATGTTCCGTCATATTCAAACTCATAACTATCCATCTCTTTTTTATCTAAAAAGTATCTTTTGCGTTTTACAAAATCTCCTTTTTCAATAATCGCGTATACACCGCCAACAGTACTAAATCGTATGTCAGAATAGTTTTTAGTACGTTCAGCATTCACAATATTAGTTGCGTAGCTAGATGCTCTATTTTCTAAGTAACTTACAAAATCGACTTCAATCATTTCAATACCTTTTCCATCTTGCTGCATTGATTGTCTAAAAAAGCCATACGAGTTATGTGGAACATTTAAATAATTTGTGTCAATTCGATCAATTGCTTTTGACAAGGTATCTTTTACTGCAAAAAGTTCAAGTAATACTTTGTCTAAATTGATTGCGTTGCTTGCTATATATATCGTGTCACGGTTTTTAAAGTTTTCGGCAGTAATTGTTTTTGAGATATATGCAATGTGCGAAAGTGTAATTTGGTCCACTTTTGCGTCTTCGGGAAGTTCAAAGTATCCATCACTGTTTGTAATCAATCCGTTTTGCACATTGTATGAAATGTGAACAGATTCAACAGGTATTTTGGTTATACTATCAACTACTATATTTTGTGCGCAAAGACTGCTTCCTATCATAAGGAAACATAGCTTTACAACTGTAGAGAGTTTCATAAAAAAGGGTTCAATTAATTTTGTAATTTATCTAATATCGTACCAAATACGCCAAAGATGATGCTTTTACCATTGTTAGACATTCCTCTGGGATTAAATGAATCAATTTTTACGCCTCTATAAAGATTTTCTAAACTTCTACTAGAGCTTACATACGTGTACGTTCCGTCATTGTTGTTTTCGTAAAAATCGCTTACCATAGATATGTTGTTGTATTTTTGAAAAAACGACTTTTTTAAGTAATTCATATTCATGCTGAAATCAAAAACTGTCGTTGGTGTATTCGTTATTTTAAAAGGAAAATTATAGCTTCCAAGATTATAAAACTTGAAGTCAGTAACTTTTGTACTATCAGCCATTGCTGTAGTTCCTGTTTGCGCATGTAGCGAAAAACTAAAAACGAATAGTAGTGTTAAAATCAAAAAAACATTTTTTTTCATAGTATAGTTTTTTGTAGACAGATCTATAGGTAGATTGAGTTGTAATCAGGACTCATTCCGCTATAAACCTGCCTAAAAGTTAAGATTTATAAATAGAAATTTTAATAAACTTTGGTTAAAGTTTACTAGAAGTCTATTGTATATCTAACATAAGGAGTTGATTCGTACGGAAGATCCGCACCATCAGGGTTTGGCGTTTCGTCCATTCCTGCACTCCAGCTGTCCATTTCGAGTCTTTGTTCAAGTTCCTCTACTTTGAATTGTTCTAATTCTGTCATAGAATAAAAAATTTAAGTTAATAATGTGTCTTCTTCTTAATTAAATAAGCATCAACTTTTTCTTGAAGTAAAGATATCGGAGTTTAAAATGAAGTCTGCTACACTAAAAGGTAGAAGTAGTGTTTGATCTTTAGACTGATTTAGATTGTTAAATGTTTAGACTTGCTTCGCTCTTAGAATGTTAGTCACGCTTCGCTTTAGTATCGGCTTTGCCTGTTAGATCGCTTCGCTCTTGGTATTTTGATAATTGCTTTTAAATGTCATTGCTGGGAAGTATGACGAAGCAGCCTGTCTTTTTTTCTAATTTAAATTAACTAACTCAGAATCATTTTCTAACAACCATACGAGAGCCCAATTTCGATGTATTTGGTTTCTGTATTATTATTAAAATCTGTAGTGATAATTTTGAGTAGAATTGATTTTATTTCATAGGGAGCAATGATTCCTTTGTAGACATATCTTGGAATCCACCAACCTTCACCTACAACATCCCAATCGGGTGAGCGTTCTAGTTTCAGCTTTTTTGCGGTTGCTTCTCTAACTTTATCATAGTCCGTAAGCGGAATTCGATAAAAGATATCGTTTGTTGCATTTAGTTTGATAAATGGTTGATTTCCTTTCCATTTTGGGATGATGCTGTCTGAATTTTTTGTTGATCCCCAATTGTTCAATGTTTCAAGTCTGGTGTAATAAACTTCAATTTTTTTGAGATCGTTTCTGGGTTTTACTTTTAAAAGTTTATCGCCAATTTCATTGAATACAGCTTCGTGTAGTAATAGCGTATCTTTTTTTGTTTCCTGAGCTTCTATTTGAAAATTGAATATTTCAAAGTCATTCTTTTTGGTTGAAAATGTAGTGCTGCAGACCAACAAATCAGTATCACAAGTAACTCCGACATTCCATTGATCAAGCATTTTTAATAAATATCCACTAAAAACATAGCCTTTCAATCCTGATCTTGAAGTGACTAAAAACCACTTACCATCAATTGTTTTGTTATGATCACGAATTTGTAAGCTAATAGTTGTTTTTTCAACTAGTTTCACTGATTCACCACAATAAAATTTTCCAATACGTTCTGCTTTCAAGTCTGGCTTATTTCTAATAACCAAACCATTTTCGGCAATGATTGAATAGAAATCTTGCCCAAAAGCTTCTACAGCTGATAGTAATAGAAATGACAGAACGATTAGTTTGATTTTCATTTTGGAGAGCGAACTAATGATGTATTTATGTATTATGAGTTAGATATCCTAAGTAACTAATTTAGTAAATACAATCTATGTAGAAAAATTGTAAGCATCGATTATCTTTTTTCTCTTTCTTTGGAATTCACATTTTTTGTAAACTCTTCAATATTTTATTCTTCCCAAATTAGATATTTAGCAATACTTTCTACCTTGTATTCATGACTAAATTTATCCAATTTTTTTGATATTTTGTCTAGTATGATAGAAACCTTATATACGGCATTAGCTAAAGAAGTATAATTTACTACTATTTGACTTTGTGTTTTTGGATGAAAATCTTCATGATTAGAATTACATTCAATAATGATATCACGACCAATTTTTTCAAATCTTGGGGCAGGATGACATTCTGATAAATAAAATGAATTAAAATTGTTATTTAGTATTTTTTTCCAATCATTGATTTCGCTCAACAATCCACAACATTGCGGAAATAAAACAAATTCGTTATTTATTTTTAAGCCATATCCGCCAAAAAATGCGCACGATTCACTTATTGGTATATCTGAAACATGCAGATCAATTGCTTTTTTAAGATCAGAAAGACTTAAATCAGTTAATCGATACTGATTTTTGTTAAATGGTTTTAGGTTTTTAACCTCTGAATAATTCCGTTCGATCAAAAGTTGATTCTTTTTCTCAAGATCAGTCATTCCTTCTAAGTCAGGAAACTTAAAAGTTGGCAATTCAATTAATGGAATCAATTCAATCCTCACAGTTTACTTTAGTTTTAATAATACATTAATGCTTCCCGCGAGCAATTCTTCTTCTGTATACTCTTGAAAGTCTTTGTGAAGTGTAAGTTCTTTGAATTTTCGATACTTTTCAGAGTTTTTGTCGCAAGTGTCATAATCTAAGGAAACGACTTCATAGCCTGCTTTTTCAAAGATTTCCAAATAATTTGGCAAACGCAAACGATTGTGATAATCGAATTTTGTATGATGTTGTTTCCATTCCTTCGGACTGTATTTTAAAAAGTCATAATACGAAAGCGATTTGTCGTTATACGCTCTATGATCACTCGGCGAAATCATGTGTAAAATGTATGCTGATTTCGGAAGTATTTTGGCGAAACTTTGATGAATTTTTAATAAATCTTCTGGCGGAATATGTTCTAAGACAAATCGTGAAAATACCAAGTCAATATGTTCATTGAGCTTTGTGTTTTCATCGGCTAAATTCGTTTTTGGATAGTATGTTACATTACTAGGTAATGCATATTTACCGTTTTCGGAAGCAATATCTATTTGATAGTTAGACTTGTAATATGCATTGAGTTTGGCAATTGTTTTTGAATCGTAATGTTCATTAATATCATAAGTAGCTACACGCGCAACATCTGCAAAATGTGTAAAGAAATACGGAATAATTGGTGCCCAACCTGAACCCAATTCCAATACAGTTTTGTCTTCCAAATCAATGCCTTCTTTTTCTAGAATAAGCATGGCTTCTTTAAAAGAACGATCGTTGGTTTTTATCTTAAAATTGACACTATTTCTATTGAGAAATTTCTGTAATTGATGATAAATTCCGTAACCTAATGAATTGGGCAAGACATTTAAGGTCTTAAAAATTAAAGATTTGGTTTTGTGATTCATATAAACAATAAATTCATCCGCAAAATAACAAATAAAAACTGATTATTTTGATCTGATTATTTTTATTAATTTAGATTAGTGAAACTTGATATTGTGAAGTCTAAAAGACGATCACAATAGTGTAAGTTGAACTAATTCCACTGTAGAGAGGAATCTTATATTTAACTCAATGGTCATTTTATTTGATATTACAAAAGAGAATCAATTTCTTTGCGATCAATTATTTTATCTCAAATATGCTCCACAAACTCATTTTTCAGCTTGGTGAACGTTTACGAAATCCTTCGATACGGAAATGGTTTGCCTTTTTAAAACAGTCTGAAAACTGGACTATTGAGGAATTAGAAGCATATCAACTGAAGCAATTAAAAGAACTAGTTTCCTTCGCGAAAGCACATTCTGACTATTATAAAGAAAAATTGGCAGCGATAGATGTCGATTCATTCTCAACTATAGAAGACATTCAGCAATTGCCACTATTGTCTAAGGAAGATGTATTGAATCACACAGAAAAAATTCACACAGAGTACAACTTTAAAAAAGTATTTAAAGCAACAACTTCAGGTTCTTCGGGCGATCCGTTAGTGTATCAGCGTGAAGAAAGTGCCGATTCTTTTAATAGAGCTTCTATTTTTAGAGGCTATTCGTGGCACAATGTAAAACCTCATGAACGCAATGGCTATTTTTGGGGATTTGATTTTTCTACATCTAAACAATTTAAAGTGAATTTGCTAGATGCGTTGCAAAATCGTTTCCGTGTATTTGATTACAAAGAAAAAGCATTTAAAAAGTTTGTAAAAAAGTTACAACATGCGCGTTATATTCATGGCTATTCTTCCATGATTTATCAATCTGCAAAGTTGATTAACGATCAAAAGTTACCGAAACCGAAGCATATTAAAATGGTAAAAGGGACTTCTGAGAAAATTTACGAGAGTTACAAAGAAGAGATTCAAAAAGCGTTTGGAGTATCAATTATTAGTGAATATGGTGCTGCAGAAACAGGAATTATTGCTTTTGAATGTCCAGAAGGTACTATGCATATTAATATGGAAGGCGTACTTGTAGAGGAAATTGACAATCAGATCGTAGTGACTAATTTGCAGATGAAAACTTTTCCTATAATTCGTTATCAATTAGGTGATTATATTGAATTGGCTTCTAAAGAAGAAAAATGTTCTTGTGGGAAAGCTCATTATATTTTAAAAGAAGTTACAGGTAGAATAGGAGAGAACGTGTATGGAAAGAAAGAAATTTACCCAAGTTTGTACTTCTATTACATTTTTAAAAACCTAGCAAACAAACATAACATAAAACTTACCTATCAAATTATCCAAAAAGAAAAAGGAATTCTTATATTTAACCTCGAAGAAAACTTAACCAATAAAGATGAACAAAAGCTAAAAGAAGAGATTCATAGTTATTTTGCCGACGATATTGTCTACACTATACGCCCAAATGTAAAGAAAAAAGCCGGCAAGCAAAAAACCAAAAGTTTTATCTCTTATATTTAGTAACATATTATGGCCTCAACCTCAAATATGCATTTCGAAATATCGGAACGTAAACTCCTTTTACGTATTGTCGATGTAATCGCGTTACTTTTTGGATTGTACGTAGTTTCGAATGTTTTCAATTTTGATTATTTCAAATTTACACAAGAACGATGGCTTTGGAGCGTTGTGTTGATTGTATATTATGTATTATTTTCGACCATTTTAGAATTATATAATTTACAAAAATCAAGTCGTTATGACGCTACGTTTCAAGGAATTATACTTACGGTGTCCATCACTGTATTGTGTTATTTATTAACTCCGATTTTAACACCAGAACTGCCTGAAAATCGTTTGCAAATTCTGTATTTTTTCTTAGCGATATCAACAAGTATATTTTTATGGCGCTGTGCGTATATTTTCTTTATTTCTTCTCCGCGATTCTTTAAAAACATCCTTATTATTGGAAATACGGAAGAAATTAAAATTATGTCCGATGCCATCAAACGAAACACTAACTACTATAAAATTGTTGGTTATATCAATTCCAATCCAAGTGAAACCAACAATGATACATCTTTAGATGATTTAGAAGAAATTACAAGTTTAGATTTAAATAAAGTAGCAAAGGAAAAATACGTTTCGGAAATCATCATTGCAAGCAATCAGAATGAAGAACTAAGTAAACCTTTATTTGAAAGTTTGATTGGTTTGTTGGAAACAGGATTGCCAATTAAAGAATACATTCAAGTATACGAAGAATTGACATTTCGTGTACCAGTACAATACATTGGAAAGGATTTTTATAAATATTTTCCGTTCAGTCGAAGCAATCAGAATAAGTTGTATTTATTCTTTCATCGCTTTTTTGATATTCTTCTTTCTGTTTTTGGATTATTAGCGAGCTTATTTTTTATTCCTTTTATTTTAATTGGAAATTTGATCGGAAATCGCGGTCCATTACTATATACACAAGAACGTGTTGGGAAAAATGGTGTGCCTTTTAAAATCTATAAACTGCGAAGTATGGTGGTAGATGCTGAGAAAAATGGAGCCGTTTGGGCAACTAAAAATGATGCACGAATTACCAAATTTGGAAGCTTTTTGCGTAAATCACGTTTGGATGAAGTTCCTCAGTTTATCAATGTATTAAAAGGAGAAATGAGCATGATTGGTCCACGACCAGAACGTCCAGCTTTTGTAAAACAACTTTCGGAAGACTTAACATTCTACGAAATTCGCCATGTTGTAAAACCAGGCGTAACTGGTTGGGCACAGGTGAAAACAGATTATGGCGCTTCTGTAGAAGATAGTTTGCGCAAACTTCAATACGATTTATACTATATAAAACATCGAAGCTTCTTTTTAGATTTAAATATTATCGTGAAAACCTTGAGTACGGTGTTGTTTTATCGTGGAAGGTGAGTTAGATCGACTTCGTCTGTTAGACCGCTTTGCTGTTAGATGTTAGAACGGCTTCGCCTTTTAGATCGCTTTGCTCTTAGTATTTAATCTTTGATAACTTCAAACTTCTTTGAAACGTCTTTCCGAGCGAAGTGAAGCAATCTGTTTTTTTAGGATCACAACTTAGTATTTGAAATGCTTCTCAATACTCAATACTAAAGCCTCAATACTATTTCTTAGCTTATTTCTTGGTACGATTCACGTTAACTATGAGAAAAATGAGTACTCTTAATTTTAGCAATGCTAAATGTTTTATCTTATATTTAGTGTAGTAAAATTATATATCATGAAAAAAAGAAAGTTAAAAGAATTAAATTTAAACAAGAAGTCAATCGCTAAGTTTATGTCTGAGGTAAAAGGAGCAAGACAAGATGCTAGTGTTAAAAGGACTCAATCTGCACTACCTTTATGTCCAGGATGTCACACAATTCCAGGAATGGATCCTGAATGTGATCTTGAACAAAGATAATTTTTAGTTGTAGCACAAGCGTGACAAAAGATGAACCTTATATTATGGTTTATCTTTTGTTATGTTTAAAAAATAATACGTCAAATACACGTAACGAACTGTAAACATTACGATTAGTGGAATTGCCGCCAATGCGAATTGTTGAAAATCAATCAGCCATAAAAAGAGCATGATTACAATGAGTCCAATCAATGTTGCAGTATGTTTCCAAAGTGCTTTGCATTCTTTTCTTTTCAATAAAAACTTTCGAACGAAAAATATATTAATCGGCATTAGCCATAAAATATTCATATTCGTTACGGTCATCGAATGATCGGTTGCAAACCAAAGTAATACAATCATAATTCCACCCAATCCGCTTATTAACAGTAAAGAAGCATCTAGCCAACGTGTACGTTTTTTGTTTTTAAAATCTAAGAATGTTACGATAAGCACAATTGCCAATAGAATAGAAAATATAACATAGGGACTCATCAATATATTACTTTTCGATTTTACATTTTCAGGAGCTTTTAAAATCACCTTTACTTCACTAACCAATGGTACTGAGCTACCTTTTAATGTAGCATTTTCAAAGGCTTTAAAGACGTATTCTGGTAAAAAGTGATAATCGTCTGGTTTTGCTTTTTTATCAATCACAGCACCTAAAGCAATGTCAATTCCGAAACTTGACCATGAATTCGGATTTAAATTATCGTGAATTAAATCGCGAAAAGTCTTGTCGGTTGTGGTAATATGGTTTTCATGAAAAACAATGTCATCATTAAAATTCTCTTTCATGATGTCTCTCTTCTTCGTAGCACAATTATTAAAAAAGAAATCGTATTTATAATTTCTGTTTTCTTCTTTATAATTGTTTTCTAAATAGGCGAGAAGTTTGCTAACTTGATCTGGACTTAGGTTTAGCACTTGTTCTTTTACCCAACGCTTTTCTCGTTTGTAAGTGTTTACAAAGTCTCTAAATCTGGCTCTTCCCAATTGATATGGAAGTTTTCCTTGCGCAAATTTTATATAGAATAATGGCGTGTTAAAATCGAAAGTTCCATAATTATACACCATATCATAACCGTATACTGGATCTTTTAAGCGAAATGCGCTATGACCAAAGGAAGAGTACAATTCTGTTCCAGGACCACAAGTAACTACTGAAAAAGTAGCTTCTGTAGAAAGTTTGATTTGATTTTTTTCTTGTGCAAAACTAATTCCAATCGTTAGAAATAGCAGAAATACAAGTTTTTTCATCTGTGTAGCTTTATCCGATAAAAATATCATTTTTTATTGGGCACAGGAAACAACAGGTTCGTTATTTTTTTGTTAAAACGGATTTTGTGTGAGATAGAGAAGTAGACTATCTAAATAAACTCCAATCAATTTTTAAAGAAAACACATTTGAATATACGGCAGCACTTTGATCACCAATATCAGTTAACGCATAATCTACCTGAATGCCTTTGTATTTAAAGCCAATTCCAAGATTTGGCTGAAACGTCAATGATTCAGAACCAAAATTGTTTTCGTTTTGAAAATTCCCAGCTCCAACTCTTAAGAATACTAAGTCTGTATACGCAAATTGCAATCCAACAGCAGGCGTTACACTTGCAAAAGAAGTTGAAATGATGTCATTTGTTTCTGCAAAACGCATATTTAAATCTACTTCCGCAGTAAGCGTATAATCATAATTAAAGGTAAAAGAACGCGCTACTCCAAATTGTAATTTCGGAATTGTAATTTCGGTAGTTTCTGGTAAATCTTGTGTTGGAATTTGATCACTTACGCCATTAAACAACTCTTCATCAATACTCCAAGTATTAAACGTTGTCGTAATATCACGCGCCATCAAACCAAATTTCCAATCTTTATCGCTAAACTGTATTCCTAAATCAAAACCAAATCCCCAAGAAGAAGCAAAATCACCAATAACTCTACGAATTACTTTGGCATTTATACCATAATTTAGTCCTTGTACAGGCAATCTACGTGCATACGAAAAGGTAATTCCGTAATCGGCAGCAGAAAATAAACTAATTCGGTTAAAATCAATATTTCCTTGACTGTCAATTAATTGTGTTGTATTTAAGATGTCATCTACACCAAAACGAATTAAAGAAATTCCCCAAGCACTTCTATCATCAATAGGCATTGCAAAAGCGACATAATCATACAAGGCAATATTCGCAAAATAGCTAGAGTGCATCAATGCCATTTGCTTGTCTTCTAAATTTACCAATCCCGCAGGATTCCAGTAACCAGAATTTACATCACCAATATTTGCCACAACGGCATTTCCCATACCAAACGCGCTCGCATCTACACCAATATTCATAAATTCATTTGAATATTTAGCTATAGATTGACCGTTAGCAAGATGAGCAACTATTATAAAGAGGAATACAAGTAACTTTTTCAAGAGTAAAAATTTTATACAAATATGCGATTTTCTACCCTAATAAACTCAAAAAACACATAGATATTGTACGGAATTCATCAACATTTCTACTTCTTCACTATAGAGTTTGTAAAGTTTATTTATTTTTACAAAAAATCAGATACATGAATATCAAAAAACACATTCCAAATTTCATCACATTATTGAATTTATTTTGCGGTTGTTTGGCAGTAATTTTTGCAGTAAAAAACCAATTAGAGATTGCAGCATTTTTTGTGGTTTTAGGCATCTTTTTTGATTTTTTTGATGGCTTGGCTGCCAGATTATTAAAAGTACAAAGTGAATTGGGTTTACAACTAGATTCGCTTGCAGATATGGTAACCAGCGGTGTTGTTCCTGGAATCATTATGTATCAATTGTTCAATAGAGCTTTAGATATACATGAAAAAGTGAATGACGGACATTCGTGGTCAGATACTTGGCATTGGATTGAAAATGAAGTGCATTTGTTGCCACTTATCGGACTCTTTATAACATTGGCATCTGCGTATCGTTTGGCAAAATTTAATATTGACGAAAATCAAACTTCTTCTTTTGTTGGATTGCCTACACCAGCCAATACTTTATTAATTATTTCATTTCCATTAATTTTAGCATATCAAGCAAATGCAACAATTGATGCCATTATTTTAAACAAGTGGTTTTTAATTGTCATCACGATATTAAGTAGTTATTTATTAAATGCAAAGATTCCACTATTTGCTTTAAAATTTAAAAACTGGAGCTTTAAAGACAATATGGTAAAGTATATTTTTATCATTATTAGTGCTTTATTATTGGCCTTTTTACACTTTATAGCAATTCCTATCATTATCATTTTATACGTATTGATTTCTCTAATAAAAAAATAATATCATGTTTATAGATATTACAACGGCGCCTTATAACGCTTCCGCAGATGGAACTCACGATGACACAAAAGCGCTTGAAGCTGCCTTTGCAACGATACAGAAAAATGGAGGAGGAACTGTTAAATTTCCAGAAAACGCGCTTGTATGCATCTCTAAATCAATATCATTGCCGAGTAATGTTACCATTACAAGTAGTAACGGAAAAGCCAGATTAAAATATTATAATGCTGCCAATACAGAGGCTAAACACCTTCTATTTGGCAACAAAGTTTCTAATGTAACTATTTCTAATATTATATTTGATACACAGCATCAAAGTCCGTCTGTAGCTGCTATTTTAATAAATAGTTACGGTAAAGCTGCTATAGAAAATTCACAAATCCATATTGATAATTGTGAGTTTAAAGGAATGAATAAAAAAGGAGCTTGTGCAATACGTGTTCAAAAAACGAGTGGATTAACTGTAAAAGACTGTGTTTTTGAAGATGGTTATATTGGAATTGGAATTTGGAAACGAAATTCAAATATTAAAATACACGATAATTCATTTTTAGATACTTTAGCCAGTAATGGAATTCGATTAACAGGAACTATTGATACGTCAAAACCTGAATATTGCGATGATGTTAGTATAGAAAGAAATTCAATTATTGTACCTGCAAAAAAATCTGTAATTCAAGCTAATGGAAAACCTAAAGGAAGACCAGACAGCGCAAGTGCAATTTATTTGACTTGTGGCGATAAGCATTATACTGGAAATTCAAATTTTCATGTGAATGTAAAAATAGCGCACAATCATGTAGAAGGTGCCAGGTTGGGTTTCTTTAATGGTGGCTCTGCAGATTTAATTAGTATAAAAGATGTTAAAAACTTTCAATGTATAGAAAATGTAGGTAATGGTTCGGGTGATTTAGGATTTGCTTTTGAGCGTTGCCATCATGGCGAAGTGAGTTATAATACTGCGGAAGAAAATAATTCTTGCGGAATTGGTTTTGCGGGCTCTTCACACATAGAAGTACTATTTAATAAATGTGGAAGTAATGAGCAAACAAGAGATGGTATTTATAGAAATACTCCGTATGGCGGCATACGAATAGAGTATGGGAGTCATCATATTTCTGTAGAAAATAATGAGTTTTACAACTTAGCATCACAAACAAAATTGACACAACAATACGGAATTGTAATCAAGCATACTTATAAAAACAAAATAAAGCACTATCCAAGGGCAATTAGGGTAGCAAACAATAAAAGCTCAGATCAAATATTTGGAGCTATTTTTAATGAAGTAGGAGATACTGAAATTCTTTAGTATATAAGTTCCTTGAAATCTACAATTAATAAAGGTACAATAGCATAAAACTAAAAAGAGGCGATTATATCGCCTCTTTTTTTATTTATCTGTTTCTGTCTTTTCAAAATCCAGTTTCTTTTCTCGCAACTCGAAGTTTTGTCCGAGGTATACTTTTCGAACCATTTCGTCTTCAGCCAATTCTTTAGGTTTTCCTGCCTTTAAAATATTTCCTTCAAACATTAAATAGGTTCTATCAGTAATAGCTAAAGTTTCCTGTACATTGTGATCTGTGATAAGGATTCCGATGTTTTTATTTTTTAAATGTGCTATGATTCGTTGAATGTCTTCTACCGCTACAGGATCGACACCTGCAAAAGGTTCATCAAGCAATACAAACTTTGGATCTGTAGCTAAGGCACGTGCAATTTCAGTTCTTCTTCGTTCTCCTCCAGATAATAAATCTCCTCGGTTTTTACGAATATGACCTAAACCAAACTCTTCAATAAGTGATTCCATTTTCATGTGCTGCTCTTTTTTTGACATTTTTGTCAATTGCAATACACTTAAAATATTTTCTTCAATACTTAATTTACGGAAAACAGAAGCTTCTTGTGCCAAATACCCAATTCCGTTTTGTGCACGTTTGTACATCGGGAATTTGGTAATTTCCATATCGTCCAAATAGATTTTTCCACCGTTAGGCTTTATCAAACCTACAATCATGTAGAAAGAAGTTGTTTTTCCAGCTCCATTTGGACCTAACAATCCAACAATTTCTCCTTGATTTACTTCCAAGGAAATTCCCTTTACTACTTTTCGTCCTTTGTAGGACTTCATGATACTATCGGCTCTTAAAATCATATAATTTGGTCATTATAAAGCGTAAAAATAATAATTTCAGTACAACGCTGATACTTTTTAATACGAAATTAACTTCACGGTTGTTTAGTTATTGGTTATTTGTTACTAGTTGTTGGTTGAAATCAAATATCTACACTGAATCTATTTAGAACATGTCCAATGCCTAAAAGTATCTAGAAATATTTCATATTAATTATTCTAAAAGACAAAACCTATTGAAAAGGATTTTGCTTAAATGGAACAAATCTAACAGCGTAGCGATCTAAAATCTAACTCTGTGCTTCCAATGCTTCCCAATACTCATACGCTCTACGCAAATGAGGAATTACAATAGTTCCGCCAATTAAAGTAGCAATACTCAAGGTTTCCATTACTTTTTCCTTGCTTAAACCTTCTTTGTAGCACGATTCTAAATGGTACTTTACACAATCATCACAACGCAATACAGTAGAGGCTACCAAGCCTAATAATTCTTTGGTTTGTACGTCTAATGCGCCAGCACTAAATGCATTGGTGTCTAAATTGAAAATACGTTTGATTACTTTATTATTATCTGCTAAAATTTTATCATTCATTTTAGCTCTGTAGTCATTAAATTCTTCTACGGGATTAGCCATTTTTAAATTTCTTTTTATAATTTTTTTCTACTCTTCTTGATATCACAATTCCAACTTCATATAAGATTAATATTGGAATAGCTACAACAACTTGACTCGCAACATCTGGCGGTGTTATAATTGCAGCTAGTATTAATACTACAACTAGCGCGTGTTTTCTATACTTACGTAAGAATGCTGGTGTAATTAATCCTAATTTAGATAAGAAATATATAATTAGCGGTAACTCAAAAACCAGAGAAACTCCTAGTAATGTGTTTGTTAATAGACTAATGTGTGACTGAACCGTAATCGTATTTCTGATAGAATCTGTAATGGAAAAATGATAGAAAAAATACGATGACATAGGCATAATTACATAGTAACTAAATAATAAACCTACAAAAAATAGGAGTGAAGCCAAAAAGATAAACCATCTCGATTTTCCTCGTTCTTTTGGACTTAATCCAGGAGCAATAAACTTCCATGCTTCATACAATATGTATGGAAAAGCCAAGATAAGTCCTAAAATTATTGCTGTCCAAATAGCTAAAGTAAATTGCCCTGTAACAGCCATATTTACAAGTCCATCATCAAATGTTAATGAACAGAAGTCACTATCAATACCAAACAGTCGAAAGGCATCACAGAAAAATTTATACGTTACAAATTCTCCATTCAAATGGACAATCAAAAAGTGATCGTAAATTGGTTTGATGAAAATGAATATAACAGTTGCAATGATAAATATTGCGGCAAAGCTTCGGATTAAATGCCATCTTAGTTCTTCTAAGTGTCCTAAGAACGACATTTCGTTTTTGTTTTTCCCCATTTTATAGTATTCCTTCTTTTACTAAATCATGCAAATGTACGATTCCTGCGTATTTTCCTTGCGATTCTACCATTAATTGTGAAATTCCGCTGTCTTCCATCATTTCTAAAGCTTCAACAGCCATTGCGTCAATTTCAATGCGTTTTGGATTTGACGACATAATGTTTTCCGCTGTTAAATTACCAATAAAATCATTATCAGATAACATACGTCGAATATCTCCATCAGTAATTACACCAATAATTTCTTCGTTGGCATTTACAACTGCAGTTGCACCAAGCATTCCTTTAGAAATTTCAACAATAACATCTTTTACAGAACTATCGGTAAATACTTTTGGTTTCTGATTTACTGAAGATAAATCGTTTACACGTAAATATAACTTTTTACCCAATGCGCCACCAGGATGATATTTTGCAAAATCTTTGCTAGAGAATCCTCTTAATTCTAACAAACAAATAGCGAGTGCATCACCTAAAACTAACTGTGCAGTTGTGCTTGTAGTTGGTGCTAATCCGTTTGGACAAGCTTCCTTTTCAACATACGCGTGCAATACATAATCTGCTTGTGTTCCTAAAAAAGAATCTCTATTAGAAGTAAGCGCAATTAATTTATTATTACTATTCTTAATTAGCGGAACTAATACTTTGATTTCTGGCGTGTTTCCACTTTTTGAAATACAAATTACAGTATCATGTTCTTGAATAATTCCTAAATCGCCGTGAATTGCATCTGCAGCATGCATAAAAATTGCAGGAGTCCCTGTAGAGTTAAGCGTAGCCACAATTTTTGTAGCTATATTGGCGCTTTTCCCAATTCCTGTTACAACAACGCGTCCATTAGAGCCGTAGATATAAGACACAGCTTCGGCAAACTCACCATCAATAAGTGGAATTAAATTTTTTATTGCATTATATTCTGTTTCAATGGTTTGCTTAGCAACACTAATAATACTATCTTTATATTTCAAAATGTTTAATTTTAATAATTGTGATTACTAAAGAAAATAGTATCTTTAGTGTATGCAAATGTATGTAAAATAGTAAAAAGATAGAATGAGTTTAGTAGAAATTGACTTATACAAGGAACTAAAGAAGCACTTCGGGTTCGGTCAATTCAAGGGACTACAGGAAGAAGTTATTAAAAGCATTATTAGCAATCAAAATACCTTTGTCATTATGCCAACTGGTGGCGGTAAATCTTTATGTTACCAATTACCAGCATTAATGAAAGAAGGTACAGCCATTGTTGTTTCTCCCCTAATTGCCTTAATGAAGAACCAAGTAGATGCGTTGCGCGGAATATCTTCCCAAGACGGTATTGCACATGTGTTAAATTCTTCGCTTACCAAAGCGGAGGTACGACAAGTTAAAGAAGACATTACAAATGGAATTACAAAATTATTGTATGTAGCTCCAGAATCATTGACTAAAGAAGAAAATGTGACATTCTTACGAACTGTTCCAATTTCTTTTATGGCAGTTGATGAAGCCCATTGTATTTCAGAATGGGGACATGATTTCCGTCCTGAATACAGAAATTTGAGAACTATTATTAAAAAGATAGGAGATAATATTCCTATTATTGGTTTAACAGCAACAGCTACTCCAAAAGTTCAAGAAGATATCTTGAAAAACTTGAGGATGACTGATGCAAATACGTTTAAAGCCTCTTTTAATAGACCCAATTTATATTACGAAGTACGACCCAAAACGAAAGATGTTGATGCTGATATTATTCGTTTTGTAAAGCAAAATCAAGGAAAAAGTGGAATTGTATATTGCTTAAGTCGAAAACGTGTAGAAGAATTGGCGCAAGTACTTCAAGTAAACGGAGTGAATGCAGTTCCGTATCATGCAGGTTTAGACCCTAAAAAACGCGCAAAACATCAAGATATGTTTTTGATGGAAGATTGCGATGTCGTAGTAGCTACGATTGCTTTTGGTATGGGAATCGATAAACCAGATGTGCGTTTTGTAATTCATCACGACATTCCGAAAAGTATAGAAAGTTATTACCAAGAAACAGGTAGGGCAGGACGCGATGGTGGCGAAGGTCATTGTTTGGCATTCTATGCGTACAAGGATATTGAGAAGTTAGAAAAGTTTATGTCTGGAAAACCAGTAGCAGAGCAAGAAATTGGTCATGCACTATTACAAGAAGTTGTCGCTTACGCGGAAACATCTATTTCGAGACGAAAATTTATATTACACTACTTCGGAGAAGAGTTTCCAGATGATGGCGAAGGCGCTGAAATGGATGATAATGTTCGGAACCCGAAAAGTAAAGTAGAAGCAAAAGATCAAGTTTTAGAGTTATTAAAAACAATACAACTCACAAAACAAACTTATAAATCACGTAATGTGGTAAATGTTTTAATTGGACATGAAAATGCATTGATTAAATCACATAAAACGCATTTACAACCTTTCTTCGGCACAGGAAAATCTCATGATGACAAGTATTGGATGGCATTAATTCGCCAAGTATTGGTTCCTGGATTACTGCGCAAAGATATTGAAACTTATGGTGTTATTAAGTTGACAGAAAAAGGATTGGCTTTTATGGAAAATCCGGAGTCGTTTATGATGACGGAAGATCATAATTTTGATCCAGCAAATGATGCTAGTATTATTACTGCTGCTAAAGGTAGTGGTGCTGTAGCCGATCAAAAGCTGATGAATATGCTGAAAGATTTACGTAAAAAAGTAGCAAAACGTTTAAATGTGCCGCCTTTTGTAGTTTTTCAAGATCCTTCTTTGGAAGACATGGCATTAAAGTACCCAATTTCTTTGGAAGAAATGAAAAACATTCATGGAGTTGGTGATGGAAAAGCAAAAAAATACGGAAAAGATTTTATCGAGTTCATCAAAAAATATGTAGATGAAAACGATATTGTTCGCCCAGATGATTTGGTTGTAAAAAGTACCGGAATGAATTCTGGTTTAAAACTATATATCATTCAAAGTGTAGACAGAAAACTTCCGTTGGATGATATTTCAGCAGCTAAAGGTTTAACAATGGCCGATTTCATTAAAGAAATGGAGCAAATTGTGTATAGTGGAACGAAATTGAATATTACCTATTGGATTGATGAAGTTTTGGATGAAGACCAACAAGAAGAAATTCATGAATACTTTTTAGAATCTGAGAGTGATAAAATTTCTGATGCTATGGAAGAGTTTGATGGTGATTATGATGACGAAGAATTACGTTTGTATCGTATCAAATTTATTAGTGATGTAGCAAATTAAATAAATCATATATACAGAAAAAGCGGTTTGATATGTATTATCGAACCGCTTTTTGTATTTTATATAGATAACTTTTCTATAAGAATCCAGTATTTCTTGCTTGTTCCAATAACGATTCGTCACCTTTCTTTTCTACGTCAAATACTTCTTTTAAATGTCGTTTGCGTTTCTCTATGGCTGCTAACGACAATGGAATATACTCTGTTAAGTTTTTTGTTTTTATTCCTTTAGATAAGTGAAAAAGGATATTACGATCAATATCGTCTAAAACCACTTCATTAATAATTCGCGTACGCAGTAATTTTGTTACGGTATGACTGTAATAGGGCGGATCGGTCAATACTACTTGAAAAGCTCGCATCAATTCATCTGAAGTTACATCACTCTTTACTAAAAAGCCATCGGGGTTAATGTTTTTTAATATGTTGTGAATTCTAAAGTTATTATTAAACATTGTCAAAATAACCACTTTTGTGCCAGGAAGTAATTCTTTTACTTTGATTCCTAAATCTTCTCCTGAAATAATTTTTCCATCTTTTGACGGAGGTAATTTAATATCTAAAAAAACAACATCATACGGAGTTCCTGTAGAGGCATTTTTAATTTTAGCATATGCGCCATCGCATGTGTCGGAAGTATCAATTCGTAATGTCATTTCATCGGAATTAATACCTAAAAGGGCATTTTTGTAACCCTCAATGATCATTGGATGATCATCTACAATAAGTACTTTTATATCATTATTCATCTGGTAAGGTTAAGTTCTACGTCATAGGAACGTCAACACTAATAGAAGTTCCTTTACCTGGAATGGAATTTATGGTAAACTGTCCATGAAGTAAAGTTACTCTCGATTTCATATTTTTAAGTCCAATACCACTACTTCTCTTGGCTTGGTCAAAACCAACGCCATCATCTTTTATGGTAAGAATAATATGGTCACCATTTTTATGAAAATCTAGTATCACGTTCTCTGCTTGCGCATATTTATTTATATTTTGAATAGACTCTTGAATGATACGATAGATATTAATTTTTATGTGCCCAGGAATATCTGTCCAAACAATTCGGTTGTCGTCTTCAATTTGATATTTAAAGTTAGTTATTTTGGACTGTTCTTCCAAAAGATTTGCGATCATTGTACTATAACTCGTCGTTTTATCAAAATTATCCAATCCGAGTTCGTGTGATATATTTCGCACTTCTTCCTCAATACCTTGAAGCTCATTAATATACTGTTCTCGTACTTTTTTAGAGTTGGCATCGTCTTTTGCGTTTAAACTTCCCAGACTGAGTCGTGTACCAAACAATCTTCCGAGAATTCCGTCATGTAACTCGAGAGAAATGCGTTCTTTTTCACGTTTTCTACCTTCTTCAATCTTATCTTGTTGATCAATCATCAAGTTATAAATCTCTTCATTGGCACGCTGTTGTTGTCGTTCCATTTCAAGTTCTTTGTTACGTGTTCGCTGCTGCGTGATCACATAAATCAAAAAACCGAAAAAGATAATAGCGGTAGAAATGGCAACAATCCATGTGTTTTGGATACTTAGTTTTTCGTTTTGGCTTATATAACGGTCTGTTTCAAATTGAATTCTTGCAAATTTATTCAGTTCAGTTCGTTCCTTTTTTAACAAGCTATCATTCAAATGAATAAATGTTTTTAGATATGCTGTTCCTCTATCGCTATCAATTTCTGAAGATGCTAATAAAGAAAGTAGTAATTGTTTTACATTTCTAGATTCTATAGCTGCTGTACGCGCTTGAGAAATATATTTCTGACTTTGTATGGTATCTTTTTTCTCATGATAATATTCTGCTAAATGTAACTTACTAATTGCGATACCTGACTTATAATTGAGGCTTTCTCTTATTTTTAGTGATTTGTAAAATAAATCAGGTAATTCTAACGTATCACTTGATAAAAATTTCGAATATGCCAAATTATCTAATAAAGTAGCATAATGTTTAGGATTTTTTATTTGCAAGCTATCAAAGCTTAATGCTTGTTTAAAATTTTCTATGGCATCTTCATATTTACCTTGATCTCTGTATACAAGTCCTATATTATTGAGAGTATAGGTTTTTAGCCTATCATTTTCTTTAATCTTTTGTAAATATTTTAATGCTGTATTATGATACTGAAGTGAATTTTCATAGTCTTCTAGATTCATAAAAATGATACCCAAGTTATTATAGCAGCTATATAATCTCTTACTATCATTATGTAGTTCAAATAATTTTATTGCATTGGTTAGCGTAAATTGACTTCCAGAATAGTCCTTTAATTCTTTTTGAATTCTAGCCATATTGAGAAGTAATTTTCCTATATCTTGATTTTTAGGGTCAATATCTTGAAGGATATTTTTTGCTTGATCATAAAAAAAGAAAGCACTATCCTTAATATCATTTTTTCGATAATAAAATGCAATATTCCAATAATGATTAGCCATGGACATAGAATCGTTTGTCTTATCGGCTAAGTCTAACCCTTCTTTGTAAGTTTTTTTAAAGTTTATAGTATCATTTAAATTGAAATAAGATTTTGAGATACTTTGTAATTGCTTACTCCTAATGGAATCATGGTATGAGCTTCTTTCATTTAATTTATATGCTTCATTGATAGCTTCTATTCTTTCATCTAAATTAAGTTTCTGATCTCTAGATTTATTAATAAGTTTTTGTACATCGTTTTTTTCTTCATTTTGAGCTAAACAAAAAGAAGAAAAAAAGAAAATTATAAATATGAAAAGCCTATGTGTCAAAAATATTTGTTTTAAACAAAGTTATTTTAATTTATGCAAAAAAAAAGTCTTAAACAAAAGTTTAAGACTTGTTATATCTTTTATTTAAATATTTTATCCATTTGGATTTGGATCGTCTTCAATATCTCCGTCTTCTGTTCCTGTTACATCTTCAAATATATTATCATCGCCTGCATCTGTTATACTGTTTGGTTCACATGCTATAAATCCTAAGTTTACTACTAATAATAATGCGAATAATCCGAATACTTTTCTCATTTTTTTAAATTTTAAATTAAGTTACTTACTAGTTTTATTGGGTGTCATTTTTTCTTATTTATTAAAAAGTTCTATTAGAATGATTTGTAAGTTATTACCGTAATACTTTTCCTGTTTAAAATCAATCATTTATAAAAAATCTAACTATACTTTTAAATTGTTTTAGAACTTTTTCTTAAATTCTAGTTTGGGTTTAAAGTTTGTTATTTTTTTAATATTTTCAGAACTTAAAATTAAGTTAACTATCTAAAAATCAATAAATTAAATTAGACAGTTTTATAACTTGATTTCAAAAATCAAGTTAGTATGTTCGTAGAACTTTACGGTATGGTTTTTCAGTAATATGTGTATGGGAATACAATACTATTAATATACGGAATATTTACTTCTGACTATTTATTAATTGTTTTATGATGCGTATCTTCGCATCGTAAATTAAAAATATACAAATGGAAGACGGATTATACGCAAAATTTCATATAAGCAAAGGAGAAATCCTAGTAAGCTTGACTTATCAAAAAACACCAGGAACAGTTGGTAACTTTGTTGCACTGTCTGAGGGTAATTTAGAAAACAATGCGAAAGCACAAGGAACTCCTTATTATGATGGACTTAAGTTTCATAGAGTGATTCCAGATTTTATGATTCAAGGTGGTTGTCCTTTAGGAACAGGTACAGGAAGTCCTGGGTATAATTTTGATGATGAAATTCATCCAGAATTAACACATAATGAACCAGGAGTACTTTCCATGGCAAATGCTGGACCAGGAACTAATGGTAGTCAATTCTTTATTACACATATTGCAACACCGTGGTTAGATGGAAAGCATACTGTTTTTGGACATGTAGCACACGGACAAGAAGTTGTTGATACTGTAGCACAAGGTGATTCAATTGAAAAAGTTGAAATTATTCGTGTTGGAGCAGAAGCAGAAGCTTTTAATGCAGTAGAAGAATTTAGAAAGTTTAGCGGAGCGAAAGCTGAAAGAGAAAAAGCAGCGAAAGAAAAGGCTGAAAAAGAATTGGAAGAAATTGCAACTGGTTTTGACAAAACAGAAAGCGGTTTGCGTTATAAAATTATTCAAGAAGGAGACGGAGCTAAAGCAGAAGTAGGAAAAACTGTTTTTGTACATTATAAAGGAATGTTTCCTGATGGTGGCGTTTTTGATTCTTCTTATAAAAGAAATGAACCAATTGATTTTCCATTAGGACAAGGAAATGTAATTCCTGGTTGGGATGAAGGAATCGCGTTATTGAAAGTAGGAGATAAGGCTCGATTTGTAGTTCCTCCACATTTAGGATATGGAGCAAGAGGCGCAGGTGGCGTAATACCTCCGAATGCTACACTCATGTTCGATGTTGAATTGATGGATGTAAAATAATAATACAAAAACGCTCTGAAAATCTCAGAGCGTTTTTTTTACTCGATAATCGAGATTTATATATTTTTGACTTGTCTTATATGTTTTTCCGTGAATTTCTTGCGGATACTTCACAAGTCTATTTTAAAGATATTTACTTATATATTATAGATGGATTTAGAAAAATTAAAATACCCAATCGGGAAACCTGAAATTCCTGAAATTATTACAGCAACGCATATCTCTAGTTGGATTGAAGTTTTGGAAGTATTTCCTAAACGTTTACAAGATTTAGTAGAGAATCTTTCTTCAGCACAATTAAATACTTGTTATCGTCCTGGAGGTTGGACCATCCGACAAGTAATTCATCATGTTGCCGATAGTCACCATAATAGTTATACACGTTTTAAATGGACTTTGACAGAAGATAAACCACTTATTAAAGCATATTATGAAGATCGTTGGGCAGAATTGTTTGATAGTAAATCCGCACCGATCAACCTTTCAATAGATACAATAAAAGCTTTGCATGCAAAATGGGTTTATTTTTTAAAAGGACTTTCAATGGCTGATCTGGAGCAAGTTTTTATTCATCCGGATGGAAATGAAGAAGTAACTTTAAAAGAAAATATTGGTATTTATGCGTGGCATTGCAATCATCATTATGAGCATATTAATCAACTACTGATTCGTGAGAATTGGAAGTAGTTTTTGTGAATTATGAATGTTGAATTATAAATTTTAAACTAACAATCTAACAAGTAAGTCTAAATTAAATCCACTTAATACCGCAGCCAATGCTAGGTTTTTGGTCGACTGGAATTTCTTCGTTTTTCAATAAAGCATCTAAGGCAGTTCGCATGTCATTCCCTGTTACAGGAATTCCATTATTTGGCCGTGAATCATCTAGTTGTCCACGATATACTAACATCAAATCTTTATCAAAAATATAATAGTCTGGTGTACAAGCTGCATCATACGCTTTGGCTACTTCCTGAGTTTTGTCATATAAATACGGAAAAGGATAACCTTCTTGTTTTGCATTTTCCTTCATTAAATGTGGTGCATCTGCAGGATAATTTTCGACATCATTACTAGAAATTGCAATAAAACCAATTCCTTTCGAAAGATAATCGTTTGCCAATTGTACAATTCCTGCATTTACATGTTTTACAAATGGACAATGATTACAGATGAACATTATAACAGTTCCGTTTGCACCTTTTGCTTCGTTTAAAGAAACGGTTTTGTCTGAAATTGTATCTATTAATGTAAAATCTGGAGCTTTTGTGCCTAAAGAAAGCATGTTTGATGGAGTAAGTGCCATTTGATATATTGTTTTTAAAGCCTAAATTTACTCAAAAAAACACAATGGGAGACTTAAGTTGGAATGATTTTGAAAAAGTAGATATGCGCATCGGTACAATTATAGAAGTGAATGATTTTCCAAAAGCCAGAAAGCCAGCATATCAGCTTACAATTGACTTCGGAACAGAAATCGGAATTCGTAAATCATCTGCACAAATCACCAAGCGTTACACGAAAGAAGAGTTGCTTGGAAAACAAATTATGGCAGTTGTTAATTTCCCTAGAAAGCAAATTGCTAATTTCTTTTCAGAATGTTTGGTAATGGGCGCTGTTGATGGAGACGATGTTATTTTAATGCAACCTTCAGCAAAAATTCCGAATGGATTGAAGATTTCCTAATTAATCATTGTACGGATCCATAATGCCACTTCGAGTATAGGAACCTTTGTACCAAAATTGAGCAGGGTTGACGCTTCCGTCAAATTCATCACTGTATACAATTTTACTATCTTTATCTTTATGATTTGTTTTGTATAAGAGTTTTACACGTAATTTAGTTTGGAAAGCACCTTCGTATTTTGGAATGGTAAATTCCCAAAAAGAATTTTTAGCCAAAAATAAATTGTGGTAACTATTTCCACACCAGCTACTTGGTAAATACTCAATATCTTTCCAGTCTCCATTTGAGTCTTTTGCTTGTACATTCATATATAAACGACTGTCTTGCGCATCAAAAAAGATAGAATCTTTTGTAGTATTATATACGTAAAGTTTATGTCCTTTGTATTCTTTAAAATGTGGTACAATTGATTCAGTATCAACAGAAATTCCAAATGTATTTTTGGATAATTTATGTTTTGCTTTAATTTTTTGAAACGCATGATCTGATCCACCCCAACCGCCTAAGCCATTGAGTTCATCTACTGATGGAGAAGATGCGTAAAAGTATCCGCGATTCATTGCTAGCGTATTAACGGTTTTTAAATCATCATTTTCAGTCGCTTTTGCTTCTTGCCAAATAATTGCTCCTTTGGTAGTTATATAAGTGATTCTCTTGTCTTGCTCCACGATGATCAAATCGTCTAAAATTTCATAAACCTCATTGTATTTAGGAAGAATAACAAGGTTTGTTTTCAAATTACAAATTCCAAATAAACGCACGTTTTCTTCTTCAGAATTAAAAATTAGATAATCACCAATTTGTTGATATCCATCATAATCAGATTCCCCTAAAACATCTGACAATGGCACAGTATATTCACCATTTCGATTAATCATTCCCCAACCATTTCCATCAGAAACGTATATTTCATCGTTGTCAAAGAAATTTTTAGACATTTCTTCATTGAAATCAGGCGAAAAAGAAACAAACTGATGCGAACTCACATAATTTCCTTTGGTATCAATCATACGATACCTTTTTGTGTTTCTATTTTTTACAAATGCACGCCCTTTACTAAAACTAGATATTTCAGTCCAAGCAGTATCTTTTTTAATAATTTTTCCTCTTGTATCAATAAAACCTAGGTATTTATTTTTACGTCGTTCTTGCCAATCTTGAATGCTATCTGGATTTTTTTTAAAGAATTGAACGACTCCTAAATTTTCAGAAAAATATTCTTCATCATAATCAAATTTCCATGCTTGGTCTTTAATTTTTAGGATCAACTTTCCTGTGTTGTCGATAAAACCATTATAGTCGTTAATTTCTGTTTCGTCATCAGTAACATATTCAATATAAGCAAGTCCGTTAATAAAAGGATCAATACGATCATACGTATTTAAAGGAACGATACTATTTCCTTTTAAATCAAGGATGCCATATTCTCTATTTTCTTTTTCAACAATTACAACCGCTTCATCTTCAAAAAGGTGAAGTCTTTTATATACAGGTTCAATAATGATGTTTCCTCTGCGATCTATTATGCCACTTTTCTTATCCTTGGTAACTACAGTGGCAAATCCATTTTCTGAAAAGCGACTAATATGCTTAAAATCATGTTCAAACACTATATTTCCTTTGGTGTCAATAAATAATGGTTTTCCATCTAGATATACTTTAGCCATTCCATTATGAAAAGGATATGCTAAATCGTATTTGGTAGGAATAACGGTATTCAATTTCTTGTCAATAAAGCCATACATGCCGTTTTTTAAAACAGTTGCTAAGCCATCTGAAAAGTAACCAACTTCTCTAAATTGTGGTTGAATAACTATAGTTCCTTCTTTATCCATAAAACCCCACAAATCATCCTCAATAATTCGGAATAATAATTCTTCAGATGTTTTTTGAGATTGTCCTTGCGCTGAAATGACAATACTTAGAAGTATGATAATAGCTGTAAAACGCTTCATGATGGTTTGTTTTTAAGTAAAACTAATGCTAATGTAAACGAAAACATACCAACGATTAGTATTTGATGCGATTGAATTCGTGAAAGTTGTTTTTGAGTGAGTTTCTACGGGATTATAAGTCTTTAATTTTAAATGCTAAATGCTAAATGTTGAATTTAAATTGAAAAAGATACTTTCAAACAACAAACAACAAACAACAAACAACAAACAACAAACAACTACTTTTTCTTCTTAGCTTCCACCAATTCCAATTGATCTACAGAAATAGTTGTAGTGAAAAGTCCGTAATTCACAACAGCTTTTCCTTTTTCTAGATTATCGATGGTTCCAACAGCTTTTCCATCAGGCATGCGTACACGATCGCCAATTTTTAAAATTGCTTTTGGCTTTTGAGCTTCTTTTTTTGCTGCTTTTTTCTTTTCAATCTTCTTTTCTTCACGAATCACCGCTACTTTTTGAATGACCTCTTTTTTAGCTTCTTTTTGCTTTACTTTCTGTATTTTTTTCTCCTGAGCAGATTGTTTTTTACGTTTCGAATTTTCAGTCTCAACAATACGTAAAAACTCAGAAATCAGTGGACGTTTCTTTTTATTATCAAAGTAACGATCGGCAATCTCGTTGATTTTATTTCCGAGGTGAATCATACGTTTGTCATGATCGTACAACTGTTGATAGCTCTCTAATTTTGATTTTGTTTTGGTGTTTAAAGCTTCTAAACGTTCGTTTTCTTCACGCGCTTTGATTTCCTCTTCTCGCAGTAATTTAGACGTTTTTTCCATAGCACTACGTTCTTTCTGTAGCTTTGCAATGGTAGCATCAAAACGAACTTTTCCACGTTCAATTTTCTTCTTTGCTTTGTTAATTAAGCTATATGGAATTCCATTTTTTTGCGCAACTTCAAAAGTAAACGAACTTCCTGCTTGTCCTAAAGCTAATTGGTATATTGGCAACAAGGTTTTACGATCAAACATCATGTTTGCGTTGGTTGCATGTGGCAATTCGTTAGCCAATAATTTTAAATTGGAATAATGCGTAGTAATGATTCCAAATGCTTCTCGCTCATAGAAAACTTCTAGGAATGTTTCCGCCAAAGCGCCACCTAATTCAGGATCACTTCCTGTACCAAATTCATCAATTAAAAACAGTGTCTTGTTATTACATTTTTTTAAAAAGTAATTCATCTGTTTTAAACGATAACTGTAGGTGCTTAGGTGATTTTCAATAGATTGTCCGTCACCTATATCTGTTAAAATTCGATCAAACAAACACATTTTACTGCGTTCATGTACAGGAACTAACATTCCGCTTTGTAACATTAATTGCAATAAACCTATCGTTTTTAGTGTAATACTTTTTCCACCAGCGTTTGGTCCAGAAATCACAATGATTCTATTGTCACTGCTGAGTTCAATGGTTTGCGGGTATGTTTTTTCGTTTCGTTCTTTATTGGTTAAATAGAGTAGTGGATGATATGCATCTTTTAATAATAACTCACGTTTTTCTGAGATTTCAGGCAAAATTGCATTCATAGAATCTGCATATTTTGCTTTGGAATAACTTACATCTAAATCGCTCAAAAAGTCTTGGTATTCTTCCAAAAGTGACGCAAACGGACGAGTAAAGTCTGTTAATTCCTTTAAAATGCGTGTTACTTCTTCCTTTTCTTCATACTCTAAGTTAGATAATTCTCGTGAATATTGCAGCGTAGCTTCGGGTTCAATATATACAATGCTTCCAGTTTTAGAATTCCCCATAATCGCGCCTTTTACTTTACGGCGATACATGGCTTTTACAGCTAAAACTCTACGGTTGTCCACTACAGTTTCACGAATTTCATCTAAATAATCTGCTTGATTGTATTTGCTCAAGGCAGAAGAAAAACTCTGATTTATTTTCCCGCGAATGCTTAAAATTCCACGTCGAATCCGTGCCAATTCAGATGAAGCAGTATCTTTTACTTCTCCAAAACGATTAATCACATTGTCAATTTCGGTAATGAGTACTTTGGTAAACTCAATACGTTCTGATCGTGATTGTAATGTTGGATAGTATTCTTGAAACTTCTTAAAAAACTTAATTAATAAATTGGTCGCACTCGAAATTGCTGAGATTTTTCGAAATCCTTGAATTTCTAAAAAACTGTTTTCAATTGCTAATAGTTTAATTTCCAATGAAATTCCTTCAAAACCATGATTCGGAATCACGTTTTCGTTCTCAAAAGATGCCAAGTATTCATTTACGTATGCAAGATTTGTCAATAATAATTCTTTATCATGAAAAGGTTGCGTAGCATTAATCTTTTGTTTTCCGTACGTGGTAACAGCATGTTCTGAAACCTGTTGTAAAACGGCTTCAAACTCTAAATCATCTAATGTTTTGGAATGTATTTTAATCATTGTAAATTTGAGCTAATTTTAATCTGCACAGAAGCGCGGATTTTTAGCAGATGCCAAAGGTACTTATTTATATGTTGATTTTGAAATGAATTTCAACAGGACAAAAAAAATGAAAATATGAATGTAAAAATTGAAGAAAGTTGGAAGTTTCATTTACAAGGTGAATTTGAGAAACCGTATTTTAAAGAATTATCAGCTTTTGTCAAATCTGAATACACGCAACATCAGTGTTTCCCTAATGGGACAGCTATTTTTGCAGCCTTTGATCATTGTCCGTTTCATCGCTTGAAGGTTGTTATTATTGGTCAAGATCCGTATCATGGAGTAGGACAGGCGAATGGTTTGTGTTTTTCCGTAAATGATAACATTCCGCATCCGCCATCGCTTCAAAATATTTTTAAAGAGATTAAACGTGATATTAATGTCGATACGCCTGTGAGTGGAAATTTGGAACGTTGGGCAAAACAAGGTGTATTATTGCTTAATGCAACTTTAACGGTTCGTGCGCATCAGGCAGGAAGTCATCAAAAAATGGGTTGGGAAACGTTTACAGACGCAGTGATTAAGGTGATTTCTGAGAAAAAAGAAAATGTTGTCTTTTTACTTTGGGGTGGTTATGCAAAGAAAAAAGGAGCAAAAGTTGATAAGAACAAGCATTATGTGTTGACGTCTGGTCATCCATCACCTTTGAGTGCAAATCGCGGATATTGGTTTGATAATAAGCATTTTAGTCAATGTAATGATTATTTGGTGAGTCAGCGTATTGAAGGGATTCGATGGTAGCTCGCTTTGCTCGCAGATCGCTA
>NZ_JBOEFY010000048.1:0-31221 GCF_050633145.1 Kordia sp. | reverse complement strand
CTTCGCCTGTTAGATCGCTTCGTTTTTAGATTATTTCTTACTCTTGTGGTTAGCTCGCTTTGCTCGCAGATCGCTAATGCTTTTAGATGTTAGATCGGCTTTGCCTGTTAGATCGCTTCGCTTTTAGATTATTTCTTACTCTTGTGGTTAGCTCGCTTTGCTCGCAGATCGCTATCGCTTTTAGATGTTAGAACGGCTTTGCCTTTTAGATTTTTTTCTCTTGCGGTTTTGCTTCGTTGTTGGTGTTTTAAATTTGCAGATACTAGTTAAAACTTGAATACAAAATAGAAGTGTGTTTTTTAAGTGTTTTTAAGTTAGCAGAATGGTTCTCGGGTTTTAATTTAACATTCAGCATTTAAAATTTAAACCTTATAAAAAACAAATTCTTTTGTAAGGTTCGATATTCTTTTGGTACTAAGTAAATGTTATTAAATAATAGGTATAAAAAAAGGTCACAATAAAATATTGCAACCTTTACTATATATAATTGGATAGTGTCTACTTAGTATACTTCTACACAAGAAGCATCTTCTGTGGCAGTCATAATGTAGTTTTCTTTTGCGTCATCTGTATCTGCAAAGTTAACTCCTTTACCCATACAATTTGATCCACAAGACGCTAATAATAAACCTGCTGCTGCTAAAAGTAAGATTGATTTTTTCATGATAATAGTAATTGTAATGTTAATAATCTGATAAATTTTGGTTTTGTTAGAAAGTAACATTTTGCCCTTATTACTTTCTGATATCAAATGTAGTACGTCGACACGTAATCGAATCATTTAATCGTTTAGCTGTTTAAATTTTCGTTAAATGACACAAAAACGCTGTTTTTTGTCGATTCATAGGGTGAAAAACACCATTCGTCGACAATTAGCCCCTTGAAGAAAGGGGAAAAACCCCCTAAGAAAATAGGTATTTATACGTACATTATATTTTGTAGAATTGTAATTAACACCTTCAATAAGTCGTAAAGATAAAGAGCAACTTACAAAGTTGCTCTTTATTTATAGTATCTTGTGTGTTAAGTCGTTATAGTTCCATTTCTCAGGAATAATGTCTAAACTGAGTAGTTTATCTTGCACTTTTTGAATGGTTTTTTCATCGATTAATTCTTGGCTCCATTCGGTTAAAGACAGCCATTTTTGTACATCTTCTAGTTGTTGTTCGTAACGTGCAGCAATCCGTTCGTCGATGTTTGGTAATTCTTTAAACTTAGCTGTCATTTCATTGATAATGTTTAAAACAGTCTTAACTGTTTCTTCATCTTCTTCTAACAGTTCTGAGCGCACAGCAATTACAAAACACGGCCAAGGTGTTGGACAATCGGCTACACGTTTAAATATACCTTGATCTACCAAAGGCTTTGTGGTGAAATGTTCCCACATAAAATAATCGCCTTTTCCTTTATTTAGTCCGTCAATTGCACCTTCTAAGTTGTTAATGACTTCAAAACCTAAATCGTCAGTATCCCAACCGTTATTTTCTGCATTGATATACGCCATTAAGTGCGAACCAGAACCGTAACGACTAATGGCAGCCTTAGTTCCTTCTATATCTTCAATGGTATCGTATGGAGCATCTGCAGCAACGTGAATTCCCCAAATTAAAGGCGATTGCACAAAGGTTTGTACTATTTTTGAAGGATTTCCAGCAATGATATCTTTTATGATTCCTTCCGTAAGGATAACAGCAATATCAATTTTTTTATTTCGAAGCGCTTTGCACATAGCACCAGTTCCGCCAGGATAATCTTTCCAGCGTAAATTGATTCCTTCTTTTTCGTATGAACGTTCTTTAAGTGTTAAATACCAAGCTAAGTTGAAATGCTCGGGAACACCGCCAATATTAATTTTTTTCATTTGGGACAATGTATATTATGCTAATTTACCTAAAGTATACTGAATCAATTCATCAACAGTTTCTTTTGGTGTATTGCTAAATTGACCCAAAGGTCTATTTGCAATAATAGCATTCATAGAAACTGAACGATGTCCTAATAGATTTGCTAATCCGTAGATACCAGCAGTTTCCATTTCTAAGTTTGTTATTTTTTTATTGTTATGATTAAATGTAGCAAGTTTATCATTTAGTTGTTCATCTTGCACGTTTAATCGTATTTTTCGACTTTGTGGACCATAAAAGCCAACATTTGTTGCTGTAAAACCTAATACGGTTTTTTCAGACGCTAATTGGTCGACTAAATCACGATTCCCTTTCACAACATACGGTTCTGATTTTCTTGGTGACCAATTAGTTTGTTTTACAAAAGCTTCTGAAAGCTCGGCATCCAATACATGATCACTTTCGTAAAAGTGTAATAAACTGTCGAAACCAATAGCGTATTCGCTAATTAAAAAGGCATCTACAGGAATATCGGCTTGTATAGAACCTGATGTTCCAATTCGAATAATATCTAGTGATGTGAAATCTTCTTTTACCGTTCGCGAAGTAAAATCAACATTTACAAGTGCGTCTAACTCATTAAATACAATATCTATATTATCTGTACCAATTCCGGTAGAAATGACAGAAATACGTTTTCCACGAAGTGTTCCTGTATGTGTAACAAATTCGCGTTTTGCTTTTTTGACTTCTATTGTGTCAAAATATTTACTTACGGAACTTACACGATCTGGATCGCCCACCGTAATAATAGTTGTTGCAATGTCTTCTGGAAGGATATTTAAGTGATAAATGCTTCCATCGGGATTTATAATTAATTCTGATTCTTTTATTTTACTCATGTTTTGTCAATATTTGTTTGGATGGATGATAGCAATATTCGTATTTATTACAATTACCAAAAACAGTATCTTCTGAAAGTTGGTTGTAAAAGTTTTGCAAACCATCCATAGCCAATAAACCTTCTCTTGTAAGGGTTAATCGCTTGGATTTTGTATTAAAAAAAATGGATAGTTTTTTTATAATTCGTGTAATTTGTAAATCACCAAAACCATAATATCCTTGATACTGTAATATGTATCCTGTAAGTTGTCGTGTATTTTTTATTTCTTCTTTGTGAATGATCTTTAAGATGTGTTTTTCCAAAACATTCAATCCGCTAGAAACAGATGGAAATCGCTTTAAATGTGCATTGAGACAATTAGAAAGATACGGAAAAGAAGAGGTGAGCGTAACGTATTTTTTAAACTTAATATGATTGTCTGTACAATACAATCTCCATAAAATATCTGCTAATTCAATGTCTGACTTTGTAAGTTCAATTTTTTGCTTGTAATGTGTCTTTAGTTGTGCGTATGAAAGTTCTCCTAATCCTTTTAAGTTTGGTTCATTTTCAATCCAACCACTACATACTAAATAGATTTTCCCTGAAAATTTCAACTGTTTTAAAAAACTCAATGCAGCTATCATATTAATATGGCAAAACAAATCGTATTCAAACCAAAGTACTATAGTGTTGTATTTTGAGAAATCTGTAGTTAACAATGGAGTTAAAAATGAATCTATATAAGTTTTTTCATTAGCTCCATAAGGTGTTAAGTAGGAGATACGCTGTTGTTTAAAGGCGTCCGATTTTAAGTCGTAACTTGTTTTTCCTTCACAAAGCATCTCACGCCATACAAATTGATCGTCTTTAATTTCAATTTTAGCGAGTCTAGGCGTTAAGCTATCACCATTTAAAATATGTAAAGTTTGTTGTTGCATCTATCCACCAACTCGTTTTACATTGTATCCTTCTTTTTCAAGAATTTGCACAATTTTATCTCTGTAATTCCCTTGAATAATGATTTCGTTGTCTTTAACGCTTCCGCCAACACCACATTTTACTTTTAATAATTTCCCTAAGGCTTTTAAATCTTCTTCAGTGCCTACAAAACCTTTTACAACAGTAACAACTTTTCCTCCGCGGCCTTTATTACTAAAATGCGCTTCTAGATATTGTGATGAAGCATCTAGGGTTTCTTCAACAGTTCCGTTTTCTAATTCGAAATCGTCATTGGTAGAGAATACAAATCCTCCCAAATCTTCCAAACTATTGAGTTTCTTCTTTGCCATACAATTTGTTTTATAGAGTGAATATATAAAAAATCACCTGTTTTTCATCAAAAAATAACACCAATAGCTATTGCTACCAGTGTTATATCTTATTTGAGAATATTGTGTTTTATTACTTTTTGACTAATCCTAATTCAATTAAACGCTGATTTAAAAATTCACCAGCTGTAATATCGTCAAATTGTTTCGGATTATTTTCATCAATACAGTTTTCTAAACAATCTAATGGCATTTCGCTGATTGGATGCATAAAGAAAGGAATAGAGTAGCGTGATGTTCCCCAAAGTTCTCTTGGCGGATTCACAACTCTGTGTATTGTAGATTTTAATTTATTGTTACTGTGACGTGATAGCATATCACCAACATTAATCACCAATTCGTCTGGTTCAGCAATTGCGTCAAGCCATTCACCATCATGACGTTGTACTTGCAATCCTTTTCCATGCGAGCCCATTAATAGGGTAATTAAATTGATGTCACCATGTGCTGCAGCACGAACTGCATTTTTAGGTTCGCTGGTAATTGGTGGATAGTGAATAGGACGTAGAATACTGTTTCCATTCTTGATGAAATTATCAAAATAAAATTCGTCCAATCCTACATATAACGCAAGTGCTCTTAATACGTATACACCTGTTTTTTCAAGCATTTGAAATGTTTCCTTTCCAACTTTATTAAATTCAGGTAATTCAGAAACTTCTACATTATCTGGATATTCAGCTTTTAAGGCGTCATTATCTTCTACATATTGACCAAAATGCCAAAATTCTTTCAAATCACCTACTTTTCTGCCTTTTGCACTTTCTTTTCCAAAAGAAACATATCCGCGTTGTCCGCCAATACCTTCAATTTCATAACTGCTTTTGGTTTCTACAGGTAATGAGAAGAATTTTTTAATTTCTTCATATAAATTATCTACCAAAGTAGTGCTTAAAAAATGTCCTTTTAAAGCAACAAAACCAATGTCTTCATACGCTTTCCCTATTTCATTAATAAATTTTTGCTTTCTGTTAGGATCGTCAGATAAGAAATCGGAAAGGTCTACGCTTGGAATATTTTTCATGTGTTTCTAGTTGTTTTTTTAACGATTACATACAATTTTCCAATAGCCATTACAGTTGAATGATATCCATTTATGCATGCTCGTTTCATGTAATTCAAGTTTTATTTTTAAAGAAACGTATGGTATTACGCAATTTTTGATATCATACGTAAAAACCAATTGTTAATAACTTTATAGCCGTTAAAGGCTTGTTTTTACAAATGTAGCTAAAAATATACGGTTGAAAAAAGAGAGTTATTAACAATTTCAAAAATTATCACTTTGGGTTTTGATGAACCGTTTTTTTTCTTGATTTTTGAATATCTATTTAAAGAACTACAATTCATGCCAACTATACAAGAACCAATGGTATATAAAAAAGGAAATTTGACCAACGAAACGTTGATCGATTTATATAAAAAAATGCTTAAGCCGAGAATGATAGAAGAGAAGATGCTTATTCTTCTACGTCAAGGAAAAATCTCTAAATGGTTTGGCGGTATTGGGCAAGAAGCCATCGCAGTCGGTGTAACTTCAGCACTTACAAAAGACGAATACATTTTACCAATGCACCGAAACTTGGGTGTATTTACAACACGTGAAATTCCATTGTATCGCTTGTTTTCACAATGGCAAGGAAAAGCAAATGGCTTTACTAAAGGACGCGATCGTAGTTTTCACTTTGGTACACAGGAGTTTAATATTGTGGGAATGATTTCGCATTTAGGACCACAATTAGGTGTCGCAAGCGGAATTGCTTTGGCTAATAAGTTGAAAGATAATAAACACGCATGTGCCGTTTTTACTGGTGAAGGAGGAACAAGTGAAGGAGATTTTCATGAAGCATTGAATGTGGCTTCTGTATGGAGTTTACCAGTGTTATTCTGTATTGAGAATAATGGTTACGGACTTTCTACACCAACAGCAGAACAGTATAATTGCGAGCATTTAGCAGATAGAGGCAAAGGATATGGAATGGAATCGCATATTATTGACGGAAATAACATATTGGAAGTCTATACAAAGGTTTCTGAATTGGCAGATAGTATACGTGAAAATCCAAGACCAATTTTATTGGAATTTAAAACGTTCCGTATGCGTGGTCATGAAGAAGCTAGTGGAACAAAATATGTACCTAAAGAATTAATGGATGCTTGGGCAACCAAAGATCCAGTTCATAAATTTCGTAATTATTTGACGTCGGAAGGAATTTTAACTTTAGATATTGAAGAAGCTTTTAAGACTGAAATTTCTGCTGAAATCAATGATAATTTGAAGCTTGCCTTTGACGAAGAGAAAATCACATCAACTAAAAGTAAAGAATTAAGTGATGTGTATCAAGACTCAGTATATGAAGAAGTTAATCCGAATTCAGCAGTAGAGAATATTCGTTTCGTAGATGCAATTTCCAAAGGATTAAAACAATCAATGGAAAAGCATGACGATTTGATTATTATGGGGCAAGATGTTGCTGAATATGGAGGTGTTTTTAAAATTACAAATGAGTTTATAGATCAGTTTGGGAAAGAACGTGTACGTAACACACCAATTTGTGAATCGGCGATTGTTTCGGCTTCATACGGACTTTCTGTAAACGGAATGAAAGCGGTGATGGAAATGCAATTTGCTGATTTTGTTTCTAGTGGATTTAATCCGATTGTAAATTTATTGGCAAAATCACATTATCGTTGGAGTCAAAATGCGGATGTCGTAGTGCGTATGCCTTGTGGTGCTGGTGTTGGAGCAGGACCTTTTCATTCACAAACCAATGAAGCTTGGTTTACCAAAACTCCAGGTTTAAAAGTAGTATATCCTGCATTTCCGTATGATGCGAAAGGGTTATTAGCTACAGCTATAAACGATCCAAATCCTGTGTTGTTTTTTGAGCATAAAGCCTTGTATAGAAGTGTCTATCAAGATGTTCCAACGGATTATTACACATTGCCTTTAGGAAAAGCTTCTTTACTGAAAGAAGGAAATGATGTTACAATTATTACGTATGGTTCAGCTGTACATTGGGCATTAAACACATTAAAAGAAAACCCTGATATTTCTGCGGATTTGATCGATTTACGTTCGCTTCAACCCTTAGACACAGAAGCAATTTATGCTTCAGTAAAGAAAACAGGAAAAGCAATTATTTTACAAGAAGATTCACAGTTTGGAAGTATTTCAAGTGATATTTCTGCCATGATTATGGAGAATTGTTTTGAGCAACTTGACGCGCCAGTAAAGCGTTTGGCTAGTATGGAAACACCAATTCCTTTCGATCAAGGGTTAGAGCAACAATATTTACCTAAAAATGAATTTGAAGCTGCTTTGAGAGACTTATTAGATTATTAGACTCGCATAGCTTTTAGACTTGCTTGCACTCTTAGATTCTCTTCGTTCTTAGATTGTTAGATGTCATATTGAGCGCAGTTGAAATGTTTTAAAATAAAGTAATGCACATAAAAAAATCCTGACGAATTTTAAACGTCAGGATTTTGCATATTAAGTAGTGAATAGGGTGTAAACAAATTATCTTCGTGTTACCGTTTCTTCTTTAAAAGAGGAGACTTTTAGTTTTCCACTTTTATTATTGACTTTGTAGTGAATGATTACCTTTTCTGAGGAACCATTGCAGTTTTTTAATTCTTCATAGTTGCCTTCATTTAGGGAAGCATCTAAAGTCAATTTGTTTTGTGTTGTACTTTTTGATAGGTAGTGATTTACTTTCAGGCAGCGACCTGAATTATAAACAACAACACTGTCGACGCTTATGTCGACAGTGTTATCTAGTGCTATCTCAAAAAGATACTTAGTATACGGTTTTGATTTATTAATACCTTGAATAATAGTTTGCTTTGTAGAAGTTATCAGCTTAATACCTTCATTACAGGCTATTACATTGAGTGTTAGAATGCATAATATCAATAAAATCAAAAACCGCTTCATTAATTAACAACAATTTTCTTTGTTAGACTTTTTCCGTCATTGGTGATTTTCACAAAATATAAACCACCAGCGTACCCTGTTAGATCAACTTTTTGTTCAACGGAATTCGTTTTTATTTGTTTTACTACAGAGCCAATCAGGTTGTATACTAAAATATTTGTATCACCTGATAAGTTGTTAAGTTTGATTGTGAAATTTTTGTTTACTGTTGGATTTGGATATACAACAACTGCATTTGAAGCCAATTGATTGTCTTCAACTGATAAAGCAGCTTGGTCTATAGGAACTTCCCAAACACCACGTCCGTAAGTCGCAGCTCTTAATTTTTCAGTTGCGTAATGGATTTCAATGTCATTTACAATTACATTTGGTAATCCCTGTCCTAATCGTACCCAGTCACCAACTGTATCTGTTCTATAATATACACCTAAGTCAGTTGCTAAGAACAATTCACCATCTGTAGTTCCAGTTCTATATAAAATTTTATGAGTTGGAATATTAGGTAAGCTTCCAGTAATATTTGTCCAAGAGAATCCACTATCAGTAGATCTGTATACTTTTCCAGCTTGATATCCTGAATATGCGATATACACTTCTGCCGGATTTGTAGCATTTACTTCGATGCTTTTTACGTTTCCAGCTTGTGGTAAATTAATTGACGACCAAAGAGCGCCGCCATCATCTGTTCTTTTTATAGAATTTCCTCCTGAAACATAAATTACATTTGGATTAGAAGGAGAAATAGAGATAAACTCAATAGTTCCTACATTCGAGTTTAAGTTTGTCCATGTAGTTCCACGGTTTGTAGATCTGTAGATATCGTTAAAACCTCCATAAATAGTTGTTGGTGTTGTTGGGTGAATTTCCAATTCCCATACAAATGGAGCGCCTCCAGGTGTGTTTACAAATTGAGAACTTGCAAAACCATTGGTGGTTCTAAACATTGCTCCAGCTTGGCTACATGTCCATGCAATATCACTATTTGTGTAATCCCATAAACCTTCAACACCATCACTTCCAGGGTTTCTTCCAATCCAATCGTTTCCGTCAAATTGGCCTATGTCATTATCTTGTGCTCCTGCAATTAATAAGTTTGCATTTTGTGGTGTCCCAGAAACATTGTAATACTGTGTAACGGCAATTCCAGATGATAAATCTGCCCAAGCATTATCAAACTGTGCATCTCCCATAAAAATACCTCCATCATTTACTGAGATTGCCATGTTTGTTCCAGGAACAAATTTCATATCGTGATGATCAGAGTGTACGTAGAAGTAAGGGTTTCCTGCTGTCCAATATCCGTCAAGGTACTTTTCCCAGTTTACACCTCCGTCAGAAGAACGCCATCCATCAACACCACCAGCTAAGATTAAGTTTTCATTTAATGGAGAAATTGCTAAAGTAATATTGTAACCACCTTGAGAACTAAACCCAGGAATACTAGAAATTTGTGTCCATGAAGCTCCATCGTCTGTTGATCTACGAACTCTTCCATTAGAGTCAAGACTTAAAATTAAGTTTGCATTGGCGACTGTGAGTGCTATGTCTAATCTGTTAAACGTCGGACTAGATACTTGTGCCCAGTTTACTCCATTATCATTAGATCTGTAAAAACGACCTGTTCTTGAAGTAGCAAACAATATGCTGTTACTTCCAGATTTGTATTCAATATCATTAAAACGAGCTCCGTTTTGAGTAAATGCATCTGTCCACGTTACTCCACCATCTGTTGTTCTTTTGATGTTGTTTCTAGTTGTTGCAAAAACGGTATCTGGATTATTTGGATCAATTAGTAATTTACTAATGATATCATTTTCTCCTAATGTGAATGTCAATCCAGTTGCGTTCCAGTTTGTACCACCATCAGTTGTTTTTAATACACCAACAGATCTGTTTTGAACACCGTCAGCATCACCTGTTGCAGCATACACTATATCTGTATTCGTTGGATTGATAACAATATCAGAAATTCCCATATTTGGAAAAGCATCACCTTGTGCTGTCCAGTTAGCGCCAGCATCTGTTGTTTTCCAAACTCCGCCACCTGGCGAACCAACATACATTGTATTTGTATCATTTCCAGCGAAAGCGACAGCATTTAATCGTCCCATTCCAGGGTAAAAACCAATATTAGACACAGGGAAAGTAACAGGTCCTAGCAACGTCCAATTTACTGATGCAACACTTCTGCCATAACTAATAGCTTCTTGATGACGTGCTTGTTCTGAACGCCAAAGGTTTGCTGTATGTGCAGCAGACATAAATCGTCCATTTGGCAATACACGATCTTTCCAAAAAGCTTTCCAGCGTTCAAATTGTTTGATTTGTTTTTTACTTCTTCTGTCTTGATTACCTCTAATAGGCGCAAGTACTTGATTTTCTTGTTCAACTATTTCAAAATAGTTGCTATTGTCATCAAGGATAGCAGAACGATAATTTTGAGCCTGAGTTTCAGCAGAAAAACCAAATATGGTAATTCCTACCAAGGCAAGGTAAAGTTTCCTTTTCATAGGGAATAGTTTAGTTTAGCAGTTGTTTAACATTTTTTTTAAGTAAAACAGCCTATCTGTGATACACCCTACTTTTTAACAATAAATAATTAATGATTACTTAAATATGTTGAATATATTGTGTTGGTAGTTAGTTATTTGGGAAATATTTTATGAATTCTGTAATTTTAACTCTTTTTTTATGTCTAAAAGATAAAAAAGATTGAAAATGAGTTTAACTACAGAATTGAAAAAGTTTGCAGAAGCAAGTGTGCAGCGTCATCCAGGAGAAGCACAAGTTATTATGAAGAAAGCAATTGATGATTTAGTAGCTTCAAATATGATTCGCAATGCTTATAAAACTGGAGATATACTTCCTGAGATTAGTTTACGGAATGCTTTAGGAAACGAAATACGTATTCAAGATATATTAAAAGAACATAAAGTAATTATCGCTTATTATCGTGGAAATTGGTGTCCGTATTGTAATATTCAATTGCGTGCATTACAGCAAGCAATTCCTGATTTTGAAGCAAAAGGAGCAAAGTTGATTTTGATTGGACCTGAAACACCAGACAATTCATTAACAACAAAAGAAAAGAACGAATTGACTTTCGAAGTATTATCAGATATAGACATGAAAGTAGCACGCAGCATGAATCTAGTATATAAATTACCTTCAGATTTACAGGAATTGTATAAGAAATTTGGAATTGATTTAGATACAAGCCAAGGAAATGAAAATCAAGAATTGCCAATTGCTGCTACATATATTGTTGAGCAAGACGGAACCATCTCATATCACTTTTTAGAAGAAGACTATAAGTTACGAGCTGATCCGAAAGATATTTTGGAAGCACTTTGAAAATCAATTATTAGTTATAAAAAAGATCTTTTTTTGTTTAGTTAAAGTTTTCTAATGAGAATATTTATATTTGGTTTCAAACATAACCATGTCGTATTTCAATTCTAACTTTAACTAAATAGCTAAATGAAAAAAGTTTCTTTCATATATTCATTTTTAATTGTTATATCACTGTTATACACTCAAAAGTCAATAGCTCAATCTTATGGATATCTGAATCAAAAAGTTGATGTTTCTGCTCATCAAAATAAAGCATTTAAGTTTTCAGGAAATATCAGAAAAGACTTTTTCAATGGAAATTCGTCAACATATTTATACCTGACATTATCTAACGGTTCAACTGAAGATAGTTTATTACTGTATAAATCAACGGAAAATATGCCCGTAACTGAAGACTGGAAAACATTTACAATAACTGGTAAGATTGATTCAACAGCAACCTCTCTTTTATTTGGGATGCTTTGTATCAATTATGGGAAATTTTTCTTTGACGATTTTAAATTAGAGGTTCAAGATGAAGATGGAGTTTGGGAAGAAATATCAGTGATAAATCCAGGTTTTGAAGATGTAGCGGATAGTAATCAGCCTATTTGGGGAAATACAAATATGGATTCAAACAAAAAATTCAGTACAGAAATCATTACAAATAATCCAAAAAGTGGGAAGTATTGTTTAAAAATACAAATAAAAGGTTCTTATGGCGGAAATGATGAGAATGGAGATTTTGTTGATGTAAATGGAGTGAAATTGTATTATGAAACTTATGGAAAGGGTACTCCATTACTACTATTACACGGCGCAGGACAATCAATAAATGCGTTTAAAGCGCAGATAGATTTCTTTTCTAAACATTATAAAGTAATAGCTTTGGATAGTAGAGGACGAGGAAGGTCTACGGATAATGATGATGAATTGACATATATGAATCAAGCCAAAGATGTAAAACTATTTTTAGATAAGTTAGCGTTAGATTCAGTAGATATTATTGGTTGGAGTGATGGCGGAATTATTGGACTTATAATGGCGATGAAATATCCAGAAAAAGTCAACAAATTAGTTGCAATGGGCGCAAATATTCATCCTAATGGTTTATTTCCTAAACGATTAAAAGAACATAAAGAAAGGCTTAAATCGCTAGAAATGGATGAGAAATCAAAAAGCACCATCGATTATAAAATTACCAAGCAATTGATTTATTATCCACAATTAACATTTGAAGAACTTAAGAATATTACATCTCCAACATTAATTATGGCTGGAGATCATGATGTAATAACAGATATGCATACAGTAAAAGTTTTTCAATCCATTCCAAATGCGAACTTGGCTATTTTTCCTGGCGAGACACATTGGTTCCCAGCAAGCAATTATAAATTATTCAATAGTACTGTATTTGATTTTTTACAAAAAGAATTCAAAAAACCAAAAAGATATTAAGGTTGAATACAATACTTATTTTTCTACAATTAAATTGTAAAAAATTGCAGGTTACTATGTAACAAATTCTAAAATTGAATGTCTATTTTTACAACATTAATTATTTATACGGTATGAAACAACTAAATCCATCCATTAAACTGCATGTGCTCATTGGTGCATTAATGGGTGTTTGGATATTTTTATTTGCTTTCTTCATTCGCCCTTTTGAACATGGAAGAATGGATTTTAAGGTTTGGATGACTGTAAGTTTAGGTTTTAGCATTCTTGCATTTATATGTTATGGATTTATTACGTTCTTTCAAAAAATAGTATACCAACAAAAGTCAAAATGGAATATTGGATTTGAAGTCATAACAATACTACTGTTCTTTGTTTTATATACAATTGCTACTTATATTTTTTACAGAAGTTCATTTGTGAAAGGAATTTATAATTTTTCTACCTTTTTAAGAGAAATTATTTTGAATGCGATATTGATTTTAACACCAATATTAATTTTAGTACGAACGTATGCTATTAAATTAATTCCTGTAAAAGACGATAGAATTACCATTAAAGGAGAGAATAAACTCGATATTTTAAAAATCAAACAATCGGATTTAATTTGTATTTCCAATTCGCAAAACTATGTAGAGATTTTCTATTTAGAACATGGAGAATTGAAATCAAAATTAATTCGAAGTTCACTCAAAAAACTACAATCTAACTTTGAATTTCTATTACAAATTCATCGATCGCACTTAATAAATCCATCGCATTTTAAGTCTTGGAAAGATTCTTCAACCGTTTTATTGACACAAATTGAACTTCCTGTATCAAAAAACTACAAAGAACAAGTTTTAGAACTGTAATTTTATACCTAAAACCACATATTTCGTACCTAAATAACGGGTTTTCAACCTAAATGACTGACTTTATACCTTAGAGCAGTTTGGCTATTTTAATACACTCATTTTGATATTATTTTTGAACTCATCAATCAATTAAATTTATTAAAAATGAAAAAATTAGCTTGGCTTATCTTTATTGGTCTGTGCGTGTTTATTAGTGTCTATCCTATAAAATACTTTTTAGCAGACGAACCTATTGCATTATTATCTACAAAACCCGACGAAGTCCTCAATAGTGCTTTGTATATGACAGCATTTTATATACATATTACGTTTGGCGGTATTGCTTTATTTGTAGGTTGGATTCAATTTATAGGGAAATTTCGAAAGAAATTTATGAAAGCACACAGAATCATCGGAAAAATTTATGTGTTCTCCATCTTTATTAGCGGTCCAGTAGGATTGTATGTTGGATTTTTTGTTAGAGGCGGACTCATCACTAAAATAGGATTTGTATTTGGCGCTTTTATTTGGACACTTATAACGTATATGGCGTATAAAGCAATCCGAAAAGGCAACATTGCTAAACATCGAGAATACATGATTTATAGTTATGTCGGAAGTTTTTCTGCAGTCATGCTACGATTTATTCTACCACCTTTAATGAGTATTACAGGAGATTTTAGTTTTGCATATGGAATCTCTGTTTGGGCAAGTTGGTTGCCTAATTTTGGAATTGCGTATTTATGGATACATAAAAAAGAATTGCTTGTTTCAATCTATGAGAAGTACAGAATTAAAAAAGTATTAATCGGACTTTTTATTTTAGCTGGAACTACGATTCTAGTTTCTTATATGAGTCCGCAAACCTGGTTGTACAAAAGTGCAGCTTTTGAAGGTGAAGCGTTTGAAAAAGAAACTTCTTTGACTAATTCTGTTTTTACAAAAGAAAAACTACAAGAAATTGATACGTATTTAAAAGAAGAATCGGAAACAACTAGTATGATTGTGCTTGAAAACGGTAAAGTCGTATATGAATATGGAGATGTTTCTGAAATTAGCTATAATGCTTCTGTTCGAAAAAGTATTTTAGCAATGTTATATGGTAAATATGTTGAAAATGGGACTATCGATTTAAATGAAACCATTGATAATGTTGGTGTAAACGAAGATGATGGTTTGTTAGCAATAGAGAAACAAGCAAAAGTAGATCATATTGTAACAGCTCGATCTGGTGTTTTTCATCAACCTTCAAATGATGGATATGATACAAACAACCTTAAGAAAAGAGGTAGCGTACAACCTGGAACCTACTTTTTATATAATAATTGGGACTTTAATGTGGCAGGATTTATTTTAGAGCAAAAAACAGGAAGAAATGTCTATCAGGAATTGGAACAGCAATTAGCAATTCCTTTAGGTTTTCAGGACTGGAACATCCAAAACCAAGATAGAACAGTAAATACTTCTAAATCTCGCTATTCGGCATATAATATGCATCTTTCTACGCGCGATATGGCAAAAATTGGACAATTAATGTTGCAAGAAGGAAAATGGAATGATAAACAACTAATTTCTAAAAATTGGATTCGTAAAATTACAACAACAGTGACACCAAAAGATACGGTAAACACACGTTACAATAGAGATGTATCAAGTCCTGCACAGTTTTCATACGGTTATATGTGGTGGTTGTTTGATCGTTTTTATGACAACCCAGATTTTGAAGGTGCATATACTGCATGGGGCGCATTTGGACAATATATTACGGTGATTCCAAAACGAAACATTGTTATAGTGCATAAAACAACAGTTGATATTTACACGTTGCTTAATTTTTCAGACAGAACTTCGACTCCAGAATGGCGTTATTGGTGGATTTTACGAAAGTTAATGTTGAATCGTACACCGATTTCAAATTTGGCAAAAGAAAAATCGACAGATGAGATTGTTGAGTTCATCAAAACTGAATATACCAAAGACTCTGAATATGCAATTTCCGAGCGTTTAATTAACGAATATGGGCAGACTTTAGCAGAAAAGGGAAGACATGAAGAAGCAATACAGTTTTACAAACTAAACTTTGAATTGTATCCAGAAGGCTATTATACGCATAGAGTGTATGATTATTATATAGAAAGTTTACGCAAACTTGGTAGCGACGAATATGAGTTATTGCCGTTGCTTGAAAAGTCTTTTGAGTTAAATCCTTGGAATAAAAAACTGGGAAAAGAAATAGAAAAGATGAAATCAAAAAAATAGCATCATAGTTTACAAGAAAGGCACTTTTATATAAAGTGTCTTTTTTTTGACTTGCATAAATGAATTAGGGTAACGTATTGGTTTTGGTTAGAAGTTAAAAATACATATTTACTGTTTTGATGTAACAAATTAACTCATTACGAGTCGTATACATATCAATCAAAAAACAATAAAATGAATTCAAACCAAAAAACAGCACGTGTAATAGGAGTATTACTATTGCTAATCTTCGCCATTGGCGTAACAATGTATCAATTTTTGCAAACTCCACTTTTTGCAGATGATTTCCTCACAGCGACTTCAGCTAATGGCAATGAAATTATAACTTCAACTTTATTAGGTATTATCAGTGGAACACTATCTATTGTAATCGCGATATTGTTATTGCCTATTTTTAAGAAGTATAGTGTCCGTTTGGCCTTTACGTATCTAGCATTCTGCATCTTATACTTTATAGCAATATTTGTTGATAATAGTAGTGTTTTATCACTTTTAGATGTAAGTCAGGCATATGTAAAAGGCGGAAATGTAAACAATGATTCATTTGAACTTATGGGAACGTTGCTTTATGAAAGGCATGCGTGGACACATTATTTATCACTATTACTATCATGTTTCCCAGCTTTTGTATTNNAGATGTGTATAAGAGACAGGAACGTTGCTTTATGAAAGGCATGCGTGGACACATTATTTATCACTATTACTATCATGTTTCCCAGCTTTTGTATTATTTTATACAATGTATGTTACTAAGTTAATTCCGAAATTGATCTCTATTTTCGGAATGTTTGCCATACTATTAATGTGTATAGAAATGGTATGTACACTCTTTGGAAATGGCATTAGTATGAACCTAATGATTCCAACTGCTTTAGCACAATTATTGCTTCCAATATGGTTAATTATTAAAGGATTAAAAACATCCGAAGAATAAAGTAATTTATATATAATCACTGAACTCGTTTCTGCTTTTAAATTGTTAAAAGTAGAAACGAGCTCAATGTATTTAGAATTTTAAATAAAGCTAGTGTCATTTGAAGCTCTTCATTCCAAACAGCATGCGTGTGATTTTAAATGGATAAATTAAAAACTTATAAATCAACACAATAACAGGGAAAGAAGTAACGATTAATAAAATCATTTTTACTGGAATATTCACATCAAGCTGAATGATATAATATGCAAATACTACAATAACTGTTTGATGCAGAATGTAAAACGGATAAATAGCTTCGTTTAGTTTTTGTACAAGTGTACTTTTTTTATGTAGCCAAATTTGCCCAAAACCTAGTAATGTAATCAAAAAGCTCCAACCGACTAAACAACAGACGATATACCAAAAACACCAAAGTGTGTTTGTAGAAAAATTGGGTGAAAGCCATTCGTTTGGCATCAAATAGTACGTATAGAAAATGATTGAACTCGTGAAAAATAGTACGGCATTTGTTTTGCGATACTGTTTCAAGTGTAACCAAGTCGATTCTGCGGAAGCGAACAACATTCCCAAAATCAAGAAAAATCCGTAGAAAAAAGTAGTGGAGAAGTTGAAAAGACTTTTGTCATAACTAGGATAGTATTGTTTGAGAATGATAAACAGAATGCTAAACGGAATCACCAAAGCGAAAAGTCCAAAACGTTTTGACGTAAGGCGCTCAAATGACTTTAGAAACGTGTTTGACTTCGAAGATTTTAGAAATAAAATGAATGGAATTAATACCATAGACATCCAGAATAGATTTTCTATAAACCAAAGATGATTTACGCCAAAATATCCATTCGTATATACATCAAAATAGGAAGAAAAGGACGCTTTGTTTCCAAAATATATTTGTGGCGGCACGATGACTAATACACCAAAAATTAACGGAATTAATAGGCGAATGGCGCGTTCTTTTGCAAACTGAATCCAAGTTCGTTTTGAAAATGCAAAAATGGTTCCTGTTCCAGAAATTAGAAATAATAATGGCAAGCGAAATTGCTCAAAGAAAACCATAATATCATCTAATGTTTTGCTTGATTCTGGGTTCATAATGTCAAAATCGTCACCGTTAAAAGGCATTCCTATGTGATGCAAATACACTGCTAAAATGGCAATAACGCGTAACCAATCTAAATCGTATCTGCGTGTTTTTGTTGTCATAATTTGTTCGTTTTTTTGATATGACAAACGTATAACAGAATTTGATGTCATGCTTTGAAATGTGACTGTTTGCAAGGGAAAGTGACGAAATACAAAGTAAACACAAAGCTTTAGACCTCATTTTTTTTAAAAACTATTTTAATTAAGGTATTACCGTATATGATTGATAATTTTGTTTTATAACTTTATATGGAATCAAAATTAGATACCATGAAAAAAAGAAGTATTAAAAATTTAAAATTGAACAAAAAATGTATTTCAAATCTTAAAGGTGGAATCCGACCAGAAAAAGCTCCTCCAACAAATTTCAATTGTACTACAAGCTTTAATTGTGGCAATGTAGAAGGATGTTGATAATATTCTAGATATAGCGAACTTCGGTTCGCTTTTTTTAGCACTTATTCTTTTATGTGTACTGTATTTAATTTATGGGATTTAAAAAAAATGCTCATTAAACTCTTTCAGTTTAGAACGAGAAACAGGAACCGTTTCAACATAGTTTTGTATCGACAATTGATATCCTTGTGCATTTCCAGTGCAAGCAGTAATTTTATCTAAATTGACCAAGTAGGAGCGATGTGTTTTGTAGATATTTGGGAAATCGTGCAAATAGACTTCCAATTCTTTAAGTGTGATTCGTAAGAGTGTTTTTTGCACTTCATTTTCAGTATCAACGTAGATTTCAGTATAATTACTTTCTACTTTTGCGAATAGAAAATTTTGTGCTTCAAACTGATAGTTTTCATTTCCAGATACTACTTGTATAATTTGCTGGTTGAAACTTTCGGTTGCTTTTGGAAGTGTTAGTTTCTTTAGACTTTTGCTGTGTTTGTATATCAAACGTTCCAAATTCAGCGGAAGTACAATAGTTAGCAATAAAGCTCCAACAAGAAATGAATTTCTGATTTCTTCATATAAATAACGAAATGACCAATTGTTTGGGTTGTTATAAATTAAATCTCGAATCAAAAAGTTTGTAATTCCAACAATAATTAAGATGAGACACAAATAAAACATTTCTTTTCCAAGTGTCCAGCGAGAACGATCTTTTATAGTGCTGTTTAGTAGTATGAAATAGAGAAATATAATCGGAAATGGTAAAAATGCATGCACAAACAATATCCAAATATAATTGATTTTGTGCTCGTCAACATTGACTTCAAAAGGATCGAAAGTGTATGAAAATAAGAAGCTTAAAATACCGATTATACTAAGAAGAATGAATAATCGTTTTTTGCTTCCATACAAATATGGATACGGTTCGCGAAGGTATTTTAGAAATTTTGCAATCAAACGTAAAAAATTGAAGCGCTAATTTACTTGTAAAATATAAACTAGCGCATCAACTTTTATTTTTTATTGCTTTACAATTAACTTTTGTCCAATACGCAAGGTAGAAGTTCTTCTCAACGAATTGTCTTTACATAAAGTGGCAACAGAAACATTGTATTTGTTAGAAATACGAGATAACGTATCGCCACGACGCACTGTGTAAATCTTCGTTTCATCAGCTTTACTAGCAATAGCTTCTTCTTCAGTAGTAAGAAGTTTAATGTTAGGCTTACGTTTCGAACTAAATCGGTACGCACTTGTCCATTTGCGAGTAACCCAAACTTCATTGCTTCGTACTAAATTATCTTCATTCGAAAAATCAAAGACATATTCTGGATGAATTGGAATTCCTTGATATAATACTTCTAAGTGCAAATGACTTCCACGTGCATTTCCTGTAGTTCCTCCAGCGCCAATTACTTGCCCTTTTTGAACTGTATCGTTCACTTTTACCAATTGTTTGGATAAATGCGCGTACACTGTCTCTAAACCGTTAAAATGGCGTACAACAACCGTTTTTCCATGTCCAGAATGATATTTTACATAACGTACAACACCATCAAACATCGACATAACTCTGTCACCAGTAATCAAATCGATATCAATTCCGTTATGTGGTCTTCTATTTCGCCAGCCATAACGTGATGTAATGACTTTTTTTCGCGCAATTGGAGAAGCATATGTGCTGTCGCTAAATGTAATCTGTAACGGAAATTGTTTTTTTACGTTTTTATATGGATTAAACACTTTGGTATCCCAATTTTCGGCAATCCAATCTTTCTTAGGCGTTTCTGTATTTTGCAAACCATACAAAGCGATGGAAGCCGCAGGAAACGAAGTGTTTATTTTAAATTTTTTGACTTTAGTTTCAAGTTCAACTTCTTTTTCAATAGATAAACTGTCTTTTGTCTGACCATACGCACTCAAAGAAATCAAGCATGTACAAGCGAACAAATAAAATATTTTCATGAGTAATTTTTCAATTTAATTTTTAAAATAGATTTTTAGGGAACTGCAAGTATAACGTATTCTTGCGTAAATAATTGTGAGCTTATTTTTCGGACATTATTCTGTAATATATTTCAGTGGATCTAAGCGTTTTCCATCTTTACGAACTTCATAATGCAAATGTGGCGCTGTAGATAATCCTGTATTGCCAACAGAACCTATAATATCGCCTTTAGTAACTGTTTCGCCTTCTTTTACTTTAAATCCTTTTAAATGTGCATACAAAGTTTCAAAACCATCTGCATGCGAAATAACGATTAAATTCCCCCAATTTCCTTCGTCTTTGGCTTTTAAAACAGTTCCGTCTGCTGTAGCAACAATTGGTGCTCCTTTTGCGGCTTTAATATCAATTCCGCCATGTGGAGTTTTGTTTTTTAACTTTGGATGTTTTCGAACTGTTCCAAATTTTGAAGAAATACTCTTAATAGTTCCGTTTTGCACGGGAAATAACGCAGGAATTCCACCTATTCTAATAAAAGCTGTTGGTAAGGTTTCATCAGGAATTACGGTTTTGTCAGCACTTTTAAATGCCATAAAAGCTAGTGCTATCATAGGAATTACAAGCAAGTAGCTAAATTTTAATCTGTTTTTTGATTGTGATTTTGTGATCATTTCTATTCGTTTTTTGAGTGATGGATGTGAAAAATAATTATATGCAGGATTCGTGTTTTTAGGTTCTAAACTCAGTAAAAGCAGCTCTAAATACGACGATTTCTTTACTTTTTGTTGTGCCAATACAAAAGCATCTGCTTGAAATTCGTGAATCGATTTTAAGGATTTTCTATAGAAATAGGCGAGTGGATTGAACCAACTGAACGCTATAAAAAGTTCTGTAAACACAACATCTACAGAATGTAATTTGGTGCTATGTGCTTTTTCATGTGTAATGATGCATTCGTCAATGAAACTTTCATTTGTGTTTGGAACAAAAATCCAATGAAAATAAGAGAATACTTCAGAAACATTGGCGCTATAGACTGTTGTATTGTTTGAAATTAGTCTGTGTGAATCTTTTTTTAGTTTGACTAATCGATAGCTTGTTCGAACGAATCTTAGTAAAAAACAGACAACACCGATTGCGTAGATGGAAAAAATCCAGAAACCATAATCGATCTTTTGATGATTTCCAGCTTCATTTGTTGATGAGTTGTCTGGAACTTCTGAAAATGCTCCAAAATCGTCAAACAATGGAATTTCTAGTGCAAAAATCTGCAATTGTGGAAACAGCTCGTTACTAAATGGTGCTAGTAAAGACAAAGGAATCAAAGCTAAAAGAAGTATTCTGTTAAACGTATGAAACGTGAATCGGCTAAACAAAAATTTGTATAGCAAATAAAAGCTTCCAAACACCAAACTCGCTTGAAAAATATATACCAAAATACTATTCATCGTTTGCTTTTAAATTTTTAATCTTTTCTTCTAAAATGGCTTTCATTTGTTCCATTTCTGTCAAGTTCAAGGTGTCGCTTTCCGCGAAAAAGGAAGCAAACGTACTTGTAGAACCATTAAAAAAGTTACCAATGACTTGTTTTATGTGCTGAGAAAAATAGCGCTCTTTTGAAACCGCAGGTGAATATTGGCGAATCTTTCCAAAGGTTTCAAAATTCAAAAACTTCTTTTTCACCAGTACGCGTACTACTGTAGAAATAGTAGTGTATGCGGGTTTTGGTTCGGGAAACTGTTCTACAATATCTTTTAAAAAGGCTTTGTCTAATTTCCATACATATTGCATGATCTGTTCTTCTGCTTTTGTCAACTCATTCATGTGGCAAATATAGAACAATATTTAATATATGACTATAAAAATAGTCATAAAACTATAATTGTAGTCATAGTGTAATTTTTAGAGAAGTTTAATTTTTTATTAAATTACTGATTTAATGATAGTTGTTGAGTTTACTTAATCAGAAAGTTTAAGTGTAGCTTCTGCTGTATATTCTTGTAGTAAGATTGTTTTTGGATTGATTTCATTTGCTTTTTGATACAAACCCAATGCTTTTTGATAGTCTTCTTTATAAAAATAATACAAACCTAAATTGCGATATCCATACGGATTTTTATTATTCAATTGAAGTGAATGTTCAATGTCTTTATAAGCTTCTTGTAACTGTCCGAGTTTCAATTTTGAAAACCCACGATTGTTCCAAGCAAAAGCAAAATCTGGTTCAATTGTAATAGCTTTATCTAAATCAGCAATAGCTTCTGTATGTTTATCTAGCATTCCATATGCATATCCACGATTGTTCAATATATCTGTGTTATTTGGATTTTCTTCCAGTACTTTTGAAGTTGATATGATGACTTCTTCATACGCTTCAAAATGACTTTGAATAACTGATAAGTTGATATAATCATTTGTTTCAAACAAATTTCCATACTTTTCGGAGAATACTTCTTGTAGTGTTTTTGCTTTATCGAAGTCTTGCTGCATTAAATTTGCATAAATCGCCAAGCGATAAAAAACATCTTCATTATTTTCAAACTTTAATGCTTCTTCAAAAGTGTTGGCTGCATCCTCAAACTCAGAATTCTCCATGTAATGCTTTCCAAGTTGAAATTTTCGATACGATTTACGGAATTTCAACAAAGTTAATAATTGCATACCATCATTATTGGTAAACGTTCCGTCATGTAATGTAATTGTGTCTCGATTCGGAAAGATATTATTCAAAAAATCAACGATACAAGAAAAAATCAATGCAAAAATGACCAGTTTTGCCACATCACCAAATTCATTCAATGAAAGAATTAAAATCCCGATACCGGCAACAATCAAAGAAAAAAGTGGACCGAAAATGGTGACAATAAAACTTGTACGTACAGAAATATCTTTTTCATGCATGACGCACAATCCGCCTTTCCAATAAAACAAATTGAACTTAAAAAAGCATTCCAATCGCCCTAAGTGGAACTGCATCGATTTTTCAGGATTTCCATGTGAGCCCATATAAACGGTCACTTTTTCCTTTGTCAACAACAATGCAGGAATCGCATGTCCCAACTCATGAATCACGGTTGTGAGCAAACGAAACGTCAATAAAGACAACATAAAAATTAATGCAACGTGGAATGGCATGTAAAGAGTTTTGTGGTGTAAAGTTATGGGATTTTTTGAAATAATATTTTTTTTCTTCTTTGAAAATATATGTTAATAAATCACTAATAAACTTATTTATCATGTAATAAAATTCACTATTTAATTAGATATATTTAAACAGTTATAATAAAAATTTACTTAAAACTTAATGAATGGCAGTAACAATAAATATTAGTGACGAGTATAAAATTAAGAAGGAAAGTGTTGAAGTGTTTGAAACTTCTCTTTTCAAAGAAGTTTATACTAAAGCTACCAAAGCAGTTGTAGAAATCATAAGTTATTCAAATACAGAAGATCCTAAAAGTATTAGTGCAAATGATTATAATAATGTCATTGCATTCGCAGGAGAGCGTGGTACTGGAAAAAGTTCATCTATGATATCTTTTGTAGATGCGCTAGTAAATGAAAAAAGCGAGTCATTTTTCAATAATTACAAGGAACTTAAATCAATAAATTGTGCTTCTTTGGATATTGTTGATCCTTCATTATTTAGAGATAAAGATACTTTATTGGAAATTGTGATTTCCAAAATGTTTGCAAAATTTCAGTATGAACTAAAACAGAAAGATTCTAATTTAATTGAAGATGATAAACGAGAATTAATCAAAAGGTTTCAAAAAGTATTTGAAAATCTAAAAACACTAAATAGTGAGAAGTCATCTGTGTATAGCGGAGAAACTATTGAATTATTAAGTGCTTTAGCTTATGGTACAAATCTAAAAATCACATTTAATAAATTAGTAAAGAAGTATTTAGAGTGTATTTATGGCTTTTCAAAAACAAAAGAAACCAAAAACTTTCTTATTGTACCTATAGATGATTTTGACTTAAATATATCTAATGCTTACGAAATGCTAGAAGATTTACGTCAATTTCTAATTCAAGATAATATTATAGTCTGTGTTGCTTGTAAGGTTGAGCAACTAAATGATGCTGTAGAACAAAAAATTAGAAAAGAATTCAAGGTGATGATCCATAAAGATATGAAGCTACTTTCTGATGATCCAGGTGACATGGCTTCTAAATATCTATTCAAACTCTTTCCTGTAAATAGGCGTTGTTATCTACCTTCTATCAATTATTCAGATACGAATATTAATTTTACATACTTAGGTGAAAAAATTAATGCAGATTCTATCGAGAATGATATCCTAAAGAATATTTATGAAGCTACAGGTTTTTTATTTATTAAAAAAGAGACAAATGTAAACTACTTAATTCCCAGAAATTTACGTGAGTTTGTCCATTTTTTTAAATTTATTTATGATTTGAATAAATCTGATAATGAAGATGAATCAAACGGAGCTAATAGAGAAGCTTTTAAATCTTATTTTTTTAATGTTTGGTGCTACAATAATTTGAATAAAAAACAATTTCAAATATTAAAAGAATTAGATGAGATTGATTACGGTAATAAAAATAAATCATTAATAATTTATTTAAAAAAGTATTATAAAGATTTAGAATTAGATAGAAATAAAAGAGATTTTAGAGATAAATATAAAGGTGATAATGTAATAGATGAACATTTTGAATCTATAAGTGATATTGAAAATTTAGAAAATAACTCTTTAAATATTTCTTTTGGCGATGTATTGAAAACATTAAATTTTTACATGAGAGCCGTATATGACTTAGAAGACACTATTTTTCTATCAGCTATAAAAATATATTACACTATAGAATTGACTACAGCATACAAAAAGAATGAAGACAATGCTGAAAAAATGATTGGCTTAACAATTTATCCAAATAGCTCTAGAATAATGTATAATGAAAAAACAAATGATTTATGGACTTTTGAACTTCGCGAAATAAAAGATAAGCAGGCAAAAATTAATGAGCTTATTGGAGCTTTTGTTATATCTAAAAAGAAAGATATAAATAGAAAAAATGATGAAGCAAATTATTTATACAATTTAAAACGTGACAGTAATAATGTGATTTTCTCCTTATTGGGGTTTATTAGAAATATGTTTTTTTATGAAAGTCATTTTAATAGAATTTTTGAAAAAGATGTTAGTGAAAGTCAATTTAATTTTGAAAATGAAATCATACCATTTTTCAGCGTAGATTTAATAGAAATTATTTTAAATGATATGATTTTCAATAAAGCTAGGTTTTCAGGAAACTATACATATAGTGAAATAATCAACAAACAAGTTATTAGTAAAATTAAAGACGTACTATCAGAAGTTGATGATATGTTAGCTTCAAGTAGAATTTCATTGCAAGATTATTTTTTACAACACGAATTTATAGAAGCGATTATTGGAGAGCAATTAAGAGATCACTTTTTTCAAAAAATAAACAGACTTCACTCACCTGAGTATAAAGTTAATATTAGTGAAGATGAAAAAGCAATTTTAAAAGATAAAATAGATGATATAATAAGTAAAATCTTTTCTTTGAATAGTCGTTTTTTAATAGATCAAATTTCATTACAAGCAAAAAGGAGTTATGACCATTACAATAGAAATTACTTTAGTGTAGAAAACTATACTTCGCAAGGAGTAAGAACAGCTATGTCTAATATGCTTAAAGATTTTAATGATTACCCATTTATTAAGGACTATTTGAGTGAATATAGGAAGATGATGAATTCTTCTAATGAAAAAGGTTTGTATGCTATAGAATACTTCTTAAAACAACTTGCCAATGGACAATCTTAGAAAATCTATTCAAGTTATTTTTGGAGAAATCTGTCCAGATAAACTGATTCAAGATTTGTATGATATTACTAGTTTCAAAAATAAAGATATAGTCGCAAAAAAAGATTTTTTAGAAAATGGACTTAAATATTTTCATCATTTGAGTTTTGATGAAATTGAGAATCTCCATAAAAAACTAGAAGAAGATTGGTTTTTTGATGTATACCAAAATGGTAAACAGGAAAAATCTGTTTACAACTTGCTATTGCACTTCAATAAGCAAGTCTTAAAAGAACGGAATAATAAACCATTTGTTAGTTATCAGCATTTGTTAAGATGGCGTGATTTGTCCTTTACTCTTGGTGAAGATATATTCACATGTGCATATTTTGCTTATATGGACAATAGAGCCAAGAAAAATCGTGATTTTTTTGCATGGCAGCCTGTGATTTTTTCTACAAATAATCGTTTGAAAAAAATGTTATTAAAAGGAGTCGCTGAAAATCACTTCCATTTTAAAGGGTCAGCTCCTGTTTTTAATCTTTCATGGATCGTATTAATGAATACTATTAATACACACCATAGAACCTTTAAAGAATTAAAAAAAGAAATTAAATTAAATGGAAAAGTATCATATTCTTTTAAAAATCATACGAAAGAAATCGATATCTTAGTTTATAAAGCATGTAGAATACGGTTACTATTATTTGAATTTATTAATTCTGAGGATAAAAATATTAATTTAAAAGATTGGGAATCTTTGTTAAAACCTTCATCTAATAAACAAACATCTTTTGAAGTCCTGCTTAACCTAAATGAGTTGCAAAATGAAGTAAGTCAAAATAAATTCCTTTATGGTTATAAATTCAATCATAAAGGTAAAGACGGTATCGCTGATTATGCAATAACTAAAAACATGCACATTCATAACTTTGAAGGTTCTTTTCTACTTTACGGTGAACGTAAATTATTATATGACACATTCAAATATATATATTCGAAATGTGAACAATCAGAACAGATTTCAAAACTTTTACACATATATTTATTGATTAAAAATGAATTCAGAGCTGAATTGATTCAGATTAATAAAAGGATTGGTTTTTCAAATTTTTCAAAATACCAAGATCGAAAAGAATATTTTATTCCAGAAGACAGTATTTATGAAACTGCAATGTATCAAATGACAATAAATGATACTAGAAAGTTTCAAAACATAGTATCATTTGAAACTCGAGTAGCTCCAAAGAACTCTGTCAAAGAGTTGAACGAAAGTCTTAAAAAGTACCAACGTAATAGTGATGTGAATTCATTAACAGGTAGAAACATCAAAATTCCCAATAAAAAATTATTTAATAAGCTAAAAAAAGAAAAACATTTTTATACCATACATTTCATAAAAAAGAAAGAAGAAAATACAAAATCGACACTAACACAAGTAGGATTACCTAGACACTATAAATTAAGAAAAGATATTGAACAACAAGCTAAAGCATTAGTTCTACTACGTGAGTCTTATGCTAAAAAAGCAAATTTAATTAAAGGAATTGATGCTGCATCATCAGAATTTAATACCAGACCAGAAGTGTTTGCCCAAGTGTTTAGATATTTAAAAGATCATAAGTTACATGGGGAATTTAATTATTTAAAAAATAAAATAATTGAAAATAAATTATCTGCAACATTTCACGCAGGAGAAGATTTCTATGATATTGTTGATGGTATTAGAAGTATTGATGAAGTAATCAAGTTTTTAAAGTTTCGTCCAGGCGATAGAATTGGTCATGCACTTGCGCTTGGGATAAATGTAGAAGAATATTTTAACTTGAAAGATAGAAAGATAATGTTGCCTAAAGAACTATTAATGGATAACATATCATGGTTATTAGCTAAAATTAGAAAATATAACATTAATGAATTTTCAAGTGAAGTTTATAAGCTAGAAAAACTTTTTGATTCGCTGTTTCGAGAAATATATCAAGTAAATTTTGATCAAGAGGTAAAATTTGCCTCGTTGAATTTTACACATGATATTTATTACGATGCATGGAAACTGCGTGGTGATGATCCATATCTTTATATGGAAAATATAGAAAATGACGTTAATCAAATCTCAAACATGACATATTGGGAACGATGCAGAATCAATTATTTCTATCCAAAAAATTCAAATATCCGAAAAGATTCTAAAATTAAATTTTTGTATCAACAATATCATTTCAATCAAAAAATTAAGAATAAAGGAAAAGAAATTAAACAGTTTACTATTTCTGATACTTACATCAAAATAGTTAGTAAAATTCAAAATAAATTTCAACATTATATAAAAGATTTGAATATAGGTATTGAGTGTAATCCAACTTCTAATTATTTGATTGGAACCATTGATAAATATAATAAACATCCTATAAAAGACTTCTTTAACTTATATTTAGAAACTGATGTTTATAAAATAAAAAAGTGTCCTCAAATGTTTGTTTCTATAAATACAGACGATCAAGGAATATTTGGAACTTCACTTGAAAATGAATATGCTTTATTGGCAATTGCTTTAGAAAAGGAAAAGGATGTAAACGGAAAACCTAAATACAGTCAGGCAATGATTTATGAATGGCTAGATAAAATAAGAGAAATGGGGTTAGAGCAAAGTTTTAAATCATAATAACATTTTATTAATTTCCTTCTTTTATATATGTTTTAAACATCTATAAGCATATGGAATTCGATATAAACTTCACAAAACCTGTCACATTTTCAGAAATCGTACGTCTTTCAACTAAACACAACCATCATGAAAAACGTTTGTATCTGTTTGCTACTAATTTTAGTAAGTTGTAATTCTTCACATCAAGAGAAAAAAGCTGTAACAGGTACAAGAATTGATGGTGAATATGTGATTGAAGATATTCTGATAGAAACTGAAAAAGACATCTTCATTTCTGGAATTGTTGTAAAAAAGAAAGATGATGCTCGTCCAAAACCTGCCATTTTACAACATACAATCTATGTTCGAAATAGAGATGTAAATACACTGAAACATGCTGTAGACAATGGTTACATCGGAATAATCACCTATTCTAGAGGAAAATACAAAAGCCCAAATGACATTTTTCCATACGAAAATGAAGCTACAGATACATACGCAGTAATTGATTGGATTAGCAAACAAAAATGGTGTAATGGAAAAGTTGGAATGTATGGTGGAAGTTACAATGGTTTTACACAGTGGGCAGCAACAAAAAAGATGCATCCTGCACTAAAAACAATTGTTCCAGCGGCAGCTAACAGACCTGGAAATGGTTTACCAATGGAGAACAATATCTTTATCAATCCGAATTATGAATGGGCTTTTTATGTAGGAAATAATAAAACACTCGATACAGTAGTTGGAAATGATCGCCAACGCTTTAGAAGCCTACAATTTGAATGGTGGAATACTGGAAGTGCGTATAAAAAAATGGATAGTATTGACGGAACACCAAATGCATTCTTTCAACGTTGGATATCACATCCGAGTTACGATGAATATTGGCAAAACATGGTTCCGTACAAAGAAGAATTCACAAATATTGACATTCCTATCTTAACGTTTGATGGCTATTATAACGATTCTCAGAACTCTAATCTATATTTTTACAGACAACATTACAAATACAATAAAAACGCTGAAAATTACTTAATTATCGGCGCTTACGATCATTTTGGAGCGCAAAAAGGAGGACGTAGACAATTACGTGGGTATCAATTGGATGAAAATGGCTTGATTGATCCTTTAAAAATCACCTATGAATGGTTTGATTATACTCTGAAAGATGGCGAAAAACCTGCGATTCTAAAAGATAAAATCAACTACCAAGTTATGGAAACAAATACTTGGCAATCTGCACCTTCTATTGAAAAAATGCACAATCAGGAGTTAAAATTATTTTTGGCAGATTCAAAAGAGGAAACATATTTGCAATTAGTTGAAAGTCAGCAAAAAGAATTAAAATCATTCTCACAAACAATCGATTTTAAAGATCGCAATACAAGCAATAACAACAATTCATATCCAGATCCAATCATAGAAAACTCACTAAATCCAACGAATGGTTTCACATTTATTACAAAACCTTTTGAAGAAGATACATACATTAGCGGTTCATTTTCTGGCGAATTGATCTTTAGTATCAATAAAAAAGATGTAGATGTTGGTGTTACATTATTTGAAGTATTGCCCAATGGAGAATTCCTTCACTTGTCTGGTTTTATTGGTCGCGCAAGCTATGCAAAAGATGAAACCACTCGAAATTTACTAACTCCAAATGAGTTATTTTCCTTTCCGTTTTCAAACACACGATTAATTAGTAAAAAACTGCAAAAAGGAAGTCAGTTATTAATGATTTTAGATGTAAACAGCAATCCATTTTCACAACTAAATTACGGAACAGGAAAAGATGTAAGTGACGAAAATCTAAAAGATGCAAGCGAAGCATTACAGATTAAATGGTTTACAGATAGTTTTATCAAAATACCTATCTTTAAACCTTAATTACATTTTATGATCGTTAAACTAAAGTTTATAGTAGTACTTGCTTGTTTTATCTCTTTTAATGCGCTTTCGCAAGAAATAACTCCAGCCAAAAAATTCTGGAACACCTTACAAACACATTGTGGAAAAGCATACAATGGTACTTTAGAGCTTCCAAAAGAAGATAAAGATTTTGGAGGAAAAACATTGACAATGCATGTTCGCAAATGTTCTGAAACTGAAATGAAGATTCCTTTCTTTGTAGGAGATGACAAATCGCGCACATGGATTTTAACGTATAAAAACGATCGCATTACGTTAAAACACGATCATAGACACAAAGATGGTTCTGAAGATAAAATCAATTTTTATGGTGGAACGACTTCAAATACAGGAAAAGCAGATATTCAAGTATTTTCAGCAGATGCAAAAACACAAAAAATGATTCCTGGTGCAGCAACCAATGTTTGGTGGATTACGATTGACGATTCAACGTTTACATACAATTTAAGACGTTTAGGAACCGATCGTGTGTTTAAAGTTGTAATGGATATCACAAAACCTGTAAAAACTCCAAGCGCACCTTGGGGCTGGAAAGA
>NZ_JBOEFY010000047.1:12492-73793 GCF_050633145.1 Kordia sp. | reverse complement strand
GGTGTTTGGTGTTTGGTGTTTGAAAGGTATAAAAATAGCTGGGGAATCAAAAATGTATTTTTTGAATATTAATTTTCATTAGTTGCCTTTCGGCAGAACGTACTTCAATTTTTATTTTGATACGGTTTGAAACATAATGCTCCTTTGTATACGCTTTCAACTTTACAATAGTGAGTCTCATTAAAAAAAGAAACAGCTTCTACACGAATGTAAAAACTGTTTCTAAACTAAATAACCAACCAAAGTCTTTATGTCTTATTATCTTATTTCTTAAAGTCGTCCTTATTGAACTTCTTATTGATAATTTTTTTACGTTTTTTATTTGTCTGCTTCAACCTTGTATCACTTCCATCACTTGACGGACGTAAGTATTGAATATATCCTCTTCCTTGAAATTCGTAGGTTGTTCCAGAACCTGGATGAAACAATGATACCGTTTCGTCATTTATAACGCTCAATTCAAAGTATTCATTGTCCAGATAGTCATAATCTAATGTTAAAACTTTTGAGTATGGATCGCCCTCTACATCATATATTGTATATACTCCTTCATAATCGTATATCAAATCGGCAATTGGAGTATTTTCTGTATCTGTAGATGATAAGAACGTATCGTCATTTCCACCTGATAAGAAAGTCAAGAAGTTTTCATCATCAAATTCATTCAGCATTCCTTCTTGACTTGTGTATATTTTTTTCCAAGCAGTAAATTCTTGTAATAAATAGTGAATGTTATCATAGAACACAAAATCGTAATCAAAATTTGATCGTTGATATCCTGTTAAGTAATAACTTGTATTTGTAGACGTATCTACCATACGGATTCTATTTACACTTAATTGATCTACACGCAACGGATAAAATCCATCAATATCATGATCAATATCTACAAAGTCGAAATCAGTTCCGTAGGCTCCTACATCAATTCCATATCCGTTTCCATTGGTTCCAATTCCTGAAATATTATTGTTTGCGTATAACGTTCCGTTGATAAATGATACTGTAAACGCTCGCTGCAAAAATGGAACTTCGCCATTTCCTGTTGTTTCATTTATGTTTACATACCACAATTCGTACGAGCTTAATAACTGGTTTAACGAAATACCTGGCTCGTCAATAATTGGGTCTTCTACAATAACTTCAGTGTAACATGAACTCATCGTAGCACTAAATAGTGTAATTGCTAAAAGTAATTTTATAGTTTTCATAAGCCAATCGTTTTGTTGTTGATGTTTAATTACTTTCAAAACATGTGCCAAAATGATAAATTGTTGAATATCAATACTGCTATTAGAACGATATTTTGTGTATTTTTGAATCATAGATCAACCTTTATGGACAACGAATTAAAATATGCCGTTTTCGGAGCAGGAAGTTGGGCAACCGCCATTGTAAAGATGCTTTGCGAAAATTTAGATGAAGTTGGATGGTACATGCGTAGTGTGTACACGAAAGAACATTTACTGAAAGAGCAACACAACCCTAGCTATTTAAGTTCAGTAGAGTTTAATACGGATAAGCTGAAGATAAGCAATGATTTTGACGAAATTGCTACGTATGCAGATGTCTTAATTTTTGTAATTCCTTCTGCGTTTATTTTTGACGAATTGAAGAAATTAACGGTTGATATTAAAGATAAAATCATCGTTTCTGCCGTAAAAGGAATCATTCCAGAATCTGGTTTGTTGGTTGGCGAACATTTTCATGATGTGTATAAAACTCCTTTTGAAAATATTGCCGTCATTGCTGGACCTTGCCATGCAGAAGAAGTTGCTTTGGAACGCTTGTCGTATTTAACGATTTCTTGTGCCGATCAAGAGAAAGCGCAGACAATTGCCGATCAGCTTTCAAGTAATTATATTAAAACGAAAGTCAGTGATGATGTTATTGGAACTGAATATGCCGTAATGTTAAAAAACATCTACGCTATTGCTGCTGGAATTGCTCACGGACTTGGATACGGAGATAACTTCCAAAGTGTATTAATGAGTAACGCTATTCGTGAAATGAAGCGTTTTATTAAGAAAGTACACAAGATGAAACGTAATATTAATAATTCTGCTTATTTGGGCGATTTGTTGGTAACTGGATATTCTGTTTTTTCTCGAAATCGTATGTTCGGAAATATGGTTGGAAAAGGATACACTGTAAAATCTGCACAAATGGAAATGAACATGGTTGCTGAAGGTTATTATGCAACGAAAAGTGCGTATTTGTTGAATCAGAAGAACGATAAGAAAACGCAAATTCCTATTATTAATGCTGTGTATGCGATTTTGTATGAAAATAAAGATCCTAAGAAAGTATTTAAGAAATTAACGGATAAGTTGGATTAGGTTTACTTTGACAATTTGTTAATCTGTCCATTTGAAAATTACTTCTCGATACAATTTTTCTTTGAAAAATCACTCGAAGTGACGTTTTGTTAATGTCATATTACGCTTTCGCGTGAAGGATGGAGGCTTTGTTGAAGCTCCTCGAAGAGAGCGACTGCCGAGAGCCTGACCGTTTAGGGCACGCTATTATAATTCAAAAAACACCTTGCAACAGTAAGAAAAGTCTAAAAGCGCAACAGCGCGTTCTAACAGCGTTCAGACTAAGCCTGCCGAAGTGAAACGAGTCTAAAAATCTAAGAGTGAAACGATCTAAGAGATTCCCGCCCTCGCGGGAACAAGTCTAAAAGCAAAGCGCGTCTATTTAACCAAAATTCCTTTCGTGTTCATTAACGGAATTGGCTGAAACGCCTTTGTATTGATCGTATTTTTTCTGAATAGATACTTTTTATCATACATTTTACTTCCTTCAAAGAAAGTCACACGAAATTCGTTGTTGAGCGCAAACACATCTTCCTGCATCCATTCAGCTTTTGCATACGATTTTGCAGGTAGTTTTTCCAATTTATGACGCATTACAGACGTTTTTCTGTCTGCATCATATCCATGAGAAACGACCAATACCATTTCTAAATCTACGTCTTTATCGTTGATAATATACGCATTCCAGTCGTCTGTCTTATAGATTTCATTGTACTCTTGTACGACAGCCATATACACACCTTCTACTTGAGGAATTTCAATGTCTTTTTTCATATCAAGTTATTGTTACTAGATTTCGTCATTGCGAAGCTTTTGCAAGCTGTTTCTCTAAAAAACAGCTTACTTCGCTATGCTCGTAATGACGTTTCGATGTATTTACAATGCAGATTTGAATTGCTCTAAAAAACGAACATCATTTTCACTTAACAAACGGATGTCTCCAATTTGGTACAATAACATCGCTATACGATCGATTCCGACACCAAAAGCAAAACCTGAGTATTCTTCTGGGTCAATTTCGCAATTAGTCAATACATTCGGATCTACCATTCCGCAACCTCCAATTTCTAACCAGCCCGTTCCTTTGGTAATTTTGTAATCGGTTTCTGTTTCCAATCCCCAATACACATCAATTTCAGCACTTGGCTCTGTGAATGGGAAGTATGAAGGACGCAAGCGAATTTTAGATTTCCCAAACATTTCTTTGGTGAAATGCTGCAAGGTTTGTTTTAAATCTGCGAAGCTTACATCTTTGTCTATGTACAATCCTTCTATTTGATGGAAAAAGCAGTGTGAACGTGCCGAAATCGCCTCATTACGATATACTCTTCCCGGAGAAATTGTACGAATTGGCGGTTTGTTATTTTCCATGTATCGAACTTGCACAGAACTTGTATGCGTTCGTAATAAGATATCTGGATTTGTTTGAATGAAGAATGTATCCTGCATATCGCGCGCTGGATGATATTCTGGAAGATTTAAGGCAGTAAAGTTATGCCAATCATCTTCAATTTCTGGTCCATCAGACACATCAAAACCAATACGAGAAAAGATATCTGTGATTTGATTTTTTACCAATGATATTGGGTGACGCGCACCAATTTCAATTGGTTGTGCTGGACGTGTTAAATCGCCATACACACCTTTTTCTTCAGCATTATTTTCTAAAGCTTCTTTTAAGGCATTGACTTTGTCTTGTGCGGCTTTTTGCAACTGATTTACTACTTGACCGAAATCTTTCCTTTGTTCATTCGGAACATTTTTAAACTCAGCAAAAAATTGTTTTAATAATCCCTTTTTACCTAAGTATTTAATTCTGAAGTTTTCTATGTCTTCTTTTGCTTGAGTTGTAAACTTTTCAACTTCCGCAATATGTTCCTTGATCTTATCTATCATGACGATATTTTGATTTAGCTTGCAAATTTAGAAAAAACTAGCTTATTCGATGTATTCCTTCTCTAAAAAGTAACTTACAATTGCTTCTTTCATTAATACGGTTTGTTCTCCCGCTTTTAAGGTTGGCAATTCTTCTTTAAATTTATAGTGTGGCCAGCCGTCATCGTCAAAGTAGTCAAACTCATAATAGCCGTACGGTTCCAACAAGCGACAAATAGCAATATGCATTAGATTTACTTTGTCATCTTTTTTAAAATTTCGATGAATTTGCCCAAGCTCCTGAACTCCAATTAGGTATATAATTGAGTCTAAATCTAAGGTATCTCCTTCTGCAAACTGATCCGTCAGTTTTTCAACAAGCGTATTCCATCGTTCTTTTAATACTTCGTCTCTTGCCATTGTTTCTTTCTTTTCCGCTGCAAAGGTAGGTAACGTGTGTTGATATTTTTATTTTTCAAATGAAAACTTGTGGTATAATGATCAATTTTGATAAGTATATTGAATATTTTTCTTGAAGCAAGATATTCCCAACTGTAACGAAATACAATAAAACACTACCAATAATAGTTCTATATTTGTTAAAACTCGATATTCATGAACTTTATTGACATCATTATAGGTGGCGTGATTGTACTTGGCTTTGCGCGCGGACTTATGAAAGGACTTTTTGTAGAAATTGCTTCACTAGTAGCTTTGATTGCTGGATTGTATGGCGCAATCCACTTTTCATATTTTGCAGGCGACTTTTTAGTTGAGAATTTCCCGTCTTGGGAGGAGAAATATGTTAATTTAACTGCATTTGCAATTACTTTTATTGTAATTTTAATAGCTGTTACCATGGCTGGAAAGTTGTTGACAAAAGTTGCTGATTTTGCTTCGCTAGGTATTTTGAATAAAATTTTAGGTGGCGCTTTTGGCGGATTGAAAATGGCAGTTATTATAGGAGCTGCTTTGGTGTTTTTTGAGCGCACCAACAATACTATGACATTTGTAGAACAAGATAAGATTGATGGATCGGCATTGTATGAACCTGTAAAAGAAGTTGGCGGATTTGTGTTTGCCTATGTGTTGGAAGAGACTAATAAGAATGGAACACTAGATTCTTTTAAAACTAGTAAAACTCAGCAAGCAGACGAAAAGAAAGCGCAGGAAGACGACTTGAAAGACATTGAAGAAAATGAAAATTAATAGGTATGTGTGAAAAATGTGTAAATCCTGAAATAAAACATCTTCATGATGAAGATAGTATCAAGCCTTTTCAAAAAAAGTTGAATACAACTGCTTTGAGAGGAAAATTAAAAAAAGAAAAAATTACTTCTAATCAAAAATAGATAGCTAAAAATTACATTTATAATTCATGTGTGAACATTGCTCCAGTTTTGCGACAGAACGGTTTTTTTCGGACCAAGATTTTGCTGCGTTTGAAAAAGCATTTGAGAAAAAGTCTTTAGACGGCACTTTTATTCGTGTCATAAATTCAAATCAGATTTCGCAAAATTCACAAGAAACTACATTTGAGTGCACACATTGTCATACCGATTGGGTGTTGTCTATTCCAGATGGCGATTGGCAAGGTTTCTTTTTACCCAACGATCGACTTACTGAGTATAACGAATATGAATACGATTCTTCCAATAACAACGGTAATAATGTTTTTAAAGCAAACTTTAATGGAAATAAAGGAAATTGCGGTTGCTGTTTGGTATTATTTCTTTTGTTTGTAGGATCTATTTTTTACGGAATATACAGTGTATTTGATTTTATATTGGATTTGTTGTTTTAAGTATTAATTAGCCGTTCCGCTTCCACTATTTTCGTATTCTACAATTTCTGTTTCGGAAGCCATACCTGAACTTCAATACGCTTGTTTTTGACGTTAAAAAAGATGCTGAAGGAACATACTATAAACGCAAATTTTATAGATAGACACTAGAATGCTTTAGTCTTTCATTTACCATTGTTTTCAAAATTAATTAAGAAATCTCTTTCTAAATAAAAGATTTTGCCTAATTTACGGTGCTGTTTTATGTAAACATACCCTTTATGTAAATAGTAATCCCACAATTGATCTTGTAAAATATAGCCTAAAGAACTCAATCAAGATTAAAAAGTAAACTAATTTAAAACCTTCATACAATATGAAAAAAACAATCCTATTAGCAATTCTTGTATCATTCTTTATGGTAAGTTGCGGCGGCTCTATTGAAAGCGATGTTGCAAAATTAGCAGATATCCAATGCCAAATGATGGGCTTAAAAGACAAAGCAATGGCTGGTGATGCAGACGCAATGAAAGAAGCTAAAGAGCTTGGCGAAAAAATGATGGCTATGGGCAAAGAACTGGAAAAGAAATATACTTCTGAAGAAGATAAAGAAAAGTTCAAAGCTGCTATAGAAGAAGCTATAAAAAACCAAGATTGCGGTAAGTAATATACATTATGAGTTTACAAAAAATGTAAGCCTTATAATATTATTAAAAACTGTATAATATAAAAACCGCCAAACTTTTGAAAGTTTGGCGGTTTTTGTGTTTTAATAATATGCTTTTTTTAAACTGTATCTTTTACATTCGCTTTAATCCATTGCAGACAGTCTTCAAAATTATCATAACAGTCTTCTTCTGGAATTAAATCAGGAATGATATCTATTCGTTCCATCATATAACGTGGTTGTTTTGGAACATCTACAAACAAGACTTTACGTCCTGCGCTTCTTAAATCGACCAAAATATCTTCTAAAGTATACAATCCAGATTGATCAATGTATTGCATTCTATCCATCCGAATAATAACTGTACGTGCTGTTTCTGGCAATTGTTTTGCCAAGGCTTGAATTTCACTTGTTGAACCAAAGAATAAAGGTCCTTTGATGTGTTTGATAAATACTTCTTCTTTTAAGTTCTCTGGGAAGTTTATTTCATCATCCCAAGCTTCTTCTTTCAAAGTCTTTATATCTGAACCTTTTGCTGTAATGTCTCCAATTTTCTTCATAAACATTAATGAAGCAATGACCAATCCGATTCCTACGGCATAGATTAAGTCCCAAAAAGTAGACAATGCAAGTACTATAAGCATAATTAATACTTCTGAACTTAGTTTTAAAGGTCCAAATTTCATGTCTTTTGGTAAACTTGGAATAGCTCTTAATCCTTTATAATCCATCACACCGATTCCAACTGTAATTAAAATTCCTGCCAATACTGCTGCTGGAATTTTTGAAGCTACTGGTCCTAATCCTAAAAGAATAATTAATAATAAAACACCAGCAATCATTCCTGATAGTTTTGTTTTTCCTCCAGAATTGATATTCACTACGGTACGAATTGTTGCTCCTGCTCCTGGAATTCCTCCAAAAATAGCTGCAATAGAATTTCCTATTCCTTGTCCTACCAATTCTTTGTTTGGTTTGTGTTTTGTTTTGGTCATATTATCAGCCACAACACTTGTTAATAAAGAGTCAATTGCTCCTAAGAGTGCGAGTGCTAATGCTGTAAATATATACGGCGTAATGCTCCCAAAGCTAAATTCTGTAATGATTTCAAGGTTAGGTTTCGGGAAGCTTCCAGTAATTTCTTCAATGGGTTGGTATTGTAAATTGAAACCATAGGCAATTCCCGACATGACGACGAGTGCCACCAATGTACTTGGAATTGATTTGGTTATCCGCTTAAAACCATAAATAATAAAAATAGTTCCTAAGGCAAGTAATACTTCCAACCAATTGATATTTTTTATAGCGCGTGGTAATATTTTTAAGGCACCAATAACACCTGAAGCTTCGTTTTTAGCAAGTGTTTCAGACTCTCTTTTTATATCCGCTTCTGTTATTTCTGATCCACGTTCCATCGTTACAGCGATGTTTTCTAGCACCAAAATCCCTTCTTTTCGTTCTTCTTTTAAGATATTATCTAAAATAACCTCTTCAGCTCGTGGTCTAAATTGTTCTACATAAGCATCATCTTCTTTCGGATAATATCCTATTGATGGTAAAATTTGTGTAATTAGTATGATTACTCCAATAGCTGTCATAAACCCTGAAACTACTGGATACGGAATGTATTTTATATACTTTCCTAAACCTATAGCTCCTAACCCAATTTGCATTATACCTGCCAATAAGAAAACGGTTAATATAGCTGGCATGGCTTTTACAGGATCTCCATCATTGGCTGCAACGATTCCTGCAATAACCACCATACTTACGGCTGTCATCGGTGCAGTTGGACCAGAAATCTGTGTATTAGTTCCTCCAAATAAAGCAGCAAAAAAACTGATAAAGATGGCTCCGTACAATCCTGCACTTGGTCCTAATCCTGAAGAAACTCCAAAAGCTAAAGCCAATGGTAAGGCTACAATTCCGGCAGTAATTCCACCAAAAGCATCTCCCTTGATATTAGAAAATAAATTTTTCATAGGTTTGGTTATATTTTATTGAGCGATATACAGTACATATATCATGAGGTGTAAATTAAAACGTTGTATTCTTGTTTGAGGTAATTAACAAGAATGTTTGGGAGGCGGCGTATCATACTCCAAATAAGAAGATATTGAAAATTGACGTATATTTTTATAGCACTTATATTTTTGATCTACACACACAAATAGCTTTACATTTTGCATTGACAGTATTTTAAATTGATCTTCAAAATGAATTTGTTCTTCTACATTTTCTTGTACATCAAACTCTATTTGCTCTACAAGCACCGTATTATCCATATCTAAAGTAGACTGGATTTTAGTGTATATTGAAAAAGACACATACACACATATTCCCAAAAGAAGGGAATACCTAAGAATTGTATGTGCTTTTATTTTATTCAATTTTTTATTTTATAATTCGTTTACATCTTCAGCAACAATCCAACCGATTTTTCCATCAATGAGTTGAATTTTTTTCCAGTTATCTATCGTATCTAACACTTGTACTTTTGTTCCTTCATGCAATACAAATACCTCATCACTACGCAAATTTGGCTCTGCTTTTACAGTGGTTTCTTTGGCAAATACAATTGCTGGACGATCAGCTTGCGCTTTTCCGTATTGTTGATATGCAATAGCAACTGCCCCTAAGATAAAAAGGAATGCGATAAAACTTATTAAAAAGTAGATTCTTTTTTTCAAGGTTTGATACGAAAATTGATATAATAAGAATGAAATTACACATAAAAATCCAAAAATCACCGCAATCCATGCCCATTCATTGTAAGTAAAAGTTCCTGTGATACCATTAACAAATTTTGAAAGTTGTGTTTTTGGCAATGGTTCAATGGCATCAATTGTCATGTTTTTTGCATACGCCATATTATTAATAATATCTTCATCTTTTGGTGAAAGCTGTAGTGCTTTTTCAAAATAGTAAATACTTGGTCCAATCTCGTTGCTCTTATAATATGCATTTCCAAGATTGTAATAGATTGCTGTGGAATGATTTCCTGTTTCTAAAATAGCTTTATATTTCGTAATTGCTTCTGGAAAGTTTCCGTCGTTATACGCTTTATTTGCAGCTTCAAACAAGCTCGTGTTTTCTTGTCCAAATACTAGCATGCTACTAGAAATGAACACGAGGAGCAAATATGTGATCTTAATTTTCATCTCTTTATCTATGTATTTGTTTGTCAATTTGCGAGATGGTCTGTACCGATTTCTCGTAATCTTTGTTGATTGCTACATTTGTTGCTGGTGTATAACGCGCAAATTCACAACTTTCTAATAAACCAATAAAGTCGTTAATGGTTTGGTCTTGTACGTTACGTTCTGACAATAATTGACTTATTTTTTCTTTACTAAATTCTGAAGTTTCTATGCTGAGTTTTGCACGTAAATAGTTGTGTAACGCAGGTTCTAACACTTCATAAAATGCTTCTTTATCGTTCAATTTCTTTTTTGCTTCGGATAAGTACTTTTTTGCCAATCGGTTGGCAGTACGCGTTTTGTTTCCTTGAATATCATTATCAAACGCTCTCTTTTTTCTTCTTGCAATTAATATAATCGGAATGAAGAAGAAAGGAATAAATAACAATGCGTAAAACAGATTAGATTTGAAGAAATCTGATGTTTTAATCGGCATCAAACTCGCATCAGTTTTTAAGAACCTAAACTGCGAACTTGTAGCAGCTACTGCTTGTTTTTGAGTTGAGTTTTGATCGTTGTCAGTATCAGTTGTAACTGTATTTACAGGACCTTCAACTACATCAATAATAATTTCGTCCGACGTTAACGTTTTGTATGCTTCTTCTACTGGATCAAAATACGAGAACGACACACTCGGAATTGGATACTTCCCTTTGTACTGTGGCACAACCGTATAACTGTCCGAAATTTTTCCTTGCATTCCGTCAGTTCGTGTGGAAACACGTTCCGTAAATTCTGGTTCGTATACTTCTAGAGAACTTGGCAGTTTTAATTTTGGCAATTCAAATAATTTCAAGTTTCCTTTTCCTGATACTTCTATTTTTGCTTGAAGCGATTCGGTAGCATTTAATGAGTTTTTACTAGTAGTTACTTGAAAATCAAAATCACCTACTGCACCTCCAAAATCGTCTGGTTTTCCTGCTTCTGGTAATTCTTTGACATTAATTGTTCTTCGTGCAGATGATACTGTTTTGTGAGCCGTTTCATAACGTCTTCCAAATACATCTCTACGTCGTGTAGGCACAGAAACTTGCAAGTCAATTGAAAAAGGCTCAACAACTTGTTTTCCTGTTTTTTGCGGATATAGAACATAGCGCTTTAGGATAACATATGAATAATCTTCTCCTTTATACGTTGTTCGTTGTGCACGCATTTGTGTTTGCATGCTTTGACTCCAAAAGTTGTTGAACGTTGGTTTTCCGAGTTCTTTATAATCATTTACATTGATTCCAATTTTTACATACAATTTGTATGTAATTGTAACAGGTTCATTTAAGTACGGATTTCCTTTAGAAACTTCAGTCACCAAATGTAAACCTTCCGAAATTATATAATCTGAATTGCTACCATCTTTTGGTTTTGCAACTGCTTTGGTAACAGCTATTTTTACAGGCAATGTTTTATAGGTTTGTCCATCAATTTCAACTTTTGCTTGTTTGATGGTAAACGTTCCTTCTTTAGTTGGTTGTAAAAAATACGTGTATGTTTTTGAGAACGAACGTTGTCCATTGTTCCAAACGTGACTCATGGATTGAATTGGTCCACCTACCACACGGAATCCTGCAAAACTTGGTGCGGTAAAATTATCGCCGTCTTTGTCCATTTCAAAGTCTACTTTCAAACGCTCATTTACGCCCAATTTCTTTTTACTCACTTTGGTTTCAAAAGTAACCTGCGCGGCTAGTACGCCTGCAAATAGCAAGAAAATGATAGTTGATATGTATGCTTTTGTTTTCAATCGCTTTATTCTCTATTTCTTAATAATTACCAATCTTTTTCAGCTTTTACTTTTACGCCTTTCGCCTTTTTCTCGTTCAGTTTGTCCTGTGTTTTCTTTTCGGCATTATTCATTGCCTTTAACAAGCTTTTTACTTGCTGTGGAGACAACTGATTTGGCTTAGGTTTCTGTTGTTGCTGTTTGTTTTTATCGTCTTTCTGGTCAGCTTTTCCTTGACCATCTTTATTATCTTTCTTTTTCTTCTCCTTTTCTTTATCGCCTTCGCCGTCTTTATCCTTATCGTCTTTTCCGCCTTTGTCTTTCTCTTTATCGCCTTTGTCTTCGTTTTTGTCTTTTTGATCTTTCTTATCTTGATCTTTTTTATCCTGTTCTTTTTGATCTTCCTTTTTGTCTTTGTCCTTTTTATCTTTATCGTCTTCTTTCGGAGGATTTTTCTTTAACAAGTCTTTCGCTAAGGCAAAATTGTAACGTGTTTCATCATCTGACGGATTGTTTCGCAATGCTTTTTTATAAGCCGCAACTGCTTTTTCGTATTCTTTATTATTCATGAACACATTGCCCATGTTGTGAAATGCTTTGTGTTTCTCAGCTTTAGTCGTAGCAACTTCAGAAGCTTGCTTGTATCGGTTAAATGCTTCTTCGTAACTTTCATTATTATAGTACACATTTCCTAAGTTGTACTTTGCCGCTACATTTTCGCCATCTTTGGAAATTGCTTTTCGATATTCTGCTTCTGCATTGGCAAAACTGCTATCTTTTACGGCATTGTTTGCTGCGTATGTATAATTTTTTGAGTCTTTTTTGAATGCTTCCTCTTCTTTATCTTGTGCAAATGACACAGAAACAGTAAGCAATACAAATAAAATGTTTTTTACATATTTCATGATCCTTTTTCATTAAATAGGTTTAACTTTTGTAACCATGCTGTTTTTCGTTCCAATAGAAAAACATCTAACAGTAATAAGAAGATTCCTAAACCAAGAAACCATTGAAATTGATCTTGGAATTCTGAGAATTTTTTAGCTTCAAATTCTGTTTTGTTCATCGTTGATAGTCGGTCTGTAACAAATGCCACTGCATCTTCTGTGACCTTTCCATCAATATATTCGCCATCACCTTCGGATGCGATATTTTTTAGTGTTTTCTCGTTTAATCGTGTAATAACGACTTCACCTTGCAAATCGCGCTTGTATGATTCTATAATACCGCGTCTTTTTAATGGAATGCGTCCACCTTTTGCTGTTCCTACTCCAATTGTATAGGTTTTTATACCTTCTTTTGTTGCTTCTTCTGCCAATTGTCCTGCACCAGCAGAATGGTCTTCTCCATCAGAAATAATGACAAGCACACGATTGGTTTGTTCTACATCGTCATAATAGGTTTTTGCCAAACGTATAGCATCATCAATTGCCGTTCCTTGCGACGATAACATATCTGTATTCAAATTTGCCAAGAACATTTTTGCTGCCGAAAAATCGGTTGTAATTGGCAATTGCGGCACTGCTCTTCCCGCGTAAGCGATAATTCCAATACGATCACTTCCTAAATTATTTATAATTTCAGATACAATACGTTTTGCTTTGTTCAATCGGCTTGGCGAAATATCTTCTGCCAACATACTTTTAGACACATCTACTGCAAAGACAATATCGACTCCTTCACGCTTTACCGTTTCTAATTTTGTTCCAATTTTTGGATTGACTAAAGCAACTACTAATGAACCTATTGCCAAACACCAAATTGTTAGTTTTAAAATAGGCTTAAACGTTGATTTTTCTGGACTTAGCCGTTCCAATAATTGTTTATTGGCAAATTTACGCTGTGCGCTTCGTTTCCAAAGCTGCAAGAGTACGAATACCAACACCACAATTGGGATGATGATGAGTAAGTAAAAATATTTTTTTTCTTCTAACATACGTTATTTTTCCATCAAACGATTTGCAAATTCAGTGATGCGTTGCGCCACCTCTTGCGTTATTTTTTTATTTTCAATCCATGTATGAATATCTCCAAGATATTGCATACCTAAATAGTTTGCACTTTCTGTAAAAGGCATTATAAAACCTTCTTTTATTTCTTGATCCGATCCACAGCTTACAACGCCCATTTTTTTTCCGCGTAAGCGTCTTCCAATTTCTTTTTCTTCAAATAGAAAATCAGATATTCTATCAAAAAATACTTTTAGTACACCGCTCATTGTATACCAATAGATTGGTGTTGCAAATACAAAGATTTCATAGGTTGCCGTTATTTTTTTGAACAGCGCATTGAAATCATCTTCATTTTTTAGGTCGTAATCGAAATGATTGATTTTATATGCTTTCAGATCAATCACATCAAAACCTGTTTGTTGTTGAAGTTGAGAAACAATGGTATACGTGTTTCCTTTACTTCGCGAACTTCCTATTATTATGACACCTTTTGCACTCATATTTATATAAAACTTCTAAATAAGGTTTTGCGCAATAGGATTTCTATCAACAATAAAATTCCGGCAAAAAACACAAATATCCTGAATTTTTCCTCATAGTTTGTATAACGGAATTCTTCGATTTCTGTCTTTTCTAGCTTGTTAATTTCTTCATAGATTCCCGCTAATTTTTCACTATTAGTGGCTCTAAAATATTTTCCTCCAGTGATATTGGCAATTTCCTTTAATAGTTTTTCGTCAATTTTCACTTGCATGCTTCTATATAAAAAGGTTCCATCTGGGTTTATGGCAACTGGCGTAGAAGCCGTTCCGTTGGTTCCAATTCCGATAGTATAAGTTTTTATACCGTATTCTACTGCCAATTCGGCGGCAATTTGTGGTTCAATAAATCCTGCATTATTTTCACCATCTGTCAATAAAATGATGACTTTACTTTTGGCTTTACTATCTTTTAAACGATTGACAGCTGTTGCCAATCCCATTCCAATTGCTGTTCCGCCTGTTAATTCGCCATGCTTATACTTGATATCTTTTAATGCATTTTGAATAATGTTTTTATCAGTTGTAATTGGTGTTTTTGTAAAACTTTCTCCTGCATATACAACTAATCCAATTCGGTCACTTGGTCGTCCATCAATGAATTCGGATGCAACTCTTTTTAAAGCAATTAATCGATTTGGTTTTAAATCTTTCGATAACATACTTGCCGAAACGTCAATTGCCATGACAATATCAATTCCTTTGTTTGTTTTGACTCTGGTAGAGACTTCTTTTGTTTGCGGACGTGCTAATGCCGTAATTAATGCAGCTACCGCTAACATTCGCAATACAAAAAGTATCGGCTTCAGCTTTGGCAATATGCTTTGTTTTACTTTGAATCCTTGTAAGCTTGACATTTTTACAGCAGCCAATTGCTTAGGTTTTTTCCATATATACCAAGCAATTGCTAATGGAATGAACAATAGCAACCAGAAAAATTGTGGATGTGCAAATGTATAATTATCTATCATTTCCTTTTTCTTCTTCTATTAGTGTGATGGAACTTAAAATTCGATCAGCAAGTGTTTTTCCATCTTCATCATCTTCTGCATACATCATTATTAATACTTGTATGCCTCGTCCTTCTTCAAATATATAGGCTTCATACGCTCTATCTTGTGTACTACTAAATGGGCTTAAGTCATCTACAAAAGTTCCTGTTCCAAATACTTTGAACCCTTTTATTCCTGTTGACGACTCATATTCATCATATTTTGAAATGAGGTTTTTAGCGCCGTCTTCTTCAAATTTCTTTAGAATTTTTTCAGCAATATCATCTAAGGTAATTTCTGGTTTTTGCTTGAATGTTGTTATTTCTAAGTCTACCGAAAATGGTGCTAAATGACTTTGATAACTATAAATATCTGTTTCAAAAGGCAATGGAACCGAGTCTTTTCTTTTTAGCGGCGTCATTCGTGTTAGCACTATTGGTGTGGAAATGGTAAAGTCAGATGTTCCGTATTTACTTGTTGTCCATTCGTCTTCCAACAAATCGCCCATAGAATGACCAACGTATGTGTTTTCTTTTACGTATTCTAAAGTTGCATATCCAATTAATCCGCCAAAAGCAATAATCATTGCCACAACACCAATAACTGTATTTCTAAAACGTTGTTTTTTACGTTGTTCTTCTATCAGTTTTAGTTTGTATTCTTCGTCTTTTCGCAATTCTTCTTCTGAGATTTCAGGAATTGCTTCTTTGGTTTCAACTACAATGTTTTCTACCAAATTACGATCGGCTTTGATGATGTTGTCATCTGGTTTTGATTTTGCAAATTTTACCAAATCGGCAGTTTGCAATACATTTTTCAGATTTTTGATGGTTTCATCTTTTAAATCTAAATATCCTGCATCTTTTTGCGCTTCTATTTTATGAATGAGTTCGGCAGTTGTACTTTCTAACGCATCAATTCGTACTTCTTCCTCAATATATTGACGTACAATATTGGTAAGCTCTGAATAATAACCTTTGTATTCTGAATTGAGTAAAAGTTTCGATTTATCTAATTCATTCAATTGTAATAAAGCACGATCGTACGGTGGAATTTCCGCTTTTTTCTTTTTCTTCTTTTTTTCTTTCAGTTGAAAAACAAAGAAGTAAAAATACGCAGCAAATAATGCAAGTAATCCTAAAACGATTAATAGATAAATCCACCAAGTACTGCTGCCTTTTTCGACTGCAGTTATTTTTTTGATGTCAAACATTTTCTGTTTGAGCGTATCTACAACAACATCTGCCACAGCAATACGAATAGAATCGGTAAAGAATGGCTTGTTGTTGATGAGTATTTTTTGCTTCGGAATAAAATAAGTTCCTGAGTCAAATTGTGTAACTCCGTATTTTTTTATGAGACTATATTTTGCATCTTGCTTTACGGTATCTGTTTCGTAGGCTTCCAACAATTCTAATGGTAGAAAGCTATTGTTTGCTTCCGGGAAAACTACGGTTGCTGTTGTATCTGCTTCTACTAGTAGCGAAAGTTTTATTTCTTCGCCAATTTTTATTTGTGTTGAATCGACAATGGCTTCCACTTTTTGTGCAAGTGCTATTGTCGTGAATAGAAAAAAGAAAAGCATCCAAAAACCGTTCATTCGCAAGAATGAAGTGTATTGACTGGAGTTTTGTGATTTTTTATTCATATTTCTTACTTCGTTATTCATAGTTGCTTAGCCTCTTCTTTTAAAATAGCCAAGTAGTTTTTTTACATAGCTTTCATCTACGCTTGCACTAATAGTACCTGCGCCACTTCTAGAAAATAATTCTTGAAAGTATTTTACTTTGCCTTTGTAATATTTTGTGTAATTGGTTCTGACTGTTTTTGAACCTGTATTTACCAACATGGATTCACCTGTTTCGCTATCGAGCATTTGTACAATTCCTAAGTTTGGAATTGTTTCTTCGCGTTCATCATAAATACGAATTCCTGTTAAGTCGTGCTTTTTGGCTGCAATTTTTAAGGTTTGTTCGTATTCATCTGCAATAAAATCTGAAAGAATAAAGACAATTGCTTTTTTCTTCATTACGCTAGATAAGAATTTTAATGCTTGCGAAACGTCTGTTTGTGTGCTTTTTGGTTTGAATTCTAACAGTTCGCGAATAATGCGCAATACATGCGATTTTCCTTTTTTCGGTGGAATAAACAATTCGATGTCATCTGAAAATAAAATCAATCCGACTTTATCATTGTTTTGCATTGCCGAGAAAGCGAGCGTTGCTGAAATTTCTGTGATGGTTTCGTTTTTAAATTGAGTGTTCGTTCCAAAAAGTTCAGATCCAGAAATATCTACCATTAACATCATGGTCAATTCGCGTTCTTCTTCAAATACTTTAATGTATGGTTCATTGTAACGCGCAGTTACATTCCAATCAATATTTCGTACATCGTCACCAAATTGATACTGACGCACTTCACTAAACGTCATTCCACGACCTTTGAAGGTAGAATGATATTCTCCTCCAAAAATATGATCGCTCAATCGGCGCGTTTTAATCTCTATTTTTCGTACTTTTTTAAGTAACTCTTTTGTATCCATTATTTTCAGTATGCAATGTTCAGTGTTTGGTATACAGTGAACGGTAAACAGTTTCCAGTCAGTTTGTCAAATTACTAGCATTGTATTTAAGAAACATCTCAATACTCAATACTAATAATCCACAACTCATTTATGGTACTTCAATTTCGTTTACAATTTTGTTGATGATTTCTTCGGAAGTAATGTTTTCAGCTTCTGCTTCATAGGTAATTCCGATTCTGTGACGCAATACATCGTGTACTACTGCACGTACATCTTCAGGGATTACGTAACCTCTTCGTTTGATGAATGCATAACATTTAGCCGCATTTGCTAAGTTGATACTTCCACGAGGTGACGCTCCAAAACTGATTAATGGTTTTAAGTCTTCTAGTTTGTATTTTTCTGGATAACGTGTAGCAAAGATGATATCCAAAATATATTTTTCAATCTTTTCATCCATGTAGACATCTTTCACCGCTTCTTGGGCTTTTAAGATTTGTGCTACAGAAACGACTGGATTTACAGTTTCAAAGCTTCCTTTTAAGTTTGCACGCATGATCAATTGTTCTTCATCCATTTTTGGATAATCAATCACAACTTTCAACATAAAACGGTCAACCTGAGCTTCTGGCAACGGATATGTTCCTTCCTGCTCTACAGGGTTTTGTGTAGCCATTACTAAGAAGGGTTTGTCTAAAACAAATGTTTCATCACCAATAGTCACTTGTTTTTCCTGCATTGCTTCAAGTAATGCCGATTGCACTTTGGCTGGCGCACGGTTAATCTCATCTGCCAAGACAAAGTTTGCAAAAATGGGTCCTTTTCTAATAGAAAAATCATTCTCTTTCATGTTGTAGATCATAGTTCCCACAACATCGGCTGGAAGTAAATCCGGTGTAAACTGAATTCTACTAAAACTTCCTTGTACTGCTTTACTCAACGTATTAATTGCTAGGGTTTTTGCCAATCCTGGAACACCTTCTAAAAGGATGTGTCCTTTTCCTAACAAACCAATTAATAAACGTTCTACCATGTGCTTTTGTCCAACGATTACTTTGTTTATTTCCATCGTAAGCAAATCGATAAAGGCACTTTCTTTTTCAATCTTTTCGTTAATAGCTCTAATATCTATTGTATCTTCCATTTAGGTACTTTTTTTGAGGCGTGAATTTACTAATCACTTTTTAACAATGCAAATTGTCAAAATTATTCGTTTATTGCTGTTAATAATTGGTTAAAATATTTAGGATATTTATATATTGAAGCCTTTAAAACTCAAAAGTATGATGTATCACTAACGATCTCATTTGTTTGTTAATAACTTAAAGCCTTACGGTTGCTTCGCTCACCGATTATATCATCTTTTTTTGAATTGTATTTTATAGAATTATTAGTACTTCTTTATAGTTTTATTTTTAGGTTTTTATTTTAGACTTCTTAGGTTTTTAGATACGATTAGCTTTTATTTCAGCTTCGCTTCTTAGATTACTTCGCTCTTGGTATTTTGGTGGTTATGTTTGAAACTTCATTCCAAGAAAGCACGACGAAGCAATCTACTAATAAGAAACAGATTGCCACACGTTTTTTAAAACTTTCGCAAAGACGTTTCAAAGGAATATAAAAAAATCTCAATACTTCGACTTCCTCAATACTATTAATTATATGTACTTTTACAGTAAACTTTTTTAAACTGTGAATACAAATTATTCAAGAATTATAGCAGGAACCATGACTTGGGGAATTTGGGGAAAACAACTCAATACTTCCCAAATGATTGATTTGATGCATCATTGTAAAAATGCTGGAGTAACTACTTTTGATCATGCAGATATTTATGGAGGTTATACTACGGAAGCCGATTTTGGAAAAGCATTCGCGCAAAGCGGAATACATCGTGAAAGTATAGAAATTATTTCAAAATGTGGCATTCAATATCAAGCAGAAAATCGTCAAAATACAATTAAACATTATGATTATTCTGCAGAATATATTATTTGGTCTGCTGAAACTTCTTTGCAACATTTACAAACCGAATATTTAGACTTGTTATTGTTGCACAGACCAAGTCCGTTAATGCATCCTGATGAAGTTGCCAAAGCAATAGATCAGTTGACAGCACAAGGGAAAATCAAAAATTTTGGTGTTTCAAACTTTACGCCATCACAAATGACAATGATCGGTACTAAAAATGATATTTCTGCCAATCAGATTCAGTTTTCATTGACCGATTTTGACGCCATGCATGATGGAACACTCGATTATATGATTACAAATTCTATTTTACCAATGGCTTGGCAACCTTTGGGAAGTGTGTTTAGAGAACAAAATGAGCAAACTTCAAGAATTCATAACGTGTTAGACAATCTTACAGAAAAGTACAATGCAACCAAAGATCAATTGGTTTTGGCTTGGATTTTAAAACATCCATCCAACGTACATCCTGTGATTGGAACAACAACGCCAGAACGTATTACAAATGCTGCAAAAGCAACAGAAATTGATTTATCGTTAGAAGATTGGTTTACGCTTTTGGTAGAAAGTCAAGGGCATAAAGTTCCGTAGCTTTGCAGTAGTGAGGTTTTAGAGATTAGTATTGAGAATTTTTAGTTTAATTTAAAGAGATTCCTGTTTGTACAGGAACTGTTACATAGATGAAAAAAACAGCTTTTATTACAGGTACCACAAGCGGAATTGGACGCGAGATTGCACGCGAATTTGCAAAACATAATATACGATTGATTCTTTGCGGACGTAGACAAGAACGCTTGGACGAATTGCAAACAGAACTGAATTCACTCACAGAAACTCACACACTAAATTTTGATGTTCGCAATAATGAAAAAGTAGCAGCAGCAGTTGCTTCCTTACCTGAGAATTTTCAAACCATCGATATTTTGATTAATAATGCTGGAAATGCACATGGCAAGGATTCTATTCAGAATGGAAGTGTGGACGATTGGGACGCGATGATTGACATCAACGTTAAAGGATTATTATATGTGAGCAAAGCCATTATTCCACAAATGGTGGAACAAAAATCTGGTCATATTTTAAATATTGGATCTTCGGCTGGAAAAGAAGTGTATCCGAACGGAAATGTGTATTGTGCCAGTAAACATGCAGTTGACGCACTAAACCAAGGAATGCGAATGGATTTACACGCACACGGAATTCGCGTTGGCGCTATTAATCCAGGATTGGTAGAAACAGAGTTTAGCGACGTTCGTTTTAAAGGAGATACCGAACGTGCTGAAAAAGTATATCAAGGGTATCAACCATTAACACCGCAAGACATTGCCGAGATTGCTTATTTTATTGTGTCGCGACCAGCACATGTAAATGTTGCTGATTTAATGGTGATGTGTACTGCACAAGCTTCAAATACGATTCTGAAAAAATCATAATGGAAAACGAGTTGTATCAATCATGGTTAATTTTAACATCGAAATATACCGATGATGAATTGTTATTGAATCAACTTTGGAAAGAAATCAATCAAAATTACACGACTAAAAAACGGCATTACCACAACTTGAATCATATAAAATACATGCTTCAATTGGCTTCAAACGATCAGGTTGATTTGAATGATTCTGACACATTACAATTTGCTATATGGTATCACGATATTATCTACAATGCAACCAAAAGTAACAATGAATTGAAAAGTGCTGAATTCGCCCAAAAACGACTAAAAAAGCTTCAAATTGACTCAAAAAAGATAGAAAATTGCGCAAATTTGATCATTTCCACAAAAAAACACGAAATCCTAAATGCTCAAAATCAAGATAATGCCTATCTTTTGGACTGGGATTTGGCAATTTTAGGAACTACTTGGAAAAGTTATCATACATATACTCAAAACATTCGCAAGGAATATTCCATGTTTCCAGATTTCATGTATAAAAAAGGAAGAAAGAAAGTATTGCAGCATTTTCTAGAACGTCCACGAATTTATTACACAGAAAAGTATCATAATTTATGGGAAACCATCGCTAGAGAAAATATTCAAAAAGAACTCACCTTAGTATGATTAATAAACGCCTTTTGATTAAAAACTTACTCGCTCACAACGATGAGAATAGTTTTTATGATAAAAAGCGAAAGTTGAATATTGGTGAAAAGGAAGGAAAAGCAAAGTTCCTCAAACATATTTGCGCTCTCTCTAACAGCAATCCAAAAAACAATTCATTTATCGTTATTGGTGTAGAAGATGAAGACAATAAAATTGTTGGTGTTGACTTTTTTGATGATAGTAAAATTCAGAATTTAGTCAATGCCTATTTAGCAAATCCGCCAATTGTGCAATACGAAAATATATACTTTCCGCATTTACCCAAAGGAAAGGTAGTTGGTTTGGTTACCATTCGCGCCATTGATAAAATCACTTCACTCAAAAAGAACATTTGGAAATATTATGGTGGCTCTGTTTTTCTACGTGACGGCAGCATTTCCATGCCCAAAGTATTTGATATTGAGATTAAAGATGTGAATTCTGAAATTGTAAAAACAATTGAAAAAAACGCACAAAACAATATCAAACTTACCTTAGATAGCGTGATTAATTTTATCACAAACGAACACAAAAATTTAGAATCACATTACCAAGTCTTTAAAGAACAATTTATTGTTTGTTGGGCTGGAATCAAACAAAAACAAGGTAACAAAACGTTCTATTCGCGTGTTGATATTGAACTCATTAACGAGCAAGTAAAGTTATTTTATTCTGCGTTAGATCAGGTTGAAATTACATATACAGAGGATGTTTTTACGATTACAGAATACGTTCCGCTTGGACTTCAAAACAAGAATAAATACTATCCGCTTGAAAAAGTAACTATTACGTTTCAACCCAACGGAATGTATAAATTGGAAAGCAATTTAATTTTTGAAGTGCCTTATTTTGACAAAAAAATGTTGCATCATATTTACAATAGCAACAATGCTATCTTAGAAAAACTACAAAAAAATAGTCCGATCAATGAAAGTGAAGATCACGATTTACGCAATCTTCCAGCAACCTATATGATTTGTTATTTGAATGGTTTTCATCAAGCAAAAGACAAATTAGACCAAGCAAAACCACTTTTAAAATCGTATGATCGAGATATTTACGAATTGTATAAAGCTACCATTCGAATTTTGAGGAAGATTAAATATAGTTAGTTTTATGCCAACAAAAAGAAAAGTTTAAAAAGGCTTTTACAAATAAGTTATAGCCAATTCACGGTAATTTGTATTTTTGTCTCATGATGCAAAACATTCGTGTAGCAGTTGACGCCGTAGTATTTGGGTACAAAGACCATCAATTGAACGTGCTTCTTATCAAAAGAAAAGTCGCGCCATTTCAAGGTTCATGGGCATTGCCTGGCGGATTAGTTTTAGAGCATGAAAGCTTAGAAACCGCCGTAGAACGTGAATTACAGGAAGAAACAAACGTAACTATTGACTATTTAGAGCAACTATATTCGTTTGGAAAACCTGGTCGCGATCCGCGAAATCGTGTCATTTCTGTTGCCTATTTTGCGTTGGTAAAACCATCTCATCACGAAATAAAAGCCGATACAGATGCGCAAGATGTTGCTTGGTTTCCAATCAGTGAATTGCCCGAACTTTCTTTTGATCATGATGTAATTTTAGAAAAAGCCAAAACACGTTTGCGCAACAAACTCACCTACGAACCAATTGGTTTTGATTTACTTTCAACCAAATTTCTATTCTCCGACTTGGAAAAACTCTACATGACAATTCTAGAAAAGAAAATTGATCGTAGAAACTTTCGTAAAAAAATCATGAGTTTTGAAATTTTGGAAGAACTCGATGAAAAAGTCTCAGAAGGCCGCGGAAGACCAGCCAATTTGTTCAAGTTCAACAAAAAACAATACTTCAAATTGCAGAAAGAAGGTTTCTTATTTGATATTAAGTAAGTGTATTTTCCTTACTTTTAATGCATGGGTCTATCAAACAGAAAACTAAAATATATTTCCATCATCAATCTTGGCGTGCTCGTCGTCTATTGTCTGTTCTTTTTAAAATATGAGCTTCTATTTTTCACCTTACTCAATCATTGTATTCTTGCAGTTATCGGTTTCATATCGCTTGTAACATCAGTACTAATTTTTAAAAGAAAAAAATATCTTTGGCTAGTACATAGTTTAATTCCATTTATTTTCCTGACTTACATATATATCTACCTATATTTTTTCTTTTCCATCGATTTAAGTGGTCTCAAAATTTTACCTTTCGACATCAATAGTAGCTCTTAAATTGTGCTAATGGCGTGCCCGAAAACGGTCAGACTCTCGGCAGTCGCTCTCTTCGAGGAGCTCCAACAAATGCCTCTATCCTTCACGCGAAACCAACAACCTATGAACCAAATAACTCCAAAATAGTTTTCCTAAAACTACTATTTGCTAACAATGCTTCTTGAGTTCCTTTCTCAAAAACTTCTACCAATTCTTCACTTCCGACTTCATTTCGTGTAGGACCGTAAAACTCTATATTTGGATATGACAACTTAAAAACGCCTACTAAATTTCTATATTCAGTAAATTCAAATTTGCGTGTAGTTTCTCCAAGAATCTTATCAATTACAGTATTCAAACCTTTCAAAAAACCTTTAGAATGTGTTCCATTCTCTCTAATAACATCAGCTCTTGGCAATGTAATTGTTGTAAAGTTTTCTTCAGCATCATGAATCGAAAATATAATCTCAGCTTTCAAATCAATTGATGCATCTTCAATAGAAACTTGGAAAGGTTTCATTAAAAGTCTCGATTCAAAACTCTTCATTTCAAACCAATCTAGTAATCCTTTTGATGAAAAACTAGCAATAGTTTGCTCATTTTCAAACACATTAATTTCTTTTTCAGGATACAAAAAAGCATATCGTTTAAAGAAATTGAACAATAAATGTTTTGGCAGTCTTTTACTACTCAAAATCGTTGTATCAAGTTTAAACCTAATAACTAACTCATTTACTTTTGTTATTTCTTTCTCGGAAATCAACTCGCCTTTTTCATACATAAGTTCCTTTCCATTCGATTGAATCAAACATGTTTCTGACAAAGCCGGCAACGTACACATTTCATAAGCTAATGAATTTATATTTTCTGGAATTAACTCAAAATTTAAAACACTATCGAAAACAACTTGAAATGTGTTATTTTTTAGATATAAAAAATTCGTTTTAGTCCATTCTATATGACTTGTCAAGTATTCAAATAAAAAAGAAATAATTCTCAAATTACCAGTTTCATCAACACGACCAATATACATTGCAGGTCGCATTCTAATATGTTCAACAATGTTTTCTATTGGCCGAATACTGGCTTTACAATACTTATTTTCTTCACTCATATAGCTATTTTTCAAAGATAAAAAGATACGAAAAACGAAGCGTTTTTTCAAGCTTTTCAACCATTAAATATTGCTATCAAAAAGCTTATTAATGTAATTTTTACACAAAATAATTTGCAGAACGAAAAAAGCGTTTTATATTTGCGTACAAATAACGCTAATATGAACTATTTACATTTAGATACGGACTTTACTCCTTTTGGAAAATCAATTGACTTTGAAACATTTACATTTTCAGGAGGTGAGCCACATATCAAGATCAAGGAAGCTGTAAAAGATGCTGTTATCATTACGCAACGCATTACTTCTTTCAATGATATAGGATTTATTCTATTAGCAACAGATGCATTACGAAGAATGAACGTAAAAGAAATTAACCTGTTCATTCCGTATGTTCCAGCAGCACGTCAAGATCGTGTCATGGTTTCAGGGGAACCGTTAAGTGTAAAGGTATATGCAGATATCATTAACAGTCAAAATTATGAAAAAGTCACTGTTTTCGATCCGCATTCAGAAGTCACACCAGCGTTATTAAACAATGTCGAAGTAATTGACAATCATGAATATGTAAAACAATGTTTAGCAACCATAAAAGATGAAATCGTATTGATTTCTCCCGATGGTGGTGCGTTGAAAAAGATATACAAATTATCAGCATATTTAGGAGGAATTGAAGTGATAGAATGTTCTAAAAAACGAGATGTAAAAACAGGTGAATTATCTGGATTCACAGTCTATTCAGATGATTTAAAAGGCAAAACAGGGGTTGTAATAGATGATATTTGCGATGGCGGCGGTACATTTTTAGGACTCGGAAAAGCATTGCAAGAAAAAAATGCTGGCGATTTACATTTAATCGTAAGTCACGGAATATTTAACAAAGGATTTGAACAATTAGAAAGTATATATAAAACAATTTTCACCACAAACTCATTTAGAGATGTGAAATCAAAAAAAGTAGTGCAAATAAAGTTATAGAGTGTTGAGTTATGAGTTATGAGTAAGAAACAATTTAAAATTCAACATTTAGAATTTAACATTTAAAATAAAAAGATTATGAACTTATTAGAACGCTTACAAGGAGGAATATTTGGAGTTGCTACAGGTGATGCTTTGGGCGTTCCGTATGAGTTTTTAAGTAAAGACCGAATGGAACGTTTTCCTGCTACCGACATGATTGGTCATGGAACACACAATCAACCATTAGGAACTTGGTCAGATGACAGTTCACTTACGTTTTGCTTAATGGAAGGTTTACTTTCTGGATACAATACAAAGATCATTGCACGAAAATTTGTTGCTTGGTTTGATCGTGCATATTGGTCTCCACACGGAAGTGTTTTCGATATCGGAATCACTACACGACAAGCAATTTATAGATTAGAACAAGGACATACACCCGAAATTTGTGGCGGAATGGATGAATATTCTAATGGAAATGGCTCGCTTATGCGAATTCTCCCATTGGTCTATTTCTTAAAAAATGAAGAAAATATTGAAGAACGTTATCAAATCATCAAAGAAATTTCTTCAATGACACATGCACATTTCAGATCAGTTTTAGCATGCTTTATTTATGTTGAGTATTGTTTGCTATTATTGAATGGAACTGAGAAATTTCAAGCGTATGTAAAAGTAAAAGAACTTGTAAATACTTTTATAAAAACACAAGATTTTAATGAAAAGGAAGTTGGTTTTTACCATGAAGTTTTACAACAAGACATTGCTAAAAGAGATCCTGAACGTATTCGCGGAAGTGGTTATGTTGTCAATTCCTTAGAAGCATCTTTGTGGTGTTTTTTAACTACTGATTCGTATGAAGATTGCGTTTTAAAAGCAGTCAACTTAGGAGAAGACACAGATACAACTGCCGCAATTGCTGGCGGATTGGCAGGAATCTATTATGGTTTTAAGGCCATTCCAGAAACATGGAAATTTCAATTAGCACGTTATGACGACATTCACAACCTAATTGATCGTTTCCACGAAAGTATTATTTAAAATTCAACATTTAGAATTTAAAATAAAAAGACATGAAACATACATTACAACATATACAACAACGCTTCAACGAACAAGAAACGTTGAAATTCCTCTTTTTTTGGGGACATCAACCTTCTAAAGATGGAAGTGTCACAAAAAGCTGTTTTAGTCAATGGTGGGAAGTTGAATTTACCGTAAACAACGAAGTTTACAAAACTGCCGAACATTGGATGATGGCAGAAAAAGCACGTATTTTTAACGATATGGAAATTCGAAAAGAAATATTAACTGTAAATCATCCACATGACGCTAAGAAATTAGGAAGACAAGTTAAAAACTTTGATCCTGTTATTTGGAATGAACACAAGTTTAACATTGTCGTTAAAGGAAATTATCATAAATTTTCACAACACGAACATTTAAAACAATTTCTATTAGACACCAAAAATAGAATTCTTGTAGAAGCCAGTCCCAGAGACCGAATTTGGGGAATTGGAATGAGCGAAAACAATGAAAAAGCTGCGAATCCGAATTTATGGAGGGGACAAAATCTACTAGGTTTTGCCTTAATGGAAGTTCGAGATCAATTGAAAAAAAATGCTTGAATATAGTATCTCGACTCCACTCGATGTGACAAATTTAGATTAGAAAATAATTTAAAATTTAAAACTTAGCATTCAAAATTTAGAAATAATGAAACTCACCATACACGGATACTCAACTGCATTATATGCAACTTGGTATTATATAGAAGAATTAGGAATTCTATTTGACGCAGGCGATGGCGTTTGTTCAAATTTATTAGGAAAAGCAGGAAAGATAAAACATGCATTTATCTCACATGCCGATAGAGATCATTTGACAGGTTTAATGCAATTCAATCAATTATTTGCAGGTTTAAAACCAACGATTTACTATCCGAAAGATTCAGGTTCATTTCCGTTTCTAAACGATTTCTTTACCAAATTTGATCCGCATAACAAAGGAACGAATTGGCAAGAAATAGAAGACAAATCAATCATAGCTACAAAAAATACCATTCAAGTAGAAGCAATCGAAAATGGTCATGTAGTACAACCTGGTTTATTGAAAAGTTTAAGTTTTAAAGTATTTGAAACCAAACGAAAGCTCAAATCGGAGTTTGTGAATTTACACAAAGACGAATTGATCCAAATCAAAAAAGAACATGGAGATCATTTCCTAACAAATGAAATCAAAAGAAACATTTTATCATATTCGGGAGATACGCCAATTGAAGATTACAAGCGCTATGACAACAGCGAAATTCTCATTCATGAAGCGACATTTTTAACCAAAGACGAAACAAATACAAAAGCATTCAAAAACAAACACAGTTCTTTAGATGAAGTATTTAAAATGGTTGCAAATATCAAGATAGACAAACTGATCTTAGGACATTTTTCATCGCGATACGATCAACATGAAATAGACAAAGAAATTAAAAAACACATACAGCACTACAACATAAAAATTCCCGTACATCGGATTCCTGTTGGAAAAGCTGTCAAAAATATTTTGGCGCAAGAGCCAATCAATTAAAATGAACAGAGCACAAAGAAAAATACTCGCAGAAGAAACCCTAATTATATTACATAATGGGTTTTATATGATGGATGATAAAAAAATAGATTTTGGCTACGAGCAAATAGAAGCGAAACAAAAATCTATCTATTATGAAAGTGAGCAATTAGATAAAATTGTAGCAAACACGAAAGTTGAAGGAACACACGAAACTGTATTTGAAGTTACTGATGAAACCTCATTAGCTGCCATTTTACGATTGCATGATGAAGGAAGTGTGATGTGTTTAAACTTTGCTTCCGCGAAAAATCCTGGCGGTGGATTCTTAAATGGATCATTAGCACAGGAAGAAAGCCTCGCAGCAGCTTCTAGTTTATATCTATGTCAGAAGGAAAACTTCGGATTTTACGAAAAGCACAGAGCACTAAAAACGAATCTCTATACCGATGATATCATTTTCAGTCCAAACGTTCCTTTTTTCAGAAATGATGCTGGAGAATTATTGGAGAAGCCAGTATTAGCTTCTGTAGTTACGGCAGCAGCGGCAAACTATGGCGCAGTCAAAAAAACTGAAAAACGTATGGTTTCTCAAATTCCAGACATCATGCGTAGAAGAATTGAAAAAGTATTGGCAGTTTCTGTAGCACACGGAAATGACACCTTAATTCTCGGCGCTTGGGGTTGTGGTGTTTTTCGAAATGATCCAGCAGTTATTGCAAAACTTTTCAAAGAAGTTTTAGAAACAAGCTTTAAAAATCAATTTAAAAAAGTGGTGTTCGCGATTTACGCGAATAATGAAAGATACATTGCGCCATTTAGACAAGAATTTGAATCATGAAATCAATAACATACCTAAAAGGTGATGCTACAAGTCCGCAAGCAAAAGGAACAAAAATAATTGTTCACATATGTAATAATCTAGGCGGATGGGGAAAAGGGTTTGTCTTAGCGATTTCAAAACGTTGGAAAGCTCCAGAAGAAGCCTATAGAATCTGGCACAGAAACAGAGCAAAAAATGATTTTGAACTAGGAAATATTCAAATCGTTCAAGTATCAGAATATGTATATGTAATCAATATGATTGCACAACAAGGAATGAAAACGGGAAGTAACGGAGTTCCAATTCGCTACAATGCTGTTGAACAATGTTTGGAGAAAGTAGCTGAAAAAGCAAAAGAATTAAACGCTAGTATTCACATGCCTAGAATTGGTTGTGGATTAGCTGGCGGAACTTGGAATAAAGTGGAACCTATTATTGAAAAAACAGTATTAACAAACGACATCGATACGTATGTCTACGATTTTGGATAATCATGAACACACATAGATTACAATTAGCACAAAAATCATTGCTTGGCAATAGTATTGGTGACGCTTTTGGCGAAAGTTTCTTTGGTCCAGAAGACGCTGTTTACAATGCTATTCACTTTCGTGAGATTCCACAAACGACTTGGGAATTCACAGATGATACGGTAATGGCAATTGCAATCTATACATCATTGGAAATGTTTGGTGAAATCAATCAGGATTTTATTGCGAAAGCGTTTGCTAGAAACTATCATTTAGATTTTAATCGAGGTTACGGACCTGCCATGCACAGAATCATGCGTGCAATTGAAGCTGGAGAACATTGGAAAGAAGTTTCAAAAGCAGCTTTTAGCGGAATGGGTTCTATGGGAAATGGCGGTGCCATGCGTGCTGGTTTAATCGGAGCGTATTTTTATGATGATTTAAAGAAAGTAACAACACAAGCTTTTCTATCATCTGAAATTACGCATGCAAATGAAGAAGGATGTGTTGGTGCAATGGCAGTTGCAATTGCTACAGCGATCAATACGCAATTACAAATTGAGAATAAAACGCTTGAACCAAACGAATTCATCAAAAAAGTAGTTGCTCAATTGCCTGATTGTGACACAACTTCTAAGATCAAAAAATCAATAACGGTTTTACCAAATTACGATATAAGAACCGTAGTGTCAATCTTAGGAAATGGTGTAAAAATGATTGCACAAGACACAGTTCCAATTTCAATTTGGATTGCCGCGCATCATCAAACAGATTTCCAAGAAGCCATTTGGAGAGCAGTTTCCGCTTTAGGCGATAGAGATACGATTTGTGCAATTGTTGGTGCAATTACCATCATGAATACGAAAGAGGAGAACATTCCAGCAGACTGGAAAAACAAGGTAGAAAACTGGCGTAACAGTGAGTTTTATCAAAAAAATTAGAAAACATGAAATTAAACATACAAAACTATACAACTCAAAATAATGAATGGCCACAAAACGGACATCACATCATGGCACAATACGATGATGAAAAAGTAATCGTATATCAGTCGTATCGTCCAGCAATCGGGAATTTTGCTACAAGAAATCAATTTTTTGGCGGACCATTTAGCTTGGAACGCATGACATGGATTAAACCAAATTTTCTTTGGATGATGTACCGAAATGGTTGGGGAAAGAAAGTTGGACAAGAAGTCGTTTTGGCAATTCACTTGAAACGTGAAGCTTTTCAAAAATACTTGGAAAACGCAGTACATTCTTCATTCAAACCTGAATTGTACGAATCGCAAGAAACATGGAAAGAATCTGTAAAATCTTCTAATGTACGATTGCAATGGGATCCAGATCATGATCCGTATGGTGCAAAATTAGAACGACGCGCAATTCAGATTGGAATCAGAAATGAATTTATCCGCAGTTATGCTAAAGAAGATGTTTTAAAAATAGAAGATATCTCTGCATTTGTGGCGGAACAATATGAGTTTGTAAAATCGAATCAACTAGACAAATTGATGATTCCTGCAGAACGTCCTTTTTTACCAGAAGGCGAGGAATTACAGCGAAAATTGCAGTTAATATGAAGCATGAAGCTATAAGATCGTTATTTTCTAGAAGTCACGATACGGTATTTTCAAAATTGGGTGTGTTTTTGGCTGGTCCAACGCCACCAAGTGGAGAAATGACAACAGGATGGAGACGTGTTATCGTAGATAAATTGGTAAATGATTCACGATTAGACCCAAGTATGATAGTTGTTTCTCCAGAACCAATCACAGGAAATTGGTCAGAAATAAACAATCCAAATCCTAAAAGTGAATTGGAGAAAGTTCGAAATCAGCAAATTCCTTGGGAATTGCAATACTTAAAACTTTGCGACATTACCGCCTTTTGGCTACCAACGTATTGGAACAAAGAAAAATCGGAAGTGTTTCCTGCCAATATTGGTCCCACAAGTCGTTGGGAATTTGGATACTTTTTACAAGAATATTTAAAAGATCCAAAAGGAAAACATTTTATAATAGGAAGTCCCGAAGATGCAGAAAGTCTCAATTGGGCAAAACAAATGACAGCAGCGAATGGTATAAAATGGCATACGTTAAAGAACAATGAAAAATCAAAACTAGTTGCCGATTCATTCATTGATGAAATTGCCGAAACGCTGTTGCAAAATAAATGGAATTACAATGAGTAAAAAAAATAAAAGCATAAGCAAATTTCTAAGTTATGTACTTAGACATAATCCTGATAAACTAGGAATTACACTCGATGAAAATGGCTGGACTTCAGTCGCTGTTTTACTTGAAAAAATAAACGTAGAACCATATTCGCTTTCTATGGAGGAATTAGAAGATGTGGTGGCTACGAACAATAAAAAACGTTTTGCTTTCAATGAAGACAAAACGATGATTAGAGCAAGTCAAGGGCATTCTGTCAATATAGATTTGGGCATACAATCAAAAGAACCTCCGAACTATCTATATCATGGAACGGTTGAAAAATTTATCACATCCATTCAAGAAAAAGGATTGATCAAAGGAACGAGACAACATGTGCATTTGAGCGCCGATAAAGAAACCGCAATTAATGTTGGAAGTAGACGCGGAAAACCAATCATTCTAACAGTAAGAAGCGGCGAAATGCATGCACAAAATCACGCGTTTTACCAATCAGAAAATGGTGTTTGGCTTACGGAAAAAGTTCCAGCGGAGTTTATAGAATTCTAATTGCACACTTCTACTCCGCTCAGTGTACAATTCAAAAAACAGAAGTCATGAAAAAACTAGAAGATCACATATACGTTATTGACAACTTTTTATCGCATGAGGAATGTGATGAGTTGATTGCCAAGAGTGAGAAAAGGAAATATAAAGAAGCTAAAGTAAACTTGCGAGGAAGACAAGTCTTAATGACTAACGTGCGCAACAACTTGCGTGTTATGTACAAAGATGAAGTACATGCAGAAATTCTCTGGAACAAAATCAAAGAATATGCTCCTGCGCAAATAGGATACAGTCATGCTTTTGGTTTAAACGAAATGCTTCGATTTTATAAATATGAAGAAGGACATCGATTCAAAATGCATAGAGATGGAAGCTATAGACGAAATGACACGGAAGCGAGTCAATATAGTTTTTTGATCTATTTGAACGATGATTTTGTAGGTGGAGAAACTGTATTCCATTCTGGAACTACGATTCGCCCTAAAAAAGGAAGTGCTCTATTATTTCTTCACGGTTTACGCCATGAAGGTGCTTTATTAAAAAGCGGAACAAAATACGTACTTCGAACAGACATTATGTACAAATACATTCCGAAAATTGAGGAATCATGAAAAATTTAAAAGAAATATTGAAAGAGAACTTTCAAAAAGAAAAAAGAAATAAAATCACATTTTTAACAGGCGCAGGATTGTCTGCAGCAAGCGGAATTCCTACGTATAGAGGTTCGGACGGAATTTGGGTAAAAGGAACAAAATTTCACAAACCAGAAGAGTTTGGAACGTTCAAATACTTTAGCAAACATCAAGATGAAGTTTGGCAATTTAACCTATTCCGCAAAGGAATGTTTGAAAATGCACAACCAAACGATTCGCATACATTGTTGGCGAATATTGAAAAATTAATTCCAGAAGATTTTTCCATCATCACACAAAATATTGATGGATTGCATCAACGTGGCGGAAGTTCTGGAAACAAAGTATATGAAATTCATGGAAACATGCGTACGGTTCGTTGTTCTGTAGAATGTTCAAAAGCAGTATATCTCTATCCAAAAGACATCAAAATTGATCGTGTTGATCAAGAATTAACAGATAAAGATTGGGAAAAATTAGAATGTCCAAAATGCGGATCACTATTACGTCCAAATATTTTATGGTTTGATGAATATTACAACGAACGTTTGTACAAAGTTGATTCTACCATGCGAATTTCTAAAAACACAGGTATTTTAGTCGTAATTGGAACTTCTGGTGCTACATCATTGCCTTTAGCATTGGTGAAGCAAACCTTACAATACGGCGGCTATGTATTGGATGTAAATTTAGAAGATAACAATATCACTAAATTGATGAAAGACAAAAAAAGAGCAGTACCATTCCGAATGACAAGTGATGAATTCCTAGGTGAGTTTTATAAAATTTTAGAACAAAACATTATCAATAAGTTATCAAATACAAATTGATATGTTTTGGTGAATTTTTATAGTATTTTAGATAAAATTTAAACACATGAGAACATTCGCTATAGGAGACATTCACGGAGGATTTAGAGCATTGACACAAGTGCTTGAACGCGCCAACGTAACCACAGAAGACACTTTAATTTTCATGGGCGATTATGTAGATGGTTGGAGTGAATCTGCAGAATTAGTTGAGTTTCTTATAAAACTAAACACCAAACAAAAGTGTATTTTCATTCGTGGAAATCATGATGTTTGGTGTCATGAATGGTTAATGGATGGTCATGTACATGATGTTTGGTATATGCATGGCGGAAAAGAAACTTTAGAAAGTTATGAACGTGTCAACTATAACAAGCAACAGCATTTGGAATTCTATGAAAATTTAGAAAACTATTATATTGACGATCAAAATAGACTGTTTCTACATGCAGGATTTACCTCCATGCATGGTGTTTTAAAAGAACATTATCACAAGAATTTCTATTTTGATAGAACACTGATTGAATCTGCACTATTAGCTGATAAGATTGGTATAGAAAAATTAAGTAATACACTCTATACGCCAAGACGATTTCGACATTATAAAGAAATTTATGTTGGGCATACACCAACATTAAACTTTAATTGCAATATACCAATGAAAGCTCATAATTTATGGGATGTGGATACTGGGGCTGCTTTTACGGGTAAATTGTCTATCTTAGATATTGATACGAAAGAGTTTTGGCAAAGTGATCCACTTCCAGAATTGTATCCTGACGAAAAAGGGAGAAACAAAATGCGTGTCATTCGTAGAAAATGAAGTACTTAACCACTACATATTATTTCGATTTTGAAGATACTAGCATTCAAAAACTAATCGCTTCATGCAAAGACAATTCAATCTCTAACAAAGAAAAAGCGATTGCAGTATATAACAAAGTTCGAGACGATTGGAAATATGATCCTTACAGCATTAGTCTTTCAAAAGAGAACTTTCGCGCAAGCGTCATTGCTCAAAAAACAAGTGGAAATTGTGTTGAGAAATCAATTCTATTAATTGCTTGTTTGAGAGCTTTAGAAATTCCCGCACGACTGCATTTGGGGAAAGTTAAAAATCATATTGCTGTAGAGCGACTCACAGAAAAATTTGGTTCAAACGAACTCACGCCACACGGAATGGTCAATGTTTTTTTAAATGAAAAATGGTTGAAGCTTTCACCTGCTTTCAATGCTTCATTATGTAGAAAATTCAATGTTACTCCTTTAGAGTTTGATGGAGAAAACGATTCTTTTTTGCAGCAATACAATGATAATGGAAGTTTATTCATGGAATACACAGCCGATTATGGGCATTTTGAAGATGTTCCGTTAGCCTTCATGAAAAGAAATGTAAAAGAGCATTATCCACATATTTTTGACACTGACGAAGATATTACGGAATTCAAGCTTTGATAAAAGACATTATGAATCCAATTTCAATATTAATTGATAGAATACACAGTGAAAATCTCTGGGATAAAGAGATAAAGCTTAAGCGCAATGAATATTTAAAAGTAAAGGGAAGTATTGATACCAATATCTATTTAGTTAAAAGTGGAAGCTTGCGCATTTTTGTAGTTGATGCATACGAAGAACATACAATTAGATTTGGATATAAGAATAATTTAATCGCTGCTTTAGATTCATTTTTAAATGAAAAACCGTCTGAACTTTATATTCAAGCGCTTAAAAAAACGACCTTAAAAGTGATCAGTAAAGAAAACTATACAAATTTCATTACCTCATCAGCTGAAAACAAGAAATTGTGGCTTTCTATTTTAGAAAGTTTCGTTTTACAACAAATGGAAAGAGAGCGTGATATTCTAACATCTTCACCAATGGAAAGGTATACTAGAGTTTTAAAAAGGAGTCCTCAGTTGTTTCAAGAAATACCAAACAAGTATATCGCTTCGTATTTACGAATGACACCTGAAACACTATCCAGAATTAAAAAATCTTAATTTCAATCAATTTTTTTGAAGAAATGTATTCTGAAATTTGCAATAAAAAACAATGGTATCTACATCACAACAATTATTGCAAAACCTATTAGAGCTTACGCGAGCGAATTTAAATGCTGCCGAAAGTTTAAAAAATCAACCTATTGAAAACCTAAATTGGAAACAAGATTCAAAGAGCTGGAGTGCACTTGAATGTATAGAGCACTTAAACAGATATGGCGACTTTTACATTCCAGAACTCACAACTAAAATAAGTACTGCTAGACATAAAAGTGCTGAAGTGTTTAAAAGCAATTGGCTTGGAAAGTATTTTAGTAAAACAGTTTCTTATAGTGAAGATTTAAACAAAATGAAAACATTCAAGTCTATGAATCCTTTAAACTCTAAACTCAGTATTGAGACACTTGAAAAATTCATCGATCAACAACATCAAATAATTGAATTGTTGGACAAAGCAAAACATGTACACCTTGACAAAACCAAAACTGCAATTTCTATTTCAAAATTAATTAAGCTTAAATTAGGTGATACATTTAGAGTTTTAATCTATCATAATGAAAGACATATAAAGCAAGCAGAAAAAGCCTTACAGCTTGCACAATAAGCAACAAACCTATATCTTTCTTCTGTAGTTTCAACGAATAAAACACAGATTCACTTGTCAATTCCAAAAAACATTTTATATTTGCGTATAATTAACGCAAAATAATATTCCTATGAATCCATTATTGCTGACAGACGGTTACAAACTCGGACACAAAGAACAATATCCGCAAGGAACAACCAAAGTGTATTCGAATTGGACACCACGAAAAAGTAGAATTGAAGGTATTAACAGCGTTGTCTTTTTCGGACTTCAATACTTCATGAAAGAATACCTCATCAAACAATTCAACACCGAATTCTTCAATCAACCAAAAGAGCAAGTTGCTACAGAGTACAAGAAATACGTCGATCATTATTTAGGTGTCGATTACGATATTTCACATATTGAAGATTTACACGATTTAGGCTACTTACCTATTGAAATTAAAGCGGTACCTGAAGGAACAGAAGTTCCAATTCGTGTCCCAATGTTTACCGTAGTAAATACACTTCCAGAGTTTTTCTGGATTACAAACTACTTAGAAACACTACTTTCAAACATTATTTGGCAGCCATGTACTTCGGCTACCATTGCAAAACAATACAAAACAATTTTAACGAAATATGCGCAAGAAACTGATGAGGAAAACTTAGGCTTCATCAACTGGCAAGGACACGATTTTTCCATGCGTGGAATGTCGGGAATAGAATCTTCTATTTTGAGCGGAATGGGACATGCATTGTCTTTTACAGGAAGTGACACGCTTCCCGTTGCGATCAACCTTGAAAAATATTACAATACTGATGTCACTAAAGAATTGGTGATTGGAAGTGTAAATGCTACCGAACACAGCGTGATGTGTGCAGGAAGTAAAGACGACGAAATAGAAACGTTTAGACGCTTGTTAGAAACCTATCCAACAGGAATTCTCTCCGTAGTTTCAGATACCTGGGATTTATGGAAAGTGCTCACAGAATATTTACCACAACTAAAAGAAGAAATTCTAAATCGTGATGGGAAATTGGTAATTCGCCCAGATTCTGGAAATCCTGTAGATATTATTTGTGGTTGTGAACATGAAGATTCAACCGTTGCAAAAGGTGTTATTGAATTATTGTGGGACGAATTCGGTGGAAGCCTAAACTCGCAAGGATACAAAGTACTAAATCCTAAAATTGGCGCTATTTATGGCGATAGTATTACAATTGATAGAGCTACTCAAATTTGCGAACGCTTAAAAGAAAAAGGCTTTGCTTCTACCAATGTTGTCTTAGGAATTGGAAGTTTTACTTATCAATACAACACGCGAGATACATTTGGTTTTGCAATGAAAGCTACGTATGTGGAAGTAAATGGTGAAGGGCGTGCTATTTTTAAAGATCCAATTACGGATGATGGTACAAAAAAATCTGCAAAAGGGTTGATACAATTGTATACTGAAAATGGTCAAATTAAATTGAAAGATGAATGTACTTTAACTGAAGAAAAAGAAGGTTTGCTTACAACAGTTTTTAAAAATGGAAAACTGGTGAAAGAACAATCATTACAAGATGTTAGGAGAATTATCTCAAAATCGATTCAAGATGTTAATTGTGTGAAAACAACGGCTTTTGTAGATATTTAGTGGTACTTTTGCGAGATTATTAAACCATCAATAATGTCTATAAAAAATATTCGTTTAGAAGTCATGCAAACCATTGAGAAAGAAATCGATGGCTACATGGACAAATATCTAATTCCCCCCGAAAAAATATGGCAACCAACTGACTTTTTGCCAGATTCTCAAAAAGATACTTTCTTTGATGAAGTGCATCAAATTAGAGAAGAAGCAAAAGAAATAGGATACGACTTATGGGTTGTATTGGTCGGCGATACTATTACTGAAGAAGCATTACCAACGTACGAATCGTGGCTAATGGATGTAGAAGGAATTAATCAACATGGAAATAACGGTAGAGACAATGGTTGGGCAAAATGGGTTCGTCATTGGACAGGAGAAGAAAATCGCCATGGTGATGTTTTAAACAAATATTTGTACTTATCTGGTCGTGTAAACATGCGCGAAATAGAAATTACAACACAACACATTATCAACGATGGTTTCGATATTGGAACCGCAAATGATCCATATAGAAACTTTGTTTACACAAGTTTTCAAGAGTTAGCAACCAATATTTCGCATAAGCGAGTTGGACAACTAGCAAAGAAAAAAGGAAATACACTACTTGGAAAAATGTGCAATATCATTGCAGGTGATGAAATGCGCCATCATTTAGCATATAGAGAATTTGTAAAAACAATTTTGGAGTACGACCCAAGTGAAATGATGTTAGCTTTTGAAGATATGATGCGTAAAAAAATTGTCATGCCAGCACAATTTGTACGTGAATCTGGAGAAGCTATCGGAACTGCTTTTGAAAACTTTTCTAATGCCGCACAACGCATAGGTGTATATACAACACATGATTATGTTGACATCTTGCGAAAATTGAATGCGTATTGGGAGATTGATAAGTTGACCGATTTAACAGATACTGCCAAAAAAGCACGTGATTATGTGATGAAATTACCAGATCGTATGGCACGTATTGCTGATCGTGTTACAATTCCAGAAGATATTACAAAATTCAAATGGGTTGAAGCGAATGGAATGCTTTAATGTTAGATCACTTCGCTTTTAGATCGGCTTTGCCTTTTGGATCGCTTTGCTGTTAGATCGCTACGCTCTTAGATATTTTCGAAATGAATTTGAAACAAGCCAGATTTCGACACAAAATCTCTTCGAGATTCTACTCGATCAGACGTTCTAAAAAAGTGATTCATCTTTCAATAAAAAACATAAAAAAATCCGCTCTCATAAGAAAGCGGATTTTTTATATAGAAATTTTAAGTATCTAAAATTATACTTCTTTTCCTCCATCTAAGATATCTTGCCAATCTAAAAGTTCTTGCCATTTACCTTCGTAAGCTAGCTTTGCTTGACGCGGCCAAGTCCCTGGATTATGCACTTTATAGCGTTCTCCTCCAGTGTTTAATATTTCTTGACATCTTTCTACACTTGTTTCAGAAAGTGCTTTCCAAGTCGTTACATCATGGTTATGGAATAAGTCTTTAATTTTTGGACCAATTCCTTCTACAAACGTTAAATCATTCTCTTTTACTTTCTTTCCAAAAACTGCCTTTGCTGCAGCTCCATCAAAAAGTATTGCACTAATAGCCGGAGCAGCAAAAGAAGATATACTTAAGTTATCATCATTACCTCTAGCTTCCAAAGTAATCTTACTTTTTTCGCATGCTGCCAATTTAGCTTCCAATGCATCAATTCGTATTAGATATTTATCATTTTGCGTTTCACATCCTGCTAATTCAGTTTCTAACTTAGTAATAATTCCGCTAGAATCATTATCGCTTTCATCTTCATTATTGTTACCAAAAAGCCTTCCTAATAAATAGCCTAAAATTGCACAGATAAGTCCAACCAATACTGGGATTAATATACACCAATTCATATTTTTATATTTTTAATTTGTTTCTTTTAATGTTACTACCGTTCTTCTATTTTTTGCTTTTCCTTCTTCCGTTGCATTATCAGCAATTGGCTCAGTTTGTCCTTTTGAAATTGCTGTAATTTTTGAACTAGAAATTTCATTGTCAATTAGGTATTTTTTAGCAAAATCAGCTCTTTTTTGTCCATATTCAATATTTTTAGCTGCGTCTCCCGTATTATCGGTATGTCCAACAATCAAGCAACTTGAATTATCTACTTTGTCTAAATACTTGGAAATGTCTGCAATTTTTTGACGCTGCTCTGCTGTAAGAACAATTGATGTTTGTCCAGTTTTAAAGTGCAATACTAAAGGGTTTGCTACAATCTTATCGCGCAAGATTTTCAATTCATCTGCTTCACTAGTATCACCATCTGCAATCGTTTTGATTTCATAATCGATAGGCCCAAAGAATACATTATTTGCATTTGGTGTAAGGTCATCTTTAAGCGTTCCGTATGTGTCAATAATTTTGGATGGGACTCCTTGTGACATCATATAGTTCTTAATTGCATTTGCTCTTGCCAATCCAAGGTTTGGATATGCTGAATTATTTTTTTCCTTCGATGTGTAATGACCAATGACCTTGATTCTCTTAGATGGATTATCTTTTAAATACGCTTGTAAACCTGCTATAGCTTTCTTAAGATCATCTGAAATAGGCTCCATAAGATGATAATCGGAACCTTTGAAGTTAAAGTTATTTTCTGCATTCAATGCAAAACTACCATCCTTAACTTTAAAAGAATTTAACGTAGCTTCTTTTACTTTAGGAGCTTCTTTTACGATGTTTTTTTCATCGCCTTTTTTGTTTTTACAATTCTTATTTTCACACTTCGTACAATCGCGACAACACAGCCACCAATACAATATAGTTCCAATAATGATTGTAAGCAAAATACCTAAAAGGTAAGATGTTTTTTTACTCATATATCCGTTATTTATGGTTAAATATTGCTTCAAATTATTAAATTCTCAACAATTTCTATCAACGAATTAGATGAATAAACAAAAAAAGCCACATCTATCGATGTGGCTTTCAATATCTTAGATGAACTGCAATTTACAGATCAAACTTAATTCCTTGCGCTAATGGCAATTCAGTAGTATAGTTAATTGTATTTGTTTGTCTACGCATGTATACTTTCCAAGCATCAGATCCAGACTCACGTCCACCACCTGTATCTTTTTCTCCACCGAAAGCACCACCGATTTCTGCTCCAGACGTTCCAATGTTTACGTTTGCAATTCCACAATCAGATCCTTGTACAGATAAGAACGCTTCTGCTTCACGTAAGTTATTTGTCATAATTGCAGAAGATAACCCTTGTGCAACACCATTTTGAACTTCTAATGCATTTGTTACATCACCAGAATATTTTAATAAATATAAAACTGGTGCAAATGTTTCATGCTGAACGATTTCGAAAGAATTATCAGCTTCAGCAATTGCAGGCTTTACGTAACATCCACTTTCATAACCTTCACCTTCTAAAACACCACCTTCTACAACGATGTTTCCTCCTTCAGCAACTACTTTTTCTAAAGCAGCTTGATATCCTTTTACAGCATCTTTATCGATCACTGGTCCAACATGATTATTTTCATCTAGTGGGTTTCCAATACGTAACTGTCCGTAAGCGGCAACTACAGCATCTTTTACTTTATCGTAAATAGAATCATGAATAATTAATCTACGAGTCGATGTACAACGTTGTCCTGCTGTTCCAACTGCTCCAAAAACAGCTCCGATTACAGTCATTTTAATATCTGCATCAGGTGTAACAATAATTGCATTGTTTCCTCCTAATTCTAATAAAGACTTTCCTAAACGTCCTGCAACTTCTTTCGCTACGATTTTACCCATACGCGTAGATCCTGTTGCAGAAACTAAAGGAATACGAGTGTCTTTAGAAAGATACTCTCCTACTTTATAATCTCCGTTTACCAAACAGCAAATTCCTTCTGGTAAGTTGTTTTCAGCAAAAACCTCAGCTGCTATATTTTGACAAGCTACACCACACATTGGTGTTTTTTCAGATGGTTTCCACACACAAACATCTCCACAAATCCAAGCTAAAGCTGTATTCCAAGCCCAAACTGCTACTGGAAAGTTAAATGCAGAAATAATTCCAACAACTCCTAATGGATGATATTGTTCGTACATTCTGTGTCCTGGACGCTCAGAATGCATTGTAAGTCCGTGAAGTTGACGAGATAATCCAACTGCGAAATCACAGATATCGATCATTTCTTGTACTTCTCCCAAACCTTCTTGGTATGATTTCCCCATTTCATAAGAAACCAATTTACCTAGAGCTTCTTTCTTCTCTCTTAATTTTTCTCCAAACTGACGCACAACTTCTCCACGTTGAGGCGCTGGCATTGTTCTCCAAGTTTTAAAAGCTGAAGTAGCAGCTTCCATCACTTTTTCATAATCTTCTTTTGTTGAAGATTTTACTTTTCCAATCAATTCCCCATCTACTGGAGAATACGATTCAATCAATTCTCCATTTGAAAAATTGTTTGAACCTGTTGAAGTTCCTTCATTGATATCTTTTAAACCTAATGTTGCTAAGGCTTCTTTGATTCCAAAATCAGTAGTCACTGCTCCCATTTATTTATAACTTTTTTTAATTCTTTTGTTAAATTTCTGCAAAGATAAGATAATTATGCTAATCTTTAGTTGCACAATGTGCGGTTTATCATTTCAATTCTAAGATAGTATAATGGTATTTGGCACGAAGATATTTTTCATCTTTCGCTACATCAATTTTAAAGCTTTTTCGATCTTGATGCAATCGCAAACCTGTATGTTCTTCCTGTGTTATATTTACAATTTGACTATACGTTGTTTCACTGTGTTGAATTAAATTCTCTTTCAGCAACCAAGTAGTTATATCAAAATAATACCACCATATTGTATCACTGTTAGGATAGGTAACTTTTATTGAATATGCATCGGTATTATCTTCCAATCGAACAATTCCTTCATACGTTAAAGAAGCTTCGTCTGTAAATAATTTATACGGTTGCCATAACACATATTGCGCACCTATAATTTCTTTATAAGCAGCTGCTATTACTTTTTCATCTGTTTGCGAGATACCATCAAAAAACACCGAGGTTTGTTCTCCATCAAAAACAATGCGTTTTTCAACATCATCTTCAATCCATTTTACTTTTGAAGTAAATGTTGGTTGTAGCGTATTATGAAATCTTTGTTTTTTAACACTTTCTACAGTGCCTTCACTATCATAAAACGTAGTTGTTTTTTCGTAAATTAATAATTTTGGTGTTTCCCATAATGCTTTTCCTCCGTGTGCTTTTTCCAAAGATTTTTGGATCACCATTTCGGCTGTAGGTGCTGGTTCACACGAGCAAAGCATAAAAATTACCAAACTCATACAAATAAAAAAGTGCTTACTCTTCATCAGCTGTAAATCGTTCATCAACAGGCATTACTGTTCCACAATTATCACAAGTTAATAAGTCTTGCGAAGCATAAAATGTTTTAAAATGTCCCAAGAAATCTTTTTCAACATCAACTAACGGAAATCGAACTTCATGTAGTCTATGATTACAATTATCGCAATACCATTGCAAACCATCCATTAAATCGGTTCCTTTTCGTTTACGTTCAACAACCAAGCCTATAGAGTTATCAAAACGCACAGGAGAATGTGGCACGCCAGCAGGATGCAAATACATATCACCAGGACCTAATTTCATTGTTTTCTTTTCACCATCTTCCTGAATATGTACTTCAATATTTCCTTCTAATTGGTAAAATAACTCTTCGGTTTCGTTGTAGTGATAATCCTTTCGTGCGTTTGGTCCGCCAACAATCATCACAATATAATCACCAGCCTCTTTGTATAAGTTTTTATTTGCTACAGGCGGTTTTAACAAATCTCTATTTTCTTCAACCCATTGATTAAGGTTAAACGGTTTTTGTATAGCCATTATAATTTAGAATTTTAGATTTTAAAATTACACATTTTTTAGCGATACTCTGACATTTCTACAAAGTTAACTGTCAAAACTGACACGCAAATGTTAAGTAAGGGAAAACCATACTTTGTTGATTGTATTATTGGCTATCTTTTTTTTGTTAACCAAAAACAGAACTAATTATGAAAAAAAAGAAGTTAAAAGCGTTATCGCTTAAAAAAGCATCCATTTCAAAACTAAATGGTGGGGCGCAAGCACCAACTCCAATTCCTTTATCAAGATATATAAGAGATTGTGTTTTTACATTCAATCAAACACAATGTACCACAACTTGGGTAAGTGAATTATATACTGCTTGTAATTGCCCTACTTCTTGGGAAATAAACTGTGAAACTTCCATAGGAATTCCTTGCGAAGCTTAATTCTAAAAACTTAAAACCATGAAAAAAAAGAATTTTAATAAAAAACTAGACTTAGGGAAAAAACAAATCTCTAATCTTGGTAGTGTACAAGGTGGAGTTGCTGCTTCACATATTTCATGCACCGTTGGTGGCGGAAATTGTACGAGTCAATTCATCAAAACATGTACTTGGCAGAGTGAGTTAAACACGGCTTGTTGTCCTTATACACAAAATATAAACTGTCCATCTTGGGGAATTGTATGTCCAATAGAATCTATAAACGTTTGTGACGCATAATTTTAAAAATCAAAACCATGAAAAAAAAGAATCTCAATAAAAGACTAGACTTAGGAAAAAAAAGAATTTCCAAACTCGATGACGTACAAGGTGGTGCTGCTATAACCCTTGGTGGCGGAAACTGCACAAGCCAATTGATCAAAACATGCACTTGGCATAGTGAATTGTATACAGCTTGTTATTGTGACCCTTCTTGGGATGGAAACTGCGGACCATCTATTGATCGTCCATGTCAATATACAGAACAACCAGGATGTTCACCAAACTCGCACCTTGTTTGTGACGCTTAACCATAAAATTTAAAATCATGAAAAAAAAGAATTTAAATAAGAAACTGTCTCTCAGGAAGAAACAAATTTCAAAACTTGGAGACGTAAAAGGTGGTGCGTTAATACAATCACATTTAACATGCACTCTTACACAAGATTTATTCACTTGTACTTGGGAAAGCGAATTATATTCAGCATGTCATTGTGAGCCTTCATGGCACACCAACTGTAATTCTATCAACATTCCATGTCCGGGTACAATGGATTTAGCTTGTGGTATTGAATCAGTACGAATCTGTGAATCTTAATATTAAAACTTAAATTATGAAAAAAAAGAAACTAAAATCATTATCACTTAAAAAGGCTTCCGTTTCAAAACTAAATGGAGGCGCACAAAGTGTACCTATACCTATTACATTAACAATAGATATTAAACAATGCAATTTTACGTGGGATATACGTCAATGCACTTGGCATAGTGAATTATATTCTGCTTGTGATTGCGAACCTTCATGGCAATTTAACTGCCAGACCTCACAAGGAATTCCTTGTGAAGCTTAATAAACTAATAAATACATTGTTATGAAAAAAAGAAAGATCTCTCAAAAATTAACTATCCATAAATCAAAAATTGCATCATTTAATCAGATGAACACGATTTATGGAGGTTTTCTATCGAATCCTTGCGATTCTATTGAAACAATGCAATGCACAAACAATTGTCCAACCAATGCCTGTCCACCAGGAACAAATGGTTGTCATACGGCAAATTGTCCACCTGAAACAGCAAACTGCCCTTCGGCAAATACAAACTGTTTCTGTGATTCAATCAAAACAATGCCAGGCATTACTGGTTGTTAATTTTTGAAAATAACAAAAACGAAAGCTCCAAAAGTATATTTTTGGAGCTTTTTTTTGTTTTTACTTGTGAATAAATATCTGAAAAACAGTCCGTTTCTCATCTTGAAATTGTGTACATTTAATGCACTAATCAATCATTTTTATTCTCATGAAAAAATCTGCACTTGTATTGCTGTTTTCTATTTTTCTACTACATAGTTGCACAAATACTTCTTCCGAAAAAAAAACACCAAAAACTGATACGAAACCTGTAAACACTTTCGGATTGGTTATTCATGGCGGCGCAGGAACAATATTAAAAAAGAATTTGACTCCTGAAATGGAAGCAGAATACAAAGCAATTTTAAAGAAAGCTGCCAGCAAAGGATATGAAATTCTGCAAAATGGCGGTTCAAGCTTAGATGCTGTTGAGCAAACCATTCATATCTTAGAAAACTCACCATTATTCAACGCTGGAAAAGGTGCCGTTTTTGCTAACAATGGTAAAAACGAATTGGATGCTTCTATCATGGAAGGAAAAACGTTAAATGCTGGTGCCGTTGCAGGTGTGACGAATTTAAAAAACCCAATTTCCGCAGCTCGAAAAGTTATGGAAAATTCAAATCATGTTTTGTTAGCAAGAAAAGGCGCTGAAGAATTTGCCGCAGCACAAGGTTTAGAAGTAGTAGATACTAGTTACTTTTTCACGGAAAGACGATTCAATTCGCTTCAAAAAGCAAAAAAAGGAGATAAAGACAAAGCTGCTTATATAGATCCCTATATTAAAGATTACAAGTACGGAACTGTAGGTTGTGTCGCTTTAGATAAAAACGGGAACCTAGCTGCTGGAACGTCTACAGGTGGAATGACTAATAAAAAATGGAGTCGCATAGGAGATTCTCCAATAATTGGTGCAGGAACGTATGCAAACAACAAAACTTGTGCAGTTTCTGGAACTGGACACGGCGAATATTTTATAAGAGCAGCTGTAGCACATGATATTTCTGCATTGATGGAATATAAAAACATGTCGTTGCAAGAAGCAGCTCAAGAAGTGATACAAAATAAATTAAAAAACATGGGAGGCGACGGCGGAATTATTGCCATAGATGCAAAAGGAAATTTAGTTGCAGAATTTAATACGCCAGGCATGTATCGTGCAATGGCTGATGAAAAAGGAAACATAACTGTAGGAATTTATAAAAAGTAATAAAAAACGAATCCTATCCAATTTTTTACGAATACTAATTACCTGATAACGAATACTCAAAGAACATCTATATTATGAGAAAGTTTGTCTATTTTACAAAAAAATCCATCATGCGCAACAGTACTATTCTTGTCCTTTTCGGGATATTTCTCAGCTTCTTTTCTTGTAACACAGGAAATCCGGAAGCAGATAATATATTTGAATTCAAAGATTATATTTATCAAACCACCGCAGGAACAGTTTCTGTGACAGAACCTATTATTATTGGGCTTCAAAAGCAAATGCCAAATTTGGGTGATTCAGGAGAACTATCTACAGATATCATCAGTATTAGTCCGAAAGTAAGCGGAAAACTACTGGTTCAAAACAACAAAACCTTGCGTTTTCAACCAGATGCACCTTTGCAACCAGACACAGAATATTCGGTAACGGTTAAACTAGAAGATATTTACGAAGATGTTAAAGAAGAATTTAAGACATATACTTTTGTCTTTAAAACAGTAACTCCAAACTTTTCTGTAACGACCAACGACTTGCAATCGTATTCAAAAGAATGGCAATATTTAAATGGAACCTTGCGCTCTGCAGATGTCATTCCAACAGAAAAACTACAAAAACTAGTCACTGCAACACAAGGTGGAAAAACATTAAATGTAAAATGGGAACCTTCTGTTCTTAACAATACTACGTACGAGTTTACAATTGATAGTATTAATCGATTAGACAATAATTCAGAGGTGAAAATTTCATGGGTTGGAACCGCAATTAGTGCCAAAGCAAAAGGCGGAACGTATTATACTATTCCTGGAAAAAACAACTTCTCAATTATTGGTGTGACGGTTTCTCAAAGTCCTGAGCAAAAAGTAAGCATCAACTTTACAGATCCACTACATAAAAATCAAAACTTTGCAGGATTGGTAACGATTACAAATCAAAAAGGGCTCACGTATGCAACCGATGGAAACATCTTAAACATCTATCCAAAAAATAAAATTAAAGGCACAACAATGCTGGAAGTATTTTCCGGTATTAAAAGTAAAGACGATTATAAACTGAAAAGCGGATACAAAAAAAGCATCTCATTTGAACAGCAAAAACCAAAACTTCGCGCCGTAAGCAAAGGTGTTATTTTACCAAACTCAAAAAACCTTACGTACAACTTTCAGGCGATGAACTTAAAAGCGGTTGACGTACGTATCATTAAAATATATCAAGACAATGTATTGCAGTTTTTACAAGAAAATAATCTAAGCGAAATTGATCGATATAGCATTCGAAAAGTTGGAAGACGCATTGCCAAAAAAACCATCCATTTAATCGAAAATGAAAACGAAAATGATGGACAATGGAAAACCTACGGAATTGATTTGTCTACACTTTTCAAAGCAGCTCCTGGTGCTATCTACCAAGTAGAAATTGGCTTTAAAAAAGAATATTCACTTTATGCTTGTGAAGAAGGTGATGGCGCTACTGCAGATAGTTCTCGTTCGCGCAGACGCGACAATTACTATCAAAATCGTGAAGATGAAGAAGAAAATGAAGAAGAGTACTGGGACAATCGCATGTACGAATTTAGAAACTATCAATACAATTGGAATGATCGCGATAATCCATGTACCGATTCGTATTATATGCAAAGTGAATTCCTTACAGCAAACATTCTCGCATCCGACTTAGGTGTCATTGTAAAAAGTGGCGGAAACAAATCGTATTATTTCGCGGTAAGTGACATTATATCTACCGATCCTGTGAGCAATGCCAAAGTAACACTCTACAACTTTCAACAACAAGAAATTGAATCAAAACAAACCGATTCGGAAGGTTTAACGACCATTGATGCTGACAAAAACGCATACTTTGCAACAGTTTCCAAAGGCAATCAAATTACATACATAAAACTGAATGATGGTAGTGCATTATCTATGAGTAAGTTTGATGTAGCTGGGAAAAAGATCAAAAAAGGCATCAACGGATATATTTATGGCGAACGTGGTGTTTGGCGTCCTGGCGACTCTTTACACTTAGCTTTTGTGTTGAATGATACAGGAAATCCGCTTCCAAAAAATCATCCTGTAAAAATGGAAGTTACCGATGCACGCGGCAAATTAGTCTATAAAAACATCATGACGCAAGGTGTAGATAACTTCTATAAATTTACAGTTGAAACGGATCGGGAAGCGCCAACAGGAAATTGGGAAGTCAATGTAAGTGTTGGTGGCGTAAACTTCTCTAAAACGCTCAAAATAGAAACGGTAAAACCAAATCGTTTAAAAATAAATATTGATTTTGATGATGAAATTTTAGCGAATTCCAGACCAATTGAAGGCACACTAAAAGCCGCTTGGTTGCATGGCGCACCTGCGAAAAACTTAAAAGCAGAAGTCAATGTGCGATTAACGAGTACAAAGACATCTTTCAAGAAATTTCCAAACTATGAATTCAACGATCCGACACGAAATTTTAATTCGGAAGAATTTATCATGTTCAAAGGAAAACTGAACGAAGAAGGAGTCGTTGACATCTCCAAAAAAATAAACGTGGATAAAAAAGCACCAGGTATGTTGCGTGCATCTTTTTTAACGCGTGTGTTTGAAAACGGTGGCGATTTCTCTATTGACGCATTTTCAAAAGATTTTGCACCATACATTTCTTTTGTTGGATTAAAAACACCCAAACCAAAACAATACGGTTCGTTTTATACGGATGAAGACAATACTTTTGAAGTTGTTACGGTTGATGATCGCGGAAATCCAATCAAGCGTAACGGATTGAAAGTGAAAATTTATGAAATCAATTGGCGTTGGTGGTGGAGCTCGTCGTATGAAGATTTATCTTCCTATTCGGGAAGCAACTATCACGAACGCTATCGTACCTTCACAGTTAATACAAATGCCAATGGAAAAGGAAGTTTCAAGCTAAACATTCCCGACGAAGATCGCGGACGTTACTTAATTCATATTTCCGATCCAAAAAGCGGACATGCTACAGGAAAAACAACATATTTCTACAAAAACTGGTGGCGCAGAAGTAATGATGGCAACTCAGAATCTGCCAAAATGCTGATTTTTGCAGCAGACAAAGACAAATACAATGTTGGAGAGCAAGCAACCATTACGTTCCCTTCAGGGAAAGGCGGACGTGCTTTGGTTAGTGTTGAAAACGGTACAGAAGTATTGAGCACAAAATGGGTAAAAACATCCAAAGAGCAAACCACAACGACAATTCCGATTACGAGTGAAATGGCGCCAAATGTGTTTGTAAATGTTTCTCTAGTACAAAAACATGACAATGTTTCTAACGATTTACCAATTCGTTTATATGGTGTGATTCCAATCATGGTAGAAAATCCTGCTACGATTCTCAAACCTAAAATTTCAGTACCAGAAACCTTACGTCCAGAACAATCGTTTACGGTAAAAGTAAGTGAAGAAAGCAAAAAAGAAATGACCTATACAATTGCTGTTGTAGATGAAGGTTTGTTAGATTTAACACGATTTAAAACACCAAATCCTTGGGATCTTTTCTATCAACGTCAAGCACTTGGCGTTCGTACTTGGGATATTTACGATGATATCATTGGTGCATTTAGTGGAGACATAGATCAAGTGTTTGCAATTGGTGGCGGCGATGGCGGAAATGGCGGAAAAAACAAAAAAGCCAATCGTTTTAAACCTGTGGTAAAATATTTAGGACCATTCAAACTGAAAGCTGGACAAACGGCATCACATACTGTTGACATGCCAAATTATATTGGCGCTGTACGTACCATGGTTGTGGCCGGAAATCCTAAAACGGAAGCGTATGGAAATGCAGAGCAATCATCGCAAGTAAAAAAGCCGTTAATGGTGTTAGCTACTGCACCTAGAAAACTAAGTCCAGGTGAAAAAGTTACCTTACCTGTCACTGTTTTTGCAATGGAAAACAAGGTGAAAAATGTATCGCTTACGCTGAAATTACAAAACGGAATTTCGGTAATTGGAAGCAAAACAAAATCACTCACATTTAGCAAGCCAGATGAAAAAATGGTGTTTTTCGACTTAGATGTAAGCGAAATAAAAGGCATTCAAACCATAGAAGTTGTGGCTACTGGAAATGGTGAAAAAGCATCGTATAAAGTAGAATTGGATGTAGAAAATCCAAATCCGATTGCAAAGAAAATTCACGAATTAACCTTGCAAGGAAACGAATCGCAAACACTCTCTTTTGATACTTTTGGTGTTGATGGAAGCAACGCAGCTACCGTAGAATTTTCAACATTACCACCAATGGATTTCACTGCGCGTATGCAATACTTAATTCGTTATCCGCACGGTTGTATAGAGCAAACAACATCAAGTGTATTTCCACAATTATATCTCGCAGATATTTTTGACTTAACTGTTCAGAAAACAGGAGAAATCAATCAAAATATAGAAAAAGGCATCAAACGTTTGGCACATTTCCAACTTTCAAATGGCGGATTGGGCTATTGGATAGGTGAAAATCAAGTCAATGATTGGGGAACAAACTACGCAGGTCATTTTATGATTGAAGCAGAAAAGAAAGGATATACCTTGCCGTTGACATTTATGAATAAGTGGATTAGTTATCAGCAAAATGCAGCGCGTACATGGCGAAATGATACTAGATATCACTATGACGATTTAACGCAAGCATATCGTTTGTATACACTAGCCTTAGCTGGTTACCCAGATTTGGCTTCTATGAACCGACTGCGTGAAACGAATAATTTATCAAACGATGCCAAATGGCGATTGGCAGCTGCGTATGCATTGGCTTCTCAAAAAGAAGCTGCTGAACAAATTGCAAAAACGGCAAATATCAACTTTACGCCATCAAAAGCACGATATGATTATACCTATGGTTCGGTAGATAGAAATAGAGCAATGGCAATGGAAACAATGGTTATTTTAAAAGATCCTAAAACCATTGAGCTGTCTAAAACAATTGCCAAAGATTTATCCTCAAGTCGTTGGATGAGCACGCAAACTACTGCATATAGTCTGTTAGCAATGGGTAAAATGGTGACGCAAAATGGCGGAAAGAATATTAAAATGCAATACACCTTCAACGGGAAAAGTCCGCAGACAATTCAAACGACAAAAGCCATTGCGCAACGCGATTTAGACATTAAAAAAGGAAGTAATACAATTCAAATTGAAAACAAAGAAGACAATGTATTATTTGTGCGTGTATTAAATACTGGAAAGTTGCCTTTGGGCGAAGAATTAGCGGAAAAGCGAAACTTAGCTATTCGTGTAACCTATAAAGACAAAGCTGGAAACACTATCGATGTGTCGAAACTGACGCAAGGAACTGATTTTATGGCAACCGTAACGGTTTCAAACGACAAGCCTGAATTTATAGGTGATATTGCATTGACAGAAATATTTCCGTCAGGTTGGGAAATTGTGAATACACGTTTTACTGATTATGGAAATACGCCATCTAGCGAAGCCAGACATACAGATATTAGAGATGATCGTGTGAATTTCTATTTTGATTTACCACGCGGAAAAGCAAAAACTTTCAACGTATTACTAAATGCTTCCTATTTAGGAAAGTACTATTTACCAGGAGTTCAAGCAGAAGCGATGTATGATAATGATTTCTTTGTGAGAACTAAAGGACAATGGATTGAAGTGGTGAAATAACTAAAGAAAAATTGTAAAAAAAGAAAAAATACTATCAATGCATTATCGCTTTAATGCTAGACTGAACGCAACCTTTTGTTTATATTGACATCTATAAGGAAGAAAAATACAATAAAATTATATGTCAAAATTCAAAATAGGATTTATTATTTTTTTAGGACTTTTCACTTTCTCAGGAAACTCTAAAAATACAATTTCTGATATAGAATCAGAAGAATTCATGGATCCTGTAGAATATGTAATTTGCGGTGATGATGGTTTTGCAGAAATTAATATCTCAAATATACAATCTGATATTCTTATAGATTATCTTAATAGTTTAACAACTATAGAAGAAGGAATCATAATTTCTACTAGAACAGGAAGTATTATAAAGTTCGAAAACTTCTTGGAAGGTCCTGTTACTTCAGAAGTCCTCTGTAATGTTCCTTATGCACTTACAGATGTTGGAGTAGATGAAAATGGTATGATTCACATTATTGCAGATTATAACTCTATTCGTTTGTTAAATGAAGACAATTGTAGTACCAGTATAATTCCCGGATTATCACCAATTCCTATTCTATCGAACTCATTGTCTTTTGACACAGAAGGTAATATGTATTTTGGTGGTTTTAGCAATGTAGTATATAGGTATGATAGTGATGAAATGAGCCCTCCTTACATATGGCATGACTTTCAACAAGGTATGCCAAGCGGTGATTTCGTAATACTTGGCAATAAGATGTATATATCTTGGCTAAGAAATGGTGCAACCAGATTGTACGAAGTGACAATAGATAATAACTTTAATTATATATCACATGTAGATTTAGGTATTATTCCCAGCAATACTTACGGACTTGCGAGTGAACTTGGTGAATTATATGGTGTAACACCCTCGATTCTATATAGAATCAACTTAGAAATATTGACAATTTCAATAATAGCTACTAATGACTTTAGTAATGGTGAATGGTGGGGAGCTGCAGGATTACATGAAGCATATAATTTTGAAACTTCTTCGCACATAAATGCTGCTGATGCCAATTCTGGCACAAATCCACTACCCGATATTTGGAACAATACCCAACAAGGCTCACAAACAATATATATAAGAATTGAAAATACAATAACTGGAGAGACTGAAGTTGTAGAAGTGAATTTAATTATTACAGATACGACACCTGAAATAACTATGCCTTCGGAATTAGTAATTTGTACTGAAGATACTACTAGTTTTACATACGATTTAACTACCGTTGAACCAGAACTTCTTCAAAGTACTAGTAACCCTGTCACTGTAAGTTATCATAATTCAGAATCCGATGCTGAATTAAATTTAAACGCTATCGATCCAGATTACACAACAACAGCTACTGAAGAAATAATCTATGTAAGAGTTGAAAATGTAGATGATAACTGTTTTGCAGTTACAAATTTCAATATTTCAATAAACTTTACACCTTCTATTGTTGCACCTACAAATTTAGAACAGTGTGAAAGTGAAAGCAATGGGATTTTCACGCTTACAGATATAGAAACTGAATTACTTCAAAATAATATAATTCCTGTAACGGTAAGCTATCACGCTAATATGACAGATGCCAATTTAGGAACAAATGTAATTAATACAAACTATCAAATAACTTCAGGACAAGAAACTATTTTCGTTCGTGTGGAGAGTACAAACAACAGCGAGTGCTTTGAAATTTCGCAATTTGATATTATCCTAAACGAAAACCCACAAATAACAACACCTAACAACATTACTCAATGTGAAAACAATAATACTTTTAATCTCACACAAATAGAAAATGAATTGCTTCAAAACAATACAATTGCTGTTATAGTAACCTATTATACAAGTTGGGGTGATGCTACCACTGGGACAAACCCAATCAATACCAACTATCAAATTTCTCCTGGTCAAGAAACCATTTTTATTCGTGTAGAAAATGCAAACAATGGCGAATGCTTTGAAACTTCGCAATTTGATATTATTCTAAATGAAACCCCACAAATAACAACACCTAACAACATTACACAATGTGAAAACGACACTACTTTTGATCTCACACAAATAGAAAATGAGTTGCTTCAAAACAACACTATTTCTGTTGTAGTAACATATTATACGAGTTTGGGTGATGCAACAACAGGAACAAATCCAATTAATACCAACTATCAAATTTCTCCTGGTCAAGAAACTATTTTTGTTCGTGTAGAAAACACAAACAATAGCAATTGTTTTGAAACCTCACAATTTGAAATTATTCTTAACGAAAGTCCACAAATAACAACACCAAGTGATATTATGCATTGCGCAGATGACGGTAGTTTTGATCTTACACAAGTAGAAAATGAATTAACAGCAAATACATCACAAAATGTAATCATTACCTATCACACAACTTTAAATAATGCAAATACAAATACTGACGCAATCAATACTAACTATAACGCAAACACAAACCAAGATACTATCTACGTACGTGTACAAATCACTGATAGTGATTGCTTTGCTGTAACATTATTTAATGTCATTACTTTTGAAAGTTTGGAAATTACAATTCCAAGCTCTATTAGTTTTTGTGAAAACGAAATTGATGGTCCTTTTGATCTCACTCAAGTAGAAAACGAGCTTTTACAAAACGTTACACAAAATATTACGGTCTCTTATCATGATTCGCTAGTAGATGCTGAAACCAATACAAATTCTCTAAGTACAAATTATACAATTCCTGCTGTACAAGCAACTATTTATATTCGCGTGGAAGATAATGATACAAATTGTTTTGAAACTACTCAATTTACAATTCAATCTTTTGAAAACCCAATTATAGAACCCTTTGTAAATTCGCCCAGCATACGGTTACTGTCAGATTGCTATATAGATACTAATTTAGAAGGTTATTTTGACTTGAATGATATTTACAGTGAAATTATCACAAATGGAAACACAGACTATACTTTAGAATTTTACCTATCAGAAGAAGAAGCTGCACAAGAAATCAATACTATTAATGCTATTTATTATGCGTTAGGCGATACCGAAGAAATCTTTGTTGTAGTAACCAACAACAATGGCTGTAAAAGTATGACCAACTTTTTTATCAACCCTGATTGTTATGATACTATTGTAGATATCGCTAATATTTCTTTTCCAGAATTTTTTACGCCAAACAACGATTATGTAAATGATACTTGGAATGTAAAAGGAATATCTGTAGCAGTACAGCAAACTTCCATTATGTATATTTTTGATCGCTATGGAAAATTACTTTATTATTTTCGACCCGGACAAATAGAAGGTTGGAATGGCACATACAAAGGAAGGCCAATGCCTAGTAATGATTATTGGTATAAATTTCAAACATTGGAAGGGCAAATTTTTTCAGGCAGTTTTTCCTTAATTAGATAAAATAATGAACACAGAATTTACACCCTATTACGCCGTCATTTTTACGTCTATTCAAACGACAACAACAGAAGGTTATGCAGAAATGGCACAACAAATGGAAGATTTAGCCAAACAACAAACTGGTTTTATCGGTATTGATAGCGCACGAAATGAAATTGGAATTACCGTAAGTTATTGGGGAAGTTTAGAAGCCATTAAGCAATGGAAACAACATACCGATCACTTAGTTGCACAACGAAAAGGCATCAAAAATTGGTATGCGTATTATAATGTAAAAATCTGTAAAGTAGAACGTGAGTATAGTTTTAAGGAGCGTTTTAATTGAAAATTTCTAACGTCACTTCGAGTGTTTTTTCATAATGAAATGAAGAAAAAATGTATCGAGAAGTAATGTGAATACAAAAAGTAATAAAATATCAAAGTAGATCTCGACACAAAAAATGCTCTTGCATTTTCCACTCGATCTGACGCATAGACATGCAAAATGATAAAATACATCGTTAAGAAAATAAAGAATAATAGAATAAAAACGGCAATCATCTGCATACTGTTGATTGCGTATTATTTTTGTTTGCCAGAAACTTTATTTGATGTACCAACTTCTACCGTCATTGAAAGTCGTGAAGGTATTTTATTGGGTGCAAAAATTGCCGATGATGGACAATGGCGTTTTCCTGAATTGGATTCTGTTCCCGAAAAATTTAGAACCTGTATCATACAGTTTGAAGATGCCTATTTCTACAATCACCCTGGATTTAATCCAGTTTCTATGACCAAAGCATTGTGGCAAAACATGACTTCGGGCGAAGTACAACGTGGCGGAAGTACCCTAACGCAGCAAGTAATTCGCTTATCGCGAAAAGGAACAAAGCGCACGTACTTTGAAAAAGCTAAAGAACTCATTCTCGCCACGCGATTAGAATTCCGTTATTCTAAAGATGAAATTTTAAAACTCTACGCTTCTCATGCGCCTTTTGGCGGAAATGTTGTTGGCTTAGATGCTGCTGCTTGGCGTTATTTTGGAAGAAGACCTCAAGAACTTTCTTGGGCAGAAAATGCAACCTTAGCGGTATTGCCAAATGCTCCAAGTTTAATTTATCCAGGGAAGAATCAAATACGCTTAAAAAACAAACGTAATCGATTGCTCAAAAAACTATTCGATCAGCAAATTATAGATAAACTCACCTACGATTTGGCGATTGAAGAGCCCTTACCACAAAAACCATATCAACTACCACAAACTGCAAAACATTTACTAGATAAGGTTGCAGAAACACAGAAAGGAAAACGTGTACAAACGTCTGTAGAAACTTATTTACAGCAAGAAACAAATGCTATTGTTGCTAAACATTACAAAGAATTACAACAGAATCAAGTGTACAATGCTGCGGTACTTGTTTTGGATGTAAAAACACGAAAAGTACTCGCTTATGTTGGAAATACGCCAACAGATAAATCGCATCAAAAAGATGTAAATGTCATTCACAAACCGAGAAGTACTGGAAGCATTATGAAACCGTTTTTGTATACGGCAATTCTGGATGCTGGCGATTTACTACCAAACACCTTAGTCGTTGATGTGCCAACAACAATTGGTAATTACAACCCGAAAAACTTTAAAGAAACCTATGATGGCGCGGTTACTGCCAAACGTGCGTTGTCGCGTTCGTTGAATGTTCCTGCGGTACGAATGTTACAACAATTTGGCTTGGATAAATTCTACTATTATCTTAAAAAATTACAACTAAAAGATATATCGTATAATCCCGATCATTATGGACTTTCATTAATACTTGGTGGCGCAGAAAGCAACTTGTGGGATTTGTGTAAAACCTATGCTGCTTTTTCATCAACCTTGACACATTTTGGTGAAAACTCGGGTCAATATTTTAGCAATGAATTTTGCGAGCCTTCTTTTTTATTGGATGAGACGGTGGATTTTGGTTCGCTTACCGCGGAAAAAACCATCTTTGATGCAGGATCGATGTATTTAACTTATGAATCTTTGAAAGAAGTAAATCGTCCCGAAGGTGAAGAAAATTGGGAGTTTTTTGACTCTAGCAAACAGATTGCTTGGAAAACAGGAACTAGTTTTGGTTTTCGTGATGCTTGGGCAATTGGTACTACAAAAGATTATGTAGTTGGCGTTTGGGTTGGAAATGCCGATGGCGAAGGTCGTCCAGGATTGGTCGGAACAGTTGCCGCTGCTCCAATTTTGTTTGATGTGTTTGATGTATTGCCTAAAAGCGAATGGTTTGCTATTCCACATGATGAACTCGAAGAAGTGGATATTTGCTCGCAAAGTGGTTATAGAGCTTCTGAATTGTGTGAAGAAAAAGAAAAACAGTTTATTCCTAGAAGCGGATTAAAAACAAAACCTTGTCCGTATCATGTATTGGTTCATTTAGATTTGGATGAGCGTTATCAAGTCAATTCGTCTTGTCAACCATTAAATCAAATGGTGCATAAAAGTTGGTTTGTATTGCCGCCATTGATGGAATATTATTATCAGAATAAAAATCCGTTGTATAAAACCTTGCCTCCTTTTCGAAAAGATTGTACTGCCGAATTTCAAAAAAGTATGGATTTCATTTATCCAGAAGAAGCCACCAAAGTATTTCTTCCAAAAGATTTTGATGGCAACAAAAATGGTGTCATTTTACGATTGGCACATTCCATTCCAGACACGAAAGTCTTTTGGTATTTGGATGAAACATTTTTAGGTACTACCGAAACCATTCATGAAATGGAAGTTAAACCAGAAACTGGCATTCATAAAATCACCGTTGTTGATGCATTAGGGAACGAAGCCAAACGAACTATTGAGATTAAGGAGTAGTTTCTTCTTATTACACAAAGAATTTAGTACTTTACATTTTCAATAGAATTCCCCCGAAACGTTAATACCTTATCAACTATGAAATCATCTTTTTTCATACCTGTTTTACTATTTTTTAGTCTTAACTGCGTATTCGGGCAAACAGATTCATTGACAACAAAATCGTTTGAAGAATTAGAAAAATTATACCTCGCTACTTATAAAACTCCTAAAGAAGCTAAAAAATATGTAGATGCGTTGTGCATTGTAGCCAAAAAAGGAACAGACAAACAACGAATTGCGAAAGCGTTTTATAGAAAAGGAGTTATTTATTTAAACCTAGGAAATTTAGAAGAAGCTTTGACATTTACTAAAACTTCTGAAAAAATAGCACAACAACTGAAAGATAAAACATTACTGTTTCAAAACCATATCCTTAAAGGGAATGTATATTTAGCAAAAGGTAATTATACAAAAACGATTGCCTCTTACTTAAAAGCAAAATCATTAGCTGAAGAGCGTCAAAACTTGAAAGATATTCTTGCAATGTCATATAATATTGGCTTGGTTAAAAAACAAGTTGGAGATTATACAGGAGCTCTTATAGAATTTAAACAAAACCTTCAAAAAATAGAATTGCTAAATAATGCAAATAAAGACCGTACAGAAGCAATCAATTATTTAGGGTTGTCGGACACTTATTTACGGATGAAGAAATTAGATTCTGCTTATATATTTATGAAACAAGGTTTTCAAAAAACTTCTCCTGAAAAATATCCATCAGTTCATATAAATTTATTATTGATTGAAGTAATTATAGGTTATCAAAAAAAGCAATATCAACAAAGCATTGATCGAATTGTTTCTCTAGATACTATTATTAAAAAAACAGGAGAAACCGGAAAAATTATGACTTTCTATTTATATAAAGCAAAAAATTATCAAGGATTAAAATCTAATGATTCTGCTATTTTTCAATATGAAAAAATTAAAAACTTAATACAACCAGAAGAGCTTTCTTTTCCTGAATTGGATAAAGTGTATTTTCAACTAGCAACGTTATATCTACAGAAAAAAGATATAAAAAATGCGACTCATAATTTTAAACTCTTCGAGGAATTTACGCAACAAAAAGATAGTACAGATATCGTTGTTCATCATACCATAAAAGATTACGATATTACAAAACTAAAAGAAAAGCTTCAAACCGTAAATGATGAAAATACACAACAGAAAAAAACTGTCAATTATTTATATGTGATTTCGGGTATTTTAATTGCTTGCGCTATTTTCTTTTGGCTGTTATATAAGCAAAATAAAAAGCAACATAAAAAACGTTTCAATGCTTTGATGATTCGAATGAACGAACTCGAATCTCCAAAAAATAAATCAAAAATAACTACTCACAAAACTGACTTGGCTATTAATGATGAAGGTGTTGAGCAAATATTAAAAGACTTGGCGAAATTTGAAGCTAAACAACAATTCTTACATGTAGATTGCACACTGGCGTATACTGCAAAAAAATTAAAAACGAATACCGCATACTTATCACATGTTATCAATACCTATAAAGGGAAAAAATTTACAGCGTATTTAAATGAACTCCGAATCAATACGGCTTTGGTAACCTTAAAGAATGACAAAAAGATTCGATTGTATTCTATAAAAGCAATTGCGAATGAGTTTGGGTATGCCCGGAGAGAAACCTTCTCTAAAGTCTTTAAAAGCGCCACTGGAATGGATCCTACCTCCTATATCAAAGAACTGCAATTACAAGATAAAAACGATGGTGATAATTCATAAATTGTCTCCATTACAAAATTGTTGTCCCGCAAAAAAAGATAATATTTGATATTAATTTTAATAAAACTCAGAAACTATGAAACGTTTTGTATTGAATAAAGTAAAGGTTGCTAGATTAATCAATATTCAAAATATTAAAGGTGGAGTAGATACTCCAGTTGGAACTTCAATACTTGTAGGTGAATGCACCGACACAGTTACAGTTGATTGCATAACTGATGATTGCACATTTTCAGGTACAGCCCCATGTACACTTACGTCTATTCAAGGTGAACTTACTACAAATCCAGTAGGTCCAGATACGCTTCCATTATAATAACATAACATTGTTCACAAAAAAGAAGCCATAAATAGCTTCTCAAAAAACAGATTTAACTATTAATGGTGGAATATTAAAAGCTATCTTTCAAAAAATAAATTACACAGAGGTTACCTAAAAAAGTGTTTTTTAGGTAACCTCTTTTTTTCAATTTACAATACTTAGCAAGTATACGTATGACAACCTGGAGCATTTGAACATCCAGCAGAACATGCTGTCGCTTTTGGGTGTGTATAATTCAAACCTCCTGTAAGTTTTTGTGATTCAAAATTAGAAATTGACTTCTTGTTTAAGG
>NZ_JBOEFY010000047.1:0-12463 GCF_050633145.1 Kordia sp. | reverse complement strand
TTTTCATAATTATTTGATTTTGTGATTAAATTATGATGCTAAATAAGAGCATGTTAACATTAAAAAAAAGGAAGGTACGTTGCCATTTATAAATTAGAATCACCGTTATTTATAAATTGTCACGAGTCAATTTTTATTTGCTTTAAAGAATAATTTTCTCTTCAACGACTATTCATACTGTATAATTTAGTACTTTAAATCTTCAATAGAGTTTCCCCAAAAAAATTAATACCTCATTAATATCGACACATGAAGTTATCTTTTTTTATAGCGGGTTTACTATTGTTTAGTTTTAAGTATACACTTGCACAAACCGATTCTTTAGCGACAAAATCCTTTAAAGAGTTAGAAGACTTATACATTGAATCTATTTATACTTCACACAAAAAAGCAAAAGTATATGCAGATGCTTTGTACACTATTGTTCAAAAAGGAACGAATCAAAAACGTATTTCTAAAGCCTTGTATCGCAAAGGATATATTAATTTTAAACTAGGAAATACAAAAGAAGCACATGAATATACAGAAGCATCTTTAAAAATAGCTGTTGCCATTAATGATCTTGAATTGTTATTACAAAATTACACGCAAAAAGGAAACATTTTCCTAGCCGTTGGAACTTATAAAAAAGCCATTGAATACTATTTAAAAGCAAAAGAAATAGCGAAACAAACAGCTAGTTTTAGAGATTTAATTACGCTAACATATAATATTGGACTCATTAAAAAACAAATTGAAGATTTTTTGGGTGCAGTACAAGATTTTAAAAACAATCTTGCTGAAATTGAAGCTTTACAATCTTCCAGTTACGATCGTTTGGAAGCATTAAATTGTTTGGCTTTGGCTGATACTTATTTGCGATTAGAAAACACCGATTTAGCAGATGTATACACAACTAGAGGTTTGCAAAAAGCTTCTCAAGAAAAATATGTTGAACTTCATGCAGATCTATCATTAAGTAAGGTTATTATTCTTTTTCAGCAAAAAAAGTATCAACAAAGTATTGATTTAATCCTTTCGCTTAAGAAAACAATGCAAGACATAAATTGCAAGCAGAAGTTTTCAGCATCCTATTTATATTTAGGGAAAAATCATTTCGCGCTTCAAAATATAGATAGCGCTATTGTTTATTTTGAAAAAATAAAATCTTTAACCACAACAGAAAACTTTTCTTTTACAGAGTTAAAAGAAGTGTATTACCATCTGGCAAAATCCTATTCCTTAAAAGAAAACACTCAAAAAGCTACTGAAAATTTTAAACTGTTTGAAGATTTTTCTAAAGAGAACGACCTCAGCAATAAGAAAACCTATCACACCATTAAGGATTATGATATTTCAACCTTAAAAAAAGAAATTTCAGCCTTAAATACCCAAAGTCTACAACAAGGAAAAACAGTATTTTATTTATATTTCATTGCTGGTGTATTGTTGATTTTGATTATCGTTTTTATTCTGATCTACAAACAGAAACAACACAGTAACAAAAAACGTTTTGAAACGCTGTTAAAACATATTGAAACGATTGAAAGCTCAAAAAAAACGCTGACACCTAGTAAACAAAAAACAGATTTAGCAATTGACGATAAAGGTGTTTTAGAGATTTTAGAAGCCTTAGAAAAGTTTGAAGAAAAAGAACAGTTTTTACATGTAGATTGCAACTTAAGTTATACTGCAAAAAAGCTAAAAACAAATACCGCATATCTTTCGCATGTTATCAATGCTTATAAAGGAAAAACGTTTACAGTATATCTTACTGAGCTAAGAATTAATGCCGCTCTTATTGGATTAAAGAATAATAAAAAATTGCAATTGTATTCAATGGAAGCCATTGCAAATGAGTTTGGTTTTAAAAGAAGAGAAACCTTTTCAAAGATATTTAAGAATGTAACAGGAATGCAACCATCTAGCTACATAAAACAACTACAAGAAAGCCATGAAAAAAGCTGTGATGATTAATAAATCATCACAAATATGGCACTAAATTTCCTTAAAAAAGAACAACCTTTGAGACTCTAATCACTAATACATGTATACTTATGAAGCTGTTTAACTTAAATAAAACAAGTATTGCAAATCTTGAAACTGCTGCCACAATTTTAGGCGGTGCAGATACAGGTAATAAAGTCCCTACCGACAATCCTAAAGAATGTAAGACAGTAGCTTGTTTTTCTATTAATGCGCTTATCTGTACCAATCCGACTATATCAGGTGAACCTGTTACTAATCCTGTTGATACAGAACCTGCATAAAATTTTATGCCTTAAATTATGAAAAGCTGTCTAGAAAAAGACAGCTTTTCATATCCATGAATAACTATAAACACACTAAAAGTGTACCCCATTCTTCTGTCCAATAACCACCAACAATTTTTGTTTGCTCCATATTTGAGATTTTCACTGTCTTAAACACTAACTTTTTTACTGTTCGTTTTTTGTCTGCTTTGTTCTTCATAATTGTATAGTTTTAAAATTAATTATGAGACCAAATAAGAACTTTATAACGTTGAAAAAAAGAATGCCCTGTAACAGTTTATAAATTATCACAGGTTTCTTTTTATACAAAAAGTTATTTTTTCTTTTTATCAAAAAACGTAATATCAGCTTCTACAATTTCGCCATTACGAGCTACTTTTACAGTGGTTTTATTACCTTTTTCAAATTTAGACAAAGCTCTCATATAACTTTTCATGTCTGTTACTTCATGTTCGCCTAATTGAACCACAATATCACCTTTTTGCAAACCTGCTTTTTGTGCAGGACGATTTTCGCTAATGCCATCAATACGCATGCCTTTTCCATCAAATAAATAATCGGGCACTACACCTAAAGTCACTTTAAATCGAGGTGCATCATCCGATTCATTGACTGTTTTGGTAAAGGCTAATTTTCCTTGCGGATTGACTTCTGAAATAATACGATGAATGTAGTTTGCTATTTGAAGCATTCCTTCGTAATTCAGCTTTTCAAAATCATCTGAAGGCTTGTGGTAATCTACATGTTGTCCTGTAAAAAAATGTAATACAGGAATATCTTGCAAGTAAAAAGACGTATGATCTGATGGTCCAACACCTGAAACATTTGTCTTCAATTTAAACGCATCTTTTGAATTTCCCTTTGCAATCGTTTCGTCCCAAACTGGCGAAGTTCCTGTTCCATAAATGGCTAAAGTTTTGTTTTTCTTTAAACGTCCAACCATATCCATATTAATCATATAATTCACTTTCGTTAAATCGATCGTTGGATTTTTCACAAAATAATTCGAACCAAGCAAGCCCATTTCTTCTCCCGAAAAAGCAATAAATAAATAATTATTTTCTGTATTTGTGTCTAATAGTTTATCCGCCAAGTACAACATCACCGATACGCCACTTGCGTTATCATCAGCGCCATTATGAATCATCGGTTCACCTCTATGTAGCGAACCTTCTTGTCCCATTCCTAAATGATCGTAATGCGCACCAATTACAATGGTGTTTTCAGCTTTGTTATCAATAAACCCAATTACATTTCTTCCTGTAATTGTTTTTTCACTAGTTCCTTCTCCGTATTTAATTTCTGCATGCGGATCTGTTTTTGGTGTAAATGTAAAAGCCTGAATGTATTCGTTGGTGCCTTTCGGCAGAATTCCTAAATCTTTAAAGCGATTGGCAATATGTGATGCCGCCAACATTTCACCTTCTGTTCCTGTGGCTCTTCCTTTAAATTTGTCGCTTGCCAAGACTCCTATATCTTGTTTGATACGATTTTCTATGATACGCTCTGTTTTACAAGCACATACAAATGCTAAAAAAAGAATTACAAATACTGGTTTGTTGTACATAAGAAGTTATTTTTGTGCTAAATTATCAAAATATTAGTACGCTATGACACGAATTTTTGTTTTAATGATATGCTTGGCTTTTTTTTCTTGTAAAGAAACTTCAAAAGAAAAAACTACAAAGACAACATCAGAATCGAAAGAAACTGTAAAAACTACTTCCGATAATCCGTTAATTTATCCAGAAGAAAAATACTTTAAAAACATGCGTCAAGTGACTTTTGGTGGCGATAATGCAGAAGCATATTGGAGTTTTGACGACAAGCAATTAATCTTTCAGTCAAACAATACAAAATGGAATGTGTCTTGCGATCAAATGTTTTTGATGAATATCGATGAAACGTTCAAAGACAATATGCCGCCGATGGTGAGCACAGGAAAAGGAAGAACAACCTGTTCGTACTTTTTGCCAGATAACAAGCATATTATTTATTCGTCTACACATTTGGTAGATGAAGAATGCCCAGAAGTACCATTGCGTAAAAACGGAAAGTATATTTGGCCTGTATACGACTCGTTTGACATTTTTGTTGCCGATTTGGAAGGAAATATTGTAAAGCAATTGACAAATGAAAAAGGGTACGACGCTGAGCCAACAGTTTCGCCAAAAGGTGATAAAATTGTATTTACCTCAACCAGAAGTGGCGATTTAGAGTTGTACACCATGAATATTGATGGTACTGATGTACAACAAATTACAGACGAATTGGGTTATGATGGTGGCGCTTTCTTTTCTCCAGATGGTACAAAAATTATATTTCGTTCATCACGTCCAAGAACAAAAGAAGAAATTAAAGAATATAAAGATTTATTAGCCGAAGGTTTGGTTCAACCTACTGAAATGGAGTTATACATTTGTAATGCAGACGGAAGTGATTTACGTCAATTAACCGACTTAGGAAACGCCAATTGGAGTCCGTTTTTTCATCCATCTGGAGAAAAAATTATTTTCTCATCCAATCATGAGAGCAAACGTGGATTTCCGTTTAATTTATATATGATTAATTTGGATGGAACCGGTTTAGAACGCATTACACATGGAGAAACCTTTGATGCTTTCCCTGTATTTTCAAACGATGGAAAAAAGTTAGCATTTTCATCTAATAGGAATAATGGCGGCGGAAGAGACACCAATCTTTTTATTGTAGAGTGGCAAGAGTAGTACGCTAATTACACATACATCTTTTTTTAAATAGTCTGCATTTTTTTCAAAAACCAATGGCAGTTTTGTCAGTGTTTTGTCATTTTTCTCAGAAAATAATAATGTAACTTACTGCTTAATTTTTTAATCAAAAAACAGTATCCTACTTTATTTGATAAGTAACGTACTGATACAAATTGGTTACGTACGCTCCTATACTGTAATTTTTGATAAAGTCTGTACTGAACTTGATTTAGTACTTATAGTGTAGCAAGTATTAACCAAATAAAACTCAACTCATGAAAAAAAGTTTAAAAAAAATACAGTTAAAAAAGCGTTCAATTTCTGCTTTAAATGTAAAAGAAGTGAAAGGTGGAACAATACCAATAACTCCTTTTATTACAGTAGGAGAATGCAAAACAATGATTTATATTGAAGAAGATATTTGTTTTACAGAACGCCCACAAGAACGATAAAATACCATACTTGTTAACAGTTATAAATTTTAGCAAGTACTTACATTAACTACAAATGTTCTCAATTTCTGTTGAGTATATTTAATTAATTACTAATTACTTAAATTAAAATATCATGAAAAAAAGTTCAAAAAAAATGGAATTAAAGAAGCGTTCAATTTCTGAATTAAATGCTAAGGAAGTAAATGGAGGATTATTCATTTCTATACTATGTCCAACTAGAATTTATATCGGAGAAGATCTTTGTTGGGTAGCGCAAAAATAATAAAGTGTAGTAGCTAAAAGTCAAATCACTAAGACGATCCTTGTATTTTCATAGCATCTTAAAAACACATTTCTTCAATTTGTAAATGCTTCTTGGTAGTTTTTATTAAAAAATTACCTCATAATTTATAAATCAAGAGTATAAGCAATTCAATTTGAGGTATTTTTCAAATTTCATGTAGTATATTTAAGTACTAATTACTTAGTAAAAATATATGAGCGGCATGAAATGATAGTCTTTGTAACCAATTGATCACATTTTTGCAACTCTAATTTAACGGAAACCATTAATCAAATAAAAAAAATGAAAAAAAGTTCAAAAAAAATGGAATTAAAAAAGCGTTCAATTTCTGAATTAAACGCTAGACAAGTAAATGGAGGATTGCCTCCAACAACTTCTTTGATCTCTGTATTTTGTCCAACTAGAATTTACGTTGGAGAAGATCTTTGCTTAACAATTCAACAGCAATAACAAGCATTAATATCTGGAAAATGTCATACATCATTTTCCAGATATTCTATTATGTACAAATCAAGGTTATTTTACCTGTATTTACGTTAAACACCATTTGTTGTACTGTAATTCCCATCATTACATTTTCATTCTGTAAAACTTCCAAACACTGCTGTTCTTGTAACACTTCCTGCTCTCGTAATAATTTCGTTGCTGTATCAAAACGTCCACACGAAGTAGCTTGCAAAATATTGCCTGTTACTTGTCCATTTTTCAATTGTTTATAATCGTTTGTGACCACAATAAAATCTTCTTTCGAAGTACGTGTTTCTGTTCGTTTTGGTGTGCGTTCAATAACTACTTTTTCATTGGGTTTTGTTCCCGAAAGCAACAATAAACAGTCACAAATAATTGGCGTATTTTCCAATTTTATTTTTGCTTCCTCAAACGACTCACAGGTTTCCAATACATCGCGCAGTACGAAAGAAATTGGCAAAGCTAACTCTGCTTGATCTTCACTTAGCACAGCGTTCAAAGTAACTGCAAATTTCTGCGGTTTTATTCCCGAAAGCGCACCGACAAATCCTGGCCAACCGATTGTTTTAAAAACCGTTTCTCCTTCTTTTTGATAGTCAAAAATCATGGAATGTGTGCTTAATATGTTCTGATCTGTATGCCAATCTAAGTTACGTGCGTGTAACATTTCGTTTCCATTCCACGTTGCAAACGCAGTACAACCAAAATATAATTTCAATACATCATAATACAAATTCGCTACTAAAATTTCATTTACTGAAAAATCAGCAATAGCAGCAATGCTTTGTATTTCCTGTATGTACGATTCGCTGACAAATTGTTCTTTATACAGCTCTACGCCTTCAAAAATGAATTCTGCTCCTGTAAAATCATTCAAATAACATTGAATTAATTCGTTGACTTCTTTTGTATATTTTGATAGAAATGACCAGCGTTCACTTGGTGGCAAATCTAAATTTATAATATGTGTTTTCATCTTTTTACTCAATATCTGAGATCGTTTATTCTTTTGGAATTGTAACTAATGCTGAATGATCTAGCGGGTCAATATTTTTAGCTAGTAAACCTATAGAAGCTTGTACTGCCCAACATTTATCACTTGAGTGAATGTTGCTATATAAGCTCAACAAAAATGTCGGATCGACTATATTCCAATCTTTTACAAATCGTGATGGAACTGCCGATTTTACAAAGAAATCTATCGTAATTCGAATTGATTTTCCTTCATCAGTTTCTACTGTTTTTTCGTAGCGTCTAAAATTTTCTTCGCTTTGTAAATGATCGTATCGTGTCCATACTTTTTTAAAATTTCGTTGGTGTAATACATACATTACTTCTGCCACGTTTTTTGGATCTACAAAGACATCAATATCTTTATGATCGTGCGCATGTTTGTATTCTGTATGTCCTGTTGGCGATAAAAAATGCCAAGCCCAACCGCCTGATAAAATCACAAATTCTCTTAGAAACTGTAATTCTAGTAAGGACAGTGAAATACGGTCTTGTTTCCATACTTCACCATATCTTTTTTTGTTATGTGGCGCTCCCATAATTGTTCTATTTTTTAAAAACTTGCACCGGATTTCCAAGTTGCAACTGTTTGTGTTGCATCCACTTTTGCTTTTGCACCGCGTTTTGCTGTTTTTGATTTTGTGCGCTTATTGCGATGTTTAATCGTGCAAATGCTAGTTTTTTGTTTAAAAATTGCGAGCGTTCTTCGCTTGCTTGTACTGTAATTCCTGTTGGAATATGTGTCATACTTACAGCCGTTTCTACTTTATTTACATGTTGTCCGCCAGCTCCTGAACTTCGTGCCGTTTTGACTTGAACCTCTTTTGGAGACCACGAAATTTGTGTTGGCATTGCGTATACTTTTACATCAACAAACCAGTTTTTACGCTGATGATGTGCACGATACGGACTTCTGAAAATAAATTGTATGCTTCCTTGCCAGTAGTTTTTAAAATCAGTAGCATCGCCTGTAGCACGTAACCAAACCGACTTATAGTTTTGGTATTTTGTAGCTGCCAATTCAATGACATTGAATGTAAAGTTTGGCAATCGCGTTAGCTTTTCTGTTAAGTATTTTACGGCGAGGCAACATTCCTCTGGTCCTGAACCTGAGGAAATTTGCACCCAAAATTGATTGTCCATAATTTCTATATTTTTTATTTAATCTGAGTTTGATCTGATACTAGCTGTCATTCCGCACTTGATGCGGAATCCACTTTGAAATTTTATGGATTCCTGCCTTCGCAGGAATGACATTTGAAATCATATTAAACTCATACTTGATTAATCTAACATGGAATTAAATTTCACGTTAGTTGTTGTTTTGTTTTTACGTTTTGATTTTTTCTTTTTTGACTTCTTCCCAACTTTCATTTTTTCGTTAACACGTTGTAATTGGTTGTCAACAAAGTATCTGTAATCGTTGTTTAAAGCCAAGTGTTTTGATTTCTTTAAGTGCTTTTTTGCTTCTTTAAATTGTTCTTGTTTTTCTAAAAGAATCGCTTTTATATAGTGCAAACGTGCTTTGTCTGTTTGCGCTAATGAAAAACCAACCTCAAGAACATGTTCAGCCTCTGCGTAATCGTAAACGTCAATAAGTAAAAACGGATAGTAATAATAGGTTTCTACATATTCGTGATCTATACATAATGCACGATGGTAATATTCGCGTGCATTTTTATAATCGTGTAATCGTTCATGATAGATTCTTCCCATTAAGTTACTAGCACCTGCGTGATCATTTCCACCTAAAACATATTGTAGTTTTTCAACACATTGTTCTAAGTCATACGAATAGCTGTCTAATGCTTGAATGAATAGTATATCGTTTGTATATGTTGCCATTTTTGTCTCTTTTTTTGTTTTCGTCAGTTCGAGTGGCAAATCTGTGATTTGGTGTATCGAGAACTACTTTGAAGTATCATATTTTATATTTTGAGTTTCTAAGCACTTCTCGATACAATTTTTCTTCATTATATTTCGAAAAATCACTCGAAGTGACGTTTATATTCTATTTAGTTTCATTTCTTTTTACATCTTCATTTTTAATACTAGAGAAACCTTGAGAACCTTAGTTTCCCTAGTATTTTTGAGAAGACGCAACTCTGCTTCGACTTCGTTCAGCATAACGTTACTGAGTGAAATTGAAGTGATCTTTGATTTTGCATTAAGGATGGAGCGGTCTGTCTGAGCTCTTTGTGAGATGCTGAATCAAGTTCAGCATGACGCAAAAGCGAGTAGCGAGAGCCTGACCTCCGTTTTTCTCGGAGGAAATGCCCTAACTCAACACAGATTTGGATTCCTACCTTCGCAGGAATGACAAATTTGTCTTAACGATCCATGCGCACAATTTTTGGCGTAAAACTTCCAACAACTTCCACCAATTCTGTTTGATTGCTCATCACTTGATGGATGTTTTTGTATGCCATTGGCGCTTCGTCAATTCCGCCACCAATTAAGGTAACTCCATGCTCCTTTAATTGCTTTTTTATATCACTTTGCGTGATGGTTTGCTTTGCTTTTCGTCTTGATAATTGACGTCCTGCACCATGTGAAGCCGATTGTAACGAATGCTTGTTTCCTGTTCCTCTAACGATGAATCCTGGCGCTGTCATGGAACCTGGAATGATTCCCAACACTCCTTTTTGCGCTGGTGTTGCTCCTTTTCTGTGCACAACTAATTCTTCTCCGTTGACGATTTCTTTCCAAGCGAAATTGTGATGATTTTCTACCATTGCTAATGGTCTTGCGCCTAAAGCTTTCCCTAAACGCTTGTGAATATCATGATGACACGCCGAAGCGTAATCGCCTGCTAAATTCATTGCCAACCAGTATTCTTGTCCGTCGTGCGTATTGAGATCGAGCCACGCTAGGTTTTTCGCTTCTCCTGGTAACGGCGTTTGTTGTATTGCTAACTTTGTGTAATGTTTTGCAATGTTTGCGCCCATACCACGCGATCCGCTATGTGACAGAATTCCCAAATATTTCCCGATAGGCACATTGAATTCGTTGTTTACATCAGAAATATCTACAATTCCAAATTCTACAAAGTGATTTCCACCTCCTGATGAACCTAGTTGCTTGTATGCCTTTTTGAACAGTTTTTTTACCGTTGGAATGTCTTTGAATTCCGAGCGATCAAAGATTTCATGATCGTTGATGCGCTTGTGCGTTTCATAGCCTCCAAATTTGGTATGTTCTTGCAGCATATTTACATATTTGTCTTTGTGACCTTCCAGGTATGACGCTGGAATATCATAAATTGTCAAACACATTCTGCAACCAATGTCGACACCAACTCCATACGGAATTACTGCGTCTTTTGCCGCTAATACACCACCAATTGGCAAACCGTACCCTGAATGTCCATCGGGCATTAATGCACCTGCTTTTGCAATTGGTAATTTTAACGCGGTATACAATTGATGTTTTGCTTCTTCTTGTATTCCATTTTCGCCAAATATGGTAAAAGGCGCACGTTTCGTTTCTAATTGTTTTGCTTCTACTTGTACAGGAGTTGTAAGTTCTTCAGCAATTCTGCCAACCATTCCATCTCCTAGATATTTTTCAGGATTTTTAAGTATCGTTTTTAAACGCTGTAATACTTTGTCTTTTCGTTCACGTTTAAAATTTCGTAGCATTACATCAATTGCAATACTGATTACTTTTCCTTTTTGTGGATATCCTATTTCTATGAGGTCTTTGCCTCGTAATTTTAATTTTGCCATAACCTAAATTTTAAAGCCATTTCCCGATTTTTAAATCGTGATGCGCTGCCCAATCTTTCATAATTTTTTTGGCAATACCCGAAATTGGCTTGTTAAATCGTGCTTTTGCTTGCACTATTGTTTGTGATCGAATGTCCATTTCGATCGTAGCTAATGTTTCGTGTCCTTTTGAAAAACTGATGCATCTTAATGAAAAAATGCTTGTTACTTTTACGCAGCATGAGCGCGCATATGAAGCCACACAATGATTCATTTTTCTTCCTTCTGCAATGAGTTCTTTGGAAGAACACAGTTCGAATAAGCGATACTTTTTTACATCTTTTTCACTTTTGCTTGTAACAACTAGCGAGCTGTTTAATGTTGGTTTCCATGTGAATACTTCCACCATACTTGCTCTGTGAATTGCTTGTTCTGTATGCCATTCATCCGATTGTCTTGTAAGTGATGTAATGGTTCTTCCTTTGATAGTATACTCAACGTTTTGACGAATACAATGACTTAAATAGTCTATGATTTCAGTCATTTTGTTGAAATCTAACATGGTTTGCTTCATGAAGAACTGAATCACCGTTTCCCAAAAAGATTCATGTTCAAAGCCGTTTCGACTTAATGCTGTACAGGCAATACGTTCTGCTAGTAATTCATCGGTTCCAAAGGCTAAAGCTTGCGCTCTACGCAATGCCATTTCAATGGTATAATTTGATGGTGCTTGCAAGAATTGATGTGCTCCTTTTTTTGTTAATCGCACAGGAACTTTAGTTAGGGTTTTTACACCTTGACCTTTTCCTAAATCAATAAACCAAGACATGTATTTTCGGTTTGTATCTAACCAAGCTTCATACATAAATACTGGTACGTCATATTTTGCAAAGCAATGTTTTACTAAACTTTTGAGTTGCTTTTCGGCATTGTGACTAGTACGTTTCCAAGTTTTTACGTCTCTTACATAGTTTGTGCTAAACCATGATATTTCATAAATTGAACGCAAAAATTCTTCATTTCGTAATAGTTTTGTACAACGCTTTTTGTACAAGAATAATAGTATTTCTTTGAATGCTTCACGTCTGCGTGATTGCTTCTTTTTGTTTAATGAATTGAAGTGATTTTGCAAGATGTATGCTAACGAGTTGTATTCATAATTTGCTCGTTCTTTTGCCTCAAAAATCTTTTCGATCATTACTGGAAACAGTACTTTTTTAGCTTTATTATGTTTTTGTAAGCTTTCCTGTAGTGCTGCTTCTTTTGCCTTTTCGGCTAGTTTTTCCTTTAATCTTCTGGACTTCGATTTATGCTTTCGATGTATTTGTGATGTTTCCATGACTGTCTCTTTTGAATGTTGTTTTCAGTAAAAAATTTTAATACGTGTGTTTGTGCTTGTTGTCGCATGCTTGTTTTTTTATGAACTCTTGAGAGTTCTGGATTAAAAATTCTTTTTGTTGGTACTGAAAACACACTCCCGAGTTTTACAGTCGTTCCATTTGTTTGATTAAATTCATCTTTCTTCGTTTTGTGTCGCTACACGATTTCTATGTTTTTG
>NZ_JBOEFY010000046.1:0-16486 GCF_050633145.1 Kordia sp. | reverse complement strand
CAGCAACCAGCAACCAGCAACTCAAAATCTATAAGTGTATTGTTCATATTCTTTTGGGAAAAACACCCATTTGAGTCCCAATTCCTTTAGTTTCAATAATACAGGACATTCAAAGTCACGGTTAGTAATATGTTTGTGTAGTTGTGAATTTTAAATATAACTATTTATGAAAAAGACTATTTTTTTAGTAACGCTATTATTAACCGTAGCAATTGAAGCACAAGCAGCAATTAGATATGTAACTCCTTCTGGAGCGGGCACTTTTGATGGCTCAAGTTGGGCAAATGCATATCCTGGAACTTCATTACAAATTGCTATTGATGCATCAAGTGCGGGAGATGAGGTTTGGGTTGCAGCAGGAACTTATTTTACAACGACAACAACGAACCGAAATATTTCATTTAGTATGCGAAATGGTATGACTATTTATGGAAGTTTTGATGGTACAGAAACACTTTTGTCACAAAGAGATTTGACGAATGGTTTAACAAGTATCTTAAGTGGCGAACTTGGAGCTGTAGGTATCGCAGATAATAGTTATAAAGTTGTGTACAATCAACAGTTGGACAATACTGCGGTTATTGATGGTTTTATTATAGAAGGAGGAAATGATGATAGAAGTCCTACAAATAATGGGAATGGATTAGGTGGCGGAATGTACAACCATGGATTTAATGTTGGTGGAAATTGTCATCCAACAGTTCGAAATTGCTTGTTTAGAGGAAATACAGCTTCATGGGGCGCAGGCGCTTTTAATAATGCATACGGAGGCGGCAATACGCTACCAACGTATATTAATTGTGTGTTTACACAAAATCACGCGTTAATTGAAGCAGGAGGAATGGACACGTATGCCGTTGGAGGAGGAACGGGAAGTCCCACAGTGATCAATACTATTTTTTATGAAAATACATCCGCTACAAATGTTGGTGCCATGTATGCTTGGGGTGGCGATGGAGGAAATTGTCATCCAGTACTGATCAATTGTGCATTTATAAACAATATGGCCATGAACGGATATGGCGGTGCTTTTATAGCCGATAATTTAGATCCAGGTAATGGTGGAACCTCTTCAGGAGCATGTACAGTAACCTTACAAAATTGTATTGTTTGGAATAATACAGCAACAGGGAGTTCGCCGCAGTTTTATGTAAGAGGAACTGGGGCACAAGTCTTGGCAACCTATTCAGATATAGATCTTACAGGACAAAGTGGACCGCATGTAATTTCTGGAGCTGGAACAGGAAATATTGATATAAATCCGTTGTTTTTAGATATTGCTTCTGGCGCTGGTGTAGATGGAGTTTGGATGACTGCTGATGATGGTTTACAATTGCAAAATTCTTCTCCATGTATTGATGTTGGAGATAATACGGGAACGTACGCGACAGATATACTTGCAAACGCTAGAATATTGAATACTACAGTAGATTTGGGCGCTTATGAATTTGATCCTGCAACTTTAAGTATAGAAGATACTACACCTACATTGAATTTGGTTTTATATCCAAATCCAACAAAAGATTTTATACATCTTACTTTTAATACATTGGAAACAGAAAGTATTTCAATAGTGCTTTATGATATTACGGGACGACTTATAAAAATCATTGATAACGAACAAAAAATACACGGAACATTCAGTCGTATAATTGATTTATCACAACAAGAATCTGGAATTTACTTTTTGAAGCTTCACACAAAAAATGGAGACTATGTGAAGAAAATTATACGTGAATAATTATGAATTAACTTTTGACTTTCTTTCTAAAAACTAAGACTAATAAAATCATCAAAACAACAATGAGCACATACCAAACTGTATTAGAAGAAGGAGCAATGCTAATTGAACTTTCGTCACCATATAAAATAAAACCTGTCCAATAATATGGTTGCTCTAATTTGGTTCCTTTGTGTTTTTTTAAATAGTTGAGTTTGGCTTTTTGAAGTGCTTCCGATTTTGTGTTTCCAGCTTTTAAGTTGGAGTAGAAACTCTCCATAATTTCACTAGTAGATTGATCGGGCACTTCCCAAAGACTCACAACTGTGGCAGGAACGCCAGAGAATGTAAATGCACGTTGAAAAGATTCTAGGTTTCTGCCAGCACTTTCTTTTCCCAAGCCAGTATTGCAAGCACTGAGTACAGCCAAATCGGCTTGTAGTTGTAAAGCGTAGAGTTCTTCCAAATACAAATCGTCGTCGGTTTGCTTGTTTTTGTTGAATAATAATCGACTCAATCCAGGTTCTTTGTCGTTGATTTCAGCATGCATAGCTAAGTGCAATATTCCTGCTTTTGGCGCAGTTTCTAAGAAATATTTTTTAGAAATGTTGTCGCCAATATAGGTTTCTGAAGGAAAGAGTTTGCTAATAATTTCTGCTTCTTTTTTTGCACCTTTTAAGAAAGAAGCATCACTTCTTGTAGCTAACGCGTTTTCAGTTTCAGGGTAATTAGGCGCATAAATTGCTAAGAGTCCTTTAGTTTCTTTCGTATCATTTTCTAAATGGATAAATCGCAAGCTAGATGTATAGCGTATTTCGTAATTTTGAGTGAGGAATTTGTTTTGTTTTTGTAAAATTTCAAACGGAATTCGATACAATTCACCATCAGGATTGACGATGATTTTTTTGAATTTTGAATCGATCATAGGTAACAATTTTTGTCCTAAAAGCGTCGCCGTTTTTGCATCGTACTTTCTATCTCGAATGCTATTGATTAATGTTTCTCCTAAGGCAATTTCATTTTCGGTCCACGAACGGAGTTCCCAAGTAACATCTACGGAAGTGATAGAGAAAATGGCAATATTTTTATCGAGAATAAAATATTTTATAACTAGTTCATCGTCGCGTAATTTTTTTTGCAAGGTTTCAATGTCAAACTTTTTACTACTTAATAACTCTAAGTTTGGGAATTTTTCATTGGTAAATATCAAGTGTTTGTTGATGAGTTCTTGAACAGAATCTGTAGTTCGAATGTTGTTTTGTTTTTTTGCCGCAGTGAGTAAACTTCGCAGTTTGAGATGTCTGAATTTTAAGGAATCTAATTGTGGCAATTTGTTGGTAAATCGATTTTGATAGAAACGTTGCCACGTCATTTGATTCATGATGGTTTCCGTACGACCGAGCAGGTTACTTGCTGAAATGTTTTGTGTGTTTGCTGTATCTTGCAAAACGAGTAAAGTTCCATGAAATATGCGACGTAATACCTCGTTTTGGTTTGGATTGAATTTTGTTTTAGCATAACTGTTCTCAAATTGAATTAGCGCTATGCGATAAAGGTTTGAAATTGTCTTTTTTACCTCAAGATCATCGTTGTAGAATTTCTCTAATTTTTCAGCAACTCTTCTAATCAATCGTGCTTCTCCATAGGTTTTGCTAGGTTTAAAATTGCTGTAATCTTTGGCTAATGCAGTTGTGTCCGAGTGAATTTGTTCAATAACGCGATGAAATATATATAAAGCGCTATCTTTTTGTTTGAGTTTCGCTTTGATGAGTGCTTTTTGGGCTAGAAAGAACGATCTTCTGTAATCATTCGTAGCCATAGAATCTAATAATTCAACAATTAAATTTTCTGCCTTTGGCAAATCGTTCGCAAAAGTTAAGGCTTTACATTTGTTGTATTTAAACGTGATTAAATCGCCTTTATATTTTTTATTTTCAACAAAATCAATGGATTTATCTAAATAATACGAACCTGCTTCCATATCTTTTGGAGTGAGTAAGGAATCGTGTTTGTGACTTATATACCAATCGCCAATATGATTCATAGCCGTACTGTAATAAATATGCTCGTGTTTGTTGAACTTAGGTGACGCTTGTAACTCATCTAATTTGTTGATAACATTTACAACTTCCAAACTATCTTCTGTCGTTTTAGCGAGTTTGTATAACATGTAGGCTTCTCTGTACGCTAAGACTACTTTATAGCGATTGGTGCGTGCTTTATCGAGATATTTTTTGTGTTTGTCATAGATTTTATGCGCCAAACGAATACTGCGTTTTGCTTCTGCCAAGTTCCCATGATAGGCAGCTTCACTTGATAAAAATACGTATGCATCTACCAAATAATCTAAACTAGTGTTATAATCTTCTGATAAAAAATCAATTGCCGTTTTCATGCTCAATTGTGCACGTTTGGCAAAATTCATGGACGATTCTGCATAGGCTCTTTTGTAATATAAAACACCTTTGATATGCTTGCCTCTAGGACTTGCAGCTTTTCCGCAATACGGCATTCCTTTGTTGGCGCTGTTGATGCTTTCTAAGTATTTTTTAGTATTGTAATTCCCTTCATATTGATTGTAATACAAGTCAGCAACATCCAAACTGTCTTTTTCATTTTTAGGTTGTACATTCTTTAAATGCATTTCTAAAAAATCTAACAGTTCGTCATATTGTTTGGTATTGACTAAGGCATTCGATTTCCCCCATAAAAAAGCAATGCTAGGCGTGCTGATAGTGTCTTGCTTAGTTGCTTCTTGAAATTTGAAACTTTCAGCTTTCAAACCTGTACAAACAAAGAGTACGCATAGTGTAAAATAGATGCGTACTCTTGAAAGAATGTATGGTTTGGGTTGATGCATTTTTATTAAATCGTATTCATAGTTAGCTTAAAAGTACAACTTTTTAGAAAAGACCAGTACTCTTAGCAATTTCAATGGCAATGTTTTTATAATCTCTTTTTTTGGCTAATTCTTCTTTTTTGAATGGCGATCCGGGAACATTAATGGTAATAATATAACCATCCATTTTTACGGAAAGTTCTCTTTTTTTGCCAATCCAAATGGCTGTTTGCCCTAAACCAGATACATACGATGACGATTTCGACATTTTCTTTTTGAGTTCCCAAGTTTGTTTCCAATCTTCTCCTTCGGCTACAACATCTTCCGCTGCAAAAATAGTTCCGCTTAGGTAATCAAATTTTTCATCACTTGTATAGACTAAAAAACGACAATTTTTGGATGCAAATGTTTTTCCATCATCAAATAGAATTTTTTTAGCGTCGGGATACAATTCTTTTATTTTTGATTCTTTTATGTACGAACACATATTTTTAGGAAGCGCCGAAAATGCTACTTTGTTTCCTGCAAAACTTGTGTTTACAAAATTAGTATCTCCTAATTCTTGTCCGATGACGGTGTTTTTGTCTCCAAAACAAGCTATTAGTAAAAATGATATAGCTGTTGTAATTGCAATACGTTGTATATTTTTCATTGTTGTGTTAGTTGATTATTAGTTTTTTGAGAGTTGTTGTTTTTGCAGTTTTAATTTGAACCATATACATTCCACTAGAAAGTTTTTCTAAGTTTAGTATTTGTGAATTGTTTTGCACATTTTTATTCTTAAGAATTAATTTTCCAGCCATATCGTAGATTGTGATATGTTCTAAATTTGTTGGCGCGTTAATGTTTACTTGATTTTTTGTAGGATTTGGAAACATACGAATTTGGTTTGTCTCCGCATCAATATCATTTACGCTAAGTGTCGTTGTATCTGCTATATTTAATATAAAACTTCCATTAGTACTACTAAGAACTGGATTATCATTGGTTCTATTCATCGTATCTACTTCAAGCCAAACTTGCACATAATACGTTGCATTTGGTGTTAGGTTTTCGGCTAGTAATTCGCCTTCGGCACATAGTAAAGGACTTGCATCTGTACACGATTCATATAAAGCTACTTTTGAAATGCTACTTCCTGCGCTTATTGTCATGGTAACACTTCCTGATGCTGGTGCAATAAACTCATACCAAACATCAAATATTACAATGCCATTTTGTTGGCAACTCGGTGTGTTTGTGCTTGCTGTAGCTCCTTGCGTGGTACCAACAGTATCTTGTGCCAATGTGATAGAAATTGCATTGCTACAATCATCATTTTCAGGAGTACAGTCTAGACTATAATTGGTTTGTACGTCTTTTTGAGTCCATGTAGTGTTGCTGTAATTTACATCATCAACTTCAACACAAGTTAAATCAGGGTTTGAAGTCACTATAAAATTTGACGTATTGATTGTGGAATTAGCACCATTTTTTATGTCTAATGTTTTTAGCGCATTATTATTAAGAATTACGCTTGTTAGCATTGTGTTTTGTGATAAATCTAATTCTTCAACCATATTATTTGGAATGGTTAGTTCTTCAAGATTGGTTAGTGTGCTTACATCGAGTGTTGTAAGGTTATTATTTTCAATATATACTTGTGTTAAGTTTATATTTGATGAAAGATCTATGTCTGAGATCGAATTATTATTTAAGCTTATAGATATCAAATTTGTATTGTTTGAAACATCGATACTAGTGAGTTGATTGAATGCAATTAGTAAAGCTTCTAAAGCATTATTTTGATTTAGATCAACTGTCGTTAGATTATTATTAAATACAAATAATGTTTCTAGTGATGTAAATGCTTCAATACCTGTAAGATCAGAAATGTTACTGCTATTTACATCTAAATAGGTAATGTTTATCACATCCGACCGTAATACAAACCCATTTACAATTCCGTCAGAATCAATATTTTGATTTACTAATGCTTGTTCGAAATTCATATCAGGAACTGCTACATTTGCACTTTCTACAAGTTGAATATCGTCAAAAACTCCATCATTACTGGTTCCGTTATTACGTAGAGATATTAATCTAACACGAATAGTTCGTGTTCCTATAGGAGCAACTCTTGTATCTTCAAATCGATACCATTCAGTTGTACTTGTTATAAATCCGGTATCAAATGTGGCTAAGATATTTCCATTTTCATCACGGTATTCTGCAATGGCTTTACCGCTGTCTGCTGGAGTTTGAAAAAATGATTGCATGTATCCACTAAATGTGTAATAGTATAGTCCTGTATCAATTAATACATTATTGGCAGAAACATCTATATCTTGACTCAGTTCTCCCAAAGCAGTATTTCCTGCATAAAAGAATTTAGTTCCTTCGACAGGAGTTATTTGAGAGCTAGCATTTGAAGCTAACCAGTTTCCAGAAACTTGTGTCCAACCATTACTTGTAAATGGTTCTATTTCTGCACTTCCATTCACAACTAAATTTTGCGCATTGAGTGTTAGTGAACATAAATATATGAGTACTATTTGTAATTTTAATTTCATTCGTATTATTTATAGTTAAAACATTTTTTTATATTCCTTCGGATTGATGGTTTTACTAATGTTGTCGTTAATAGCAATGGTTCTACTTGTCATATTTCCTTCTTTTGACTGAACCGTATATTCCATAATATATCCATCTAAAACTCCATTGTTTTGCATAAACCAGTTGGATAGTTTGATACTTGGCGCGACCCAAAAGTTAATTTTTGCATTGGTGTCAGACATTGCATATTCATAACAAGTTGCGCCGAGAATGGTTTTTGTGTTTCCAGTTTTTTGAAGCTTTGTATAGTCATAATTCTCCATTTGATCTGTTGGATTTTTCATGCCTTGTTGTCCCATCATTCCGCTAGACATGCGCATTTTCATGCCAGCCGTTTCTACAAAAATGTGCGCATTTCCTTTGTCCATTATTACGATAGATTCTCCGTCCATTTCGGCATCTGAGTATTCGCTCATATCTGCTTTAATTCCTATGTATGGTGCATTTGGATTTAAGAGATATGACATTTTGTAACTTCGACCTTGTTTTGGAACAGAAATTTCAGTTACTGCTTCATGTGTGAATTGATATGTGCCTGGAGTACTACTTTGTGTAGTGTTTGTATTTATTTGTGTGTTTTGAGTTGAGCTTGATTGTTTATTTTTAACGATGGATTGTTCGTTTGTAAATTTTGGACTTTTAGCGTCAATTCCACCAGTTACAGAAGCTTCAAAAAATGTTTCTGTGAAATCATCGATGCTATTGGCTTTTCGAGTGACTTCTCTTAGTGTTACTTTTCCAGAGAAACTAATTTGAATGGCTTCGTCCGAAAGTACATCAACCGTAATTTCACCTTTAGAGATTTCATAGTTTTGATAATCGTCTGTAACGGCACGTTTAAAATCGTTTTCTGGTTTTTTATTGTATGGTAATTGCGGATCGTATCCAAGTTTTACCGTTGCTTCTTCTGGAATTTTAAAAACCTGTCTGCCTGCATTTTTGGCTTCTTCAGTATCGTGTTTTAAATTTTTATCTGTTTTGATGGTGACTATAAATCCATCATAAATATCTGCTTCGTGCGACCACCAATTTCCATTAATTGTATATCCGGAATTGGTTTTATTTACTTTTACTTGACTAGCTTCCGTAATGGTAACACTTCCATATTTTTTTGAATGATTAATGGTAACATCGCCAAAATCCTTATTGGTTTTTGCAGTTGGTTTACCCTTGTTAGGATTCTCTCTTCCTTCAATAGCATCATCAATTGTTTTTTCAACTTTTTTGTCGATCTTATTAATGACCTTATTTTCAATATTTTTGGCTTTTTCTTTTGCCTTCTTTTTTAATCTTTTAAATAATTGTGCATCAGCGCTTTGAAAAGATATCAAACAGGCGATAAAGAAGAGTATGTGTAATTTTGATTTCATGATAAATACGTTTGTTTATCCTTTTGTATATTTATCAAGCTTAATATTAACAGCTACACACTTTTTTTTCATTTTTTTAAATATCATTGTTAATATTTTAATTCTAAAAACCACTAATGAGTAGAAATAGTACAGATGCTGAATTGCAAGATTTGTTACGATCTGATGATAAAGAGGCGCTTGAGACTATTTATGTACAGTATAAAAATGAGTTTCTGAATTATGCGAAAAAGTATGGTTTGGATACGTACAATGCAACAGATATTTATCAAGATGCTATTATTGCAATGCACCATAATTTTGTAAACTCAGGATTGGTATTGACCTCAAGCACCATAAAAACATATTTATTTGGTATTGGGAAATTTAAAATTTTAAAGAAATTAAAAGAAGCACAGAAAACCTTGAACGTTGAAATAGAAGAAAAAGAGTATGCAGAAATTACAATTGAAGAGACAACTCCATCGGAACGTTCAATTGCTTTAAGCGCTCATTTGGATACAATTTCTGAGAGTTGCAGGAAAGTTTTAGAACTGTTTTACTATAGGAATTTAACCGTAGAAGAGATTGTTCAACTAACAGAATATAAAGACGGGAACACCGTAAGAAGTCATAAATCGAGATGTTTAAAACGTTTAAAGACTTTGTTTAAAAAAGTATAATGAATAAGGAAGAGTTCATACAAAATTATATAGCCAATCGCTTATCGGAAGCAGATAAAGTACGCGCAGAAGAGCTTCTAAAAACAGATGTTGAGTTGCAAGAACTCTATGAAACACATCAAGAGATGACAGCTGCATTTAAACTATCTAATGATAAAGCTTTAAAAAAACGTTTCCAAGAATTAGATGCAATAGATACTTCTGAAACAACAACTCATGAAGCGAAAAAGTTTAATTTCGGGATGTTGGGTCGTATTGCAATTGCTGCCATTTTTATTGTTGGTGCATTTTTCGCGATCAATCAATTTTCATCAGATGGAGGTGTATTTGAATCGTATTTTGAAGTATGTCCAAATACCTATTTGCCTATAACACGTGGTACAACTACACAAGATGCGCAATTTGAGGCATTTAAAGCGTATGAAAGTGGCAATTACTTAAAAGCAGCAACCGCTTTTAAAAATTTGTTAGCTTCAGATAATAACTCAAGTATTCAATTTTATTATGCGATGTCATTGATGAATCAGGAGAAATATGATTTGGCTTTGCAAGAATTGAACAATCTGACAAAAGAAAACTTCGATTATCAAATAGAATCACTTTGGTATGCAGCTTTGATTGAGATTAAGAAAAAAAATGTTGCATCTGCTGAAAAGCATCTTCAAACACTTCAACAATTAAATCCTACCTACAAAAAAGAAGAAATTGAGATGATTTTAGAAAAACTTCAATCCAAAAAAACGGGAAATCTTTAAAAGAAATCCCGCTTTTCAATAATGTTTAGATTCAATTAATAATCTCGAAGGATGTGTGCATCTCCGTTAATGAATCTTGTGGTTCCAAATCGATCTCTATAATTACCCACAAAAGTAATATCAATATAGGTTCCTACTGGACCAATATTAGTTATTGTAAATTGCATAGCTCCAGGAATACCAACTGTTCCATTAGGATCTATACCATTAATATCTCCAAGTACTTCCATAGCCAATGCGGGCGGTCCCGACATGTTTGTATCAAAAGGATACGTACCAAGTGCTATCGTATTTCCAAAAATATACGTTTGTCCACTAGGAGATGATGCATGTACATTAAGAAAAGTAGGTGCTTGTATGCCACCACCAGGATTTATGATTTCATATTGTATAGGTCCTGCATTTACACTATATCGGATGTATTCTGAAGGCAATCCGCCACAAGCAATTAGATTTGCTGTAGCAGTTGGATTTGCTGTTACCGTTGTTGTAGGAGCGGCTTGTCCAGTAGTATTATCAACACCATCTACAATAATATTTACAGGAATAGAACATGCCACACCTGTATAACCATGTATTCCTGCTGTAACTATCGATGTCCCTAATAATTGTCCTGTAGTATTTTTGTAAGCTACATATCCATTGGTTACTGGAAGTGAACTACAATCTAACAAGGTTCCTGAAACAGTAATAGGTGCCGTTGCTAAGGTAACAGGAATTGTAACAGAAGTTGTGCCTGTAAACGGGCCAAATGAAGTATTTGTGTACAGTATTGTTCCACACTGATCGGTTATTGTTATAGTCATTACTTGTCCACTCGGAACTTTTCCGCTTACGTTCCCACTAGCATTTGTTGTTGCAAAACGTGAAAAACTACCGTATGTAATAGTCACTTTTAAACCAGATATAGGTAGGAGTGTTCCGGCATCAACTACAGTAGCATCGAAGTTTACTACTGGGAAAGGTGCATCACAATTCCAAAAAGAGAAGTGATTTACTTCAGTTTCATACACATTACCATTTCGGTAGGCCATAGTTTCTTCAAACCAAACACCAGTTTCTTCATTAAAAGACCACATAGGCACTTGATTTGCAGCAGTTGCTAGTTGACTAGGGTGAATAGGCATTTCTATTCGCGCAGGATTTGTAATTTGTAATTTTTCGCCGCTGCTTCCTTGAAGTTCTACATTTAGCATGCCGTATGAACCTAATGCTACTTCTTGATAGTTTGCGTCAAGCCCGTACAGTTCTCCTGGCATTGAGTTTGCTGTATCTTCTGATAAAGGATTGAGGTAGTTTGCCGTTACATATACGTCTCCTGAATATGGATTTCCATTTTCATCAACAAATCCATCATTAAAATAGATCATTACTTCACCATCAGTATCGGTTCTAATGGCAACTTCTCCTCCAGAAGAATCTATTCGTTGCGAATTTTCTAAACTAAAAAGTTTGATGGTAAATGAGTTTTGTCCGGTAGGCACCATTACTCTCGATCCGTTAGAATACCCATTGGCGGATGCTTGTGCGTAGGCAAAATTTTCGTGAACAACGGCTCCGAGAAAAACAACAATTCCATTTTGATCAGTTACTTGTTGTTGTCCACCTAAACTTACGGTAGCACCCACTATTGGCTGATTTGCTTCATCAATAATTTGACCAATAAAATTCCCTTCTGTTCTTCTTCCTTTATATTCTGAGAGTGCTCTTTCTATACGTTCGGAGTTTACGCTCTCGGCTTTTTGTATAGTTTCAGTAGCAGATGAAGATTCTTCTGGTGTTTGATCTTCTTTTTGGCAGGCAAGTATGGTCACTAATATCATGGTACATAGTGCCAAGTACTTTTTTAAACTTTTTTTCATGATTTGGTATTAAAAATAATTCCTACTCTTTTTAAGCTTTTCGGAAAACGCTTTATTTAATACAATCATTAGTAAAAAGGGAAACTGCCACTGATAAAAAACATTATGATGAAATGTTTACCAACTGTGTAGGTATTTGAAATTTGGTTTCATAACATTGTTTTTTTGTTGAAATTTTGTGTGTTGTGTATGATTTTAATACGCGGATATTAACATGAAAACAGAAAATATCCGCTAAACCCTTTTTCTATTTGTAATGTATATAAGTAGCCATTTCATAGGTTAAAATTTTTCTTCGTTAAAAAAAGACGATTAGTAGTCTAAATATTACATAAAGTTAGGTCTTATTATTTTATAAATTTTAAGTAAAAAACTTACAAATTTTATTGTTAAAGTGGATTTTATGAATTAAAAGTGTCTTTCTTTAAAGTAGTTTTGACAGGAAAGAATGTCGTTAACTTTAATATGGAATGTGCACGATACAGTATAGAGTTCATCTTAATTTGTTTAATCATTCATCTTTTCGGTTGAAATTCATAATAATTAAGGTTTTTACTGTGAGTATATTACGAGTTTTCAAACACATTATGCATTACAGAGGTAGGGAAATTATATTTTAAATTGTTTTGTAAATAACTAAGTTGATTTTTCTTAGTTAGTTGAATATCACGGAAGCCATTTCAAATACTTTAGAAATGGCTTCTTTTGTTTGAAAATGATTTTCTTAGTACAAGAATTTTAGAAGAATTCAGAAAAACTTAGAAGTATGAATTCTTTAGTTTCTAAAATTAATTGATTTTCTTGATGAAAGTAGGGCGTTGTGAGTTTGAGTTGTTATATATAACATAACATAAGATTAAATCTTAATCTTTCCCCTTGTTAATAATGCCTAATTCACTCACGCTATGAGAAAATTATCTACTTTTTTAAGTATACTATTACTATTTACATTACATATTGCATCTGCTCAAATTACCGTAAACACTACCACAAATACCTTAGATGAGTTAGTTAATGATGTTTTGATAAACAGCACGTGTGCAAACGCAACAAATGTAATGACTCCTAATAATAGTGAAGTAGGCGGAAATACTTTTAGAAGTTATGGATATTTTAATAGAGGAACATCTAATTTTCCTTTCGAAGAAGGAGTCGTACTAACAACAAGTGATATCAATCAAATTCCTGGTCCAAATGATAGTGATTTAAGCCTTGGAGGAACAGCTTGGACTGGAGATGCAGATATTGCAGCACTACTTCAAATACCAGTTGGTCAAACATTTAATGCTACGGTTATAGAGTTTGAATTTACACCTACAACAGATCGACTAAGCTTTCGATATCTTCTAGCTTCAGAAGAATATACACAGAATTTTCCTTGCTCTTTTGCAGATGGATTTGCTTTTATTTTAAGCGGTCCGGGTATTCCAACAACTAATAACTATAATCATGATGCAGATCCTGCAACTCCTGATATCAGTGTAGATTTAGGCGGGCAGAATATTGCGTTAGTTCCCGGAACCAATATTCCTGTTAGTATAACCAATATTCATAATCTAACAACATGTGGTGCAGGACAATTAGGGAGTGTTGCATTACCTGAATTTTTCGATGCAGTTTTAAGTGGTACAGGTGCTACCGATTTTAACGGACAAACAGTTGTGCTTACAGCAGAATCAGACGTAACTCCAAACGCTACATACACAATAAAATTAGTAATCGCTGAAAACACAGACGCAAGTTTTGATTCTGGAATATTTATAGAAGCAGGAAGTTTTAATATTGGAGGAAGCTTAGGAGCAGACAGAGTACTTGCAACTCAAACTGCTGGATGTACAGGTGAAACAATTGTACTAGATCCTATGGTAACTGAACCTACGGCTACTTATAAATGGTTCAAAGATGCTGTAGAACTTACAGGTGAGACTGGAACAACACTTTCTGTTACGGATGCTGGATTATATAGTGTAGAAGTGATAATTCCTGGAGGTTGTGACATTAATGATGAAATTACTATAGAATTTGCCGAAAACCCAGCAATAGCAGCTACACCAGCTGATATCTTGCAATGTGATGATGATAATGACGGATTGTGGAATTTTGATTTTACAGTGCTAGATGCAACGATCTTAGGAACACAAAGCGACGCAGATTTTAATGTAAGTTATCACGCTTCTCAGGCAGATGCTGATACAAATACAGCTCCTCTTGCTAATCCATACACAAATCAAATAGCATATACACAAGAAACTATTTTTGTTCGACTTGAAAATGCTACGGCAAGCAATTGTTTTGTTACTACAAGTTTTATTATTGATGTGTTTGATCAACCGACTGCTAATGCTGTTGCAAATTATGAATTATGTGATGATGATACAGATGGAGATGCTACAAATGGTTTTGTTGTTTTTGATTTAAATACGATTGATAATCAAGTTTTAGGAACGCAAACTGCTGCTCAATTCAATATAACATATCATGCCAATCAAACAGATGCAGATGGTGATATGAATCCATTAGCAACTTCATACACAAACACTACTGCTGGAGGAAATCCAGTTGTAGCACGAATTGAAAATGTAGATAATCCTGATTGTTTCAGTACAATAACATTTAATACAGTAGTAAATCAACTACCAATGATTGCAGCTAACCCAGATAATATTCTGCAATGCGATGATGATAATGATGGTTTTTGGAATTTTGATTTTACAACACTAAACGGATCAATATTGGGAACACAAACTGCTGCCAATTTTACAATCAGTTATCACACTTCTCAAGCGGATGCAGATGCAAACAATGCGCCACTTACATTTCCATACACAAATCAAATAGCTTATGGACTAGAAACAATTTATGTTCGAATTGAAAACAACACCGCAAATGATTGTTTTGATACAACTTCTTTTGACATTGATGTATTCGATCAGCCAACTGCTAATATTGTAGCAAATTATGAACTATGTGATGATGCAACCGATGGAGATGATACCAATGGTTTTACAACATTCAATTTTTCTACGCTTGATATACAAGTGTTAGGAGTTCAAGATATGATGCAGTTTAATGTTTCGTATTATGCAAATCAAGCTGATGCAAACGATTCCATGAATATCTTGCCTACAAACTACGTAAACACAACGGCTGGAGGAAATCAAATTATAGCGCGAATTGAAAATGTAGACAATCCAAATTGTTTTGACACAATAGAAATCAACGTTGTTGTAAATCCGTTACCAGTAATTACAACTCCTGTCTCGCTACGTCAATGTGATGATGATACAGACGGATTTACTAATTTCAATCTTACAGAAGCCAATGTGCTATTATCTGCAGATTCAGCCAATGAAACATTTACATATTATACAAATTTAGTAGATGCTACAGCAAATACAAATGCTATTGCAGATCCAACAGTATATAACAGTGCTAATAATGGTCAAGTTTTCGTTAGGGTTGAAACTGTAAACGGATGTTCTAGAATTGGAGAGATAAACTTAGAAGTTGCTACAACTCAAATTCCAAGTACATTTCAACTTTCTTATGAATTATGTGATACTGATTTAGTTGATAATGATTACAGAAATGGTATTACTACATTTGATTTCAGTGATGCTAATGCGCAAATCACAGCCTTATTTCCTGCAGGTCAAAACTTAACAATCACTTACTATGAAAATATTGCTGATGCTTTGGCTGAATTAAATGCCATTGCAGATATAAGTAATCATAGAAATGATGCTTCACCAAACGTTCAAACCATTGTAGTTCGTGTAGACAGTGATGATATCAATGCTTGTTTAGGTTTTGGAGAACATATTACACTTACTGTAAATCCATTACCAGATCAAAATACAATTACGGACTATATTGCGTGTAGTGACATCGCAAATCAATTCACGTTCGATCTTACAACAAAAGACGCAGAGGCAATTAACGGTCAAGCCAATGTTACAGTCACATATCACGAATCTCAAGCTGAAGCAATTGCAAATACGGGAGCAATTACAAGTCCTTACACTACATTTTCTAGAACGATCTTTGTTCGTGCAGAAAATACAATTACAGGATGTGTTAGTACTGATATGGATTTTGAGTTAATCATCAATGAAAATCCTGTTGCCATTATGCCTACTCCATTACAACTATGTGATGAGACGCCTTTTGATGGCTTTTTCCCTATTGATTTAAGTGTTAAAAATGATGAAATTGTCGGAACTCAAACTGGCATGGCAATAAAGTATTATGTCAGTCAAGCTGATGCTGATAGTGACACAAACGAGCTTGCTATTCCATATACAAACATTAGCAATCCACAGACAATTTATGCACGTGTAGAAAATAATATAACTGGATGTTTTGCAACAACAAACTTTACAGTTACAATAAATGAAACACCTAACGCAAATTCGCTTACACCTCTAGAATACTGTGATACAGATAATGACGGTTTTGGAATATTTGATATTAGAAGTACAGAAAGTCAGGTTACTGGTGGAGCTGTTTCTGGTGTGACAGTTAGCTATCATGAAACTTCTGAAAATGCTGAAAATGGAGTAAGTCCATTACCAGATACATATAGCAACATCAATCCATACAATCAAACGATTTATGTACGTGTAGAAAATGGTTGTTTCAATGTTGTGCCGTTAGTGCTTATCGTTCATGATTCACCTGAGA
>NZ_JBOEFY010000045.1:0-10662 GCF_050633145.1 Kordia sp. | reverse complement strand
ATAGTATGGAACGAACTTCAATAATATTGCTTTAGTCATTCTAACATATAGGCAAATCTGTCCTCATTTTGTAGTTTTATGTCGAATAGATTCAAGGGAAGTATTGTATTGTTTAAAACTCAAAACCAGATCATAAAAAAAAGGCGAGTAACTACCTCGCCTTGTTCTTTAACTAACCAATCCAAAATTTATGTGAAATGAAAACAAAGCGTGATTGCTTTTTTTGATTTCAATTAGTAAATAACAAACCGCGTGCCAAAAAATAAATTTCACTATTTTTTGAATGCTAAATATTTGTTAATGAATTGATTTGATAAGATTTTTTGAAACTCTTCTATGTAAGAATGTTTGAGATTTTTTGATAGAATACTTCCGGATCAAATGGTTTAGAAATTACTTCGTTGAAACCATCTTTTAAGAAATCACCTTTATTATCGTCTAGTGAAATCGCTGTTAAGGCAATGATAGGAGTAGAGACATCAAATTTTCTAATTTCCTTTGTAGCTTCAACACCACTAATACCTGGCATGTGAATGTCCATCAAAATAAAGTCATAACGATTACTACGTGCAAAGTCAATTGCTTGATATCCGTCATCTGCGATATCGCAAGTCATATTTTGTTTGGCAATAATTTTCTTCGTAATAACTTGGTTGATCTTGTTGTCTTCTACCAATAATACTTTGAACTTTCTATTTTTAAGATCGGTCTTTTCTTGGATAGCTGTATCAGTATTTACTGCTTCTGGAGCGAGTTTGTCTAATATAAGCGGAAAACGAAACGTAGAACCTTCTCCCAATTTGCTTTCTAATTGAATATCGCTTTCCAACAATTCTAACAAGCTTTTTACAATGGTCAATCCTAAACCTGTACCGCCATATTTACGGTTAATTTGAACAGAACCTTGCGAGAAACTATCAAAAATATTTTCCTGCATTTCTCTGGAAATCCCGATTCCGTTGTCTTTAATTTCAAACAGAATATTTTGTTGCTCGTCATCTTCTTCCAAAATCTTCGCAGAAATTTCAACAATACCATCTTTCGTAAACTTTAAGGCATTACTAATTAAGTTGATAAATACTTGTGACATTTTTAAGTAATCACCAACTAATTTCTCAGGAATACCATCGTCTATATTTAAGTTGATTTTATTATTATTCTCTTTAGATGTCTGCGTGAGTGAATTCACCACGTCATTCAACACCTTTTTAAGATTCAATGGCGCTTTTTCAACAGCTAATTTTCTAGCTTCTATCTTATTAACCTGTAAAATATCATTGATAAATGTCAACAAATAATCCCCCGAAAACTTTAAAGACTTTAAATGTTCTTTCTGACTTTCGCTAGGATTTTCTTCCATCAGTAAGTGCGTCAAACCAGTTACTGCATATAATGGTGTTCGTAGTTCGTGAGTTACTGTAGATAAGAATTGTGCTTTGGCTTTCATTGCTTTCTCCGCATTATCTTTTGCCAATTGCAATTCTGAGTTTTTCTTTAAAAGTAAATTATTAGTCTTTACTTTAATTTGATTGTTTCGATAAAGTGAAATTGTCAATAATGAAATAATAATAAGTAAAGCCGAACTTAAAATCGATGTTAGTTTATTACGTTTTCCTTTTTGATTGGAATCTTCATATTGGCGTTCCAATTCTAAAATATGACGTTTTTGAAACTCATTGTCAAAAGAAGCATTTGCTTCTGCCGCACTTTGAAGACTTGCTTCGTCAAAAATAGAATCTTTTACTTTAAGGTATATGTTTTGAAATCGATAGGCATTATTAATATCATTCAAGCCAGCATACGTATCACTGATAATTTTTGAACTTTGCAGTCTAACAACAGGAAAACCATACGAATTGGCAATTTTAAAAGCAGTTTCTGCATTCAGTTTTGCATCTTCGTAGTTTTTTATGTTTTTGTAGGCTTTCGCCAGATTGAGATGCACTTTGGCACGTAAATAATTTGGTTGATACGGATCGTTAATCGGTAAAGAATTTTCAAAACGTTCAATAGCACGCTTGTTAATCCCTTGACTTAAATAGAATAAACCGCGATAATATTTTAATTTATTGATATCATCTGTTGATTGGTATTTATCAAAAATAACTTCCGCCTCACTAAAATGCTTGTCAGCATTGCTATAAGAAGTGTTTCGCGTAGCAGTAAGCGCTTTTAAAATATAGTTATAACCAAGTCCGAGCGAGTCATTAATTTCTTCTTGAATTTGTTTAGCTCTACGTAAATAACTTTCTATCTCGGTAGGATTAAAATTGTTGTAGTTTTCTTCAACACCAATTTCTGCACGCAACATATACGCGCGTGCTTTGCTTTTTTGATCTTTAATACTATCAGATAAATCTAAAATGTAAGTCAATTTTTCAATTGCATTATTCATCTTAGCTTTCTTTTTGTATTCATATACATCAATAAAAGCGCGCTCTATACTGTCCTTAATATTTTCATTAGATTGAGCTAGGGACGATATAGAGAATAAAGCAAACCAGAAATATAAAATGTGTTTTACTTTACACACCATGTAAGTGATGAATTTATTCAAAAATACTTATTTATTTGAAATATATAGCATTAAATCAATTAATCTATGGGAATAACCAATTTCATTATCGTACCAACCAACAACTTTTACCATTTTTCCAATCACTGAAGTCATTAAAGAATCAAACGTACATGAATACGGATTATCAATTACATCAACAGAAACAATAGGGTCTTCTGTATACGAAAGAATGCCTTTTAAATTGGTTTCTGCCGCTGTTTTAAATGCAGCATTTATTTCAGCAATAGATGTTTCTTTTTTCACATTGAATGTAATATCTGTCAAAGAACCATCTGGCACAGGAACACGAATTCCGCAACCACCAATAACATCAGAAAGTTCAGAAAATATTTTTGTCAATGCTTTGGCTGCTCCTGTTGTTGTGGGAACAATACTTTGACTTGCTCCACGCGCACGGCGCAAATCACGATGCGGCTGATCGTGCAAACTTTGATCGGTTGTATAAGAATGAATCGTTGTAATATATGCTTGTTCTATACCACACAGTTCTTTAATAACTTTAATCATTGGAGCCGCATTATTGGTAGTACATGAAGCATTAGAGATAATTGTTTCCGAACCATCTAAAATATGTTCATTCACACCTAAAACAACCATTTTAATGGCATCATCTTGCGGTGGGACTGATAATATTACTTTTTTTGCTCCATTTTGAATATGATGTTGTAAGAGAGTTTGTGTTTTAAATTTTCCTGTAGCTTCAATAACAAAATCTACATTAAATGTTTTCCAGTTGAGTTGTGCTATGTCTGAAATATTTGTAACAGGATATGATGTTGAATCAACTAAAATTTCGGTATCTGTATGACTCACTTTATTTGGCAACACACCGTGAATACTATCGTACTTTAATAAATGACTCAAAGTGCGTGTGTCTGCTAAATCATTAATCACAACAACTTCAATATTTGGATGATTGATTAATAAACGAAATAAATTTCGACCAATTCTACCAAAACCATTAATAGCAATTCTTATCATCTGGATTCCATTTTTATAAGTATCAAAATTACGGTTTTTTGTCTGGAAATTTCTTAGATTTTTAGATTAACTCAATAATAAAAACGCAATCCTTATCGAGATAAAGATTGCGTTTGCGTGGAAAAAATAAAGTAGGTTTACGATTTGTATTCAAAAGTATACGATCCTACATGCATACGTTCTTGATTCTGAATTAGATATTGCTTTACAACAATGGAGTAATCTCCAGGTTGCGCTTCAACATTAGGCTCATAAGTTAATTGTAAAGCACCATCAAAATTAGCAGGTAATAAACATTGATGCGGATATAAGGTTTGTCCATTATTAGTGCCTGTAATCATTCTATCTCTTACTTCTATAGAAGGACTGATTCCAACACTATTAGAAAATAAGGAAACTACCGAACCTTGCGGAACATTGCAAATTGCTTCAAACTGATACAATTGTCTTTGATTATCAGGATTTGTAATATCTAGTAGTTTTTCTACTGGATCAGCTTTTACGTTCACAATGTCAATATTACGTTGTGCCACTGTATTATGATCTCTACAAAATTGCCACCAAGCTTCTACTGATGGAAATGACTCAGGAAGTGGTGGTAAACCAGCTCCAGAAAGTACTACAATTAAACAATAATGACCAACGTCAGGAAGTTGATCTGGAGTCCAATTGTAAGGTGTAGCAGCTGCCAAGATATTCTCTGATATAAAGTTTATCTTTTTTGTCCCAATTTCGTTCCATCTTGTTGGAAATTGCAACATACTAGGGCGTGCCCAGTATAAAGTCGCATCTACTGCAAAAGGTTGACTTACTGGATTCTTTACGCGTACATACACATAATTAATTTCTCCAGCTTCTATTTGTTGTCCTTGATCTTCGTCATAAGTTTTTTCTCCAAAATTTTGTTGTACAAAAACTGGATTTACAGATTCTTGTCTTGGAATAATATCTGGACTCACATTTAAAGCGCCATTATTTGGTTCTTGACCTAAATCATTCAGTGAATCTCTTACGAAAGGGTTTGATATATTTTGCATGATAGTTATGTTTTAAAAAATTCCTACTCTATTTATTATTAGGTTTTTCGGATCACACCTTTTTAGTATTTTAAATGGTAGCTACATTGTAATCGTGTTGTTTTTATTTTTGATTACGATGTAAAATTCTATAAATAAAGAGAGATTTTTATCTGTACATTTTACGGTGTTTAACAATCAGGTAAGATTATCCAAGTGTATTTTGGGAATGTGTGTAATTTTTACCATATCTATAAGTTGCGTAAAATTACGCATGTAGTACAGTATTGTTTTTTAGATATTTACAACGTCAAAGAATAGGGAATAATGACAGACTTTAATTTTATGTAATCTGAATGCATTAGTTAGTATTGGCAACGTTTGTATTTATAAAAGCAATATCAGATAAATACTGTATAATTATTTCCTTTTTTTGATGTATTTTGAACGCTATTATTAACCCCTAAGTTGTTATCAACATATAACAACTTTTAAAACCTTTAATTATTATGTCAGGATTTAATGACCCAGAAATTAGTATTGAAAATTGGAGTGCACTTGCTCAAGGTGCACCAATTGACGGTATTATATCATTGTTTGAGAAATCAGGGAATAGTTTTCCATTAACATTAAACGCAAAAATGAAAGCTGCAGAACGATTGCATATTTATTTTGGATTAGATAGTTCAGGAAAAATCCAATTTTATGTAATACCAGCAGGTTTAGATCAAAAATCAAATAAGACTATTTATTCTTGTGGTGAATCTGTTGCGCTTGATGCAACACAACAAAGCGTTACAAGCAATTCAACTTCACCGTTAGTAGGCTGGATAAATAACTGGTGTAATGAAACATTACGAAATGGTTGGTTAACAGGACTTGATCAAGCAGTACAAGTTTTTGTAATTCATACAACTGATTTTGTAGTGAACGATCTACATAATTGCTATTTATCTTTAAAGCCCAGTGCAGCAAAAGGTCAATATACAGTTGATTTAGTTATACAAAATACGGTTACAGGCATGTTTTTAAATATAGAAGAACCGTCTGCAGCCGATGCTACTTTAGGAGCTCAATTTGCCGATATGGCGCGACCAGTTCCTCCATATAGTAACAATGCAGGTTCGAGTACAGCAGCGGCTAATTTCGGAATTTTGCTAGGCCTATAAACACGATATAATGGATCTAAACTATTTATTTGATATCATAACTTATTCACCAACATTCGTACTAATCTTTAGTACGAGTGTTTGTTTATATAACTATACAAGTTTAGATAAGATTACAAAACTACTGGCGTATTACCTTGGCGGAAGTTTATTAATTGCTCTTGTCGCATATTTTTTAGGTAAGTTTTTGGGCAATAATCTCTTTTTATTTTTTGTGCTTACGTTGTTAGAACTTTTTGTCTTTATGAAATTGTATCATATACTGCTCAAAAAGAAAAAGTTAGTTCTAGGCATGGCAATTTTTGGAATTCTACTTACAATAGCAGATTCTATATATATCAAAGCATTTGATGTAAAAGTTTTTCAACCATATTCTAAAATTTTGACAACCTTATTAATTGTTTTTTTAGCATTAGTCTATTTCTTTGAATTGATAAAAACAGAAGAAAAATTATATAAACACAAGACTAATTATTTGTCTCTAAATAGTATGATACTATGCTTTTTTGCAATCCAATTTTTAGCATTTTTGCCTTTAAATTTTTTGGTGAATGTTGATCGACAAATGGCAGATTATGTTTTTGTTACGAATGCTATTATATTGATGATTTTTTATTTATATCTAACTTATTTTATATGGAAACGTGGCAGAAACCAGAAACAATAATTCTTTGGATTAGTATCGTAGCACTATTTGTTATTGTATTACTAACCGTGATTATTTTCTTGATACGTGCCATTTTCAAGAAAGTATTAAAGGCGCAAGAAAAAGAAGCGGCAATTCAATTAGATTATCAAAAGAATCTATTAGAAACTACGATAAAAACACAAGAAATAGAACGGCATCGTATTGCTGCAGATATTCATGATGGATTAATTGGAAAGTTAACTGTTATAAAAATGCAGCAAGAGATCACGCAAAAAGATCAAAAAACGATTGATGCACTTCATGAAAGTATTGCTATAGCGCGTAGAATTTCTCACGATTTAAGTCCACCATTGGTTGAATTTACAAAGCTTCCAGAGCTCATCAAAGAATTACTAGATCCATGGGAACAGCATTTGTTAATTGAAACTACGTATGATATTAGAGCAGAAATAAACGATACCGAAGAATTTAAAGTACAGATAACGCGTCTTATTCAGGAAATTATTACAAATACTATAAAACATGCCAATGCTACACAAATGCATTTACATTTAAAACAAACAAAAAATTACATGGCTTTGTGTATAAGCGATAATGGAAAAGGATACGATGTAGAAAAAAACAGCAAAGGTTTAGGAACTAAAAACATAGAAACAAGAGTGCAATTCTTAAAAGGAATGCACAAAGTAAAATCTAAGATAGGAAAAGGAACTTCGAACATGTTTCTATTTAAAAACTAAATAAAATGGAAGATATTATAACAATTGCTTTAGTAGATGATGATGCATTAATAGTATCATTATTAAAAGATTTTTTGCAAAGTCAGGAAAAAATGGAAGTCTGTTATACTGCAGATAGTGGCGAAATGTTAATGGAAAAATTGGCAACAGATAATGCTTTGCCAGATGTCATGGTGCTCGATTTAAACATGAAAGGAATTAATGGTGTGGAAGTGACAGAGTTTTTAAAGAAAAACTATCCAAGCATTCGCGTAATTCTCATGACGTCACATTACAAGCGTTCTTTTATGGGATTCATGTTAAAAACGGGAGTTTCAGCGTTTCTACCTAAAGGAATTTCACCTGTGCAATTGTTGGAAATTATCAAAGAAGTCTACGACAAAGGATTCTATTTTATGGATGATCAATTGGGAGTTTTGCGTGAGCAGATTTCACACAAAAGCCCAAAGCCAACATTAATCGAAAAAAACAAACTCACCGAAAGAGAAATTGAAGTTTTAAAACTCATTTGTTTCCAAAAAACAGCCAAAGAAATAGGAGCAAAGCTATTCATTACACCACGTACGGTAGAAGGTCATAAAAACAACTTATTCATCAAAACGGAAGCTAGAAACATTGCAGGTTTGGTCATTTACGCGATTCAGAATAACTACATAGAACCGAATGAAATTCCGTTGATTTAGGCTTGTTAGACTTACTTAGAAGGTTAGATTTTTAGACTCGCTATCGCTCTTAGATTGTTAGACTTCTTTAAAACCACAATCGTCACTTCGAGTGATTTTCCAAAGCGAATTGTATGGAGAAGTGCTTTGAAATACAGACTTTTTGATACGTCTTTGCAAGTGTTCCAAAGAATGCACGGAAATCTGTTACTTAAAATAAAAAACACTTTTAAAGACCCAAAACCCTATTTAATATCCTTCATAATCTTCGTAACAATCTTAGTAAGTTGTGTATCAATAATTCCTCTATTGGAAGCTTCTTTTAAGCTAATAATTCGTTCTTTCGTATTTCCAGAAACGACACTTTTTTCTTGTGCATACATTCCATATTGGTAATCGCCTAGTTTTAAAATACTTTTTTGTGTTTCGTCTAAATCTTCCGAATCAAAATTTTCCAAGCCAGGAAAATCACTAACAATAATAGAATATACTTTTTTGTCTGAACCATTTGCAATAGCATTCATTGTATGTACGACTTCTTGTTCTAAAATATATTGTGAATTAAAAAAGTTAATCGACAACATAAAAATCACCAAATCACTTTCTTCCAATTCCTTTTGAATTTGATCGTGCCATTTGCCAATCGTAATATCTTCACAACTCCAATTATCGGCAACATCAAAACGTTTCAGCATATTCAAATGCTTTCGCAACTCATTCTTATAATCTACATCTTCTCGGGAATAAGAAATAAATATTTTTTTCATTTGTTTAATATTTTCATTGTCGGTAAAATTGCGGTATTTGTAACTGCGTTGTGCTCTTGGATTGGTTTTATCCAAATAGAATTCTGTTACTTTTCCATCCTTTTTTTCTTCTTTCAATGGAAATGAAGCAATACTCTCTTTTGTTTTAGGATCATCTAAAGTATTGTAATGCACAAAATATTCATTATCTGTGGAAATGTATAAGTCTTTGGGTTTTGTTAGTTTTTCAAAATCTTCACGAAATTCTTTTTCGAATGCTTGTCTGTACTCTAAAATAATATCCATAACATTATGTTCAGAATCATCAGGTATGTCAGTTATGCTTTTACTGGTTGAGAGAAAATTATCGGTAAATCCTTTGATGAATTTTTTTCCTATTTTAATTTGATTATGTGTAGGTTTTTTTAAAATTGATCCTAAATCTTTTAGTTTTACATCAAAAACTTCTTTGCTCCAATATAAATACAGAATTTCTCTAAAAAGCTTTTTCACTACATCATTTAACTTTGGATGTTTTGATGTTTTAGGTTTTACAGAAACAGAAATCGTCAATTTGGAAAAATCCAATTGAATCCACACTTTAAACTCTTTATAATATGTGAAAATCAACTGATCACGCCAATACTGTTTTTTCTCAGGATTTTGTCCGTAATAACAAATCAATTGATTGATGAATCCAAACGGAATAAAGCGTTCAAATTTTAATACAAAGGTTGGTTTGTTAAAATCAAACTTTAATAAATTATAGACTTCATCATCTTCTGAGGTTAGTGGTAAATAGTTGGGAATAATGTATTCGTTATTTCCTTTGTCAAAAAATAGTACTTTTTCTTTGAGTAATAAGCGTTCTATTTTGTCTGTAACGCCTAATTTTTGAAATTCTTTAGTAGTCAATCTTCCTTTATTGTCCCGAATACTTTTTTCTGATAAAACAGTCTTGTGAATATTTGCAACTGTTGCAGACGGATTCAACCAAGCCACATCATTTAATAATTTATCCTCTTTGTAATACAGCAACATACCTTTCCGTGACAATTGCTCTAATTCTGCTCGTAGTGATTTTTGCTTGTCTTCTACAGTAAATTGAGCTGTTATTTCGCGATTGAAATATTTTATAATGGTATCTAACGGAATCGCTTTTGAACTATTATTATCGATTATATAACGTATAAACTTTGGATACCAATGTGGTTCTTCTTTTGTTTTTGCTTGATGTACAACCGTATCCCAAAACGTAGCTGTTAGATACTGCAATCCGGCATCATTTTTAAGAGATTTAAAATCTATATTTAATGAAATGTGAAACTCATCAATCACTTGGTTTTTATCAAAAGCTTCGTTCCAATTGTGTTTTGCAGTATGTTCATCGGCATGTGTTTGAATTAATAACAAAGGATCATCATACTCTGCAAGGTTTTGATTTCGTTTTAAAAACGCGTATTGCAATTGCGCCAACCAATACGCTCTGTTGTAATTACGAGTGCTCAAAGCTTTACTGTCTTTTGCTAACAATTCATTTACGTCACTTTTCGGATTCCAAACTAACAAGTTGATGGCTTCTTGCGTAAAAAAAGCTTGATACACACCATGGTAATAATCTTGTCCGCCAAAATCATAATAAATAGCTTTAGGAAGTTTATATTTTTCATCTATAAATTTTATTGAATGTTCTACAGATAAAACATGTGTACTTGAATTTTTATCTTTTTCAACTTTAGAACATTGTTGTGTTTGCAAATACTTCAATAAGGTAGATTTCCCAGAAGCATGATTTCCCAACAACATGACCTTTACAGGAAGTTGAATGGAAATTTGTGTTTCTTGCAACTTTTGTAATTCACTTTTAATGATGTCTAAATGATTTCCAAACTCACTTATAACTAAACCTTGATCTTCAATAAAAGGATTATTGTGGATTGTTAGCTTTTTTAAGCTTGCAATAGAAGATAATAATTTTATATTTTCAATTTTGGTAATTTGATTATTATAAATATTTAATATAGAAAGATTTGTTAGTTTGTCAAGGTTTTCAATATTGGTAATTTCATTATTATAAATATATAATTTAGAAAGATTTGTTAGTTTGTCAAGGTTTTCAAT
>NZ_JBOEFY010000044.1:0-31954 GCF_050633145.1 Kordia sp. | reverse complement strand
TTAAATGGTAATTTTGAAAGCTTATTTGTCTTAAATGTAAGTTTTTCTTTTCCTAATTTCAGTATCTATAATTAACTCAAAATATAGAATCATGAAAAAACAACTTAGAAAATTATCTTTAAATAAAAAACAAGTAAGTCATTTAACAGCAGCTACTTTAAAAGGAGGAACAAACTGGCCACCAAGAGAAACACCTACAGATAGCTGCTTCTTTAATTGTGGAGAAACAGGCGGACAAACTGGTTCATGGTGTCTTACAGGAAATCAAACGAACTGTCAATAAATTACAATTCACATATACTTAAAAAGCTTCTCAAATGAGAAGCTTTTTTTATGCAGAAAAATCTTAAAACAAGATGTATATACTTTATTATTATTATTTTTAACTCCTTTTTACTATTCTATTGAAAGTTATAGTTTAAAATATCCAACCATAATTTTTAATGACTTTCCAAAAAAGAATATACTATTCCTTTAAAAGAGTTTTTATGATACGAAAGGTGATTACATTTTGGAGTTTTATTGTTTTTATAGCATTTGCTTCAAACACCTCTGCACAAGAAATGCCCGAAAACGCTTCGAGTCAAGAAATTTTTGATTTTATCATTCAACATAAATATTCTAATCCTGAGCTTTCAAAAAAATATGCTCGAATTTTAGTCGCTAAAAGCAAAAAAGAACAGGATAGTATTCAACTCTTTAACGCGCATGCGCAATCTTGTAAAATTGCAAACATTCTAGGCGATTATGAAGAAGCCATTAAACATTGTGATTCTGCTATCGTAACTGCCAAAGCATTAAAAAATCAGCTTTTTTTAGCCGAAGTTTACCTGACTAAAGGAAACGCCATTATATATCTAGGCGATAATAAAGAAGCATTGGCAAATTATCTCAATGCACTAGATATTGCAAAACAACAAAATGCCGTTGAATTTGAAGTCGCGGCACAAGCCAATATTGCCAAGATTAAAAGACGCATGGGATTTTATGAAGAAGCACTTTCCATATATAAAAGTAATGCAAGTTTGGCCGAACAACATAGTTTTGAAAATAAAATGATTCTCATCAATGCGTATATGGGAATTGGTGGCACTTATTTACGTTTACAGCAACCCGATTCTACACATAAATATTCAGAGATAGGATTGCAAAAAAGTTTGGCAATTAATGACTTGGAAGGTGTCAGTTATTTTTATATTGATATCGGAATTGCACATTTTATTAAAGGGAATTTTGAAACTGCCATTGACTATTTAAAAAAAGCAGAAAAAATTGCCAAGGGATTGAATAATCAAAATCGACTCACTGAAATATACTACTATATTGGCAAATCGTATTTTGAATTAAAAAAGTATAATGAGGCAATTACTTTCTTGAAAAATGTTGAAACCATTGTTGATGAAAAGAACCTCAAAAAGAGCGTAACATTTAATCCTCCGGAATTATTAGGCACCTATCTTACACTTTCCAAAGCTTATGAACTCACAGATAAACGTAATTTGTATTTGGACTACACTTCTAAATATTTAAAATTAAGAGATGCGAACGAAGGTAATGATATAGCAGTGATTAAAGAATTGTACGAAACTGCGCAAAAAGAAAATAATGACCTCTCTTCCTTGGCTTCTCAATTAAAAAACAGACTTATTTATGTAATAATATTTAGTGTTTTTTTAGTGGCATTGTGTGGTTATTTCGTTTGGAGATTTTTAAAAGCAAAAAAACAGAATAAAGTTATTTTCGAACAATTGGTAACGAAAGTAGACACTAAAAAAGTAGAAAAATCAACACCTAATTTTACTATTGAAGACAAAAAAGTAGAAGCAATTTTAGAACGTTTGGACAAACTGGAAGAATCATTATTTTTCTTAAATAGCAATTGTACATTACAAAGTCTTGCAAAAAAAGCAAAAACAAACACGAACTATTTATCTAAAATCATCAATACCTACAAACACAAAAAGTTTTATGAGTATTTGAATGACTTACGAATTCAATATGTATTAAAACGCCTGAAAGAAGATCCTAAGTTTCGCAAATATTCTATCAAGCATATTGCCGAAGAAATTGGATATAAGAGTACAAATTCGTTTACAAAATACTTTAAAGCATCTACAAAATTGTATCCGTCTTATTATATAAAGAATCTAGAAGAGACTGCTGAAAATGATGCCTCAAATTAAGTAATTTGAGGTTTTTACATACTCAAACCTTAATATAATAGCGTTTAAATAAACTATCTTTCATTTTATAATCTAACTAAAAAACTTATTTATGAAGGTAAAGCATTTACAAAAGATGAAACTCAGAAAAGCAACTATCTCTCGAATTAACCAAACAACCGCAATGTTAGTAAAAGGTGGAACTCGTCAAAATAATTCTACAGTCCGCGTTGATGATTCTGCAATGGTTTCATTTTGCGCAGGTATTCAATGTTATTAATCTATACACTTACTAATTCACAAATAAAAAATCGGAAGGCTAACCTTTCGATTTTTTTTGTGCTTTATCCATAAATTTCTTTCGTAAAGTTTCTCCTCAAATCTCCTAATTTTTAGTCCTCTTGAGTTACACTTCCTTTTTTTCATAGGATACGAATCATACATTGAGATCAATAAACTTTTTATTAACCACAAATATTTAAGTATGAAAACTCAGAAATTAAAGTCATTAAAATTAGTAAAAGCATCTATCGCAAATTTAGATGCAAGTAAGCAAGAAAGAATTGTTGGTGGTGGAACACGCGCTTGGACAGGTTGTAATACTTTTCAATCTATGTGCCCAACTTCTTGCCACGTACATTAATTAATTTTTAATCATAAAAACCATAATCTTATGAAAAGTAAAAAAGTAAAATCATTAAAATTAGTAAAGGCTTCTGTAGCAAGTTTAGAGACTAAAACATCACAAGAGATAAAAGGTGGAAGACCTAGATCGTTTAGAACAATTTGTATTACTTCTTGTGTATCACATTAATACTTTAACCATAACCTAAAAATTTTAAACCATGAAAAAAAAGAATTTTAAAAATTTATCGCTAAATAAGAACGCTGTTTCTTCATTAGCACACGAAACTGTAAAAGGTGGTGGCTTCTCTGATGGTGTAATTTGTGACTCACGAGAACCAGAATTTTGCAACTGGACGTATAACAGATGGTGCTACAATACTGGATCGCCAGGAATTTGTACTGCGCCTAAATAGTAGATTATTTATCAGAAAAAAAGCTTCTCGTATTGAGAAGCTTTTTGCATTTCTATAGTTTTCTTTCCGCCTTTTCCATTTTCTTTTGCAGCTTTTCTAATTTCTTTTGCCACTTTATTTCATCTTCAGGAGAAAGCTTGTTTTTACGTTTTCGTTTTTCATATTTCTTCAACGCCTTTTCATATTTCTTTTTTGCTTTCAAAGCCTTTTTTTGCGTTTTCTGCTTTCGCTTTAATTCCTTTTCTAGCTTTTTAACTTTCTTCTGCGTTTTCTTATATTTCTTTTCTTCTTTTCTCTTTTTCTTAGTCGCTTTTCTTTCTTCTTTTTGTTTCTTTTTGTTTGCCTCTAAAGTCGCTACAATTATTGTCTTCTCTTCTTCGGTAAGTTTGTCTGTTACCTTCACTCCATCGAGATAAATTTCTTTTTTATCAACTTTATATTCTTTTCCGTTATGGATTACTTTTTGGGCATGGACGCTTGTAAACACACACATAAGAATGAGTGCCATAATGCATTTAGTGTACTTCATTGAATGTTATTTATTGTTATGTGATTGCTATTTACAATATGTATACCAAAATACTAAATCTTGTTTAAAATTTCGGCCGCATTTGCTAAGGTTTCTTCCGTTTTGGCAAAGCAGAAACGCAATAGCTTATGATCTTCTTTATTTGTGTTGAATACGGAAAGTGGAATGGATGCTATTTTGTTTTCTCGTGTCAGTCGTTTTGCAAATTCTGTGTCGAGTTCGTCTGTAATATTTTCATAAGATAATACTTGAAAGTAGGTTCCTTGCGATGGTTTCCATGTGAAACGCGAGTCTTTGATTGCATTGAGAAAGAAATCTCGTTTTTCTTGAAAAAATGCAGGGAGTTGCACATAGTTTTCAGGATGTTGCAAATACCTGCCAATCGCTATTTGCGTTGGATGATGTACCGAAAACACATTGAACTGATGTACTTTTTTAAATTCGTCCATCAACTCTTTTGGCGCTACACAATAGCCAATTCTCCAACCCGTATTGTGAAATGTTTTTCCAAAAGAAGCAGTGATAAAAGTACGTTCGGCTAGTTTTGGAAATAAGGCAGCACTTTGGTGTTGTTCGCCATCAAACACAATATGTTCGTAAACTTCATCGCTCAACAAAATGATGTTGGTATCTTCTAAAATTGAAGATAACTCTAACATATCTGCTTTCGACAATACAGTTCCACTTGGATTGTGTGGCGTATTAATAATCATTAGTTTCGTTTTACTATTAATTTTGCTTCTCACTTCATTCCAATCAACAGTAAATTCTTTTCCCTTCAATTGAATTGGCACAACTTTTCCGCCGTGTACGTTCACCGCTGGCGCATAACAATCATACGCTGGCGTGAATATAATAACTTCGTCATTAGGGCGCACAAACGCGCTTATAATGGTAAAAATAGCCTCTGTGGCTCCAACGGTAACAACAACTTCTGTATCTGGATTGTATTTTCTTTGATACAAATACTCTATTTTCTCAGCAATGGCTTCACGTAAAATAGCTGCTCCTGGCATTGGTGCATATTGATTGTAGTTTTCGCGCAATGCTTGCTGTACCATTTCTATGAGTTTTGGATCGGAAGGAAAGTTTGGAAATCCTTGTGATAAATTGATCGCGTTTTCTTTTGCTGCCAATTGACTCATTACGGTAAATATGGTAGTACCTACATTGGGAAGTTTGGAAGTATGTTTTATCATTTGGGTGTTGGTTGCTTGTTGTTAGTTTTGGGTGTTAGGTGTTAGGTGTTAGGTAAGAAATCACTTTTACATTTAAAATTCAACATTTAGTATTTAAAATTTCTTTTCTAAAAGTCGTGAATTTGAATGGTTTTATAAAATGAATTTTAAAAAACTATTGTTTTTTGGAGAGAAGCATTTGCACTATTAGTTTACGTGTTTTTTGTCTAAAACTTCAATGATGAGTTCTTTTAATACATCATTTTCTACATTCTCGATGTAAATCGTTTGTAAATCGTTTCGGAAGTCTTGAATTCTTTGAAGATTTGTTTCTTTTAACTGTCTGTCTTTACTGAATTCATGCCATATTTCTAACAATCTTCCAATTAGTTTTTTGTTGGTTTCAAACTGCGTGCCCAATTGTCCTAACATGCTTTTTGTGTAGCTAGAAAATAGCGGCATTTTTGCTAGTTTTTGCATTGAAGCATCCATGAATCGTTGAATTTCACGTTCGTTTTGAAACGCAAAGAAGCGGTATTTGTCTTCTGTTTTACAATTTTTACAGGCAACAATTGCAAAAGTGTCTTTAATCATTTGTGTGCAATCGTAGGTAGATTCGTAGTAAATTTCTATTCCTAGATTGGTATTGATTACCAACACTTCATCATTTACCAATTCCATCAAGAAGTTTTTTAAAATAGCAACTTGTTGATGTGAAATGATCAATTGTTTTTTGTGATGCTTTTCGTTTATGTGGAGGTATTTTAACGACATATATGCAAGCTTTAAGGGAAGCCAACCGATATTTTTTTTACGCTTTAGTTTTTTTAGATTCAGTTAATGACTTCTAAATTAATATTTTAAGACGAGAAAATATGTTAAATATAAATTTTATATGAGTAATGAGCTTATATTTTAAATTTTAAATAGCTAGATTTTTATAAAAAATCTACTCCACAATTTCCATTTTCTTTAGCAAGAAGGAAGCATTCATGTTAGAACAGATTCCTTTTTTGAGTAAATACCCGAAGAACAATTCGTCGTTGATAATTTCGGCATCAAAGAAGTAGTTTTTTACTTGATCTATTTCCTTGTCTAGTTCGCAGAGACTTAAATCGTGCGTAGCAATGATTCCCGCAGCATTTTGCGACGCGAGTTTTTGCACTATTTTTTTAGAACCCATTGCTTTATCATGACTATTGGTTCCTTTTAAGATTTCATCCAAGATGATGAAATAGGTATCTTTTTCAATTTTGTCTACGATCATTTTTAAGCGTTGCAATTCTGAAAAGAAATACGAAGCACCTTCTGCTAACGAATCGGTAGTACGCATGCTTGTAATGAGCTTTATGGGCGAATAATTTGCTTCTTCAGCACAGATTGGCAATCCTACGTTAGACATAACTATACTTAGAGAAACCGTTCGTAGAAACGTACTTTTTCCCGCCATGTTTGCGCCTGTAATGATAAAGAATTCTGAGTTTCCAATATTGAAATCGTTGTCAATTCTGTTTGTAGTTCGCAATAATGGATGTCCTAATTTTTTAGCATTCATTACTTCTTTTGCATTACTATCAATTGTTGGGTAACTAAATTGTGGATGATTGAACGCAAAGTTCCCTAAACTATTGTATGCATCAAAAAATGTAACTACCTCAAACCATTGTGCTACTTTTTGATTGTGTTTTTGAATCCAAGTTTCTATGTGATACGATTTAGAAATATCCCACAGTAATAAACCATTTAAAAAGATACCAACCAAGATGTTGTTTCTATTGTCTAAAGCATCAATTCGTTTGGAAAAACCTTTTACTAAAGTAGATGCTTTTTGTACTTCGCTGTGAATGTTTTTCTGTTTTTCTTTTAATAATTCGGAGGTATATGTTTCTTCTTCTATTCGCTGTAAAAGCTGTCCGTATTGCTGAAATGTATCTTTTGCTTTGTTGGTATTGATTGAAAGATGATTGATACTTTTTAGAAATTTTCCTGTAATTCCCAATCCTACAAAAAGCCATACTAAAGCAGCTAAAAATGGTAAAATTTCCAAGGAAACTAGCGTAATGATTGCAATAGAGATTCCAGAGAAAATAAGTGGTAAATATTTAATTGATTTAGGAATAAAGCTTTTGTATTCTTTCAACCAACTCGTAATGCTTTTCGAAGTCGTTTCAACTTTTATTAATAAAGCAATGGCAGAAAAATGTTGTCGCCAATCTGCTTTTTGTGCCAGTTCTTGTATGGCTTCTTGTCGCATAGCAATATCAGAAATATTGTTACTTGCTAATATGTTTGCCAATTCATTTTTTCCTTCTTTTGTTGTAGAACGATTTAAGTATTGAAAGAAAGATGCATTTCCAAAGAGATCTATATCGTAGCTATATTCGTGTGCTGCATCTAGAAATTCTTCACCTGTTGGCAATTTGGAAAGATCACCATTGATTACATCTATTTCTAATTGGTTGCACAGAATTAAAGCTTTTAGTTTGTTGCTTTTGTAGACTAAATCAGCGTGACGAAAGACCAAGAATAGAAAGATTGCCATTCCGACAGCAGAAGCCAATACTACATATCCCCATTTTCCGAATAAGAGATAAATCGCGAACGCTATACTTAAAAAAACAATCAGACGAAGAAAGCTCGATTGATTGAGTTTTCGGCGTTGCACTTTTAGTTCGGCTTCAAATTTTGCTTTTTGCTGTGTGTAAAAGTCTTTAGGATTTTGCATGATGGTATTCTGAGAAATATCTTGCCAAGAAACAAAAAAAAACGCAAACCATATAGATTTGCGTTCGCTAGTATTTCATACTAAGAAAAGTTTAACAATTACCTATTGATTGCACTACTTTTTTACAAATTTGAGCACTCTTTTTATTATAGAATGAAATATTTTTTGCGTGATTACTTATCTAATTTTCTTTTGCATTACCTGAAAACGATTTACTAGTATTAACAATTAAATGTGTTTTCAAGATTCTTTATATGCAATTGAAGCCAAAAAATTACTTCCTGCAGCAAAGAGTTGCATATTATTTTCACAGAATCGAATTGCATTAGTTCCCATTCCTTCTATGTATACGGGTTTCCTATCTTCGATTCTGTATATATATCCAACCGAACCTGCATAGACATAAGAGTCAGAAACAGCAACAGAAACAATTTCGCCTTTACAATGAGGAAGTGAAGTAATATATTCTCCTTTGTACTCAAAATCAATTAATGAAATCGCCATAATATCTCCGTTAGAACCGGCAATTAATTTGTCATTTTTTATTGCTAAACTAACTTCACTTTTTTCAACTACTTCAAGTTCATTTTTTTTGACTTCTTTACCATCTGCACTTATTTTGTACGCATATCCGTTTGAGCCAGCATATATGATATTCTCATAAACTAATAATGAAACGGTTTCATATCCACTATGAGGAAGAGATATTATTTTCTTTTTCCTTTCAAAATCATTCTTCTCTATCAATACAACATGACCTTCTGTTCCTGCAATCAATTGATTACCGATCATTTCTAAACAAACCTCTTGATGTCCCCTATTTAAAAACGTTCTCATCATTGTTTCTTTCGAAGCAATATTATACTTAAATACATATCCTACTGAGCCTGCATATATAAAATTATCATCAGCAATTACTGAAACAGCACGATTCTTAAATACTGTTTTAGGAAAAGAAAGCTCGATCATATTGTAGTAATCTATCTTTTCAAAATTATCTAATTGAATAAGTATTATACATCCAACGGTTCCAACAACTAGTTGATCTTTATAAATAGTTAATCGAACTTCTCCTTTACTTGGAGCTGCCTGTAGTATATTTATACCACAAGGCTCACCTTTTAAACTATATCTATGTACTTCTCCATATGAAGTTCCTGCATACACATATTCCCCATGAGCTACAATGGATATGATATCATATCCAGAACCAATAAGTTTTTTTTTCCACAAGAAAGTATCGATATTGTTTTCATTTGGCGAATTTGGGTGTATTCCTTCCATAATCTTCAAAATTTAATTAGTTACAATCGTATATATTTTAAGTAAGTTATAGATTACTTTTTTATAAAAAGATAAAAATGTTACAAACTAAGAAAGATTTGTTCTAAAAATACAGAAGTATGTTCTTACAGTATTTAAATTGTTCTATTTTTAGTTGTCTTAAATAGAAGATTACTTTGAAAAGTATGTAGTCAATAAAAAAAAACGCAAACCATATAGATTTGCGTTCACTAGTATTTCATCCTTAAGAAAGTTTAACAATTACCTATTGATTGCACTACTTTTTTACAAATTTTAGCGCTCGCTTTTCTAATTGGATAAAATACATTCCTTTGGTTAGTTGTTGAATGTAGATTGGTTCATTTACGTTTACAATTCCTTGCAAAACTTTCTTTCCAGAGATATCGAAAATTGTATAGTTTTCTGCTTTTTGTAAAGCTGTTAATTGAATGCTATTTGCTGCAGGATTTGGATAGACACGCAACTTAGTTTCACCTGTATCAACATCAGCTACGCTTAATGTAGAATTGTCAATACTTACACTGAAAGTTATAGCTATACTCGATGGAACTCCTCCCCAATATGCTGTTCCTCCAGGGTGAATAGGATCAAATACAAAATTGGCAAAAATAGAGTCAGACGTATTTTCTTTTTCTATAATGTATGTATATATTGTAGACGGATCCATCGTAATCATGAGTGCCGAAAAATCATATACTGCACTACCATTTGCAGGAACTCCTGTTAATTCGCCTATTACATTTCCTCCTAATCCATCACCTTCATATAGGCGTACAGAAACTGTTGCATTTGGGTTTGGAGAACCAAGAACTGTTGATGTAATTGATGTTAAGATTCCTCCGCAAGCAGCACTTGTAGTAAAGGACATTCCTGTAAAATTTGGTATTTCTCCACCAGAACTACTGCCTGAACTAGAAGCTCCTGAGTAACTAGGTCCGCATTGAGCATTGAGAAATAATGATGCGCTTATGAGCATCACAAAAGTGAGTAGTTTTTTTGTCATAGTATATAAGATTTAAGGTTAAGACTATAAAGGTATTCAACTGCTTGTCATCTTTTTTGTGAATGTTCTGAACTACTTTCAGAATGTTCTGAGTATATTATTTTTATGTATGACAAAAAGTGCGAGCATACTGCCCGCGCTTTTTTATTATAGATATCCTTTTATTATATAAGGTTGTAAGGCTTTTAAAAATTTCACAGCTCCTTTTACTGTTTTGATTTTTGAAGGTTGCCCTAGCTTTTCTATTTCAGCTATTGCTTGTTTGTCTTGAGTAGTTAATTTTGCAGCATGATATGCTCCTTTTACAATTGTTTTTTGCAAGTCATTTAAAGGATCTTTAGAATAATCTACATTCGTTTTCTTTAGTATTGGTTCTGGAATGTCAGGAAAACTTTCTCTTTTTGTATCTGAGAATACACTTTCAAAGGAGTTTGCATTTTTATCTCTATCAGTCAGACCTTCCATTCCCCATTTTTTACACATGGTTTTTATAAAAGAAGTATGATCAAATACATCATTTACGATTGTATTTTTTTGAATGTACGATGATACCATCACCATAGGTACGCGTACACCCAAACGGTCAAATTTAAATCCTTTTTCTCCTACCATACCTGCTTCTGGCGGTGTAGCTTTTGGTGGCGGTACATGATCAAAACAACCTCCATGTTCATCATAGGTAATGATTAATAAGGTATTGTCTCTATAGGTGTCACTATTTTTAATCGCAGTATATACGTCCCAAATTAATTTTTCTCCTAATTTGACTGTTCCTTCTCGGGTTTCTCCAAAAACATTAAGATCATTGGACATATTAACGGATGACGGATGTTGGTCATTATGCTCAAATATAAATTTAGGCTCAATAAACGAATATGGTGCTAGTTCATTATTTGTTACATCATCTAGAAATGGTTTTAGACTTCCAAGGTTTAAGCCTTCTCCTATTAATCCGCATTTATAGGTCAGGTTTGTTTTATCCGTTGGATCTGGAAGTACAGGTACTTGAGTTGGATCAAAATCAGGAGCTCCAGGATTAAAGTTTGGATTGGGTATATATCTTAAAGTAGGTCCGCCATTTATTAACGATGTTAAAGGCACTTGTTCGGCATATACCGTTGCTTTGAGTCCTTTTTCATGTAGTAATCCAAAAAAATCTTTTTTGTTCCACATTTTTGCAGCCCATGTTATAAAGTCTATAAATGCTTTGGTTTTGCTGCTTTCTTCATCATCTTCTCCAATAGGGTTAATTACATATCCGGCTGAAGTTGCTGCATGCCAAAAAGCTCTGTTGCACCATGTTTGGCTAGGAACTGAGCAAAACCAATGATCAAACACCGCAAATTCTTTTGCCAATGTTGATAACACATTGACACTTTCTGGCGAAAAACATTTCATAATGTTTTCATACTCAGTTTTTGTTGGTTTTATATATTTCTCCCAATCTCCTTCTCCTTTTGTACCATCTAAGGCTTGTAGTGTGTTAATGTAATCATTTACAAAACCATTCATCGGTGGATTGTCCACACCACTATTTGGCAAGTTGAAAGGAGCTACCATTTTAGACGCATCAACATCTATGTTTTCAGCATCAACTGTATTGTATAATTGTGTATTAACATGTTGATATACTTCTCCTGGATCTGGAAAAGGCTGATGATAGTCATCTGTTGGCATAGGTGCTATTTTTGCTCCTGACTTATAATCTATTGCACGTTCAGGCACAGGGTTTTCATAGTTTCCAGTTTGCAAACCTTCAAACTTTTTTCCTTCAGGAACTCCATCTTTGTAGAGATATCCTAATAAATTGTCAAACGAACGGTTTTCGAGCATTAGCACAACTACATGATCAAATGTATCTAGTGGATTTGGGGCTTTTCCTTCCATAATTAATGAGGTTTAATAAGTTAGTAATCTGTTACTTTTACAGTAAGTTATAGATTACTTTTTTATAAGGAAGCAAAAATGTTATGAAGAAAGAGAGATTTGTTCTAAAAATACGAAAGTATGTTCTTACAATTTTATAATAAATTGATTTTACTTAATAAATCGTCTTTGTATTTTTTTCCAATAGGAATAGTTTGTTCTGCAATTACAATTGTGTTATGATCTATTTGTTCTAAATAATCTAAATTGACAATGTAACTACGATGTACACGCACAAATTTTTGATTGAGTTTGGTAATGATCTTATTTAGATTCCCACGAATTACATGTTTTTGTCCGTTTTTTAATTGTATTTCGGCATATACATGTTCGCTTTTAATGAATAAGATTTCTTCAAATTTTAACTTGATGAACACATTTTTTTCTTTGATGAAGAACGCGTCTTTTATTATGAGTTGTTCTTCATTGACTTCACCCACGCGTTTTGAATAATTGTAGAGTGCAATTTCAACAGATGTATATAATTCATCTTTTGTAAATGGTTTTACCAAATACGCTGGTGGCATTACTTTTTTGGCTTGTGAAACTGTTAACGGGTCTGAATTTGAGGTTAGAAATATGAATGGAAAATCATATTTGTTTCTAATTTTTTCAGCAATATCAATACCTGTTTTTCTTCCTGAGAGTTGAATATCTAAGATAGCAATATCTGGTTTTTCAGTTTCGATTGATTCAATAGCTTCCGTGTAATTGATAACAGGTTCTAAAGCTTCATATCCTAAAGCTTCTAAGGTATCACAAATATGATCTGCAATAATAATTTCATCTTCTACTACTAATATTTTTACTTTACTCATAGCTTGTTTAGTCTAATAATGCTCTTGTATTAGTGTCTTTAAATGTAATTTCAAATGAAGCGCCTTCCGCATTGTTTACTATAAATTTCCCTTGTAATTGTTTGGTTAATCGTTTTACTAAACGCAATCCTAAGCTTTTTACTTTGGCTAAATCTATAGAATCATCTATTCCTCTTCCATTGTCAGCGATTACTAATTTGTATTCTTCTTCGTTGAGCTTGTTGATAGAGATGTTTAGTTCGTTATCTTTTGTAGCGTCAAAGGCATATTTATAGGCATTTGTAATTAATTCATTTACAATTAAACCTAGTGGAATTGCTGTATCAACATCAAACTGCATGTTTTCTGTGTTGATATTGGTTTTCACTCTTTTCTCGGAAGCGTACATGTATGAAAGCTCTTTGACCAAGGTTTGAATGTACTCATCAAAATCGATTAAACCTGTATCGTTTTGATAGAGTTTTTGATGAATTAATGCCATCGATTTGACTCTGTTTTTTCCTTCATTGGCAAGTTTTAACGCTTTTTCATCTTCGATATCTTTGGTTTGAAGCTCTAATAAACTGGAAACTATTTGAAAATTATTTTTAACTCTGTGATGTACTTCTTTCAACAAGAGTTGTTTTTCCTGCAATGCTTTTTCTATGATTTTGTTTTTCTCATCTAAGATTTTTGATGTTTTCTTTTTACGTTGGTATGCATAATAAGCAAATCCGCCAAGTGCTAAGGCAGCCAAAAACAATCCTAATAGAATTTGTTGTACGTGTTGTTCTTGTTGAATTTTATTTTGTTGTTCTAAGTCTAAAACCGCCAACGCTTCTGCATTTTGAATACTGTCTTTGTATTGTTGTTTTTCAAAAGCATAGGTAAGTTCTATTTCTTTTATTTCTTCAACTTTTTGTTTACTAAATGCTGAATCTTTTATGGCCACATAGGTTTCCATGTATTTGTACGCTTTCGCAGGGTTGTGCTGTTTGTTATAAAAATCTGCCAATGCTTTTGCCGTATATTGTTTGTCGTTCAATACATTTAACTCATCCCAAATATCATAGGCTTTTGTATAATATTTTATGGCTTGATTTTCATTTTCTTTGGCTGCCCAATAATCTCCTTTTATTTGATTTAAATATCCATTAAAACGTTTTGCTCTTCTTCCTAGTTCTATCTTGCTTGCTTCTTCTAGGTAAAAGTGCGCACTATCCATTTTCTTTTCATTCTTTAACATTCTTGCTAAATGCACATATGCATATGCTTCTCCTGCGTTGAATTTTATTTTTTTTGCGCTTTTAATAGATTTATATAAATTTTGTTTTTGCTCTTCTATAGGAGCACATAAGCAACTTAAGTGAATCATTGCTTTGTTATTTCTCCAAACGGAATTTTTTCGATCGTCTTTTCTTTCTTCATAAAAAGTAACAATCTCATCTAATATTTGTAAACCTTCCACATATTGTTTGTTCGAATAATGAATACGACTCATTGTTTTTAATAAAGGAATCAACATTTTTTCATTATCCGGAAGTTGCAATGCTATCTTTTTAGCAGTACTTAAATCTTTAATTGCATCTACATTCTGAGAAATATTACTATAAATATTAGCTCTTGTAGCATAGCCTTCTATAATTGCATTTTTGTCTGCCGCCTTTTCCGAAAACTCAATAGATTCACTTGCATAAAGAAGCGCTTCTTTAAAGTTACCTTTAACTTGTGAAATTCTTGCTAACTGAACAGTAGTTTGAATTAATCCAATTGTGTCTATTACTTCTTTCGATAAAGAATATGCTGTTTTCAAATGATTAAATCTCTCTAAGCTACCGCCATTTTCTATATATGCAAGCTTCAAAGTCACTGCAATTAATTGTTTTTTATTGTTCGTTTTTTCTGCGAATCCTTTTTGAAGATTTAATAAAGTAAATACACTGTCTTTGTCTTGTGTTTTAGAAAGAATTTTAGCGATACTATCGTATTGTTTTTGAATAGCTGATTGTTGGGCAGAAACAGAAAAAGCAGTACATAAGACTGCTATTAGAAAATACGGTTTGAATGACTTTATAGATATAAATAATCTATTCATGGCTAGTTAAGGTTTACACAAATGTACTATATGTTTTTAAACATTGATAGGAGATCAGTTCCAAAATAAAACCGACCTCCTACTTTAATACTAATATTACCGACTCCCTAATTTAGTTCACGGTAATCTTCTTGACAATTGTTTTACCATCATCGTTTTTAATTTTTAGGAAATACAATCCAGATTTTAAGTTGGAGACGTCAATTTGTACAGCGCTATCATTTTGATTTTGTTGATTACTAGTATACACGACTTGTCCAGTTATAGTATACATTGATAAACTTGCATTATTGACTTTATTGTTTTGAAATTGCACCGTTAGTATATCAGCTACAGGATTTGGACTTACGGTTATTTCTGTAATACTTTCTTCTTCTACGCTTAGTGGTGCTGTCAACACTCCTTCAAACCAAGCGAAATATCCAGGACTAAACGATCCCAAAATAGCATCTAATACACCATCTCCATTTACATCTCCAAAACTAATCGTTGCAAACTGCCCGAAATCAAATGTTTCTAAATCTCCTGGCATATTTTGATATGCATACGTTCCATAATCTGGCGCTGTAGGTGTACCAATATTCTCTACCCAACGTACAATTCCTGTGTCAGTTCCCACAATTAAATCAAAATCACCATCACGATCTACGTCTTGAAAATTAGGAACCGTTACCAATATGTCGCCGTGTGGCCAGTTACGATCCAATACTCCTGTACCTGTATTCATATCCCAAGGATTGTCTAAATGCAATCTACGTTCAAACATTGGTATCATTTTAGTCCCTGTGTTTTCAAGATATGATATGGAATCACTTCCTATACCTACCATATCATAATCATTGTCATTGTCTAAATCGACAAATCCAAGGCCTGGAAAGTTTGCTATGTTCTGATTTAATATTCCAGGAATGGTAGCTTCTACAAAATTTGGCGCTGTAGCAGATCCTGTGTTTTCATAATAATGAATATCATTGAAGTTAAATTGATTTATATCGTTTTTAGTCGCCAAAAATAAATCAAAATCACCATCATCATCGATGTCTATAAATTGCCCTTTTGTTTCATTATTTCCTCCTGGAGCAATGGCAACAGCATCTAATGCTGGCTGTGCAGTTTGCACCCAATTTGGTGCAGTAGGAGAACCTGTATTTTCATAGTAAAATAATTTTCCATCCGCAGCTTGTGCGCCAGAAACCATGTCTAAATCATTATCTCCGTCTAAATCTACCAATACTGGTGCGCTTAGTCTTCCCGTTAATGTAGGCAAAACGGCAATATCTAAACCAGCAGGATTTGGACCAGGAGCAGGCACTACGCCCACATCAGGAGCATTTGAATTTATGCCTCGAAATTCGAATGTATCAGGAAACACATCTTGTGCTGTTAATACGTATGTGCAGAGCGCACATGATAAAAAAAGTAGTTTTTGTTTCATAAGGTTTGAGTGTTTTCAATAGGTTAGCGATGTAAATATAATTTGAAAAACACCTAGGAGTTTCTTAAATGTTCTGAACACCTCCTATAATGTTCTAAACTACTTTTTCTTGTTATAAATCAAAAAAGCGAATATCTTAGAAAAGATATCCGCTCTTACTTTCTTAGTTGTTTTAACCTATAATTTTTCCAAATCTACCTTTTTAAAAAAAGAGATTATTGTTTGTACTGTATTTGTATAAAATATAGGATGAATGTTCTCATAATCATCTGTAGGTTTGTGATAATCTTTATGGTCTTCTACACCAAAATATATGAATGGAATTTTAGCTTTATGAAATCCTGCATGATCACTCATTTCTGTCCATTCTTTGTGACCAATTTTTAAGCTTATATTTCCGCTTGTTTTTGTGCTTTCAATGATCGGTTTATATTGTTGATAATGCTGCGGACCAACTGCAAATAGTTCATTTTTATCGCTTCTACTTATCATATCCATATTGATATTTAGCTTAAGTTGCGTTTTTGGAACGATTGAATTTTCTACAAAGTAGTACGAACCTATCAATCCTTTTTCTTCTGCATCAAATGCTGCTAAGATTACAGAGTGTTTTGGTGGCTGTTTTTGAAAGTATTCCGCGAAAGCAAACAAAGCACTAATTCCAGAAGCATCATCGTCAGCTCCGTTGTATATTTTTCCTCCTTTTATGCCTTCATGATCGTAATGTGCAGATATTACAATATATGCATCAGGTTTCTCGCTTCCTTTGATGAATCCGATGATATTTTCACCTTGTATTTCTTTTTGTTGAAAGGGCTGTCCAAAGTCTTCTCCTAATGGCTTTACATCTAACTTTTTGAATTCAGTAATGATATAGTTTTTTGCTTTTGTGGCGCCAGCAGTTCCTGTTTCGCGACCTTCATAACTGTCTGAAGAAAGCTCTTTTACATGACTTAATAAGTTCGCTGTATTAAAATCATATGATATTTTTTTTTGTGCAACTGAATTTTCTTGCTTTACTTTCTCAGATTTTTTTTCTGTTTTACAGCTTATAAAAAGAGTTACTAAAACTACAAAAAGGATTTTTGATGATGACATGTTATTTTTGATATAAGATAATTAAAAAATCCCAAGCATTGCTGCTCAGGATTTTTATAGTTTTTATATTGATACGTTTTATTTATCCTTTTAAAGATGCTTTTAAATACTCACGATTCATACGTGCAATATTTTCAAGTGAGATTCCTTTTGGACATTCAACTTCGCAAGCTCCTGTGTTTGTACAGTTTCCAAATCCTTCTTCATCCATTTGCTTTACCATGTTTAATACACGATCTGTAGCTTCTACTTGTCCTTGTGGCAATAATGCAAATTGTGATACTTTCGCCGAAACGAATAGCATTGCACTAGAGTTTTTACAACTTGCAACACAAGCTCCACAACCAATACATGTAGCTGCATCAAAAGCAGTATCTGCATCGTGTTTGTTTACAGGAATTGCATTGGCATCAATTGTATTTCCAGACGTGTTTACAGAAATAAATCCTCCAGCGTGTTGTACACGATCAAAAGAGCTTCTGTCTACAATTAAATCTTTTATTACAGGAAATGCTTTTGCTCTAAATGGCTCAATATATATTGTATCTCCATCTTTAAACATACGCATGTGTAACTGACATGTTGTTATGCCTCTATCTGGTCCGTGTGCTTCTCCATTAATGTATAATGAACACATTCCGCAAATTCCTTCACGACAATCGTGATCGAATGCTACTGGCTCATCTCCACTATTAATAAGTTGTTCATTTAAAACATCTAACATTTCAAGGAAAGACATATCTGGTGAAATATCGCTGACTTTATAGTCGACCATTTTTCCTTTATCACTTGCGTTTTTTTGACGCCAAATTTTCAGTGTTAAATTCATATTCATAGCTTTCCTTATTTGTATGATCTTTGTTTTAATTCTATATCCTTGAACTCTAATTGCTCTTTGTGTAGTACTGCATCACTAGGTTCTCCTTTGTATTCCCAAGCAGACACATACGCAAAATCTTCATCGTTACGTAACGCTTCCCCTTTTTGCTCGCCATCTAATTCTACAGAGTCTTCTCTAAAGTGACCTCCACAAGATTCTTCTCTATTTAAAGCATCTTTTGCAAATAACTCTCCTAACTCAAGGAAATCTGCTACACGACCAGCTTTTGCAAGTTCTTCGTTGTATTCTTCGTTCGTTCCAGGAACTTTAACTTCTTTCCAGAATTGCTCACGAAGTGCTTTTATTTCTGAAATCGCTTCTGTTAATCCTTTTACATTACGAGACATTCCAACTTTATTCCACATGATTTTTCCTAATTTCTTATGGAAATAATCTACAGAATGTGTTCCTTCATTGGTAACAAAGAAATTCAATTTCTCTTTCACTTCTTTTTCAGCTTCAGCAAATTCTTTTGAATCTGTTGAAATTGGTCCTGTACGAATATCGTCAGATAGATAATCACCAATTGTATATGGTAATACGAAATATCCATCAGCCAATCCTTGCATTAAAGCAGACGCTCCTAATCGGTTTGCTCCGTGATCTGAGAAGTTTGCTTCACCAATACAATATAAACCGGGAACGGTTGTCATTAAGTTATAATCTACCCAAACTCCACCCATTGTGTAGTGAACTGCTGGATAAATCATCATTGGTGTATTGTATGGATCTTGATCTACGATCTTCTCATACATTTGGAATAAGTTTCCGTATTTATTTTTTACTACTTCTTGACCTAATTTTTTAACGAGCGCTGCATCGTCTTCATTTAATCCTTTTACATGCGCTTGTTCTTTTCCGTACCTTTGAATTGCAGAAGCAAAGTCTAAAAATACAGCTTCACCAGTTGCATTGACACCGTAACCAGCATCACAACGTTCTTTTGCTGCACGCGAAGCAACATCACGAGGAACTAAGTTTCCAAAGGCTGGATAACGACGTTCTAAGTAATAATCTCTATCTTCTTCAGCTAAGTCTTTAGGTTTTAATGTTCCCGCTTTTATAGCTTCAACATCTTTTTTATGTTTTGGAACCCAAATACGTCCATCATTACGTAAAGACTCAGACATCAATGTTAATTTTGATTGATGATCTCCAGAAACAGGAATACATGTTGGGTGAATTTGTGTGTAACAAGGATTTGCAAAGTATGCACCACGTTTGTGTGCTTTCCAAGCTGCTGTTACATTACTTCCCATCGCATTTGTTGATAAGAAGAATACGTTACCATAACCACCAGTTCCAAGAACTACAGCATGTGCCGAATGACGTTCTACTGCTCCAGTAATTAAGTTACGTGTTATAATTCCACGAGCTTTTCCATCAACCTTTACAACGTCTAACATTTCATGACGGTTGTACATTTTGATTTTACCACGACCAATTTGACGGTTCATGGCAGAATATGCTCCTAATAATAATTGTTGTCCAGTTTGTCCGGCAGCATAAAATGTTCTTGACACCAAAACTCCTCCAAACGAACGGTTGTCTAACAATCCTCCATAATCACGTGCAAAAGGAACTCCTTGTGCTACACATTGATCAATGATGTTTGCAGAAACCTCAGCCAAACGATATACGTTTGCTTCACGCGAACGATAATCGCCTCCTTTTACCGTATCGTAAAATAATCGATATGTTGAATCTCCATCTCCTTGATAGTTTTTTGCTGCGTTGATTCCTCCTTGCGCTGCAATTGAATGCGCACGACGTGGAGAATCTTGAAAACAAAATGCTTTTACATTGTATCCCAACTCAGCTAAAGTAGCTGCAGCAGAACCACCTGCTAATCCAGTACCAACAACGATAATATCAATATTACGTTTGTTTGCTGGGTTTACTAAATCAATATGATTTTTATAATTAGTCCATTTGTCTGCAATTGGACCTTTTGGTATTTTAGAATCTAAAGCCATAATTATGATAATACATGTTTAAGATGATGGTAAACTGCAATAAAAACAAATCCTAAAGGAATTAATATAGCATATGCTTTTCCAAAAGTTTTTAATCCTTTTGTGTATTTATTATTTGCGCCAACCGATTGGAATGCCGAGTTAAAACCGTGTAATAAGTGTAATGCTAAAAAGATAAAAGCAATTACATACAATATAGTTCTTACATGGCTATGAAATTTGTGTTGTAATTCTTCAAAATATCTATAACCACTTTCTGCATTATTTGGATCTATTAAACCAGACATATCACCGTCAATAAATTTGGTGCCAATTTCTGGAAACCAAAAATCATAAAAGTGAAGTCCAATAAAAGCCAATATGGCTAATCCGCTCCAAATCATATTTCGACTCATCCAACTAGAATTGGCAGCGCCGTTATTTTTTGCATAGTTAATTTCCCTAGCATTTCGGTTTTTGAGCTCAAGAATGAAGCCCATTACAAAATGGAAAACAACACCAAAAATCAATATTGGTTGCAAAATGTATTGTACTGCCCAAAAGGTTCCCATAAAGTGTGATGCTTCATTGAAAGTATCAGAACTAAATACAGAAAGAATATTGATTGCAAAATGTTGTAAAAGAAAAAACATTAGGAAGAATGCCGAAAGTGCCATCGCAAACTTTCTTCCAATCGAAGAATTTAAAATTCCGCTCATTATAATAGTGGTTAATTATTTGTTACACAAATATACGGCGCACTAAGAATCTCTACAAGTTTTAGTACTTGTTTTGAAGTTTATTTAGAATGAGTTTTAATTAAAAATTGAATCTCGGATTCACAATCGAATTGTAGATTGATCCAAATGAATAGCTAAAGCCAATTGTAACCCAATAATTGTAGCCAGATTGTAATTGTTGTTGTTGAAGCAGTAGTTCTTCTAACGATACATCGGCAGCAGGAACATTGATTTGATTTCGGGTAATGCTATAATTTCCTCCAACATCAAAATTAAAACCTTTAAACACTCTAATACTAGCACCCAAATAGAAGCCTAAAGAATTAAGCGTTGTATCGTGTAAGTATTGATTGAAAGAGACTTCTCCATTGATATTTCCCCATTCTTGACGCACACTTCCTCCTAACAAAATAGAGTGCTCAAAGATGAGTTCTTTCTCTTTACCAAATACAGATTGCTCTATATAATCGTTAAAAACCAATCCGTTTCTATACGATAGAACAAGCTGTTTTTTGGCAGATTGCTCATAACTAAAAAAGTTATACTCTATAGCAGGTCTAAACCTCCAAAACAATTTATAATTACGATACGTTGAAGTACCAATGTCTCCAAAAAAACCATAAGACCAGTGACTATTTATACTTAAAACATCACTTACGTTTAAAGATTTATTGTTGTTAATTGCTATAATGTCATTACCATCAAAAGTAAAGGTTGATTTGTTCTCACCAAAACTAGCTCTAAATGAAAATTTATTTTTTTCAGTGACTCTTTTTGCCGAAACATTGAAATTTAAGTTACTTGATTTGTTCGTTTCTTGTCCGTTAAAATAACCACGAGCTCCAAGCCTAAATACCCAAAAATTCCAAGCGTCTTTTTCTATAACTTCTGGTTCACTTTCCAAACTAGGAACAGTAACTGTCACATCATTTATAGTTCCATTTTCTATCCAAAACCGAACAAGACCTATTTTTATATGTTTTAAAATTTCACTTCTAACAATATCACTTGTCATATCTGTATTGGTAGAAAATTCTATTTTATAACTGATTTTTTCAAACTTATTTTTTCCAATAAAATCAACTTCATATAAGCGTCCTCCACTTCCGTTTCTCTGTGTAACAAAGAATAAATGAACATCTCCAAGATCTTGATCTCTTACAAATTGAACATTGCTAAGGTTTTGTTTAATATACGCATGATCGCACACATCACAATCGAGAAATATTTTGAGATTATCATCTAACTTGTCTTGTGAAAAAGCAATAGAAGAGATGCACATTATTGTTAGCAATGAAATGGTCTTTAGCATGGTTTTAATTTGTTTAATTACAATTTGATTGATTATTGAATGAAGTAACAGGAGTGATATTAATTTATTGCAACACAAACTATACCATAGAAAATGTATAATTCGAGTTCATTGGTAAAACTAAGTTGACCTTAGATAAATAATGTCAAAAAAATGTAAAAGAAGTGTCAATCATTGCAAAAAAACAGAAAGGCACCTACTATTTGAAGGAGACAAATCAATCAATTACAATGTTTTAATACAGGATGTATTTTTATGTTCTTTATTTTTTGAAGTATTGTATTTGGTATTAATTAGAAACTTCTGGAATCAATCCTCTGAGTCCCATATCTACAAGTTGTTCTCCTATTGAAGGTTCATATTTGCCATCAGCGTTAATTTCTGTCCACTCAAAACTATTATTTACTGAGAACGACAACGTGACTTCTACATCTTGCAATTCCGTTCCTGTAATGGTAAAAGCATTTGCAAATTGTCCAGTAACCACACACGAACCTTGCGGAATAGGTGACGTATTAAATAAAGGGTTTGGAACTGTAGTTGCTCCTGCTGGCGCTTGTCCCTGTGTTGCAAAACCTAATGCTTCAAATGCCCAAAATCCTTGTGCTTTGTTTTCATTAATGTTGAATGTGCTTCCGTTTACATCAAAGTTGGTGATGTAACTGTTATAACCAACAAAACTTGCTAATGTTCCTGTAATGTCATTTCCATTTTGCAATAGATTGATGCTTCCTTCTTGATACGCCAATGAAACGCGTACCCAATTGTAGGTTCCTGAAGCAACTTCACTTAATGGAATTGTTAGAAAAACTTCATCGTTTCCAGCAAATTGTGCTGATTGAAAATCGATAGCCAACTCGCCTCCTTGGGTCGTTTCGGCACCTTTATAGATAATTTCTCCGTTGCCTAAAAGTGTATTCGCGCTTGACGCTAATTCTATATAATTGGCACTCATTCGACTAAAGATTGGCGATTGCGCTGCATTTCCTGCTGGAATAGTTGCTGATTCTCCCAAATTGTTTAAACGTTCTTGTGTTGGATTAAAGGCAAACTTTATGATCAAATTTGCTCCTCCCGGATTTGGCAAACAACAATCTTCATCAGATGCACACGAAGAGAATAATACACAAAAAATTGCAACAACATATCCGAGTTTTTTCATCTGTTTTATTTTTTCACTATTAATTTTAAAGAAATGAATCAAAAGTCATAACGACCAATTACACTATATTATTACAAATTTCGCAAATACAGCAACATAAAAAATGCCTTAATTATACTAAAAACCAATTATTTATTACTTTTTAAGTACTACAGATTTTTAAAGTAAGAAAGTTTACTTATTTTTAAAAAATCTTATCTTGATTCCGCTTGCAATGAATATTTACATTCTATCTATTAGCTCTCGAATTTATTCTACGAATAGATTGTATCATGAGGCTGCCAAAAAAGGACATAATGTGAGAGTGATAGATCATACGAAATGTGCTGTCATTCTTGGCGAAGATTCAAAACCACAAATTTATTTTGGCTCAGAAAATGTTACAAACGGTGCACATGCTATTATTCCTCGAATAGGAACTTCGGTCACACGACATGGTGCTGCTATTGTAAAACAATTTGAGATGAATAATGTGTTTACTACGGCAAAATCCTTAGGTATTATTCGTTCGAGAAATAAGTTGCGTACCATGCAAATTTTAGCTAGAAAACGTATTCCAATTCCAAAAACACTGTTTGCAAAAGATACTTCTAATATTGAAAAGCATATTGAATTGCTTGGTGGCGCTCCTATTATTATTAAACTTCAAGAAGGTACACAAGGACTTGGTGTAATGATTGCCGAAAGTAAGAAATCGGCAAAATCAATTATTGAATCTTTGTATAATATGAATGTGAATATTATTATGCAAGAGTTTATTGAAGAAGCAAACGGACAAGATATTCGCGTGTACATTGTAGGTAATAAGATTGTTGCAGCAATGATGCGTAGTAGCAATGGTGAAGATTTTAGAAGTAATGTACATCGTGGTGGCACAACAGAATCTGTGGCTTTGACTCAATACGAAAAGAAAATTGCAATTCATACCGCTAAAGTATTAGGTTTGCCTGTTTGTGGTGTAGATATTATACGTTCGAAACGTGGCCCATTGGTGATTGAAGCCAATTCTTCTGCAGGTTTGGAAGGTATTGAAACACACACAAGAGTAAATGTTGCTGGTGAGATTATTAAATATGTAGAAAAGAATGCTCGAAAATTCGGAAAATAAAACGATTACTATTCACGGAGAATCCGTAGAACCTGGCGAAGCAAAATGGATTAAGATTCCTATTGATCGTTTGCCTACAGGAACACTAATTGACATTCCAATTTATGTGTTTAATGCTGAAAAGCCTGGGCCGACAATGTTGGTACAAGGTGGTTTGCATGGCGATGAGATTAATGGTGTGGAAATTATTCGCAGAATGCTTTTTGAAGGCTGTTATAAGATTAAAAGCGGCGCCGTGATTGTGTTGCCTTTGTTGAATATTTTTGGGTTTATCCATTTTTCACGACAAGTGCCCGATGGAAAAGATGTGAACCGTAGTTTTCCCGGTGTTAAGAATGGTTCGCTTGCCGCGAGAATTGCCTATCAAGTCACAAATGAAGTGTTGCCACAAGTCGATTTTGGAATTGATTTGCATACTGGTGGCGCACAACGACATAATCATCCGCAAATACGCTACACAGAAAGCATGCCCGATAGTAAAATTTTAGCGCAAGTGTTTAATGCACCTTTTTACTTTGCGACTTCTTTGATTGAACGATCTTTTAGAAAGACAGCTTATGATCGTAAAATACCAATTATTGTATATGAAGGTGGAGAAAGTATGCGTTTTGACGAATATGCAATTCGTGAAGGCATACAAGGTGTGTTGAATGTGATGAAATACGTTGGCATGATTGATAAGATTGATCCAATGTGGATTGAACGTGAAGCCAGCGAGTTTTTAACGAAACGCAAATGGTTACGCGCACCAACGGCTGGAATGTTTGTCCCGCAAGTTATGAACGGAAGCTCTATTAAGAAAGGTGAAGTTCTTGGTTTTGTTACAGATACATTTGCTAGTTATTGCGAAGAAGTGAAAGCGCCGTATGATGGTTTTGTGTTTTGTATTAATAACCAAGCGGTGGTGAATCAGGGTGATGCTTTGTTTCATGTTGGTGTTTAGACTTGCTCCGCCTCTTAGATCGTTAGATTGTTAGATTGTTTCACTCTTAGATTGTTAGAGTTTTAGACGCGCTTCGCTGTTAGAATCTAGATCGCTTTGCTTCAAGATTTTAGACTTGTTTTACTCTTAGATTTTTGGATGTGCTTCACTTCGACTACTCAGCGCAGGTGCTTTTTGCACGTTGGTATTTTTGTCATTCCGTGCTTGACACGGAATCCATTTATTGAAAAACGAATGTCATCTTGAACTTGATTCAAAATCACATAACAGTGAGTGAGATGCTGAATCAAGTTCAGCTTGACGTTTACAAGAACATTTTGTTATTTGTAGATACAGATTGCTTCGTCATGCTTTCTCGCAAAGACGTTTCAAACAACAAACAAAAAAATTCGTGAATTCGTGATTGAGAATAGATTCAAGAAAAACAATGACAAAAATATAAAGAAAGGTGAGATCCCTCTTTTCAGTGGGATTAGTTCAACTTGCAATTTTAGATTCCTGCCTACGCAGGAATGACAAAACTTATAATATAAAAACCACCACACAGAAATCGCTCTCCGTGCAGTGGCAAATTAGCATGAGAATGCTACTACTAAATTGTCAGTTCGAGGATTATTGAGATTAAACATATGTTTAATTGACAATACCTAGCGAAGCTATCAAGAATACTTTGAATCAAATAGCATCTCGACTGCGCTCGATGTGACACGCTTTATAAAGAAATTCAACTTTCTAACAACTCTTGGTTAAGCTAGAAAAAGACTCCGCTCTGCAGCGGAGTTAGTTCAACCTACAATTTTTGAAAGCGTCCTTTGGGCTTTTCAATATTGAGTTTCATTAAAATAAATCTAAATTTGGCCAAGATTTGATAGCTCCAATTCCTTTTTCAACTGCTTTTTTAAGTTCACCTCTGTGTGTAGGATCTCCTTTTTTGTATTTTTTGTCAAAATTTGTCAAGATTACATAGCTTATTCCATTGTCCATTTTCTTTAAGATGGTTCCGGTTCCAGCCATGCTTCCACCATGTGACCAGTTTCCACCACTTACAGACCAACCTTTTGCATAATTTGAAACTGATGACTTTGTTGTCATGGTTTTAATAGTGCTCTTTTTTAGAATGTCTTTTTTAGAACTTTGCCCATCTACACGAACCATGAATTTCATTAAGTCTACTGAAGAACCAATCCAACCACCATGGCTGTCCATTCTAGTCATTTGTAAGTCATACGGTTTTCTATCTGAGTAGTATACCACTTCTTTGTATTCGCGATCTTTTTTAGCATTTTCACCAATAGCCATTTGTGAAATTCCACATTTCTTTAAAATGCTGTTACGCACATAGCTTTCGTAACTTTTCCCTGTTTTCTTTTCAATGATTCTTCCTAATAGATTGTATCCAAAGTTTGAGTATTGATAATATGTTCCTGGCGTGTGTGTTGGATTGCGTCTTCTTAAAACCCAATTAATATGCTGCTTTCTGTTTAGTATTCTCTTTTGAAACATCGGATCACTCCAAGTATCTGTTCCTTCTGGGTCTAAATTATTATCCCAAGTATCACCTCCAGCCGTGTGCTCTAATAGTTGCTGTACCGTAATTGCTTTTTCCCGATTTCCCAAGCTAAGTTTTGCATACGTAGTTCCTAGAATACTATTTTTTCCCAGTACCTTGTCGCTTAACTTGAGTTTACCTTGTTCTACCAATTTCATGATGGCTACACTTGTAATTGGTTTTGAAACACTTGCCAAACGCATTAAACTTGTAGCAGAAGCAATGATTTTATTTTCTTTGTCTCCATAACCATATCCTTTTGCATAGACTAGTTTTCCGTCTTTTACAATTCCAATCGTTACTGCAGGAACTTTAAAATCTTTCATTACTTTTTTGACTTTAGCATCCAATTGGTTGGTATCGCTACTTTTCCAATCTGTTACATTTTTGAAAGCTGCTGCATATCCTGCGCTTTTCCCTGCATCGTGTCCGCTTACAGAAATTGGCACATATCCTTGATAGCGATGATTGTCATATTCTAATTGATAGTTTTTAGGATTCATATTGTGACGTGCTCTGTAACGTCCAGATTTCTTTTCCATGATAACTGCGTAATATGTTTTCTTTCGTACATCGTAACTATCTACTTGTGTTACACGATATCCTTCTTTCCAGTATTTCGTTACTGTTTCTTGGTATTGTTTGCTTGTTAATCCGTGACGCGCTATATATCCTGAAGAACTTCCTTTTTTCCAGATAGCAGCATAATACGCTTTGTTTTTTACGCCATAACCACTAATATGTACCAAACGATATCCATCATTTTTGTTCTTTCTAAATTCGGCAGCATATTGCGTTCCTGTAAGTCCATGTTTTGCTCTTAATCCACTCGTATTTTGTTTGTTCCAAATAGCTGCATACAACACTTTTCTTCCATCATAATAGCCATCAACATGTACGAGTCGATATCCGTTTCTGTTATTTTTTGTCACCTCATCTTGGTATTGTTTTGACGTTAAGTTGTGACGTGCAATTAACCCTGATGTTTTTCCCTTTTCCCATAAGGCAGCAAACTCCACTTTTCCATTTACATAGTAGCCATCAACATACGTAAGTCTGTAACCTGCGTTGTGAAATTTGGTTACTTCCGTTTGATATTGTGTTGAAGAAAGTGCATGTCGTGCTGCATATCCTTTTAGCGTTTTTGTTCCATACGGTTTCGCTTCATTTTTGGCGTTTTCGCCTTTTTCTGTTCCTGCATACGAGAAAGAAAGTAGTAGTAACATTCCCCATAATGCCAATTTGATTTTTGTATTCATCATTTTTATTTTTAAAATTAATAACGATGCAAACCTAGTATTGACAGTCGTTTCAAGTGTCCTGTATTGTTGAAACTAAATGAATTGGGACTCGTATGGGTGTTTTTCCCGAAATACTGTAGGTGACATCCCCGTGTGTTTTTTGAAAGAATTGTAAAAAGCAGATTTTGAATTGAATCCAGCCTCCAATCCAATAGATAATACAGGATATTCTACAAAAGCAGGATGCGATAGTTTTGATTTTATTTCTTTAATTCGATAACTATTGATGAAGTCAGAAAAGTTATGTCCGCTTAATGCATTGATTACTTGTGAAAGATAATTTGCGCTAATATTTATTTCTTTTGAAAGCGTTGCTAATTTTATTTCTGGATCTCTGTATCGCTTTTCTTCTTCCATAAGCGCACAAATTTCTTTGTAATAAGAATTATCATCTGTAATACTAATTCCTTTTTTCTGATGTAATTGAATTAATTTCTTTTCCGTTAGCTTAGCAATGAGTTGGAATAGATAGAGATGATTTTCTGTAAAGAAATTACGTTGTGAATGTTCTGCATCTAGCACACCTTTTAAGGTACCTTCTATATAGATTGGAACTGCCAATTCAGACAATCTCGCTTTATCATCAATGATATAACGTTTATCCTTACTAGCATCTTTGATGAGTTCATAGTTTCCTGTCTGAGCAACGCTTCCTACAATTCCTTTACCTATAGGAATATCTTTAGGTTTGTGAATTTCAAAAGCATCTTGTTTTTTGTCTCCAAAAGCAGCTTCTTGTTGTAGAACCTGTCGTTTATCATCAACTAAATATAATACACAATCTTCTAACTGTAGTTTGGACACACAGTTTTCAAGAATGTCCCAAAGCACTTCTTTTGTTTTGTTTTTATCAAATAGAGACGTTGCAAAATAACTTAGAATGGCAATTACTTGCGATTGATTTTGTCTTAATACTTGCAACGCTTCTGGTTCAAACATCGTCTCTAAACCTGAAAGACTGAATGCCGTTTCTTCTTCATTTTTCTCTTTTTGAATTTTCTGTAAATGCGCACTACTTTTCATATAGAATACATAGTAACATGCTAAATATGCAATCCATAATGGATAATAGTTATGGTTTCCGCTAACATTTGCATTGGTTTTTATGTATAAGAGCGTCATCAACCAAAAAACACTTAATAAAATGAGCGTTCCATATATATTTTTTAACCATTTCGTTTTACGGATTACGGCAAGATAGGACAGTTCGCCTAAGCTATTTTCATAACTTTTGATAATGCGATAGTTCCAAACACCAATTACAAACGAGAATAATAATGCTAGATTTTCATTCCATTCCATACGAATGTTTCCAACGGTTTCTCGTGATAAAATTGAATAATCGACAAAGACATTTATCTTCACGACAGTGTAAATTAAAAAGAATGCCACAAACGGAATGAGTAAGTAGTATTTGTATTTTTTGAAGAGTTTTTCTTTTTGTAGATACGCACAGGTAAATGCGGTAAAAATAACTGGCGCTAGAAATTCGAACGGAAAAAAGAACAGCGTGATAGCTCTGTATTTACTCGAAAGTCTAATGTCAAACGAAATATATTGTAGAATCGCAATCGCCGTAATCATCAAAAACCAAAAGAAATACCGCGAAGTTTTATGCTGTGTTTTTTTTATAAATGTATGATACGCTACTAGAACTAAAAGTCCGATAGCGCCAACAAATATGCTTGTGTTATATAGATTCCAGTTTAACATCTTTAAGTAGGTTTAGTTACTTAAAGATACGCATAATAGCTATTGATCGATTTAATTTTCTTTTGGTTGGTCGTGAATTTTGTGTGAATTGGTACTTTATGGATTTATATGTTTTTTGATAAAGTACATTCTAAAGTTTACGTGGATTTGCTTAAAAAACATAGAAACACCATTACAAAATAAATCTAATTCTTTAAAACATAGATGATTTAGACTACTTTTTTATTAAGAATTAACCCTTATGATTCATAAATCACGAGTACAATTCCTTTTTTCAACATGCTTTTCTATCTAACTTGAAGTCAATCAATTCATCTTAAAAATTATAGTAACCATGAAATTAAAAATTATTCTTTTAGGATTTTCCTTAGTGATGTGCAGTTTCGTTTTTGCACAAGTACCACACGATGTTAATGTTGCCAGTAATGGTAGTGCAGAGCGTGTGGCAAGATTTAAAGTTCAAGACGACGCAAACGACTTTCTTGAAATTACGAACTCTACAAACCATGCCGGAAAATTTATTCCTTCAATTTGGGCGCATCAACAATCGGACAATCGATATGTATTGCGAAACTTTGTGACAACATCATCCGCATTCGATACAGGAAGCATTCCATTAATGATATTTAGAGCCGAGTTAAGAAACGGGCTTAATTTAAATGCACCAAGTGGCGGAACTTTTCCGTGGGGAACAAACGCAAGTAATGTAGTAAACAGACCTGTTTTTGCTTGGGAAAATGGAAATACACAATTAATGACTTTAAGAGCCAATGGAAATTTAGGATTAGGTACTACAACAGCTAGTGCTAGATTACATACCGTTGGAACTGTACGTTTTCAAAACTTACCAAACGCAAGCAATCCTACTTTTATGCTTGGAACCGATTCAAGTGGTAATGTAAGAGAATATAGTGTTCCTAGTGGTGGAGGTTCTGATGTCGATTGGTTAAAAACTACTGGCGGAACACCAACTTCTATAAACGATAATATTTACACTAAAGGACTCGTTGGTATTGGTACTGCAAGTCCAACAGCTCAATTGCACACCACAAGTACAGTACGACATGAAAACCTTCCTTTTACAAGAACGGCTACTTATGTTTTAGGAACTGATGGCAATGGTAATGTACGTCGATTTACTAATAATTTTAACGGTGTTACCTTACAATGCTTATTACCATTTGGACAAACCGCTACAAATCGTTTAACAAAAGTTTTATCAAATGGAAACCTCACCTGTAGCCAAGTGTTTGATAATGGTACAAATGTCGGTATTGGTACAGTTTTACCAACCTATAAATTAAGTGTAAACGGTCCAGTACATTCAATGGCAAATATTTTTATATCTGATAGAAAGTTCAAGAAAAACATCACGGATATAGAGAGTCCTTTGGAAACTGTTCTTCAACTAAATGGAAAAAAGTATGACTGGCGTGTGAATGAGTTTGAAAAATACAATTTCACAGATCGTAAGCAAATTGGTTTTATTGCACAAGAAGTACGAGAAGTACTTCCTGAAATTGTACATGTTGATAAGGATGGCGAACACAGTATGAATTATACAGCTATGATTCCGTTACTTGTAGAAGCAATAAAAGAGCAACAAAATCAGATTATACTACTTGAAAACAAGCTTTCCGATATGGAACAATTATCAAGTACGGATGAAGGTTTACGACTTGGAGATATAACATCGTTTTCTACAAATTATCCAAACCCATTTAGTACGTCTACTACGGTTGATTATTACATCTTAAAAACTGTAAATACGGCTAAAATTATTATTTATGATTCAAGCGGAACAACAATTAATACGTTTAATCTTAAAGATAGAGGTATAAAATCTCAGTTAGTAATTAATAAAAACAGCTTGAAATCTGGTATTTATTTCTACACATTAATTGCCGACAATGTAGTTATTGGAACTAAAAAGATGCTTGTAAAATAAGGGAGATATTTTCACATAATAAAAGCTCTGGTTGAGAAACTGGGGCTTTT
>NZ_JBOEFY010000043.1:0-80200 GCF_050633145.1 Kordia sp. | reverse complement strand
AATTCAAATTATACGTAACGAGAAATAAATAGCTAAAGATTCAGTTTGAAACACTACAGAAAGCTTTCATTTTTGAATCAATAAAATAGCGTAACTTTACATTCTAGAAAATAAAAATAACGCATGAAGTTAGACATATTAGCTATTGGCGCGCATCCTGATGATGTAGAATTGGGTTGTGGTGCTACGATTGCTAAAGAAATTTCCAAAGGAAAAACAATAGGTATTCTCGATTTGACACGAGGTGAATTGGGAACACGCGGTTCAGCTGATTTGCGAGATATTGAAGCCGCAAACGCAGCTAAAATATTAGGTGTTTCGGTTCGTGAAAATGTAGCATTTGCAGATGGGTTCTTTAAAAATGATAAAGAACATCAACTGCAAATCATTAAGATGATTCGCAAATACCAACCAGAAATCGTACTTTGTAATGCAATTGACGATCGCCATATAGATCACGGAAAAGGAAGTCAGCTCGTAAGTGATGCTTGCTTTTTAAGTGGATTATTAAAAATAGAAACGCAGTTGGATGGAAAGTCGCAAGAAAAATGGCGACCAAAGCATGTATATCATTACATTCAATGGAAAAATATTGAACCAGATTTTGTAGTTGATGTTTCAGGATTTATAGACAAAAAGCACGAAGCTGTAATGGCGTATAGTTCACAATTCTTTGATCCAAAAAGTAACGAAGCAGAAACACCCATTACAAGTAAAAACTTTATAGACAGTATTCATTACCGTGCACGTGATTTAGGACGCTTAATAGGCGTAGATCATGCGGAAGGTTTCACAGTAGAGCGTTATGTCGCTGTAGACTCTTTAAACGACTTAATATAGATTCAGAAACAAAAAATAAAAGATTATGGAACAAGAGCATTTACACGATCCGTTACGATTTCAATACGAATCAAACACGCGTACATTTTCGTTACGAACAAAAATCATAGCTGTGTTACTGGTTTTAATCTTTTGTTTAGTTCCGCTATATGATATAAGTCCGGAGACTTTTCCATTTAATGCAGCTGAAGTTGCTTATGGAGGTTGTTTTCCTTTTGGGTAGCGTTTTCAAATTTATATAAGTGATTTTTTGAGGCGCTAACCTTTTTAAAATCATATAGATAAAAAACAAATTAAAATAAAATAAATAAATACTTTGGATGAAATGTGAAATAGCTTATATTTGCATCCGCAAAACAAATGGTGATTGTAGCTCAGTTGGTTAGAGCGCTGGATTGTGGTTCCAGAGGTCGCCGGTTCGAACCCGGTCTTTCACCCTTTTATAGAGCCTTCCTTACGGAAGGCTTTTTTTTTGGACTATAGTGAAATTATAGCAAGATGTTGGGAGAGAATTTTATGCTGAGCGTAGGCGAAGTAAACCTGGTCTTTCACCCTTTTATAAGTCGCCAATTTTGAGCAATTTTTTTGTTTTTAGACGCTTTTATTCTACTAAAAATTACTATAAACAGTACTTTCCTTTTAATTAATTCTTATTCTGCCTTTTGTAAGTTGTTGATTTTCAATTTTTTTTACGTGGTGTTGAATTTAAGTTTATTTACTAGTATTAAATGAACTCACACGACTAAAATCAAAGATAGATTTGCAGAAAAAATGCAAATATTATTTGTTCAGTTCATAAATAGTTTTATATTTGGTAAACCAATCTGGTTAACCAATTTATAAAATGGATTCAAAAAAGTCATTTCGCAGGAATTTCAATAAATTTTTTTTCCCATTGTTAAGCATCGTATTTACTGTAAGTTGCTCTAGCAATGATGAGTTGGAAAGACCAACTCAAACTTCTTCTGAAACTCCGTCAGGTGAAGTTCCGCCAGAAGAAACTCCAACAGTTAATTATGCAGATATCAATTTTTCTAATTGGAAAGTAACACTTCCTGTAGACGAAAATAATAATGGAAAGCCAGACGAATATCAACCAGACGAATTGGTGAATTTAGGATACCAAACACTTACGCCTGTGCAACCATTTATGTATGATGATACGGAAGATGAATCGCTAGTTTTTTACACATATCCAGAATCATCTACAACAAATAGTTCCTATTCTCGAACGGAATTACGAGAACTCATCAATCCATCAAACTCAAGAGAAAATTGGACATTACTTGAGGGCGGAACCATGAAAGGCCGCTTAAAAGTAGCTTCAGTATCTCAAGATACCAATTCAAGCGATGAATTTCACGACGTAATCATCATGCAAATTCACGGAATCATTTCGGAAGAAGATATGGCTATTCATGGTTTTTCTTCAAACAATGGACCGCCGTTACTTAAAATATATTGGAAAGATGGATATATCTGGTCACACAAAAAATCCTTAGTTGATGAAAGCACTTCTGGAGACGATTTATTAACTACTTCTAATGTGATTTGGAGTGATATCAAACGTAATCTTGGCTATGTTGGTTATGATGCGTTTGACTTTGAAATTATCGCTTCAGATGCACAATTAAGTGTCCAACTCAATAACGAAACACCTTATATATATCAAGATGCAAGCTTAGATAAATGGCCATTTGAGAACTATTTTAAAGCAGGAAATTATTTAATAACAACAGATGATGGAGCATTTTCTTATGTGAAATATTACAATCTATATCTAACGCATTAAAATAAACGATATGAAAATAAAATTACTTTTAATAGCAATGCTTTTTGTAAGTTTTGCGGAGTCACAAACAACACTTACCTTAGGTACAGATACGTCATCTTCGGCAACTAGAGGTCCTTTTCAACGTTCTAATAGCGGATCAAGTTCTGTGTATTCTCGTGCCAGTATCTTGTATACAGCAACAGAATTGGCATCTTTATCACCTTCTGCAACCATATCTCAAATAAATTTTGATTTGGGTTCTACAAATATCATAACAGCTTCTGGTGATGCTACGATGACCATATACATGAAAAACTCAAGCGCTACAGAAGTAGTAGCTGATGGGAGTACTTGGGCAGATGCAATAAACGGAGCTACGATTGTAGGTACATATACTTTTAATACCACAAATAATTTTCCTGGCACGGAAGGGTTTATGAACTTTGTTTTATCCACAGGATTTAATTATACAGGCGGCGCTTTAGAAATTGCTGTCGATTGGGATAGTTCTAATTTAGTGCCTTTAGATGCTGGGCAACCAAATGTATTATTCTCAGGTGATGGTTCATTAAATTGGCATTGGAGCAATACAGCGCATCAATCTCTAAATTACAGAGCAGGATCTTCATCTGCGCCAACGACATTAACCAATAGAAAAGCACAACGTGTAAATACGCAGATTGTGTATAGTGGCGCAACTACTGGGGCAACTACAGGTCAGGTAATTGGAGAATTTCCTATAATGGATGGCGGTATGGAATCGCAAACTGCAGGAAATATGAGTTCTGCAGGAAGTGGTCAAACTGGTACGGCTCAAACTGCATGGACAGTATCATCAACAGGTAATTCAGCAGTTAGAGATATGACAAATGATGCTATGTTAGCAAGAACAGGAGATTTTTCAGCAGCATTCGGAATTGACGTTGGAGCATCAAATTTAAGATTACAAAGTCCTTCAACACAATCGCCAAACTTATTGCAAACTGGCACCGAATATACCGTACAATTTTTCTATAACGCTAGTGCAGATCCTGGGAATGATTTCGATCCAGGAATTTATTTAAATAACACATCTGGCTCTAATACGACAAACAAAACCGATGATCCAGCTTTTGTAGCGAACACTTGGGTAAAAACGTATGGAACTGTTATGACTGGAGCAAACTTTAATGCATCCCATTGGGCAGTTGCTAGGATGAGTGGGAGTAATTTAACGCAAGTAAGAGTGGATGATTTTGTAGTGTATTCAGGAGCATATGATACTACAGCACCAAATGATCCAACGGTTGGTACGTATGCTAATAATTCAGGTGTGGCAACTATTGGTTGGACTGCTCCTTCAGGTGGTGTAGACAATGGAGGTTATGTTGTTATTAAATATACTACAGCACCAAATGCTGATAACGATCCAAATCAAAATGGTATTTACGAATTTGGAAATACAACAACCAATGGAACAGGAGGTCTTACCGGAACTGTAATTTACATTGGTACAGATACAAGCTTCACAGACACATATACGGCTGGTAATTATTATAAAATTTATGCAGTTGATAAAGCATTCAACTATTCAAATGAATTAATAGTTTCTGACGCTACTTTAAGTTTAGACGATGTTAATATAACTTCTGATTTCAAATTATACCCTAACCCAAGTAAAGGCATTCTAAATATCCAAACGAATACTACTGATTCAGTTTCAATAAGCATTTACGATATGTTAGGTAAAGAAGTACTAAATGCTGATAAAGTAACTAATACTATTGATATTTCTAATCTTAAAAACGGAATGTATCTAGTTAAAATAGCGACGAATGACAGAAGTATCACTAAAAAAATAATTAAAGAGTAATTTATCAATCCTAATAAAAGTGTATTTTATGAAATGATGTATTTAATCAAGCAATTTCATACGCTGAGCCCATTACAATTATTATCAAACACATCAATAATATGAGTATTAAAATATCCAAATCAGTTTTTGTTTACTATCTACTAATGATAAGCAGTATTTTGTTATTTAATAGCTGTGCTGAAAACAAAAAACAAAAGCCTATCAATAAAACTGAAAATGTAGAGACAAGTCGTAAAGCAAATGACATCATACCATTTTTTCAACATTGGAACTTAATCTTAGGTGATGGTTCTAACGTTGGTCAGGCAACTAATTATGAAAATAAAGATTTCTTTTATACGGTAAATGATGACAAAGAAGATTGGGTTGTGTTTAAATCACCAAATGCAGGAAATACGCATGGCACATCAAACAATACAAGAACCGAATTGGCGCAACTAAAAAAATGGTCGCCAATGAAAGATGCTACAATGAATGCCACACTTAAGGTAATGAATGTTGCAAAAACTGGTGATGCTAGTGTTGCAGCAACGTATTCGGTTGTGGTTGGTCAAATTCATAGTGCAGACGGACATGAGAATGAACCACTAAAAATATTCTACAAAAAATTCCCAGGACATACCAAAGGTTCTGTCTTTTGGAATTACGAAATAAATACAGCTGGTGACGATAACTCTAAAAGATGGGATTATTCTTATCCTATTTGGGGATATGACTTCTCTGTAGTTGGACCTGATAAAAACACTTATCCACCAGAACCAGAAGATGGAATTGCTTTAGGGGAAGAATTCAGTTATAAAGTGGAAATTAAGGACGGAATGATGCATTTAACGTTCACGAGCGAAGGACATGAAACCAAAACATTTACTAAAAATTTAATTACTTCTGAATATACAAGTCGTTCAGACATACCAGAACAAGTCAATAATTTATTTGTACCCATAGGTCAAGATGGTGTAGAGCGCAAAAATGCATACACTGAAGAAGGACTCTTTTTCAAGTTAGGTTGTTACAATCAAACGAATGGAAAAGATCCTAAAGTAAACAAAGTTTGGTGTTCTGGAGCTGAAACTCACAATGGAGATGTTCAAAAACAATATGCAGATGGTAATTACGCTGAGGTTTGGTTTAAATCAGCAAATATTACAATTAGTGATGATGCCGTATCAAATGCAGGATATTTTAAGGCAAATGATGGTTTAAGCGGAAAAATAGTGTATCCAAGCGAAGTGATTCCTTTTATGGATAAATTCAAAATCTTGATGGGAGATGGAACCAAAGCGGACAATCTTGTCAATCTTGAACATAAAGATTTTTTCTATACTGTAATTGATGGAACTAGACGTTGGGTAGTATACAAAACTCCAAACTCTGGTGTTACTTCAAAAAACTCTAGCAATACAAGAACTGAGTTGCATGAAAAAAGAGAATGGACTCCAGAAGTAGGAGGTAAGCTAACAGGTACTTGTAAAGTGATGCAAGTTTCTATTTCAGGTGATGCTAGAGTAGCGGCATCATATGCAACAGTAGTTGGACAAATTCATAGTGGAGAAGGACATGAAAATGAACCACTAAAAATATTTTACAAAAAATTCCCAGGTCATAAAAAAGGATCTGTATTCTGGAATTATGAAATCAATACAGCTGGCGATGATAATTCTGGAAGATGGGATTATTCCAGTGCTGTATGGGGACATGATATGTCTGTTGTTGGAAAAAGTAAAAACGATTATCCTGCCGAACCTGAGAATGGAATAGAATTAGGCGAAGAATTTAGTTATGAAGTAAATGTGCATAAAGGAATCATGTATCTTACTTTTAAAAGTGATAATCACGAAACAAAAACATTTACTAAAAATCTTATTTCATCTGAATATGCAAAAAAATCTGATCTTCCAGAACAAGTAAAGAAATTATTTGTGCCAATAGGACAAGATGGTGTCGAACGTGCCAATGCATATAGCGGAGAGTTAAACTATTTTAAACAAGGAGCTTATAATCAAACCAATGGAAAAAGCCCTGAAAAAAGTATGGTATGGTGTGCAGGTGCAGAAACCTATGGAGGTAATATTGCCAAACAATATGAAAATGGTTGTTATACAGAAGTATGGTTTAGAGAAGCAACAATAGGTCCGAGTACGCCACCAAATAAATAGATTAAATTAATTAATGTGTGGAACAACAGTGGCTTTTTCTTAAGCTAAACAAGTAAAACGATAATAAAAAAAACGAATACAATATGAAAACATTTGGCGCAAGCAAAGAATTTATTTTAGACAAAGACCTAGAATGGGAAGTTGTTGGTGAAGGCGTAAAAAGAAAAATTATGGGCTATGATGATAAAATCATGCTTGTAAAAGTACACTTCGATAAAGGAGGCATCGGATATAAGCACGAACACTACCATAGTCAAGTTACCTATGTAGAAAGCGGAACATTTGAATTTTCAATTGGAGAAGAAACTAGAGTAGTAAAAGGTGGAGACACAGTTTACATTCCACCACATGTATTGCATGGAGCAATCTGTACAGAAGAAGGAATATTAATAGATGTATTTAGCCCTATTCGTGAGGACTTTATGGAATAAGTAAAATTAATTTTTATTTAACAAAAATTTAATATATATTTGGTAAACCAATCTGGTAAACCAATTTTGATTTACTCACAAAAAAAGGACAGGTGCACGCCTATCCTTTTTGGAATATTACTTCTTTGGAGGGAAGTAAGATCATACATAATTACTTATCGTAACATGCATACTGCAAAAATACAAAAAATTTGGTAGTAGCTATAAAGCTGTAAGTGATTAGTTGGAATATTAACTAATTAAAAAAACTAATTATGAATTTAAAAACTAAGCTAACCTGCATTGCAATGCTACTCTTCTGCATTTCAATGTATGCGCAGGAATCCTTTACGCTTAAAGGAAAGGTAGTTGACAAATCAAACAATCAACCGATCCTTGGCGCAAATATTCAGGTAGTTAAAACGTCAAAAGGTACCTCTACCGATTTTGATGGTAATTATCAAATTGCAGTAAAAAAAGGTGATATACTACAATTTTCCTATGTTGGTTATATTTCTCAAACTGTAATTGTTGACGCACAACAAACTATAAATATTGCCTTAGTAGAAGATGCTAATGCATTAGACGAAGTTGTTGTTGTTGGTTACGGTACGAGAAAAAAGAAACACTTAACAGGCGCAATGTCTACTTTAAGTGTAAAAGATAAAGGCTTAGATAAAATTGCCGTATCAAGACTAGATGATGCCCTTGTTGGACAAGTTGCTGGTTTAAATGTTTCAGCTACAGAAGGTGAAGCTGGTTCAGACCCAACTATTCGTGTACGTGGTGTCGGTTCTCTTAATGGAGATTCTGCTCCTTTAATTGTTATTGACGGATTAGTAGTAGACAGTGATTTTCTTGGTAATTTAGATATGAATGAAGTTGAAACCTTCGATGTTCTTAAAGATGCCGCTTCTACAGCAATCTATGGTTCTCGTGGAGCCAATGGTGTTATACAAATTACAACGAAACAAGGTAAAGACGGAAAAACATCATTTTCTTACAATACATTTTTAGGTTTTAAAGAAGCGAGACAAAGTGACGATTACTACTTTACTGTAGCAGAAACAGTAGCAGCTGAACAAGCTGCAACAGGAACACTTTCCAACAGAACAGCTTACAAACAATTACTTACGCAAACTACAGGTATTGACAGAGATTGGCAAGATGTCATCTTTGAAGGAGGAACAATTACTACACACTCATTCAATGCACGTGGAGGAAATAAAAACACAAAATTTAGTGCTTCATTAGGATACAATCACGATGAAGGAGTATTGTTAACAGATGATTATAAGCGTTACAATGCTAGACTAAAATTAGATACAAAACTTAGTGATAAAATTAAGATTGGAGTTAACTTTGCTCCATCATATACTAGAAGAAGACGTTTTGATGGTTCAACACACGATATTTTAAGACAAACGCCATGGTTACCATTGTATCATGATTCTAATTCTATTCAGTTTGTAGATTTCAATACATATCCAAATGTTCAAGTTGGAGACTATGCAATTCAAAGACATTTTGACAACTACGATTTATTTGGCGATGGTTCAGTTTTACAAGATATTAGTAATACATCGAACACAAATCCAGCAGCAAAAGTATTAGAGCGTGATAGAAATGATTATAAATTTAAATTAGCAGGTCTTTTCTACGGTGAATACAAAATCATCGATGGTTTAAGATTTAGAGCAAGTCTTGGTGGTGACTATCAAAATACATTTAGAAATAGATGGCAAGGAGTTCAATCGAACAGAAATGGTGCAGCAGCAGCAAGCTATTTTGAATCTAACGAAAACAGAATCCACACCTTATCTGAAGGGTATTTTACATACGACAAAGCTTTTGGAGGACATGAATTAAATGCCGTTTTAGGAGCATCTGCTGAAAGATGGGAATGGCAAGGAGACAGCGCTCTAGGATCTGGATATACTTCCGATTTAGTACAAACATTAAGCGCAGCTACTGTTTTGAATGAAATACAATCTTATAGATATGAAGAAGGTTTCTCTTCGTTCTTTGCAAGAGTAAATTATGCATACAAAGACAAATACTTAGCTTCTTTAAGTTACAGACGTGATGGTAGCTCTATTTTTGGAGTTGACAACAAATACGGAGATTTCCCATCTGCTTCTGTAGGTTGGGTAGTTTCTGAAGAAGATTTCTTAGCTGAAAGTGAATTTTTAAGCACTTTAAAACTAAGAGCAAGTTACGGTGTTACTGGAAATAAAGATATTGATACTGGAAATAACCTTACAGATTTATATCCTTCAATCTCTTTATTAGGAACAGACAATTACAATTCTCAAGCTGCCTTTGTAGCGCTTAACATCGCAAACCCTGAATTACAATGGGAAAGATTGATAGAATTCAACCCAGGAATTGACTTTGGATTCTTTAACAACAGAATTGTAGGTTCTTTAGATTACTACACTAGAACCAGTGATCAACTATTATTATTCAACCCAGTTCCTTCTTCAACAGGTTTTTCTGCCGCGTTAGAAAATTTAGGAGAAGTTAGAAACTCAGGTATTGAATTAGAAATTACATCTCGAAACATATCTACTGAAGACTTTAGATGGTCAACAACAGTAATTGCTTCTCATAATAAAAATGAACTATTGGATTTTGCAGATTCTAACGGACAAATTCAAAATGTAGATAGTAAAAGAGCTGCAGAATGGATCAACTTAGTAGGAAACCCAATATCGTCGTATTATGGTTGGGTTGTAGATCGTGAAATTCCTGTAGAATTTATCAACGATCCATATCACCCAGCAGGTGGACAAGCACAAGATGTATATGTAAAAGATTTAAATGGTGATGGACTTATCGATGATGATGATAAAACAATCTTAGGAAGTCCATATCCAGACCTAGTGTGGAGTATTTCAAATAATTTCAGATACAAAGATTTTGACTTAAGTTTTATGTTTCAAGGAAGTCATGGTGCAGAAATTCGTAACATGGGAGATCAATACTTATTCAATCACTTTAATAGTGCTCAAGATTTTAATACGACGACGACACCAGATCAAGGTTTTATTAGACAAAAAATCTTTACAGATGCTATCATACAAGATGCAAGCTACATTGCACTTCGTAATGTAACATTAGGGTACAATCTTCCTAGTGACATCGCGAACAGATTTGGCGTGTCTACATTTAGAATATATGCAACAGGTCAAAACCTAATGTATCTTACTGCGAGCGATTACACTGGATTTAATCCAGAATCAATTAATAACACAAGTGCAACTACTTATGGATATCAGCGTGCTGGTTCACCTATATTTAGTACTGTATCTTTTGGGTTAAACGTACAATTTTAAAATATTAAGATTTATAAAAACATTTAATTATGAAACAATTAAAATATATAGGTTTATTGATGTTAGTGATAGGCTTTCAGTCTTGTCATAAAGATCTCCTTGAACCAGTACCAGAAGCGGCAGTAAGTAGTGAAAATTACTTTTTAAATGATGACCAAATCGAAACAGGTGTTGTTGCCATTTATGATGCAATACAAGGAGTAAACTCTACGAGTCTAAATGATAATCGTGGTATACAACAAGAGTTTTATGTCACAGAAATGCGTAGTGACAATACAAGAACAAAAAATCAAGAAGGAGAAGCGGCAGAGTTTGAAAGCTATGCCATCACTCCAAATAACGGTATTGTAGAGAACTACTATAGAAGTTGTTACAGTACTATTTTTAGAGCCAATTTAGTATTAGAAAACCTTGGAAATGCGTCAAGCGGAATGTCTCCAATTTTTGAAGGAGAAGCAAAATTTGCAAGAGCTTATAGTTACTTTAATTTAGTGCGTCTTTTTGGAGATGTTCCTTTAGTAGATAGAACTATTACGCCACAAGAAGATGAAGTTGCTTTCACAAGAGTCGCTACTGCTACTATTTACAATTTAATAGTAAGCGATTTAGAAACTGCTGCTGCCAATTTAAGTAATGGTGAATACACAAGAGCTTCAAAAGCTGCTGCGGAAGCATTACTAGCAAAAGTGCATTTGACACTTGGAAACTATTTGGAAGCACAAGTTCTTTGTGAAAATGTAATGACTTACGGTTATGGTTTAGAGCCTAACTTTAATGATATCTTTTATAATGAAGGAAATAACGAAGTTATTTTTTCAATTGCTTACACGCAAGGTATAGAAGCAGATAGCCAAGACTTTTCTGCTGAATTTATGAATGGTGTAGGACGTACTGTTGGTGTAAACTACGTTACTGAAGATGCTGCTGCATTTTTAGATGCTAGTGGTGGAGACAGAACGCCATTTTCATATCGAATCGATCCATTACAACCAACACAAAGACAAGTTGTAAAGTACTTACCAAATGGTGAAGATGGAGGTGACAATGGAAATGTATTTGAATCAGATGCTACCTTATCTGGTAACGACTGGGTTGTATTAAGATATGCTGATGTATTATTAATGCATACAGAAGCGATCTTAGCTGGTAACCAAGAAACAACAAATACTGCAGCAATAACATCTTTCCAAACTGTACGAAACAGAGCAGGTTTAACAGCAGCTGTGACTTCTATTACAAAACAAGAGTTACTAGATGAAAGACGTGCTGAGTTAGCTTTTGAAAACCAACGTTTATTTGATTTAATTCGTTTTGGAGAAGCGCAAACAGTATTGTCAGACTTATCAGCTGTCAACAATTACTCTTTTACTGCAACAGATTTATTACTACCTATTCCACAACGTGAAATAAATCTTAGTAATGGTGTAATGACTCAAAATCCAGGCTATTAAAATTTAAAAAGATATATTATGAAAAAAACAATAAAAATATTTGGTATCGCATTCCTGCTTGTTGGTGGGCTTGTATATCAGTCTTGTGACATTGATAAATTTGAACCACTTGGAGAAAACTCAATTGCAGATGCAACACCTCCACAAGCAAACTTCTCGTTTACACAAGGACAAGGAGCTGCAGAAGAATGGAAAGATTATACATTTGCCAACCTATCTACAAGTGCTACAATGTATGCGTGGGATTTTGGAGATGGAAATACTTCTACAGATGTTGATGGTGCAAACACGTATTCTGGAGAAGGAACATATACGGTAAGCTTAACAGCTTCTGATGCATTAGGTGTAACAAGTACATTTACACAAACTGTAGAAGTAGTAGAACCAGAAGCACCATTAGTTGCAGATCCTGTTTTAGTTAACTTTGACTTTAACAAACTTCCAAAATCATCAGGATCAGATTGTTCATGTGCAGGTTGGATTAACAAAGAAATTGGAGAACAAGGAGAATCAAGTTCTGGTAATGGAGGTTCTGATAATGTTGTAAAATTTGACAACAACGAACCTGATCATGTATATCAAGAATTTGCTGTAACGCCAAATGCCGATTACACAATTACAATTGTAACTTCTTTCAAAGCTCCAACAGGTGGAACATTCCCTAGCATGCTTGAACTAAGAGTTTTAGCTGGTTCAGGATACGAAGCAGGATATACACCAACATATTACACAGATACAGCTTTAATGCCACAAGGTAATAGTGACACAGGTACTTGGGGATACAGAACTGTACCACAAGTAGAAGACCCTGCAAACAATCTGTTAGTAGAAGTACAATCAAACCCATCTGACGATAGTTATTTCTCATATACTTATTCGTTCAATGCTGGAGCCAATGATAGTGTTGCACTATTCATTAGAGGTATTGGAGGCGATAGCATAGGAGATTACAACTACACAGGTGGAGATGAAGAAATAAGAGCTGATGTTGTAACAATTACAGCCGTTAACTAATATGAAATTAAAAACGTTATTCATACTATTCTTTGCTTTTCACCTTAGCATTGGTTTTGCACAGTCACATGAGACTACCAAAGCTGAAGTAAAAAAGGAGAAAAAACGTAAAAGAAAAAAACGTAAGAAGAAGTATAAATTACCTAAAATTGATTTATCGCATTGGAAAGTGACAACACCTGCGGGGAACGGAAAAAAACCGCAGGAGGTGTCACCACCAGAAATATTAGAGTATGCCACCAATGAAGATTTAAAACCGTACATGTACAATGATTCGGTTCGTGGTGCAATCGTTTTCTATGCCTATCCAAGCAAAGCAACCACAGCAAATACCAAGTATTCGCGTTCGGAGTTGCGAGAGCAAATGGAGCCTGGAAGCAATAGTGTCAATTGGACATTTAAGCAAGGCGGCATTATGAAAGGAAAACTGGCAATGGATGAAGTCTCTCGTGATAAAAATGGAAAATATCACAAGGTAATTATCATGCAAATTCATGGTCGTCTTACCAATGAACAACGTGATCTTATAGGTCAAAAAGACAACAATGCCCCGCCAATTTTAAAAATATATTGGCAAGATGGCAAAGTACGTGTCAAAACAAAAGTCTTAAAAAATTTGAATGCTACCAATGAAGAAATGCTTCATGAAGATGCTTGGGGAAATGACAAAGGATTTACATTCAAAGAAAAAGTAGGATTTAAAAAATTTCGACTTGAAGTCAGAGTAAGTGAAGGAAAAATGACAATAGTTTTAAATAATAACGAATACAAAACCTATGAAAACATTCACATGAAAAAATGGGGAATCTTTGAAAATTATTTCAAAGCAGGGAACTACTTTCAATCACGTGATGAAGGTTCGTACGCAAAAGTTCGATATTATACACTAGAAGTAACACATTAATACTGAAGTTAATTTATTTGAATTGAAGCTTTTATTGGGTTTTACTGACCTACCTTTAGGTCAGTAAGATTCAACTAAAGATTTCTTAAAATGATAATGCGTATTCTTTATTAATTTTTTAAATTTAACATACAAAATCTGGTTAACCAATTATAGTCGCTAACGTATGAAATTAGACATAGTAACAAGAACAGAAACACTCGACGTCCAAAAAACAATTATCTCGAAAATTCGAGACCTAATCAATATTAAAAATTTGGAACCAGGAGATAAACTCCCGTCTGAGCGTATGCTGTCTGAAAAATTTGGTGTTACACGTAGCAATGTACGAGAAGCCATTCAAAAACTTGAATTTTATGGCTTGCTAAAATCAATTCCGCAAAGTGGAACTTTCGTTGCAAACATTGGTGTAATTGCAATGAACGGAATGATTGAAGACATCCTGCGTTTAGAAGAACCAGATTTTAAATCGTTAGTAGAAACTAGAATTTTATTAGAGCTAAAAACTGCACGTTTAGCTGCTATCAGAAGAACAGATGAAGATCTTCAAAAAATGAAAGAGGCACTTGATGCATATACTGAAAAAGTACGCAATGGCGAAGATGCTGTACAAGAAGATCTATTATTTCACCTAGCAATTGCAAAGGCTAGTGGAAACAGTACCATGAATACATTCATGTTAATTATTACACCAGAAATCATAACAAACTTTGAAAAATATCATGTATGTGATAAAGATTTAGCAGAATCTGGAATCATAGAACATCAAAATATTTTCAATGCCATAAGAGATCAAGAACCGCAATTGGCAAAACAAAAAATGAAAGAACACTTTAAAATGTTATATCAATATTGTTATAATATTTAATAAAAAGTAATGGAAATTTTGAAAATGCACGATTTCAAAATTGACAAGAAATACGGAGGGAAGTAATTTTATATGTAGAAGCGTAACACACATTTCTTCACGATACAATTACAATAAAAAATAAGAGCAAAACCGCTCTAACAATCATCATACATATTTGTTAGCGCAAGTACTTGTATGGTTCACACACAACAATATGAAAATAAAAGGATTAAGATGGTGGGTTATAGGGCTAATAGCTTTGGCTGCCGTTATAAATTACATAGATAGGCAAGCTTTAGGAGTCTTATGGCCAGATATTGCTGAATCTATGTTTCCTGATATGGATGTAGATGGTCGAAAAGAAATATATGCTTGGATTACAAGTAGTTTCATTTTTTTCTATGCAGGCGGTCAAGCACTCTTCGGAAAAATATTTGACTGGATAGGAACAAGAATAGGATTCGCAATCTCCATTGGAGTATGGTCTGTCGCAACTGCTTTACATGCTTTTGCTGCAGGAGCATGGACTTTTGCTATTTTTAGATCTATTCTAGGTTTAGCCGAAGCTGGTAACTGGCCAGGAGCAGCAAAAGGAAATGCTGAATGGTTTCCTGCAAAAGAGAGAGCATTTGCTCAAGGTTTATTTAACTCTGGTGCAGCTATTGGAGGTATTGTAGCTATTCCACTGATTGCCTTTATGACTATATATTTTAGTTGGCAAATGATATTTATTATCGTTGGTCTTATTGGTTTATTATGGTTGCTACCTTGGTTATTCATAGTAAAAGCACCACCAGAATACCACCCAAATATTTCTGAAGAAGAAAAAGAATATATACTAAGTGGGCAAATCACAAAAGATGAGTCAGGAGATGTATCTGAATACAATCCAACTACAGTTCAGTTATTTAAACACAGAGAAAGTTGGGGAGTTGTACTAGCTTCTGCAGCAATTGATCCTATATGGTGGTTGTTTGTAGCTTGGATACCACTTTATCTTAATGGTGTTTATGGGATGGACGTTAAAACGATAGGTATTTACGGTTGGGTTCCTTATGTAGGAGCAATGTTAGGTGCATGGTTCGGAGGTCTTTTAGCACAAAATAGAATCAAAGTTGGATGGAGTATAAATAAAACTAGAAAGCGGGTAATAACTCTTGGGTGTTTAATAATGTTTCCTTCATTTTTTTTACTGATTGATCCAGCTGCTTTTGCTTCTATATTTAATTCGATATTTGGTTTTTTAGGCGCTAATATGAATTCGCCAACAGCAGCAGTAATAATAATGGCTATTATCTTATTTGGTTTTCAAACATCAATTGGAAATGTACAAACCTTACCAAGCGATATGTTTGGTAAGAATTCTGTAGGAACATTATCTGGGTTTGCAGGAATGGCTGCTAAATTAGCTGTATTTGGATTTACAGTATTAGTTCCATGGTTGACAAAAGGAGAAAATTATGCTCCAGCATTTTATGTGGGAGCAGGACTTACCGCTGCAGCATTATTTGCTATTTGGGTATTGATTCCTAAAGTGGAAAAAGTAAAAGAAATAAATTAAGACAATTCAAAAAATAAAAAAATATAATAAAAATATATAATATGAGTAATAAAGGAAAAATTGCAATAATTACTGGAGCCACTGGAGGAATAGGTTATGCAGTAGCAAAGAGATTAGGCGAAGACGGATATACTGTTATTTTAAACGGTATTGATGATGCTGCTGGAGCTGAAAAATTAAAACAATTAACAGACGCAGGAATCACTGCCGAATATTATGGTTTTGATGTTACTCAAGAAGATCAAGTAATAGAAAATATTACGAAAATCGGTGAGAAATATGGTAAAATAGATGTGCTAGTAAACAATGCTGGTGGATTGGGAGGAAGATCTCGTTTTGAAGAAATGACTACCGAATTCTATAGATTTGTAATGGCACTAAACCTTGACTCTGTATTTTTTGCTTCAAGAGCAGCCATACCATACCTTAAAAAAGGTGAACATCCATCTATAATTAACTACACATCTAATGCTGGATGGACTGCTGGTGGACCAGGAGCAGGAATCTATGGAACATCAAAAGCTGGTGTGCATGCAATAACGAGAGCATTAGCAAAAGATTTAGCTGAATATGGTATCAGATCAAATGCAGTATCACCAGGTACAATTGACACACCATTTCACGCACAAATAAAATCAACAAAACCAGAAGTATTTGCTTCTTGGGCAAACAATATTATGTTAGGACGATTAGGACAACCAGAAGATGTAGCAGGTGTTATTTCGTTCTTAGCCAGTAAAGACGCATCTTTTATTACAGCTGAAACTATTCAAATTGGTGGTGGACAAGCGCTAGGGATATAAATCGTATTTTTATAAAAATGAAAATTGAAAGTTCATCGCATATGAACATCATTCTACAACGATAATACATGAAAAAAGTAGTCACATTTGGTGAAATTATGTTGCGCCTTTCTACAGAACGTTTTTTACGATTCTCACAATCAAAAGCGTTCAATGCTATGTATGGTGGCGGCGAATTTAATGTAGCAGTTTCATTGGCAAATTTGGGTATAAAAAGTGAGTTTGTAACTCGATTGCCAGATAATGAAATTGGTGAATGTGCTTTGATGGAAATGCGCAAACAAAATGTAGGCACGAATCATATTTTATTTGGAAAAGATAGACTCGGAATTTACTTTTTGGAAACCGGAGCTGGCACACGAGCAAGTAATGTTGTGTATGACAGAGCCAATAGCGCTATGGCGAATTTGAAAAAAGGAACTTTCAACTGGAAAGAAATTTTAAAAGATATCTCTTGGTTTCACTGGAGTGGAATTACGCCCGCTATTTCGCAAGGTGCAGCAGATGAATGTTTGGAAGCTATTAAAGCAGCTCATGAACTTGGAATTACGATTTCTTCCGATTTAAACTACCGCGCAAAACTTTGGAAATATGGCAAAGAACCACATGAAATTATGCCCGAAATGCTTCAGTATAGCAACATTATCTTAGGAGATATTGATACCGCATATTTTATGTTAGGGAAAAATAAAGTCAACCCAAACTATCAAGATGTAAAATCATTGCCAAATTTATATGATAAAGTCTTTGAATTGTGTCCAAACCTTCAAACAATGGCAACTACACTTCGCTATTCGGTAAGCGCTTCACATCAACGTATTGGCGGAATGTTATACGATAAAAAAAGTATTTATGATGCCGATATTAAAGAAGTGACGCCAGTAGTAGACAGAGTTGGAAGTGGTGACGCATTTATGGGCGGATTGATTTATGGTTTGATGGAACACGAAAATGACAAGCAAAAAGCAATCAATATTGCCGTAGCTTCATGTTGTTTAAAACATACCATTTATGGAGACTATAATTTGGTCTCAAGACAAGACATTAACAACTTTTTAGCAGGGAATAACAACGGAAAAGTCTCAAGATAAACAATGGCAACATTTACACGTATAGAAGTCGCACAAACAATGAAAAGTACAGGACTGGTTCCTTTGTTTTATCATGATGATATAGAAATAGCCAAACAAGTAGTAAAAGCTTGTTATGATGGCGGTGCACGTTTGTTAGAATTTACCGCTCGTGGTGATTTTGCACATGAAATTTTTGGAAATCTAAATAAATATATTCGTCAAGAATTGCCTGAAATGATCTTAGGAGTTGGCTCTGTTACAGATGCAGCTTCAGCTTCTTTGTATATGTCGCTTGGCGCGAATTTTATTGTAACGCCTGTATTACGAGAAGACATTGCTATAGTTTGTAATAGACGAAAAGTACTATGGTCGCCAGGTTGTGGTTCGTTAACCGAAATCGCGAAAGCTGAAGAATTAGGCTGCGAAATTGTGAAACTATTTCCTGGAAGTATTTATGGTGCAGAGTTTGTAAAAGCAATCAAAGCACCGCAACCATGGACTAGCATTATGCCTACTGGAGGAGTTTCTCCCACTCGTGAAAACTTAGAAAAATGGTTTGCTGCAGGAGTAACATGTGTTGGAATGGGTTCTAAACTGATTCAGAAGAAAGAAAATGGTGAATTTGATCTAAAAAAAATTAAGCTTACTACACAAGAAGCACTTCAGATTATAAAAGAATTGAACATATGAATCTTTCGCAATCTTCTGCTATTACATTAAAGGAATTATCACAGCTTTCGGGTTTTTCTATTTCTACAGTATCTAAAGCTATAAATGATAAGCTAGATATTAGTACAAAAACCAAGCAATTAATCTTAAAAATAGCGAATGAACATAACTATGTTCCTAATAATTATGCAATAGCATTAAGAAAAAGGAAAACACATACAATTGCAGTGATTATTCCTCAAATAAATGATGTTTTTTACAGTTGTTTCATACATAATGTAGAAAAAATTGCCAGTAAGTTTGATTATAGAATTCTTCTCTTCCAATCTTTTGATGAAAACAGTAAAGAAGAGGAATATATACAGAAAATTTATGACGGTAGTGTTGATGGAGCCATTATTTTATCGACCAATAATATAAAAACAACTATTAGCGATACAGTGAAATTGCCCATAGAATATATTAAAATTATGAAGGGATATCAAGGACAACAACACCTCAAAAAAAGTTGCATTTTAGGGTTTAAGAAGTTATTGAATCGAATAAAATAATATTTTCTTACTATATTTTAATGCCAAAAAAATGAATACAGATTTGGAGAGGCAAATTGTGAAAGATCCAATGAAGAATGCAGCTTATTTTTTGCTTTGGAGAAGAACTAATTTTACAGCTATTTTCAAGTAAAACAACTAAACGAAATTATTGAAGTAGTAAATTTTAAATCACAAAGATTCACTCTTTAAATTAAAAAAAGATTTTAAAAGAAACATTTGGCGTTAAACCTAATGAAAAACGTTGAATCACTTGTTCTAAAATCACTTCGCGCTCTTCAAGTGTTGCGCCTGTAGTTCCTTCCACAGGAATTCCTCCATCATCCAAAGGTTTACGTTCTGCTTTATAAGTAATGCTTATAGGTTGTACTCTATTATATAAATTCAGCACAGAAACACCCAATTGCGCGCGTAGTTTTTTAATCGTAAAATCATATAAGACTGAAGCATCCAAACGATGAAAATCGGGCAATCGTTCACTATTAATAGGACCAAAATTTACAACACCTGCATTTTCACCATCAGCATCAATTTTAATTTCATAACTATTCACAGGCGTTACAGGTTTCCCCGATCTAATTTGCCAACCCAGCGAAAACTGCCAATTGTCAACCTTTAAAGTGTTTGAAATACGAAATGCATGTGTAATGTCATTATTTCCAGGGAATTCGGTAGCATTTCCTGCTAAATTTGGAAACTTAAACGTAATATCATTAAACGTATATCCTGCCCAAATTTTATACTGATTCCACTTATACTTCAATAAAATATCGAGTCCTTTAATGGTACTTTCTCCTTCTTCTAAATTTTCTAACGGATTGCTAAAACCATTGGTAAAAGTGGTCAATCCTTCCAACTCTTTATAATACGCATCAATGTCAATATTTAAATTTTTATGATGATATAAAATTCCACCAGAAATTTGATTGCTAGATAATAAAGGATATTGATCATTATCTGACAAACGCCACAAATTATTCTCCAAACGCAACTCTGTATGATTAAATTCTATCAATTGAGAAATTGGCTGATTTCTACGTTCAATTGCGGTTTTCACTCGAAAGCGATCATTCAACGGATATTCAAAATTTAATCGTGGTTCTACCAAAAATTTATTGACCGAATTGTAATGCACAAATCGCAAACCAGCATTAATAAAGGCTTTATTTTTAAAACTCAGTGTATATTCTCCAAACAGCGCATTTTTAAAATTACTATCACTCTGTCCAGAATTTTCTATTTCATCATCTAAAGGTTTCTCTTTTCGAATAATTACATCTAAATCGGTGTACGAAAGTTGATAACCTGCGGTTAGTTTTTGTGAATCGGTTAGTGCTGTTGTGATAGAAAAATTTGCGCCAACATCTACAATATCATTTTGGCGAACATTAATCTCATCTAAATCTGGAATACCATCGCCTGTCTCGTCTTTTATTTCTTTATTTTGATAGAAAGAATTGTACTCAGAAAAATATACCGTCAATAGTTCTTTTTGTTTCTCACTAGTCGTATGTTTCCATTCAAAACTCAGCCCTTTGTTTTTTGTAACGAGTGAATCTAACAACAATTCATCACCGCCAGTAAAATTAAAATCTAAACGATTTCGTGTGTACAATCCACTAATAGAAATATTATTTTTTTCATTAGGTTTTAGTACAAGTTTTGCGTTTACATCGGAAAATGAAAAATCATTATTACTTGTTTCTGAACTAAAATCATCATCAGTTTCAAGCTCCAATACATTTCCATTAATATCTCTAGCTACGCCAAAATTTGTAAATATTTTATCGGCATAACTATCGTATGTTGGCGTTTTCCATACATCAGGATACGAACGTCGCGCAAAAACATACAAAGCCGTTTTCTCTGATAATGGTGTCTTTACAAATCCATTTACAGCCAAACCATCAATTTCAAATCCGCCATTGGTTTTCTCAGGAATTTCGTCTCCGCTAGAAATATCAATAATACCTGAAATACGATCGCCATAACTTGCGCTAGTTCCCGACCTAAAAATCGTTGCTTTTTGTGTAGCAAATGGATTAAATAATGAAAACATTCCGTAAAAATGACCTGTATTATATAATTTAATATTGTCGTATAAAATCAAATTTTGATCGGGCGATCCACCTCTAACCTGAATTCCCGTTGCCGATTCGTCTAAAGTAGAAATTCCAGGAATCAACTGAATACTTTGTGCGATATCTGCATTTAACAAACCTGGCAAAATACCCAATCGTTTTGTGCTTACAGAAATAGATCCATCTTTATTTCGGTCAATTCCATTGGTAATATATCCTGAAATAATCACTGCTTCCAACGATTCTATTCCTTGTTTTAAATAAATTTGTGTACAGTCTTCACTTCCTATAAACTGTTGGGTTTCATAACCGTAATTTTTAACTGTAAAGCTATTGGTGGTAGTTTTATGAATCACAAAAAAACCATTCAAATTTGTAGATACTTGATGGTTTTCATCGTCTGTAATTGTTGCAAACGGAATTGGCATTTGCGTAGTTGCATCTAAAATATAACCACAAATCTTATTGTCTACTTGCTTTGGTGCAATAATAATTTGTGTGTCAGATAGTTTCTCAAATGTCAAGCTTGTTTGTGCTTCTAAAATGATTAATAATTCGGTTAATTCAATTTGAGAAGCATTTAGTGTGATTAACTTATTTTTAATCAAATCATTTGCATACGAAAAAGAAATAGAATATTCTTTTTCTACTTGCTTAATAACTTGTAAAAGCGGTGTGTTTTGGTAGTTGTAATCTTTATTTTGAGCATTTGAAACTGTAAATACCAAAAACAAAAATAAAGCACAAAGCTGTTTCATAAATTTGATTTTAAGGCACGACAAAGGTATAGCTTTTTTATGAACTCATCTGGACTTTTTCTATTTTCAGAAAAATGATTAACGACGAATTTAATGAATACGATTTATTCAGAAAGTACAATTATTTTGCCTGTCTGCGTATATTTAATTCCCATAGGAACTAAAGTAGCTTTTAAAGCAGTATTTATATCTGTGTGATAAAAACTTCCAGAAAACAAACGTTTTGTATCAACGCTTGAAGCATCAAAAGTAATATTAAAATATAAGGATAATTCTTCTAAAACTTCAGACAATGGTTGTTGTGTAAATGTTGAAACTCCTTTTTTCCAAGTTGGTGTTTCTTCGGTAAATGTAGCTTCTTTTGCCTCGTTTTTAGTAATGGAAACCTGCATTCCTTTTGTTAGAATAAAACTATTTTTCGCTTTGTTATTTTGTGTGAACTGTACTTTTCCTTCATAACATTTCAATTCAAAACTTGAACGGTCTTTTATATTAAATTCTGTTCCCAAAACAGCAACAATTCCTTTAGAAGTTTCTACCTTAAAATCGTCTCCTTTTGTAATGGTAAAATAGGCTTCTCCTTTCAATTCAACACTTTTGTTAGACGACCAAAAGAAGCGTTTGTGAGATAAACTCGAATTTGCATTTAAATTAACTGTTGAACCATCTGCCAAAGTAATTGTTTGCGATTCGCCAATTCCTGTCGTGTATGTTTTAGAAGATGTTAGAAAAATTCCTGTAGATAAAATCACAATAGCTGCCACCGAAATGTTTCGCCACAATCGGATGAGTTTCCCTTTCTTTGGTTGTGTAGCAATTTTATCTTTTACAGTCTGCAACGCACTTTCAACATCAATTTCTGGTCCGTCTAAAAGCTGTGCTTCTTTATTAATAATGTCAAATTGCTTGTACACATCAGTTTTCTCAAAAGCAATACGTTCTTCCTCAGAAAGCTCGCCTGCAATCCATCGTCCTAAAAACGAATCGTCTGTCTCGTAATTTTTCATCATACACTTTGTTTCTTACTAATTAGACATTTAAAAAAGTGTGTACCCTATTAAATTTTTATTTCTTTCCCTAAAATAGCACGTAATTCCTTTAATGCTTTGCTCATTCTTCGCTCAATAGCTTTTACTGTTAACCCAGTAATTTCAGCTATTTCTCTATATGTTTTATTGTCAACTCTACTCATTAAAAAAACTTCGCGTTCTTTAACGTTTAATGTGTTGATAGCTGCTTTCAGTTTGACTCTAAACTCTTCTACTTCAATTAAAAAATCAGGACTTTCATGGTTTGTATTCTCGGTAGTCGCTTTTTGATGTTTCAATACTACTTTTTCATGTGCAACTTCATTCAAAAATGAATTATTACTAGCAGTATAAATATAAGATTTAGCTTTTGAGAAGGTAATCGTTGCGCAAAGCTTCCACAGTTTAATAAACACATTCTGAACAATATCTTCGGCGCGTTGTAAGTTGCCACACTTATAATAAATGTACTTCGTAGCGGGTTCGTAAAATTTACGAAACAACTCGTTATAATTTTTTTCCTCGCAAATAGAAGGTTCGTTTTTTGACATTTAATTTAAATATGGAGATCAAAAATAGGCAATCTCTCAAAAAATATACAAATAAAATAGGGTGTATTATTTTTTTGCTGTCATAACAATAAGAGTCAACTATAAATTTTGATCTATATGAATACACTTGTGTACGCACTATTACTTTTTACTTCGATAAGTTTCGGGCAAGAATGGAATACCAATTTTGAAACTGCAAAAGCAGAAGCAATTACTAAAAATCAACACATTATCTTGGTGTTTTCGGGTTCCGATTGGTGTGCGCCTTGCATGAAATTAGAACGTGAAATCTGGGATACAGAAGCGTTTAAATCGTATGCAAAAGAAAACTATACGCTGCTAAAAGCAGATTTTCCAAAACGTAAAAAAAATAAACTATCCAAAGCATTGCAAACTCAAAATGAGCAATTGGCAGAAACATACAATCCAAACGGATATTTTCCTTTAGTAGTGGTTTTGGATAAAACTGGAAAGCAATTAGGAGCATTGGGCTATAAAAAAACCACGCCTGAAGCATATATCAAATTATTAAATGCTTTCTAAGATGATCCGATCAATTTTTACATATCTAATATGTATAAGCTTTTTTGTGACCACTGCACAGGAACCTCATAAACGAACACTCAAATTAATGGGAAGTCGTTTTGATATTACTGTCACTGCAAATACTAAAAAAGAAGCCAATAATTATATTGATTTGGCTGTTGCCGAAATGTCTCGGATTGAAAAGTTGATTTCGTCTTGGGATAAAAATTCGCAAACCTCACTAATCAACAAAAACGCTGGAATCAAAGCGGTAAAAGTAGATCAAGAGTTATTTGATTTGATACAAAGAGCGATACAAATTTCAAAATTGACCAATGGTGCTTTTGACATTAGTTACGCTTCCATGGATCGTATTTGGAAGTTTGATGGTAGCATGACAACAATGCCACCTGCGGAAATTATAAAAAAATCTGTTTCAAAAGTTGGCTATCAAAACATCATTATAAACGCAGAAAACCAAACTGTTTTCCTCAAACTAAAAGGTATGAAAATAGGTTTTGGCGCTATTGGAAAAGGCTATGCTGCCGATAAAGCAAAAGCATTATTAAAGCAAAAAGGAGTCGTTTCGGGTATTGTAAATGCTTCTGGCGATTTAAATACTTGGGGAACACAACAAAATGGAGAACATTGGAAAGTAGCCATCAAAAACCCTCTAAATAAAAATAAGGTGTTTGCATTACTTCCTATCTATGAATCTGCGGTAGTTACTTCTGGTAATTACGAAAAGTATGTGATGTTTAACGATAAACGCTATACGCATATTATAGATCCAAGAACAGGATATCCAAGCCAGGGCATTGTAAGTGTAAGTGTCTTTGCCTCAAGTGCTGAACTTGCAGATGCTTTGGCTACTTCCATTTTTGTAATGGGCAAAGAAGTTGGTTTAGACTTCATAAATCAATTAAAAGGAGTTGAATGCATCATCGTTGATGATTTGGGCAAAATACAGTATTCAGCGAACATAAATTTAAAAAACACTAAACAATGAAAAAGATAATCTTACTAATGGCAATAGCCACTGGTTTAACTTCTTGTATGGCCGTAAAGCCGTATCAAAAAATGAATTTGAATGATCCCAATATGAAATTAAGCGCGAATAGCATTGATCGGTTTGAAACAAATTTTCAAGTCTATCGAGAAGCTGCTTCGGGCGCTAATGGAGGAAAAACTGGCGGCGGTTGCGGATGTAATTAAGTGAAACTCAAATTTGAAAAGCTGCAAGCGCATTCAAAGTTGTTAGTTGAACTTATCCCGTTGAAAAACGGGATCTCATTAATAAAAATCTTAAATGAAAAAAAACATAATATTACTATTGTTATTTAGTGTTGGTTTTGCGATGGCACAAACACAAAAAGATTCGACAACTACTTATAAAAAACGAGTTTTAGAAACTACTGAAGTCGATTTTTTAATGAGTTATTATTCCCAAAAAGGAAATCATGCTTCTGTTACTGGTGGAATTGGCGATGAAAAACTTACTGATATTACACCGACTTTTGTGGTTGCAATTCCGTTAAATACAGATGAAGTATTAACTGTCGATGCAGGAATTTCTGCGTATACATCAGCATCTTCGAGTAATTTAGACCCTTTTGATGCTAGTGGAGCTTCTGGAGGAGGATACGACGACGATGACGACGATGGTGGTGGCACAACAAGTTCAGTTACAGGAAGCCCTTGGATTGCTTCTTCAGGAGCTTCTGCTAGTGATGTTTGGGGAAGTATCAATTTAAATTACAGCCACAGTTCTGATGACAGAAATTCTATTTGGAGTGTAAATGCAGGTTTTGCTGCTGAATATGATTACACTTCTGTCGGTTTTGGAGGTGGATATACTAAATTATTTAACAATCAAAACACAGAATTAAGCATAAAAGGACAAGTGTATTTAGATACTTGGAGTCCAAAATATCCTACTGAAATAGATTCATACAACGAAGCAAATGAAAACTTAAACAATGGTTTCTTCGCAAATATTAATATTCTAAATCAAGCTGGTCAAGTTATTGATAAAAACGGAACACAAGTTTGGTCACCATTCAATACAACACTCATTCAAGATAAAGCTAGAAACACCTATTCTTTATCACTCAGCTGGTCGCAAGTGCTTACTAGAAATGCACAATTCTCGTTATTTCTCGATGTTGTACAACAACAAGGATGGCTCGCCAATCCTATGCAGCGTGTATATTTTGCGGATAGAGATAATTATTATGTTGGAAATGCTGCGAGTATTCCAAACTATACAACACCGCAAAATACAGATGTATTTCAATTGGCAGATGATATAGAACGCTTGCCTGATACACGTTTTAAAATTCCTATTGGTGCACGTTTTAACTATTTCATCAACGAATCAATAGCATTACGAACGTATTATCGTTATTATTTTGATGATTGGGGAGTCAATTCTCATACAGCAAGTATTGAATTGCCTATCAAACTAGGAGAAAGTAAATTTACTTTAAACCCTACGTATCGTTTCTATAATCAAACAGCGGCAGATTACTTTGCACCATTTGAAACACACGTCTCAACTTCTGCATTTTACACTTCTGATTACGATCTATCAAAATTTAATAGTCATCAATACGGTTTAGGATTGCGATATACAGACGTTTTTACAAAGTTTAAAATTTTAGGTTTCGGGTTAAAATCATTCGATTTAAAATATAGTTTTTATGATAGAAGTGACGGATTAACAGCTGGTATAATATCTGCTGGTTTTAAGTTTATTTTGGATTAAAATATATAAATAGTTTTTAGTTTTTTCGATAATTACCAAGGTTAAAATTACAACCTACAAGTTTTAATTTTAACCTTTTTTAGAGCATCAACAATCATGAAAAAAGAATATTCATTTAACAGAGCACTTACAATTATATGCTTTATACTATTAATGACTTTACTAGTCTGTATAGGATATGCATAATATGTACTAAATTTAAATGTATGCTGGATTAATATATTTTTAAAATCATGACTATAAGTGATTTATGGTTTTTTGTATATTTTTTTGTATCCTATTTAATGGATCATAAGCTCTTAAATTGTATTAATTTTACAATTAATAAAACCACAATGTAAATTCATTCCTAAAATTATCATACTTAAATTCTAATCATAGATTGTTTTGAATTTATATAATAATGAAATATATACTACCAATATTCGTCTTATTAGCTAGCTTTTTCAGTTTTTCTCAAAATCAAAAACTGAATCAAAAAGATACAACATTAGTTAAGTTGCAAAAGGCTGTAAAACTAGCAGAAACAACACCGTCAAAAGTAAAAGCATTATTGGCAATTGGGAATTATCATTTGAATAATAATTATAAAAAAGCGGAGCCATTTTTTACAACAGCATTAAATGATATCCAAAGCGATCCTGAACATAAGTATACGAATGAGTTGGCAAATATTTATGGGCAACTAGGTGTTATAAATAAACGAGAAGGTGATTATTCAGTGGCTGTAGCGTATTACTTAAAGTCTAAAGATGCGTATGAAACCATAAAAGATACATCCAATATTGCAAATATCTACCATAACATCGCAATGGTATATCGCGATTTAAATGCTGATAAAAAGGCAATTCGTTATTTTAAAAAAGCGATTGATTTAAAGTCAAAATTAAAAGAAATTAAAGGGCAAGCTATTGCTTACAATATGATGGGCGTATCGTATCGACATTTCAAAAAAAATGATTCAGCCTTATGGTGTTATGAAAAAGCAAAGCAATTATTTAGGAGTATAAATGACACTTCAAATATATACCACGTTAATTCTAACCTTGCAACTTTATACCAAGGAAAGCAGAATTTTGATATGGCTTTACCAATATATCTTGAAAACTTAAAGTACTACAAAACACAAAAAAATAGAATCTCTTTATTTAGTACACATCATAATTTATCTAGATGTTACACCTATTTAAGTCAAAATGATAAAGCTTTATATCATAATCTTGAATCTATAAAAATAGCAAAGAAAGAAGGCTTTGATGAAAAGTTATCGAAAGCATATTTGCGTCGTAGTTTTATTCAAAAACGAGCAGAAAACTATAAAGATGCTTTTGAAAATTATAGACTTTATAAAAAACAATTTGATAAAGTATTTAACTCCGAAACTACTAAAAAAATACAAGAATTAGAGCTAAAACATTTGTTTAAGCAGGAAAAATTAGCGGATAGTTTGCAATTCATAAAAGAAAAAAATGAACTCAAAATTATAACTAAAAATGAACGTTCAAAAAAACAACTATACTTCCTTTTAATGTGTATTGTTCTAATTGCGGGGTTTATTATAAGTTCACTCATTAGAAGAAACTATAAAAACAAATCGAAGCACTTAGCAAATAAATTAAGGCTAAATCAACTTGAGTTAACCAAATACACAAAGGCTTTACTTACTAAAAGTTTAGAACAAGATACTTTAAATAAAGAAATTCAAGTATTAAACGAAAAATTAGGAGAAAAAAACACCTTACACAATCTTCAAGAATTAGCGAATACTAAAATTCTAACAAAAGAAGATTGGGTAGTATTTAAAGAAAAATTCAGTTCAGTTCATCCTTTATTTTTCACCAAAATAAAAGAATATAAGCTCACAGAATCGGAAGAACGTTTATTAGCGCTAGAAAAACTAAACCTAAACAATGCTGATATTTCTTCCATATTAGGAATTGCAGGAAAAAGTGTGGTAGTAACGCGTTATCGATTACGCAAAAAACTAAACATTCCAAAAGAAGTTAGCATTGCAGATTACCTCGAACTGTCTTAAAATCAGTATGTATCAATTTGTATACGTTTTTGTATACCTAAAAAAAGCCTTTAAAATAATTACATTTTTCATATTTGTTTCAACTATAAGGTATAAAAAACTCTAACTAATATAATTTCAAAATGAATTAAAATGTTTCAATAGGTACTAAGGATTGTTGTTGTTTAATTTATGGTGTTTTAATAATAAAAAATCCTTAACAATACTAATTGTATATAAAATTCACAATGAAAAGATAGTTGCAGTATATGCTTATTTCGAAGAGGAGATAAGTATTTTTTTAAAGCTCTCAAGTGCAAACTTGGGAGTTTTTTTTGAAAAAGTATGATCATTTTGAAGCTATTCCTGCTATCCGCTATATCTTTTTTATTCCGTACCTACATAAAAAAGGATGCCGCTTCTATCAGGGCTAAAAACAAACAAAAAACCATCTACCAAACAACAAGCTTCTAGATAAATAGAAATAATTTCCTTTAATCTGTTAAAATTCTGTAAAACAGATAGTTGAATTCTTAAAAAATCTATTTGTATACTTTTTTGTATAGCCTCAAAAAGTGTTTTAATCTAGGTATTTACTCAAATTTGTGTAGCTCAAAAAAACAAGTATTCAATCAAGAAAAATAAGATGTCTCAAAAATAGGGTGCGCCCTTTTTCCGCTGTCATAAGTATATATAACAAAACAAAATAACCTACAAATGAAAAAAAATATCCTCTTCGCTATTGCACTATTTTACTGTGCAATTTCATTTTCACAAAATTTTAATTACCAAGCGGTTGTAAGAGATGCAGCTGGAGAACCAGTTACTAACCAATCTATGAGTGTGTTAGTAAGAATTATTGCTGGCGCGCCAAATGGTAGTATTCTCTACAATGAAGCACATACAGTAACTTCCAATGCACAAGGAGTAATTACCTTACCAGTTGGAGGAGGTACTTCAGGAGCCAATTTCCTAGCAATAGATTGGAGTACACAAAACCACTGGATAGACATTCAAGTAGATCTAGCAGGCGGAACCAACTACACACAAATAGGAACTTCAGAATTACGATTTGTACCGTATGCTATGTACGCGCTAAATAGTACAAACTCAACAAATGCAGGGCCATTCAATTATGCTAGTGGTGTAGTAAGCAATGCCAATGGTAATGTCATTACAGATGATTTTGTATTTGGATCGACACAATTAGATGCCAATGGCGGAATAGGAAGCGATTTTAATAGACGCATGTTTTTTGATAAAAGTAAAGCTGCATTTAGAGCGGGAAAAACTGATGGAGATAAATGGGATGAAGCCAATGTAGGACTATACTCTGCAGCTTTTGGTGAAAATGCATTAGCCAGCGGAACTAATACTTTTGCTATGGGGAGAAATGCAAATGCAACAGGAAATGAGGCTTTTGCTTTTGGAATAAATGCAGGAGGTTTTGCAGATTACGCTAGAGGATTTGGTCCTAATGCTAGAGCTAATGGAATCAATTCAACAGCAATAGGAAGACAGTTAAATGCAAACTCAATGGCAGAAATTCAATTGGGTCAGTATAGTAACTTTGTATCTGGTTCTACAGATACTTGGGTTGCTACTGATAGACTTTTTGTGATTGGTAATGGACAAGAAGATATAAATCTAGCTTTAAATAGCGATGCGTTAGTAATGCTTAAAAACGGTAATACTACGCTAAATGGAACTCTTACTATAGATGGTGATAACCAAGGAGCTGGTACAGCTTTTACACTTCCAGCACAAGATGGAACACTAAACCAAATCATGCAAACCGATGGAGCAGGAAATGTTTCTTGGGTAACTCCTGCAGCAGATGCGATACCAAATGGAGGGACAAATGGATATGTGCTATCAACTGACGGTTCAGGAGTGTTATCGTGGGTAACTAATGACGATGCAGATAACGATCCTACAAACGAAATTGAATTACCTGCTCAAACAGGTGAAGCTGGCAAATTCTTAACAACAGACGGAACTGCCGTAGCTTGGCAAGATGTACCCAATGAATTGCCAACTGGAGGAACTAATGGCCAAGTATTAGTAACAGATGGTTCAGGAGTATATTCTTGGGGTGATCAAACAGCAACAGCAGCTTTTACAACTACAAGTAATGTAACCAGTAATGCTAATGGTACTATTGCAACCGATGATTTTGTTTTTGGAAGTACACAATTAGATAATGTATCAGGAGCAGATGATAACTCTAGAATGTTCTTTGATAAAAGTTTAGGAGCTTTTAGAGCTGGAAATGAAGTAGATGGTTTTACAGGATTTAATGAATCTAGTATTGGACCTTTTTCTGTTGGATTTGGACAACGAAATGTAGCATCAGGATGGTACGCCTCTACTTTAGGTGGACAAAGTAATACGTCATCAGGATGGTATAGTATGACCATGGGAGACAATAATACTGCTTCAGCTAATTATTCTGTAGCGTTAGGTAGAAGCAATCATTCTTCAGGACTAGAGTCAGTAGCTTTAGGATATAATCTTACAGCAGAAACTAGAGGGCAAACTACACTTGGGCAATTTAATACAGCTGTGGCAGGTAATGCAAATGCTCATGTTGCAACCGATCGTTTATTTGTAATTGGTAATGGTACTTCTGATTTTGATGGTGTAACACGTTCAGATGCTTTTGTAATATTAAAAAATGGAAACACAACCATAAATGGTACATTAACAATTGATGGTGATAATCAAGAAATAGAACGTGGGTATACATTTCCTGCACAAGATGGTAATGCGAATCAAGTAATGACTACAGACGGCGCTGGAAATGTATCATGGACAGATGCTGCTGCAGGAGGTTCAGGAGCATTCTCAACAACCGCAAACATAACGAGCAATGCTAATGGAGATACAGCTACAGACGACTTTGTGTTTGGAAGTTCACAATTAGGAGACGTTACAACAGCTACGAATGATGACAGTCGTATGTTTTTCGATAAAAGCAAACAAGCTTTTAGAGCTGGTGGAGCAAGTAATTCACAATGGGATGATGCTAATGTAGGTGGCAATTCTATAGTGCTTGGAAATAACTCTATTGCAAATAACACGAGTTCTGTCTCTATAGGAGAAGGTAATATTGCTAGTGGAGCGGCTGCAATAACAGCTGGTACAAATTTAACAGCAGAATCATTTGGACAAACATCTATTGGAACGCACAATACAAGGGTAACAGGAGATGCAACTCAATTTGTTGAAACAGATCGTTTATTTGTTATTGGTAACGGTACAAATCCAGATGAAGCTTTTAGAGCTGTAGGATTTAGTGATGCTTTAGTCATGTTAAAAAATGGGAACACAACGCTAAATGGTCAATTAACGATTGATGGAGATAATACAGGTTCAGGAACTTCGTATACTTTACCAGGACAAGATGGTACTGCAAATCAAGTACTAACTACCGATGGTTCAGGAAATGTTGCTTGGGCAGCGGTTGCTAGTGGAGCGATGCTTCCTAGTGGCGGAACTGATGGACAACTATTAAAAACCGATGGCGTAGGAAACTATGCTTGGGTAACGGATGCTGTAGATGATGCCGATAGCGATCCAACAAATGAAATTGAATTACCTACACAGTCTGGAGAATCAGGAAAAATATTATCTACAAATGGTACTTCTGCAGTTTGGATAACGGATGCTGTAAACGATGCCGATAGCGATCCAATGAATGAAATAGAATTGCCAACTGGTGGAACTGACGGACAAGTATTAAAAACTGATGGTTCAGGAAACTATGCTTGGATAACTGTTGCTGCTGGAGCAATGCTTCCTAGCGGCGGAACCGATGGACAATTATTAAAAACCGATGGCGCAGGAAACTATGCTTGGGTAACGGATGCTGTAAACGATGCCGATAGTGATCCAACGAATGAAATTGAATTACCTACACAATCTGGAGAAGCAGGAAAAATATTGTCAACGAATGGAACTTCACCTATTTGGATAACGGATGCAGTAAACGATGCAGATAGCGATCCATTAAATGAAATCGAATTACCAGTTGGTGGAAGTAATGGACAAGTATTGCAAACAGACGGTTCTGGTGGCTATACTTGGACAGACAATACAGTAGCGCCAGGTGCTTATACTGCTGCTACAATGGCAAGTGGTTGGGCATATTATAACACATCATTTTCAGTAACAAATTTTCAAGATCCACGCTATAGAAAAGTAAACAATGTGGTAACCTTAGAAGGCTTATGTAATAAAAGTTCTGCTATTAATAATGCAGATGTTATCATGACACTACCTGTTGGTTTTAGACCAACAAAAACTAGAATCTTTTCAGTAGAAACAGAAAATGGTGCTACTCGTGTAGATGTAAACCCGAATGGAACGGTAATTATTGCTACAGGCTTTAATGTGGTTCAAAATTGGGTTTCTTTAGATGGTTTAACATTCAGTATTGATTAATTAAAAAGAATATTAAAAAGTCCGAAATATATAAGTTCGGACTTTTTTACACAACTTATTTCTTTCTAAAAAAATATAAAAAATATAGGGTGCTTATTTTTTTTACTGTCATTAAAGTATACACGTAAAACAAATAAAAAACATAAACCTACTGTAATGAAAAAAAATATCCTTACGGCTCTAGCAATAGTATTCAGTATAATTAGCTATGCGCAAAATTTCAATTATCAAGCGGTTGTACGCGATGCAACTGGAAGTCCAGCAACAAATCAGTCAATGACTGTATTAGTAAGAATTATTGCTGGCGGACCTTCTGGAAGTGTGCTGTATAACGAAGTACACACCGTAACTTCCAATGCACAAGGAGTTATTACATTCCCCGTTGGAGACGGAACATCAGGTGCTAACTTTCAAGCAATTGATTGGAGTACACAAAACCACTGGATTGACATTCAAGTAGATCTAGCAGGCGGCAGTAACTATACACAAATAGGAACTTCCAAACTACAATTTGTACCATACGCAATGTATGCGTTAAATAGTGGTCAAGCTGGAAATGCAGGTGTATTTGCAGTAAATAGTGGAGTTGTAAGCAACGGAAATGGAAACAACCTAACAGACGATTTTGTATTTGGATCTAATCAATTAGACAATAACGGCTCCTTTAATGCAGCCTTTGGAAATAGAATGTTCTACGATAAAAGTAAAGCTGCTTTTAGAGCAGGATACACACAAACAACTCAATGGGATGAAGCGAATGTAGGAGATTATTCTGTAGGCTTTGGCGAAGGAGGAGTTGCTAGCGGACGAAACTCTTTTTCTATGGGACGTAATGCCAATGCAACTGGGAATGAGGCTTTTGCCTTCGGATTAAATGCAGGAGGTTTTGCAGATTATGCAAGAGGTTTTGGATTAAATGCACGTGCATATGGTATAAATTCTACAGCAATTGGGCGACAATTAAACGCAAACTCGATGGCAGAAATTCAACTAGGTCAATATAGTAACTTTGTTTCTGGTTCAATCGACACATGGGTGCCAACCGATCGCTTATTTGTAATTGGTAATGGGCAAGAAGACATCAACTTAGCATTAAATAGCGATGCCTTAGTCATGCTTAAAAATGGTAATACAACCTTAAATGGTACATTAACTATTGATGGAGATAATGCAGGATCAGGAACTTCTTTTACACTTCCAGCACAAGACGGAACAGCCAATCAAATCATGCAAACAGATGGATCTGGAAATGTTGCCTGGGTAACGCCAGCAGCTTCTGCCATTCCAAATGGAGGAACTAATGGATATGTACTTTCTACTGATGGTTCAGGAGCATTATCATGGGTAACGAATGATGATTTAGATGCCGATCCAACAAACGAAATTGAATTACCTGTTCAAACAAATGAATCTGGTAAATTCTTAACAACAGACGGAACTGCTGTCGCTTGGCAAGATGTTCCAAATGAATTGCCTACTGGTGGAACTACAGGACAAATCTTAAGCACAGACGGATCAGGAGTATATGCTTGGGTAAACCAAACAGCAGCAGCATCTTTCACAACAACAAGTAATGTAACGAGTAATACAAATGGAACTATCGCTACGGATGATTTCGTTTTTGGTAGTTCGCAATTAGACAATCTTACAGGAGCTGATGATAACTCTAGAATGTTCTTTGATAAAAGCAAAGGCGCATTCAGAGCAGGAAACGAAGTAGACGGTTTTGGCGGTTTTGATGATGCTAATGTAGGACCTTTTACGGTTGGATTTGGACAACGAAATGTAGCTTCTGGTTGGTACGCTTCTACGCTAGGAGGACAACGAAATGTTTCATCAGGATTTTATAGTATGACGATGGGAGATAACAATATAGCTTCAGGTAATTATTCTGTAGCATTAGGTAGAAACACGAACGCTTCAGGAACAGAATCAATTGCTTTAGGATATGCCATTACTGCGGAATCTAGAGGTCAAACCACACTTGGACAATTCAATACAGCTGTGGCTGGTAATGCAAATGCGCATGTACCAACCGATCGTTTATTAGTGGTAGGTAATGGAACTTCTGATTTTGAAGGAATAAATAGCTCTGACGCATTAGTGATATTAAAAAATGGAAACACAACTATAAATGGTACATTAACTATTGATGGTGATAATCAGGAAATGGAACCTGGATATACATTACCTGCACAAGATGGTAACGCTAACCAAGTAATGACCACAGATGGTTCAGGAAATGTTGCTTGGGCAGATGCTTCAGGAGGAGCAACATTGCCTGCAGGAGGAACTAACGGACAAATATTAAGTACAGATGGAAACGGCGTATATACTTGGGTAAATGATGCTACAGGAACAAGTGCGTTTTCTACAACAGCAAATGTAACAAGTAATTCAAATGGTGATACAACAGCAGATGATTTTGTATTTGGTAGTACGCAATTAGATGATGTTACTGGTAGTACAGATGATGATTCAAGAATGTTTTTTGACAAAAGTAAATGGGCATTTAGAGCAGGAAAAGCTTTTCTGGATGATTTTGATACCGCTAATGTAGGAAGAGGTTCTGTTGCTTTTGGAGAAGATAATGTTGCCAGTGGAAATTATTCATTTGTTGCAGGTTTTGGGAATACTGTTACTAATTCTGGTAGTGCATTAGGGTCAGGAAATATAGTATCTGGTCAAAATGCTTTTGCTTCAGGAAGAAACTTAATAGTAGATGGCTTATCAGAACAAGTTTTTGGTTATTATAATATAGCTTCTGGTGGCCAACCAGATTCTGATGTCCTAACCGATCGTTTATTTGTTATTGGTAATGGTACTAGTCCTTCTGGCAGAAGCGACGCTTTAGTAATGTTGAAGAATGGGAACACGACTTTAAATGGTCAACTAACAATAGATGCAGACAATCAAGGTGCTGGAACTGGATACACATTACCAGGACAAGATGGTACTGTAAATCAAGTATTAACTACCGATGGTTCAGGAAATGTTGCTTGGGCAGCGGTTGCTACGGGAGCTATGCTTCCTAGCGGAGGAACTGACGGACAATTATTAAAAACAGATGGTTCAGGAAATTATGCTTGGGTAACTGATGCTGTAGACGATGCAGATAATGATCCGACAAATGAAATCGAATTGCCTACGCAATCTGGAGAATCAGGGAAATTCTTAACTACTGATGGCACAAATCCTAGTTGGACAAATACCGTAGAAGCTACTAGCATAAAAATACCAAGTTTACCAGCGTTCAATGTAACGTCTAATGCTACAGCTTATACTAGTGCAGGAGAAAAAGAAGTAGGCAATTGGAATAGTTCCGTAAATACAGATCTCTTTAATGATGGAAGTCATTTAAATCTTACAAATGGACGCTTTACAGCTCCAGTAGATGGATTGTATTTCTTTTCTGCACAAGTACGAATCGATGCAATTAATGGTGCTTCTGGTTCCGTATATTCTCGATTAATGATTGTAAAAAATGGTAACAAGCAAGGATTTAGAAACGGTTTACACTCAATAAGAAATGCGGATGCAGGAACTGCTAGTTGGGATACACAACATGTAAGCGGAATTTTAAAATTGAGTGCAGGAGATTATGTATCTGTATTTGTAGAATCTACAGGAGATACAAGCTTTACACTTCAAGTAGAATCTGGCTTTAACGGATATTTAGTAAATAAACTTTAATTAATTCACAAATAATGACAAACTCCCTGTATTTGATAGTCCTCAGGCAGGGAGTTTTATAGAAATAAAACAGCAAAAATTATATAAAACGACCCTCAAATCAAATGAAAAAAATTACGTTACTACTATGTTTTATGGTAGGTGTTTTTAGTATTTCACATGCTCAAAATTTTAATTATCAAGCGGCAATTAGAGACAATGCAGGAGCTTTGGTAAGCAATCAATCTATTGGAATTCAAATTAAATTACTGCAAGGAAGTGCTACGGGAAGTATCATCTATACAGAAACACATACAACTACGAGTAATGCACATGGTATCATTAGTCTTACTATTGGATCAGGAACAACTACAGATTCTTTTAACTCTATAAACTGGAGTGCACAAAACTATTGGTTAGAAACTGCTGTTGATATTACTGGCGGATCAACCTATGTTGTCATTGGAAGCTCACAATTAATGAGTGTACCGTATGCAAATCATGCAACAACAAGTGCAGATAAAGCACTCTCAACAACAGCTAATGTTACTAGCAATAGGCCTGGGACAATTGCTACAGACGATTTTGTATTTGGTAGTACACAATTAGCTGATGACATAAATACGACAGATGATAATACAAGAATGTTCTTTGATAAAAGTAAAGGAGCGCTTAGAGCTGGGTTTGCAGAAGGTACTGAATGGGACGACTCCAACGTTGGACTTAGATCCATTGCTTTTGGAACTAAAAATACAGTAAGTGGCTTTCAATCTTTTGCTATGGGAACCCAAAACACGGTTTCTGGACCAACCTCTGCAACTTTTGGAGCTAATAATAACATTACAGGAATTGCTACTTTCTCTACAGGAGAATTTTTAACTGCAGAAGCTAGAAGCCAAGTTACAATTGGATATTTAAATACTGCAGAAGCAGGAAATGCATTAATAAAAGTTCCGACAGATCGTTTATTTGTTATAGGAAATGGATTTGATGAAATGACCAGAAGTGATGCGTTAGTGATGCTAAAAAATGGAAATACAACCCTAAATGGTCAACTAACTATTGATGGAGACAATCAAGGAACAGGAACATCCTATACATTACCAGCGCAAGATGGAGTTGCAAATCAAATACTAGCAACAGATGGATCGGGTACTACTTCTTGGGTAAATGCTCCAACTGTACCAGTGAATACTTTTTCTACTACAGCAAATGTAACCAGTAATGCAAACGGAACTGTAACTACAGACGACTTTGTATTTGGAAGTATACGATTAAATGATGATGGAATAGATAATTCTGGCGATGAATCAAGATTATTTTTTGATAAAAGTAAAGGTGCTTTTAGAGCCGGAACTGCTACACAAAGTGATGGTTATGGAGGCGGATGGGATACAAATACAGTAGGAGATTACTCTGTAGCTTTCGGTCGAGGTTCTATTGCTAGTAATACAGGAGCGATGGCAGTAGGTAGTTACAATGTCGCAAATGGAGAAAATGCTTTTGCGGCAGGACATAACAACCTAGCATCAAGACCTTCATCTATAGCATTAGGTACAAATAATAGTGTATCTGGAACGTATGCTGTAGGATTGGGAGTTGGTTCGCAAGCAACAAGTTTTGCACAGCAAACTATAGGAATGTTTAGCGAAGGTTTTGCGTCTACTAGTCATAACACGTATGTAGCAACAGATCCTTTATTTGTCATAGGTAACGGTAGTTCTGATATTACTAGAAGTAACGCCTTAGTAATGACTAAAAATGGTCATACAACTTTAAATGGTCAATTAACTATTGATGGAGATAATACAGGAGTAGGAGCATCTTACACGTTGCCTGCGCAAGATGGAACTGCAAATCAAGTCTTAACTACAGATGGTTCCGGAAATGTGTCTTGGGCAGCTGTTGCAGCTGGAGTTATGCTTCCTAGTGGTGGAACTGACGGACAACTATTAAAAACAGATGGTTCAGGAAATTATGCTTGGGTAACTGATGCTGTAAACGATGCAGATAGTGATCCAACGAATGAAATAGAATTGCCAGTACAATCTGGACAAGCAGGCAAAATATTATCAACAAATGGAACAACGCCTTCTTGGACATCAGATGTGCAAGCTACGAGCGTAACTACAAATGCACTGACCGTAAACAATTTGCCAGCATTTGCAGCAGATTTAAATGGAACCAAAGTGCTTTCTGGAGCAGGAGGCTATGTACAACTCTCTGGATGGAGAACTGCAGATGCTGCTTTACCTAGAAATTTATTTGATAACGGAAACCATTTCAACGAAACAACAGGAGTTTTTACAGCACCTGTAAATGGCTTTTACTATTTCACAGCTCAAGTAAGATATGATGCTATTGATTCTGGTTACGTACGATTATTATTAGGAGTTAATGGTGCAATTAGTCTTCAAAGTGGATTGCATGCAATTGCTGAAGTAGAAGAAGCCGCAGAAGCTATTAATTACCAAACACTAAATGTTGGTGGAGTCATGAAATTGAATGCGAATGATACGGTTTCAGTAGTCATTTACTCTAGTTCTGATACATCTTGGAATATAAATGATGAAAGTGGTTTTAACGGATATTTAATAAGCAGATTTTAAACGATAAAAATGACCTACACTCACAAAATAATAATATGTGTTTTATGGATGCTAGCATTAACTTCTCTTAGTTATGCACAAGAACCAATGATGGTGCAAGACATCAATACAATTACAAACGGAGCTAGTCCAAAGGAATTTATTGAATACAATGGCGAGTTATACTTTAGTGCTTCTGATGGAATTTATGGAAGTGAACTTTGGAAATATGATGAAACCAATCCGCCACAAATGGTTATGGATATTAGGAACGGAACGAATGGATCTAATCCTAAAGATTTAATTGTCGTAAATGGTATTTTATACTTTATAGCAAACGATGGTGTTCACGGAAATGAACTCTGGAAACACGACGGTACGTCTACGACGATGGTTGCAGACATCAATACGTCATACGATGATCCTAATATTAGAGATTTAGTAGACTTAAATGGTGTATTATGTTTTGCGGCTGATGATGGGGTACATGGAACTGAAATTTGGGCATATGATGGAATCAATCCACCTGTAATACACGATTTTTATACAGGTTCATATTCAACATTTCCCCAAGAAGTAACAGTATACAATAATGAAATTCTTTTTAGCGGAAATCATCCTTCGTTTGGAAACGAGCTATTAAAATTTGATGGAACAACAGTTTCACTAGTAAGCGATATTAATGTTGGGAGTAATAGTGGACCAAGTCAATTTACGGTATTTCAAAACGAACTATACTTTAGAGCAGCTGGAAATGCTAACGATTTTGAATTATGGAAATATGATGGCACTTCAACAACCTTAGTTCAAGATATTCTTACAGGAACAACAGGTTCATTTCCAAGTGGATTAGTTGCAACAAATACACATTTATATTTTACTGCTGATGATGGTGTAAATGGTTATGAAATCATTCAGTATAACGGAACTTCATTTACAACTATAGATGTCAATCCTGGGAATGCAGGTTCTTATGTAAATAATTTGGTCGCATTAGGTTCGAATCTATTTTTTATATGGTCTGATGAATTATATATGTACGATGGTGTAAACGTAACTTTACAAGACATTCGATCAGATGCAAATCCTGCATATCCTTCAGATTTCTATGTGCATAATGACGCCTTATATTTTGCTGCAAACGACGGAATACACGCTTCTGAATTATGGGTTCATGACGGGACTAGTTTTTCTATGATTGAAGACATTCGCATAAATGGCTATGGAAGCCCTCGAAATTTATATACGTGGAATGGACATTTATATTTTGCTGCAAATAATGGAGTTCAAGGAGAAGAATTGTATGTATACAATGGAACTCAAACTTCTCAAATTGCCGATATCAATGCAAATACAAACGGTTCTTCTGTAGCTAATTTGGCTGTATTTAATGATCATCTAATTTTTAAAGCAGATGATGGTATTCATGGTGAAGAACTGTGGTCGTTTGATGGAACAAATGCCTCAATGTTAATGGATATCTATGTAGGTAGTAATAACAGTAGTCCAAGATATTTTACTGAATATAACGGTGAATTATATTTCTCAGCAAGAACAGAAAATGAAGGTGCTGAATTATGGAAACTCGATGCAATGTTACAACCTACTCTAGCGCAAAATATTAATACGATTCCAGGGAATGGTTCCAACATTGATGGAATGATAGCATTCAACAACAAACTCATGATTATTGCAAACGATGGAATTCATGGCCCAGAACTATGGGAATACGATGGCACAACTGCTTCTTTAGTAGCAGATATCAATACAAGTTACGGTTCATCACCTTTAAATATGGTTGTTTTTAATAATGAATTGGTATTTATAGCAAATGATGGAATTCATGGAGCAGAACTATGGAGATACGATGGTGTAAATCTGCCAACAATGATTTCAGACCTAAATCCAGGCACTTTATCCAACTACATTTATACAATGCTTGAGTATGATAACAACTTATATTTTGCTGCTCAAGATGGTGCTCATGGTACTGAATTATGGAAATATAACGGAACAACACTTAGTTTAGTGCACGATATAAATACTGGTGCAAATTCATCGTATCCATCAAATTTAACGCTCTTTAATAATAAGCTATTTTTCTCCGCTAGCGGAGTTAATTATGATACTGAATTATGGAGTTATGATGGAGTGAATCCTCCAACTCTTGAATACGATATTCAACCAGGTGTAGAAGGTTCTGGTCCTGGAAGATTGACAGTTTTTCAAAATGAATTAATCTTTAGAGCTAATGATGGTGTAAATGGTAATGAACCATGGAGATATGATGGTGTAAACCCTCCAACAATGATCAAAGATATTCGCGCAGGTTCCAATTCATCAAACTCATCATCCTATATTGTATTAGGCAATAACTTATACATGAAAGCTACCGATTTAACGCATGGAGACGAATTGTGGCGTTATGATGGAACTGATCTTACGATGGTGTATGACATTAAACCTGGATACAATCAATCTTCCAACATTCAAAACATGTTGATTTGGGAAGATACTCTCTACTTTACAGCTGATGACAATACACATGGAAAAGAACTCTGGATGTTACTCGGAAATACGCTAAGTACTCCAGAATTCAGCACAAATAATGATGCTACAAATATCATCCTATACCCAAATCCAACTACGAGTTCTTTTCAAATAGCAAATATTTCAGAATCAAAACATAACATATCTATTTATAATTTAAACGGACAGAGAATATTGCATGTAGCTGAATATCAGGGAGAAAAAATAGATGTGTCAAGTTTGTCTAATGGAATGTATATCGTCAAAATAGTAGGTAAAAATACTAGTGTAGCGAAACGTTTTGTCAAACAATAAAAACAACAATCTATCATAATTAAACGGCTTACTAACCTCAAATCCTATCATATGAAAAAAATTACAATACTAATATGCCTACTATCAAGTATGTTTTTAGTTGCGCAACACAATCAAAATGCTCCTTGGATGCAAGAGTTGAATAGCAAACAAAAACGAACTGGAAAAAAACCAACTTTTCAGGAAGTACAGCAAGCTTTCAACACCTATTGGCAAACGCATGATAAAGATGAAAAAGGAAGCGGATATAAACCTTTCAAACGTTGGGAGCAAGTTTGGAAACGCCGTGTAAAAAAAGATGGTTCTTTACCAACAGCTAGAGAAATATGGGATGCTTGGGAGGTAAAAAACCAATTTGCACGAGCTCAAAATAATGGTGACCTAAGTAACTGGCAACCATTAGGTCCGTACAACCACATACAGGCAAATGCACAACCTTCTGGACAAGGACGACTCAATGCAATTACAGTCGATCCTAACAATGCCAGTATTTGGTATGTAGGTGCGCCAAACGGAGGTTTATGGAAAACAATGGATGCTGGTGCAAACTGGACGCCAATGACAGACAACTTACCTCGATTAGGAGTCTCTGCCATTGCTGTAGACCATAACAACTCAAACATAGTTTACATTGCTACAGGAGATGACGATTTAGACATTACACCAACCTTAGGAGTCTTAAAATCATTAGATGGAGGAATTACTTGGAGTACCACAGGACTGAATGTGAATACTATTGGTAACATGAAAAAAATGCACGAACTGTTCATTGATCCTGCCAATTCAAATACATTGGTGGCAGCTACAGATATAGGAGTCTATACTTCTTCAGATGCTGGTGTAACTTGGTCGCAAAGTTTAGCAGGTGTAAACATTCGCGATTTACGCATAAAACCAGGAGATGCTAGTACTATATACTGTGTAAGTACAACTGCATTCTACCGCTCAACAGATGGAGGCACGAACTTTACACAAATAACCAATGGTGTACCAACAAATACATTCCGAATGGTGATTGATGTGACGCCTGCAAATCCAGAATATGTATATCTTTTTAGTTCAGATGCTACAGACAATCGTGATCATGGTATTTACAGATCAACCAATAGCGGACAAAGTTTTACAACAAGAGATACTGGTGGTTATACCTTAATCGGAAATAGCCAAGTTTGGTACAATATGGCAATAGGTGTTTCAGACACCAATGCAAACGAACTGTATATTGGAGTCATGGACGTTTGGAAATCTACCAATGGTGGACAAGTGTGGGACAAACTCAATCGCTGGGACCAATTGACAGAAGCCTATACACATGCCGATATGCATAGCATTCGTGTGGTTGCAGGAAAAGTTTATGTAGCCTCTGATGGAGGAATCTACACCAGTGAAGACAGCGGAACAAATTTTACAGCACACCATCAAGGATTGCAAATTGGCGAATTCTTCAATGTCGCTGTGGCACAAGGAAATGCAAATAACATTACAGGTGGTTTGCAAGACAATGGCGGACATGGTTTAGATGTAAATGGAGATTGGCGAGCATTCCATCCTGGCGATGGTGTCAATGCATTAATAACACCAACAGACGATAATACCTATTATGGACTTACGCAAGATGGAGGAACTTTATATGTCTCCAATCGTGCCGATGGTTGGTTTACACGAGTCTTTAAACCTTCAAATTCAGGTGTAGGAGTTTGGGTGGCGCCTTTGTCTGCAGATAGTAATGGAGATGTGTATGCAGCTTGGAGTAATTTATTTAAGTTGAACAGAACAACCTATGAGTGGGAATTGGTCGGTGACTTACAAGGATATACAGATATTATGGAAATTGCACCTTCCAATCCAAACATCATTGTATCATCGGGACATCAAAATTTGCGTGTAAGCTCGGATGGTGGACAAACCTTAGACTTTAATACCAATGTAGTTGGAAACGCCATTGCAGGAATCGCCATTCACAAAGACGATCCAAATCAAATGTGGATTACCACAGACGGAGATTACGCAAACAAAGGAGTCTTTAAAACTACGGATGGTGGATTAACGTGGACAGACATCACTGGAAACTTTCCAGTAGCAACAGAATATCCAGAAGATATTGTACACCAAGGAGATCATCCATTAAATCCTATTTATGTTTCTACCGATTTAGGAATCTATCGTTTGGATGATAGTAGTCCAGATTGGGAACCATTTATGACGAATCTTCCAAATACAAAAATAGAAGATTTAGAAATTAATTTAGACGATCAATCGATTACAGCTGCAACGTATGGTCGTGGATTATGGCGTTCATCTATTCCAATACAATTATTACAAAATGATGTAAGTGTACGTGCTATTACAAACCCTACGAATGCTATTGTAAACTGCGGAGATATTTCGCCACAAATACAAGTACGTAGTAACGGAATCGATGATATTACGGAAATAAACATTACATATGGAATTACTGGTGGAACAACTTACAACTATACTTGGACAGGAATGTTGCAATCGAATGAAGAAACTACCATCAGTTTGCCAGCAATCTCTGTAGGTTCAGGAACATTTACGCTAGATGTAAATGCTACAATTACAAATGATGGAAATGCAGCAAACAATGTTCGTTCGCAAAACTTTAGTGTCAACGCTTCAGGAGATTTCAATATGATAAACTCTTTCGAAAATCCAGAAGATGAATTAATTATTGAAAATGGAGTTTGGCAAAGAGGTGTGCCAAGTGGAGGAACTTTAAATAGTGTAGCTTCTGGAACACAAGCCTACGCGACAAACTTATCAGGAGATTATCCTACGGATGTAAATGCGTATTTAGTTTCTAATTGTTATGACTTTACACAAATCATAGATCCAGTCTTAAAATTTCAAATGGCGTATATGCTAGAAGAAAATTGGGATTGGGCAAATGTGCAATACTCATTAAACGGAGGACAAACATGGGAAAACTTAGGAACCGTAAACAGTCAACCAAACTGGTACAATAGTAATCGATTAGATCAAGTAGATTGCCCAGGTTGTCCAGGAGCACAGTGGACAGGCGCAAATACAACAATGACAGAATACGCGTATAACTTTACGGAAAATGCTTTGATTGGTGAAACCGACTTAACAAATGAAGACAATGTTGTTTTTAGAATGCGATTGGTGTCAGATGGCGTCATTACTGAAGAAGGAATTGTGCTTGATGATTTTGTAGTTGAAGGAAAAGATCCAATTGAAGTAGCGGCAACAGTGTTATTACAAGGAGCTGCACTCAATCCAAATACAGGAGAAGAAAACTTAATGCGTGATGATCTTCGCGTAAATAACATAATTCCTGTACAAAGTCCATATACTGATGGATTAACCTGTAGAACAGAAGTTTTTGATGTTACTGGCGCTGATGCTATTGTTGATTGGGTTTGGATAGAATTGAGAGATGCAACTACAAACACAACAATTATTGCTAGTCAATCTGCATTGCTTCAACGCGATGGCGATGTTGTAAATACAGACGGAATTTCAACAATCAGTTTTGTGGTTCCAGAAGGAAATTATCATATCGCAATCAAACATAGAAATCATTTAGGAATCATGACCAATACAAGTGTTGTCTTTTTGGAAGGAACACCTACTGTTATAGATTTTACAAATCAAGCGAGTCAAAATGTATTTGGAAGCAATGCGCAAACAACATTTGGTATGCCAGCAGGAAAAATAGCCATGTGGACAGGAAATGTAAATGAAGATGCACTAGTTCAATACTCTGGGACCAATCCAGATGCTCCAAGTATCCTATCTATAGTATTAAATGATCCAGGAAACTTTTTAAACTTTCCTACGTATATCATGAATGGTTACGCCGCGCATGATGTGAATATGGATGGAAAAACACAATATTCAGGAACTACGCCTGATACGCCTTTTATCTTACAAAATGTGTTGGCGCATCCTGGAAACTTCTTGAATTTCAGTACCTATCAAATTGTAGCACAATTGCCTGAAAATCTATAAAGAGATGTAAAACAAGAAATAAGATGTTACTCCAAAAACAAAATCAGAACTATAAACAACAATTTTATTCATATTGATTTTAACCCAACCTACTCATGAAAAAACAATACATTAATAAACTAACTATAATTACAGTTTTGATCTTTACTTTGAGCATGCAAGCTCAAGTTGTAAATTATTCTTTCGAAGGAAATCTTGATGATCCTATTTCTGGAACTACAGGAATATTTGGAGATGCAGATACGCCTAATGAGTCACCAACCTATTTTTCAACACCTTCTGGTGGGCAAGGATTAGAGATAGACTTTAATGAAGCCTTTGTTCCAGAGCCAAGTTTAAAAACATTATTTACAAGTGATGCTTCTTTTGAAATTGAAATTGATTTTCGATATACCTATACTGGATCGTTGCTAGGAGGAAAACCTCTTTTTGCAATGAAACAAGGAGGAACCGAAGCGAGCCCTGGTTTTATGATTACACTCAGAAAATCTGCTATACCTGGTAAATTTGATGTATGGCTAAACTACTCAGATGGTAACTGGGAAGCTGCTAGATCACAATACATAAGTACAGGAGAATTGAATATAAACGAAGAAATTAAGCTTGCATTCAAGATGAATTATGATTTAGAAACCTGGAATATACGCTTTAACGATATATACAATTCAGGAACTTTTCCAGATAATTTTAATGTAGAAGGATTAAAAACCGGAATTCAAAACTCAGCACAATCTATAGGTTGGGGATGGAATTATCATAATGCCTATAGTGCCCCTAATAATGCTGGTTCTTTAATTATAGACAATCTCCAAGCACATGTTCCTGCAAGAGCAGGTGATATTCCTGTACTTCAAACGGCATTGCAACAAATGACAGACCATATTCTTGGAAATATAGTACTTACCCAAGGACAAATGGATGGCTACACGCAAGATATATTATTCAATCATATTCAAAGTTATGCAAATGCTAAAACAGACATTGATGCCTATTTATTAGCTTTTGAAAACAACAACACACCGTTGTTTAATGATAGAGCTGCTACGTATGATTTAAACATGCTAAACAACTTTGAAAGAGTAACCTACTATTTACAGCAAGATATATTTAACAGTTCATTTGTTTCAGGAAATATGTCCAATATGGCAGGCGTTTCGTTTGAAGCGCATGAAGCATTTCCTGGTCCCGTAAGTGCAAGCGCACCAAGAGTTTCTAATGGTCAGGTAGCTATCAATGGAAGTTATATACTAGATCCAGGTATGTTTTTAATAGATCAAGAAGATGGAGTCATCAGACCTACAGGATATTATGCAGCTCCAGGTGAATTAGTAACGATTACTGTACCACCTTCAATGGTAAATCAAGGTATTGAAATTATCTCAGGTTCGCATCAAGATGAGGTACTTGTTTCAAGTTTACAACGTTTTAAAAATATTGTAAAACGAGTAGAAATCACAAGTACAACTACAGAAATAGCAAATCCTTTTGGAGGCGCATTGTATTTTAGAATTCCTGCAAGCGTAGATCTAGGCTGGAATACAGTAACCATTAATGGCGCAGTAAAAGCTCCTTATTTCAGAATGGTTTCTGGGCAACCTCAAAACGTAAGTGAATGGGTTACCGATGTAAATAATAATTATGTGCCTTGGGCAGATATAGAGACAGACAAATGGATGTTTACCATTCCAACCAGTATCATTGATCAAACAGATATCACTGATATCATGAAAAAGTGGGATAAGATGCAAGATTTGGCGAGTGTAGTTGCGGGAAGACCTATGGAAAGACCTCGTGCAGAATACATTCATACAGATTGTAGTTCAGGAAATGGAAGTTATGGATATCCAAAACCTATTCATGTAAATGGATATAATACTGATGCACCGTCGGCACAATGGAGTCCATTTCGAATATTTGATGATAATTATCTTGAAGCCCATTGGAGAGTTACTTTCCATGAAATGGGACATACGTTATGGTTGCCTACGCCAGTTGCCTACCGGGAAGCGTTTACTCAATTGACATCTTTTGCGTTTTTATATACAATTGATGAAGATTTTGATCGTGCGATGACTAATAATGAATATGGAGGTCAGCTTAATAGAGATTTAGCTGCAATGCAATGGATGATTACAGATCAGTTTAGAACAAACGCTCCTATGGATAAAGGTCAATACGATTATCAAAAGCGAGGAGCTGGTTATTGGTACGATATGTTTGCGATGTATGGTTTTGAAAGTGTAGGGAACATTCATAAAGAATTTTATAATCTTTGGGCAAGTGGAGCCGATACAAATTACTTTCGTTACAAAACTATGGACGAATATATAGGAGCTGCCGCCGCAGGAAATAATAAAAATCTAACACCTTTATTTCACTTTTGGGGCATGCAAGCAACACCAGCGCAAGTTACAAACTTAGCTTCATATCCAGAAGGTTGCGAAATTTATAATCGTTTGATGTATTATCGAAACCAAGTTCCACAAACGCAAGCAGAATTTGCGTCATGGAAAAATGAGCTTGACTTAGCTATAGGTGGTTCCACTGCAGAAGTGAATACTGCTTTTGCAAATTGGGATTCTCAAAACTATCATGCGCAAATTGTTGCTCAGATAGATTTAATTATCAATACGTATTTCCCTAATGGTAACTGTTCTAATTTTACAACAACATGGACTGTAGCAGCAGGAGATACCACAATAACAATCCCAACAGATACGGGTAACCATTCTTATAATTATCAAGTGGATTGGAATGGTGATGGAGACTTTCTAGATGGAAATGAAACAACACCTTTTACAGGAGATGCTACGCACGATTTTGTGAATGCTGGAACGTATACAATAAATATTCAAGGAACTTTTCCTGCAATATATTTTAATAATTCAGGAGATAAAGATAAGATTACAACTGTAAATAAGTGGGGTAATATTCAATGGCAAAGTATGTTACGTGCTTTTTATGGATGTACTAACCTTACTATTGCTGATGATGCAGGAATTCCAGATTTGTCAAATGTTACAGATGTGCGACATATGTTTAGAGCTAGTGGAATTTCAAATACAGGAAATTTAGATGATTGGGATGTTAGCAATGTAACCGATTTCCGAAATATGTTTAGAGATGCCTTATCATTTAATCAATCATTGGGTAAATGGAATATTAGTAATGCTACCAACATGACCAATATGTTTAATGGAGTTACTATTTCGTTAGAAAACTATGATACTACCTTAATTGGATGGGCAACGATAAAGCAAGGAGAATCAGCAATACCGCAAGGAATTAATTTTCATGGTGGAGCAAGTTTATATTGCTTAGCTGATGCAGAAAGAACAGAATTAATGACAACGAATAGCTGGAATATTACCGATGGCGGATCTGGTTGTGAAGTAAACTTAATTCCTGTCGCATATCTGCAAGGAGCAATTTTGAACCCAAATACGGGAGAAGAACGACTTATGCGAGACGATTTAAGAGTAGAAGGACTCATTCCAACAACAAGTCCTTATGCAGATGCATTAACTTGTGATGCTAGTGTTTTTAATACTACAGGTGCTACAGCTATAGTAGATTGGGTATGGTTAGAGCTAAGAGACGCTACCAATACCACTGCTGTTATTAGTTCTAGATCTGCATTAATACAACGTAATGGACATATTGTTGATGTTGATGGTGTTTCATCTATAATAATGCAAACAACGACTATAGGAGATTATCATGTAGTAGTGAAGCATAGAAATCATTTAGGAATTATGAATATGACTCCTTTAAAAATGATAAAATCTCCTAGATATGTAAACTTTGCGAATAACACAACACTCGTAAACGGAAGCAATGCTCAGACAACTTCTGGTACGCCTAATGGAATTGAAGGAATGTGGAGTGGAAATGTAAATGGAGATGCCATTATTCAATACTCAGGAACCACTCCAGATTCACCAAGCATCTTGTCAGTAGTATTAAATGATCCAGGAAACTTTTTAAATTTTCCAACGTATCTCATAAATGGGTATTCCATACATGATGTAAATATGGATGGAAAAACGCAATATTCAGGAACAACTCCTGATACACCGTTTATTTTACAAAATGTATTAGCGCATCCAGGAAACTTTTTAAACTTCAGTACATACCAAATCATAGAACAATTGCCAGAAAATGAATAAAAAAAATCAGAATAAAAAAATAGGGTATCATTCTAAAAACAAGTCATAGTTATAGACAACAATCTTATACATTTTAATTTTACCTACTTATGAAAAAAACACTACTTATTTTTCTTATTTTAATTGCTAATACCTTCACAGCCCACGCACAATGTGGACCTGGAGAAGACACAACGGCACCTACATTTGGAAATGCAGGAGACGGAACTATGGCAAACCCCTTCAGAAACCTACTACTATCAACAGTTGGTGGTGTGCCAAGCGGAACCTATTACTTTAACTTTAATGGAAGTACTTTTCAAGGAGTTTTAGACAATGACACTGATGGTGGCGGTTGGCTCATGGTATTGAATTATGTGCATTTGGCGGGAGATAATACGGATCTTACCATACGAAATACCGATCTTCCTTTATTAGGTTCTTCAACTGTAGGAGACAATGAAGCAGGAACTGCCAATTGGGGACACATGGGAAATGCGTTGGCAGCGGCTATCGATTTTGAAGAAATCCGTTTTTATGGAGAAACCACAGGACATAGTCGTATTATTAACTTTAAAACCTCTTATATAAGTGGTTTAAATTACCTTAAAACAGGTTTAGGCCATTTTGGAGGAATCAATAATCCTGCTAATTTTACAACACTTACAGGACATACCGCTAACATTCCTGCACTAGCAGGAAATTTTTTTGCAAGTCAAGGTGACAATGCATTAACAGAGTTTCCATTCTTTAGTAGTGGTCAAAATCACTGGGGAATTCGTGGTTTAGGAAATCGTTGGGAAGTAGATGATACACCTACTGTAGCGAGTCCTGCAAACAGTCAAAGTACCATTCACCGTGTTTGGGTTCGTGGAGACCTTTCTCCTGCAGGAACACCTGCTTTAACCGTTACTTTAGACAACACAGGAAATGTAACAGTAAACCCAGCAGATTTTGGATATACATTTACAGATAATTGTAGCGCAGAAGCTAATATAAACGTAAGCTTAAGTCAAACAGATTTCACCTGTACAAATGTTGGAGATACTATGATTCAACTTACAGCTACAGACGAACAAAATAATAGTACAGTAATTGATGTAACAGTAACTGTTTTAGAAAGTCCACCAGTGATAAATACACCTTCAGGACCTTTTCAATTTATAAGTTTAGGCAGTGATGGAACGCTGACATTAGATGCAGCAACATTAAATACAACGGTTACAGACGATTGTGGTATTGCAAGTACAGTGATTAGTCCAGCAACTCTTGATTGTAGTGATGCTGGGTTTAATAATGCCACTATTACGGTAACAGATGTAAATGGAAATGTGACAACTTCGAATGTGTTTTTTATTCTTAACGATCAAGTGCCACCAGTAATACAGTGTGTACCTTCTTACACTGCAGAATTAGATGGAACAGGAAGTGTAATACTAGATCCAAATAGTCTATTAACTAGTTTTACAGATAATTGTCAAACAGCAGGTGTTTCCTTAGATAAAACTGTATTTACCTGTGCAGATATTGGAGATAATCTAGTTACAGTAACTGCAACAGATGGAGATGGTAATTCGACTACCTGTACCACAACAGTTACAATAACAATACCATCATGTCCTGGAAATCTAACCTTGCAAGCAGAACCTAATGCCTGTGGAGTTACGTATAATTATCCTTGTGCAAGTAACGTTACTGCAGGACCTCCAAGCGGAACATTTCTAGCAGTAGGAACTACCACAACATTTGCATATGATACCTTAGACAATACAGGTGGTACCGTTACTTGTAGTTATGATGTCACTGTCGTAGATGAAGAAGGACCTACTTTCACGACACAAAATATAACACTTGATCTTACTATGGATAGAACCGTTTCACTAACACCGGAAGATTTTTTAGGACTAGATCTATTAGCAAGTGACTACACTGTAGATCAAACAGGAACATTCAACAGAGAAGATATCTCAACAACAGGTACAGAAGTTTCACTTTTTGATGATGAAATTACTTCAGCATTGCCAATTGGGTTTGAATTTGCATTTTATGGTAATCTGTACAACAACTTTCACATTTCATCTAATGGTTTTATCACTTTTACAGCTATAAATGATAACGGATTCTATGAGGGGCAATTGTTACCTGATGTTAATGATCCAAATAATTTAATTGCTTTCGATTGGGATGATTATGATCCAGAAGCAGGAGGAACTATTCGTTACGAAACTATTGGTACGGCTCCAAATCGTGTTTTAATCATGGATTTTGATGCCGTATTACATATTGATTTTAATGATAATACAGACGCAACTACTACACAAGTAAAACTTTTTGAAGGAACCAACCGTATTGAAATTCATGCGACGAATATTCCAGATCTATCAGCTAACAAAACTCAAGGTCTTGAAAATATAGATGGAACAGCAGCCATTATTGTTCCAGGGCGTAATGCAGCTCAATGGTCAGCTTCAAATGATGTAGTTGCTTTTATACCAGTAACAGGAGAAGTTGAAGATTCATGCGGCGTAGACACTTTTGTTGCTTCGCAAACAACTTTTGACTGTTCTAATATAGGGGAAAATACAGTAACGCTTACAGCTACAGATACCAATGGAAATATTACAGAACAAACAGCAACTGTAACCATCACAGATACAAATGACTTCTGCTCAATTGTATTGCTATCTCCAAAAGTATTTTTGCAAGGAGCCATTTTAAATCCTAACATGGGTGAAGAAACATTAATGCGCGACGATTTACGAAGTAATAGTTTACTTCCATTAACAAGTCCGTACAGCGATAGCGCAACGACAGTAAGTACCGTATTTGATGTCACAGGAAATGATGCTATTGTCGATTGGATTTGGGTTGAATTGCGCGATGCAACGGACAATACAATCGTAATAAAAGGAACATCCGCCTTATTGCAACGTGATGGTGATGTAGTAAGCGCTGTAGATGGAATTTCTCCTGTAACGATTTCTCAAGTATCTCCTGACATGTATTATGTGGTCTTAAAACATAGAAATCACTTAGGAATTATGACAGCAGCTACCGTTGCATTGTCAGAAATGACAGAAATAGTGGATTTTACGAATAGTAACAATCAAATTACATTTGGTAGCAATGCACAAACAGTTGCTGGTATGCCAACTAATATTGTCGGAATGTGGACAGGAAATGCAAATGGCGATACGGCAATACAATATTCGGGAACAACACCTGATGTGCCTAGTATCTTATCAAATGTATTGAATGATCCTGGGAACTTTTTAAACTTCCCCACATTTGTAGTAGCAGGATACAATAGTAATGATATGAATATGGATGGAAACACACAATATTCAGGAACAACACCAGATACACCTTTTGTTTTACAAAATGTATTAGCGCATCCAGGAAACTTCCTAAATTTCAGTACGTATCAAATTATGGAACAGCTTCCCGAAAATTAAATTATTTATCAAATAAAAATAGGGTCACTTTTAAAATAAATGTCTTACTAATAAACAACAAAAAATATGAAAGCTATATATAAATTACTCATGCTATGTATGCTCTGCATGATATCTGTGAAAGCTCAGGCTATTGAACGAGAGGTAGTTGCTGCTGGGGGAAATACAATTTCCAACGGAACAGTAACACTCGATTTTACAGTTGGCGAACTAACAGTAACAACAATTACAGATGGAACTACTACGCTGACACAAGGATTTCAACAAGGAGGAATCAAATTGGGAATAAAAATAAATCCGATTGCTTTTTTACAAGGAGCATTATTAGACCCAAATGTTGGAGAAGAAACGTTAATGCGTGACGATTTGCGCGTAGGGGATTATATTCCATTAACCTCTCCTTATGGAGATGGTTTATTAGTAGAAAATTCCGTATTAACTATAACGGGAAATGATGCTATTATAGATTGGATTTTTGTAGAATTACGTGATAAAACTACAAATACAATGATTGTAGGAAGTCAATCAGCACTATTACAAAGAGATGGAGACATTGTCGATGTGGATGGTACTTCAGATTTACAATTTAATCTAGCTACAGGAAGTTACTATGTTGCTATCAAACATAGAAATCACTTAGGAATTATGTCTGCTAACCCAATAGCATTATCCAATACTACTCAAATTGTAGATTTTACAGATAGTAACAACCAAATTACTTTTGGGAGCAATTCGCAAACAGTTTTTGGAATGCCAAATAATATTGTAGCGATGTGGACAGGAAATGTAAATGCAGATACTATTGTACAATACTCAGGAACAACACCTGATACACCAAGTATTTTGTCAGAAATATTAAATGATCCAGGGAATTTTTTAAATTTTCCAACATTCGCAATTACAGGATATAACATACATGATGTAAACATGGATGGTATCACACAATATGCAGGAACAACACCTGATACGCCTTTTGTATTACAAAATGTATTGGCACATCCAGGAAACTTTTTAAACTTTAGTACATACCAAATCACAGAACAATTACCCGAAAATTAAATCTAAAAAAATGAAAAAAATTACATTACCTACTTTATTAGTATTAGCATTTTGCTTCTTCTTTAGTTCAGTTAAAGCCCAAGATGGATATACGTATACACTTGTCGATAATGGAAGTTATAACTTCACTATTGCAGCAGTACCAAATGCAAGTGCTTCTAACTTTGCTTCGTCTGTACAGAGTTATGGATTTACAATAATACTACCTGATGGCGTTACAGCTTCTATTACTACTTCCCTAGGAAGTGGAGCAAGCGCAACTTTCTTTGATGGAAATAATGTTGGACAACCAACTCTAGATGGATACTTAATCACAGAAACCTTAGGAAGTCCTGTGACATTAACAGCTCCTTCAGCAGGGACAAATTCATCAATTGTAACGATCCAAATAAATGGTTCGCCAACTAGCGGTACACTTAGTATCTTAGCAAATGATTCAGCGCTTGCAAATACAGTAACACCTTTAAAGTCATTTATGCAAGCAGATATGATCGATGATGCAATGGCATCGTTTGCAAATGTTGTAGATCCGAATGCTTCAGGATTGTCAGGAACTACGACTTTTGATTTTGATACATTAAGCACGCCCAGTGAAGAATTAACGAGTATTTCCATGCATCCAAATCCAGCTAAAGATATTGTATATCTAAATGGTTTAGATGCTTCAGTAAGTGCATTAGAAATTTATAATAGTACTGGACAATTAGTAGTAACTAAAAAAAATAATCTAAACACATTTAATGTTAGTCAACTAAGAAGTGGTATTTATTTTGTGAAAGTATATGCTGATAATTCGCAAAAAACATTCAAGTTAATAAAGGAATAAATAGATATAAATTCTCTAATAAAGAGTTTGAATATTGAAGATTTGAGGTCACATCCTCAAACGTATTAGATTGTTTCCCGAAATTCTAAGTTAGTATATAATTTAATAAACCTGTAGGAGCACCGAAATTGATTTAAACGGATCGTTTTCGGGCTCCTAATTTTTTTATAAAAGCTATTGTTTTCCTTTTTAGCGATGTTTTATTAATAAATTAAACTACAGTTTCTGCTACAAGATTATTGAACACCACTTTTCCAGACACTATATTGCTATTAATATCAACACCATTAAACTTTGCATCCATATTATCGGCTTTATTTTTCATTAAAGAACTATTAAAAAGTTTCACATAAATGGAGACTTTTTTCAAAGGAAAGAAACCTTCAATCAAAAGATCAATAAATAGAACTTGCCAATTATTTGTAGCAGTAATATTACTGTTACTCACAAAAGTAGAAGTATCAAGACTTACTATTTTGTATGTATTTGGTAATATTTCTAGGTTTAATGATTTAACAGAATCTTCAATATGAAAATCTAACGTATACCTACCAATAGCTTCATAAAGTAATTGAGCATACGGATCTTTTTTAGAAAAGAGCAACGAAGTTTTTTCAACCTTATTTTCAATTATAATTCGCTTCTTATATAGTTTTTGACAAATAATAGGATCAAAATAATCACTTTGAATTTCTCGATTAACGTCTTCTCTAGAAGCAGCCTTTTTTAAAATTATTTTCCCAGCTACAGCTTTGTTATATTTATCAAAACCTGCATAAGTTCCTATCAAACAATTGTGCTGAGAAGGATTAGATTTCCCTACAAAAAAGATAAATTTAGCACCTTCAATCTTTTTATTTTCTATAAAGAACTTTGTGTTAAAGTGGACAAAGTTTTCGCTATGAACAACATTTCCCATAAAACTATAAATCTCTTTTTCTCCATTATTTTGTTTATAATGAAACTTCATTTCTAAAGTTTTCCAATTGTTATAAATTATGAGTTCTCCTTTATTCAAGATAAAATCTTCACACAAACAATAACAAGTATAATAATAATTTTGATTGATTTTTTTTGAACTTAATAGCTCTAATTGCTTATTCTTTTGCTCTTCAGGGATAACAGTTTTGTCTAGAAAATCATGTACATTCTCATAATTTAAATATAAAAAATAAATGTATTGGTAATCTTTGCTAATACGTACAGAAGGAACTCCAGAAGCAGCTTCTCGCATTTTGTTGTAAAGGTATTTTCCATTGATGTAACCTTTACAAAGTTTTTCTAAATCATCTTTTAAACTGGGCTTATTTGGGTCATAACTCCCAAAGCCATAAAGTTGCGTGTCTTTATAATCTGTTATGTTGTGTTTGCTTTTAAATTTTGTTAATAATTCATTCAATAAAGTAAAGAAAATATCTTTACTCAAATGTAAATTTTCATAGCGTTCCATTTTTTTCTTTTTTTTTAAAAGGAATTATTTTATGAGCATAATGCATCAAGAATATTTTAATTCACTTTTAATGTTACATAGCTTTGTTTTATGTTTAAACTTAGTGTTATAGGGTTTATTGTTCAACAATATATATTCTCCATATTATTAATGTTTCTCCTTTTTTCAAGTAATGTTTATCCATACTTGATGGTAATTTTTTTTAAAGAAAAATAATGTTTTTCATAAAACTAAGAGAGAAATAAACCTTTATAAAAGTAAGTTTTTAGCATAAAAATAATTTTAATCTATAAACATTTTACCTATGAAAAAGAGTAAGCTATTATTAAAAACTACGATGCTTTTAGCTGTAGTATTAGTAGGATTTATTGCGTGCAATAAAGACGAAGAATTTCAAAATGAACCCGCAACTTCTGCCGATCAGCTAGTAACTTCTGCCGATCAAAAAGGAAGATTTTTTAATCAAGCAAATGTAATTCACTATACAAAAAGTCAAGTACGAGATATGTATTTAGGACTGTCTATTAAAGGAAGTGGAGGTGGAGGAGCCTACCAAGATGGGTTGGCGCTTGTAAATAGAGTTTCCAATTCTGGAATTGATCTATATGATGTATCAACAGCAGACAATACTAAGTTATATATTGTAGGAGCTGGAGTAGGATCTCCTGCAGCTGTAGCGCAAAATATTGATGGAGTTTTAAATGCAATTGAAGCTTCTGTGTCTACATTAGCTAACATAAAAAACAAGCCAATTGGCGGAATTCTATCTGGAGAATCAGGTTCTTTAAACTCTATGATTGCTATATTATTAAGTCAGCGATTAAATGTGCCATTAATTAATGGAGATGGTTCTGGACGTGCTGTTCCATTACTAAGCAACTCTAGTTATGCGCATGAAGCTTTTGGTGTTGCGCCAATGGTCGTAACTGCGCCTGCTAATCCAGGATCGCAAATAAATGTATCAAATCCTACTGATGCAACAGATGCTGAAACTAAAATTAGAAACATTATTTCTCAACCTGGTTATGGTAACATTGGAGGAGTAGCTTTATGGTCACAAACGGGCTTGCAACTTAAAAACTCAAGGATTATACGAAATACTTTTTCGGATGCATATCAATTAGGACTGGCAACTAAATCCACAATTGCAACTGGGAATACTTCTTTTTTAGATAATTATTTTATAAATAATGGAAGTTTCATTTCATCATACACTGGAACATTGTCAAATTTTACAGAAACGACTGTTCACGGATTAGATATTGTAACTCTTGAAGTAAATATTAATGACGGAACTGGAAGAACACTAAAAATGCAGGCACTAAATGAAGATTTATTTTTAAAAATAAGCGATGGTACTGTTATAACTGCACCGCATCTTATGTCGTATGTTATTAAAGATACTAATGGGAAGTTTGTTCCTTATAACAATGGAGATAAAGCAAAAATGCAAAGCCTTGTTGGGAAAGAAATTCATATCGTTTGTTCGTATGCAGCAAGAAGGTTGTATGACTTTAGTAATACGTTCTTAGGCATATTAAATGTGCCACCTTTTAACTATCATGGCGGTGTAGTTCCTCCAGCTCCATGATAAAATATAACTCATATTAAAAAAGAGTTATTCCAATTTATATACTTCATTAAAGTAGTTGCTAAAAGGCATTTTAATAATATATTAATCTGTCTTTTAGCTTTTTAAGTATATAGATGTTTCTCTATTTTTAGATCAATTTTTACACGTTCCACTTTTTCCAATAATTCTTTTTGGAATTACTTAATCAGTTTATAATACAAGGAATATTTCTCTTCACTTTTTGTGTTACATAGATTTGTTATAAGCATTAGCTATGTAAAAAGATCTTTATTGATTCTTAAAATGGATGCTACTTATTGTGAATATAAATATAGCTAGCACTATGTATTGACAATTAAAAGCAAAAAGAAATCATGAAAACTTCTCATAACTAGTAAGTGCAAATTTTAACCAAAAAAATTTTTAATTTATGAAAAAGAGTAAATTTTTATTTAAGACTGCATTATTAATAGCCGCAGTATTTGTAGGTCTAGTTTCATGTGACAAAGACGAAGCATTTGAAAACGAAACAGAAACTTCTTCTGTCGAACTAGATTTAAAAGCACGTAACGTAGGAGCTACTACGCATTATACCAAAAGGCAGGTAAAAACGATGTACCAAGGACTTTCTATCAAGGGAAGTGGTGGTGGAGGTTCCTACCAAGACGGTTTAAATTTATTAAACAGAATATCTAATGCAGGTTTAGATGTACAAAATGTTTCAGATGTAGACAATAGTAAAATATACATTGTTGCAGGAGGAATTGGTTCGCCAGCGTCGGTAGCACAAAACATTGATGGAGTTTTAAACGCAATCGAATCTTCTGTAGGTACATTAGTTAATATTCAAGGAAGACAACTTGGAGGAATTTTATCTGTAGAATCAGGCTCATTAAATTCAGTGATCGCAATGTTGATTAGTCAACGATTAAATGTACCATTAATTAACGCTGATGGAGCAGGTAGATCTGTGCCAGAATTAAACAACCTTAGCTATGCGCATGAAGCGTATACTATTGCTCCAATGGTATTAACAGCACCAGCAAATCCAGGATCACAAATAAGTGTGTCAAATCCAGCAAATGCAGTACAAGCAGAAACTTTCATACGAAATATCATTTCTCAACCTGGGTATGGAAATATTGGAGGATTAGCATTATGGGCGCAAACTGGGTCACAATTAAAAAATTCACAAATAGTACAGAACACTTTTTCTGATGCATTTACACTTGGACGCGCAACAAAACGTACTATTTCTACTGGAAATACAGCATATTTAGATAATTTCTTTAGAAATAGAGGAACTTTCATTTCGTCTTATGACGGAACGCTATCAAATTTTACAGAGCAAACAGTTCAAGGACTAGATGAGGTAACTATTGATATCAATCTTAATGATGGAAGAGCTCTGCGAATCGGAGCATTAAATGAAAATTTACTTTTAAAACTAAGTGATGGAACTATTGTTACTGCTCCTAACTTAATGTCGTACATGATAAAAGATAATACTGGCAAGTTTGTAGCTTTTAATAATGGAGATCCAGCCAAAATGCGAAGCTTAATCGGAAAACAAATTCATGTAGTTTGTTCGCGTCCAGCATCACGATTATATCAAATAGGAAACACTTTTCTTGATATACTATCGGGACCTCCTTTTAATTACCACGGAGGAGTTGTACCACCACAATAATTATTTGATGCACACTGATTTAATCTAAAATCAATAAAAAATAGTTTGGATTTAAAAAGAAAACAACTTTAAAGGTTGCTTTCTAAGGGACTAAAATTGTATTGCAATAGTAACGATAAGAGCATATTTATTATGATGCTAGCTAATAAATAATATGGTTTTTTATCAAGAGTAATTTAATTATAAACTTTAAAAATTTTAATTATGAAAAAAATGCAATTAAAAGCGTTACAGTTACAAAAAACGGCTGTATCAAATCTTACAGAAATTATCGCTGGAGCGCCAAATACAGGTACAGGTTGCGCAAGTAGCCCTTCATTTTGTGTTACATGTACACCATCAGATCCAACAGGGAATTATTCTTTGCCATTGTCATGCAATAAAAATTGCTAAGCAATAAAATTATAGAGCTAAAAGGCATTTTAGTCTATTACCTAATATGTCTTTTAGTCTTTACATAAATTTTTTAAAAAATAAATTATGAAAAGACAACAAATAAATGGATTGCAATTAAATAAAACAGCTGTATCCAATCTAACAGAAATTAGAGGAGGAGCTCCAGGTAATAATACAGGATTTTCAGTTTGTAAATCATGTGGAACTACAGATCCACCATCTGATCCAACAGGAAATTATTCTATTCCTGCTTCATGTGCAAATTCTGATTGTTTGTCATGCGATAAAAATTGCTAAGCAATAAAAATTATAGAGCTAAAAGGCATTTTAGTTTACAACCCAATTTGCCTTTTAGTCTTTTAAAAATTATTTAAAAAATAAAAATTATGAAAAAAATAGAAATAAAAAGTTTAAAGCTAAACAAGAATCTAATATCAACATTACAGTCTAATAACGTAAACGGAGGTGGAGGATCTTTTGATACTCTTGTAGCTTGTTCAGCAAAAACATACTGTGTTTCAAAATGTATTTGTGATCCTAATCCACCATCAGATCCAACAAACGATATTAGTACATTACCTGTAACATGTAATAATTAAGATTGTTTGTCATGCAATAAAAATTGCTAAATGATAATAAAATAAGAGCTAAAAGGCATTTTAGTCTATTACCTAATATGTCTTTTAGTCTCTTAAAAAAGTATAAAAATCAAATTATTTAAAAATAGAAATTATGAAAAAAAAAGAAATAAAAGGCTTAAAGCTGAATAAGAATCAAGTATCTACATTACAATCAGATAATGTAAAAGGAGCAGGAGGTTCATTTGATACACTAGTACATTGTTCAGCACGAACGTACTGCGTTTCAAAATGTATTTGTAACTATTCTTTGCCATTAAGTTGTGCGAATTGTTAAAAAAAATGTCAAAAAGTAAAAAAAACAATACGCTACCATAGCGTATTGTTTAATTGTAATAATTAAAAATAGGAATTATGAAAAAACGAGAAATAAAAAGTTTACAACTAAATAAGAAGTCAATTTCTAATTTTCAATTTAATTCACTTACTGGAGGGTTTACCAATACTTGTATTGGTGTTTGTCCTAAAACATTAGATTGGGATTGCCAAACAATAACTAGTTGTAATACTTGTAATTGTACACCTTCAGATCCAAATAATAAATAAAATCATGAAAAAAAGAGAAATAAAAAGTTTAAAATTAAACAAGAAATCAATTTCAATAATAAGATCTAATAGTATAAATGGAGCCGGAGGATCATTTCGAACTATTGTGAATTGTGAAGGAGGAACATTTTCAAAACACTTATTTCATACATGTGAAACGTGTTTGTAAAATAATTATAATACTTACCAATAGTTAGTTGAGTTACGTATCATTTATTGTTGGGAAAAGAAGGCATTTTAGTATATAACTAAAATGTCTTTTTTGTTTTTAAAAAGCAGATTCATCATCATCAGAAATTATAGTAACATGTCCAGACACTATATTATTATTAATATCTACACCATTAAAATTGCCTTTTGTGTTTTTATTCATAAAATCAAGCGCTTTTATATAAATAGAAACTTTTTGCAAATAAAATATACCAGACAAAGAAAAATCTAAACATAAAATTTGACCTTTATTTATAACAGAAACCCTATCGTCTTCAATGATTACCGAATCGTTTAAACTAATAATATTATAATGATATTTTTCTATTTTTAACTTTAGTTGATACACGTTTTCTTCAACATTAAATTCAAAAATATAATCGCCTGAAGATTTCATTAAAACTTGTGAGAAAGGACTTTTTTTAGAAAACATTAAAGGATTTCTTCTAATATTACTTTCTACAACCAATCTGTTTTTATTTAGTTCCTGGCAAATAATAGGATCAAAAAACGTATTACCAACTTCTTCTTCAATAGCTACTTTCGAATTGTATTTCTTCATAATCATCTTTCCAGCAATAGCTCTGTCATACTTATCAAAACCAGAATAGGTTCCTACTAAATAAAGACGTTCATTAGGAGACGATTTTCCAATAAAGAAGATAAAATTGGCGCCTTCATTTTTCTTATTTCCGGTATAATACTTAGTATCAAAATGGGCGAAATTTTCACTTTGATTAATCGTTCCATGAAAAGTGTAAACTCCTTTTTTTCCGTCATCATCTAAATATACATAGATCATTTCTACAGATTTCCATTCGTTATAAATGATCACTTGTCCTTTATTCATGCGATTATTCTCTCCAAAATAATAACACACATAATAATCGTCTTCTAACTTCCCCGATTTAATTAGCAACTCTTGTTGTCTTATTTTTTGCTGATGAGAAACAAGATTACTTTCAATAAAATCTTTAACACCTTTAAATCCTAAATAATTAAAATAGAGTGATTTATATTCTCTGTTGATTTTTATAGTAGGTTTGCCCGATACAGCTTCGCGATGCTTGTTGTATAAGTACTTTCCATTCACATATCCTTTTAAAGTAAACTCTAAATCTTTCTTTAAACTTGGTTTTTCTAAATCATAATTTCCAAAACCATATAGCTGAGAATTGTTAGAATTCTCTTGTATATCATGCGTTTTTTTAAAATGAGTTATAATACTGTCTAATAGAATGTTAAACACTTGTTTGGTTAGTGTTAAAGCCTCATTGTTTTCTTTATTAGATATATTTTCCATTGCTTTCCTAAATATGTAACTGGAATTACAAATATATTAATAAATAAGTGGAACGCAATATTAGGAAAGTGAAGATATATACTTTTATCCTATCAACTAATCAAAGAATTTATTAAAATGATACGAAATTTATTGTTATTGGTGCTTTTTGTTCCATGTTTAGTATTCTCTCAAGAAATAACTGTAAGCGGTAATGTAAAATCTGCAGACGATGTATTATTGGGCGTTAACGTAATTGAAAAAGGAACTCAAAATGGTACTACAACAGACTATGATGGTAATTATTCAATAAAAGTAAATAAGGACGCCGTTCTTGTTTTTTCTTTTGTAGGATATAAAACCCAAGAAATTAAAATAACTGGTAAACAAACAATTAATGTACTTCTAGAAGAAGACGCTTCTCAATTGGAAGCGGTAGTCGTTAAAGGCTTCTCTAATGTGAATAGTCGTGCCAGACGTAGAGTTGAATCTGTACAATCTCTTCCAGAATCAGTAATTGCTTTTACATCTGAAGATATTGAAGTTAAGGGTATTAGCAATGTGCAAACATTTGCAGATCAAATTCCAAATGTCAATTTCACCACATCACAGAATGTCGGTAACAATTTTATTACTGTACGTGGAATTTCACAAATTAGAAATGGAGATGCACCTATAGCATTTGTAATTGATGGAGTTACCTTACCAGATGCTAACTTATTGAATCAAGAATTATTTGATGTCGCCTTAATAGAGGTAGTAAAAGGACCTCAAGGAGCATTGTATGGTAAGAATGCTATTGCAGGAGCAATTAATATAGTGACTAATGAACCTACAAATACTTTTCTAAACAAAATTAAGGTAGGTTACGGTAATGGTAATTTATTACAGGCGCAACTGTCTTCCACGGGACCTTTAGTAAAAGATAAATTATTTTACAGGATTTCTGGTTCATACAAAAACGGTGATGGTTTACTGAATAATATAACATTAAATGAAGCTCCAGATTATATCAAAGACCTAACACTAAGAGCGCAATTAAAAGCAAAAATATCCCCAAAAATAGCTGCGACTTTAACTGGGCAAATCATGGATACAGAGGCTGGAGGTTTATATTATGCTGCGCCTACAAATGGTAGTGCTAAAATTGCTCCAGATGACTATGCAAATTTAGCGATTCAAGGAGATCAGAGAGGCGTAGGTACGCTAAAAGGTACTTATGGTAACTTAAAAGTTGATTTTAATTTAGATAAAATGAAATTAACATCATTAACGACCTATAATAAAGCGGAAAGAAATGCTGCCGGAGATTTAGATTTTACACCTGCTGATGTTTTACGACAAGATCAAGATAGCAATACAGAAAGTTTTAATCAGGAAATTCGATTAAGTTCAACGGGCGATAAAGACAGTAAAATAAATTGGGATTTGGGAGTATTTTATCAAAACCTAGATAAACTCTTGACTACTGGAGCTTCGGCAGACTTTGGTTTCTTTGCGCCACCATTCGCACCTTCTGGCATTCAAAGTACCTTAGCTATAGGAGATTTTACGAATAACTATAAAACGTTAGCTGTATTTGGTTTTGTAGACTTCAAAGTCTCAGATAAGTTAACACTATCAGCTGGTTTGCGATATGATAACGATAAAATCAGTCAAGATAATAGAAGTGAAGGTACAAACCCAAATAGAGTTGATACTCAGTTACAACCAAAAATTTCCATAGCTTTTCAAGCAACTGACAATATGTTGATGTATGCAAATTACGGAAAAGGGTATAGAACAGGAGGATTTAATCAAGGTCAAACAGTTCGTTACAATGCTGCATTTAACGCGGAAACTACCGATAATTATGAAATAGGTATTAAGAATTCATATTGGGACAATCGTTTTATTCTCAATTTAGCTGGATATTATATTGATTTTACCGATCAACAGTTATATGCCTTAGTACTCGATGGTGGAGCTGGTCAAATTTTAATTGGAAACTTCAATGTTCCAGAAAGTAGGTCTGTTGGTTTTGAAGCAGACATGCGTATTAGAGCTACCAACTGGTTAGATATTTTGGGAAGCTACGGAGTTAGTAAGTCAGTAATTGAAAATGGTACTTCAACGGTAAGTACTGGAGCTAACGAAACTATTAATGTATCTGGTAATGCAACTCCTCTTGTACCACAGGATAGTTACAGTTTAGGTTTTGAATCTAGATTTGATATTTCGAATAAAATTGCCTTTAGCGGTAATGTAAATTTAAAAGGTACTGGGCAAATGTATTGGCATGAAGACAATGCAGCTGTTTCACCGAGATACAATATTTTAAATGCAAGAGTAAATTTCATTTTTGATAAATTTACCCTTGGACTTTGGGGAAGCAATATTACCGATACCAAATATATTACCGAGTTTTTTGACCAAACTTTTTCTAACGGAGGTTCAGATTTGGCTTGGTTAGGACAACCAGTTTCTTTCGGCACAACACTTACTTATAAGTTTTAGTTCAAGTAAAGTGTTTGGTTAATACAATATTTGAATTAGTTTTAAGTGGATTAATGTTTTAGTACCGTGCCACTAAGATACTCTTCTTTAGTGGCATTTTTTTAATATCAAATTATACAAATAACATATTTATGAGAGTCGCAACAGATATTGGTGGGACCTTCACAGACCTCGTATGCCTAGAAGTTGACGAAAAAACAGGCAAGCCTACAGGCGTGAAAGTAGCGAAATCAGATACTACTCCTTCAAATTTTGAACAAGGAATATTAGACACGATTAAGAAAGGAAATATACAGTTAAATGACATAGCATTTTTTGCGCATGGAACCACTGTAGTTATCAACGCACTAACTGAACGAAAAGGAGCAAAAACTGCACTAATAACTACAAAAGGATTTAGAGATGTATTGGAAATAGCACGTTGTAACAGGCCCGATTTATTCAACTTCAATTTTGTAAAGCAAAAACCATTTGTATCTAGACATTTACGTTTTGAAGTAGAAGAACGATTAAATTATAAAGGAGAAGTATTAAAAGAACTAAGTATTGCTAACCTAAAAGCAATCATAGAAGCTTGCAAAGAAGAAAAAATTGAAACCATTGCCATTTGTTTGTTGCATGCATATAAAAATCCAACGCATGAAATTGAACTCATACAAGAAATAAAAAAAATAAATCCTTCAATAGCGCTTATTGCATCGCATCAAGTGACGAGAGAGTGGCGCGAATACGAACGAACCAGTTCTACTGTTTTATCAGGTTATGTTTTGCCTATAGCTAAAAAATACCTCAATAACTTAGAAGATAAACTATATAAGCAAGGACTAAAAAATAAGCCGTACATCATGCAATCTAATGGAGGCATCACTACGATCAATGATGTCAAAGAAAACCCTATAACAATGGTCGAATCTGGTCCTGCCAGCGGTGTATTTGGAGCTATTGCTTTGGGCAAAACGATCAACAAAAAAGATGTAATAGTACTAGATATTGGCGGAACAACGGCTAAATGTGCTTTGGTAGAAAATGGACAAGTAAAAATTACAACCAACTACAAAATTGAGCATTCCAAAACGGAAGCAGGATATCCTATTCAAACTCCAGTAATAGATATCGTAGAAATTGGTAATGGAGGTGGAAGCATTGCTTGGATTGATAAAGGAGGGAAAATGCATGTAGGCCCAAAAAGCGCAGGAGCAATGCCTGGTCCAGCTGCGTATGGTAGAGGAGGAAACAATCTAACGACTACGGACGCTAACATCATTTTGGGAAGAATTCATGATGATTATTTTTTAGGAGGAGAATTAAAACCAGATTACTATAGTATTGAAGAAGCGGCAGCATCATTATGTCAACAATTAAAAGGAACAAAAGAAGATATTGCCAAAGGAATTTTACGCATTGCTAATGCTAATATGATAAATGCGCTAAAACTCATCTCAGTAAACAAAGGATATGATCCTAGAGATTTTACAATGATCGTTATTGGCGGCGGCGGCGCAATGCATGGAGCAGATTTGGCAAGAGAACTGCAAATTCCAGAACTTATAATTCCTCCACATGCAGGTGTGTTTTCAGCATTTGGAATGTTAATGTCAGACATTCGAAGAGATTATATACGAACCAATGTTATCACATTAGAAGACAATACAAAGCAAACCATTCAATCGGTTTTTACCGAAATGGTTGTGGAAGCCACTGCTAACTTTAAAAATGATGGCTATCAAAAAGAAGAGATAAAATTTACATATTATGCAGATCTACGGTATACAGGGCAAGAGCACTATGTAAAAGTATTACTTTCCAATTTTTCAAATGAAACACCTTTAGAAAACATTATCAATCATTTTCATGAAGAACACAAAAAACACTACTCATTTGAATTAACGGTTGCTGTAGAGTTGGTAAACTTTCATTTAGTAGCAGAAGTTGAAGTAGACAAACCAGATTTCCCACAATTAATAAAGGAAGGAAAAAAAGTGGAGGCTGCTATTTTTGATACTAAAGAAGTTGATTTTGACGACTTAGGAAAACATAAAACACCTTTCTATCATCGCTCGTTATTAGAACCTGAGATGACATTTAACGGACCTGCCATCATTGCTGAAAATGCTACCACTACTGTGGTAAGTCCTTTGCATACAGTAACAGTAGATAACTATGGTAATTTAATACTAACACTTCAAAACGGCTAATCATGGAAAAATTTACCTTAGAAATTATACAAGATGCATTGGTCGCTGCGGGAGACGAAATGTTTCAAACCTTGCAAAGAACGAGTATGAGCCCAATTATATATGAATCTTTAGATTATGCTGTTGGAATTACAGATATCAAAGGTGAATTATTGGCGCAAGGGAATGGAGTAACTGCTTTTTTGGCGGCATTAGATGCAGTAGTAAGTGCTACTATAGATAAGTTTTCGGGAAATAATACATTACAAGAAGGAGATGTTATCATCGCAAATACACCGTATGCTGGTGGCGGAACACATCTTTCAGATGTATCAGTAATATATCCTGTTTTTTATGATGGGAAATTAGTCGCTTTTACTGTAAACAAAGCGCATTGGACTGAACTCGGAGGAACTTTTCCAGGTTCGGTTTCTACGGTAGCTACCGAAATTTATCAAGAAGGATTGCATTTTCCATTCATTAAAATAAAATCAAAAGGAACACTCAATCAAGCTGTAATCGATATAATCAAAGCCAATGTTCGATTGCCAGACAGTACTTTGGGCGATTTATTTGCGGGTATAGCTGCTGCTGAAGTTGGCGCAAAAAGAGTCATATCAATTATTGAAAAATACGGATTACATACATTTATAAAAGCCAAAAACGATTTCCTTAATTATGGAGAACGAATGTGTATTGAAGCATTAAAATCAATTCCAAACGGAACGTATGAAGGAACCACCGAAATAGAAGACAACGGTTTTGGAGAAGGACCTTTTCCTATAAAAGCAAAAATTACAATTACGGATACTGAATTCATTGCAGATTTCAATGGTTCACATCCACAAGTAAAAGGAGCAACCAATCTAGCTTTTAGTGGTTTGGTAACGGGTTGTAGAAGCCTTTTTAAAGCGATTACAACTCCACAAATGGATGCCAATGGAGGTGCTTTCAGACCAATGAAAGTACTATGTGAACCTGGAACTATTGTAAGTGCGCAAGCTCCATCTGCCGTATCTGTTTATTATGAAGTATTAATTACTTCTATAGATTTGATTTGGAAAATTCTCGCGCCTTTAATTCCTGATAAACTTCCTGCGGGACATTTGCGCTCAGTTTGCGCAACATTCATTTCGGGAATGCATCCAGATACAAATCAGTTTTACATACAAGCTGAACCTTTAGCGGGAGGTTGGGGAGCATCTGCTACGCACGATGGAAATAGAGGACAACTTTCCTGCGGAAGCGGAGAATCCTATAACATTCCAATTGAAATAAGAGAAATGCGCTATGGTATTTTGGTAGAACAATATGCTTTTCATAATGAAGGTGGCGGTTATGGCGAATTTCAAGGTGGAAATGGGCAATATGTAGATTATAAAATTGTGTCTGAAGAAGCGCATGTTACTGCGGCTTTTTTAGGTGAAAAAACAAAAACTTGGGGAATGAACGGAGGTCATGATGGATCGTACAATTACTTTATGATTATCAAGAAAGATGGCACTAAAATTCGTCATAGTTTGGGCACTAACATCGCCTTGGAAAAAGGAGACATTGTTCGTTGCGTAACAGCAACTGGAGGCGGTTATGGAAATCCTGAAAAACGCCCAAAAACAAAGGTGTTATCAGATGTTAAAAACGGATACATTACTGAAAAAGAAGCAAAAGAATTTTATAAAATTTGAAGATGGAGATAAAAAAGATAATATACCCTTCACCTGATGAAGACTACAATAAATTACTGTTTGAAACTAAAAATAAACAAGTTGATTTTCAGTTTGGTACAGTGTTTCTAAAAGGAGGAACCCGAATTCCTGAAAAAGGATTTACAAAGCATGATCGTTATGAGATTTCTATCATTCAAAAAGGAAAAATTGAAATGCTAAATGAAGATGGCTCAACCAAAGAATACCTAAAAGAAGGAGATGTAGTTTACATCAAAGCCTTTGAAGCCCAAGCAGGAAATGTTTTAGAAGATACAAACATAATTTATGTATTAATTAAATAACAGATTCATGGAAAATAATAAAAACACAACCAAATGGTTTAGCCTTGCGGGAATATGGTTTGGAGGAGTTGTAAGTGTTCCTGCTTTATTGGTAGGAAGCACATTAATAGCTTCACTCAGTTTTCATCTTTCTCTTTTGGCTGGATTAATAGGGTTTGGTTTTGTCGTATTATTTATGTCTTTATTAAGTATTGCTGCTGTAGAAAAAAGAAAACCAACAGTTGCTTTAGCATCTAGTAGTTTTGGAAAAAAAGGAGCAGAATTCATTGTAAGTCTTATCATTGGCTTATCAACTTTAGGATGGTTTGGAATTCAATGTAATATTGCAGGCGCTTCCTTTTCAAAGATTTTAGTAGAAACAAATGGAATCGAAATTCCGATATGGTTATCATCCGTTTTTTGGGGAATTGTAATGGTGCTTACGGCAGTTTTTGGTTTCAAATACTTAAAATGGCTTAACTATATAGCCGTACCAGCCATTGTTGTACTCTTAACGTATGGACTCGTCATAACATTTAACGAACATAGTTTTCAAGAAATACTAGATTTTCAACCAAAAGAAGGAATGCCATTATTACAGGCAATCGGTTTTACCATTGGATTTATAGCTGTTGGAGGAGTAATATCTCCCGATTACAACCGATTTGCTGCAACCAAAAAAGATGCAGTATTAGGTTCAATCATCGGAATTATACCTTCTGCACTCTGTTTATTAGCAATAGGAGCAATCTTAGCAATAACACAAGGAACCTATGATATTGTTGAAATATTCTCCACCTTAGGATTTCCGTTTTTAGCGATGTCTATTCTTATCCTAGCAACATGGACATCCAATGTCATCAATAGTTACTCTTCTGGTCTAGCGTTTAACAATCTATTACAACTAGGAGATGCATCTCGTTCTACAACCACCTTAATTGTTGGACTTATTGGAATTCTATTAGCAGCAATTGGAGTGCTCTCTCAATTCATGAATTTCATTACCATCTTAACAATCACTATTACGCCTATTGCTGGTGTGATGATTTCAGATTATTATATATCAAAAACCTATCAAGAAACCCCCGAGAACTTTAACTGGAAAGGAATAATTTCTTGGATTACTGGAGTTACTGTAATGTTAGTAATGACTTCCCAAATTAAAAACATACTGGGAATAATTGTAGCTGCCTTAGTCTATTTTATTCTTAAAAAAACAATCAAATAAAATGCGAATAATAAGTACAAATGACATAGAATATATTGCTATGGGATCAACCGTTTTGGGAACAGGCGGTGGAGGCGATCCATATATTGGAAAGCTGCTGGCAAAGGAAGCAATACATAAATATGGAGATGTTAAACTGGTAGCAGCAGAAGAATTAAATGATGATGCGCTAATATTACCAATAGCGGCATTTGGAGCTCCCATGATTTTAGTAGAAAAACTTTTTTCTGGAGAAGAATTTATCAAAGCTTTTGAAATGATGGAAAGCTATTTAGGTAGAAAAATTGACGCGGTTATGCCAGCAGAAGCAGGAGGACTCAATGGAGTACTACCTTTTTCAGTTGCAGCTCAAAAACAAATTCCATTGGTTGATGCAGATGGTATGGGAAGAGCATTTCCAAGACTTGAAATGGTCACGTTCACCTTACATGGCATTACCGTTTCGCCTATTACACAAGCGGATGAAAAAGGGAACAGAAATGTATATCATACGATAGATAATACTTGGGGAGAAACTTTAGTAGGAGCAACTGCTATTCAAATGGGCGGTAGTTGTGCCATTGGATGTTATCCTATGAGCGGCGCACAAGTAAAAAAAGCAGCGGTACACGGCATTGTTTCGTATGCGCAAGTGCTTGGAGAAGCTATTATTGATGCGAAAGAAAAAAACGTAAATCCTTTAGATTCTTTAATACAAAAAGCAGACGCCATAAAGCTGTTTACTGGTAAAATAAGTAACATAACTATAAAAACAGAAGGCAGATGGAATAAAGGAGTTTGTGAAATTATGGGCTTAGATGAAAATCAAGATTCTGAAATGATATTAGAATTCCAGAACGAATTCTTAATAGCAAAAAAAGACGGAATTCCAGTTGCTATTACACCTGACCTTATTGTACTTATTGATGCGGAAAATGCACAACCAATTACAGCAGAAACCATTCAATATGGTACACGAGTAGTGGTTTTGGCAATGAAAGCGAATGAACAATGGAGAACGCCCGCAGGAATTGAACTAGGTGGACCTCAAAAATTTGGGTATGAATATGAATATGTTCCAGTAGAAGAATTAAATAAAAAAAAATAGAATGTATTACAAAATAGGAGTAGATGTAGGTGGTACTAATACGGATGCTGTATTAGTTTCTCATGACAATAGTATACTTGCAAAAACAAAACAAACGACCACTTTAGATGTAAGTAGCGGAATAGAAAATGCAATTAAAAAAGTGCTTTCCGATGCTAATGTTCCCAAAAAAGAAATCAAATACATCATGCTGGGAACTACACACTGTACAAATGCATTGGTAGAACGAAAAGAACTTAATAAAATTGGAGCCATTCGAATTGGATTACCTGCAAGTAGCGCCATACCAACAATGACTGATTTTCCAGAAGACCTAAAAGCAATTCTAGGAAAACACTTGTATATGGTGCATGGCGGTTATGAATTTGATGGAAGATTAATAAGTCCATTAAATGAAGAAGAAATAAAAGTATGCCTTTTAAAAATGAAGGGAGAAATAGAATCTTTGGCTATTACTGGAATTTTTTCCAAAACCATACCAGATCAAGAATTACAAGTAGCTACTTGGGCAAAAGAAATATTAGGCGAAAATGTAAGGATAAGTTGTTCGCATCAAGTTGGAGGTTTAGGATTATTAGAACGAGAAAATGCAGCTATTTTAAATGCCGCATTACAAGGTGTCGCCTTAAAAATGGTGACTGCCTTTAAAGAAACTGTAAAGCGCTTAGGGTTGTTATCTAAACTATTTATTGGACAAAATGACGGAACACTAATGTCTTTAGATCAAGTACAAGATTTTCCTGTACTAACCATTTCTTCAGGACCAACCAATAGTATTCGTGGTGCTGGTGCCTTATCTAAAGTGAGTAATGGAATTGTTATTGATGTTGGCGGAACTACTTCAGATGGTGGTGCTTTGGTCAATTTTTTTCCAAGAGAAAGTACACAAGCAGCCCAAATAGGTGGAGTACTTACAAACTTTAGAATGCCAGATGTGGTTGCTGTAGGTATTGGTGGCGGAACTATTGTTCGATTTAATACTAATACATGTAAACTTGGTCCCGATTCTGTCGGATACAGATTAAAAGAAAAAGCCATTGCTTTTGGCGGAGATACACTAACACTTTCCGATTTCTCATTAGCCACTAATCAGTTGAAAATAGAAGGTGCATTGGCAATAGAAGATTTAAAAAATAAAATTCAAACACTTTCTGGAAAAAGCTTTCCTGATACTTTAGAATTGGTTAAAGAACAAATTCAATTAGCTATTGAAAGATTAGTAGACAAATTAAAAACGGATTATAAAGAAGTTCCTGTAATCGCTTGTGGCGGAGGCGCATTTTTATTACCTAAGGAAATAGAAGGAGCTTCCAATGTTATATTTCCAGAGCACTTGGAAGTAGCCAATGCTTTTGGAGCTTGTATAGCACAAATAAGCCGCGAAGAAGAATTAGTCATTAATACGTTACAAAAAAATGAAAAAGAAGAAATAGAATTACTTGTTTCTAAAGCAAAAGAAGCCTTGTTAAAAAATGGAGCTTCTGAAAATAGCATTCACATATTAATTAAAGAATCGATACCGTTAGCATATCTTCCTGGAGCAGTAAAACTAAAAGTTAAGCTTTGTGGAGATTTAAAAACAGATTTTTAGCCTTTTATGAATATGAATTTTGAATATAAAAATAGTAAAGCGATAGTAATTACTGTTTAAACTTTCCTCCACTTTTCATCATTTATGTTCAAAAAAATCTGAGTGTTTGTTACATGTATTGAGGGGTTCTGCAAGTTACTTTTGCAGTTCCCTCATTTGTGTGTGATGCAAAAATAAAAACCGCCTGAAAATTACCCCATTTTACATTCGCTTAAAGTTACAATCACACCTTCATAACTTCTTTAAAATCCACAAATTCCAAATTCCAAATTCCAAATTTGGAATTCCTAAATACCTATAAAAGCTTAGGAACTGGCAAGTAAACACTGTATTGAGTTTATTTTTGAAGTATTAATTTTTAACCATTAATATTTTATTTGCCATGAAAAAAAAAGTATTTATTATTAGTTTTTTTGTACTCGTATTTGTCAGTGGGACAAATTTGATGCAAGCTCAAAATCAATTAGTAGGAGAATGGGTAAACTCCTATAATTCGTTATTAAAAATTACCCAACAAAATCCAGACGGAAGCTTAGCTGGAATCTATTCTTCAACAACAGGTTCTTCAGGAACGTATCAGGTAACAGGACAGTATTCGATAAATCCTAGCAATAACAATGTTGCAATTTCTTTATTGATTTCTTGGAATTCTCTTGATGGTTCAACCGCCGATCCGTCTAAATTTTGGACATCAGCTATGAATGGAACTTTGTATAGTGGGCAAAACAGTATCGAACTAATCAACTGTATTTCTGCACCAACACCATTTGGAGCTGTCCAAATTGATGAACCCGGAATTTATCCTGAATCATTAACCTTTAATCGAAGAACAAGTAGCAACCTAAGATTTGAAAACAACCTTAATTCTCAAGCTGAAAATAGGGCAGCGCCTTCACCTATTACTGGAACGTGGAACTTAAGCGATGGAAGTCAAAGTTTATACACTAGACTTGTATTAAATTCCTCTGGTGGAACACGATTTGACATCTTATCTGGAACTGTAAAAGTTAGAGGAATACAAACTCCAATTGCTATTACGGGAATAATTTCACATCAAACATCGGATAATAAATACTCACTTTCATTTACCGTTAAAAATCCAATCTTACTAAGCGGTCAAGACAGATATATCATCGGGTTTACAGGGCTTTTAGATGTTGCTAACAATGACTTGCGATTAGTCAATATGGAAACTCGCGCAGTAGGCTATAACGTCAAATACAATAGTGTTCGAATGAATCAAAGCTCGTACGCAAAATAAAACACACGTATGCTAAAAAATAAAATTATGAAAAAAAAGACAACTCTACTATTTACAATCACAGCATTTTTTCTGGTGATTACACTTTCAGCACAAACTCCAATCATAGGAGAATGGATAAACGGGTATAATTCCGTATTAAAAATAACAAATCACTCTTCTCAAACCGGACTCTTTACAGGAACCTATAGTTCTTCTACAGGAGCTACAGGAACGTATTTAGTTTCTGGATATAGTCCGTATACAACATCTTCAGTACAAAGTATTCCAATTTCTCTCACCATAAATTGGAAAAACAGTACTTCTAGTAATTCTGCAGATCAAGAATGGACATCTACAATGTCTGGAGCTTTAATGACTGATGCTCAGGGACAAAAACGCATTCAAGTTTTCCATTCGTTAAATGCTTCACCTCCGTTGGCAGCTGTTCAAATAGATACCAAAGGACGTTATTCGGAAACTTTAATTTTTACTCCAAATACGGCAGCTAGAGAAGTTGTACAACATACCAAACCAATAAAAAACACCAATGTTAAAAGAGTTGCTAACGCATTACTAGGAACTTGGTTAGATTCAAATAGAGGAGACAGATTAAAAATAACACAAGTATCGGGAAGTTTTGGAGAAGTAAAAGGAACATATACGGACGCTTCCGGAAATAACATAGCTGTCACAGGATATACATCTCAAAGTCCGAGTTCTAACTATCAATCTGTTTCACTAAGTTTTATGTCGCGTAACAAAAGATATTGCTTTGGTATTGGAGGATTTCTAAATGGACGAAAATTAGAGATGATGGTATACAAAGCAAAAGCTGTAAACATTGCAAATAATTATTCATCTGTGGCAGCATATAAAAATAATTTTGTAAAAACGAGTACTTCTAGAGAAACAAATACGCTTGCTGCTAGACAAAGCGGAAGTGTTGTATTGGAAATGAACAAAAACCCATATACAAATAATGGTTCAGCTGAATGGACAGGTAATATTGCATTTGGAACCATGCCAGGAATGACTCCCAAACTAAAATTTTCAGTGGATACAGGAGGTAACTTTACTTGGGTCAATTCTGTGCAATGTACTACGAATCCATGTGTGAATTATGGACACATCCAATTCAATCAAAACAATAGTAGCACGTTTAATTTTATAGATCCAACTCAAAGAATAGTCAATTGGGGTCCATGGGGACAAGCAAAAGCAAATTTGGGAAGCGATATTTTACAGTTTGGTGGCGGAACTCGATTAAATACTAAATTGATTACACAATTTGCAAATACAGCACAATTTCAAGAATTTCTTTGGGATGGAGCAATTGCAGTTCCTGTTGATTCGAGATTGACAGAAAACGGGGTTTCTAATCTATTAGAAGAATTAGTAAATAATAACGTCGTTCGCGTAAATGCGCAAGGTAAAGTTTGTGTAAGTTTTTACTATGACGATGCGGCTAACAAAGCGTATGTAACCTTTGGACCAAATGGCACTCCTCCAATCGCCAATATAAATACGGCTAGTAAATTAGTTTTTCCACAACAAGCATATTCGGCAGTACCATATTTATGGGCAACAAATTTAAGTTCTTTTCATGTTGGGAATAGATTGATTGCTAATGGTGGATCCTTCAGCTTTGATACAGGTTCATCAGCTTTAAAAGGCGATCGAAATGGCACAACTGCAGCGCTACAGCATGCGCAAGCAGTACATCAACAAACTGGAGTATGGCCAAATTTAACTTATAAAATGGGAGTGAATACTTCTGGACAAACTGGAAAATTAGTCTTAACTCCAAGTCAATATGTTAAATACATTGAACAAGGTCAGGCAGCTGGCACATTTCAACCACAAATCCAATCTTTAGATGGAACTACAGGACTCTATCTGCAAGGAACAAATTTATTAAGTTCTGTATACACTGTATTTTGGTTTGATGCAGTGAGAAACAGACAAAACAAGTACGACCTTATTGGTGATGAGGTTTGGATGTATAATTATACAAATGGTCCTGCAATTATTCAACCAAATAGAGCTTTAAGAACTGTAGAAGCTACTCATAGCAATACTGTTTTTCCAAATCCAAACAATGGGAAATTTGCAATACAATTCAAATTAACAAAAAATGAAAGTAATCTTACGGTTCGCTTATTTGATATGAACAATAAGGAAGTATTCAATAAAGAGTATGGAAAGTTAGTATCTGGTACTCACAAAATTAATATTGAATTAGCTAAAAGCAATATACAAAAGGCGGGAATACATTTCTTAAAAGTATATGATACAAACAACAACGTATTAGTAGAGAAAAAGGTACTTATTAAATAGTAAGTGAATGAAAAATCAATTTTTTCAACTTTTTAACAAATGAAGGTTGGTGATACCTAATGTGTATGAAGGCGAATTCTCTGTGTTGTGGTTGCTGAGGTCGCTGGTTTAAATTTGATTTTTATATTTTTAAAAACTCCTCGTAACGAGGAGTTTTTTTAGTTTTAATAATGCTGTGAAAATTATTACTAACTAAAAAAAAGGATTTTGAAAACACTGTTTTATATAAATAAACGTATAAAATAGTGTCCAAAGTAACTGCCAGATTTTTTTATCTTTTCTTTTGCGGATATCTAATTAGATATAGCACTTATGGCTTCAAAGTACTCAAAAATAAATTGCTTGTTTTTAAATTGAATGCTAACCTATATCTTTGAAATATACCAAAAAAGGTATTGATAGAATTTTAGTAAAAATGTTTACGATAGGTATATAATTCTGACTAATAAATAAACCTGAATTTAATTGTGCAGAGCATCACTTAGAAATGAGTGATGCTTTTGTGTACAATTCATATTTTTTAGCAAAGACAGATATACAAAATGAACTACTGTTTTGAACTAAAAAAAACTCAGTTACTAATTAAAAACACTTTAAAGAAAAAGAAAGATTCTATAATTTTAATACATTTATAGACTGTTACTATTTTGTTTTTCTAAGTTGTAATTTAGTATTGGTAAAATATCCGATTATGGTAGAAATAATATGCACAAAACCATCCTTTATGAATAGGCATTATAAGCACTTTTTTTTACTATGTTTCTTTTTCTTTTTTACGATCCATTCGTATGCTCAAAAAAAAGATCCTACAAAAATTTTGGATTCTCTATTAATAAACCATCCACAAAAAGATACGACTAGAGTCAAAATGTTATCTACGTATGTTCAGAAAATTTATTATAAAGATACTTCTAAAGCAGACTCATTAATACAAGCAGTTGAAAAACTATCCAATGAACTAAATTATACAAAAGGAAAAGCCGATGCAAATTATTATAGAGCTGAAGTGCAATCCATTAAATCTGATTACGAAGGCAGTCTTGTTTCCTATAAAAAGGCAATTGAGTTGTATGAAAAAATAGATCGTAAAATGCTTATTGCTAATTGTTTGAACAGAATGGGGACTGCTTATTACAATCAAGGAAACTTTTCGAAGGCATTAGAATATTATAATAAATCGGCAGAAATGTGCAAAGAAGCCAATAATTTGAGAGGCGCTTCAATTATTTTAAACAATATCGCTAACATTTATGCAGATCAAGGTAAATATTTTGAAGCAATCAAAAATTATAATGAATCAAAAGAGATCAAACAAAAAATTAACTATCAACTTGGTCTTGCAAAAACTTACACCAATATAGGCGCTCTTTATGGTGAATTAAATGATTACCCAAAAGCGTTAGAAAACCTTAATGAAGCACTCTCTATTTATGATAGCGAAGAAGATACTATAAAAGCTTCTGTACTTTTATTAAATATTGGCCTTCTTCATGCTGATCAGAAGCAATTTGATAAGACTTTGGAGTATTATAACAAAGCACTGAAATTATATGAAAAACAAAATAATCAGCGAGGAATAGCTACTTGTTTAAATCATATTGGGAATGTGTATAAAAATCAATCTAAAAGTAAAAAGGCATTAAAATTTTATGATGACGCATTAAAGATTGCAGAAAAGATGCCTGATGAAAGAGAAATGGCAATCAGTTATTTAAACATTTCTCAAGTATTTTATTTTCAAAAAGAATACAAGAAATCACTAGAGTATACTTTAAAAACAAAAAAAATAGCAGATAAATTAGAGATACTTAAGTTCCAAAAAGAAGTGCATGGACTGCTTGCTGGTATCTCTGTCTCTTATACACATCTNNAAAGATTTTAAGACTTTAAATGACAGCTTGTTGAGTAAAGATGTAAATAAGAAAATCATAAAATCAGAATACGAATATAAATACAAACAAGAGATTGCATCTGCAAACCAACGAGAATTGCGCTTAACGAAAGAAGTAGAAACAACCAGCCAAGATTTAGAAAATTCAAAACAAAATTTATTGTTGGGAGTTATTGCTTTTTTATTGGTTACTTTAGTTTTGGCTGCAATTATCTTTTTCTTACGATTACGACATGTAAAAGCTAAGAATAAAAATATATTGACAGAACAAAAGTTGTTGCGATCACAAATGACACCGCATTTTATTTTTAATGCACTTTCTGTATTACAAGGAATTATATTAAACAAAGAACAAAAGAAGTCGTTATCGTACT
>NZ_JBOEFY010000042.1:0-14507 GCF_050633145.1 Kordia sp. | reverse complement strand
AACAGCCAACAGCCAACAGCCAAGAATCTAAAAGCGAAGCGATCTAAATATCTAAAAGCGTTAGCGGTCTAAAAGCAAAGCGAGTCTAAAAAAACTACTGCTTTTTCACCACAAACGTTTCCCAACCATCATAATTCCCGTTCATCTCTTTTGCAAGATTGATGAGTTCTGTAGTGAATTTCATGGTGTTTTCTAGAGTAACCGAATTGTCTCGGTAAAACTTAACTTCGTGAGGAAATTTATCGTTTTTGACTTTCTTCTTATAATCAATTGTATACGAAAGTTTTTCAATGGCTGCAGCAAACAAATTCATTTCATTCATCGTTGAAAATGTAGCGTAATGCTCAATTTTTCGTGGACTCACAACATCATCACCTGCATTTTTTAACTGAATTACCGTATCACGATTGGACATGAAATTTTTGATTTCATCATTCGGATATAAAAAATTGATATACAAATCCCAAGCAGGATCAGACTTTACAAAGACTTCATACTTCTCACCACGGAATTTATTTTTGAAAAGTTTGTCTATATGACGTTCAATATCGGAAGCATCTTTTACATAGTAATACTCAAAACGACTTCCATCAAACATAAACGAACCTACATAAAAACTATCATCCGAAACAGATTGCATTTTGTCATAAATAGCATCTTTAATTAGGTACATTTTTTTCAGCTTATTCCCAATAGGAAAGTCACTTTCTTTGGTAACTCTGTATTTAATCTTCACATAAAAAAGGAAGTCATATCCGTTAATTGGTGCTTTTTCAATCAAATCCATTCGCAAATTCGTAGAGCTCACGCCTTTCTCTTGTTTGGCTTGATAGGTATTCCAAATTTGAGTTTCTTGTCCGTTCACGAAAGTGACAGCAAAAAAGAAGAATAAGATGCGAAATGCTATGTTCATGCTATGAATAAATAAAACTTCTTGCAATGTAAGTAAAACTCAGAATTGCACATAAAAATTAATAGAATATTATGATTAAAAACCACAAAAGCTCTCTTTTATTACTTGTTTAAAATTGTATCTTTACTGAAACTTTTATAGATGATAAAACCTTGGCTTGCAGCTGCACGATTACGTACTTTACCCTTGTCCATTTCTGGAATTATAGTTGGTTGTTCGTTGGTCAATTTTTCAATAAATAATCATTCGGAGAGTAGTGACGGATTGTTTACGTGTTGTTTTGGATGTTATCATTATTATACAAAGTATTCAATCTTCATTTTAGCTATTTTAACAACCATAGGATTTCAAGTATTATCAAATTTTGCAAATGATTATGGAGATGGAATTCGTGGTACAGATGATGATAGAGAAGGAGAACAGCGCATGGTTGCTTCAGGAATTATTTCGCCAAAGCAAATGAAAAATGCCATGATTATTACGGCAATTATTACGTTTATTTTTGCTTTATCATTGATTTACGTTGCTTTTGGTAGTGAAAACTTCGGTTATTCAATTTTGTTTTTATTCTTAGGAATCGCTGCTATTATTGCTGCTGTAAAGTATACCGTTGGGAAAAGCGCGTATGGATATTCTGGTTTGGGTGATATTTTTGTATTTCTTTTCTTCGGATGGTTAAGTGTTGTTGGAAGTTACTTTTTATACACAAAATCATTGAATTTTGATGTTTTCTTACCTGCAACAGCTATAGGATTGCTAAGTGCTGCGGTATTGAATTTAAATAATATGCGCGATCGTATCAAAGACAAAGCACACGGAAAAAATACAATAGTTGTAAAAATGGGAAGTAAAAATGCAAAATTATATCATTATGCATTGATTATTGGCGCATATATTTGTACACATTCATTTATTATTAGAAACTACTATTCACCAAAACAATTTATAATTCTGATTGCTTTTATTCCATTGATAATGAACATGGTTGTAGTTGGAAAAAACATCATTCTTAAAGAACTTGATCCTGAACTTAAAAAAGTTGCTTTGAGTACTTTTTTGTATGCACTACTATTTGCAATTTTTAATTAAAAAGACACAAGAAAAAAGTATATATATTTAAAAAAACAAATCACATCATGAAAATCACCTATTTAGGACATGCTTCACTGCATATTGAATTTGACGAAATCAGCATTATTGTAGATCCTTTTATTTCAGGAAATTCTTTAGCTTCTCATATTGATGTAAACGAATTAGATGCAGATTATATTTTTGTAACGCATGCACATCAAGATCATATTTTAGATGTAGAAACTATTGCCAAAAATACAGGCGCTACAATTGTTTCTAATTATGAAATAGCGATGCATTATGGCGCAAAAAACTTTAATGTGTTTGCAATGAATCACGGAGGAACGTACAAGACACAAGCATTTTCGGCGAAATATGTAAATGCCATTCATACATCATCGTTTCCAGATGGTTCGTATGGCGGACAACCAGGAGGTTTTGTGCTTACAGTAGGTAGAAAGTCAATTTACATTGCTGGCGATACAGCTTTGACATACGATATGAAACTCATTCCGCTACAAACAAAACTAGATTTGGCTATTTTTCCAATTGGAGATACGTTTACAATGGGCGTAGATGATGCAATTATTGCAAGTGATTTTGTAGCATGTGATAAAGTCTTAGGATATCATTACGATTCTTTTCCTCCAATAAAAATCGATCAAGAGGAAGCAGAACAAAAATTTTCTAAAAAACAGAAAGATTTGATCCTGTTGGAAATAGGGAATAGTATAGAAATTTAAGTTACACTTAGACTCCGCTCAGTGTGCTATTTGTAAATTCATGATGTCACATCGAGCGCAGTCGAGATGCTAGTCATATCAGTCTAAAAATCAAACATGCAAGCAACCTATCACAAACATATTTTAGATTTTAAGCGCCCAAGTGGAACATCACGTGGCATATTGAAACAAAAGGAAACATGGTTTATTCATATTGTTTCAGAAGGAAAACAAGGAATAGGAGAATGCGGAATTTTGCGAAGTTTAAGTATTGACGATGTGCCCGAATATGAAGAAAAGTTGCGTTGGACTTGTGAACATATTCATTTAGGAGAACAAGTCTTATTGCAAGAATTAATTGAGTTTCCATCAATTCAGTTTGGTGTAGAACAAGCGTTTCGATCACTAAACTCAGCATCACCATATCTATTGCATCCATCCGAATTTACAGATGGTAAAGAAGCAATTAATATCAATGGTTTAATTTGGATGGGCGATGAAACTTTTATGAAATCACAAATAAAAGACAAACTCGCGGCAGGTTTTTCCTGTATTAAAATGAAAATTGGTGCGATTGATTTTGACACGGAAATCAAACTATTACAAAGCATTCGCAAAGAATACGCTGTCAACGACATTGAATTGCGTGTAGATGCTAATGGTGCATTTACACCTTCAACAGCATTAGAAAAGCTTAAACGGTTGTCTGAGCTGGACTTACATTCCATCGAACAACCTATCAAACAAGGACAATTAGAAGAAATGGCAAAGCTTTGTGAAGTTACGCCATTGCCAATTGCACTCGATGAAGAATTGATTGGAGTTTTTCATACATCCGACAAGAAAAAAATACTAGAAACCATTCAGCCACAATTCATTATCTTAAAGCCGAGTTTGGTTGGCGGTTATACAGGAAGCAACGAATGGATTTCACTAGCTGCCAAGCAACATATTGATTGGTGGATTACAAGTGCATTAGAAAGTAATATTGGTCTCAATGCCATTGCGCAGTGGACATATACATTACAAAGCAAATTGCCACAAGGTTTAGGTACAGGAGGTTTGTATACCAACAATTTCAATTCGCCACTCATCATACAAAACGGAGCATTGCGTTATGACACAAACTTGTCATGGAATGTCCCATATATAAAAAACGCATAACAGATGTTTATACAACAAGCTTATAAAGGAGATAATGCTCCTTGGAAAGTCATTATGACAACGGTATTAACGCTTGCAATTTTTGTGGCAAATATCATTTATGTATTGTTTGGCGATGTAGATACCATGAAACAAATGGAAGAACTCTCCAATTCGATGCAGAGCAATAATTTTATGTTTGTACTAAACTTATCTTTCTTTGTGTTTTTATTATTGATGCTATTTGGTCTGGTACTTTTTTTACATAGACGAAGTTTAGTATCACTCACAACAGCACGGAGTAAAATTGATTTAAAACGAGTCGCTTTTTCATTCGGTTTGGTCTTTTTCTTAGGAATAATAGCTTTTGGAATAGAATGCTATCTGTATCCCGGAATGGTTACGTTAGATTTTAAACCTGTGAGTTTTATTATATTGATTGTATTGAGTTTGATACTTTTTCCTTTTCAAATTGGCTTTGAAGAATATCTTTTTAGAGGATATTTTATGCAGCAAATAGGAATCATTGCTAAAAACAGATGGTTTCCATTACTAGCAACTTCGGTATTATTTGGATTGATGCATTCGGCAAATCCTGAAGTAGCCGAAATGGGCGGAATTACAATGGTTTTCTATATTGGAACAGGTTTGTTTTTAGGAATTATGACTTTAATGGATGAAGGTTTAGAACTGGCTTTAGGATTTCATTTTGCAAACAACTTTCTAGCGGCAACATTGGTCACTGCAGATTATTCTGCTTTGCAAACCGACTCTTTATTTAAGTATACTTCTCCAGAAACGACGGTTTCGTTTTTTGGAATCTTAGTGCCAATTTTAATAGCATATCCAATTATTTTGATCATTTTCACTAAAAAATACAAATGGAATAACTGGAAAGAAAAGCTGCTTGGTCGCGTGCCAAGTGCTACAGAGACTACGGTTGAGTTAGAAGCTCCGTTGTAAATTTTTTCAATACGAATGTAACGTTTTGTAAGAATAAATGTCTCATTAAGTGAAAATTAACTAACTAAAACTTCTCTACTATATTATGGAAGCAGTCTTTTTTATTTTTTTCTTTCTGATTTTTGGATTCATTGTCAGTATCTTTTACAAGATTATATCGAATGGAATAATAGAGAAAAGGAAGAATGATAAAGCTCCTATTCTTCAAATTCCTGTCGTTGTTGTTGAAAAACGTGTTAAAACTAATACAAGTACAAGTATGAATGATGATAATTATAACGATTCTTCAACTTGGCATACATACAAAATTACTTTTGAGCATTTACATACTGGAATTCGCCATACGTTTACAATGAATGAATCAAAATTTGATAAAATTATAGAAGATGATATAGGCTATTTAACCTATCAGCGGAAGCGTTATCATTCTTTTCAACGTGATGAAGGCGCAGCAGAATTTGAGAATGATGCTTCTTCTAGAGGTGATTTACAATTTAAAATTGAAGAATAATATAATTTTTAATAACAAAAAATAATTTCTCTATGAGCGGTTCACAATTTGATGCACTTTTTGTAATAGTAGTCATTACAATAGGTGTATTTATAGTATATTCTATCTTTAATGGAATTAATGAAAAAGTACAAAACAATAATGCTCCAGTACTTGAAATCCCTGTAAAAGTGGTAGACAAACGAGTGCAAAGTCGCCAACGAAATAAAAATTATTCTAAAAACGTATTTAAAGTTACGTTTGAAGATTTAGATACAGCAGAACGTCATACATTTAAAATTTCTGAACCAGAATTTGATCAAATAGCAGAAAATGATATCGGCTATTTAAACTATCAGCGAAAGCGTTTCCATTCTTTTCAACGAGATAAGCTTGCTGCGGAGTTTGAAGACGATACTTCCTCTAAAAATAGCACGCAATTTAAAATTGAGGATTAGTAAAATATTAATTTGACATCAAACAAAAAAGCCCGCCATATTTGACGGACTTTAGAATTAATAATTGGAGCGTATTTTATCTACCGTTACACCAATCGGCTTCTTTACTTAAGCAAATAGAACCATCATCATGTCCGATAGTAGGAAGGTCGCAACCGTCCCATCTTGTACAGGCAGCTATTGATACTGGGATTGTAATTGTACAAATAACTCCTAATGTTGGAAATGATGCTGCTCCACCATTAACGCTGTGTGAACTTAAATGAGAAATAGATTTCTTGTTCAATTTTAAATTTTTAATTTCTTTTTTTTTCATGGTTATTGTAATTTGTTGATTAATAATAACTTAAGTTAGTAAAATATTCATAAAAATGAAAGAAAAATATTAAAAAAATATAGATTTTATCTTTGTTTTGTGTGAGAAGAAAAAGTAATTTTACATTACTTACTTATATTTTGCATAAAAAAACCGCCATATTTGACAGACTTATAAATTGTTCAAAAAATAGATTATTTATCTACCGTTACACCATCAACTTCTTGACTTAAGAAAATAGAAATTATACAAACTAAAACAAGAATAAAACTGCAGTAACCACAGTTTTATTCTTGTTTTTAAAAATATCGAATAGTTTTGTTGGAATGAAATGTGCGTCGAATATTACTCTTTCGGATTCATTAAAATAGCCGCTTTATTAAAGTCAGAAGCAGCATTAATTACTTCGCGGAAACCTTCGTATTCAGCAATATCATACTCAAATTCCTTATAGAATTCTTCAATAGTAATAGTGAGTTTATTGCCTTGCAATTTGTAATTGGATTCAAACTTACATTTTTGATTGCCTTCTTCATCCAATAACTCTTTTTTTATAATGAGCGATTCCAAACCTTCAACTTCATAATCTGTTGGAATGTTTACAATGATTTCATAGTTATAACGATTCGGGTATTGCATCTGAATTGGATTGACACGCTTGGTTTCTTGATACAATTCACTTTGCGTTCCTATGACTTTTCCAACCTGAAAAATATAACTGTCACCAGCTTCTTCTAACAAAGATTCTGAGTTAATTGTACTACTCACCAAAAATGGTTTGTTGTATTCCAATTGTGTCATTTCCTGATTTTGTGTTTCGTATTTTTTAACCACTTTATCTTCAATTCCAGAACCTGTTAAATAGTCTTCATATTCTTTAATAGCTTGCTCTGGAGCTAAGTTTAAATACGCACGATTGTTCATTGCCCAATGTCCGTAATACTCTTGATTTTGGTTGATTTTTACATATTCCATGTCATCTTCAAATGAAATATTCATGTTACGTGCCACGCGACTGTAATCTTGATCTTTTTGCAGAATTTTGTAAAAGCTAAACTGTTTCTTCTTATTTACATAAATTCCAGTATTTCCAAGAATATTTGGTGGAATTTCACTCAAACGATAATCCACTCTATTTGGTGTAATATAATTATAGGTTTTTGGAATGTAGATTAAAAATTCGCGCAAAGCAGTTGGATTGAAAAATTCAGAATCAAACTTATGCTCATACACATCTGCTGTAATGACTGGCATATATTCCACTTTTGCAGCTTCTAATAAGTGCGAATAGACTTTGATAACTCCCAAGTCACTTGCCGATTTATTCTTAACAATATAGTCAATATCAGAAAGTTGCGGATTATTGTTTTGTACAATCGTGTAGTTTTTCTTTACATAATCATCAATCAAATACGCTTTAGTATAATCGTCAGTTTTTTGATCTTTCAAAATCGTTTCAACAATTTTTGCAATCTCAGGATGTACTTTTTCAGGAAACATTCCCGTGGTAATATTCGTCACTACATTGCTCCATAACATATCATCTGTAACATTTGTACCAGGACCAAAACATTGATATGCTACATACGTTTTATTTGAATTTGGTGTTGCGTATTCTTCATCAATCATCGGAACAATATTTTCTAACACTAATTGTTTTCCTGAGTTTTTCCCATAATTAGCATTCGTAAAGTTGCCGATAGCGTTATATGCTTTTATACGAGCTGGAAGTTTTCCATAAATAAAATCGTATTCTAACTTTTTAATCGGATAACTTTTCTGTAATGTTTCCCTACCAAAAGCAGAGTATTCTTTTTCTAAAGTATACAAGATTTCAATTTCTGAATCTTTTTCGGCACCTTCAATTGCAAAGATTTTGAAATCACCGTATTCTTCAACATTTTTAACTTCTTTGATGTTGTCTTTATTCAACAGTGTTATTTTGCCGTCAGGTGTAATTGTTCGCGCTTTAATATCTACAATATTGATAACTTCATACATAGAAATATATACTGTATTGTGCGTTTTAATTCCTTTTTCGTCATGAACACGTGCAATTGTATGCGTAGTTTCAAACTTCTTTAAATCATTTCCAAAGGAAGGAACAACGTATTCTACTATGTATTTTTCCATAATAGAAATCGAAGATTCGTTGGCTTCTTTTTCAGAAAGTGTATGCAATGTTGGCTTTTTTGCCCAATCGTATTCTTTATAAAATTGAGAAAACGCTTGTGTGGTGCACAAACATAAAAGGATGACAATAACTGCTCTCATAGGTATTAATTTATTTTTCAATGATGATACTTTTTTTGTAGGCTTTGATTAATTTTTTGATGAAACCATTCCAATCTTCAAAGTCTTCTTTTTCTACACGTAATGTATTTATGTAGATGGTTTTATGTTGAATGATTTTACCTTCTTGTTTTTCGTAATGAATGTCGAAACCGTATGCTTTTCCGTCATATTTAATAGGTTTTGGAACTGAAGTCACTTTGTAACCTGCAGGGACAATAAACGTAGTTGTATATTCCTTTTGGAACTGATGATCAATCTTTTTTGCATATTTACGCGCTTCAATATCTATTTTCCCTTTCGATAAAATACGGTCAATGTTGAGGTTTAAAATGGTTTTTGAACCAATAGTTTTAGCGTAACTCTCAATCAGTAAATCAAAAGCAACTGTCAATGTTTGATACTTTGATTCTAAAGGTGAAACCTCAATGTTTTGATACTTTGTTTTATTATTCCCTAAAGCAAGCGTTGTATTTAAAAACTCTTCTTCGGTATTGTCTTTTTTCTTGTATACATAATCTGTAACAAAACCGACTCTTTCATAACCTGTCATCACTCGTTTTTCTGAAGCTTTGATGTTGCCGTTTTCAAAAGTAATGGTCGTGTTAATAGAAGTTTTACTTTTTGTAGAAGGTTGCACAGGAACTTTTTTCAAGACAAATTTTTCTGGAGAAATTCCAATCAAGGCTTCTTTTGTTTGTGTAAATGAACTTGGCATTCCAAAATTGACATAACTATCGGTTCCATCAATAAAAATGGTATCCTTATCAATTACCGTAGCTGTGATCATGTGATTGTCTACCATTGGTGTTGGCACTTCGTCATACAAATACGGACGATCGCGCGTACCAATCCACGTTCTATACGATGGAATTCCAACACGATTCAGCATCACATACAGCAAATTTGCCATGTCCTTACAATCGCCATAACGGTTTTTGCAAACACTTGCGGCGCCTCGTGGAATGAATCCGCCTAAGCCATCTTCAAAAGCAACATAGGTAATATTCTCTTGAACCCAATTATAAATTGCTTCTGCTTTTTCACGATCTGTGTTGTACTTTTTTGCAATATCTTCCGCAATTTGATATACTTTCTTTAAATCATTTTCATCTACTTGTTTGGCTAAGGATGCGTACCAACTATACAAATCCTTTACATTATTTAGAATAGGAATCGTTTTGCCTTTTTCTGTGTAATTTTTAATGTGTAAAATAACATGAGGTAAATAATACAAAGCAGCTTCAGCATCATCTTCCGATGTAAACTTGGCTACATTTTCGCTAGTCCATGTATACACATTGCTATTCTTTGTTTCTTCTTTCTTAAAATTAATTTTGATGTTTTCGGTGTGAAACTCTCTATATCCAATTTCTACATTCTTAGGAAACTCTATACGTAACACAGCTTTTTGTGTTGGTGCATATGTTCCAAAACGAAACAAACCTAAAAAATGCGGTTCAGTACTAACTTCTTTATACTTTAAATTGGTAATTGCACCTTTTGTTACACCAGGAAAGGTGAAGTTTTTCGTTTGCTGATCGCTGTAAAAAATACCATCATCAAATTCGTGCTTTGTTTCTATATAATCGACCTCTAGTGTTTTTCCTGAAGCTGGTAAATAGGTTGTTGCTTCAATATCTTTCAATTCGGTAAAGCCATCAAAATGAAGCACTTCGTTTGCATAATACAAATTGTTAGCTGTCAAGTATTCACCTTTTTTGTGAATGCTCTTTACAATATTGAATGCTCCTTTATTCAGGTTGATTTTAATATTTTCGGTACGTTCTAAAAAACGGAAATCTTCGGAAGCATTTTTCTGCGCAAAGCAAACATTCGCTACAAAAAGTAGTAGCAATACTGGGAATTTCAAATAGGATGTTGTCATAAAATACAATTTAAACTCATGTGGAGAAACCTACTTTAGTACAAACAAATCTTCTCAAGGAATAGTATGTTTAAAAGGAAGCATGAACCACTAAAATACTAAAAACTCTGCAAGAAATCGCCGATTTCTCAATGTGAATCTTTAATTTTATAGAACAATTAACAAAAATGATTCCAAGCTTTAAAAATATTCACCCAAAGTTTACATTAAATGGTAATTACTTTGATAAAAAAGCCTTAAAAGAAGTTGCTTACCGTTTTGTAAAAGAGGGAAAACAGTATGAACAAACTATTGGTAATTTTTTAATCGATTGGCTCGATGAGAAAGCGTATGTAGATGTATTTACATCTGGATCAACGGGGAAACCAAAGCAAATACGTTTGAGTAAACAAGCAATGGTACATTCGGCATTGGCTACAGGAGACTTTTTTGGAATCAAAGAAGGGAATTCTGCTTTGCAATGTTTGCCTTCAAACTTTATTGCGGGAAAAATGATGTTGGTTCGTGCCATGGTTTTAGGATGGTCGTTAGATTTAGTTGCACCGAGTTCAAATCCCTTAGAGAAGCTTCAAAAAAAGTATGATTTCTGTGCGATGGTTCCATTACAAGTTGAAAATTCATTAGAAAATTTAGATCAAATCAAAACCTTAATTGTTGGTGGTGCGCCAGCTTCTAGTGCTTTAATTGAACGTTTGCAAGCAATTTCGACCAAAATTTATGCTACGTATGGAATGACAGAAACCATCACGCATATTGCAGCCAAACCATTAAATCATCAGCCGAAAGGAGTAACATCAATTTATACAACCTTACCAAATATTCAGATTCGTACGGACGATCGAAATTGTTTAGTTATTGATGCGCCAAGAATCACCGAAGAAAAAATTATCACGAATGATGTGGTGGAAATCATTTCTGAAACTGAATTTGATTGGTTAGGAAGATATGACAATGTAATTAATAGTGGCGGCATCAAATTACATCCTGAACAAATAGAGGAGAAGCTAAGTCCATTGATCAATGCACGATTTTTTGTTTCGGCTATTGCTGATGAGCAGCTAGGAAAAAAGTTGATTTTGCTTGTAGAAGATGTAGCACAACAATTGGATGCTTCACAACTTCTAAAAGCAATCAAAGATTCAAAAAAACTCTCCAAGTTCGAAATTCCAAAAGCTATGTATACAGTGCAAAAATTCTCAGAAACCAATACTGGAAAAGTGCAACGAACTAAAACTGTCGCTTTGCTTGGTTTATGATAAAAAAACGTCTGATCGAGTGGCGAATCTATGATTCGTTGTATCGAGATCTACTCAGAAACTTCTACTTTTCATAGTACTTCTCGATACAATTTTCTAGCAAAAATCAATCGAAGTGACGTTTTTTGCATTTTAGTTTCAAATTCACACAAAAACGAATTCGCAAAATAGGTTTGTAGAGAATTTAGTTCAGAAGTTGTCACATCGAGCGCAGTCGAGATGCAAAACCCAACTTCAAAAGTTCTATATAGAAAACGATACGCTAACGAAATCTGCATAAATTATGTTAGCTATTTAAAATTTACCATTTTACATTTAAAATTTCTTTTCCCTAACCCAAACCATCACTTCACTCAATTACAGTTTTTTAGCACACCATTGATTCCTAGTTTCGTAGGGAACTTTTAAAACAATACGTGATGAAAAAACTCTTAACGCTATGCTTGTTCTTGGTAATTAACCAAGCATGGGCACAAAAAATTGAAGTCAGCGGACAGGTAACAGACGATTCTGGACTGCCATTACCAGGTACATCCATCTTAATAAAAGGAACAACTAAAGGAGTGACTACTGATTTTGATGGAAAATATAAAATACAAACCAACGTCGGAGCTATTTTAGTCTTTTCGTATGTTGGATTTTCTACACAAGATATTGTAGTAACACAAGCGACTATGAATGTTCAAATGAAAGGAGACACCACTCTAGATGAGGTAGTCGTAGTAGCGCAAGGAATAAAAAAAGAAAAAATGGCAGTAGCTTCTGCCGTAGCAGTTGTTGAATCAAGAAACATAAATCAAGTGCTTCAAGGAACTGCAGCTGGAGTTTCTGTAAATACTGGAAGTGGACAACCGGGGCAATCCTCAAAAATAATTATCAGAGGGCGCGCTTCTTTAAGTGGAAATATGTCTTATCAAAATCCGCTGCCGCAAGTTTCAAACGAATCATACAAAGAAATCAACGAAAATATATTTAAAAGAGCTACACTCACTCCATTATCAACATTTTCAATTGATGTGGATAAAGCTTCGTATAGCAATGTGAGACGAATGATTAATAACGGAACAACGATTCCTGCGGATGCTGTGAAAATTGAGGAAATGATTAATTACTTTGAATACGATTACAAGCAACCAAAAGGAAGACATCCGTTAGTAGTTCATACAGAAGTTGGTGTAACACCATGGAATAAAGATACAAAGTTGTTAAAAATTGCATTGAAAGGAAAAGAGATTCCGTTAGAAAAAATTCCACCATCAAACTTTACATTTTTAATAGATGTCTCAGGGTCAATGTCGTCACAAAATAAATTGCCATTATTAAAGAAAGCATTCAAATTAATGGTTGACAAAATGCGAAAAGAAGACAAAGTTGCTATTGTAGTATATGCTGGTGCAGCCGGATTGGTGCTAGAACCAACTTCTGGAGATGAAAAGGAAAAAATTATAAATGCTTTGAACAATTTAACATCTGGAGGATCTACTGCTGGTGGTGCTGGAATTGAATTGGCATATAAAATTGCAACGGATAACTTTATTAAAAAAGGTAATAACCGTGTTATTATGGCTACTGATGGAGACTTTAATGTTGGGCAAACAAGTAGAGACGCTATGGAAACCTTAATTGAAAAGAAACGTGAAACAGGCGTGTATTTATCTGTATTAGGTTTTGGAATGGGTAATTATCAAGACGATCGTTTGGAACTGTTGGCTGATAAAGGAAATGGAAATCATGCGTATGTTGATACAATGCAGGAAGCCTATAAAATATTTGGAAAAGAATTTGGCGGAACATTATATACCATAGCTAAAGATGTAAAGTTACAATTGGAATTTAACCCAAATACAGTACAAGGATATCGCTTAATTGGTTATGAAAACAGATTGTTAAATGATGAAGACTTTAAAGACGATAAAAAAGATGCAGGGGAATTAGGCGCAGGACATACAGTAACGGCTTTGTATGAAATTATTCCTGTTGGTGTGAAAACGGACTATTTAAAAGACGTTGACGATTTAAAGTATACAACTAAGAATGTTGATAAAAAATCATATTCAAACGAATTACTTACGGTAAAAATACGTTACAAAAAGCCAAACAAAAAAAGAAGCATTCAGTTAAAAACAGTAGTTGAAAATGAAGTAGCAAAAAATGCATCAACCGATTTCAACTTTACAGCTGCTGTTGCACTGTTTGGAATGCAATTACGTAATTCTGAATTTCACAACAATTCAAAAATAGAAGATGTAGTAGCTTTAGCTGAATTGGGTAGAGGAAATGACAAGAATGGATATAGAGCAGAGTTTATCCGATTGGTAAAGGCGACACCGACACCAACTAAGTAAGTGTGTCACTTTACTCATCAATACAGCGTGTTTGCTCAATATGGGTTTCAGAATCAAAAGTACTAACGTACTTTTAATATAGAATAAACGAAAGGTTGGTTGTTTAGTTGTTTTGAAAAACCTAATAAATACGACTTCATGGAAAAATCTGTGAAGAATCTGTAAAGAATTCACATAAAATAGTAGTGCAAGCCGCTGGTATTATAGATCTCAATTATTGAGTAAAATTCTTATTTATTAGGTTTTTCTTTTTCTGTTAAAAAAATCACAAAAAATATATAGAATGGCATAGAGTTTGTGACTTATTAAGAAGCGAATCTTTGCTTTCAAAACGAAATAAAGATTAGGTTATTTTAGGTTTTTTAGGGGGAAAAGGTCTGGTAATTAGTTTACTAGGCCTTTTCTTATTTAGATAACTTTTAAGTTGGTTTTGAGTTGTTTGTATTGAGTATTGAGAAGTTTCAAAGTAGATTTTAGACTTTTTGATGACTAAATTGAAAAAATAAACCAATAATTTTGGCGTATCCTCTGAAAACTCAGAGGTCGCGCTTTCGAGAGTCGCTCTCTACGAGGAGCTTCAACAAATCTCTCAATCACTTACGCGAAATACTGCTACTAAGAGCTAGCGATCTAAGCGAAAAGCACTTCTA
>NZ_JBOEFY010000041.1:0-168238 GCF_050633145.1 Kordia sp. | reverse complement strand
GGACAAGGTAACTTCGGTTCTATTGATGGAGATAGTCCTGCAGCAATGCGTTATACGGAGGCAAGAATGCGTAAGATATCGGATGATATGTTGGCAGATATTGATAAAGATACCGTAGATCATTCCCTAAATTTTGATGACACTTTAAAAGAACCAACTGTATTGCCCACAAGAGTTCCAGGATTATTAATCAATGGAGCTTCTGGTATTGCTGTTGGTATGGCAACAAACATGCCTCCTCATAACTTGTCGGAAGTTATAGATGGAATTCATGCGTATATCGATAATAACGATATTGAAATTGACGAATTAATTCAACACGTAAAAGCACCAGATTTTCCAACAGGTGGAATTATCTATGGATATGACGGTGTGCGAGAAGCGTTTAAAACGGGACGTGGAAAAGTTGTCATGCGCGGAAAAGCTGTCATGGAAGAAGTACAAGGTAGAGAATGTATCATTGTTACTGAAATTCCATATCAAGTGAATAAGGCGGATATGATTAAGAAAACAGCCGATCTTATTAATGATAAAAAGATTGACGGTATTTCTACTATTCGTGACGAATCTGATAGAAAAGGTATGCGTATTGTATACATTTTAAAACGTGATGCAATTCCAAATATCGTTTTAAATAAATTATACAAATACACAGCGTTACAATCATCATTTAGTGTAAATAATATTGCATTAGTTCATGGGCGTCCACAATTGTTGAATCTTAAAGATATGATTCACCACTTTGTAGAGCACAGACACGAAGTTGTAACACGAAGAACAGAATACGAATTAAAGAAAGCAGAAGAGCGCGCACATATATTAGAAGGATTAATTATTGCTTCTGATAATATTGATGAGGTAATTGCCATCATTAGAGGTTCGCAAAATGCTGAAGATGCTCGTAACAATTTAATTAAGCGTTTTGAATTGACAGAAATTCAAGCGAAAGCAATTGTTGAAATGCGATTACGTCAGTTAACAGGTCTGGAACAAGACAAGTTACGCGGAGAATATGACGAAATCATGAAGAGTATTGAAGATTACCGTGATATTTTGGCAAATAAGTCAAGAAGAATGAACATCATCAAAGATGAACTTGATGTTATTAAGGATAAATACGGTGATGAAAGACGTTCATTAATTGAGTATGCTGGTGGAGATGTAAGTATTGAAGATTTAATTCCAGATGAAAAAGTAGTAATTACAATTTCGCATGCGGGTTATATTAAGCGTACTTCATTAAATGAATATAAAAGACAAAATAGAGGTGGTGTCGGACAAAAAGGTAGTGCAACGCGAAATGAAGATTTCTTAGAGCATTTATTTGTTGGGACAAATCACCAATATATGTTATTCTTCACACAAAGAGGAAAATGTTTCTGGATGCGTGTGTATGAAATTCCAGAAGGAAGCAAAACATCGAAAGGTAGAGCAATTCAGAACTTAATCAATATTGAAAAAGATGATAAAGTAAAAGCATTTATTTGTACGCAAAACCTGAAAGATGAAGAATACATCAATAGTCATTATGTAATTATGGCTACGAAAAAAGGTCAAGTTAAGAAAACACCTTTAGAGCAGTATTCTCGTCCACGTACTAATGGTATTAATGCAATTACTATTAAGGATGGAGACGAATTACTAGAAGCTAAATTAACAACAGGAAACAGTCAAGTAATGTTGGCAGTAAAATCTGGAAAGGCAATTCGATTCGAAGAAGAGAAAACACGCCCAATGGGAAGAAATGCTTCTGGAGTTCGCGGAATTAGATTAGCCAATGATAATGACGAAGTTGTTGGAATGGTAGCTGTGAATGATATGGAAAGTAACATTCTAGTAGTTTCTGAAAACGGATACGGAAAACGATCTAGCTTAGAAGACTACCGAATCACAAATCGTGGTGGAAAAGGAGTAAAGACTATTTCTGTAACGGATAAAACAGGTGAGTTGGTTGCTATTAAAAATGTAACTGATGACGATGGTTTAATGATTATCAATAAATCTGGAATTGCGATTCGTATGGCTGTTTCTGATTTAAGAGTCATGGGACGAGCAACACAAGGAGTTCGATTAATTAATATTAAAGGAAAAGATTCTATAGCGGCTGTTGCTAAAGTAATGAATGAAGAAGAGGAAGTGGAAGAAAGTATTGAAGGTCTTGAAAACACAGGTGTTACAGAAGATGGCACGGCTGTTGATATAGATGACAATAGTGACAACGAAACAGAAGAATAATAATAACAAAAACCTCAATTATTTTAAACATTAGTAAAATGAAGAAGACAATTTTAATTTTCTCAGCACTGTTTATTACAGCCTTTTCTTTTGCGCAAAAGAAAGAATTAAGAAGTGTTGAGAAAGCATTAAAAAAGGGGAATACAGCAGAAGCAAAAACAATGCTTTCTAGTATTTCTTCTACAATCGAAAGCGCAGATGCTAAATACAAAGCACAATATTACTATTTAAAGGGAAAAACGTATCAAGATTTAGCCGATAAAGGTATGGATACGGATGCGTCTTTAAAAACTGCTGGAGAAGCGTATAATAAATTACTTGCTTTTGAAAGAGAGCAAAAAGAATTTAAGTACACTAAGCAAGCGAAGCCTAATTTACAAACAATGATTAGTAAAATGGTGGACAAAGCTATTAGTGCGCAAAATGGAAAAGATTATGCGAAAGCTTCAGATCTTTTATATTTAACGTATACGTTGCAGCCTGAAAATAAAGATTTCTTATACTTTGCAGCATCTAATTCTATTACAGGAAAAGATTATGATAAAGCTTTGAAATACTATGAAGAGCTAAAAGAAGCAAACTATACAGGTGAAAAAACACAGTATTTTGCAATTAATGTTTCTACAGGGAAAAAAGAGCCATTTCAAGACAAAACGGTTAGAGATTTATCTATAAGATCAAAATCTCATGCAAGTCCAACGCAAGAGAAATCAAAATCAAGATTACCAGAAATCGTAAAAAACATCTCTTGGATTTACACAAATCATGTAGGTGACAACGAAAAAGCGTTGAAAGCTGTAGAAGATGCAATTGCGATCAATCCTAACGATCCTTCTCTTTTATTGACAAAAGGAAATATCTACTACAAAATGGGAGATACGGCGAAGTTCAAGGAAATCATGAAGGAAATCATTACTAAAAACCCTAATGATGTAGATTCTTATTACAATATTGGAGTAATTAGTGCAGAGAACGGTGATGTTGAAGAAGCAAGATCTGCTTACAAAAAGGTGCTAGAATTAGATCCAGGATATATCAATGCAGGAATTAACTTGTCTAAAACATATTTAGATGAAGCTTCTAATGTTGTTGATAAAATGAATGAATTAGGAAATTCTTCTGCTGATAACAAGAAGTTTGAGCAGTACCAAAAGCAACAAACTGATTTATACAGAGAGTCATTAACAATCTTAGAAGGAATCATTGAGAATGTTCCTGATGATGTTAGTATCTTAAAGCAGTTAAAAGGATTATACTCTTTCTTAGGTGAAGATGAAAAATTCAAAAAAGTAAAAGCTAAATTAGCTGAGCTAGGACAATAGTCTGCTTACTTTATATAAAACAAAAAACCTCGCAATGTAGATTGTGAGGTTTTTTTATGTTTATTTTTTAAGTTTCTTTCTGTATAAAACTTAAGCTTAAATGATTTTCTTAATTACACGAAGTCTATGTGTATGTCTGTTGGTTTCCACATTAAAAATTCCTGAATGGTCAATACGATCAATGCGAACTTTTCCATGTGCATGAATAATATAGTTGTCTTCCATAATGATTCCGACATGAATAATTTTTCCTTCTTCATTGTCAAAAAATGCCAAATCACCAGGTTCACTTTCTTCAATAAAACTTAATGCTTCACCTTGGGTTGCTTGTTGAGAAGCATCACGCAACAACTTATAGCCATTAAGCTTATATACCATTTGTGTAAAGCCAGAACAATCAATTCCGAAAGGTGTTTTTCCGCCCCATAAATATGGCGCACCTAAATACATGTATGAAGTTTTAATGATATTTTCTTTAGAAATAATTCCGCTTATTGTGTTTCCATCATGGTCATGTGAAAGTAATTCCATGGAGTTTAATACAGATCCGATAGGAATAGGCATTAATAGTGTTTCATCTGTGATAAACTCTACTAAGTCGGAAGATAAAATTAAATCTTCTTTGTCTTTTTCTTTGTAAATATCTTCAGTAACTTCTAAATACTGTTTATTATCAATCCAACCTTCATACTTATCAAAGGCAATGCGAACCTTGCTCCATTTCTTACGTTGTTCCAGTACTTTAAAATGTTCTCCATACAGCACTTGCGATACAAGTTCACTCATATCGCTTGGTTCGGCACGAAGCGGAACAATACTTAAATTGCAAATTCCGTATTGCATGTATTAAAATCGGGTGTTTTTTTGGATTGAAAAATTAAGCTCTTTCAACAACAAATGCAGAAGCACCACCACCGCCATTGCAAATAGCTGCGGCTCCTATTTTTGCATCATTTTGTGCTAAAACATTTAATAAAGTAATTAGAATACGTACTCCAGAGCATCCTAATGGATGTCCTAAAGAAACAGCTCCACCATTTACATTCACTTTATCATCAGTAAGTCCAAGGATTTTCATATTTGCCAATCCAACAATAGAGAATGCTTCATTGAATTCAAAATAATCAACATCGTCAATACTTACATTTGCTTTTGCTAATGCTTTTGGAAGTGCTTTTGCTGGCGCAGTTGTAAACCATTTTGGTTCATGTGCTGCATCGGCATATCCTTTTACAGTTGCTAAAGGTGTCAATCCTAATTCTTCTGCTTTTTCAGCACTCATTAATACCATTGCTCCAGCACCATCATTAATAGTAGAAGCATTTGCGGCAGTAACTGTGCCATCTTTTGTAAAGGCTGCACGTAAATTAGGAATCTTTTCCATTTTTACGTTCTTGTATTCTTCGTCCTCGTTCACAATAACAGGTTCACCTCTTCTTTGTGGAACTTCAACAGGAACGACTTCATTTGCGAATTTTCCATCTGCCCACGCTTTTGCAGAACGTTCATACGATTGTATTGCAAAGGCATCTTGGTCTTCTCTTGAAAAATCATATTCTGTAGCGCATGCATCTGCACAAACGCCCATTGCTACATTGTCATATACATCTACCAAACCATCTTTCTGCATTCCGTCTTCCATTTTAGCAGGACCAAATTTTGTAGCAGTTCTTGCATGGTAATAATGTGGAATTAAACTCATATTTTCCATTCCTCCAGCAACAACAATATCAGCATCGCCTAAAGCAATAGCTTGTGTTGCTTGCATTACAGCTTTCATTCCTGAAGCACATACTTTATTTACGGTAGTACATGGAACTGTATCTGGAATTCCAGCAAAAATTGCGGCTTGTCTAGCAGGAGCTTGTCCAGTACCAGCTTGAACAACATTTCCCATAATCACTTCTTCAACGTGTTCTGGAGCTAAATTTATTTGTGCCAAAGCACCTTTAATAGCTGTTGCTCCTAACTTTGGAGCTGGTATAGTAGATAAAGCACCTAAAAAACTTCCGATTGGAGTTCTTGCAGCTGCAACAATAACAACTTTTTTACTCATGATTTTTGCTTATAGTTTAATAGTTGCGAATTTAATTATTTTTTAGAAGAATTCAGTATAAATTATCAATTTAAGAGATAAAAAAAAACAGAGTCTTATAACAAGTTTACAACATGAAAATATGACAGATAGCATAAGTTGATCAACTTATAATTTAGGCTTTGTCTGGCAGACTTCTAAAAATTGGGATTTACAAATATATAAGACACAGTTAATTTTAGTACTTTTGATTATTAACATATATTCGTTTAATGAAGAAGCTCATCACTAAGTTATATAAAAATCAATCGTTTATATATAAACTACTTTTGCACATTCTTACCACAGTATTGGTAGTATATCTTTTCCCGAAAGGAGGAAAGTTTCAGTATGAGTTTCAAAAAGGAAAACCTTGGCAGTATGAAACTTTGGTAGCTCCTTTTGACTTCCCTATAGCAAAAACAGCTAAAGAACTTGAAGAAGAGAAAACGTTGCGTACCGCCAATGCCAAAACTTATTATGAATATAATAGCGAAGTTGTAACACGTGTTAAAAACAATTACGACAAACAATTCAATCAATTATTTTCTATAGACAGTCTCATTGATACAGGCGGATTTAATAGCTTAAAACGTAAAACGAGTCAATTACTAGATAATTTTTATCGTAGTGGAATCATTGCTGTAGTCGATGAATCTAAATCAAATAAGTTGGTAGAATTGATTGAGAATAATGAGGACAAAGGAGCGGTGAGTTATGATCGCTTTATAAAGCTAAATAACCTTCGAGAATATATTAAAAAGTTTGCAGAACGAGAAGGGCTTGAAAACTACGAAACGCTTATATATAATCTCTTTTTTGAAATTCTTGATCCCAATGTTGCTATAAATCAAGAACATACAAACTCTGTACTAGCACAGGAATTAAGCGGAATTTCTCCTGTTCATGGAAATGTGCAAAAAAACATTCGAATCATCGCCAAAGGAGAAGTGGTGGAAGGACAGAAGTTAAAACAATTAAATTCACTCAAAAAAGAATACGAATCACAGGTTTGGAATAAGTCAAACTACAATTGGATTGTATTTGGGTATATTATTTTAGTAGCATTAGCCTTAATGATGCTGTTATTATTTATTCGAAAATACCGCCCGGAAATTTATGAAAACAACAATAAAGTCACCTTTATCTTTATGAATATTGTATTCATGATTGTATTGACGACTTTGGTTGTAAAGTATGATTCAAACTACGTATATATAGTACCTTTATGTATTTTGCCTTTAATCTTAAAAGCGTTTTTTGACGCACGTTTAGGTTTATTTGCACATGTACTTACAGTATTGTTATTAGGTTTTATTGTGCCGAATAGTTCGGAATATATCTTTTTACAAATTATTGCAGGAATCGTTACCATTTTAACCGTCTCAGAGCTATATAAGCGAGCGAATCTCTTTATTTCTGTCGGACAGATCACATTGATCTATATCGTAGCTTATTTTGCGTTTTACATAACACATGAAGGTGGAATTAAGTTTTCGGAAGTCTTCAGTAGAAACGAATCGGGGAGTTTACATGTAATTTGGATTTATTTCATGCAATTTATGCTCTGTGGATTGGCAACTTTATTTGTACAGCCATTAATTTATATTTATGAAAAGATGTTTGGACTTGTGTCAGATGTATCTTTATTGGAACTCTCTGACACCAATTCAAAACTATTGAAACGACTCGCAAACGAAGCGCCAGGAACTTTTCATCATTCACTTCAAGTTGCAAATCTAGCGGAAGCTGCAGCAAGTGAAATAGGAGCAAATACCATGTTGGTTAGGGTAGGAGCATTGTATCATGATATTGGAAAAATGACCAATCCGACGTTTTTTATTGAAAATCAGGCAACTTCGGTAAATCCACATGATGAATTGGCGCCAGATGAAAGTGCAAAAACCATTATAGATCATGTATTGGATGGAATTGAAATAGCTAAAAGCAACAAATTACCAGATAGAATCATCGATTTCATTCGTACACATCACGGAACTTCTACGGTGTATTACTTCTATCAAAAAGCAAAAGAACTAGATGAAGATGTAGCTATAGAAAAATTTCAATATCCTGGACCGATTCCATTTTCAAAAGAAACGGCAATTCTCATGATGGCAGATTCGGTAGAGGCAGCTTCTAAAAGTTTAAAAGAACCTACATCACAAAAAATAGATCAATTTGTAGAACGCATTATAGACAAGCAAATGGAAGCGCAGCAATTTATGAATGCTGACATCACTTTAAAAGAAATTGTAACCATAAAAAAAGTGCTCAAAAAGAAGCTAAACAACATATATCATTTACGAATTGAATATCCAGAATAATCAGTAGGTAATTGAAAATTAAATTATTGCAAAAAAAATAGAAAAAAACACTAAAAAAAAGCCTTAAATAGTTGCTTCATACAAAATGAACTGTTACATTTGCAACCGCAATTTCACAATTGTGTAAGTTCTTAAATCATAAGAAATATTGGAGAGGTGGCAGAGTGGTAATGCAGCAGCCTGCTAAGCTGTCATCCTTCGGGATGCCTGGGTTCGAATCCCAGTCTCTCCGCTTTTTTTGATTTTTTTGTAACTTTTCGGGGTGTAGCGTAGCCCGGTTATCGCGCCGCGTTTGGGACGCGGAGGTCGCAGGTTCGAATCCTGCCACCCCGACTACATTAGAGTTACGGGCTCGTAGCTCAGCTGGATAGAGCACCTCCCTTCTAAGGAGGCGGTCATAGGTTCGAATCCTATCGGGCTCACAAGAAAAAAGCCTTACTAGCAATAGTAAGGCTTTCTTGTTTTTTAAATATTAATATTTAAAATCGTGTAGAATTTCGCTTCACCAATTTCGTTTCAAGTTCAATAATTTTAGGAACGATATCTTTTTTCTTTTTCTTAGCTTTTAACTCTTTATATAATTGTTTAAATGCCATTTTTCCCATTTCAAAACCTGGTTGATTAATTGTTGTCAAAGAAGGTGTAATGGCAGAAGACATAAACCAATTGCTAAAACCAACAATAGAAATATCTTCAGGGATTTTGATATTTTGTCTATTGAATTCAGTAATTGCGCCAATGGCAACTAAATCGGTATTGACAAAAATGCCATCTACATCTGTATGTTCCGATAAAATTTTCCGAGCAAACATTTCGCCTACTTCAAAAGTCATGTCGTCAAAAATATAAACCAAAGAAGGATCGTATGTCATATTATTATCGAGCAAGGCTTTCTTATAACCCAAAAAACGATCAATAGAATTTTGTGGTAACAATGGACCTCTAAAATGGGCAATACGCTTGCATCCTGTATCAATTAAATGCTGAGTTGCTGTGTAAGCTGCTTTTCTATCATCTATAATAACTTTAGAACATTTGACAATTTTGGCAATCTTATCAAACATTACAATTGGTTTCCCTTGATCCATGATATCGGTAATGTGTTTAAAATCGGCTGTTCCGTTAGCGAGTGATATCAGAATTCCGTCGACACGTTTATTCATCAACAAGTCAAGTTGTTTCTTCTCTAAGGCATACGACTCATTCGATTGCAAAATGATAACCAAATACCCTTTCTTTTCTGCCTGACTTATAATTCCTTTAATCACGCTTGAAAAAAAGTGATGTACAATCTCAGGAATAATCAAACCGATTGTTTTAGATTCTTCCGTTCGTAAATTAACGGCGAAAGCATTGGGCTTATAGTTCAATGTTTCGGCAAGCTCTTTAACTAAAGCACGGGTTTTTTTACTAACATCAGGATATCCTTTTAAAGCTTTTGATACTGTAGTGACAGAAATCCCTAAAGTCTCTGCGATATCTTTTAAAGTAACTGGTTTCATGGAAACTAAAGTAGTTTTTTTATTTAAAGAATGACCAAAATACAAAATCGAAAACGTTTTCGGTAAAATCGAAAACGTTTTCGATGAGAAAAATGTAAAATAGTAGCATCATAAATATAATTTAGCTAAAAATTAATCCAAAAAACTATAAATAATACAATGAAAAACTATACTAACTTAAAAGGTCTTTGTTCCTTATTATTACTTTTGGTTACGACGTTATCATTTGCGCAAACCAAAATTTCAGGTACTGTAAATGATCAAAAAGGAATGCCTATCCCAGGTGTAAATATTATTCTTGACGGAACTACAAAAGGAGCCGTTACTGATTTTGATGGAAAGTTTGCTATTACAAATGTGGAAGATGGAACTTATACATTGAAAGCTTCTTCAATAGGATATTCAACGTACAGTCAATCAATAACAGCAAACGGAAGTGCTATTGTACTTAAAATAACATTAGCAGACGATGCCGAATCTTTAGATCAAGTAATTATTACAGGTGTAGTAAATCCGAGGTCAAAAATAGAATCGAGTATATCTGTTACAAGTATGCAGCCTGCAACTATAAAACAATCGGCACCAAGAACTACCGCAGAAATTTTTAGAACAATTCCTGGTATTCGTGCAGAATCATCTGGTGGAGAAGGGAACGCAAACATCGCAGTACGCGGTGTGCCAATATCTTCTGGCGGATCTAAATACGTACAATTACAAGAAGATGGCTTACCGGTATTATTATATGGTGATATTTCTTTTGGAACAGCAGATATTTTTACTCGATTTGATTATAACGTAAAAAGAATAGAAGCAATTCGAGGAGGTTCAGCGTCAACATTAACGTCAAACGGACCTGGTGGAATTATCAATATTATCAATAAAACAGGAAAAAATGAAGGTGGAGCTATCGGAACTACATTTGGTCTGGATTACAACTCGTTCAGAACTGATTTTAGTTATGGTTCAAAAATAGGAGATGGTTTATACTTTCACACAGGTGGATTTTACAGAGCTGGAGAAGGTGTCCGTGAAACAGGATTTACAGCCAATAATGGAGGACAATTGAAATTAAGCTTAACAAAAGAGTTTGAAAAAGGTTCAATACGTGTGTATGCAAAATACCTTAATGATAGAGCTGCTGCATACTTACCAATGCCAATACAAGTAACAGGTACAAATAGTGATCCAGATTGGGGAAATGCGCCAAACTTTGATGCTACTACAGGATCGTTACACAGTGCAAATTTGACACAAACAGTTGGACTTGGTGCTGATGGACAATTACGTAGAGGTGATGTAACAGATGGAATGCGTCCAATATCAACTTCAGTTGGAATGCAAGCTAATTTTGATTTAGGAAATAACTGGAAAGTAAGTAACAATGGACGTTTTTCTTCTAATAACGGAGCTTTTGTATCGCCATTTCCATCGCAAGTAGCAGATGCAACTACTATAGCAGATTCTTTTGGAACAGGTTCAACACTAGCTTTTACAGATGGAACTCCAGTAAGTGGAAGCAGTTTAGTTGCTAGAATTCACATGTTTGATGTAGAACTAAACAACTTCAATAATTTTATGAACGATTTCAAATTATCTAAATCGTTTGATAATTTAGATGTTACCGTAGGATATTTCAAATCATTTCAAAGTATTTCAATGTCATGGTTATGGAATTCATATTTACAAGAAGTAAACGATGATAATGCACGTTTAATTAATGTATTTGATGCAACAGGTGGCGCGTTGAGTGAAAATGGTTTGTATGCGTATGGAACTCCTTTTTGGGGGAATTTACACAGAAACTATGATACGGACTACAATGTTTCTGCTCCGTACGTGAATTTTATACTAGAAGCATCTGATAAGTTTACTATTGATGCAAGTTTACGTTATGACAAAGGACGTGTTTCAGGTTCATTTACAAGTGGAACAGAAAGAGAATTTGATGTCAACAATGATGGAGTTATTTCTGTGCCAGAGCAAAATGTATTTGCTGTTGATACTGCAAATCCTACTGCCGTAGATTACGATTACGACTATGTATCGTATTCATTAGGATTGAACTATAAATTACAAGACAATCAAGCTGTTTTCGGGCGTTACAGTAGAGGTGCTTCTGCAAAAGCAGATCGTATTTTATTCTCGGGATTAGATTATTTAGATGGAGATCGTATAAATGCATTAGATTTTATCAATCAGGCAGAAATAGGATATAAGAGAGGTTTTGAAAACGGAGCAATCTATGCAACAGCATTCTACGCAAAAACAGAAGAAGAAGGCGGATTTGAAGCATCTACAAATAGTATCGTTGAAAATGATTACAAGTCATTGGGTATTGAATTAGAAGGTTTTTACAGATTTAATGACTTCAGTTTACGTGGAGCAATTACTTGGACAGACGCAGAAGTAGATTCTGGAGACAACGCAGGAAACACGCCAAGAAGACAACCAGATTTCATTTATAACTTAATTCCATCATATAACTTTGGAAATGAAAAACAAAATTCAGTTGGATTAAGTTTCATAGGACAATCGAAAGCATTTGCACAAGATTCTAACGAATTGGTAATGCCAGGATTTTTAATAGTAAACAGTTTTGTTAATGTTGGGATCACAAAATCACTAAACGTAAACATAGCAGCAAATAATATATTTGATTCTTTAGGAATTACAGAATCAGAGGAAGGAAGTATTGTAGAAGGACAAACAAATATTGTAAGAGCAAGACCTTTACCTGGAAGATCAATCTCTCTTACATTACAATACATGTTTTAATTATTTGAATACCATAAGTTTTTTAATTAGTTTAAAAGAGTTGATGTCAACTGATATTGGCTCTTTTTCTCATAAAAAATCACATACTATGAAAAGCTTTTTTTATAGCTGTATACCATATTTTCTTTGTGTATATTGAAATAGATTAAGTTTCTTATTTTGAGGATACTACGATTAGTAAGTAACTAGTTGAAAAGAGAAGAAATTGCGTTTGAAAACATTCTAGAAAAAATAACTGAGTAGCATGAAGTTTAAGAAACCTAAATTAAGTTTTTGGCAAATATGGAATATGAATCTTGGGTTCTTCGGAATTCAATATAGCTTCGGATTACAACAAAGTGCAGTAACTCCAATATATGATTTTTTAGGAGCTGATCCATCGCAAATTCCTTTATTACATCTTGCAGGACCTATGACTGGTTTATTGATTCAGCCCATAATTGGAGCAATGAGCGATAAAACATGGCATTCAAAATTTGGGCGAAGAAAACCTTATTTTTTTATTGGCGCAATGATTTGTAGTATTTGTCTCTTAGCATTTCCTTTTAGTAGTTCCTTATGGATGGCTGCAGGTTTGCTTTGGATTTTAGACGTAGGAAACAATACAGCAATGGAGCCCTATCGAGCTTTTATAGCAGATAAATTAGATAAAGAACAACAACCATTAGGATTTCAAATGCAGAGCTTCTTTACTGGTTTGGGACAAGTGTTAGCAAATGTCTCTTTGTTTATATTTCCAATGATTTTTATTGGAACAACAGGTTCTTTACCAACTTGGGTGTATGCATCCTTCTTTTTAGGAGCAGTTTGTTCTATTGGTTCCATTTTATGGACTATGAAAACCACAGATGAAATTCCTCCAACAGAAGAAGAGTTACTAACTTTAAAAAGTGAGAAGCGAAGTGTTTTTTATCCTTTTATTGAAATATACGAAGCAATTGGCGATATGCCTAAGGTAATGTGGCAATTGGCGCTGGTATATTTATTTCAATGGTACGCATTGTTTTGTTATTGGCAAAACTCTTCTAAAAGTGTTGCGCTTTCTGTATGGAATGCCACACCAAAAAGTAATCCGGAAGCTTATGAACAAGCTGCAAGTTGGACAGGCTTGGTAAATGGTTGGTATAATGCTGTTACTTTTTTAGTTGCCTTTGCGTTGGTTGGGTTCGCAAAAAAATACAGCCCAAAACGTGTACACGCTTTTTGTTTAGTCCTAGCGGCTATTGGATTCTTAGTGTTTCCACACATAGAAAATAAAAACATATTATTCTTTGCCATTACTGGATTTGGTATTGGTTGGGCTAGTATGATGGGAATTCCGTATTTAATGGTGGTACACAAAATTCCAAAGGAGCGTTACGGTGTGTATATGGGAATTATTAATATGATGATTGTCATTCCAATGTTGCTTCAAACCGTATCATTTGGCTATATACTAGAACATTTTTTAAACAACGATCCGCGAAATGCCATCACATTTGCAGGTGTATTATTATTAATTAGTGCTGTATGTACATTATTGATTCAAACAAAATCAAAAGAAAAAGTTGCAATTACATGATAAATCAATCATACATACAAGCTAAAAAACTACTTTTTAAAGCGAGTTCTGAAAAAGGTTTTTTAGCGAGTGCCGAAAATATCACAAATTATAAACGTGTTTGGGCGCGCGATGGTGTTATTTGCGGACTTTCTGCCTTGTTAGATGGTGATGAAACTTTAGTGAAAACATTCAAAAACACACTACAAACTCTTGCGAATCATCAACATGAATTAGGACACATTCCATCTAATGTTTTTTTTAAAGAAACTAATGAAATTGAGGTTAGTTTTGGCGGATTAGCAGGTCGCGTAGATACTATTTCATGGTTTATAATAGGTGTTTGTAATTATTGTTGGGTAAAGAGGGATGATGAATTACTAGAAAAATTACTCCCAAATATTGAAAAAGGATTCAAGCTATTGGAAGCATGGGAATTCAATAACAATGATTTAATATATACGCCACGATCTGGGAATTGGGCAGATGAATATATTACTGAAGGACATACATTTTACGATCAAGTTTTACGCTTATGGGCGTTGCGATGTGTACAAAGGTTAAAACCGTCTGAGAAGTTTCAAATAAAGATTGATCGCATCACAGAGAAATTAAACGGAAATTATAGAAAAACAAGCTATCAAACACCTTTTCATCCAAAGGCATACAACAATTTGGAAGATACTTCTTATTGGATGGCTTCTGTAAATCCTTCAGGGTACCAAACGATGTTCGATGCATTTGCAAATTCCATTGCACAACTATTACAACTTGGAGATTCTGTTTTTCAAAAAGAAGTAACACGTTATTCTGAAGAATTGCGAGAAAGCTTACCGCTAAATTTATTACCTGCATTTTGGAAAACGATTCAAGAAGAAGATGACGATTGGAAATTGCTTGTCAATAATTGTAAATATGAGTTTAGAAATTTCCCATATGAATTTCATAATGGCGGTACTTGGCAAATGGTAAATGGTTTTTACGGAATGAGTTTGGTAAGTCAAAATTATATAGAGAATCCTCAAAGTGTGTTGAAAGCAATACAGCAATTAAACGCTAAAGAGAATTATGGCTTCTATGAAAATTTCAACACTAAAACTCAGAAAGCTATCGGAGTTCCGCAGTGCACATGGAGCGCCGCAGGAGAAATATTATTAGAACAATACATTAACGGAAAAAGATTATTAGTTTGATCACAAATAAAGAAATAGATATTCTTTGCGTAGGTGAAGCCTTGGTAGATTTTATTGGACATCAAGAAGGTGTGCTTACCAACAATACCAGAGATTACCATAGATATTTAGGTGGATCGCCAACCAATGTAGCGATGAATACGGCACGTTTAGGACTCAGCACAACGTTGGTGGCAAGTATTGGCGATGACGGATTGGGTGCGTATATTTTAGAAAGATTAGATGAAGTTGACATCAACGTTGACCATGTTAAAACTGTTGCTACAAATCCTACATCAATTATTTTTGTATCACGATCGCTACACACGCCAGATTTTATTCCATATCGAAATGCAGATGTTTTAATTACAGAAGATCAAATACCAACAAGTTTATTGGAAAAATCAACTATTTTTCACACTACTTGTTTTGCGCTAAGTAAAAATCCTGCTCAAAAAACAATCATTTCAAAAGCGAAAGAAGCATCTGAATTAGGTTGTAAATTGAGTATTGATATTAATTATTCTGAAAAAATATGGAAGGATAAAGAAAATGCGTTGCAAATTATCAAAGAATATTGTAGTTACAATCCGTTGGTGAAAATTAGTGAAGATGATATTTCACGCTTATTTGATGATGTATTAACTCACGAAGAAGTTTTTGATTTTTTTCATAATTTAGGTGTTGATTTGGTTTGCTTGACCTTAGGTAAAGAAGGTGTGAAACTATCACAACGCAACCAAAAAGTAATAGACATGCCAGCCATAAAAATCAATAAAGTTATGGACGCAACGGGTGCAGGAGATGCCTTTTGGTCAGGATTTTTGTTTGCTTACCTAAAACACAATACCATTGAAAATTGCCTTCATATAGCATTAAACTTAGCAGCACTTAAACTTCAAAATGTAGGTAGATTGCCCAATAATATCAATATACTGTCTGAGCTATTGAAAAAATAAGTTACACATTTTCACAAACAAACCAATCTCCTTCAAACCTTCCACCAAAAAGTTCGAACTTTGAAGGTTCGAGGTCACATTTAAGCTAGAAACCACATCAATTTGACGTGGTTTTTTGTTTTTAGAAAAAATCAAACGTATGCTTTATTATAAAATTAAAGAATTTGAGCGATAGCTCTCGTTTTCTTATTTGCTGTAGTGAGTATGAAAAGAATTGTTTAAGTAATCGGACTGTGGTCACTGAAATAAACTGTTCTATATAAAGAGTCTTTTCGGTAGAAAGGGATTATCAATAAAATTTAGGGGTATTATAGCTAAGTGTAAATCAATAGCTATATTTTACGTTGCTTCAAAAGTTTTTTATAAAGGTTCTAAGTGTAATAGATGTATCTAATGCTAATTTGCGTCGTATCCTATTTTGAGAAGATTTATAAGCATTCAAATTCACTTTCATTAAGTTCATGATTTCACTACGACTTCTATCTAAATGAACGAGCAAGCAAAACTGTATTTCCCGTTTTGTAAGATTTGGAAATTTACTAATTAACTTCTTTTGAAATAATGGGTTCGTTTCGTCTAGACTTTCAATGATATGGCTATAAGCACTTGTGTCATTCAAACGCTCATTCGTATTGATGATTAGTGACTTCACATGTTTTTTTACGTCTAAAATGTCTTTAGTGCCTGCAATTTCTTTAAGATCTTTCAACCATGTTTTGAGCAGTTGGTTTTTAACTAAATTATCTGATTTAATATTGTCTAACAGCGACTTGTTTGCTTCTAATTCTAATTTTGATTGAACAAACTTCATTTCTGCAAGTTCGGCTTTAATCTTTTGATTGTTCTTTTGAGCTCTAATTCTTTTAATGTAAATTCTGGAAGCAATTGCAATGCTTATTAAAACTACGACAAGTAATAGTAAGATTACTTTTGATTGATCGCTGTTTCTTTTTTCGTTCTTTAATAAGTCGGATTCTATTTTTAGTTTTTCAGTGACATCATTATAAACGGTACTGAAATAGGATTTAGAAAATGAAATTTGAGCTTTTGATATTTCTTCATAATACGATTGAAGTAATAAAGTACCTAAATCTAAAGCATCATTTTTTGAGGTTTCTTTCGTTACTTTTTTAGCATACGAATTTAAGAGATTACTAAATTTAAGCTTATCTGTTCTATCAATTACTTCTGGAGTATTTTTATAGGCTTGCAGCAAACCATCCATATAAGTAACAAATTTAGATTCTGGATAATGATGTAAATACAATTCGGCTAAATACAGTTTTGCTCGAATGGATTTCGTATTATGATGTGTTCTATATTTTTGTACATTAATATAGATTTCTTCTGCTAAGGTAAAGTTTCCTTTCTCGACATACACATGTGCCAAATTTTCTCTTACATTCCACATGGCTAGTGTATCTCTTTGCGAATTTTTTGAAGGAGACATCTCTACTAAGTTTTTTAATGCTTTATTAAAGCATATTTCTGCTTTTAAAGTATTTTTTAATTGTCGTAATTGGAGATACCCAAGGTTATTATAATATGTGGATAGTCTGAATGATTTTCGTTGTTTTTCTTCTATTTCAATCATTTGATTGAGCAACGATTCTGAAATAGTCCATTTATCAGTTTCTCCAGCAATGGAGCTCAATACTCCTAAAACTTCTAAAGAATTAATTAAATCATCATTTCCACAGTTTTCATGAAATATTTCCAAAAGTTCTTCTAGCATTTTTTGCGCAGGTTGATACATTTTTTGCGCTCTTAAATGCCTCACATAATTTACAGTAACAAAGTAGATATAGCGATTAGACTTCTTTTTTAAAGCCAGTGACAACGCTTTATGAAAATAAAGGTTTGTATCTTCATATTTCTTGACTCTATTACTAAGCCCTGCATACCAAACATAAAGTACAATAGTTTTAAGATCATCTTCACCATTCATGGCGTTTTCTTGAAGAATAGCATATGTTCGTTGTCGTTCTATTTTTATGATTTCTTCATCGCTATGCAATTCTTCAAACCAGTCTTTGCCAACATAACTATTTAACTCTTCAACGGTAAGGTTGGGTATTTTACAGAAATCAATTTCTTGAGTATCTGCAAACATGTTTTTTGCACATAAAAAAAATAGTATCACAAGGGTTCTTTGCAGCATTTTCAAATAGAAATATGTTATTTTTTTATAAATCATAATATACAACAATGAAACAAATAATAAATTGAATTTTAAAACTATAATCATTCTTTTTTCTTATAAGTACCCTTTTAAAACCCCTTTTAAAGCCTTGCAAATAATAACTTCTTGAAAATTTACCCAATTCCCTTCAGAATTTATTTTCTACTGAAAAGGTTGATGAAAAGAGGTTTAAACGCCTTAAAAAATTATGAAACCCCATTAGTACCCTTCAAATACCAATCATGTATTTAAGATTTGATTTTATTTGTTGTAAGATTTTTTGAAACCCCTAAAGTTATCCCCTTTTTTCGAGGTGTAATTATTTTCAAATTGAATAAGAACTTATAAAACCTACACATGTACAATTCTACTTTTTTAAAACTTATTTTTTTTAGGTCTTTACGCATTACAAATAGTAAGAACCCCAATTTTATAAAGGTACGACTCATTTTGTCTGCAATCCCATTATGTTTTTACGCATAATTCATACTCAAGAGATTAATATTTTACAGAAATAATAGAATAAAATATGAAAAAAATACTATTTATTTTAACAGTACTAATTCCAATGATTAGTTTTTCACAAACTCCAGAAGGTTTTAACTATCAATCAGTAGTACGAGATGCTTCAGGAGATGTATTACTTAACCAAAATATTGGAGTTGAATTTAAGTTACGACAAGCTTCAGCTACTGGAACAGTTGTTTATACTGAAACCCATACGCTAACAACAAATACTTATGGTATAATATCAACTATTGTTGGTCAAGGAACTTCTTCAGATGATTTTACAGCAATAGATTGGTCTTCACATTTATATTTTATAGAAATAAGTGTCGATGTTACTGGAGGAACAGCTTATACTAGTATTGGAACCTCTCAATTAATGAGTACGCCTTATGCTTTAATGGCTAAAAATGTAGAAAATGGTGATGATTTAGGAAACCATACAGCCACAGAAAACCTAAAAACAGGAGGAAATTATATTTCTAATGATGGAGACGACGAAGGTATAACTATAGATGAAGAAGGTAGAGTTGTAACCAGTAATGTAATTACTCTAGGAGAAAACGAAGCAGAGAGCGATGCCATAGGTTCAATTCGATACAATCCAGAAACAAATGATTTTGAGGGTTTTAAAAATGGAAAATGGCATTCGTTAACAGGATATTCATTAGGGAATAATACATTATCTGGTACCATGACAGCTCCAACATTAGGAGCATCAGAAGTTCAAGCTAGCAATGAATCTACTAACGATCGCTTTGGTGATCGTGTAGCCATAGATGGCAATATAGCTGCTGTGACTGCATATAGTGATTCGTCTATTGCTGGTCAGGTATATATATTTATAAATGATGGAGCTGGAAATTGGACAGAACAAACCATATTATCTGCAAGTGATGCTTTTGCAAATGATGATTTTGGTAGAAGCGTGTCCTTAGAAGGAAATAAATTAGTAGTTGGAGCCATATCACAAACAAATACATCAGGAATAGCAAGTGGAAAGGCCTATTTATTTGAATATGATGGCATAAGCACTTGGACAGAAACAGCAATTTTTGAACCTAGTAATGGAGCAGATGGTGATCGATTTGGAGAAGATGTCGATATAGAAGGAAATATGGTATTGGTAGGGGCTAGAAATGCCTTTATTGGTGGAGGCGCTTATTCTTATGAGGATAATGGAAATGGTACTTGGACAGAAAATACATTAGAACCAACAATTGCTTCTAACTATGATCAAACACGATTTGGTGAAGCCGTTATATTGTCTAATGGAAAAGCGTATGTAGGCGGACCAGATCGTTATAATAGCGGTAGTGCGCAAGTAGGAGCTGTTCAAATTTTTGAACAAGCTGGAGATGGTACTTGGTCAATAACTCAAGATTTAAGAGGCGGCAATAGTTATCGCTTTTTTGGAACAAGTATCGCGGTAGATGGAGAATATATGGCTGTAGGAGCTGCTTGTCAATCGGATAGTTGTGACGGACGCGTATATATTTATAGAGTTGATGAGAATGGTGATTATTTAGAGGCCAATCGTGTGATGGTTCAGAATGATGATAAAGATAGTTTTAACAATCAACAATTTGCTTCAGATGTCGTTTTAGATGGAAATCACCTATACGTATCCTGTTTTGGAGGCGGTTCTGGAACAGAAGGAGATGCTGTTTATGTATTTGAAAATGATGGAAATCATAATTGGTCACAAATAGCAAAAATCACTCATGGAGCTGGTTATTTTACTTGGTTTGGAGGAAAAGCTATTGGTTTTTCAAATGGAACTTTAGTGGTAGGTGCTAAGTACACTAATTTTCCAAATGATTCTGGTGCAGTATACTTTATTCCAATCCAAGCGCAAAATCATCCAGGAACTGCAACGCATAATTCAGAGATGAATGGAAATTGGATATCTGGAGATGGTGATAATGAAGGGATGTATGTTGATACTAGTGGAAACATTGGTGTAGGAACCGATGCTCCAAGTGCTAACTTACATGTTATATCAACTTCAGAAAATGCTACAATTAAATTAACACCTTCTTCGGGATATAACCCACGCATTTTGTTTGACAAAGATGATGGTACTAATACAGTGTCTTGGAATTTAGGAACGAATAGTACTAATGATAGTTTTAATTTTTACGATAGTCTTAATGATAATTCTCCAGTTACTATAGAAACAGGTGCTAGAGCAAACGCATTGTATATAGATACAAATGGTTATGTTGGCATAGGAGAAGCTGTCCCGCAAACAAGTTTGGATGTTGTTGATACTGCTGTGATAGGAAACATAAGTATTGGTTCTGAAAGTACAGATCAAGCGGCATCAAGTAATAGCGGCTTAGGATATACAACAACACCTTGGGTGTACACTAACGCTATTGAAGCTCAGAGCGAACGAGGAACAGGATCTACACTTATTACTATTGGAAATGATGGGAATTATGGAGGCAATGATGAAATTCATTTTGTAACCGATGGAGATTCACAAGTGAATATTACAGAAAATTTGTTGTACGTGGCAGGAAGTATAGAATACACAGGAACTATAACGGATGTTTCTGATAGACGCTTAAAAGAGAATGTTAAGTCAGTAGAAAATGTTTTAGATAAGTTAAATGAAATTAATGGCTATAGCTACAATATGATTAATGATGAAACTAAGCAACGCGAATATGGTGTAATGGCTCAAGATGTTCAAAAAGTGTTTCCAGAAATGGTTAAAGAATTGAAAGATAAAGAAGGCTTTTTTGGTGTTAATTATATGCAGTTAATTCCAGTTTTATTAGAAGGAATGAAAGAACAACAAAAGCTAATAGATATTCAAAATAAAGAAATAGAAAACTTAAAAAAAGAAATAGAATTAATCAAAGAATTGATAAAAGCAAAAAAGTAACTGTATAAGAATTATACAATTAAAAAATAACGAATCTATGAATAGAGTATTACTATTGTTATTGCTATTAAGTTTTAATTCAATTTTAGCTCAAGACAATTTTGGAAAAGTAAGATTAAAAACGATTCAAGAGTCAAAACAAAAAATGACGGATCAAAGTGTTTTTCTTGCAGAACTGAAACCTGTTTCAGGAACAGAATTCCGTCTTATCAATACTAAAACTGATAAATTGGGAATGCAACATTTTGTTTATCAGCAGTACTATAATGGTGTTAAGGTTGAATTCGGGATTCTAAAATCACATAAAACCAACGGTGTTATAAAATCTTTTAACGGAGCTTATTTTGATCCAACAGGAATTTCTACACAAGCAAGTATTTCAAAAAGTTCGGTATATAATATTGCCAAAAACTACATGAAAGCTAATGATGTTTTTTGGGTGAATGCAGATGGAATTTCAAAAAGCAATCGACCAGAACCAGCATTAGTTATTTTACCAAATAGAAGAGATGAAACACTCAATCTAGCATATAGTATAGGTATTGGTACTTCTAAGCCAGCACTAAAAATGGGCGTTATATATATAGACGCAAGAACTGGGGACGTTTTAAAATATAAAAACTTAGTGTTCTCTTGTTTTGATGATCATGAAGCAAAAGACACTCAAAAAACATTAAATACAGCAAGTTCTCTTTTTCCTTTTGTATCAGGAACAGCCGCAACCGTATATTCTGGTTCTCAAAATATAGAAACTACGCTTGATGCATCAGATTATATTTTATACGATCAAACGCGTGCAAATACAGGACAAGCTCATAATCATGGAAGTGGCCAACGGTACGGTATAGTCACCGTAAATTTTAATCATGATGATGATGTAAATAATTATGGTAACGGAACTATCGTTACAGATTTTACAGATGCTAACAACAATTGGACAGCGGCCGAAATGAGCACTGATGAAGATCAATATGCCTTAGATGCACATTGGGGCGCACAGGTAGTGTATGATTATTGGAAAAACGAACACGGTAGAAATAGTTACGATGATGGAAACTCTACGATAGCATCGTATGTACATTTTGGAACAGATTACACAAATGCTGGTTGGTTAGCATTTAACAGCTCTAAAGGATTTATGGTATATGGTGATGGAGGAGGTTCTTTTACGCCATTAACAAACCTAGATGTGGTATCACATGAAATAGGACATGGTGTTACCAATGCGAATTCTAATTTAGATTACGAGTTAGAATCAGGAGCATTAAACGAAGGTTTCTCTGATATTTGGGCAATGGTCATTGACAATTATTCAAATAACACGTACGGAACTACTAAAAACATTGGGTTATTAAATGATGAAAATGGAGGAGGTACTTTACGCTCTTTGTCTAACCCAAATACTTATGGACAACCAGATACATATGGCGGAACGTATTGGTATGATGTAAGTGGTTGTACACCTAACGGAACGGCTAATGATTATTGTGGCGTACATACCAACAGTGGTGTATTAGCGTACTGGTTTTGGTTACTATCTCAAGGCGGATCGGGAACGAATGATAATGGAGACAATTTTACTGTTACAGGAATAGGAATTGAAGCAGCAGCAGCTATAGCTGTCCGTATGGAAAGTGTCTATTTAACAAGTACTAGTGATTATGCAGATGCGCGTGATGCTGCCATACAAGCTGCTAAAGATATATATGGTAATTGTTCTGCTGAAGAGGAAGAAGTAACCTATGCATGGTATGCTGTAGGAGTTGGAAATACTTATAGTGGTAGCAATCCTGTAGTAACAACTGACACATCAGATCAAATAGTGTGTGTAGATGAGATTGGGACATTTTATGCCGAAGCAGACTATGCAGATACTATGATTTGGCAAAATGACGCTAGTGGTAGTTGGGCCGATTTAAGTGATGACGCAACCTATTCTGGAGTAGCAACAAATACCTTAACAATAACAAACCCAACTGAAGCATTAGATGGCGTTCGTTTTAGATTGAAATTTTCTAATGGTTGTGGTAATACTACAACAACAAACAATAGATATCTTGATGTAAAAACGACTCCAATTGTAACTAGTGTAGTGCCAAACGGAGCTGGATGCTCAAGTACTACAGATGGTTCACTAACTGTAAGTTTTGATGATCTTTCTAATTTAACAAACCTAGAGTTTAGTATTGATGGAGGAGTTACATATCCTTATAATTATGCAGATACTTCTAGTTCACAAACAATATCAGGTTTGGCAGCTGGCGATTATAATGTATGGGTACGAAGAGGAGATGATGATTGTCCACGAGAATTGGGAACCTATACAGTAATTACAGTGCCAACTATTGTAGCAACGATAGATACAACTATAGAAGCAGATATTTCTCAAAGCGATGGTATTTTACAAGTAAGTTTTAATGACGAACCAACACAAGCAACGGTGAAGTTTAGTGTTGATGGCGGAGGAAGCTATCCGTATACTTTTGATGATGCTTTAGGAACTGGAGAGCTTACAGGATTAGCTGCTGGAAATTATGATGTTTGGGTAGCATTTGGAGATGATTCGTGTGCTAAAGACTTAGGAAGTTTTACGGTAAATGAAATGGCGTATACGCAAATACCAGATGCTAATTTTGAAAATGTATTAAATAATTTAACTTATGACAATTATTTGGGCGATAACAAAGTGCCAACTTCACTAATTAATACAATTACCTCTTTAAATGTACGTGTTGAAAACATTGCAGATTTAACAGGGATTGAAAACTTTACAGCACTTGAAACTCTGTATGCAGACAATAATAATTTAACTACTGTAGATGTTAGTAGTAACACTGTATTGAAGGAGTTAGTAGTGTACAATAATCCTAACTTGTCTTCTTTTACTGTAGCAGATCCATCAATTATTACAAGAATAACATTGTCAAATTGTAATTTGTCGGGAGATTATGATTTTTCTGGATATACCTCATTAATTAACTTCTCAGTTCAAAGTAATGATCTTACAGGTTTAAATGTGAAGAATGGAAACAATACCAACTTCACCTATTTTCACGCTGGAGGAAACTCAAGCTTAAACTGTATAATAGTTGATGATGCCGCATGGAGTACAACCAATTGGACCGATAATGGCAGTGCTACTTTTACAAGTAATTATTGTGATTATACAGCCATACCAGATGCAAATTTTGAAGCCGCTTTAGAAGCTTTAGGCTACGATGATATTTCTAGCGACGGTCAAGTACCAACTGCTTTAATAGAAGTGATGCCTACTTTAGATGTTAGCGGACAATCTATTGCTGACTTAACAGGAATTGAAGATTTCACTGCTTTAACCGATTTAATTTGCAGTAACAATTCGTTAACGAGTTTAGATGTTAGCAGCAACGTAAATCTTCAGAATTTAGATTTTGACAATAACAATGTAGCTACTGTTTCTTTTGGAACGAATACAAATCTTAGTGAAGTATCTGGAAGATACAATCAATTAACATCAGTAGATGTAACTGCAAATACAGGTTTGACAAATTTGAATTTAAGAAACAATACTTTTGCAACAGTTGATGTTTCTAACAATACAAGCCTAACTGTTCTTAATCTTAATTCAACAGGAATAACAAGTCTTGACATAACCAATAATACCAATTTATCGCATATTTATCTAAGTGGAAATTCACTAACAAGTATAGACTTTTTGCAAAATCCGTTATTAGAAAATATAAATTTAACGAATAACGATTTAACTTCTATAGATCTATCTAATCAAACTGTTTTACGAATTGTAAGACTTTCTGGAAATAACTTAACTGCATTAGATCTTACTACAAATGTTGCCTTGACACAAGTTGAATGTGCAGACAATAACTTGAGTTCTTTTAATTTTAAAAACGGATTTAATCAAATTATAACAGATTTTGATGCTTCTGGGAATCCTAATCTAAGCTGTGTTTTGGTGGATGATTTAAATAAAGATTATACCTTCTGGACCAAAGATGTGACCACAAGTTTCAGTGATACCTATTGTCGCTACACTGCTATTCCAGATGCAAATTTTGAAGCTGCTCTAGAAGCATTAGGTTATGATGATATTTCTAGTGACGGTCAAGTACCAACCGCTTTAATCGAAGTGATCACTAGCTTAGATGTATCTAATGAGGGAATTAGTGACTTAACAGGAATTAATGATTTTGCAGCTTTAGTAGAGTTGAATATTTCGGATAATAGTATTCTTACTATTGATGTCAGTACTAATATTTTACTTGAAAAATTATTCTATGAAAATAATGGACTTTCAAGTATCGATGTATCACAAAACACAGCTTTAACAGAATTAGACTTAGATGAGAATACCTTAACAACTCTTGATGTATCTCAAAACACAGCATTGACGCTATTAGATTTAAGTGATAACGAATTAACTAGTTTAGATGTTACTACTAATACAGCGTTGACGTTTCTTGCTTTTGAAAGAAATAATGTTTCAGGAGCTATTGATTTAAGTAACCATACACAGTTAATAATACTGGCTTGTGAAAATAATGATCTTACAGGATTAAATTTAAAAAACGGAAACAATACGAATGTTACGTATTATAATTCATCAGGAAATTCAAACTTAAGTTGTATTCTAGTAGATGATCTTGCTAATGATTATAGTACATGGACTAAAGATGCTATAGCTACTTTTTCAGACACCTATTGTCGTTACACCGCAATACCAGATGCCAATTTTGAAGCTGCTTTGGAAGCCTTAGGGTACGATGATATTACAGCAGACGGACAAGTACCAACGGCTTTAATTGAAGTTGTGACCAGTTTAGGCGTTTCTCAAAAATCGATTGCAGATTTAACAGGAATAGAGGATTTTACAGCATTGACGAGTCTAAACTGTAGAACCAATAATTTAACGAGTATTGATCTTTCAAACAATTTGCAATTAGAATCCTTTGTAGCTTGGGAGAATGATTTAACCTCTTTAGATGTTTCAAGCAATACAGCATTAGAAGTAGTATCTATTCACTATAATGAGTTAACAAGCATTGATGTTTCAAACAATGCAGCGTTACGATCTTTACAAGTAAACAATAATGATATTACTTCTGTAGATGTGACTAATAATCCAGCTTTAGAAACATTAAAAGTGTATGGAATGGATCTAACAACTTTAGATCTAAGTAATAATCCTGTGCTAGATCAGTTAGTTGCCTATTCAACACAAATTACCGCTTTCGATTTTTCAAACAATCCAGTATTAAGGATTTTAGAAGTACACAATAATGCAATTACGAGTATTGATTTTTCTAATAATCCGCTACTTGAATCATTACGTATCAACCAAACACAAATAGAAGATTTAGATTTATCGCTTCAGACGAATTTAACTTTTCTACGTTGTTTCCAAACCAATTTATATAATTTAAATGTTCAAAATGGAAACAATACCAATGTCACAAAATTTGACGCTTGGAGCAACCCGAATTTAACCTGTATTCTGGTAGACGATGCTGCGTATAGTAGTGGAAATACCATTTGGGCAGATAATGTTGATTCTGGAGTAACCTTTAACGATGGCACGTATTGTCGCTATACAATCATTCCAGATGCTAATTTTGAAGCAGAACTAGAAGCATTAGGCTACGACGATGTTTCTGGAGACGGACAAGTGCCAACACAGTTAATTGAAGTTGTAGAAACACTAGATGTGGAAAACAAAAGTATTGCCGATGTAACTGGTATCGAAGATTTCCGTGCATTAAAAGTCTTAGATGTTGGTTATAACTCACTAAACACTATAAATCTCGCAAATAACACCGAATTAAGACAATTAATTGTTAGAAGTAATAACCTCACAACTATTGATCTTTCGGCAAATACATTACTAGTAGGATTTAAAGCAGAAAATTGCGGATTAACTACTTTAGACATAACCAATCAAACAGATTTAAAAGTATTATGGTTAACAGGTAATGACTTAACCGCAATAGACGTAAGTAATAACGTGGCATTAACTTCTTTTTGGGGAAATGGAAATGACTTTATCTCGTTAGATTTATCTAATAATCCAGCACTAAATTCATTCAGAGCTAGCAGTAACAGTTTAACAGCTCTAAATCTTCAGAATGGTACCAATACCAATATTACTGGAGGAACCAACTTCCAATTAACAGGAAATGCAGACTTAGGTTGTGTTTTAGTGGATGATGCAGCGTATTCAGCAACCTATTGGCTTGGAATTGACGGATCTGTAAACTTTAGCGATACCGATTGTGAGTATACATTAATTCCGGATGCAAATTTTGAAGCCAGATTAGAAGCACTTGGTTATGATGATATTTCTGGAGATGGAAAAGTACCGACACGATTGATTGAAGTTGTGACCAATCTAAACGTTTCCAATCAAGATATTACAGATTTAACAGGTATCGAAGACTTTACGGCTTTAGAAGTTTTATTATGTACTAATAACAATTCACTTACATCCATTGATCTTTCTAACAATACAAACTTACTGTCATTAAGTGCGTTCAATTGCGATTTAACAAATTTGGATGTTTCAAATAATACGAGTCTTCAAAGCTTAATTTTATATGGAAACTCACTAACGAGTCTTGATGTTTCATTAAATACACAGTTAACAAACTTAGATTTGTTAGCAAATAACTTAACGTCAATAGATGTAACGAATAATATATTGTTGCAAATATTAGCTATTGAAGATAACAATCTTTCACGCTTAGATTTGAGTAATAATACAGCATTGACAGCATTAACCTGTAGCAACAATGCTAATTTAGCATATCTAAATGTTCAGAATGGAAATAATACGAATGTAACCAATTTTGTAGCTGACAACAATCCAAGTCTAGCATGTATTATAGTAGATGATTTAGCGAATGATTATACAGGCTGGACTAAAGACGTTGCAACAAGTTTTACGATTACCTATTGTCGTTACACTGCTATACCAGATGCCAATTTTGAAGCTGCATTAGAAGCCTTAGGATATGATGATATTTCTGCTGACGGACAAGTACCAACTGCCTTAATAGAAGTAGTGACGTCATTAAATGTAAATAGCCAAGGAATTGCAGACTTAACTGGAATTGCAGATTTTACAGTGCTGGAAAGTTTAGAGTGTAGATCTAACTCATTAACAACGTTAAATGTAGGAGCAAACTTGTCAATAGAAGTGTTAGATTGCCTTAGTAATGTGACGCTTAGTACTATTAACTTAGGTGCGAAAGCAAATTTCACCACACTTCGCGCGCATAATAACAATATAGAAAGCATCTATCTTGGTGGTTGTCCAGCGTTAACCGATCTTAATATAAGTTTTAATCCGCTTACTTCTTTAGATCTATCTAACAATACCAATTTGGAAACTCTTTTTGCTGAAGAAACCGCTATTGTACAGGCAGATTTAAGCATGTTGCCAAACTTACTTGAAGTAGAGCTTACAAACTGTAGTAATTTGACGTATCTAAATATTCAGAATGGAAACAATACTAATATTACAGACTTTCTAGCAACGGGCACACCTTCATTATCATGTATTATAGTAGATGATATTGCGTATAGTTCAGGAAATGCTGATTGGGAAAAAGACAATGCCACAAATTATACGTTAACAGGATGTCGTTANNGCACTAGAAGCTTTAGGCTATGATGATATTACTAGCGACGGACAAGTACCTACCTATTTAATAGAGACAGTAACAAATTTAGATGTAAAAAATCTTAGCATAGCTGATTTAACGGGAATCCAAGACTTTGCTGCGCTTACGACTTTAAACTGTTCATCAAACTCATTAACTGCTTTAAATGTAAGCTCAAACACAGCATTAGAAAACCTTAATTTTTCAAGAAACACCATTGCGTCAATAGATGTCACAAACAATATAGCTATTAAAACAATATTAGCTTTTGAGAATAATTTAACTAGCATCGATTTATCTCAAAACACGATATTAGAAAATTTAGATATCGATACTAATTTCCTTACTGCATTAGATGTTAGCGCCAATACACTATTAGAATCATTAGATGCTTATAGCAATTCAATTGTTGAAATCGATGTGTCTAACAACCTTCAACTAATAGGAATCTACTTATCGTTTAATACAATTACCAGTCTAGATTTAAGCAATCATACACTATTAGAAGATGTAGAATGTATTGATTGTGAACTGACAAATTTGAACCTTAAAAATGGTACTAATGGGATTATTGGTTATTTTGATATGACTTCAAATCCAAATTTAACCTGTATTCTAGTAGATGATGTAACGAACAATGACTATAGCTCATGGAGTAAAGACATCACAGCAAGTTTTAATGATACCTATTGTCGTTATACGGCAATNNCCAGATGCAAATTTTGAAGCTGCATTAGAAGCTTTGGGCTATGATGATATTACAGCAGACGGACAAGTGCCTACTGCGTTAATTGAAGTAGTAACGAGTTTAGATGTAAGAAATGAAGGGATTACAGATGTAACAGGAATAGAGGATTTTACAGCCTTAGAAACGTTCAATTGTAATCTTAATAATATAGCTGTTTTAGATGTTAGTACTAATGTAAGCCTAACAGCACTACAATGTACTGCAAATCCTATAGAGAGTTTAGATTTAACAAATAACACACTATTAAGAGAGCTCAACTGTAGAGGTACAGACATCACGTCTTTAGATGTTACGAATAATACCTTATTAAAAAGATTAATATGCTTTGATACAGATATTGTAACTATAGACTTATCACAGAATCTTTTATTAGAGGACTTATACTGTTATAGTACAACCTTAACAAGCTTAAATCTTTCGTTAAACACCGCATTAAAAATAGTACAAGTACAAAATAGTGATTTAGTAAGTTTAACTATTAAAAACGGCAACAATACGAACATCACAAATTTTAACGCGTCAGGAAACCCTAATTTAACCTGTATTGAGGTGGATGATTTAGTAAATGATTACAGCACATGGAATAAAGATGCCACTGCAAGTTTTACAGATTCTTATTGTCGTTACACCGCAATACCTGATGCAAACTTTGAAACTGCATTAGAAGCGCTAGGATACGATGATATTACAGCAGATGGACAAGTGCCAACAGCTTTAATAGAAGTAGTGAACTCACTAGATATAAGTAACTTGTCTATTGCTGACCTAACAGGAATTGAAGATTTTACATCTTTAAAAATTTTAACAATGCCTTTCAATAGTATTCCAGATTTAGATTTAAGTGGAAATACCGTTATCGAAGAATTATACTGTTACAGTGCTGTAGGTAATTCGCTAAATGTGAGTAATATGACAGCTTTAAAAATACTACATTGTTATGAAGCTGGCTTTACAACATTAAACCTAACCAATGCAACAGCTTTAGAAGAACTACAAGTATACCATAGTAACTTAAGTAGTTTAGATGTAAGTACCAATACGGCATTAAAAAAACTATATAGTTATGAAAATGCTCTTTCAAGCATCAATCTAAATGGAGCAATAGCATTAGAGGAATTATATATTTATCGAGGTGGCGTAACAAATGTAGACATCTCAACAAATACAGCATTGACAACATTACATTCTTATGAAGGTGATTTAACGACATTGAATACCGCTGGCATCACAACACTGGAAGACCTGCAAGTATACAATAATAGTAACCTCACAACATTAGATGTAAGTAGTAATATAGGTTTAAAAACACTAAATGTTTCTGGAGCTGCATTAACATATCTAAACGTTCAAAATGGTACAAATACTAGTATTACTTCTTTTGATGCAACTACCAATGCCGATCTTACTTGTATTTTAGTAGATGATGCAACGTATAGTACAACAAATTGGACAAATAAAGATGTCACAGCAAGTTTTAACGAAATCAGCTGCGAGTATGTAATAGTGGATATTGATGTCTTTTTACAAGGTGCTTTATTAAATCCAAATGTAGGAGAAGAAAACCTAATGCGTGACGATTTAAGAGTAAATGGACATATTGATTCGGATACACCATATACCGATGGAGCGTCAATTAGTGAAGCAGTAGGAATAACCGATAACGGTAATAACTCAATAGTCGATTGGGTTTGGGTGGAATTACGAGATGCAACTGATCCTACAACCGTAGTAGCTGGACAATCGGCCATATTACAACGTGACGGAGATGTCGTAGATGTTGCAGACGATTTAATAACACCATTAACCTTTCATAATGTTCCTGCGGGTGATTATTATGTGGTCGTAAAACACAGAAACCACTTAGGAATCATGACGGCAAATACAATAGCTTTAAAAGAAGTAATAAGCACGGTAAACTTTACAGATGCTACAAATCAAATTACTTATGGTACCAATGCACAAACAACCTTTGGAATGCCAAGTGGAATCGTGGCAATGTGGTCAGGAAATGTAAATGAAGATGCAATTGTACAATACTCAGGAACTAGTCCAGATGTGCCAAATATACTTTCATTAGTATTAAATGATGCTGGTAACTTTTTAAATTTACCAACCTATGCTGTATCAGAATACAATACTGCCGATATTGATATGAACGGTACAATTCAGTATACAGGAACAACACCAGATACACCTTTCATTCTTCAAAATGTGTTAGCACATCCTGGAAACTTTCTGAATTTTAGCACGTATCAAATACAAGAACAATTACCAGAAAATTAATAAAACTATGAGACATTACTTTTTATTTTTGGGAATTATATTTATAAGCTTTTTTAGTCAAGCTCAGAGTGTTGAACGTCAAGTTGTAGCCTCAGTAGGAGAAACGGTAGCTAATGGAACTACTACTTTAGATTTCACAGTGGGAGAACTTGCTGTTACGACTATTACAGATGGTAATTCGACTTTAACTCAAGGGTTCCATCAAACAACTATTCTTTTAGGCATAAAAATAGATTTGATCGTTTTTTTACAAGGCGCATTATTAAATAGTTCTAGTAATTTAATGCAAGATGATTTACGTAGCTCTTTAGTAACAACAACGTCTCCATACAGCGATGGACTAACCTGTGTTGCTAGTGTTTTAAATACAGGTGGCACATCAGGAACAGGAATGGATAATGATGATATTGTAGATTGGGTTTTTGTGGAACTTCGTGATGCTGTAGATAATACCATAGTAGTATCAAGTCAATCTGCCTTATTACAACGTGATGGCGATATTGTAGCAACAGATGGATTATCTAATATTGAAATAGAAGTAAGAGCAGATGATTATTACGTTGTTATAAAGCACAGAAACCATTTAGGAATCATGACAGCGAATGCAGTAACACTATCAGGTACAAGCGCTACGGTAGACTTTACAGATGCTACAAATCAAATTACTTTCGGAACCAATGCGCAAACTACTTTTGGGATACCAAGTGGAGTAGTAGCGATGTGGGCAGGAAATGTAAATGGAGATACGGTTATACAATACTCAGGAACGAACCCTGATGTGCCAAGTATACTTTCATTAGTATTAAATGATGCTGGTAACTTTTTAAATTTACCAACCTATGCTGTATCTGCATACAATACTGCCGATATTGATATGGATGGTACAATTCAATATACTGGGACAACGCCAGATACGCCTTTCGTCCTTCAAAATGTATTAGCGCATCCTGAAAACTTTTTAAATTTTAGCACGTATCAAATTATAGAACAACTACCAGAAAACTAGAAATATACAATGATAAGATTATAAATAAAAACAAACTCATGGAACAAAGTTTATAAAGGAATAGCTTGATATTATGATTTAACTGTATTGCAAAAAGTGTAAAATTTAAAGATTTGGGTCAAAGAAAGCCTTACTGTTTCTAGTAAGGCTTTCCTGTTTTTTTGAGTCGCTTTGTAGTTTGTAAAAACTGAAATTAGATTACTTTTTTTTATATCTTAATTTACCTGTTTCAATTCCAATAGCTGTTCTTGCTAAAATTGTAAATATAAATGCTCCTAATGCCCAAATACCTAAAGTAACGCCAATTTCAATTCCTGTAGGAGTGTATTCTGCTATTTTTCCGTAAGGTCCAGGAATAAATCCAGGAACTATAAGTCCAAACCCTTTTTCAATCCAGATGGCAACAAATAGCATGAAACAAGCAAAGAATAATACTCTAAAATTGTTTCTAAGCTTATGGAACGTTAGCATTACGGTTGCTACTACATTCATAGTGATTGCTGTCCAAATCCAGGGTAATAAAGCTGTTTTTCCTTTCAACCCAAAGAATAAATAATATGCACTTTCACTGTGATGCGTTGGTGCGTAGAATTCTTTAAACAATTCAGAAACCAACATAATTAAGTTAATCTGCGCTGCTACAGTAACTACCATAGCAATCTTTTTAAGTGTTTTATCTTCTATTTTAAAGGCTGTATAGGTTCTAATAATTGCTAAAACTAAAATAATTAATGCAGGTCCGGCTGCAAAAGCGGAAGCTAAAAATCGTGGTCCTAAAAGCGCATTATTCCAAAAAGGTCTTGCTTGTAATCCTTGATATAAGAATGCCGTTACTAAGTGAATTCCAACTGCCCAAAATACTGATAAAATTGCACCAGGAACATACACGCTTTTTTTAGACTTTTTACCTTGATAATGTCTAAAAAGAATATAAAACGGAATCGTAATATTTAAAAATAAGTAGCCGTTTAATACTAATACATCCCAAGTAAGCATTGAGTTTGGAAAGTTAAATACACCTATTCCAGGCAACATATGCCACAATACAGATGGTCCGCCCATATCTGCAATAACAAATGCTAAACACATAATAAGCGCAGCTACAGCTAATCCTTCCCCAATAAGAACCGCTTGTTTAAAATCGATATCTTTTAGTACATACGTTGGCATTACTAACATTACGGCAGCGGCGGCAACACCGACTAAGAATGTAAAGTTAGAAATGTACAATCCCCAACTTACTCTATCAGTCATTCCTGTTACGCTCAATCCATGTTCTAATTGAATTGAATAGCAGTACATTCCAGCAAGCATGACTATGGTTAAAAAAGCCATCCATAAATGGTATCTCTTTGAGCCATGCGTAATAGTATCTAAACTATCTCTAACTAAACTTCCAAAAACTTTAAGTCTTCTCATTTACGTATACTTTAGCTTATTTCAAGTTTTATATTTTATTAATCCATAAAGTACCAGAACTTAGGCTCTGTACCTAAATCTTCTTTAAGTCTAAATACTTTTTTATTCTCAAGAACCCAGCGTATTGTACTATTTGAGTCTAATAGGTTTCCAAAAATGCGGGCGCCAGTAGGGCATGCTTCTACACAAGCAGGGTTTTTTCCAACTCTAGAACGTTGTACACAAAATGTGCATTTTTCCATGACTCCTTTTTTGCGCATTCTATTTCCTAAATAATGCTGATTTTTATTAACCTCTTCTTCAGGAACAGTTGGTTTACTCCAATTAAACCTACGACCGTCATAAGGACAAGCTGCCATACAATAACGACATCCTACACACCAATCATAGTCTATTACAACCAAACCATCATCTTCTCGCCATGTGGCTTGTACTGGACAAACATCTACACATGGCGGATTGTCACAATGAAAACATTGCGTTCCCATGTAAAAATGTCCTTCGGCAGGAACTTCGTGGTAATAATTATCATCAGCTTCATTAAAGTTGAATCCTTTTCCGTCTTTCATTTCGTGAATACGGATGTATTGCATTTGAGAATTTCGGTCTTGGTTATTTTCTTCAACACAAGCCGTAACACAATCCATGTACCCTTGACATTTGGAAATATTAAAAGCGTATCCAAAGAGTACATCTTCTTCTGCATTTTTGGAAGACATGCTAATGGTTTTTCCAGTTCGTAGCTGATAAGAACGAACAAGTCTATCTACTGTTCCTTTTTTCTCATCATTGGTCATCAATTTATAATTGCCTTTAAATTGTTCTTCCCAATCTATTTGTGCTTTTTCTTTGGTGTCATCACCAGCAATAACGCTGGTGCAAGAAGATACAGCGCCAGCTCCAATCAATAAGCTTGCTGTCAATTTTTTAAAGGCAGACCTTCTATCCATTTTAACATCAAACACTTGGTCAAAGCCATCTTTAGTTCTTTCATCACCTATAGAGGCATCTATTGCTGCTTCAAAAAACTCTTTTTCATTTAATTCTTCTTTTGAACTACTAGAATTGCATCCTCCAGAAGGATTTCCACAACCACAAGAGTGAGAAGTATCTTTTTCTTTTCTTCCAAAATTTAGAGAAAACCATTTATTATTATTGCTCATACCTAAAATGATGTTATTAGTCTATACAAAAACTCTTATTACTCTCTTTCTTTTACTTTTTGAGTATTAAACCTTGCGGGCCATTTAGACTCAAAATGTGGTTTGTGTGGGTTATGACAGTTTACACAAGTCATTGATGCTCTTGGAGGTGCCCATCCACCAATACGTTTTCCGTGTGCGCCGCCTTGCCAATCATCAAATTGTTTTGTGTGACATTGTGCGCATAATTGATAACTTTTATTAAAATCAATAGTGTGTCCTGTTAAACTTGTTAAGTCGTTCATTTTCTTTTCATTATGGCAAGTTGTACAGTTCATTGTATTTTGATCAGCATGATTTAAAGCGATATCCCAATGTGCTTTCTTTATTCCTTCAGAACTCTGTAATTCATTTAAAGGTTTTGAATGACATTCGGTACAGGCAAATGACTTAATTTGACTCTTGCGCTCTGGAATTAAAAAAGTATGCTCTCCTACAGTAATTTCGATCATTTTTTCATCTCCTAAATGACCTTCTGAAGAAATAGAAGTACCGTGGTAGTTTTTACTTTCAGCTTCAATTTTGTCTGTAATACTATGATATTCTTCTCCGTGATGTTTACATGAAAATATAGACATAGAAAGAAACACAGTTGCTATGATTATGATGTAGTTTTTATTGTCCATTTTTTTGTCTAGTAAAAATTCCGATATCTTTAACTTCTTTATTATTAATAACATGACATTGTCTGCAATTGATTCGCTCTGGATGTGTTACTCTAATTTCTTTTGGAGCGCTTGGTCCTGCGTGGCATGACAAACAATTTTCTCGCATTTGAATTTGATGCGGTATTACTGGCGGACTTCCATCTAATGCGTTATTAATTCCAACTTTAGGTGCAAGTACTTTATGAAAAGCAGTTTCCTTAAATAGTGACTTTGTGTTTTCTGCAACATGACATTGCCTACAATTTATCATTTCTGGATGCGGCGTTACTGGAGCATATGCATTAAACTTTGTTACAAATCCTCCATTTTGATGACATTGCAAACAGTTATTTGCGCCCATGCTTCGTTCACTCTTTACCTCATGTGGAATACTTGGAGGCGCTCCATGATACGCTCTATTATCATAATAAGTTGCTAAAGATCTTTGATGATTTTCGTCGATAGGCATATTAGCATAATCTAACGCAAATTCTGAACGTTGAAAAACGCCTGTTTCAGATGGAATAGAAGGAGTTGGGTTATCATTGGTCATTGGAATATAAGCGTCTTCTAACCCAGTTTGATAACTATAATTCCATACAACTATAAAAGCTATAAATAACAGTGTAAATAATGATATGATACCTAATCTTTTCATGCGTATATATTTATTACTTTTTATCGGTCACATGTTGTTTGCTATTAATTATTTCCTTTGAGGAAGAAACTTTTTAACATGCTCGTTTCATACATTAAGCTTTTTCTACTTTAACAGCACATTTCTTATAATCGGGTTCTTTAGAGATAGGACAAAAAGAATCTAACGTGATGTCATTGATTAACATGTTTTCATCAAAGAATGGTACAAACACTTGCATTGGCGCAGGAACACCTCTTTGATTGATAGATGCTGGCATTATAATTTGCCCTCTTCTAGTTGTCAATTTTACCTGATCTCCATTTTTTATTTGCATGCGTTTTGCATCTCTAGGATTTAGTTCTACATATCCATGAGGCATTGCTTTGTGCAGTACAGGAATTCTACGTGTCATAGAGCCTGTGTGCCAATGTTCAACCACACGACCAGTATTTAACCAAAATGGATATTCAGCATCTGGTTCTTCTGCAGCTGGTTCATAAGGACGTTGCCAAATAATGGCTTTTCCATCAGGTTTTCCATAAAAATGAAATTCTTCACCATTACTACACGCAGGATCATATTTTGAATTGAATCGCCATTTCGTTGGTTTTCCATCTACATACGGCCATTGCATTCCAGGATTTTCTTTTAAAACCTTAAGAGGCGCCATATTGTGTTTTTTATTATCGTGATGTCTACGATATTCAGTATAAATCTCTTCAATATGTGTCTCTTCTTTATAGTAGAATTGTTTTTCAAATCCCATACGTTTCGCTACTTCCACCAACTGCCAAGTATCGCTAATTGCTTCTCCAGGCGGCTCAACCATTTGTTCAAAATACTGTGTACGTCTTTCAGAGTTTCCATACATTCCTTCACGTTCTACCCACATTGCAGAAGGCAAAATTACGTCGGCAATATCTGTTGTTGGAGTAGGATAGATGTCAGAAACTACAATAAAACGACCTTCTTTTTTAGCTCCATCTCTATAGCGTTTTAACTTAGGCATGGTTACCATAGGATTTGTAACCTGAATCCACATGAAACGAATATCTCCACGATCTAATGCTCTAAACATTTCTACCGTATGATAGGTTGGTTTTGGATCTATATTTTCTACAGGAACATCCCAAATTTTTGCTGCAAACTCTCTGTGTTCTTTCTTCATAACTACGCCATGCGGAAGTTTGTGAGTTAGCGTTCCTACTTCTCTCACAGTTCCACAAGCACTAGGCTGTCCTGTTAAAGAAAATGGACTGTTTCCTGGTGTTGAAATTTTTCCTGTTAACAAATGAATATTATAAATAAGATTATTCATCCATGTACCACGAGAATGTTGATTTGGTCCCATACACCATAATGACATTACTTTCTTATTAGGATCACCATAATAAGCCGCCATATATTTAATGTCTTTTGCAGATACTCCAGATATTTTTTCTACTTTCTCAGGAGTATAATCTTCCAAGAATTTTTTATAAGATTCAAAATCGATCTTTTCAGGCTTATCTTTAAACTTATATTTGTCTTCAAGACCATATCCCATATTGGTCAATCCTTTATTGATATTACAATGCTTTTCTACAAAAGATGTATTAACCCAACCATTTTTTATAATCTCATAACAAATAGCATTTGCTACTGCTAAATCAGTTTGTGGAAGAAATAGGATAGATTTATCGGCTGCCATACTCGTACGTGTGGTACGTGTTGCGAAATCAATGATTTTTACGCCTCTTTTTAAGCGTTGATCTAACATTCTAGAGAATAAAACAGGATGCATTTCAGCCATATTATTTCCCCATAAAACAAATACATCCGCATGATCTATATCTTCATAACAACCCATTGGTTCGTCAATTCCAAAAGAAGTTAAAAAACCTGTTACGGCACTCGCCATGCACAAACGTGCGTTTGCCTCAACATTATTGGTTCCGATACATCCTTTAAATAATTTGGAAGCTACGTAACCATCGGGAATTGTCCATTGTCCTGAACCATATATAGAAACTGAATCTTTTCCATGATCTTTAATCGTTTCTTTCATCTTTGAAGCAATAAGATCTAAAGCTTCATTCATAGAGGTTGCTACATATTTTCCATTCTTCTTTACCAAAGGTTTTGTCAATCGGTCTTTACCGTACATAGCCATAACAGAATGATATCCTTTTACACAACAAAGACCTTTATTTACTGCAGATTTTGGATCACCTTTTACGGCTACTGCTTTTCCGTTATCTACACCAATTAATACACCACAACCAACTCCACAAAACCTACAGGGTGCTTTTTTCCAGTCTAAATTACCGCCTTTAGGTAATCCTCTTTCTTGCTCTTCTGCGAAAAGAATTCCAGGAAACATAGTTGCTGCGGCCGTCATAGCAGAAAGTAAGGCCATTTTTTTTATAAAACTTCGTCTGTTTGTTATAGAAGTATACATAGTATTAATTCTTTTTAGGTGTATTAAATCCTGAAACCATTGCTAACAATTTTAGACTATCAATAGCTTCTATTTGTTCTTTTAAATGATCTTCTTCACTATTACTTTCTGTATCAGTCACAATAATTACTAAATCTTGATTTTGAGCAGGAACAACTTCACATTGCTCAAACTTTGATAAAGCTTCTATCAATTTGTGCTTTTTACCTTCATGCGGATGTGCTAAATAACTTTTAACGGGCATTGTTTTTCTTTAATGTTCTATTACAAATTACTATAAAGAATAAGGTTTAAAACATGATATTTATCATATACATATTAAAAATCAAAGCGTTATATTTGTTAGGAGATAACGAAACTGCTTTTAAGAGTAGTAATAATTTTAAGTAATGATAAGTACGCAAGAAGCGAAACAACTCATATTAAATAGTATAAGTATCGCTAAAATAGAGGAGAAATTTTTAACTGATAGTGTTTCTAATTATCTATCAGAAGATATAATCTCGCCTATAAACATGCCGCCTTTCCGACAATCTGCCATGGATGGATATGCACTTTGCTTACATGATTTAGATACTTATGAAGTAATTGACGAAATAAAGGCTGGTGACGGACATCATCCAAGGTTAAAGAAAGGAGAAGCTGTTCGAATTTTTACAGGAGCTGCTGTGCCAGATGATGCCAATGCAGTAGTAATGCAAGAACGCGTAATTTCTAATAATAACAGGATAACAGTAACAAGCGAAGTTGCTTTAAATGCTAATATTCGACCATTAGGCGAACAAGTTCAACAAGGAGCAATTGCATTAAAGAAAGGAACTTGTTTAACAGCTGCTGCCATAGGTTTTTTAGCTTCTATAGGAATAGAAAAAGTTTCTGTTTTCAAAAAGCCTTCTATAGCAATTGTTGTTACAGGAAATGAATTGGTTGAAGTAGGGAACCCTTTAAGTTACGGAAAGATATATGAAAGCAATTCAATAATGCTGCAAAGTGCTTTACAAGCTTCGGGTTTTACAAATGCACATGTATATAAAGTTCCAGATGATTATAACGAAACGCTTCAGCTGTTAGATACGGTAATTACTAAAAATGATGTCGTGCTGGTTACTGGCGGTATTTCTGTTGGAGATTATGATTTTGTTGGAAAAGCACTGAAAGAGTTAAATGTAAATCAACTGTTTTATAAAGTGAAACAGAAACCAGGAAAACCATTATTCTTTGGAAAGAAAGAGAATACTTCAATTTTTGCGCTTCCAGGAAATCCTGCTGCTGCTTTAAGTTGTTTTTATATATATGTATATGCAGCATTAAAAAGAATGTCTGGTATTGCAAATTTTCAGTTAAAAGAATCTATAGAAACATCAACATCAGCTTTTACTAAAAGAGGAGATCGAGCACAGTTTTTAAAAGCCATCTATAAAGAAGGGAAAGTAAGCATTCTTGAAGGACAAAGTTCGGCAATGCTACAAACATTTGCACTCGCAAATGCTTTTGTATATGTGCCTGAAGATATGAATCAAATTTCCATAGGAGATAAAGTACAAGTCATACATATTCCTAACTAAAAAAGAACATTATGGACTACAAAATAAAAAGCAGAATTTGGATTGAAGTAGGTGATAAAGTACTCATTGGTGAAGGACGCGTTCGCTTATTAAAAGCGGTTGAAGAAACAGGTTCATTATCTAAAGGAGCTAAACAGTTAGGAATGTCTTATAAAAAAGCTTGGAGACTTATTGATGCAATTAATAAATCGGCAAAAGAGCCAGTAATAGTTGCAAGTGTTGGTGGAAAAGATGGCGGTGGAACTAAATTAACAACGTATGGAAAAGAATTAATTATTGCTTTTGATAAGATCAATAAAAATTGTTGGAAATATCTAGATAAACAACTTTCTAAAATAGAAATTATTTAATGTTAGACGTCGCTACATATTGGATTTTTATATTGATATTACCCGTAATATCGTTTCTCTATGCAAGTGTAGGACATGGTGGCGCTAGTGGTTATTTAGCCTTAATGGCTTTATTTTCCTTTGCTCCAGAAGTAATGAAACCAACGGCATTGTTACTAAATTTATTTGTAGCAGGCATTGCGTTTTATCATTACTATAAAGAAGGATATTTTAATCGAAAGTTATTTTTATCATTTGCGATAACGTCTATTCCAATGGCGTTTATAGGCGGAATGATTATAATTGATGCTTCTATCTATAAAAAAATATTGGCGTTACTATTAATTTTCGCCATTCTTAAAATGTTGAATGTTTTCGGAAATGAAAAATCGAAAGTAAAAGATATTAAAATATGGCAAGGACTGCTAGTAGGAGCAATTATAGGCTTCTTTTCAGGGTTGATTGGCATTGGTGGCGGAATTATATTAAGCCCAGTGATTTTAGTATTGCATTGGGGAAAAATGAAAGAAGCTGCAGCAGTTTCTGCCTTATTCATTTGGGTAAACTCAGCAGCAGGTTTAATAGGTCAATTAAGCAGTGGCGCTTCTTTACCAAATGAAGCGTTCATCTTTGTGGTTTTTGCACTTATTGGAGGCTTTTTAGGAGGTTACTATGGAAGTAAAAAGTTTAATAACAAGAGCTTACGATATATGCTAGCTTTTGTATTAATTCTAGCATCTTTTAAATTGTTTTTAATCTAATATGGAAGCAACTAAAAAACAGATCACGGGAATTATCCTTGCTGGAGGAAAAAGCAAGCGTATGGGAAGCGATAAGGGCTTTATATTATATAATGGAAAGCCTTTTATTCAACATAGTATCGATGCCTTAGAACCATTGGTTACAGAAATTATCATTGTGAGTAATAATAAAGAGTATGATGTTTTTAAGAAAAAACGAGTAGTAGATATCATTCCTGATGCAGGACCATTAGCGGGTTTGTATACAGGATTGCAACATGCTACAACGGAAGATAATTTAGTGTTGAGTTGTGATATTCCATTAATCAATACAACTATTTTAAAGGAATTAATCAATCATTCAACAGAGGCAGACATTGTGCAAGTACAAAGTCAAGATCGGAAAATGCCGCTCATCGCTTTGTATAAAAAGAAATGTAAAGATCAATGTTTATCATTATTAGAACAAGGAGAAAGACGCTTAAGAGTATTAATAGAGAAATCAAATACAAAAACAATTAGACTAAATAAAACAATGGAAATTTATACTAAGAATGTAAATACGCCAATAGAATTAAAAGATATAATTAATGCAGATAACAATTAAATATTTTGGAATGCTTGCAGAAGTTACCAATTGTCAAGAAGAAACGCTAGATGAAAAAGTAACGACTGTTTTAGACGTACTGAATATTCTGTACAGTAAGCATCCTTTATTAAAAACGAAAGATTTTCAAGTAGCTCAAAATCAAGTGTTGGTTGCTAAAGAAGCAGTTTTAACTCAAGGAGAATTGGCATTATTACCACCTTTTGCTGGTGGATGATTTATAAATAGATGAATAGATATAACAGACATATCATATTGCCCGAAATAGGCGAGAAGGGACAACAGCAATTACTAAACTCTAAAGTGTTGGTAGTTGGTGCTGGCGGTTTGGGTTGCCCAGTTCTTCAGTATTTATGCGCAGCAGGAGTTGGAACTTTAGGAATTATTGATGATGATGTTGTGGATGAATCCAATCTACAACGACAAATATTATATGGTTCATCTTCTTTAGGAAAGCCTAAAGCATTGGCGGCTAAAAAACGTTTGGAAGATTTAAACAATACGATTACCATTCATGCGTATGCAGAAAAACTAACACATGCAAATGCTATTGAATTGTGTAAACAATACGATCTTATCGTAGATGGAACAGACAATTTTTTTACACGTTATTTAATAAATGATGCAGCTATCATTACAAAAAAGCCTTTAGTATACGGAGCTATCTATAAATTTGAAGGACAAGTAGCCGTTTTCAATTATAAAAATGGACCAAGTTATCGTTGTTTATTTCCAAATCCGCCCAAGGCAGATACCATTCCTAATTGTTCTGAAATAGGTGTTTTAGGCGTACTTCCAGGAATTATAGGAACAATGCAAGCCAATGAAGTATTGAAAATTATATTAGGAATAGGAACTGTATTGTCTGGAAAAATATTGTGTTACAATGCATTAACAATGCAATCCAACACCTTTGCTATTCAAAAAACGGAACAGGCAGATTATGATACAACTGTTGCTCAATTTCAAAAACAAGAAACAGTTTTTAGTTGTGCTTCAGAAATTCAAGAAATCACCATAGCAGAAGCATTACAGAAGCAAAATGTACAATTTATAGATGTACGTGAAACACATGAAGTTCCTAAAATAACGACTCTAAATTACATCAATATACCATTAAGTCAATTTGAAAATCAATTAGAAATCATTGATACTGCAAAAGAAAAAATTCTATTCTGTCAATCAGGAATACGAAGTAAAAAAGCAGTAACACTATTACATAAACATCATATTACAAATTGCTATAGTTTAAAAGAAGGTGCTTCTAGTTTACAAAAAGCACTTAACACAATAGAGACTAACTAACGAATGAAAGTTCCTGAATGTATTCATGTTTTTTGAACATTTAGAAGTTAAAAAATATTAAACAGATGAAAAAAGATAAAAAGATAAAAAACGTATTTATTCAAGGACCTATTACGGCTGAGTTTATAGGGAATTCTATTGCGAAACATCAATCAAAAACAACGATTGGCGCACATGATATTTTTTTAGGTCAAGTACGTGCCGACGAAGTTAATAATCGTGTGGTAGTATCTATAGAATATACAGCATATGAAGAAATGGCAAATCAGAAATTTCATGAAATACGTGAAGCTACTTTTGAAAAGTTCAATCTAACCTGTATGCATATATATCACAGTTTAGGAAATGTAAAAGCTGGTGAGTTGTGTTTGTTTGTATTTGTATCTTCTCCAAGAAGGAAAGAAGTTTTCAAAGCTATCGAATATGTAGTTGAAGAAATAAAAACACAGGTTCCGGTTTTTGGAAAAGAAATTTTTGAAGACAGTACGCATCAGTGGAAAGTGAATTCTTAAATTGACTATTTATTATTTTTAATTGATTATTATGAAAAATTAATTTCATTAAGAAAACAGTTAAACGCAATAATCAATAACAACTAGTCAATAGCAAATAAACAATAATCAATAAAAAAATAGTCAATACAAAATGGTAGACATTACACATAAAGTCAATACACTCAGAATTGCCACAGCGCAAGCAATTGTTCGCGTGAGTAAACAGGAGACAATCACGGCTATTTTAGAAAAAACAGTTCCGAAAGGCGATGTGTTTGCCATGAGTAAAGCCGCAGGATTATTAGGTGTAAAAAAAACACCTGAATTATTACCCGATTGTCATCCGTTACCAATTGAATATACTGGAATTGACTACGAAATCAACGGATTGGAAATTACGGTAGTATGTACCATAAAAACAATTTATAAAACGGGCGTTGAGGTAGAAGCGATGCATGGCGCAAGTATTGTTGCTTTAAATATGTACGATATGCTAAAGCCAATAGACAAAGGCATTGAAATTCATCAAATAAAATTGATCTCTAAAAAAGGCGGAAAGTCAGATTTTAAAGATCGATTCAGAAAAGATATCACGGCAGCAGTAATTGTGTGTTCGGATACGATTTCTGCAGGACAGAAAGAAGACAAAGCAGGAAAGGCAATCATAAAAAAACTGGAAGAAAGCAGTGTTGCAATTGCTGATTACATCATCATTCCAGATGAAAAAGAAATCATTCAACAAAAAGCAAAACAATATCAAGCACAAGGAGTTGATTTAATCATCTATACAGGTGGCACAGGATTATCCAAAAGAGATATTACTCCTGAAGCTTTACGACCTTTATTAGATAGAGAAATTCCTGGAATAGAAGAAACAATTCGAAGTTACGGACAAGACAGAACGCCATATTCCATGCTTTCAAGAAGCGTAGCAGGAACATTTAAAGATACATTGGTATTAGCATTGCCAGGTTCAACCAATGGCGCTAAAGAATCTATGGATGCAATATTTCCTTCTTTATTACATGTTTTTAGAATTTTTAAAGGTGCGAGACACGATTCATGAACACAAACCAAAACATACTAACTGATACTTTTGGAAGAGCACACCAATATTTGCGCATTTCTTTAACGGAACGCTGCAACTTGCGGTGCACATATTGTATGCCTGCGGAAGGAATTCCGTTATCTCCAAAGTCACACTTGATGACAGCTGAAGAAATCTACGAGATCGCCAAAACTTTTGTAGATCATGGCGTGACTAAAATCAGATTAACAGGCGGAGAACCATTGGTTCGCAAAGATGCGCCAGTAATTTTAGAAAAACTAGCAACGCTACCAGCAGAATTGGCTATCACAACCAATGCAATTATAGTAGATAAATATGTTTCAATCTTCAAAACTTGTGGAATAAAGAACATTAATGTCAGTTTGGATTCTTTAGATCGAGAAAAATTTAAACAAATCACACGAAGAGATTATTTTGAAAAAGTGTACGCTAACATATTGCTTTTAGTAGCTGAAGGATTCAAGGTGAAAGTGAATGTTGTATTGATAAAAAACTTCAATGATGATGAAATTATAGATTTTATAAACCTAACAAAAGAACTTCCTGTAGTTGTTCGTTTTATAGAATTTATGCCTTTTGACGGTAATCAGTGGAATCTTAAAAAAATGGTTTCTTTAGATGAAATCATGAACACCGTTTTTAAAACATTTCCAGCTTTAGATGTTGCCCGACTAGAAGATGCATCGAATGATACGTCTAAAAACTATGGAATAAAAAACTATAAAGGATCTTTCGCTATTATTAGTTCTGTGACGAATCCGTTTTGTGATTCTTGTAATAGATTGCGATTAACAGCAAACGGACAAATCAAAAACTGTTTATTCTCAAGTTCGGAATCAGATGTACTATCTGCATTGCGTTCAGGAAAAGATATCACAACGGTTATTCAAAAGGCTGTGCAAGCAAAACTAAAAGTTCGTAGCGGAATGAATACACTCGAAAAACTTAAAAATCCAGAATTACATTCAAAAAACAGAAGTATGATAGCTATTGGCGGATAAATAAAATAGAACTAATCGAGATAAAATTGTTATCTTCAAAAACCAAAAAAAATTACACCTATGACAGATTTAGACATTGCTAAAAAAATAGAACTAAAACACATTAGTACAATTGCTGAAAAATTAGGCTTAAATATCAACGATATAGACATGTATGGTAAGTACAAAGCCAAGTTGCCACATTCAATTATCGATCTTGAAAAAGTACAAAAAAGCAACCTCGTATTGGTAACAGCTATTTCTCCAACGCCAGCAGGTGAAGGAAAAACAACAATGTCTATTGGATTGTCTGAAGGATTAAATCAATTAGGAAAACAAACTACAGTAGTATTAAGAGAGCCTTCTTTAGGTCCTGTTTTTGGAATAAAAGGTGGCGCCACTGGAGGCGGATATTCTCAAGTACTTCCTATGGAAGATATCAATCTACATTTTACGGGCGACTTTTCAGCTATTGAAAAATCACACAACTTATTAGCTGCTGTAATTGACAACAATATTCAAAGCAAAACAAATTCTTTAGGAATTGATGCAAGAACGGTTACATGGAAACGTGTAATGGATATGAATGACAGATCGCTTCGAAATATCGTTATCGGACTTGGAGGAACTACTTCTGGAGTCCCAAGACAAACAGGTTTTGACATTACGGCTGCATCAGAAATCATGGCAATTTTATGTTTGGCAGATGATTTAGAAAATTTAAAAGAACGTTTAGGAAATATCTTTATTGGTTATACTCTTGACAGAAAACCTGTGTATGCAAGAGATTTAAAAGTACAAGGTGCTATGGCAGCTCTTTTAAAAGAAGCGGTAAAACCTAACTTGGTACAAACCATTGAAGGCAATCCAGCGATTATCCATGGTGGTCCTTTTGCAAACATTGCCCAAGGAACCAATTCGGTGATTGCTACTAGAATGGGAATGTCGCTATCTGATTATACAGTAACTGAAGCAGGATTTGGAGCAGATCTTGGAGCAGAAAAATTCTTAGACATCAAATGCCAAAGTGCTGGAATTGCTCCAAAAGCAGTTGTGCTAACTACAACTATCAGAGCACTAAAATATCATGGAGGAGCAGATTTAAAAAATCTAACAGAAGAAAATGTAGAAGCATTGAAAAACGGATTGCCAAATCTTGAAAAGCATATTGAAAATGTAAAACAATTTGGAATTACGCCAGTCATAGCGATCAACAGATTCCTTTCTGATTCAGATGCAGAAATAGAAGTCATTAAAACCTATGCTAAAAACAACAACATTCGTGTAGCATTAGCAGAAGTATGGGCAAAAGGAGGAAAAGGAGCTTTAGAATTGGCACAACATGTAGTAGATATTGTAGAATCTTCATCATCAAAATTTACGCCTATATACAATTGGGATATGGATGTGAAATCTAAAATAGAAGCTATTGCTACTAAAATATATGGAGCAAAAAATGTAGAATACACTTCAACAGCTAGAAAAAACTTAAGAACGATAAAAAAATTAAAGCTTGAAAACCTTCCAGTTTGTATGGCTAAAACTCAAAAATCACTTTCTGACAATCCAAAATTATTAGGGAGACCTAAAGATTTTACGATTACAGTTCGAGAAATTGAAATTGCTGCTGGAGCAGGATTTGTAATTCCAATTACTGGAGATATGATGCGAATGCCAGGATTACCAGCACATCCAGCTTCGGAAAACATTAGTATAGATAATGACGGAGTAATATCTGGGTTGTTTTAAATTTAATTTTTCATAAAATAGAATAACATTGCAAAGTGTGTCATTCTGAGCTTGATTCAGAATCACATACAGAAGTGAACCAATAGAAATTTTAACTAATGACTTATCATAATTTCTAGTAACTTTGTGTAAAACGAGGTTATTAGGGTACTATTTATGGCAATAAGAAATTATAACGGTAAAAAAATCATAGCAAATTCGGTAAAGCATACATTAGATGCGCTTACCGTTGAAGAAGCCTTGCAAATAAATATCAACGGAACACCTTTTACTGTAACCATGCGAACTCCAGGACATGATAAAAGTCTAATTCGTGGGTTATTGCATTCGGAAGACCTTATAAGAAATAAATCATTTCATCCAGAAATTACGCTAAAAAGAGAAAGTGAAAACTCTATAGTTACCATTGCAGATATTACAGTTCCAGAAAATGAACTTGGAAAAGGATATGCAAATAGTAGAAGTTTATTGTCAGTATCATCCTGTGGAATTTGCGGAAGAACTGAACTTGGAGAACTTACTTTTGATAAGACTCCAAATAAAGCAAAAGACAAAATTGATGGTAATTTGATTCATAATCTTTTTACGGATATGAGTGCTTTACAGCACGATTTCAATAAATCGGGAGGAACACATGCTGCTGCTGCTTTTACTATTAATGGCGAATTGGTATGCGCTATGGAAGATATTGGAAGGCACAATGCAGTCGATAAAGTAATAGGAAAACTAATATCGTCAAAACAACTGGAAAAAGTAAAAATACTTACGGTGAGCGGACGTGTTTCTTATGAAATAATAATGAAATGCTTCAAAGCGAATCTACCGTTTTTAGCGGCTGTTTCAGCACCGTCGTCATTGGCTGTAGACTATGCAAAAGAATTTGGAATTACACTATTTGGATTTTGTCGTGATGGAAGAGCTACTTGTTATTCGCATGCGGATAGATTAAACCTAGTTCAAGAATCACCTATAACAATTGAATAAAAATTAGCAATCAAAGTATATGTCAGATAATCTAAGTGAATTATTAGGAAGAAAAGGATTAAAAGATAATCTCTTTCAACGATTGGGAGAAACTGCCCAAGCTGATGGCGCACCAAGCGATGAAGAATTGGCAAAACTAGCAGATAAATTTCTAATAGGAAAAGCAAATACGTACGGAACAGCTAGTTTTTACGATTTTTTAAAGCCCGAAAACAAAGGGAAAAAAGTATATGTGTGTAATGGTACTGCCTGTGTTTGTGCTGGAACGCAAGATCAAGTTATAGAGACACTAAAAGATCGTTTTCAAGAAGATGAAATAGGGCACATGACCTGTTTAGGACGCTGTCATGAAAACAGTGCATTTCACTATGGAAAGAAAAACTATTCAGGCGATGCTATAAATAAGATTGATAAAATTGTTGACGATGCTACCGATTTAAATAACGATACATATCACGTAAAAGCAAGTGGGAAAGCAATACTTACTCTGCCTTATACAAATCTTGAAGAATATTATAATCCTTTCAAAGAAGCGTTGCAAAGAGATGCTTCTGAAGTATTAGAAGAAATAAAAACGGCTAACATTCGCGGTCGTGGAGGTGCAGGTTTTCCAATGGGATTAAAATTGGAATTCTGCAAGAATCAAGATAATGACACAAAATTCATAATATGTAATGCGGATGAAGGTGATCCTGGAGCCTATTCAGATCGATACTTACTTGAAGAAAGACCACATTCTGTTTTATTCGGAATGTTGATTGCTGGATATGTAACACATGCAAATTACGGAATTTTATACATCAGAGCAGAATATCCTGAAGCTGCAACAATTGTACAAAATGCTATTGATGAATTACGACAAGCAGGATTGATAGGAAACAATATTTTAGATAGTGGATTCTCTTTCGATCTTAAAATAATTCAAGCACAAGGATCATACATTTGTGGAGAAGAAACAGCATTGATAAACTCAATAGAAGGTCAACGTCCAGAAGTACGTGTTCGTCCGCCATATCCTGCTCAAAAAGGACTCTTCAACAAACCAACAATAGTAAACAATGTAGAAACCTTAGCGGCTGTACATTACATAATAGCTAATGGAGGAAATGCTTGGAAACAACTAGGAACTGAACGATCTTCAGGAACAAAACTAGTATCGTTAGACAGTTTCTTTAACAATCCAGGAATGTATGAAGTTGAAATGGGAACACCGTTAAATGTGGTAATCAACGAACTTGGTGGAGGATTTAAAGAAGAAGTAAAAGCACTTCAAATTGGTGGTCCGTTAGGAGGATTGGTACCAATATCTAAAGTAGATGATCTAACGTTAGATTTTGAATCGTTTTCGAAAGAAGGATTTTTATTAGGACATGCTTCAATTGTGAGTATTCCTAAAGACTTCCCAATGATCAAATTCTTAGAACATTTATTTGATTTTGCGGCGTATGAAAGTTGTGGAAAATGTTTCCCGTGCAGATTAGGTACAAAACGAGGACATGAACTTATAAGCAAAGCAACACAAAGTGATTATAAAATAGACAGAACTTTATTTAATGATCTATTAACGACATTAACCGAAGGATCATTGTGCGCGCATGGAGGCGGAATTCCACTTCCAGTAAAAAATGCGATGCAATATTTTGAAGAAGAATTAAAAACATATTTTAATTAATTATTTCTAGTTTCTGATTTCTGATTCCTTATTTGATTGGAAACCAGAAATCAGAAATCAAGAATAAGAAACTAGAAACTATATATATGAAAACTGCATACATAGACAATCAAGCGTTTGAAATAGTTGAAGGAGAAATGATACTATCTTTCATAAGAAGATACAAGGAAAAAGGATTGATTCCCACATTATGTGATGCACCAAACCTTGATCCGTTTGGATCATGTCGCGTATGTAGTGTTGAGGTAACATTGCAAGAAAACGGACCTTTAAAAACAGTCGCATCTTGTCATACTCCAGTTTCTGAAGGTCATTATATATACACAAGTACGGAAGCTGTAAAAGCGTTGCGTAAAAACATTATAGAACTTGTATTAACAGATCATCCATTAGATTGTTTGACTTGCGAAGTAAACGGAAATTGTGAATTACAAACCGTAGCGGCTCAAGTTGGAATTCGTGAAGTACGATATCCAGAAGGTGAAAATCATCTAGACAGAGAAAAAGATTTAAGTCATCCATATATGACTTCAGATTTATCAAAATGTATCAACTGTTACCGTTGTGTTCGCGCTTGCGATGAAGTACAAGGAGAATTTGTATTAAACATGTCTGGACGTGGTTTTGATACTAAAATCATCAAAGGATTAGATACTTCATTTATGGAATCAGATTGTGTAAGTTGTGGTGCATGTTCGCAAGCATGTCCAACCTCTGCGATCTCTGATGTATTCCAATCAAAAGCAATAGCAGCAACAGATACTACACGTACTATTTGTACATATTGTGGTGTAGGATGTAATTTAGAAGTTTCTACCAGCAATGGAGAAATTCTAAGTATTCAAGCACCGTATGATGCAGAAGTAAATCAAGGACATACCTGCCTTAAAGGTCGTTATGCATTTAAATTCTACGATCATCCAGATCGATTAGATGCACCAATGATCAAAAGAAATGGCGAGTTTGAAAAAGTAAGTTGGGATGAAGTATATACATATTTAGCTTCAAAACTGACAAATTATAAAAATGAATTTGGCGCAGATGCCATTGCAGGAATTTCTTCTTCTAGATGTACCAATGAAGAAAACTATTTAATGCAAAAATTCTTTAGAGCTGTTATACAAACAAATAATATAGATGGTTGTGCAAGAGTATGTCATTCGCCAACAGCACTGGGAATGCAACGCGTTTTTGGAACTGGAGCAGCTACAAACTCTATTGAAGATTTAAAACATACCAACTGTATCATGGTCATTGGAGCAAATCCAACGGATGCACATCCAGTAACTGGAGCTAAACTGAAGCAGTTTGCTATGAAATCTGGAAATGTGTCCATTGTCATAGATCCTCGACGTACAGAATTGGCAAAATATGCAACACATCATTTAGCATTACGTCCAGGAACAAATGTTGCGGTGTTGAACATGATGATGTATTATATTGTTACAGAAAATCTTATAGACACTTCTTTTATTGCTGAAAGAACGGAAGGCTTTGAAGATTATAAAAATGCATTGCTAAACATTGATATCGATAAATTAGAACAGGTTTCTGGTGTAGATAGAAACGATGTAAAAGCTGCAGCGATATCGTATGCAACGGCTCCAAATGCAATGTCGTTCCACGGTTTAGGTGTTACAGAACATTCTCAAGGAACATTTACAGTAATGCAAATTGCTGACTTAGCATTGCTTACAGGAAATATAGGAAGAAATGGTGTTGGAGTAAATCCATTACGTGGACAAAATAATGTGCAAGGATCTGCCGATATGGGCGTACAACCACATCAAGGAGCTGGATATTTAGATGTCACCAAAGATGAAATAAATAAAAAATACAATGAATTTTACGGAGTAGAAGTACCAAAACATGTTGGATATAAAATTCCTGAAATGTTTGAAGCTGCTTTAGATGGAAAATTAAAAGCTATTTGGATTATAGGAGAAGATGTAGTTCAAACCGATCCAAATACTCAAAAAGTAATAAAAGCATTGAATGCTACTGATTTGGTAATTGTGCAAGAATTATTCATGACGGAAACGGCCAAATATGCAGATGTAATTTTACCAGGTGCTTCTTTCTTAGAAAAGAGCGGAACTTTCACCAATGGTGAACGCCGTGTACAAGCGGTAAACCAAGTAGTAGATCCTATAGATGGTTGTAAACCTGATGGACAAATTATAGTAGACATCATGAATAAAATGGGCTACGCTCAACCTGATTATACGCCAGATGGAATGCTGGAAGAAATCTCTCAAATTGTACCTTTCTTCGCTGGAATATCGTGGGAACGTTTAGGTAAAAATGGATTGCAATGGCCTGTAGCTTCAGATGGAACAGATACACAAATTCTTCATACGGAAGAGTTTAAAAGAGGAAAAGGATATTTTGAATTCAATCCTTGGGAAGAAACTATAGAACTGGTAGAACATGCCAAAGATTATCCATACATCCTAACTACAAATAGAGAGCTAGAACATTACAATTGTGGCGCAATGACACGTCGTACTGCCAATGAGAAAATTCTAGAAGATGATTACTTAATGATTCATCCTGACGATGCACAATCACATTTTATAAATGAAGGCGATTATGTTTGTTTAGAATCTCCTAGAGGAAAAGTAGATGTAAAAGCACGTATTACCGATGAGGTAAAACAAGGGATTTTAAGCACAACTTTTCATTTCCCTGAAATCATGATCAACAATATTACAGGAGATGTTCATGATTCAGAAGCGATGTGTCCAGAATACAAGGTAGTTGCTGTTCGAATTCGAAAAAGTAAAGGGAAATTTAAGCAACAACATTTAGTCGATTAATCATCAAAAAATAGAAGCACTTTAATCCTTTTATATGATGAATATCATATATTCTATTTGGTTTTCAATAGACCTTTGCACTTATAAATTTAACAGAAATGAGTGCAGATATCATAAAAATTGTAACCGCAGAAAAGGCAGTTTCTATTGTAAAATCTAACGATAAAGTTTTTTTTCAAGGAGCAGCGATGACTCCAAACTTATTAATCGATACGTTGTGCGAACGCTATAATGAAGTAAAGAATGTTGAGATTATTCAAGTGCATACACATGGAAAAGCTAAATATTTAGAACAACCCTATAGCGATTCTTTTAAACTGATTAGTTGCTTTGTAGGCGATAATGTTAGAAAAGGGGTAAACTCAAACAATGGAGATTATATCCCTATCTTTTTAAGTGAAATACATTGGCTTTTTAGAAGAAACATATATCCGTTGGATGTTGCTTTTATCCAGGTTTCTTTACCAGATAAGCATGGGTATTGCTCGTTAGGAACATCTGTAGATATTACCTTACCTGCAATACAAACAGCAAAAACGGTTATTGCGCAAATAAACCCGCAAGTTCCAAGAACACATGGCGACGGAATTATTCATGTGAGTAATATTGATTATGCCGTAGAGGTAGATACTCCTATTCATGAATCAATTACAGGAACTCCTTCAACAATAGAAACTAGAATTGGTAAGCATGTTGCAGGATTAATAGATGATGGCGCAACATTGCAAATGGGAATTGGAAACATTCCAAATGCAGTATTACACAATCTTACAAACCATAAACGCTTAGGAATTCATACCGAGATGTTCTCTGATGGAATCTTACCTTTGGTAGAAAAAGGAATCATTACAGGAGAAGAAAAAGAAATTAAAACTGGAAAAATAGTAACCTGTTTTGCGGTTGGTTCCCAAAAATTATATGACTTTATTGATGACAATCCGTTAGTACACTTTAAAGAAGCTGGATATACAAACGATACTTCTATCATAAAACTAAACCCGAAAGTTACTGCGATAAACAGTGCAATTGAAATAGATATTACAGGACAAGTTTGTGCAGATACCATTGGGAAATATCAATACTCAGGAGTAGGAGGACAGATGGATTTTATAAGAGGAGCAGCACTTTCACAACACGGGAAACCTATTATTGCAATGCCTTCTGTGACGACAAAAGGAATTTCTAAAATTACGCCATTCTTAAAAGAAGGTGCTGGTGTTACAACAACAAGAGCACATGTACATTATGTAGCAACAGAATATGGTGTAGTTAATTTATTTGGTAAAAGTTTAAAACAAAGAGCAAAAGCATTAATCTCTATTGCGCATCCTAATTTTAGAGAAGAATTAGAAAGAGAAGCATATAAAAGATTCAATTAATATAAGCTACTAAAAAAGAGCATCTAAATATAGATGCTCTTTTTCTTCATACTTATTTACTCGTTTGAAATAATGTAGGTTTTATCACAATCATAACCCAACCCCAATTGTTGGTATTTCCGTCCATATTTCCTTTTAAAATTTCCATTCCGTCTGAAGCAAACAAATGAGAATATCCAGCTTTTAAAGAAACATATTTCTGCAATTTATAGGCATACACTATATCTAATTCGTTTCCAAGTTGTTTATCGCTAAATTCGGCTGCAGCAGAGAAATTATGAAAGGCAACATTTAAATTCGATTTTTCATTCAGTTTAAAATTTGCTTTTGCATAAAAATCTAGCAACCCAACATTATTGATATGATTTCCAACATAGAAGTAATCCATCAGTCCATTAAACTTATGATTGGTTCCATACAAAGGAGTAAAGGCATTATTATCACCATTAGCTGGAGCGCCATTATCATTACCACTTTGTAATTCTACGCCTAAACCAAGTTTTGTCTTGTTAGAAGCTTTATAAATAGCCTCTAGTCCTAATAAATATGCACTTAAATTGTTGTCAGCGACATCATTTCCAAATTGATAGTACAAGTTTCCAGTAAATCCAAATTTACCTTTGTTGTATTTTAAATGTGTTCCTACAGTTTGACTATAACGTGTATCATTATTATCAGCATTATTTGTGTCGATAAACTGTAAACCATTATTTAAGAATAAGAAACTTCCAGAGAAATTCTCCCAATCTTTATGCAGCCAAGTATATTGAAAACTCTTATATGTATTTGTGTTTAAAGTAGTTCCAGTTAAAGTCTCTCCATCTTGATTAAAGGCAATACCAATATCAAATTTAAATTTATTTTTGCTGTACTTCAACATTGCTACATCATGACTTCTTGCTTGTTGTGCCCAAGCCACATTTCCAAAAAAACGACTATCGTCATATATAATTTCTTGTCGACCAAGTTTTAATGCAAAACCTTCCGATAACCAAATTTTTGCCCAAGCTTCATGAAGTGAAAATCCGTTAGCATCGGCGCTATTTAATTGAGCAACATCTCCCCAAACTCTAACATCTTGTAAGCTAATATAAAAGTCTAACTTTTCCATTGTAAACCCAGCATTTAAGCGTGTTCTTTGAGATACAAATGCTGCAGGATCAGTATTATCTGGGAATAATGTTTTAAAACCATGGCGATATTCAAAACGAGGACGTAGTTCAGCATCAATTTTTAATTGCGCATTCATGTTTGTTGATAAGGCAATAAAAAAGACGATTATATAAATTCTAATTGACTTCATAATTTTGGTATATATGTTATTATCTACCAAAATTAGTTCATCCAAATTCATATAAACATGATAATTGTCAGTTCTTAATAATCACAGTTGTCTCTATTCATTTAAAAAAAAATAAAAAAGCAGTAACTTATTTATATTCCGACTTCTTACTGAAACTACAGGTAAACCAACTTAAAATTGCCTTTCAAAGGTTTCTCGTTTCGTATTTTTGTACGACAAAGGATTTAGTCAATCAAGATGCCGAGTACATATAATATCGTTATCATATAGTAGTATCAATAGTATTTACATTTATCATATAGTTTTCTTCTCATCAGAGATATTTGTAATCGCTAAAGAAATATAAAAGATAACTTCCCTCATTTATGTTTGTTTGAAAATTAGGTTTTCAAGCAAAATTACAACGCATACTATCCTATCTATTCCATTAATTAACCAATCAAAAACCATACACTAAAAAGCATTTGTTTTTTGGAATGAGGAGCTGTGACTAAAATTCTTGTATTCGTATAAATTAAAATTTACAAGATGAGTTCAATCAAAATAATAAAAAATTAGTCACTCAATGGAAGTTACAGAAAAAGAAAATACACAAATAAAAAAATGGTATCATCACGTGCTGGAAGCCTGCAAACGATACCGACTATTTACATACATACCAATTTTAGTGCTTTCTGTATCAGCCTTTAGTCTGCGACAAAAAAATGAAGGTTTGGTAGAGCGAGTAGCACGTTTGGAGACATTGAATGAAACTTTGGTGTCAAATATGATTTTGTACAATAGAAGTTTTGAAACATTTCCGATGCCTATTTTTCAAAAGTTGAAACGAGGAAATGAATTTATAGCACAATATTTTAATCCTGCGTATGTAAAACTGTTAGGACATAATTTTGGGTACAATCGCTATGTATACATAGGTAAAACTGATTATGAGTATTTCCCAAAACGCGAAGCTGATTTGTATCATAATTATGATATTTCGGTTGCTTTCACAGGAATTCCCATGAAAATAAAAGTGACTATGAAAGATTCTTTAAAAAACAAACTAAACGTAGAAGTCATGAAATGGCGACAAATTCGCGAAAGTGATACGTTAATTTATGGAATGATTATTTTAAATAAACCGATGTAGTTTTAAAGTAGCGTTTTGTTGTAATTGACAAGGCGCTATTTTTTTCGCTCATACTCAAATTTCAAACACTAACACGTAACTATTAAGCGTTCAGGGAATTTTTTTCACGCTTCGTTTTCTATTCTTCCAATTTTGTAATCCAATTGTAGCTATTAAAAATGTATTGAATATAGCTCTTTACAGTTGAGAATTATTTCAAATGGAAGTATATATAAAACATATAATAGCTTTTAGTCAGATAGGTGTCGGGATACTCATTTTCGGATTGTACGCTGTGGCTTTTATCGTTTTGTTAGAAAAATTTAATTCAGAAATTAAAAATACTAAAGATCAATTTGCAAAAGTTAGTATCAGTTTAAGAGAAGAATATATACAAAAACTTATCTATTTTCAAGAAGAAGATCGAAGGCGTTTATCAGAAGAATTGCATGATAATGTGATGAGTCGATTTCAATTGATGCGTTTAAATTTATTTGATGGAAATATAGAATTACTCCAAAAAAACCTTAAAAACTCTATGGGAATTGTGCGCGCATTGTCACATAATTTCGCGCCTTTAGAACAACATACAATTGAACTTCCGCTTCTGATCGAAGATTATATTGAACAATTAGAAAGTAAATTAGACGTTACATATTCTGTATCTAGGTTTTTAAAGAGAGAACAACTTTCTACAGAAGTAAAACTAAATATATTTAGAATTTTCCAGGAATTGATTAGTAACATTTTAAAACATTCAAACGCAACAAAAATTGATATTCAACTTCGTTGTACAGCACAATCAACTACTTTATTTATAAAAGACAATGGATGTGGGTTTAATATAGAAAAAGCCTCAAATGGTATAGGATTGAAGAACATTCAGTATCGCGCAGAAATTATAAAAAGTAAGTATAAGTTTAAAACAAGTATAGGAAAATTCACAATGTTTATTATATTTATCCCACAATCGAATCAAAATGACTATGAATAAAATTATAAGAATTGCTATTGTTGACGACGATAAGTTGTTTACGCAGCTTTTAAGTCGATTTATCAATGAGCAAGATTCTATGGAAATTGTATATACTGCTCATACAGGAGAAGCGTTTATTGAAAATTATGAGGAACTATCTATAGATGTTTTATTGTTAGATTTACGTATGGATGATGGAAGCGGTTTGTTTGTATTGAGAGAATTACAAAGAAGAGCTGAAGAGTTGAAAACGATTGTACTTTCTACATTTTATAGACGTTCATTTATGGGGCAAATGCTCAAACTTGGCGCAAGTGCTTTTTTATCTAAAGACATCGATGAAGTTGAACTTATAGAAGTCATACAAACGGTTTATAAAAAGGGACATTATTTTTCAAAAGATCAATTGGAAATCATGCGTTTGCAACTGTCTAAAAAAGTGCCTGAATTTACAGATCATAGTAAAGAAACGCTTACAACTAGAGAAACAGAGATTTTAAAATTGCTCTGCCAGCAATGTACTACCAAAGAAATTGGAGAACGACTTTTTATTTCGCCCAAAACGGTAGAAACACACAAAACAAATCTGTTATTAAAAACAGGTGTGAAAAATACAGCTGGTTTAATTATTTATGCCATTCAAAATAAAATTGTAAGTCCTGACGAATTATTACTACTCGATTAAATACAGCGAGAAAATGCCCTATTATTTTCTCGCTGTATAAGAAGTAGCTTTTTAACCTGCGTTAACAGAAGCATTTAACATTTTTGCTACTCCAATAGCATCTGCAATAGTGTCCATGCTATAAATTTGCATAACTCCTTGCGTAGTTGCAGTTTGTGCTAAAATGTTTTGTTGACTTTGCGCATTTACTGCATTTTCAAACATCAATCCTGTTGAATGTGCAGCAGATTGATACACATTACCTAAAGCTATTGCTGGAGCTTCTCCAACAACTTTTACATTTGATTGCGTTACTGCATCGGTAATTTGTTGATTTACATGATTCATAATAATAAATTAGTTTTTAAGAATGTTTTCATTCTTGGTTAGAAATATACACAACTGGACTATCCAATTGTATGCTTTATATTCGTTATTACTTACTAAGACTTATTTTTATCGTTATAAAAACGACTTGTACGATTCCCTACAATAGGCGAAAGTTTTGACTTTAATTGAGATACCTTTTCAATCTCATTTTTTAGATTATCAATACCAATTTGAAATTGATAATGCTGTTGGTGAATTGCATGCTCAAATAATGAGTTGTCTTCTTGAGCACTTTCTCCAGAATTGTTAATAGTATTTTTTAAAGACATATTTCTGAGTTTTGATGTTGTGTTATTTATTGATGTTTTGACATTCTATTGTGCAATGTTTTCATTCTTGCTTCAATTCGTTGTTCTTGGATTTTCATCTTCTCAAGGGCAGTTGCCTGCATCCTTTCTAGTTGATTTTCATAGCTCAATACTGGATTTTGATTTTTACTTGATTCTATTGCTTGTTGTTTAGAAGCTTCTTCAAGTTTATCCAACAAAGGTTGCAATGCTGTAAGTGTAGCTTTTAAAGCCTTATTTTTAATGTCTACAATAATTTCTTCTTCATTTTTATGAACTATTTCTGAGAGCTCTTCAAATGAATTATATGTTGATTCTTTTTGATGTGATTGTGCTAAATTTTTCATAGTAACTAGCTATTATTTCTTTTAAGAAAACCAATTTGGTTTATCATTTGAATCTTTTTTTTCGGAGTTATCTATATCATTTTTAACAGTAGAAACATCTTCAACTACAGCTGCAATGTCAGAAATATCCTTTTCGACTTTTGAAATTTCATTACTTAAAGACTTAACTGCAGAGCTAATTTCAGCTTTCATCTTACCATATTCACCAACCATAGAAAATAAGCCTTTCATTGCGTCAGACCCTAACTTCTCAGCATTTGGATCTGGAGTTAAATGTAAATTGGTTGTAATAGCATCTTTACCAACTTCCATATTGGTACCATCGGATGGTTTTGGACCAAAATACGTTCCGTAGGTTAAAATATTATTGGCAAGTCGCGCCAAAGCTATAAGTCCAACTTGTTCAAAACCTTTTAAAAAAGATTGTAAATCTTGTACCATCATTCCCGTAGCTTGATCTATCATTGGAGCCGCAGTTCCTTTCATAGGTGTTACATCTGGTTTTAACACACTTTTATTGATAAACTCAATAGCGTTTTGTGTTTGCGACATTCCTTTGGTTATATTTTCTTGATTGGCCATCTGTTCGGTTTTTTAATGATTATTTCAACATTTTAATAGCATCTGCTACAATTACTGCATTCAATTGATTCAAATTCTGCTGATTGGAAACTGAATTTTGCATTGCCATGCCATTTGCGTGTGTTGCTATTTGATATAAATTGCTCAACGCCTGTGCTGGCGATTCGCCAAGTACGGTAACATTGGTTTGCGTTACCGCATCTGTTACTTGTCCGTTTACTGTAGAGTTATCTGCCATAATTTCTAATAATGATTATACAATACTTATAATGAGATTGAATGCTCACAACTTTCTTGTGTGGTTGGTGTTTTAGTTTTGTTATACAAATCTCTGAAAGTAAAGTAATTTTTCTATCAGAGAATTCCTCCAACTTTAAAAGTGAGGGAAAACTCTTGTATTCATTATCAATAAGTTATGGAATTTTACTACTGATAAATAAAGTGTTGTTAAGTGAAGATTTATACTCACTTCAAAATAGAGTATCTATAAGATAAAGCAACCTTTTTTGTATGTAAGCTGTTAACTTAAAAAAGATTAATCATGGATAAAGAAAGTATATCTAACTGTCTCAATGAATTATTTCGTAAAAATGAAAAATTATCATTTAAAGTATTTTTGGAAGAATATTTTAGGCAAAATAAGCAATTAATAGTGCTGCTTTTTCATGTAGAATTCAATCAAGCTATCTTGTATATTCCTAAAGAGTACGCATCAAAACCATATGTAAATGCAGATGTATTTCAGGAGTTTATGAATGAAGTCTTTGAAATGAATATGAATGAAGAAATTGCGTTTACTGAGATATGGGAAAAAGTAGATCAGGACATTATTATATTTAGTAACGTCCTAGGGATTGATCGTGTAGAAGATCAAAAAATAGTATTTTCAAAAGGCTATTATACGAATGATCCTATGGTTATTAAAGATGCACACGGAAAAGTTGCATACCAAGGAACATTTCTCAGTGATGAAACATGTGAGTATTTCAAAAAGCTAATCAACCAAGAAATAAAGCCTACAGTAACACCTTCTAAAGTAGAAGAAATTCAGGATATACTTGTCCCTCAAGCAAAAAATACAACTAAAGCGATACTTCCAGAAGAAAAGAAAAATATAACAGATACAATAAAAAAAGAAATAATTAGTATCGTTAAAAAGAAACATCGACTATTAGTAGCGCTTACTTTAGCAGCACTTATACTTGTTCTTGGACTTATTATATTTTTATCTATCCACATAATCAATCATAATCCACAAATAGATACTGAAACAAAAGAATTGGCAGAAATAAAACCTGTAGCATTAAATTTCCAAACTACAACTTCTAAAGATTATAGCGGTAAAAACATTCAGTATGGTTTAGATATATCAGACTATAACGGAGACATCGTTTCCTTATTGAATACAAGAGATAGCTTGCATTTTGTGATTTGTAAGGCTACGCAAGGCAATTATTATACAGATCCAGATTTCGCAAGCAATTGGAAGCAGCTCAAGGAAAAAGGAATCATTCGTGGTGCATATCATTTTTACGATGCTGAAGTACCGCCTATACTACAAGCAAAATATTTTTTAAACGTAATTGGGGAATTAGAAGATCATGACATAGCTCCAATCGTAGATATAGAAGAATTAGGTTTGAATGGAGAAGAAATATCTAAAACAACTTTACAACGCGATTTAGTATTGTTTTTACAATATGTAACTGCAAAAACTACTCGAAGCCCTATTATTTATGTAGATACTGCTTTTGCGAATTATTATTTGCATAACAAAGAATTTGCAAACTATAGACTTTATTTAGCTTCATGGACACAAGATGATTTTCCTGAATTGCCAACTACTTGGCAAGAAAAAGGCTTGTTTTTATGGCAAAAAAGCGATTCATACCATTTTGAAAATACTATTGATGATTTGGATGTGTTTTTTGGAGATTTAAAAGAACTGTATTTAAATTAAAACTGATTTAAAAACTTCATGTATCACTTAAACCCATGTATACTACACTCATGCTTTAATATCTTACACTTAGAGATTCTATCTACAATTTAGGTGATTATTTCTGCAATTTTGAAAAGTAATCAAACAAATATATTCGATTGAGTAGCTACAAGTATTCTGTTTGATTATAAAGGCGGAATCTGAAAATCCTTTAAAATAGAGTAGGAGCAACGAATTAAAATTTATAATTATGGAGAATTTCGTAATAGCAACAAATACAGATGGAAGAGTTGAAGCATTTTATACAGAGGACAATAAAGTTTATCATACATGGCAACTGAATCCGAATAATAAAACAGCGTGGTCGCAAGGTGTAGAACTTTCAGGGGCTAACGGAACGTTATCAGGTGTCAATAGAATTAGTGTTGCATCAAATTTGAATGGAAAAATTCAAGTTGTAGCTTATACCAATGATGATAAATATTATATATGCTACCAAACCGTGAATGGACCTTGGACAGGATGGTTTGAAATTAATCAACAATAGAAAATCAATTTATCTAAAAAACAAACCATCTTTTAAAAACGCAGCTTTATAACGTTCACTAAAAGGAACTCTATGGTTGGCTCCTAAAATAATTAAGTTGTCTTCTATATAGAGTTCCTTTATTTTTTTAATATTGACTAAATAATTGCGATGTGTTTGTTTAAAATCTGGATTGGCTAAAACCTCTTTTATTTTAGATAAAGAAAGCTTAATGAGGTAATTACCTTCATCGCAAATCAAACTGCAATACTTTTCATTCACTTCGATATAGTTGATCGTACTTACGTTTACTTTTACAACTTTCCGTAGCTTCTTTATAAACAAAAATTCAGGTGCAATTACTGCATTTGTAACTGCTGTACTTAGCGTGTTTTCTTGCCCGTGATAGCTTTCAATTGCCAATTCAATGGTATACAAAAGTTCCATTGGGTTGAAAGGCTTCAAGAGATATGAAAACGGTTTGGTATATTTGGCTTTTTCAAAAACAGCTCTACTTTGAATACTCGTTAAAAATAAAAACGGAATGACAATTCTTTCATAATCCAAGCGTTGTGCAAAATCGATTCCTTCTGGTTTTCCATGAATCATAATGTCTAAAATCATCATGTCAAATGCCTGATTTTTCAATTGTTGATAGGCATCTTGTTTGTCTGTCACATGTGTTACGGTATAGTCATTCGCTTCAAGAATTGACAGTAAGTCATCGGCTTCTTCTTGATGATCTTCTAACAATAAAATATGTAAATTTTCCATGTGAATTAAGTTTTGGGAAGTGTAATTTTTATGATTGAACCTTTCGGATTATTCTGTTCAATGCTGAACACGCCTTTATTCTTTTTAATCAGTGTAACACATAACAGCAACCCAAGTCCAACACCTTTAGAACGATCAATTTTTTCCATTGTAATAGTAGTCAGGTCGTTTATCTTTTCAATTTGTGCAGATGAAAACCCTTTCCCAGTATCAGTTACTTCAATAATAGATTCGTGTGCTGTAGCTGTTGTTTGAATATGAATTTTTCCATATTCATCTGTATATTTCACAGCATTGTCTAATAAGTTTCTAAGTACAATTTTTAGTGACTCTCTATCAAAATTCGCCGCAATAGTTGAATCTAGAGTTGTTTCTAAAGAAATCGCTTTCGCGGATGCTAAATTTTCAAAATCATACACAACATGTTCAATAATTGGTTTCAATGCCAGTTTTTCCTGTCGAAATAATAATTGATTACTTTGCTCCAGCGACCAATGCAATACGTTATTCAATAAACCATACATACTTTCAGAAATAGTTGTTGAAGTGTCAATGGTTTTTTCAAGACTATCTAAATCATTCTTTGCAATTTGATTTTTTAACTTTTTGTGTTGTTTCCGCAAGGCATTTACTGGCGATCGCAAATCGTGTGAAACGACCGAAAATAGGTAGTCTTTGGTTGCATTCAGTTCATTTAGTGTTTCTTTCTGTGTAGCAATTGTTTTGTTGGATTTTACCTTTTCACGATAAAAATAGGTTCCTGTTCCTAGTAAAATCAATAAAATAATAGAAGAGTAAATAAAACCGTTCCGTTCGGCAATTTTGGTTTTATTATCTGCTTCTAAAACGATGACTTCCTTTTGCTTTTCTTTAATAGCGTCTTGTTTCTCACGTTGTGCAGTTTCCCAAATCTTATTCTGGTTATTTAACGAATCAGTCCATTTCTCAAACTCTTTCCGATATGCTAAAGCTTTGGCGAAGTCTTTTCTGTTTTCTTCTACGATAGACATGTTTCTTGCTGCTTCACTCTTTAAACTAAAACTTCTTACACTTTTAACTTTGAGAGCTTTTGAAAGAGTGTGTGCTTTTTCAAAATAGGGAATAGCTTTGTTGTCTTTGTACTGATTATAATAGGAATTGGCAATATTGCCATAAATCCCTATCAATTGCATTGTGTCTTTTTCAATTCCCTGAACCTGAAGTCTTTTGAGTAAATACACTTCAGCTTTGTCATACTTTTCTAAATGGATGTAGCATACTCCTATATTATCTTCAATAATACTAGCCACAATACCAAACTTATCTATATCTTTTATATTCTCTATTTCTTTAAAATAATTAAGTGCTTTTTGATATTGTTCACGTTCTAAAGCGATTTCACCTAAAATCATTCTAACTAAAGGGTAAAAAATAAAATCTGTTGAAATTTGTTCAAATTCTTTTTCGGCTTCTTTAAATATTTTTTTTAATTGGAAACTAACGCCTCTATAGTAATGACAATAATTATTAAGTTCTAAATTGGTATTAAGATTTAGTTGTTTTGCACTATGTACGAGTGTAGAATCCCAAATTTTTTCGATAAAAAAATGAGAAGCTTTTTGAAAATGCTTATTTGAGGTGTGTTCGGCTATTTTCACTTTAACAGCATCAATAAATATTTGTTCATGTTGTTTTTGAGCAAATAAATAAGAGGTGAAAACTAATGCAAAAAAATATATAAAAGGTTTTTTGGTAATCATTGTTTCATTTGCTTGAAAATTGATTCAAATACTGAGAGCGAGAGATGATTAGGAGAAGCTGGACTTGTACTCGAATCTGAATTATGAGTCTGTACAGTAGTAACAGTGCCTCTAGAAGTTCTTGGGTCTTCTTTTATTAAAAAAAGTTGAACTGTTTTAATATTTTCAGACGGAACTTGGTAAATGTTAGTATCTGATTTTCCTATAATTTCCTTTCCTTCAAAATAAATATTTAAATAGTAAAAGTAGTACAAACTTTCATCATCAAGTGTTGGTTCTTTAGGTTCAGAAGACTCAAATGATACATAGATATTTAATTGTTCTTGCCCTGAATTATTAAAACCTATATTATATTTAAGCTTTATTTCACTAGTTTTTACATTAAGTTTTTGTTTGATAAAAATGATGGCTTCTACGTGTATATTTTCAACTTCATACTTCTCATTAGTATTAATATATGACTGTGCTATGGGTGCTAAAAGTCGATTACTTATTGTGACGTCAGATATTGATGGAACTTCATGTCGATTTATGATTTTAAGATATGCATTAGAAGGAGCTTTTTTTTCTGTAGTGATAGGTATTCCGTTTACTTCTATCTTAGTTGTATTCAAAGAATTTATAATTTCGCCTAATTTTAAGTTTAGTATCTTTAAAGTGTTTAGATCTAATGATGATTGACTTGCTATCGTGGTTAAAGATTCAGCTATTTTTTTCAATTCCTTTTTTTGCGTAGTTTCCATTTTAATTAATATAGAATTATTTTGGTTAGAATAATTTATGATTAAGAATTGTGAGTTTGTACTGTTGTAGTAGTTCCTCTGGAGGTTTCGGGATCTCCATTAATTAGAAAAACTTGTACTTTTTTTATATTTTTTACTCCAATCTTAGTTTCGCCCATATTTACCGATCCGTACATATCAAAATTAACAATAGATTCTCCTTTAAAATAAATGTCAAAAGAATTAACACTATAAGTTGTAGCTGAATTATCAATATTATAATACCATATATATATACTTATTTGTGGTTCCCCAATATTACTTAGTGTATAATTATAAAATAGTCTAAAACTAAGAATATCCTGTGTTTGATTTACAAATGCTGTAGTGCAAATTCGTAAAACATCTTCTTTTGCTTTGATAAAAAAACTTGAAACAACAGGAGTTAGAAGTGTTTTAGAATCATAGTCTTGAAATCCAAAGTTTGTTGATAATGTATATTCTATTTTTTTATAATATATGTTTTCTGATTTACCTTTTTGGTATTGAAGTATTTCATATCCAGGTATTCCTGTCGGATTGTGACTCATTGAAGAAGGAGCAGGAGTAGTTGCTTGATTTTTATTCTTTGAACGTTTTTTTTTACTCATTATGGGCTAGGACTTAGGTTAATAATTAGTCACTTTTCTAATAAATGTCTAAGTGGTTTTAACAATATGGCTTGCCTAAAATAAATAAAATATTTATAAAAATTATTGTAATTACTTACATATTTTATAGGTTTTACGTAAAAAAAGATAAGAATTAACTAGCGTAAATCAGCTAGTTGGCAATTGAATTGAGGAGTAATTTACCTGAAAAAAAGACTGTTTTGTTTCTTAGCTTTGTATTTATTTTTTTTGTTTAAATAAAACCTCAAAAGCATTATACACTGCCAAATGTAAAGTGTCTCCGTGATCTTGCGCTTCAAGAAACTTAAAATGTAACGTATAGCTTTTTTCTCCTTCAACATTCAACTTATAATATAACTCTTTGGCAACACGTTCCATAGTTGGTCCTTCTTTTCCAACAGCAATGTATATTGATTTTTGCTGCTTAAAAGGAACTAGATTAAGCTTTAATAGCGATTCATCATCCCACCATAAACTTGGACTTACAATAATATAGTTATCAAAGAGTGCTGGCTTTTTAAATAGAATTTCTGTTGCTACCAAACCACCAAGCGATTGCCCAATGAGAGTTTTAGAATCTGTTATTCTATAATTTTTAGTAATAAGTGGTTGTATTTCTTTTTCAAGTGATTGTATAAATTTCTCCGATCCGCCAGTTGTAGGAAAGTCTTTTTTATCTTTTTTATTATTTGTTGGATAGGTGAAATCGTGTTTTCGATCTATATTAGAAATCCCAACAACGATAGATTCTGGCAGCATATTAATCCACGAAAACGAACCAAATTGTACCAATCCTACAATATGAATAAAATCTTCGTCCATAGAACCATCTAACAAATAAATGACAGGATAATTTTTGGTCGTTTCTTTTGAGTAACTTTCTGGAAGGTAGATGTTAAGCGTTCTTTCTTGATTCAGTATTTTAGATTGAAATCTTACAGATTCTCCAATGGTAATCGGTTTCTTTTGTGTGGTTTTTTGTTGGGCAGAAAGGAGATTACACACTAAAAATGTACAGATATATAGGAAAATATGCTTTTGACTCATGATTGTAATTATTTATGTGATGAAGATACTACGTTTGTTGTAAAAAAAGAAGCTGTCTGAAAAAAATAGAAAGCGTCATTCTGACTTGATTCAGTTTGACGCAATGGTAAATTTTCTGAACAAAGTCGCTAGCGTAGATTTTCAACTTATGCTGATAATGAAACTAAAAAAGCCTCACTATTTCTAGTAAGGCTTTGATTTTATAATATTATTTGTTGCAATTACGAAAGGCAAATACGCTCATGTAATTTTTGCATTAACTTTGTTTTTAACTCTACAATTTCAGGTGTTTGCTCTTGGCGGTGATAATAATCAATCATCAATTTAGCATAATTAATAAATACATCATCTGTTGGAATTGGTCCTGGTTCAAAATCATAAATTTGCTCTTCTGGTAAGTTAAAAAATGCACCACCAGTTGTATGATTTACACGATCGTGTTCCAATTCATAATTCTTTGCATCAGCAGTAATATCTCCAGCTTTTTCACAAGAACCGTAAATATGTAAGGTCATATATCTATCTGTTGATGGATTCCCCATTTGGTGAATCATTGCGTTTACGACCTTTACAATAGAACCTGAAGTTAAAATTTCTTTCTTCGCAAAACGCAATTGATTGTTTTTATTTTGATAGATGAAATGATGTACATTTCCAAATACCTGTACAACGCCCCATTGTGTATATCCATGATTGTGAATAGAAGAATAATCACCTGGATTCCATGACATTGCCATAATTTCAAACTTTCCAGCGTCATAAATCATTTTACGTCCGTAACCATCTTCAATTGGGTGATCAAAATCGGCATAAGCTTCCAAATCTTTCTGTGTAATTTGAGCTTGCTCTACAAAATCCTTAATTAGTGAAGCAGTGACTTTTTCTCCACTGTCAACTGCATCTTGTATCAACGTTTTTAAGGTTTCTAAAGCTGGTGCTAAAACTTCTTCTTGTAACATCATGTCCTTTGCGTTTTTTAAATTCTTAATTTCTTAGTGTACTATTCTATTATGTATTGCATAATAATCATGTCTAACCATTGATTGTTTTTAAAACCAATTTGATTTTGACGACCGACTATAGTATAACCTAATTTTTCATTATATACAATACTTGCCGTATTTGTGGCGAATACTTTTGCGACTAAATGTTTGTATTGTAATTGTTTGCATTGTTCAATCACGTATTTTTTCATTGTCGTTCCATATCCTTTTCCTAGCTTCGTTTCTGTAAAATACACGGCGGTTTCACAGGCAAAGCGATATCCTTCACGATCGCTATATCGTTTAATAATTCCCCAACCAATCACTTCATTATCTTCTGTAAAGACAAATAATTTTTCACGATCGTGAAATTTTTGTATCCAACCTTCAATATCTGCGGCGGTTTTCAACGTTTCTTCCATCGAAGCTGTGCCCAGCTTGATGTATTCATTATATATATTGGCAACTGTTTGATAATCAGTTGTATTTATTGTTCGTATTTCAGTCTTTTGTTGCATTTCAATCTTTCAATGTCAATACTTTTCCGGGTGTTGCATCTTGTATTTTTGTGTGTTGAATGAGATGCGAACCATTTACCCATAAATGTTCAATTCCTGATGATAACTCTCTAGGAGACAAATATGTAGCGTTTGCTTTCACCGTACTCGGATCAAATAAAACGATGTCTGCGTAATAGTCTTTTGCAATTAAACCTCTGTGTTTCAGTTGAAAAAACTCCGCAGGCAAATAGGTTACTTTATGAATGGCTTCTTCCCAACTTAACAGTTGTTCATCAATCACAAAACGTTGTAAAAACTCCGTAAATGCTCCGTAGGATCTTGGATGCGGTTGTCCAATACTTTTTGGTGCATTAATTGGATAACTCCAAGAGTCTGTACAAATCATTGCATTTGGCCACATCACAGCGGTATCAATATCTTTTTGATCAATACAATGATATACAACCCACGTTTCTGTACTTGCCGCTAAAATATCAGCAACAGCTTGTGCCAATGAAATTCCTTGTTCGGCAGCAATTTCAGAAACATTTTTATTGTAATAACTTTTTAAATCATCAGAAATAATTAACATGCGCGACATGTCATAATCTTTCTGAATAATCCATTCCGCAATAGCGGACACATTTGTTGCATCTTTCATTTTATCCGCCACAGCGGCAATTCCGTCTTGCAACATATATTTAGGAATGAATGCGCGCAATTTTGTAGAAACTGCTGTATACGGATATACATCGCAGGCAGCTTGCAATTTGCTCGTTTCATTATATTCCTCAAGCATTTTTAAGACCTTCGGAATTTTTCCCCAATTTTCTTTCTCAGCCGCTTTTATATGACTGATTAATACGCGAATATCAGCTAGCTTACCAATAGTTAAGGCTTCTTCCACAGCTTCTTCCAATCCGTCACGTTCGTTACGTACATGCGAAGCATATACACCGCCTTTTTCGGCAGTTACTTTTGCTAATGAAACAATTTCGTCCATTTCGGCAAAACAACCTGGCGCATATATCAATCCTGTTGAAATTCCCAAAGCACCTTCATCCATTGCTTCGGCTAATGCCGTTTTCATGGTTTCGAGTTGTGTTGGTTGTAAATTGTGCCAATCGTCCATATTTCCAGCACGAAGCGTACTATGACCGACTAAAGTTGCAATGTTGAATTGTATTTTGTCTTGTATTTGTTCGAAATATTCTTCTAGCGATCGCCATTCAAACGGAAAGCCAATTTCGCCAGATAAGCGATTCATGGTTTTGTCCAAATGTTCTCCAATTGGTGCAGGTGATGTTCCGCAGTTTCCGAATATTTCGGTAGTAATTCCTTGATATAATTTATGATCGGCAGCATTTGGAAAGAAATATCCAAAACCTGTAGAGGCATGCGGATCAATAAAACCTGGTGTTAAGATCAATCCAGAAGCATCAATGATTTTTTTAGCAGCTGGAATTTCAAAATCGTCACCTTGATAGTGAATACATGCAATGCGATCATCTTGGATACCGACATTTCCAATTTTGGCAGTTTCCTTATGACCTGTGCAAATTTTTGCGTTTTGTATGTAAAAATCTAACATGTAACTTCTATGGTTTTTTGATCAATCGTGTATTTATCTACTAAATTAGGTTGTACTTGGCAATGTTTCAAGCTTTCAATGGAAACATAACCGCTATTCATTTCTACATTTGGCGCAACGACATCTTCCAAGAAATAACGATCTGAAGGACTTAAATCATGTGCACGTGCGTTTGGTAAATAGGAAGCCATACGTAAATTGAGCGTTCTTCCAATACCCGTTTCAAACATACCGCCAATCCAACATGGAATGTTATGTTTGGCGCAATACTGAATAATTTCAATACTTTTCATGACACCACCAACACGACCAACTTTCAAATTGACTTCATCTAATACACCTAAATGATGCAGTTTCAATACATCTCCAAGCGATTTTATTTCTTCATCATAACAGATAAAAACATCCGGATTTTCCTGTTTCGCTTTCAATAATAAATCGAAGCGAGTAGGAGCAAACGGTTGCTCAATCATGGTTTGATAGGTATTTGCAAAATAATTGAAGACTTCAAAATCATCATCGCCAAAACTACCATTTGCATCAAAGCTCACGTATGTATCTGCTTTGAACAACATGGGGTTGATTTCCTCAAAAAAGTCAATACGTACGTTCGGTGATATTTTGAATTTTAAGCGTCTGTACCCGGTTTCCAATGCGTTTTTTACAACTTCTTTCATTCGGTCTAATTCTGTGTAGAGTCCGAGTGAAATCCCGACAGGTACATCTGCCAATGGTTTATTTTGTAATAATTGGAATGGTGATTTCCCAGTATTTTTTTCTATGACTTGTAAAGCGGCCATTTCAACGGCTGCTTTTGTAAAGTTCCAACCGCGAATTTTATCGAGTCGTTTCACAAGGTCACCAAAAGTTTGTTGTGGTAGTAAAAAAGGAACTATAAATTGGTTTACTAAAGCAATAGCTCCGTCAATAAATTCATCAGAATAATACGGATCAGGGCGGCATGAGCATTCTCCATAGCCTTTAGTTCCGTTCATATCTTCCCATTCAATAATGAGTGCTTCACGTGAATTACGCACACCAATTCCAGAAACAAATTGTTCTTTTTGTGGTAGATTCAGGCGAATCAGTCTAATATTTTTAAATGATATTGGGAGTTTGAGAATTTCTTCTTTTTGAATCATAGATTTTTAGGAGTTCTATCGGGTATTCTTAGGTTTTGCAAATGTACAAAATTTTGAACATTTTTTTGTTAAATTGTTAATTTTTACGGCATAAGTGATGTAAAAATTTATAAATCTACAAAGTTAGTAGGCTTTTATTGCGAATAAAACAAAAAGAGTTGCATCCACTAAAAGTGAAGACAACTCCTTTATAAGTACTTTTTAATTAGAAGTCTTTATTAATAATAATAGCTTCTATTATTTGTACAATGCTTGTAATGATTGTACAGAAATAGTAGCATCTTCTGCATTCTGTGTACTATCAGCATTTATCCAAACGAATTGAGTACCATTACCAGAAAGATTCCAAGTTTTTGACTGGCGAGATTCTTCCGTAATAGTAACATTTGCTTCGGCAGATTTACCGTAGTATTCAATAACACTACCAATTCCACTTGCTGGAGCATTTACACAAATCACTTCTGCTTTAGTTTCTGTAAATTGAACAGAAATAAAAGCATTGATATTGCTGGTAACTTGAGCAGAATACCAATGTGATTCAGGAACTGCATAGTATCGTGTAAATTTTTCAAAAGGATGCATGTTACCATCTAATGGCAAGCTTCTGTTATTGATTCCTCTTGTGTTGGTTGGCATTTTTACACTTCCGATGAATGCTTGTATGTTAGCTCCAGGTTGTCCGTTAAGAATAGAAGCAGCAATAGTTGATGTGTCGTCACCACTTACAAAACATAATGCAGCCAATCCTTGATCACCAGTCGTACCAGGTACAGTAACTGTTATTGGAGGAAATGCATTGTTTCCTGTTACTGTTACATCAGTAGTAGCATCGTTTCCTGCGTAGTTGTAAAAGAATAAAGCATAAAGCTGTCCTTTGTTTAAGTTTCCAGTACATGTTGCTGTATCTCCTTGTCCAAATTCAATAAGTTGTCCGTCGTTCCAATTTATACTTGCCATAATTTCTAGGTTTTTTAATGGTTAATTAATTTCTTACTCGTAAGGCTTTTCAGACTCCGCCTATTTTTAGGTGGTTTTTTCCACATTTTGTTTTTTAGTGATTGTATTTCGTGTGTATATTTTTTGTTTGACTGAAAACTCAGTTGCGTGAATACATTGAAAATGATGACTAAAAAATGGTAGAATTCAACTAGCTAGCGTTTTATTTCTGAAGTGAAATTAGGAAGTAATGGAAGTGAAGATTAAAATAATGGGATAAGATGGAGTTTTTTACCCATAAGATTGAAGAACCTTGGAATTAGATTTTTTTGCTAAATACTAAATGCTAAATGTTGAATGTTGAATGTTGANNAATGTTGAATTTAAAAAGAATTTCTTTTAAGACCCAAGACCCAAGACCCAAGACCCAAGACCCAAGACCCAAAACCCAAGACCCAAAAACTATCTCAGCGTTTGAAACTTATTAATAATGTCTTTATACTTTCCGCTTAAGGTTGCTTTATAATTTCCTGAGAGTAGAATAAGATTGTCTTGCGGAATGATTTCTTCTACCTTATGAATGTTTATGATAAAATTACGATGCGTTCTATAGAATATGGTTTCATCTAATAGTTCCAAAATTTTAACAAGCGAAATAAGAATAACAAATTTTTCTTTTTCCGTAACGATGTTGCAATATTTTTCCTCTACTTCAATAAAAATAATATCGTTTGTACGTACTTTTTTGAGTGATTTTCCTTTTTTGATGAATAAATGTTCTTTGCTAATGATTGTATTTTCATCTTCGGCAGAAAAAGAATCCTCTTGATCGTAAAACTTTTCAATCGCAGTTTCAATGGCATAGATCAATTCTAATTCGTTATACGGTTTGATAATGTAGTTATATGGATGTGTTAATTTTGCACGATTAAAAATTTGCCGACTTGTAGCGCTTGTAAGAAAAATAAAAGGCCTCAGTTTATCGGATTGTAAATCTATAAACTCAGCAATCATAAGTCCTTCAGGATTATTGCCTAAAAAAATATCGAGGATAGCAATATCATAATCTACTTCTTGCAAAGTACTAATAGCTTGTTTGTAATTTTTGGCAACAGCAGCCACATGAAAACCATTATCTTGGAGTATGTAAGTTAAGGTATCAATTTGTTGTTGATCATCTTCAACAATAAGTACATTTATGTTATCCATTTGGTAGGTTTTTAGGTAGTGAAATCATCATTTTTGTGCCTTTTCCTAATTCGCTTTGAATAGAAAATGTACCGTTATTTTTTTTAATCATCGATTTACAAAGCTGCATGCCCAATCCTGTGCCTAAGATGTCTTCGTGCTGCTTTTTGGCTAGGAGTGAAGTGTCTTTCAATAATTCTTTACGTGTAGTATTGTTCATGCCAATTCCTGTATCTTCCACGATTAATTGACAGAAATCTGAGTTATCATTATTTGTGTAAACACTAATTTTATCTTTTGGATTTGAGAATTTAATTGCATTATCAATCAAGTTTCTTAAAATAATTTTCAGTGATTCTTTGTCTACATAAACAATGTTATCTTTTGAAATGGTATTTTTAAAAGAAATTTCTTTATCTGCTAATATCGCTTTGTAATTATATGCTACGTGTTCTACAATACGGAATAAGTGTAGTTTGGTGATTTCAAAATGGGATTGTTTGGTTTGTAATAGTGCCCAATTTAGTAAATTATCCAACAAATTATACGCGCCATTTACAATAGAACTATTGTTTTGTAATAGACTGTTTACTTCTGTTAATTTTTTAGTTTCTAGCGTGTTTATTAATTTTTTATTACTCGTTTTGATTGCATTTACAGACGAACGTAAATCGTGACTGACAATAGAAAATAGTTTGTCTTTTGTAGCATTAAGTTCGTCTAAACGCTCTTTTTGTTCATTGATAATTTTATTCCGTTTTACTTTTTCATGATACAAATATGCACTCACGCCAAGCATTAAGAGCAATACAATTGCAGAATACAAATACGTATTTCGTTCGGCAATTTTTACTTTATTATCGGCTTTAATGATAGCTACTTTTTTTTGCTCCTTCTCAACTTCAATTTTCTTTTCAGCTTGTGCAGTTGCGTAAATTTTATTTTGATCGTTTACAGAATCTTTCCATCGATCATATTCTTTTCGATATTGAATCGCTTTTGGATAGTTTTTAAGCTCTTCTTCTACAACCGACATGTTTAATGCAGTTTTTCTTCTTAAATCAAAATTGTGAGCCATTTTAGATAACTCATACGCTTTTTCAAAATATGGTATGGCTTGTGCATCTTTGTATTGAGAATAATATAAATTGGCAATATCACCATACGAACCAATAAGTTTAATAGTATCTTTTTCTATCTCTTGTGCTTTTGTACTTTTTAATAGATAAAATTCAGCTTTTTCAAATTCTTCTTGAAGTAAATAACAAGTACCTAGATTTTGGTCAATGACGCTTTTTTTAACACCAAATATTTCAGATGTATTGAGTTTTTCAACTTGTTTAAAATAACGAATAGCTTCGGGTACTTTATTTTGACTTAGCGCTATTTCTCCTAAATATAAAATGATATTGTTATGGAATAAAAAGTCTTTTGGTATTTTAGTAAACTCCTTTTTAGCTTCATCGTATAATTGTTTTTTATGAAAGCTAATACCTCTAAATAGCAAGCAATAGTTTTTTAACTCAGTATTGTCTGGAGATTCACTTAATTGTTTCATTGAGTACACCAATGTAGAATCCCAAACATGTTCTAGAAAGAACGATTGCGCTTTGCGAAAATTGACACTTTGGGTAAATTTATCACTTTCAGTTTTTACTGTTTTTTCAAAAAAAGAGAAACCATAATCATTTTGGGAAAAAAGATTATGGCACGGCAGGCAAAGAATTATTAATATGAATAATTTGTAATTCATCATTGTTCTTTCTCGTAATTTAATGAAATATAAATTTCTCTCATAAATTTTCCTACATTATTTTAAATGTGTACTTGATTGAACAGTAACTTCTGTGCCTCTTTTAGTTTTAGGGTCAGCATTCATATCGTCATCATAATCGATAGGATCACTTGGAGTTGTTACTGATACATAAACAACATGTGTTGGGATTATGTCTTTTATATTGAAAGTGAACGCATATGGATATTTGGTCTCACCATTTTCATCATCTACTGTAATGTTAAAATGTCGATCAAAATGGAAGGTGTTTATAATGATCGGGTCATAGATAACTTCATTTACGTCTAAACTCTCTATTTGTTTTTGTGTTAGTAAAAGACACACACAGACATACAATACATCTTCATCTTGAAAAGCAGATACCATGGGGTAAAATGATGTATCAATAGGCTCGTGGTGTAAACTTTCAATAATAAGAGTTTCATTTGTTGTAGTTTTCATATTAGTTGGTTTTAATCAATTCCTACTCTATTTAAGGCTTTTCGGTTTCCGCCATGAATTAATTTATTTCTTCAAATTTGTATAGAATTACTTTGTTTTAAGTTAGTAATTCTATACAAAGAGAATATATATGATATCTATTTAGGAGAAAAATAGAACGAGCTGTCGCTTTTTAGGAATAAGATGTAAAGCTGAAGGAATAAGATTTTTTGAAGAAGTATATAAAAATAAAACAGCGAACCGAAGTTCGCTGTCAAATAAAAAAGTTGTTAGTATGTGCTAAATAAATTATTGCTTTGTCCATGTACATTCAAAACCATCTGTAGTTTTGTAAGTTATAGAATCATCTTTGTTTATTGTCAAAATTTTAGTGCCATCTTTTATTTTGAAAGTAGCATCATATTCTGTTTTTTCAAATGAGAACTCTTTATCTCCTACAAACTGTTTTATTGTATTTCCCATTTTCACAAGTGTAAAAGTACGTCCACAAGAAGATTTCCAGTTTCCATTGATTGTAAATGAATTATTTTGATTCTCAGTAGTTGAGGTTTTTTCGATTTCTTTTTCAGATGAATCATCTGCTTCTATTTCAGCAACTTTATTAGTGTTTTCACCTTCAGTGAACTTAATTCCATACGCTTTTTTTTGTCTACGATATATCATTGCATCAATTTTTTTCTTTCGGAAATGCCTTCTAAATCTTTTAGCGAATTTTATTAAATCTTGTTCAATACTATTATTCCATAAACCGCCAGTAACCATACTTTTCCATTTGATTCCAGCTCCTTTTTTCTTAACTTGGTCATAAGCAAGTACAGGTTCGCACATAGCAAAAACGGGAATTCCTTCAATTTTTTGAACTGTAGCTAAACCACCTTTATCAATATCATCAGGATTCGTAAAACGTATTGCAGTTACATTTTTTCCATTAGTATAAACTATCGCATCAAATTTTTCTCCTGTTTCTTTAGATTCTTTTTGAAGTCGATCAATGTACCTTGTAATCTTGGTAGATATGGAAGAGTTAATGAGTCCACCAGTTAAAAATGAACTCCATTGAATTCCTTTTTTCTTATTAAAAGCGACTTCATATTTTCGTAAAGGTTCATTAAGAATGTAAACTTCAATACCGTTTACTTTGGCAACTTTAGCAAGATCTTTTTGGGAGAAACAGATTCCAATATAAAATAAAGCAATAAATAATAATGTAATTTTTTTCATGTATAGTTGATGATTTGTTTAATCATGCAATTAACATCAAACAATTATTTATGCATTACGGGAATCCGTAAGAGCGTAACTATTTATGAGAAAACAGCGAACCGAAGTTCGCTGTATATAGTATTCTGAATATAACTTAAGTTAATTATTCAGTGTCTTTTAAAATTTTACCCGCTGTAATATCAGTACTAGCAGTATCGATGCTGTATAATGTTTCAAGACTTTGTGTGATAGCTGCTTGTGCAGTTAGTGCGGAATTAGGTTCTTCTGTAGTTGCATTGTGTGCAGCATTACTTAATGCTTCCGAAGTAGCTTCCGTAAGGTTTCCCGTAGCTACTGCTGGCGCATCGCCAAGAACTTTTGTGTTTACTTGTGTAACAGAGTCTGTGATTTGTGAATTTACAGCTGTTGGAAAACTTTTAGGTTGTGCTTTTGTTTTTTTTGCCATGATAAGTGTTTTTATTCCTGAAAAATAATTCAATTACAATTTACGCTATTTTTTATAGAATGTTATGTATAAAAGTTAAGTATGGTTTTGCCGTAGTAAATTGACTTATATTTTTTCTAATTTGAATTTTATTAATTCAAAAATTAAATCATGAAAAAACAAAATCTTCAAAATTTGAAATTGAATAAAAAGCCTATTTCACATTTACAAGGAAAATTACAAGGAGGGAAAGATCACTCTGGAACGTGCCAATCTTTAGATAATTGTACATGGTCGGGACAGTGGACATGTCATAAAAGCTGTCAAGGTAGTTGCAATCCTAAATAATGAATAAGCGGGCTTCGGTTCATGATTGACTGAAGTTCGCTGCGTTTTTATTTATTTAACAAAATCAAATGTTTATTTAGGAATAGTAAGTTTTTCGTATACCATTGATGGAATCATACTTTTTATGAAAGGGGCTAATTTTTTCGAGTATGGTAATATTTTCCAGCCATTAGTATTAATAACAATAGCAAGCGAGTTTCTGTAATAATCTACCTCTTTATTTTTACTTGAATAAGATACATTTTTTTCTTTCGCTTCTATTTTTTTCTTTACATATTGTATTACTTCTTCTTCTACAGAATTTTTAAATTTAAGAAAAACCTGTACTTGATACTCAACCAAAGCATATTGAACATCATTATGAGTAATAATCTCAGAGACAGAAATAATCTTAGAAAATTTATATTTTGCCTCTAACATTTCATTAGTGTCCATCTCTTTTAATTCTTTTAGCAACTCAGATCTTGACATGATTAGATAATACTTTTCATAATAGTAATCAAGAGCCTTTTCATATTTTTTAGCTTCCATAGCTTTTAAATGAGAAGTTACTGCAGTGCGAATATCCATGGAGGTTTTTTGTGCATGACTCACAGATGTATAGATAAGTATTATAAATAGAAACAATACTTTTTTCATATATTTTATTTTTAGTTATCTGTTGTTTTAAGAAGTTAATTTTTGAAGTAATAGAATGAGTGAAATAATTAATGCAATAATTCGGATGAATAGCCATACTGTTATTTTTAACGGTTTGCCATGTTTGCCAAATTCTTCTTCATTAATTTTATCTAACTGTCTATCTTTTATTGTTTTATCAACTTCAAATTTATTTCCTGAAAAATCTTTACATGTGCTATAAAATTTGGCTGAATCATTAGTCAACCCACAAATAATCCCTTTTGTAGAATCAAACTTCTTATGTGTGCATTTGGAACAAAAACTTAATCTATGTTGTCTATCCATTTCTTTTATTGAAACTTAGCATGGAATTTTATACATCACTCTCTTTAATAATACCACGAATCCAATCATTTGGAATCATGTCGATAGTTAAATTTACACGTTCTGTTTTTCCATTATTAATCACTCTATGCGGATCTGTTAAGCGTAAATACCAACATTCGCCAGGTTGCATTGGAACTTCAGAATCGTTCAAGAAGAATTGAATGCCTTCTTTGTTTAAAATCGGTATCGTTAAACGAATCACAGATGCATGTACTTCCAATCCTAATGTAGGATCGGTATGTTGTTGCACTACAGAATCTGGAGCCAAACGTAACAAACGAACCAACGTTACTTTGGTATTGGCTTTAAACGTATCAATCACACTTTGTAAATACGGAGATTCTTCTAAATAATTTGTATCCAACCAATCGCACCAAGAACCATCTGCATAATCATCTGCAGGCGGCGGAAATGGCAAAGAAGTATCTACAGTATGTGCAGGTGCACGAAGTGGAATTACATTGTAATATTCAAACTGATTCAACTTTAATGCTTCAAATTCAGCTAACATTTTTTCAGCATCAAACTGAAAAGGAAGTTTTACTCTATCGGTACTATCTGTTTTAGGAGCTGCGTGTGCCATGGTAAATTCGTTTTATAAAATTCTAAAGTACTAAAAAAGTATAAAAGTGTGGGTACAAAATTTGTAAGTTCCTTCAAAATAGTAAAATCCACGTAAGTGAAATCCTAAAAAAAAAGCTACACGTTTATAGTATAGCTTTTTGTTATATGATAAAAATGTAATTATGGTGCTGCACTAAATCCGCCTTCATCATTGTTATCTTGACCTCGTCCGCCACGTTCTCTTTTCTTTTTCTGATTGAATCGATATGTAAATGATAAGTTGAATGAACGTTCGCGCCATTGAAATTCGCCTTCGCTTCTAAACGTATCGGTAAATGATTCTGATTGTCTTTTTCTAGAATTAAATACGTCGCTAATGTTGAAAGCAATAGAAGCTTTGTCTTTAAATAAATCTTTACTGAATGCTAAATTGGCTGAGAAAATCCCTTTTCGGATATTTTGAGCATCTTCATTTGGACCGCGATAGAATAAACGTGTTTGCCAATCGATATTCCCAGGAAGTGTTACTTTATTATTGATTCGAACGAACCAACTTAGGTTATCGGCACCAAAATTAACACCATTAAATTCTCCACGATTGTACGATTGAAAAAGGTTGAAATTTCCATTAAGTCGCCACTTGCGTGATGGATTATACGTGAGCGTGAATTCAAATCCGAAACGATCGTTTCTAGCCAAGTTAATAGGTGTTCTACGGATAATTGGCACTTCTTCACCATTCAAAATAGTCGTTTGTCCTGTGTCTTCACTGATAAAATTGAAAACATCGGTAGCACGTTGAAAATAGACAGATGTATTCAGCGTAAGCTTTCCAAATCGATTCAAATAGCCTAAGTCAACTCCGTTGGAAAAACTTGGATTAATATCAGGATTCCCCTGAAACACATTGGTAATACTTGAACGCGAAGGAAACGGATTGATAAATCGTGAACGCGGTCTGCGAATTCGTCTATTGTATCCTAAAGTAATGCTTTGATTTTCTGAAATTTCATATCCTAAATTCACAGTAGGGAAGAGGCTTAGATAGTTTTTTCGTTCCAAATCGCTACTAGTTATTTGATTTACGGTAATACGTGTATCTTCTAATCGCAAGCCTAAAAGGAAAGAAAATTTAGAACTAATTTTGTTCCCGTATTGCGTGTAAAATGCATTTACATATTCACGATAATTGAGCTCATTGCTCAAATTTGTATCGGCTACAAACTCATCATTTTCTAAAAAAGCTACTAGATAATCAGTATTTAAATCTAAAAAATTTCCGCGATATCCAAATTCAAATTGAGCTGTTTCACTCAGCGGAAGCGTATAATCGGTTTGTAATAAAATACGATCTTGATTTTCGTCTGTAGTTACTTGTTCTGCCAAATCACCATTTACTAAAATAAACGAATTTTCTACTTCAGAACTACTTTCATACTGAAAATCTGCAGTTAATTTATGTCCGCTTTTTTCAAAATTTTTGTCAAAATTTATTGCATACTGAATCGTTTTGTCATCTTCTGCTTCAGGATCAAAACGTGTACTTACATTTGTAACATTAAAAGCATCATCAAACTGAGTTAAAATATTGGAAGTTTCGCTTTCATTATCACTATTTCTATAGACTATTGAAGTTGTCAGCGAAGTTTTATCATTTATATACCATTCTACACCAAAATTAGAATTGAATCCTTTTCGGATACGATCAAACTCACGATCTTCATCTAAAAATGTATTGGGTTCATCGCCATTAAAATATTCGGTAAATGTGTTCGAATTTCCAGGGACTTCACGGTAATTGTAACCAGAAGTAGTAAAAAAGTTAAAGTCGCCTGTACGATAGTTGATATTTCCTGAAACACCATATCCTTTTGGGTATGAAATGTTGGTTGTAATAGCACCGTTAACGCCTTGCAATTTACTTCTACGCAGAATAATATTTAAAATTCCGGCAGTTCCTTCGGCATCGTAACGTGCAGATGGCGATGTAATAATTTCTACTTTTTCTATCGCTTCCGCTGGAAGTTGACGTAATGCATCTGTAGAATTTAAACCAACCAAACCAGAAGGCTTTCCATTAATTAAGATACGTACATTTTCATTTCCACGTAAGGAAACATTTCCTTCCACATCAACAGAAACTGAAGGTACATTGTCCAACACATCACTTACAGTTCCACCACGAACTGTTAAATCTTTCCCGACATTATAAATCTTTTTATCAAGCTTAATTTCAACAGTTGTTTTCTCAGCAATCACTTCTATAGCTTCTAATGCCTGTGCATCTTCTGCTAGAAAAAAGTTTCCAAGCGACATATCTTTTGTGAGTGATTTTCCTTTTACATATTGCGATTTAAACGAAATAAATTCTACCGTGACATCGTAAACATCAGCAACAACTTCAATAGAAAATGTTCCTTTTGAATTGGTAATTCCGCCTGTAACAGATCTTTTTTTAGCACTATCTTGAAAAATAATAGTCGCGTATTCTAATGGTTGATTGGTAGATTTATCAAGTACTTTCCCTGTAATGGTGACTTTTTTTGCTTGTTTGCTATTTTGTCCTACTACAGTAGTAATTGTTCCTAAAAGACATAGGAAAAAGAGTAATTTTTTCATTTTAATGATTGGTTTCTTTATGTGTATAGCTTTTTTTGATGTCGGTTGGACTGCAAAGAAACGGGAAGGTTTAATGGATGGTCGTTAAAGTTCTGTTAAAAGAAAAACCCAGCTTTTTTGCTGGGTTTTTGTATTATAAAATTGTTTTAATATTTTCCGGTGGTCGTCCGATAACGGCTTTATCTCCGTTGACAACAATTGGGCGCTCCATCAATTTTGGATTGGAAAGCATAAGCTTCATAATATGAGCTTTTGAAATTCGTTTATCCTTATAGTTTTCTTTCCAAAAAGCTTCCTTTTGTCGTACCAAATCAATCGGTTCAATACCAAGTAATTCAATAATCTTTGTTAACTCTGCTAGCGAAAGTCTATTTTCTAAATACTTTATGATTGTAAATTCTTTTCCAGATTCTTTTAAAATTTCCAATCCTTCTCTGGATTTTCCGCATCTTGGATTGTGATATATTTTTAACATAGTTTTATTTTTTAGTAGTGAGTATTGAGGTACTAGTATTGAGAAAGATCATGATTATTTAAGTTATATTAACAAGTCTAACAAATCTAGCAGCGCAGCAGTCTAAGAGGTTTTACGTAAGTAAAAACAAATCTAAGAGCAAAGCGATCTAAAAGCAAAGCGCGTCTATAAGCAAAGCAATCTAACATCAAAGTACATCTTCACCCTTTTCCTGTCCCATCGTCATTAAATAAGCTTTCAAAAACTCATCAATTTGTCCATTCATTACAGCATCTACATTTCCTGTTTCGTGTGCTGTACGTACATCTTTTACTAATTTGTATGGATGCATGACATAATTTCGAATTTGTGATCCCCATTCAATCTTCATCTTTCCAGCTTCAATATCGTCTCGTGCTTCCATTTGTTTTTTCAGTTCAATTTCATACAACTGCGATTTTAACATTTGCATGGCACGCGTTCGGTTATCTTGCTGTGATCGTGTTTCTGAACAAGAAATCTGAATTCCAGATGGTTTGTGTTTTAACTGTACTTTGGTTTCCACCTTATTTACATTCTGCCCACCAGCGCCACTAGAACGCGATGTTACAATTTCTATATCCGCAGGATTGATGTCAATTTCAATCGAGTCATCAACCAAAGGATATACATATACAGAAGCAAATGATGTATGACGTTTGGCATTGCTATCAAATGGCGAAATACGCACCAAACGATGCACACCATTTTCACCTTTAAGCCAACCAAAAGCATAATCACCTTCAATTTCTAAGGTTACAGTTTTAATTCCTGCAACATCACCTTCTTGGTAATTGAGTTCTTTGATTTTGTAGCCTTGTTTTTCAGCAAACATTAAATACATACGCATTAACATGCTTGCCCAGTCACAACTTTCTGTTCCTCCAGCACCAGCCGTAATTTGTAGTACGGCACTCATACTGTCACCTTCGTCAGACAACATATTTCGGAACTCTAAATCTTCAATTTTTATAGTTGTTTTTTCAAATTGAGTTTCTACATCTTCAAGTGTAGCATCACCTTCTTTGTAGAATTCATACAAAACTTCCAAATCACCAATTAAATCACCTACATCATTATAGTCACCAACCCATTTTTTTTCTCCACGGAGTTGTTTCATAATGATTTCGGCTTCTTTCGGATTGTCCCAAAAGTCAGGAGCATACGTTTTTTCTTCTTCGTTTGCAATTTCAATCAGTTTGGCATCTATGTCAAAGATACCTCCTTAACGCACCAAGGCGATTGATAAGATCTTTTATTTGATCTGATGTTATCATGTTTGTTCTTTTAATTCCTACAAAAATAAGATGTTTTGCGTATATTCATAGCCTAAAATAGAAAAACCGAAAGAATCATCAATAAAGCTATTTTTTGTGATGATAAATGAAGTTTTGGTTCTGTCAAAATAATATTCGAATGAAAAAATATACACTACTGATATTCATTTTCTTATGTGCTTCATTTAGCTTTTCGCAAGAGAAAAAGAAAACAAAAACCTATCCCCGAGAACAGTTTACAGGACTTTTTAATTTTTCTTATGAAGAGAAAACGGATAAAATCTTTTTAGAAGTAGAAAAATTGGATGAAGACTTCTTGTATGTGTATTCATTAGCTAGTGGAGTAGGCTCTAATGATATTGGTTTGGATAGAGGGCAAATTGGTGATGGAGTTGTAGTGCAATTCCAAAAAATGGGGGACAAACTTATGTTGGTGCAACCCAATTTACGTTACAGGGCAAACACTACGAACGATCTGGAACGAAAAAGTGTTAAACAAGCATTTGCTAAATCTGTGTTATTTGGTTTCCCGATTATTTCTGAAAAAGACAAAAAATATACAATTGACTTAACACCTTTTTTATTGCAAGATGCACATGGCGTTATTCAAAGTTTAGCAAATAACAAACAAGGCGTTTATAAAATTGATAAAACCAAAAGTGCACTTTCTTTAAATAGAACAAAAGCATTTCCTAATAATGTAGAGTTTGAAGCATTGTTAACTTTTAAAGGAAAACCTAAAGGATCAAACATAAGAAGTGTAACACCAAATGCTTCGTTGGTTTCTGTAATTCAACATCATTCGTTTGTCGAATTGCCAGATGCCAATTACAAACCAAGAGTTTTTGATCCGCGAAGTGGCGCAATCGATATTTCGTATTACGATTATGCAACGCCAATTCAAGAGCCTATGATGAAGCGTTTTGTAACACGTCATCGTTTGGAAAAGAAAAACCCGAATGCAGCAAAAAGTGAAGCAAAAGAGCCGATTGTATATTATTTAGACCCTGGAACTCCAGAGCCTGTACGTTCTGCCTTGTTAGATGGTGCGCGTTGGTGGAATGAAGCCTATGAATCAATTGGATATACAAATGCATTTCAAGTAAAAATGCTACCAAAAGATGCAGATCCGATGGATGTACGTTATAATGTAATTCAGTGGGTACATCGCTCTACGCGTGGTTGGAGTTATGGCGCGAGTGTCGTTGACCCAAGAACAGGAGAAATTATAAAAGGACACGTGAGTTTGGGAAGTTTACGAATTCGTCAAGATTTTTTAATTGCACAAGCTTTATTGAATAAGCCTTTTGGTGAGAATGATAAAAATTATCAACCAATGTTACAAATGGCATTGGCACGAATTCGCCAATTGTCTGCACATGAAGTTGGTCATACTATAGGATTTGCACATAATTTTTCGGCAAGCACTAATAATCGAAGCTCGGTGATGGATTATCCGCATCCAACCATAAAAATCACAAACGGAAAAATTGATTTGTCAGATGCGTATGCAACAGGAATTGGTTCATGGGACAAAGTTACGGTAGCATATTCATACTCAGAATTCAATTCAGCGAAAGCGGAAAAAGAAGGTTTACAAAATATCTTAGACAAGGCATACAAAGCAGGACATCGTTTTATCTCTGATGATGACGCACGACCAGCAGGCGGCGCACATGCAAACGCACATTTGTGGGATAATGGAAAAAGTGCGCCTGACGAATTGGAAAATGTATTGGACGTAAGAGCACTAGCAATCAAGAATTTTTCGAAAGATAATATTCGTAGTTACGAACCGTACACTGTTTTAGAAGATGTGTTTGTTCCGTTGTATTTTTTCCATAGATATCAAACAGAAGCAACTTCTAAGCTTATAGGTGGATTGAATTATAATTATGCTACAAAAAACGATGGACAGTTAATAACAGAAGTAGTTTCGCCAAAAAAACAACGCGAAGCTTTAAGTGTAATTTTACAAACATTGGATGCGAAAACATTAAAAATTCCAACAAAAATACTTGATATGTTTCCGCCGAGAGCATATACATATTCAAGATCAAGAGAATCGTTTAAAGGAAATACTGGTGTCGTTTTTGATGCCGTAAGCCCAGGAGCTACCGCTAGTGATATGACTTTATCATTTTTGTTTCATCCACAACGTGCCGAACGTTTAATTCAGCAAAAAAGCCTGAATACAAAACAATTGGACTTTATGGAAATGACAGAAATGATTTTAGATAAATCTTTGTATAGAAGTTATTCTAATCCCTATGAACGTGAATTAGGGCATGCAGTTAATGTAAATGTGTTGAAGCATTTGATGAATTTGGCAAAACATCCAAGCTCGTCATCAGCTGTAAAAGCGCAAAGTCAGTATATATTGCATACACTTTCTCAAAAAATAGCTGGAAGAAAATACAAGGAGTCTGAGAAAGCATATCAATTTTATTATTTAGAAATGCTGGATCAATTCAAAAAATATCCTGAGAAGTTTACAAAAGAAGCATCTCCAAAAATTCCAGATGGCTCTCCAATTGGAACGGATAATTGTCATTATAATGATTAACGAAGTTGAAATGTTAAATTATAAATGTTGAATTTTAAATTGGAAAAAGTTTTTTCTTAACCCAAAACCCAAAACCCAAAACCCAATACTAAAAAAAGAATGCGAATTAATTTAATAAGTGATACGGTAACTAAGCCGACTCCACAAATGCTAAAAGCAATGTTTGAAGCAAAAGTAGGAGATGATGTTTTTAAGAAAGATGCTTCTATCAATCATTTAGAACAAAAAGTAGCCGAAATGTTTGGCAAAGAAGCTGCGTTATTTTTTCCGAGTGGAACAATGGCGAATCAAACAGCAATCAAATTACATACAAATCCTGGAGATCAAGTAATTTGCGATAAAGATGCACACATATATAATTATGAAGGCGGCGGTGTGAGTTTTAACAGTGGCGCTTCCTGTAAATTAATTGATGGACATCGCGGAATGTTTACTGCCGAGCAAGCCAAAGCAGCAATAAATCCGCCTGATTTTTATCACAGTCCACTGAGCGCATTAATCGCTTTGGAAAATACTGCAAATCGTGGCGGTGGTGCTTGTTGGGATTTTAATGAGATTGAAAAAATTCATGCAGTTGCACGCGAAAATGATTTAGGCTTTCACTTAGATGGCGCACGTTTATGGAATGCATTGGTAGAAAAAGGAGAAACGCCTGAGCAGTATGGAAAATTATTTGATACTATTTCTGTGTGTTTATCAAAAGGTTTGGGTTGTCCAGTGGGTTCTGTATTGGTAGGAGATGAAGAAACAATTCACAAAGCATTGCGTATTCGTAAGATCTTAGGTGGCGGAATGCGTCAGGCTGGTTATTTGGCTGCTGCCGGAACGTACGCATTAGACAATCATGTGGAACGTTTGGCAGAAGATCATGCGAAAGCGAAGGAAATAGGAAAAACGCTTGAAAGTTTAGCAATCATAAAAAAGGTAGAGCCAATTGACACTAACATTATTATTTTCTATTTACAAGATGATATTGATGAAAAAGATTTCTTAAACAAACTAGAAAAGTTAGGAATTGATTTGATCGGAATGGGAAGTGGTAAACTCCGAATTGTAACACATTTGGATTATACTGCCGAAATGCATCAACAATTTTTAAAAGTAATTCAAGAGGTAATATAAAAACAAAAAAGCATAAAAAAAGCAGCTCATTGAGCTGCTTTTTTTATAAAAATGTTTTTCTATTCTGTTGCGTCTTTAGTTTCTGCGCTTCCAGCATTTTTCTTTACAGATTCAATTCCGTTCTCCATTCCAGCTTCACTTGCATACATTTGACTCGTTCCAATAATTTGTCCGTTTCCAGCCTTTAAACTGAAATGGAATTTTCCATTTTTAGCAGTTTTTCGCTCAAATTTACTATCATCAGTAGAGTTCTTTTTACAAGATTCAATACCATTTTTAGCACCGCTTTTATCCGCATATCCTTGACTAGACATGATGATTTGTCCATTCTTAGCTTTTAAATTAAAGTAGAATTTTTGATTGTTTTCACTTTGGAATAATTCAAACATAGTTAATTAGAGATTTAGTTAGATGAGTAAATATATCAAAAATATATGGTAAAAGAAATGCTGTAATGTTCAATTTGGAAGTTTATACAGGATTTTCCCCTAAAAAATGCTTTTTATCGATAAAAAAAGTAATTTGACCTAATAGTATGCTTGCATAGCTTTTTTATAATGGAATTAATATCGTTATAGATAATTTCGTACATTGTTAATCATTAATAACAATAAATAAATAATTAATCATTTAAGACATGAGAAAAAAACTATTTTTTGGACTAGCCTTAGCCTTTGGTTCTTTTGCTTTCGGGCAAGATTTACCAACAAATCCAGAACCAGGTAAATGTTATGTTCGTTGTGTTACTCCTGATGTGTACGAAAATCAGGATGTACAAATTATGGTATCGCCAGCTTACAAAAAGCTGAAAGTTGTCCCAGCAAAGTATACCAACGTGAACGAAACTGTAGTATCTAAAGTTGCAGGAGAAAAATTAGCTATTGTCCCAGCTGAGTACGGAACTGAAACTTTTGAAGTAGTAACAAAAGAAGCATCTCAACGTTTAGTGAAAGTCCCATCACAAACAAGTAGAGATACTGAAACTGTAGTTGTAAAAGAAGCAAGCTACAGATTAAAAATTGTTCCTGCAGTGTATGAAACTAGAACTTTTGATGTGGTTACAAGACCAGCATATCAAAAAGTAGAAATTGTTCCTGCTGTGTATGAAACAAGAGATGTAGTAATTATGGTTAAAGAAGCTTCTCAGCGTATGGAAGTAGTTCCTGCTGAATGGGGAACTGAAACTATAACGTACAAGAAAAGAGAGTACGGATCGTCAATTAGTTTAACAAGAGCATCTTTTACAAAAGACTTTGAAACTATTGAAGTAAAGCCAGCTGCTGCAGAATGGCAAATGAGTGAAATTCCTCCAGCAGACTGTAATTCTTCAAACCCAGATGATTGTAGATACTGGTGTTACAAAGCAATTCCTGCACAAAACCAAGTTGTACCTGTACAACGTTTAGCTGCAGATGCTTCTTCAGTAAGAACACCTGACTGTGATCCTAACAACAATGGTGGAAAACCATGTGGGGAAGGAACTTTCACAAGAACAATTATGGTTACACCTCCAAGTACACGTGTAATTCCAATTCCTGAAGTAACAAAAACTATCAAGAAAACAGTAATGGTTACACCTCCAACGACACGTATCATTGATGTACCTGCTGAGGTAAAAACAATGAAGCGTAGAGTAATGGTAACGCCTCCATCTACAGAAAGAATTGAAATTCCTGCTGTTACTGAAACAGTTAAGAAAAGACTTATTACAAGTGAAAGTACTCGTGTAGAAGATATTCCTTCAGTAAGCAAAACTTTCAAGAAAACAGTAATGACTTCTGCGCCTTCTACAAGATCAATTCCTGTAGCGCAAAAAGAAACTACTTTAAAAACTACTAAATTAGTTGAGGATTCTCGTGTTGTTGAAACAGAAGTTCCTGCGGTTTACAAAACTGTAACAAAAGAAGTATTGACTAAAAAAGGTGGTTTAACTACTTGGAAAGAAGTTGATTGTAAATTATTAACTTACAACAACCTTAACATCAACTGGAACTTAGGAAGCGCAACTTTAACTGCTGCTGCTAAGCGTGAAATTGATAGTAAATTATTACCTGTATTACAAAGTGGAGTTTCTGTAGAGATTGCTTCTCACACAGATTCTAGAGGAACAAAAGAAAGTAACGAAGCGTTATCTCAAAGAAGAGCACAAGCAGTTACTAACTACTTAATTTCTAAAGGAATTAACTCTAGTAAAATTGTTTCTAACGGATACGGAGAAAGAAGATTATTAAACAGATGTAAAGATGGTGTTTCTTGTACTGAAAGAGAACACTTGGCAAACAGAAGAACTCAGTTTAGAGTTTTAGATCAAAAATAATCTAGAAATAGGTTTTGAGATAAATTAAAAAGGGAAGTCAATTGACTTCCCTTTTTTGTGTTAAATAAGAAAATTGCATTGCTAAGCTAACAATACAAATTATAGTATTGTACTAGCAATTGTGCAAATAGTTATGTTAATAGATGGAAACACAGTTTTTGGTGCACAAGGTTCACAGTTAGAATGAATTTCAGGACATCTCGATTTTAATCTTGATGGATGTACACATGAACCAGTTTCGTCATTTTGTCCACCTAAATTCATTTCTAAATTAGAGATTGATACTTTATTTAAAGTAAGACTCTTAATGCTTCTCTTCTTCATAATAAATGTTTTAATATGTAAAATAAATGTAGTGTTTAGTTTCCACTTGGACTTGGATCTGGATTTGCAGGTGGTGCTGGTTTCGGACATTCAATGATAAGTGTAATTGTGTTACATCCTCCTGTTTTAGAATCTGAGTTAAGTCCTCCAGTAATACTGTATTCAAAATTTGAAATTGATTGCTTGTTTAAAGCAAGATTTTTAATGCTTCTTTTTTTCATAATAAATGATTTTAATGTTTAATGTATTTTTTTGTCGACAGAATAAACTTAAGATCATTTATAAAAATAGCTTCAAACTACTTTCTGAAAAACGTATTTCACTTTCTAAAACTAAAAAAGAGCTACTTTTTACAGTAACTCTTTCTCAATAATGTATATGTATGTATTTTAAGAAAACATGTCCATGCCAGGAATATTTGGCATGCCATCTTTTGCTACAGCAGATACTTCTGTTTCATGAACTTCTCCTGCACGTTTAATAGCTTTATTTAAGATTAAAATTAAATAATCTTCTAGCTGTTCTTTATCTTCTAATAATTCATCAGAAATTTGAATCGATTTAATCTCTCTATTGGCAGTTGCAGTTACGCTTAATAAGCCATCTGAACTTTTCTCATCAATCAAAACAGAGTGTAAACGTTGCTTTGTTTCTTCTACTTTTTTCTGGGTTTCTTTCAATTTACCCATCATTCCCATTAAGTCTCCAAACATTTGTATATATAATTAAAGGTTACTATTGACAAAATTATTAAATTGTGGGCTTTTAATGCACTTTTCAAATGAAAAAAAAGAGGAACCGTCTTATTGATTAATTTTACTACTCATAAATTCCTGTAAAAAGAATACTTCAAAACATGAAAAAAGAAATACCTGTACCCATACTTGCCAAGAAACCTACAAAACTTGAAAAACATGGCGATGTGAGAATTGACAACTATTATTGGTTAAATGATAGAGAAAATTCAGAAGTCATAGCTTATTTAGAAGCAGAAAACGCCTATAATGATGCAATGACGGCACATACGAAAGATTTTCAAAAAGATTTATTTGAGGAAATTAAAGGTAGAATTAAAGAAGATGATTCTTCCGTTCCTTATAAATTGAATGGCTATTGGTACATAAAAAAATATGAAGAAGGAAAAGATTACCCAATTCATACACGAAGAAAAGGTTCACTAGATGCTCCAGAAGAGATTTTATTTGATGTGAACGAAATGGCAAAAGACTATTCGTATTATAAACTTTCGGGTATAAGTATAAGTCCTAACAACAAATTAGTGGCTTATGGTGTAGATACGGTAAGTAGACGTCAGTATGTAATTCATATCAAAAACCTCGAAACTGGAGAAATTTATAAAGAACGTATTGAAAACACAACAGGAAGTGCTACATGGGCAGCAGATAATAAAACATTATTCTATGCCAATAAAGATGAGCAAACCTTACGATCAGAGAAAATTTACAAGCACAAACTTGGTGATGAAGTAGCCAATGATGTTGTGGTTTTTCATGAAGAAGACGAAACATATATTACATTTGTTTACAAAACAAAATCTAAAAAATACTTAGTCATTGGTTCTTATAGTACTTTGACAATGGAATACAGAATCTTAGAAGCTGATACTCCTGATGGTGAATTCAGAGTATTTCAAGAACGTGTTCGTGGTTTAGAATACAGTATTTCGCATTACAAAGATCATTTTTATGTGATGAGTAATAAAGATAAAGCTACAAATTTTAAGCTCTCTAAAACTCCAGAAAATAATACAGGAAAAGAACACTGGGAAGATATTATTCCGCATCGTGCAGCTGTTTTGTTGGAAGATATTGAAATCTTTAAAGACTTTTTTGTATTGAGTGAGCGTGACAATGGTTTAAATAAAATTAGAATCATTCGTTGGGACGGAAAAGAAGATTATTATTTACCGTTTGACAACGAAACATATACCGCAAATACGAGTGTAAATGTAGATTTTGATACAGAAACTTTACGATACACATACAATTCAATGACAACGCCTGCTTCTGTGATCGATTTTAACATGGTTACAAAGACTAAAGAAGTTAAAAAAGAGCAAGAAGTACTAGGAGGGAAGTTTGATAAAAATAACTATACTTCAGAGCGTTTGTGGGCAACTTCTAGTGATGGAACTAAAATTCCGATGTCAGTTATGTATCGTAAGGGAATCAAAAAAGATGGAACAAATCCTGTTTTTCAATATGCGTATGGTTCGTATGGAAGTACCATAGATCCGTATTTTTCTTCTGCACGTTTAAGTCTGTTAGATAGAGGATTTATTTTTGTACTTGCTCACGTTCGTGGAGGTGAATACTTAGGTAGAAACTGGTACGAAGATGGAAAATTAATGCACAAGAAAAATACTTTTACAGATTTTATTGACTGTTCTAAATATCTAATCGAACAAAAATATACATCGGCAAAACACTTATATGCATCTGGTGGAAGTGCTGGAGGATTATTAATGGGGGCAATTTCTAACATGAATCCTGAGTTATATAATGGAATTATTGCTTCTGTTCCTTTTGTAGATGTAATTACTACCATGTTAGATGATAGCATTCCGTTAACGACAGGAGAATATGACGAATGGGGAAATCCGAATGAGAAAGAATATTACGAGTATATGAAGTCGTATTCACCATATGACAATGTAGAAACTAAAGAATATCCAAACATGTTAGTTACAACTGGTTTGCACGATTCGCAAGTGCAATATTGGGAACCTGCAAAATGGGTTGCAAAACTACGTGAACTTAAAACAGACAATCGTATTTTGCTATTGCATACTGATATGGAAGCAGGACATGGAGGCGCTTCCGGACGCTTCGAATCTTTGAAAGAAGTAGCCGAAGAATACGCGTTTTTACTGGACTTAGAGAATATAAAGGAGTAATTAAAAAATTTAACTTAAATTTGCAAGGTTTTGCGTATTTTCAAAACTTATAAAAATAAAACCCTGTACCAACTTAATAGTTTTTATGGAACAACAAATTAATGCTTTTGATAATGTACTCGAGCTTATCGGAAACACACCTTTGGTAAGATTAAATCACATCACAAAAAATATTAAAGGAAATTTCTATGCAAAGGTTGAGGCATTCAATCCTGGACATTCAACAAAAGATAGAATCGCTTTATATATTATTGAAGAAGCAGAAAGGAAAGGTATTTTAAAGCCTGGAGACACCATTATAGAAACGACATCAGGAAATACAGGATTTAGCATTGCAATGGTAAGTATCATAAAAGGATACGAATGTATTTTGGCGGTAAGTTCTAAATCTTCTAAAGACAAAATAGATATGTTGCGTTCTATGGGCGCAAAAGTATATGTATGTCCTGCACATGTTAGCGCCGATGATCCACGTTCATACTACCAAGTAGCTAGGCGTATTCACGAAGAAACAAAAGGTTCTGTGTATATTAATCAGTATTTTAATGAATTAAATATTGATGCACATTATAACAGTACAGGTCCAGAAATTTGGAAACAAACTAATGGGAACATTACGCATTTTGTAGCCTGTAGTGGAACTGGAGGAACTATTTCTGGAACAGCAAAATACTTAAAAGAGCAAAACCCGAATATTAGAGTTTTAGGTGTTGATGCCTATGGTTCTGTATTAAAAAAATATCACGAAACAAGAGAATTTGACGCAGACGAAATCTATCCATATCGTATAGAAGGATTGGGTAAAAACTTAATTCCAACGGCAACTGATTTCGACGTGATTGATAAATTCATCAAAGTAAAAGATGAAGAAAGCGCGCACAAAGCACGTGAAATTTCAAAAACAGAAGGTTTATTTGTCGGATACACAAGTGGTGCTGCAATGCAAGCAATTGAGCAATTGGCTGAAGAAGGTGAATTTGACGAAAACAGCAATGTAATTGTAATCTTTCCAGATCACGGTTCAAGATACATGAGCAAAGTATATAGCGATGAATGGATGAGCTCGCAAGGTTTCTTTGATAGTAAAAATTTAGAAGAAGCTCAAAAAATAGAATATATCAAATAAGAAGAAAACTCGTATTCTAACATATTTAAAAACAGCATACTATATATTATGCTGTTTTTTTGTATTATAGACTAATATTCCGCAAAGATTTCCTCAAAAAAATAGCAATTCAACATAAAAGTATAATTATTATGATTGACACGTAAAAATATTTATTTTTGCCGTTGAAGTTTTCAAAAAAACTTCATACATTACAATAACCCGAATTGATACATAAAGAAAAACAGAGATAGATGAAGGATTTATTTGCTAAAATATACAAGGATAAAGGACCATTAGGAAAATGGGCATCACAAGCAGAAGGATATTTTGTTTTTCCGAAACTAGAAGGAGAGATTTCAAATAGAATGAAGTTTCAAGGAAAAGATGTGATTACTTGGAGTATTAATGATTACTTAGGTTTAGCAAACAACCCAGAAGTACGTAAAGTAGATGCAGAAGCTGCTGCCGCGTATGGATCAGCCTATCCAATGGGCGCGCGTATGATGTCTGGTCATACTGACTTACACGAGCAACTACAAGATGAATTGGCAGAATTTGTTGGAAAAGAAGCAACATACTTACTAAACTTCGGATACCAAGGAATGGTATCTACCGTTGATGCATTGGTTTCTAAAGATGATATCATTGTATACGATGTAGATTCACATGCATGTATTATTGATGGTGTGCGCTTGCACATGGGAAAACGTTTTACGTTTAAGCACAATGACATAGAAAGTTTAGAGAAAAACTTAGAGCGTGCTACCAAAATGGCAGAACAAACTGGCGGAGGAATCTTAGTGATTTCTGAAGGAGTTTTTGGAATGCGTGGTGAGCAAGGAAAGCTGAAAGAAATTGTAGCACTTAAGAAAAAATACAACTTCCGTTTATTTGTAGATGATGCACATGGTTTTGGAACGCTTGGCGCAACAGGAGCTGGAGCAGGACAGGAGCAAGGTGTTCAAGATGATATTGATGTATACTTTGCAACCTTTGCTAAATCGATGGCAAGTACAGGTGCATTTATTGCGGCAGACAAAGAAATTATTGATTACTTAAAATACAACTTGCGTTCACAAATGTTCGCAAAATCATTGCAAATGCAATTGGTTGTTGGTGCGTTAAAACGTTTAGACATGTTACGCACAATGCCAGAATTAAAACAAAACCTTTGGAAAATCGTAAATGCACTACAAAGCGGATTGAAAGAAAGAGGATTTGATATTGGAACTACTAAAAGTTGTGTAACGCCAGTATACTTAAAAGGAAGCATTCCGGAAGCAATGGCATTGGTAAAAGACTTGCGTGAAAACCACGGAATCTTTTGTTCAATTGTAGTATATCCAGTAATTCCAAAAGGATTAATCTTATTAAGAATGATTCCTACGGCATCGCATACCTTACAAGACGTAGAAGAGACGTTAGTAGCATTCTCTGCAATTCGCAAGCGTTTAGAAGATGGAACTTATAAAAGAGTTTCTGCGAAGCTTATTGAGATGATGGGAGAGTAGTAGTTTACTTGAAAAATATATAAAACAATCCATAGCTGAGAAGTTGTGGATTTTTTGGTTTTAATTATGAGTCGCTGAATACTCAATTTTAGGAATGATTTGAATAGAAAAGCGTTTATTATTTTCTTCATTTTCGTCTCTACAGAGACCGTTAAATCCGCTTCCGCATAATAATACTTCTGCATTGTAATCCCTAAGGTCAATTGAGTATTGTTTCCATAGTTTATATACAGCTAAAGCTCTTTCAAAACTCTTTTTATATCCATGATTTGCATCTTTATTATACGTTTGATCTAAAGTATTAGCAGTATTCCCTTCAATAATAACAAGGTAGGAAAATTTTTTATTTGCTGAATTTAGTGTTTTTAAGAGGTTTTCTAATTTTCTTCCGACTTCTATAGTAGCATTTCTGTATTGGTACTTTATAGTAGCTTTATTTTCCTCAAATATTTCAAGATTACTTAATTCTCTTGAGATATATTTTTTACATTCTGAAAGATAAATAAAGTCTTTGTCTTCTTGCAGTGGCTTAAACTGTTGTTCCAATTTTAGTACTTGATTCAATTTTTCTAACTCAACTCGGAGTTTTTCTTTTTCATTCTCTAAAGTGTCGGTTAAAGCGATGTATTCTTCATTTTTTTTCTCTAGCTCTTTAGAAATTTCAAAATAATTTTCATTTTTCGCCTCTAATTCTTTCTGTTCTTTTCTAAGAAGTACATACGTCACTACATACAAAACCAATACGACAAAAAAGAGACTTGTCATTAAATCTGCAAAACTGACCCAAAAGAGGTTTTTATTGGATTTTTTCATCTAATAGAGTTTTGATTCTTTCTTGTTATTTTTTTATTAAATTTATCTAATGACTTTCTTAATGAGTACAAGAATAAAAATAAGATGAAAAGTATAAAAGGGATTATGAGATAATGAATATTGCCTATTTCAGTCTGATAAATCAAATAAAAATTTTCAATACTACTGGATAAATAATAAATGAAATATATGGTTAAAAAAGATAGAATTATAATTGGAGTCCAAAAATCTCTTTTATTAGAGATTTTATTATATTTTTTTAATGAAAAAAGACAATATATCGGAACAAGTATAATCGAGATGGAACTGATAAAGTAGAGTAATATTAAGTAAACACAAGCCGTTATTGGTAGTATGGGTTTTAAAATGATTGGTTTTCGTATTATATTAGTTGTATTAGGATAGTGTATCTCCAGGAAAGAGTTTTTATTGTCATAATCATCTGTAAATAAAGAAACATTATAAATTTCTCTAGAATTGATCTTTGTAACACTAAAAGGGTAGAGTTTACATTCAAAGTTATCTCTTCGATTTTTTAGTTTCAAATAATTATATTTACTTACAAAGATCTTGGGTTTTAATCTATTTCCATAACCAATCATTAAATAGTCACCCTTTATAGTATCTTGAAAAGAAATACCACCAATATAATCATGTTTATAACTTATACTATCATAAGAATGATAAAGGGTAATAGGTTTCTTATGATCAATTGTAGAACTAAACATATGATTGATTTGATCTTCACTTGGAATGTTTTCTTTTAAATACTTTTCAAATTCATAAAAATAAATATCATTAAAATTATCTCTGAATAAGTCTTTTATTTTTCGAGAAATTTTCAATGAGGCTTGATTTGAATTTCTAAAGGAAATTAAATTTACTTGATTATAATATCTTTTAAGTTTTTCTAACTCGTTTCCGATTTGATAAAAAATTTCTTCAGAATTAGGTACTTCATGATAAAAATCGCTTAAAAAAATTAAACTAGAATGATCAAAATCACCATCGTTAATATACTGTTTGTCATTTAGCTCTTTTATAAAATCATAAAAATTAGTATCTCTTGAATTAACTAAATCTTTGTCTATATTCTCTAATGAATATAATATGTCCTTATAGGCAGTATCTAAAATGTTCTTATTTGAATATTTATTTTTATCACTGAATTCTATATTTACAACTAATTTATCATTTGTTATGGTTTTTTTATCATTTTTAATTTTCTCCCCATATCCTTCATAAATAATTATTTGAACTTGAGTTTTTTCATAACTTGAGAAATCTTGAGAAACTCTATAAAGAGAGGTTAATAAAAATAAGTCTTCAATATTCAAATCTAAGCTTTCAACACTACTTAGTTCTTTAGATTTTTTCTTTAAATTTTTATTAAGTTCTTTTTTGATTCGATCTTGATATTCTTTTTCTATTTCATCAGGAACAAGCGACCCAGTCTTATCTAAAATAATAGTGAATTTTCTACTTTTCTTTTTAATTCTCTCTTCATCATTTAATGAAATATTTGTTATAGGGTAAGATTTTTTATAATTAATAGCGAATTGCTCTTTTGGGAAATTTAAGATATCTTCAATATTAAACCAGTTATATTGTAATTCACTATGATTACTATATTTATCATAACTTGAAAAAATGTCAGTGTGTATACCAAAAATAAATGTTATTAAAGCTAAAGATAATATAAGTATTTTTGCTATTATTTTAGGAAATACTTCTCTAAGTATTATTCTTAAAATCACAAAGGATTTATATAATGCTATATTTGTAATTTTCTTAAACATTGTCTCCTGTCCACCAAATTTTTAATCGTTTTACCCAAGATGTTTTCTTTTGTTTATTTTGGAGATGATTATTGATTTTAATTTCCCCCAAAATAGCTTCCAGCACATTCTCATTACGTTGCAATTTGGAAGACATCTCTTTCTTTAGCTCTATGGAATGTTGCGTTAAATCATTTAATAAAGACAAGTTTGCCAATTGCCCTCTGTTTTCTTCAAAGGTTTTTTCCATCAAATCTTCTTCGCGTACTGTAATTTCTTTAATGGCTTGGATTTTAGTAGCTGTATGATCGCGAAGTGCTACTAATGATTTTACTAAAACATCATCTACATTTTTCACAGCGTCCGTAATGACTACACCTTTATTTTCTAAAACATCAAAATGTTCTTTTAAAAATTGTAGTAATAAGTTACTTTGCTCAGTACGTTCATCTAATTTTTTAGCAAGTCCTTTAAAATTGTCTGTTTTTTCTAAGAGAGACATAAAGTAACCAGATAATTTAGTAGTACCAGCCAATGAAGAATTCATGACTTCAACATATTCATTAAATTTTGATAAGTCTTTTGTTGTTTCTCTTAACTTTTCTAAAATAGTAACATTAGCTTTTGCAAACGCTGTGATGTCAATTTTTTCAAGGTTATTTAAAATTTGATCTTGCATTTGAATAGCATCGTAATTTTTGTGGAGTAGACCAGAAAGGCGATCAATATTTATGGTGAAGTCTTCGTTAAATTTCATCAAGTTTGCATTGAAAGCATAAAAGCCAGATGATTCACTTAAGCTCAATACAGGAAGTAATTCTGTTTGAATAAATGTGTAAAAATCATTTTTACCATCTTCTACAATACGGCTTGCATTTTTATACCTGAAATTTGAATTTATAACTGTCCAAAATAATCCATAGACACTTGCTAACATCGCAATTGAAACGCCAATTAAAAAACCTTGAATCTCAAAATCATTTCCGTTATAAGAAGCTAAAATAAAGTTAATAAGTCCAAAAATGATCCCTAGAATCGTTCCCATCAACCCTAAATACAAAGGTGTTGTGATGGTTTGGTTGATCTCTTCTTCTTCCATGTCAATATTACGTTCTGTAATATCTTTAATAAGATTAAAATCAGTAGTAGCTCCTTTGTTTCTTAAAAGATATACATTGATGGCAATAAGAATTTTATTAAAAACAGGAGATACATTGCCTTTTATTTGTACAAGACTTATGATATTTTCTTTGACATTTTCATCCGTTGATTTTGAAGCGTAAGAATTTAATTCAATTAATATGGACGTAGGAGATTTTTTTTGCAAATATTCTGCAGAAATATTGAACTTTCTTATTTGAAAAAGCCCTTGCTTTGGTACAATCATTTTTAACTGTTTGATCTTTTTAGCAGCTTTTAAAGCACGCACAGTTTGTATGATGATAATTGAAATAATTACCACAAGCTCTACAACAGTAAAAATATTCATGTAGTTATTATTCATATCTAATATCTGCTTTCTCTATAATAAACCACAGTTCCCCTTTTTTATTTACGATACCATGGTTTTCAGTAATAATTTTTTTGGCACGTTGATCCAACTCTTCTAATGAATTACATGCAGGCTCAATAAATTTCTCAGGAGAATCAGTAGCGTTTAAAACATTATCTCCAAAATTTAAAAATTCAAAATAGGCGTTGTCTTCATCTGTTAAGAAGAATTTGTAATATTTACCTTTTTTATCAGTTTCTGACATAGAACTGCTTATAAAGGCACCTTCTGAATTTGGCTTAGAACCATACATTACTTTTTTTCCAGTCAGATCAATACTTGTTCTGTTTGGTTTTGATTTGTTATTATCTGCGGTATGATTAGTTTTTTGACTTTTTAGTGTCTGGGTTTCATTTAACAAGCTTTCTGATTTGTCACCATGTATTAATTTTTCAATATCCTCACTAATATAATACACATCATTTGCGATATCATTTGTCCTTTTTTCATACTCATTGAACCTTAAAGTGCTTTCATTTTTGTGTGAAGTTAGTTGCTCATTTAACATTTTTATTTTTTCTTGTAATTGAACTAAATTTATATTTTCAGAATTACTTTCCTTATCATTATTAGTTACAGATGAGCCATTTTCTGATTTTTCAATTTCTTCAATGAGATTGCTTAGTTCATCACCGATTTTATTTAATGTATTAAGTATTTTTGAAGTCATACTCTTTACGCTTTAGAATTCGCAACAATTTTGTGTGCTAGATTGTTAAGAGAGCCCACAAGTGGATAAAAGAATAGTGTTTCTTCAATGTTGATACCTGTGTCTCCATATAGAGAAGCTTTTTTTCTTGAAATCCCTTCACTGAGATATTTTCTAATATCTCGTATTAAGGTATCTTTATACATATCAAAATGAGTTGGATTGATACCAAAGTAGTTTTTGAAATTCAATTGCTCATGTAATGAGAATAACATCTTCACAAATTCTTCATGTTCTTTTTCAATACTTGCAATTAGTGTTTTATCATTACTAAGTGTGTTATATGTAATATTCTTTTTAATAGCGTTTTTATCGTCAGTCTTTTCCTTGGTAGACTTATTACTATTATTTCCTAATTTTTCACCATTGGTATTTGCCTCTGATTCTTGGTCTTCGGCAGCCATATTATTTATAGTATTTGTTAGAGAAGATATAGAGTTATCAAGATCACCAATTAAAACACTTCTAATATCTTCGAAATCACTAATATTATTATTCTCAAGTTCTAATCCTCCTTTACAAGTTACTTCCTTTGGATTTTCTTCAATTTTTAGTTCTATCTCTCTTGTGATTTTTTTATTATAAACTTTACTAAAAATTAATGTTGTTAATTTATGAAGCTTGTTCAAATTTCTTGTGCCGCTAGTAATGAAAATAACTTTAGAGCCAGTACCACTAAATAAAATTTCTTCAGGATACTCCAAATTATTATGTTTCATGAGTTTAGCAATATGATAAATGATAGAGCTAAAAAATGTTAGAAATACAATTTTGAGCTCTTCATCTTCAGATAATGATTTTTCGAGTAATAGAGGAATTCTCTTTTTAACAACAGTTGGATTATTGGCTAGTGAAAAATAAAGCGCAATAATATCCTCAGATTTACCTTTTTTGTTGATTTGCTTAACAGCTCTACTAATTTCTCCAAGCTCATTACTTACAATTAAATTGTCAAATTGATGTTGGTATTTTTGTACAAATCCATTATTTATAGGTTTGGAACCATAGCCATCTCCAAAAATACTATTAGCAGCGTACATAGCAGAAGATGACAGAACAGGTTCTCCTTTTTTGAAAACAACAATATCACTAGTTCCTCCACCAATGTCAATAGAAACAACAGGTTTATACGCATCTGAAACATTTCTATGATTTTTATAGAAATAGAATGGCGCTATGGATTCTGAAATGCTGATTACTTTATCGATACCAATATATTTCTTAGCAATAGTATTCCAAGTTTCACCTAATATTTCACGCTTTCCAATATCCATACTTGAAGGATAAAACCATGTGATTTCAGTTTTTGCTAATGAGCCATTATTTGTAAGAACTTTTGCCCTTATTAATAAAGCTATTTTTTCTAAAAAGCAGACTACTCTTGCTTTATTGTTACTTTCTCCTTTGTTAAAATCTGACCATTTTAGATTGGTGGTTATAGAGGTATTACGTTTACTAGCATACTTTTCATAATCAAAAGGAATATTAATATCTGCCATCGCATGTGGAGTTGCCCTGTAATCTAAACTTTCGCTTTCACCAGTAACGGTTCTTAATGGAAATTTAAACTCATATTGAGCGCCAGTGTTTTCAGGAATAAGTTCGTGACGAATATATTCATCAATATTATCAAGCTCATCTACAATCGTTTCTTCAACGGTTTTATTATTCTTAAAACTAGTATGTAATTTTTCATATTGTATGTCTTCGGGATTAATCTCAAATGGATATGGTCCATCGTCTTCTATTTTATATTCAATATGTGTATTGGTAGTCCCAAAATCGACGGCAAATTTCAATCTTTTAGTTCCAGTTTCATTTTTAAATTTTGGAATAATAATTCCATTAGCTTGGTTTTGTTCTAAGACTATATATTCAAAATTGTCTTCTAAAACATAAAATGTAGTTTCAATTACATCATCATATTTTTTTGACCTTTTTTTAGCATCAAAAGCTATATGTTTTTTAGAATTTTCATTTGTGTAAAATTTAAGATCGTAATGATAATGAAGTGTATCTCCCCGATCTTTGTCCAGTAACATTACTCTGTAATGAGCGGTGCTTTTTTGAGTTTTTATAAAAGGATGTACCACCAATGAAACTTTATTTTCCATGATGCTTCCTTTATTTTGCTCCAAATCTGGGCTATTTCTAATGATGCCTTCGTTTTGATAAGTTCTAACAAAAGTCACATATCTTGTATTGTTATTACCTTTAATAGGAACTCTAAGCTTAACTTCCAAGGAATTGGCATATACTTTCATTTCAAACATTGGCGAACCATCATGAAGCGATTTTTGCAGGTCTTCAGTAGTAAAGTATTCAAAGAAAGTTTTACTAATAGGTATCAGATATGAATTATTTTCGTCTCCGGATTCATATTTTACATTACCATTAAAATATTTATCATCATTTAAAGAATATGGTATTTGCATTACATAAGGTTCTAAAAAATCACTAACTGTTAAGTAGGGATATTTATCTAATTGACCTGGCAATGTTCTTTCTTGTATTTCTTTTTCATCTATGTATGGTATTTTCCAATGACGATCCCATAATACACTCTCGTCAGTATATATTAAAGGAGTAGAGAAACCATTTTGTAAAACTAACGGAGGAAATTTACCTTCGGGAATAGGTTTTGTTGTAGCTATAATAAACTCACTTTTTTTAGAAATTGTTTCTTTTCGGTCTGCAATTTTTCTCTTTTTTAGATATACTTTTATTATTTCGATATTATCATCATCTATTCCTGTATCTAATTTATCATAGTTTCTATTTAAATCTTCTTGTAGTTTATTAATATCACCATTTCTGATATTAGCTATTTCATTTCGCAAATTACCATCATTCAATTGATCGTAACTTTGTTTGAGATATTCAGCGAAATCCTTCATTTTCTCAGTTAATATAGGATTTGCTCTAAATAATGTTTGTAAATATTTTTGAAAAGCACCTTCTCTTTTATGTAGAGGGACTAATTTATCGTCAAAAAAGATATCATTCCCATGCTCAATATTTGCAAAACTTAAATCATTTGCAGAAGTGAAAAACAATGTAGTAGGAGAAGTACCACCAACAATTTTATTTTTATAATAAATGAAATGTAAACGTTGAATATCATGAAAATTGTTTGAATATCCATCTTGCTCTAGATATAACTGTAGCGTTTCTCCATATAATTTGTGTTTAGGATTATTAGAGTTTAAAAGCTCGTCTAAGTCTCTATCTTTATCCCATTGTTTTAAGGTTATATTGTCTCTTAGTTTATCAATATTGAAAAATAATTCAGCAACATCCAAACAATTTGAAACAAGTTGATGATAGATGGTATTTCCTTCTAGTTGATTTTTTTTAGTTACATAATTAAATGCAGAACGGATCAAATCAATTCTAGCAAATGGACTAGGGATAGAAGTAGGAGCAACAACTGATTGATCTCCATCTGGGTTTTCAATTTTTTCAGTCCTGCTTGGACCATAATGTTCATTAATTGATTCCCAATCTGTAATAGCCTCTTTATTTTCGTTTAATAAATTGAATTGTTTTGTAGACATAACTAAAATAATTTTGTATCAATTAATGATTCTGTAGCTCTTGAAAATATTCCGATAAAACGTTTGTTTGTATCAGGAGCATCTTTTATTTCTGCAGCACTATCATTTAAATGTGCTCTATACAACTCGTAATTTTTTTTCTTTAAAAAACCAAACCCACTTTTACGTTCGGGGATATTGTTTAATAGTGTAAAAATATTGTCAGAGCCTACACTGAAATCAATGATGTTATACTGATTATCTTTAGTAGGGTTTATAGCAAAAGGAGCAAAAGAAATATCATTATCTTTTAATTCTGCCAACCATATTCTGAACGATTTGTTAAAATCTGCAAGCACCTTATAGAAAGGTTGCGTAAAAAAGTTTTCATCAATTGAAGGTTCATGCTCTCTTGCAAATGGATCTTTTAGGTTTTTAATAATTTTTTCTTTATCAAAAAGGTTGAAGTAAAAATACTTTGTCAAACTTTTTTTAATTAGTTTTTCAGTTTCAGTATATAATTCCTCAAAAGAAATTGTTTGACAATCTTTAATGCCAAATTCTTTATATTTAGGATGAAGAGCTGAACCATTACTTACCTCTAATTCAAAATCTTCAATATTAGCAAAGTCTATTATTGACAGAGCAGATGCTAGTTCTACAAAATGGGCTTTATTTTTCTGAGAAGCACCACCTTCTATATTTTCATATTCTGTTTTTGCTGTGTCTCCTATGTAATACATTGTATTTATTGAATTATTTCCAGTGATACTAGTAGCATAGTAATTTAAAGCTGCTTTTGTTTTTGTAATAAAGTTATGACTGTCAATTTCTGACTCATCATTTTTACCTAATGTGAAATAAGGTTGAACTGTGATAGCTCCAATCTTTGCATTTTTTAAGGTTTCATAGTTAGCATTATCAATTTTTCCTTTTCGTATATTTTTTAGAAGTAAGGGAAAACCAGCTGCGCCTGTTCCACCGAAAATAGAGCTTACTATGAATATTCGATCTTCGGATTGAAAGTTAGTTGCAAAAGTTTGATAAAATTCAGATTTAGTGAATTGATTTAATACTACACTACCGATATTAGGATTTCCTTTAAATCCAACTTCTAAATCGGCATTCAAGTTTTTCTCAGAAAAAAGCAATTCTGTGAGCGCCATGTTGTTAGTATTTAGAGTATTATATCCAATAAAGTCTTTAAACTTATCATTTTGAATACCGTTTAATTCAAATTGGAAACCATCAAAAATTTTCCCACCACGACTTTGATCTTTTGCAATATCTCCAAGCGTAGTTATTTTATTCTTAAAGAAATCACAATGTTCGTAATTGTCAATAGCGTCATAAATTTGTTGATACTCTCTTAGTATTTTCGAAGTTCTATTTAAATCACCTCCAGCCCCATCTGGATCAATAATGATAGGTACAATATCAAATTTAGTTTGTACACCTGTTGCAAGAAGCATTGTTAATGATTTTAAAACTCTTCCTCCTGTACCACCTATGCCGAATACATATAATTTAGCCATATTGCTTTATTTTTATTAATTAAAATTTCCCGAATAATTTTGGAGTTCCTTGACAATGTGACTTGAACCATTTGAAAATATATGACCAAATGATAAACATGAAAGTTGCAATTAATCCGCTTTTTAATGCAAATACTAAATATTCAATAAATTGATATTCTAAATCTAATCCTGTGAAGACACTTTTAGGGTATAAATAACCTATAACTAAGCAAAGGGCAAAGTTCCCAATAAGGAAGAAAAACCAATGTTTAATAGAGTTATAATTGGGCTTATTAATAAAAAAGTAATAAGATAAGACTATTACTAAGCTTATTAAAAGATTAATTATTCCCAAAGAAGTATATAGACCTTCCTGAAATAAGTCTTCTGAAAAGGTTCCTGATCTACCAAGTAATTCAAAAACTTTTGAAAAAATGTCGTTTAATTCCATTATGTTTATTTTTTGATTTCTATATTGATTGTAAAGTGAGTAGTATTATCACTGTCCTGTAAGAGGTATGCTTCTTCAACACCTTCCATGATGTAGTTTAGTCCAAACGTTTTATCTAATTGTGACATGATATTTTTATCATCAGAGCTACTACTGTTGGAGACCCAATTAGGAAGTGATTTATTAAGAGATAACTCTAAATTACTAATTCCATATTCAGGTTTTAGTTCTATGGTAAATATGTGTGTAGCAGGGGTTTTATTTATATTTGGATAGTCACGTTTATGAACTGATGTTGGAGTTATTCGTTGTATATTATTAATAATAAAACCATCTGATATTTTATAATTTTCTTTATTGAATAAAGTAGTACTACTTACATTTATATCCTTTAAATCAACAGCAACCGTAAATTGAAATTTTCCATCTCTTAATTTCACATTTTCAATATCTTTAATAATTCTAGAGGATCTATCTATTTGTTTAAATGTTCCTATCTTGTTAGTTTCTCTTAAAATTGAAAAGAAAGGATTTTTATTTTTCTCAAGGTTAGTTGCTAAATAAAAGTTATCGAAACCTTTTAATTGATCTAGGTTTATTCTATCTAAGAAGTTAAACATCTGATTATCAGATCCTATAATCCAGATGTAATATGGTCTTTGTTTTTTAGATAAATTTGTCCTAACATTTTCATAATCATAATAAGTGCCTTCAAAATTTGAATGCATTTTTAAGATAAGAGTTGAGAAATCAAATTCTTTTGTTTTTTGGGCAAATGCTGATTTAGTTAAACTTTTTTCAAAAGCTAACGCTCCTTTTGTGTCCCCTTTCTTTGAAAGAGAATAGATGCAATCAGAAACAAAAATGGAAATATTATCTTTTGAAGTATTTTCTAAAACCATTTTCAATATTTCATTTAATTTACTAGATGTTCTAACACCTACTTCATATGGCAATCTATTAGGTTCTAATGCTTCTACAAATTTTTCTATTTCATCAACTTTTGAAGGATGAATTTCTTCATTAATAAAACTTACATCAAAGGCTTCACTATCATAATGATATTTTATTTGTACTAAAAGCTCTGAGATTGCAGCTTCAAATTCTGTAGTATTAGTGACATAACCATCCATGCTTGCTGAGTTTTCAATAAAAACTTTCACATGAGTTTTTTTATCAACAGTACTAGCTTTCTTTGGTTTTATAATTTTAGGAGATTCATTGTCTCTTCGTTTAGATGCTATAGTTAAAATGTAATTTTCCAACTTATCATCACTTATAATATTATCTGTATCAGAATATAATTGTTTGAAACTATCTTTATTGTCACTTATGTAAGTTGAAATATCATTCCATTCTTTTTCATCGATCGTATTATCTTCTCTTAACCCTTTTTTTACTTTATTTACAAGGGTGTCTTCAGGACTCGAACCACAAGAGTATAAAAGTGAAAAAAGTGATACAGTAAATAAAAAAAGGATGTAACGAAATGTACAGGGAAAAGTATTTTTGGTCATAGGTGTCTACAATTTGAAAATTAGCTAAGATATCTTCTTGTAAGAATATGTTTTAAATATTCAGCATCAAGTATATTGATTATTTTAGGATAAAACTTACGGAAATCCGTAATTTGTAAAAAAAATGTTAATTTTTAATCAATAAAATAATTAAAAGCTTTTTATGTTGAGAATATGGTAAGTATGAAAAAGGTCCCTGCAATTATAAAAATTGCAGGGACCTTAATATGTAACTAAAATAAAAACTACTCCACTCGCAAAGCCTCCTCCACAGCCTTCCCATTCTCAAAAACAGTAAACTTCACAACCTTTCCATTAGCATCTTTTTCAAACTTAAAGCGTAATGGTGCTTCTTTCATAAACAGTGAAGTTTCAGATTGCGCAAACAATTCTGATTTCATTTTTCCAGCTTTCATACGCAAAGTGTTATTTTCTATAGAAATAGTGATAGTTCCTGTATTTGGAGCTTTGTATGTTCCTGCTAAAGATTTCATGGACGACATTGACAATTGAATACTCAGTTTATTTGAGTTTTTTGAAGCCTTTTGATGATCGTAACTCAACACGCGTGACATACGCCATTTTCCATTTTCGTTTTGCCAAACATGTGTGAACTTAGCAGATTCAACTAACCTTTCTTTAGCTCCGTTTTCTGTCAAATAAAAAAGATGTTCACCTGTAATAATGGCGCCATAATTCTGTAGTGGATACACTTTTACAGTTCCTTTTATAGCTTCTCTCCGTAATTTGGTATTTGAGTCAGCGCAAAGATTGTCTTTAACCGCCCCAACTAATTTGTCAGCAGTTTTTGTCAATCCGCCTTTATCATGATAAAACTCTAAATCGTCGGTTAAAAACTGTTTAAAATCGGAGACGGCACAAGTGTTATATGCTTTCCAAAACTGAGCATCCAGCGCAAGAATCTTATCTTCTAAACTTTCAGGACTTCCCATTTCTGATTCTTGAGATACAGCAGAATTTGATACCATAAACATTCCCAAAAAGAGAATAGCTAAAATGTAATTTTTCATTGATATTATTTTTTTGATTGATGAATAGTTATATCGTTAAGACGATTCAGAAATGATTCGGTTACAAAAACCATTTTCTTTTCTATAAAAGACACCGAAAAGTGTTATAAATGATCCGTTTAATATGCTAATTTCAATGAATTGAAATTTATTTTGCTAGATTTTAATTTTAAAATATGTTGTAAGTCAGTTGTTTGTGTTCTTGTTTTTAATTTAATTAAGATTAAGTCTAAATAAACTTTGTAAATTCAAAATCCCATAATATATTTGCCAAAACAAAAAATAATACCATTTAAAACAACTATAATGAAAAAAATAATAGTCGGTTTATTGACACTTTCAACTTTTGTATTTACTTCATGTTCTAGCGATGATGATGGAGGAAATCCAACAGATACTAACGAAGTAATTGCACCTGCAACGTATGCATTTAGTAGAAATGGAAATTCTACAGTAAGTTATAGCGGACAAACTACGAGAATTCAAATGGGAGAAGAGTTTATTACTGCTTTAAAAGACAATTCAAAAACAGAAGCTCAACTTGATGGAATGTTTGCACATGCAGAAGGAAACAATGACTTTAGCGATGCAGATTTAAATGCTTCTAACAAAAGTATTCGTAGCAAAACTGCTGCTTCATCAGATTATTTTTCAGCAAACACAACGGATGCAAACGCAATTAAAGCTGATTTCGATTCATGGATTGCTGCACAAGTATCGGAAGTATTTCCTGCTTGGGCTAACAATGCAACTGCTGGTAATGCAGGGCAATTACAAGAAGCTGGTGGAGGTGCTACACGTTACATCAGTGGAAAAGGTTTAGAATACAATCAAGCAGTGAATAAAGGATTGATTGGTGCATTGATGGCAGATCAAATGTTGAATAACTATCTAAGTACATCAGTTTTAGATGCTGGAGAAAACAGAGCAAATAATGATGCTGGAACTGTTGAAGAAGGAAAAGACTATACAACAATGGAGCATAAATGGGATGAAGCATTCGGGTATCTTTACGGAACTGACAATGCAACAGCACCAATTTTAAATGAAGATAGTTTTTTAAACAAATACCTTTCAAGAGTAGAAAATGATGCTGACTTTGCAGGAATAGCTTCAGAGGTATACGAAGCATTCAAATTAGGTAGAGCTGCAATTGTTGCTAAAAACTACACAGTTCGTGATGCGCAGGCAAATATTATTAGAGAAAAAATATCTACAGTAATTGGAGTAAGAGCAGTTTACTACTTACAACAAGGGAAAAATAACTTAGGAACGGACAATGCAAGTGCATTTCACGATTTATCGGAAGGATTCGGATTTATCTACAGTTTACAATTCACGCGTAAGCCAGGAACAAACCAACCATATTTCACAAAAACTCAAGTTGATGGATTTATCGATCAGTTATTGACAGGAAACGGATTTTGGGATCTAACACCTGCAATCTTAGACGAAATTTCTGATACAATATCAGCGGAATTCAACTTTACTACTACTCAGGCTGGTAGCTAAGAAAAATTATTTAGAATTAATACTATTTCTGCTTTAAAATTGCGTGTATAAAACACCGTTATTTTTTGATTAGACAAAAAGGAAAAAGCAAGCATAGCCTAAGCTACGGTTAAATTTTATTTTGAAGGATAAGCGAAAAAGAACAAGTTTTAGTGGGTAATTTTAAAATAGAAATAGTATAAAATAAAAAAGTAGCAAATGTATTAGGATAACGTTTGCTACTTTTTTATTTTTGCCATGTTTATTTAGAATAAATAGAAATAAGAAAAAATGAAGAAGTTTTTATCAATAGTAGTAGTAGCCTTATTTATTGCAGCTTGTAGTTCAAGTGACGATTCATCAGATTCAAATGGTGGTGGAAATGAAACTGCATTTGACAGAGGTACAATGTTGCGCAATATCGCTGACAATATTGTAATTCCTTCATATGAAGCGTTAAACACAAACCTAGAAGCATTTGTTACTGCGAAAAACAACTTCTTTATCACAACAAACCTTGCAAATCTTGAAGCACTTCGTTCAGCTTGGTTAACGGCATACAAATCATGGCAACATGTAGAAGCTTTCAATATTGGAGAAGCAGAACAAACGCTGTATTATTTCCAAATGAACACCTATCCTGTAAATACTACAGATGTAGAAAATAACATTGCAAGCGGAACTTACGACTTAACACATACTAATAATAATGACGCTGTTGGTTTTCCAGCTTTGGATTATATGTTATACGGACTTGGAGATACAGATGCTTCCATACTTGCAAAATACACAGCTACTACAGATGGTGATAAGTACAAAGCATACCTTTCCGATTTAGTAAATCAAATGAAAACATTGACACAATCTGTGTTAAACGATTGGACAGCTACATACAGAGATACATTTATTGCAAGTACAGCAAACACGGCAACAAGCGCATCTAACAAATTCATTAACGATTTTATTTTCTACTATGAAAAAGGATTGAGAGCAAATAAAATTGGAATTCCAGCAGGAAACTTCTCTGCAACTCCGTTACCAGATAGAGTAGAAGCATATTACAATCAAGAAGTATCTAAAGAACTGGCTTTGGAAGCGTTAACTGCTGTGCAAAACATTTTTAACGGAACTCAATTTGGCGGAAGCGCCAGTGGAGAAAGTTTTAAAACTTATTTAATCTCGTTAGATAGAGCTGATTTAGCTACACTCATTATCAATCAGTTGAATACTGCTCGTGGAAAAATTCAAGAATTAAACGCAAACTTTGCAACACAAATAAATACAGATAATACAAAAATGACAGAAGCGTATGATGCGCTACAAGCCGCTGTCGTTTTACTAAAAGTTGACATGCTTCAAGCGTTCAACGTTGCTGTAGATTATAATGATGCAGACGGCGACTAAATACCTAAATTACTCGTAATACAAGGGTTGTCGTAAGTAGGCAACCTTTTTTTGTGCGAAAGTTAACGACTTTGAAGAAATTTTTCGAAGTATTTATTTAGAAGAAACAATTAAAAGTGTTTCGACACAAACCGTTGAAGCATCTAAATCTCGATTATCGAGTGAATCGATTTAAAACATACATGCAACAGCAAACCAACGCGGCGCCATTGGCAGTTTTTCGTATAGGTTTCGGATTGATGATGTTCTACGGAATCATTCGTTTTTGGGCACATGGCTGGATTGAAAGTATCTATCTTGAACCCAAATTCCACTTCTCATATTACGGTTTTGAATGGGTAAAACCATTAGGAAATTATACATACCTCATCTTTATTATCTGCGGATTATCTGCCTTTTTTGTTACCTTAGGACTCAAGTATAGACTGGCAATTATCACGTTCTTTCTGAGTTTTACGTATATCGAATTGATGGACAAAACAAGCTATCTCAATCACTACTATTTTATAAGTATTTTGAGTTTTCTGATGATTTTCCTTCCGGCGAACGCTACATTTTCCATAGACAATCTTTGGAGAAAAAGAAGCTTTGAAAGCATTCCTAAATGGACGATTGATGTCGTTAAATTATTATTGGGAATTGTCTATTTCTACGCAGGTTTAGCAAAAATAAACTCCGATTGGCTATTTACAGCACAACCATTAAAAATTTGGTTACCATCTAAATTCGATATACCACTTATTGGAAAAACACTCATGCAGCAAGATTGGTTTCACTACGCCATGAGTTGGTCAGGAATGCTATACGATTTATTCATTCCATTCTTATTATTATACAAAAGAACACGCATATTTGCCTTTATATTAGTCGTTTTTTTCCATGTATTTACAAGAGTATTATTCCCTATTGGAATGTTTCCTTTTGTGATGATTATGGGAACACTAATATTCTTTGATGCTGGTTTTCACCAGAAAATTATTTCGTTTATCAAAAGAAGCATTGGCAAGTTTATGAATGTCAATACAAGAATGGTTGAAACATTTCCGGAATATCACATCCGTTACAAAAAAATCATCATTCCTGTGATTGTTGCTTTCTTCGCGATTCAAATTTTATTCCCGTTTCGATATGTATTATATCCAGGAAATTTATTCTGGACAGAACAAGGTTATCGCTTTTCTTGGCGCGTAATGTTGATGGAAAAAGCGGGGATTTCAACCTTTAAAATAGTAGATGGAAAAACAGGAAACTTTTTTTATGTAAATAATCTTGATTTTTTGACAGAATTTCAAGAAAAACAAATGAGTTTTCAACCCGATTTCATTCTTGAATATGCACATTATTTAGGCGATCATTTTACGAGTCAAGGACACAAAAATGTAGAAGTGTATGTAGACAGTTATGTCTCACTCAACGGACGATTAAGCCAACCATATATAGACAAAACAGTTGATTTATATCAGCAAAAAGAATCATTCAGAAACAAAAACTGGATTTTACCATTTAAAGAATAAAAACGAACTAATGAACTTAAAGGATTTTAGCATACTTAGTATACTTTGTTTGTTCAGTATTTCCCTAGCTGCACAACAAAAAATTTCTGGAAGGGTAACTTCGGCTGACACAAACAAGCCAATTGCAAATGTTGATATTTATGATCAAGGTTCAGGAAAATTGGCAACGACCAATGCAACTGGTTATTATGAATTTACGACAGAAGAAAAAAAGCTAACAGTTATCTTTTTCTCGTATGAATATGAAGTGTTGGAAAAGCAGTTTGTGGTAGATAAAGAAATTGTGTTGAATGTTGCTTTGAAGTCTTTGGGAGAGCAACTTTCTGAAGTAGAACTGAATGTTAGAAAAACAAAAATATTCGCGTTAAAGCGATTAAAAGATGTAGAAGAAACCGCAATTTACGCAGGGAAAAAGACCGAAGTTGTGTTGGTAGAACAATCAATGGCAAACTTGGCATCCAACAATGCACGTCAAATATACAGTCAAGTTGTTGGTTTAAATATCTATCAAAATGATGATGCAGGATTGCAATTAAATATTGGTGGACGCGGATTAGATCCAAATAGAACGGCAAACTTTAACACACGTCAAAACGGTTATGATATTAGTGCAGATGTGTTAGGATACCCTGAAAGTTACTATTCGCCTGCGGCAGAAGGTTTACAAGAAATTCAAATCATTCGTGGTGCAGCTTCTTTGCAATACGGAACGCAATTTGGTGGTTTGGTGAACTTTGTGATGAAAAAACCGAATCAAGCAAAACCGTTTGAGTTTTTTACTAGAAACACCATTGGAAGCAACAATTTATACACCAACTTTACGAGTGTAAGCGGAACGGTTGATAAATTCAGTTACTATGGATTTTTTAATTACAAAAAGGGTGACGGATTTCGTCCGAACTCAGAATTTGAATCAAAAAATGCGTATGCTCATATTGGTTATCAATTCAATGACCGTACAAAGTTAGAAGCAGAAGTAACATACTTACGTTATTTGGCAAAACAAGCTGGTGGATTGACAGATGATATGTTTGCAGAAAACCCGTTTCAAAGTAATAGAGCGCGAAATTGGTTTCAGATTGATTGGTTATTGTACAATATAAAATTTGCACATAAATTCTCTGAAGACACCAACTTTACATTCAATGCGTTTGGTTTGAATGCTTCGCGAAATGCGTTAGGTTTTAGAACAAACAGAGTGAATCAGGTTGATCCAGGAGGCGAACGCGATTTGATAAAAGGTGACTTTAATAATTTTGGGTTTGAAGCACGTTTGTTGAGTAAGTATGAAGTATTTGGGAAGAAATCTACATTCTTAATCGGTTCAAAATTTTATAAAGCAGACAATACTAGTGCGCAAGGTCCAGGTTCAACAGGAAGTGACCCGAACTTTGAATTTCAAACTACAGATTTTCCAAACTATCAAAATCAATCGGCGTATGAGTATCCGAATTTAAATATGGCGGTTTTTGGGGAGAATATTTTTTATGTGAATGATAAACTATCAATCACACCAGGTTTCCGATTTGAGCATATCAAAACTGAAAGCGACGGATTTTTCAAACGAATCAATCTAGATGGTGCTGGAAACGTTATTTTAAACGAAACGGTTGACAATAGTGAAGTGCGTGAACGTTCGTTTGTGCTTTTCGGATTGGGCGCAAGTTACAAACCATCGGACGCGTTGGAAATCTATGGAAATGTATCACAAAATTACCGTTCGGTAACGTTTACAGATATCAGTATCATCAATCCTGCTTTTGCAATTAGTCCAACTATTGACGACGAAAAAGGAATGACGATCGATTTCGGATTGAGAGGAAACTACAAAAACTTTCTTTCCTATGATATTGGCGCTTTCGGATTGTTTTATAATGACAGAATTGGATTTGTACAACGTGCTTTCTCAGACGGAAGTGTAAAAAGTGAACGTGGAAATATTGGTGACGCGGTCATGTATGGTTTTGAAGGTTTATTAGATTTTAATCTGAATGAAGTCTTCATCAAAAACAACGATTACAGTTTCAATTACTTCATCAATGCTGCAATTACGAATTCAGAATATACCAAAACTGATGAAAATGGAGTAGAAGGGAACAATGTGGAATTCGTGCCAAACGTCAACTTAAAAACAGGAATTCGTTTCGGTTACAAAAATTTCTTATCAAACATTCAGTATACGTATATTTCACAGCAATTCACAGATGCTTCAAACGCTGTAGAAAGTAACTTAAGCGGTGTCATTGGTGAAATTCCTGCCTATGATATTTTAGACATTTCGTTTTCATACACGTACAAGAATTTCAAACTCGAAACAGGAATCAACAATGTGCTAGACAACGAATATTTTACACGACGCGCAACAGGGTATCCTGGTCCTGGAATTATTCCGTCTAATAATAGAAACTTTTATACGACACTTCAAATAAAATTCTAAAAATATTCTGTTTGTCAGTTCGAGCGCAGTCGAGAACACTTAGATTATATAAATCTTAGCAATCTCGACTGCGCTCGATTTGACATTAGTCTTAAAAATATTCAGCAATTCATCTTCTATACATCACTACAAGGAACAAAGTGAAGCGGCAGTCAGCTTCTGGAGGAATATGTGTATTAAAACTAAAAACGTCACTTCGAGTGGCGAATCTGTGATTCGTTGTATCGAGAAGTACTTTGATAATAATGATTAATTTGATTGAATGATTTAAAGTATTCAAATAGCTTTTTTTACCACGAATTCACGAATGTTTTTAGCTTGTTTGTGGGCACGAGTTAGAAACTCGCGCTGGCGTTGGTTGTAAACCTTTAGAAAAAAAGCGAACCATTTCTGGCTCGCTTCGGCTTTTAAAAAATTGGGTTTGAGTACTTATTTTTTAACCAACTTTAAGGTTTTTAAAAGTGTACTTTCGTCATATACTTTTATAAAGTAAATTCCAGAAGCTAGGCTTTCAATGTTGATATTATACAACATACCGCTTTGCTGATTGGTAGTTAAATCATAGCTTTTTCCAGCCATATCATATACTTGAATTGCTACTTTTCCGATTAATTTTTCCTTTCCAATAAATACATTTACATCTGTATTTGCAGGGTTTGGATACAAGCGAATTTCATCGGTTACAATTTCTTCTTCTGGCAACGTAAGCAAACCAACTTCTTGAGTTGCTTGCCTTCCTACAATAGAAGGATCTCTTTGATTTGCTTTGTAATTGCTGTTACAGAAATCGGTTAAGAAAGTTGTATCTGCCAATTGCATCGGATTGGAAACATCAAAAGGTGACTCAATACGCCAAATAACTTCTGGAGACGTAACCGATTCTGGATTGGTAACAATCTCATTTCCTGCAATAATATGCACAATATAATCCCCAATAACAGTCAAATTTCCGTTGATGTAAATATCATTCCATGCGCGACAGGTATATACATTGTCTATCAATGAAAAACGTTCTACTGGACTTCCATCAAAAACGATATCATCCAAGCCAACATTTTCAGGAGTAACACCAATATCCAAACCTGTATGCAATGTTGGATCAATATGTTCATACGTGTAATTTTCAACAGGTAAATCGACATTATTAATATCATAGGTCAATATTTGCGTACTTGTATTTTGTTGTCCTTTATCATTAAGCGTTTCATATTTAATATCTACAATTAAGATCAATTCAATATCATAAAACTCAAGTCCTACACCTTGTGTTGTTTCGCTTAAATATTCTCCATCCGCAGAGAAAAATTCTTGCTTTAAACCAATTCCTGCTTTAAAAGTTCCAAGTGCATCTAATGGCATGAATGGTGTTTGAAACGAACCATCAAAGTTTTCGAAATAGTGAATGTCTATTGAAGCAGCACCGCCATCTTCGTCTGTGTACGCATGAGGCGTAAAGGATGTAGAAGCTCCCCAACCATCTTCAATAGTATTGGTATAAGGTGTTCCTGTGTAACTTCTCCACGGATCATAGGTAGTTACATCGTAAGCAATGGTTTTGTTAACAAATACATCGATATCTGCATATTCCCCAACTTTATGATTTTTATTGTACGGATTTGCATGTATATTGGTAGTGTAATGTGGATCAATAAAGGTGTTGAATTCTTGTCCATTGACATCAATATAATCGGTTTTTGCTTTAAATCGAATCGCAGCTCTTATAGTATAATCTTCAATATCTACAGCTTTATTTAACGAATAGGCAAGTGTGTTATTGACTTTAAATTGATATTCTGTTGTCCATGATTTATAGGATACATCTTGTAATGCACCACCAGAATTTACTATGAAAAAGTCATCTTCAAAAGCAGTATCGGGCGCATAGCGTCTGGTAATGGTCATTTTGGGAGAATTTAATAAAGCAAAGGTTCCCAAAACTTCGTTATATACAGGATATTCATACATGGTTTCTAAAATAGGATCTCTTTTATCTAAAGGTTCCGGAGTATCTAAATTTAGCACTTTTGTAGCTTCTGTTCCGTAGGTTCCAGGCGTGTAAAATGTAGGTCCCGCTTTTTCAATAGTAGCAGAAATTAATCCTTGAAAATTCATTTCCGTAAAGGTGACACTTGGCAATCTACTTGCGTCTGGTTCGCTAGGTAATGGTACTTTTTCAAAGTTTTGTTCAATGTATGTTTTTGCATCAGAACCCAATACTTTTTTTGCAATTTTCAACAAGTTATCAATGTCAAGTTTACCTGATTTTTTGATGAATGAACCATATTTTTCTTTCATTTTGGTAAACCATTCTGTAGCTTCAATTGGACCTGTATCAATAGCGGTTCCGCTAATTCCATACGTAATGACAGCAGTTAGTGCATACTTGAGTGTTTTTAATGCTCCTAAATTATGCTCTACAATTTCATTTTGTTTTCCGGCAGCAGCCAAATCTGTTTTGTATTTTTCATAACGAGATTCATAATCTTCTACAAGTTTTTGCAACCCTTTATAAATTAAGATTCCGCCTTTTTCTTCGTCGTTTCCAGTATAATCAAATCCAGATAAAAAACTCATCGGATCAATTTGTAAGGCGTCGTTAATTAAATCATCTCCATCTGCTTCTACAGAAATTGCTCGTCCGTGTAATTCTATATTTTCTGTTCTTATTTCATTAAAATGGATTTGTATTTTTGATGGATGATAACATGTACATGGATCATACGCAATTTGGAAATCAGCAGAAAACCACTGACGTTGCGCATTGGTAGCTTTCGCTAATGATTTCATTACCGTTACTTTTGATTCTTTATCTAACGGAAGATCTTTTCCGCTATATAATCTTCCCAATCCTGTTGCGCCAGAATTATCATCATTCAGTACAAAACTCATAACAACTTCAATGGCATCTGCGCCAGAAGAAGCATCATCGTCCAAGCCAAAATTGGCAAATAGCCTGATAACGCCTGAATATTTGTTGTAAATAACAATATATGGCAAGGCCTGAAACGTTTCATTGCTATCGGCTATGTCTACATTATTTGGAAAACGACCAATGTTAACGAGTAGCAATTCCCAACCATTTTTTGGAAGTGGTCTAGGCGAGTTATTAATATAATTGTAGTGCGGAATTGAGTTGGACCAAATATTGTCCATTTCTGGTAATGGAATTCCTGACCAAAACATGTTTGTTAAATCGTAATCTTCAAGTCCGCCGCCACCAGTAAGCGGAAACCAGTTAAATCCATTGAGATATCTTTCGTCTCCATCTGGATGTTCCAAATCTTTCGGAAGTGCATTATTTGTTGGGCTTTCAGGATCAGTACTTACATCATTGTCACATTGTGCAAACGCGATGCTTGAACCCAATAAGAGTAACACACTAAATATGTATAGTTTTTTCAACATAGTGTGTATTTATTTTTGTGTTTCAACTTTTTTCAATCTTTCTTCCAATTGTAAAACATACAACGTAAGTTCCTCTACTTTTTCAACAAGCAAACGATTCATTTCACCTAAATCGGCACCTTCTTTTTCAACTGTTTTGGCTGTTGGAATGTTTGGCAAATGTTTATTGGTAGTAACAAATGTTCTTAATTCGTCTAGCGGCATTAAATTGTAATCGTTCTCAAACACATAATCTGGAAAAGGATTTAAGGTTGTTGTATACTTTCGTGCATACACTTCTCCATTTGGACGAACTGCAAAGTTTACATCGTTTCCATTGGTACTTACGACTTGTATAGAATTATGCTTGTTGTTTTTCATACGTACACTCAAACCAAATTTAGAACCTTGACTACTGTTTGAACGAATAAATAATCCATTATCAAAAGTAGAAACAACATTAACCGCTGCTTGCTCAGGACTTGTGTTTGGTAGGTAAAAGCCATCTGAACCCATCCAGATTCTTTTGTGCGAACCATTCATTGTTAATCCAACATTTCCAGTACGGAAGCTCATATTTTTTTTCTCTTGATTGGTAATGCTAAAATCATATTTAGACATTCTGAGGACAGTTCCATCAGTGCTATTTCCTCCTGTTACCGAGTTTGTTATTCCGATACGTGCTGTTTTTCCGTAGTTTAAACTAGCGCCTCTTATGTTTTTTGTTTGTGCAGCTCTGGCAGATGGTAAATGACTTGAACTACTAGAAACTATATAATCTGTAATTCCGTGTACTTGAAAATTGAAGTGTACGTTGCTTTGACTTGTTCCTGTTCCAATTCCTACTTCTCCTGTGTTTGGATATGGAAATGTATTGTTCCATTGTGCGTTGGCAATTGAAACGAATAATCCTAATAGTAAAATAAAATAGTGCTTTTTCATTGTATAAGTATTTTGTGATTAATTACTTATATGGGAAGATTAAGCACATTCATTACCCAAGAAAAGACAAAAAATAAAATTTTAGGAAATTAGATGATAGAGGTAAATGGTTGCAAATAGTTGTTTAATAGCGCTTTATTTTTAAATCAAACCTATAAAAAAAACGAACTGATTAGTTCGTTTTTTAATTGAATTATAATTGAATGTATGTTTTTTTATTCTAGTTTTCGTAATAAAATTTTTGCTTCATTATATTTAAAACTCTCAGTATCTACTATATTTTTTCGCAATGCTTCAATAGCTTTATCTTTATTCTCCATTTTAAGATACATCATGGCAGTATACCAATTTCCTTTGGAATTTTCATACACATCGTCTACGCTTGCTAATTTTTGAAAAGTGGCAATGGCTTTTTCATTTTCATCAAGCATGTCATAAGACGCGCCAAGATTTACTAAGCTGTGCGTATACAATTCGTGTGTTGGAGTTACTTTTTGAAAAAATGCAGCAGCTTCTTTATATTTTTCTTGTTTAAAAGCGACTTCTCCTTGATAGAAAAAGTCTTTTTGTTGCCCTTTTTCAGTAAAAGATGGCAGTTCTTCGGACCAATTTATATGATCTTCATAATAGGAACTATAAGAAGAATTTATCTGTGTAACATAAATTCCAAAAAATAGAATAATTACAGCTGCAGCAGCGATGTAACGATAATACTTTTGGAAAGATCGTCCTTTATTTTCCTGATTAAAATACACGGTTTCTGCATTGCGAATGTTGGCAGACAAGTTTTGGTATTCTTTACTTCTTATTTTAGATTTCAATTCAGCCAAACGTTCTTTATTGTTTGCTGCATGAATTGTATGCCATTCTTCTGTACCTAGCGTATCAAATAGTTGTTGCTGTAAACGAACTTCTTCCTGTAATTCGGGTTCGTTTTGCAAACGTTTTTTAAAAGCGTCACTTTCAGTGATTGATAAAGTACCTTTTAAATAACCGTCAATTTGTGCTAATAATTTTTCTGTAAGTTCTATTGCCATTTCTTTAATTTTTGAAATAGTTTGTCTTCTTTTATTAGTTTTATAAGTTTTGTTCTGCATTTAAAAACACGTTGGCGTACCGTATTAATAGATGCGTATGCATATTCGGTTAGAATTTCCTCGTAGCTAAGACCATTAAAATAACTACTTAAAATTTCTTTACAATTATCAGAGAGCAAATCAAACTTTTCAATGTAAAAATCAAACAATTCCTGTTCAACAATAAAAGTGCTTAACTCTTCCTCTTTGTCTACTAGGGTATGAGTATCTGTTTTTATTACCTTATTTTTCAAAGTTTTTTTCCAAATATTTTTACAAACCACAAATAAGTAGGCTTCAAAGGACTTTATTTCAGTTCTTTTTTCCTTTTGTGTGACGATGATATACATGAGTCCATCATGAAAAACATCAGAAGCATCTTGAGAATCGCCTCTGTTTTTGAGGATAAATGATTTTATTTTGGGAAATAATTTATTGTAAATTTCTAATGTAACTTTCTCGTTTCCAGAGATAAGTGCATTAATAAATCTTTCACTATCTTTCATGAATATAAATTATAATTAAAAATATTGGGTAATGTTTTCGGTGTTTATTCCCCTATATATAAACGCAAAAATTAAATATTATGAGAAATATACAAAAACTTATTGCATTTGTATTTGCAATAGTAGTTTGTTCATGTACCACAGATGATGTGCTTGAAAAGACAGTTGTAGAAAATGAAACAGGTAAGGTTCCGAAAACGAGTTCCGCAAATATCACCAGTAAATCCAATTTTTTTCCTACATATTCAGATACAGAATTAATAGTACAATTTAAAGATGGTACAACCGATCCTGAAAAAAATACTATAAGAATGTTTAATGGAGTAACAAACTATGAAGTTTGTTATTGTACAAATAAAGACATTGAACTTTGGTCTTTTGGAGGAGTTGTAAATATTGAACCTAAAAGACGCTCTATAAAGGATCAGGTAGATGACGAAAGTACTACTGGAGTTCTTGAAGTTGACTATGAATTTGTATTTGGTTTAGACATAGATAGTCCATACACTGGAACTGATTTGGATACTGGATATGTTTCATATATAAAAGAAACAAATTCAGGTGTCACAATAGCTGTAGTTGATTCGGGAGTTGCTACAGGTTTAACTGTATTCAATACTGGTACAATGGCAAATAAATTTTTGTTTAATGTTGATGGCGTTGCTGTAGGTGATGAAAAGTCTGGTTGGGACTTTGTAAATGGAGATCCCAATACTTTTGATGATGATGAAGGAAAACATGGAAGTATTATTGCAAATATGATTACTAGCGCACTAACTACTAATGGAGTGCCACATCAAATATTGCCAGTAAAAGTTTCCAATTCTTTGGGGCAAGCTAGCTACTTTAATTTTTTATGTGGCACTTTATATGCGGCAGAAAGAGCAGATGTTGTTAGTATAAGTATGGGATGGTATGATGATGGTTTTGGGGAATCTTTAGAATCTATTTTTTTAAATATTGTGGAAGCAAATAGTAATGTAATCTTTGTAACCTCAGCAGGAAACCTTTCAAGCGATAACGATATGTTAAGACACTTTCCTTCGTCATATGAGCAAACAAATGTTATAGCGGTTGCATCTTCCAATGAAGAAAAGTCAAAAATTTCAGACTTTTCGAATTATGGTGCTTTTAGTGTTGATTTTTTTGCCCAAGGAGAAGGAATTCCTTTTTACGACGTTTTTGTACAAGGAACTTCGTTTGCAGCTCCACAGGTAACTATAGAAGTAGCTAATATATTTTATGAAGATGGTATTCTTTCGCCTGAAGAGTTAAAAGATGAATTAAGTGAACGAGGAACTATTGTATCTGATACATTTGGAGATTTAGATGGCGATCTTAGAAATACATATTTCAATAGGCTAATTATTCCATTCGATTAATAATTAATGTTTACTTTAGAGGAGAAATGACTTTTTCTCTAAGATCCATATTTGTAGTATTATTTATTTGTATTCAAAGCATTGGTTATGCTCAGAATGATGATTTGTCAGATAGTATTGATAGCATCAATGAGATTCCAAAAGCAGAAGAACGTATAAAGAAATTTAAGGTGTTGATTTCTGACACTGATATTTCTAAAACTAAAAAAGAAAAAGCTGTCCTTTTTCATGAATTGGCACGAAGTTATAACAAGGCTAAAGATTATGAAAATGCGCTGTTATATCTAACAAAAGCGATTCAAATAAAACAGCAACTTAAAGATAAAACCTCGCTAAACAAAAGTTTATACCTAAAAGCATCTGTATATCAAAAATTGAAACAGGTATCAGATGCTTATACTATCTTATTGCAAATTGTTCATGCCAATGAGAATGATAAATATACTTGTAATTCGTATCGGAAATTAGCAAACATTGAAAGAGATATAGGTGATTTTTACAAGGCTTTGCAGTATTTAAACGATGGTCTTTTAAATAAAAAACTATCAAAGAATGCTGATTTTAAAAGTCTATTATCTGGAGGTGTCATAGCCATATATTCAAAAATTTATGAGACCTCATTTGAGGTTAAAGAAGATACTTCAGATTTAGCTGCTGTGAAATTTTATCAAAAAAACATTGAGGATAATCTTGATTTTTTTCAATCATCGGAAGATAAACTTGCGGGAATTTATACCAATTTAGCTAATGTGTACGATAGTTTTCAAGAGTTAGAAGAAGCATTAAAATTTTATAAAAAAGCACAAAAAATATATAAAGAAATTGAAGACTTGTATGAAGAAAGGGATGTAACTCTTAACATCGGAATAGTGTATTCTAGACAAAAAAAGCATCAACTTGCCAATCAACTTTATCAAAGAGTTATTGATAATTCTGATGATATATATCAAATAGCCAATGCATATAATTGCAAAGGATATTTTTTGAATACAAAATTTGCAGATGAAAAAATTCCATATTTAGAAAAGGCAGTCGCAATATGTTCAGAACAAAAAGAACCGTTAAATAACGACTTTCAGTTACCAACATTATCACAAATCAAAGAAGCAGAATCCGAACAAGAAGCATTAACCTATTTGATCGATTTAGCGGATCATTATGTGGAAGCTTTCGAACAAAAAAAAGAAAAAAAGTACCTTTTAAAGGCTAAAAAAACGGTTGTGTTAATTGATGAATTAGTGTCTTTAATTCGATATGAAACCGATACTGAAGCGTCTAAATTGTTTTGGATAGGAAGAGGAGTCAATGTCTATATGCTTGCAGTAGAAACATGTTATCTTTTAAATGATATAGAAAACGCTTTCTATTTTATGGAAAAAAACAAAGCATTATTACTTCAAGAAAATATAAAAACACTACAAGCGAAACTAGCTCTCGATATTCCTAAAGATTTATTGGAACGAGAATATAATTTGAACTACGAAGTACTTAATTTACAAAAGCAATTTCTGCAAGAAATAGATAATGAATTAACTCAGCAAAAATTTGCAACCAAAAAGAGAGAGTTTCAAACTTTTATGGATTCCATGCAAAGAGCGTATCCTCAATACATAAAAACCAAAGAAAAAATAGCTATTGTCTCTTTAGAAAGTGTCATAAAAAAATATAAAGCAAAAGAAACTGCTTTTGTAGAATATATTTTACACGAAACTGATGGTTACGGAATTTACTACGATGGACAAACCCTAAACTTTTTCAAAATTGAAAATGCTACAGAATTTCAAAAGCAACTAGCATCTCTACGAAACTTTATGACCAAACCGTTGGATACTAAAGAACGAAAAGAATTTCGAGTAATTGGACATCAGGTGTTTCAAAAATTGTTTCCATTTGAAAATGCTTTAAAACGTTTGCAAAACAAAAAAATCACCATTATTTCCGATCATACGTTGCAATACATTCCGTTCGAGTTATTACCAATGCAGACTACTGGAAAATTATCTGAAAGCTATCTTATCAATACAACAGAAATTTCATATTTACAATCATTTTCACTCTTTGAGCAAATTCAGAAAAAACAAAACACACCTACAAAAAAGCTATTGGCCATCGCACCGATTGAATTTCAAAATAAAGAGTTGCCAACATTAGCAGGTGCTACAGAAGTATTTCAATTTTTTAAACAAGATACAACTTCACTAATCTTACAAAAAGAACAAGCTACCAAAGCTAACTTTTTAAAGCATAGAAACAATTTTGAGATTATTCACCTCAACACACATGCAGGTTTAGACAGCCTAACACAAACACCTTGGATTGCTTTTCAAGACAGTAATATGACACTCAATGAACTTTTTGGACTTGAAAATCAGGCAGAATTGGTCGTTTTAGATGCCTGTAAAACCAATGATGGTGTTAATATTTCTGGGGAAGGAATCATCAATCTTTCCAGAGGATTTTTCTATAACGGAACGCAAAGTGTATTGGCTTCACAATGGAATGTAAATGAAAAAGCAGGGAATGAAATTTTGCAAACTTTTTATACCGAATTAGAAAATGGGAATTCTAAATCTAAGGCATTGCAACTTGCCAAAAAGAAATATCTGCAGCTGCATGAAACTGAGCAAAACGTTCCCTATTTTTGGGCAGCATTTACACTTACAGGAAGTACAAATCCAGTTACAAGTCAGTCTTGGCTAAATACTACAACGATTACAATTGGAATTATTATGTTAATTCTGGTATTCTTTTACTACAGAAAGAAAATTTTTAGATAACATAAAGTATTCAAAAACAATATGGTAAGCTAGTTTTTTAAAAAAGACTAGCTTTTTTTCATTTTTAGTTGGGTAATGAATCTCTCAAAACTTCCCATATAGATGTAGATCTATCAAGGGAAACTCGAAAACCTTTTTAAAAGAGTAGAGGTCATTAACAAAACAACAACGATGAAAAAAATAATATATTATTTAATTCCATGTGTGTGTTCACTCTTGATTATTGGATGTAGTGAAGACGATCGATTAATAGAAAATACTGAAGATACAACGCTTCAAGATATTCGTCAATTGACAGACGATTTTTTGAAAGCACAAGACAAAATAACGATACATACGAAAGCTATTGATCCTGCAATTGCGGCAGTTGATATTAAAGCTGCAATTGATTCTTATAACAACGATCCAAGTGATATGGACAGTGTGTATGCAGACGGAATTGCAGCTTCTGGCTTAGCTTCTAGTGGAGTTGCGCAACCAAATCCAGGTAGTGGAGCTGACAATACTGGAAATCCATTAGATCATGCAGGAAAATACCATGTAGATATTTTACACCACCAATTAACACAGAAATATAATTATGTTGCGCCAAATGGAGTGTTTAATTATGACAGATCAGCAGAAGTAACGCGAAGTTTATTGGTAATGTATGGTGAAAATGTAAGTCAGTCAAATAGTCATACATCAAGTTCATTTAATCAATATTACAATCAATTACGACAAGAGCTTCAATCTGTAAATAATTTATTATCAGAAGCGATATTAAAGATGAGAGCTCAGGGAAAAATATCTTCTTTAGAAAGTCAAATATTACACTCTTATTTTACGATGCAAGAAGGCGCTACATCGCTTAGTTCTTATATTCAGTACTCTATACAAGTTGAACAAATGGTACTCAACTCAAGTTATTCACAAAGTACAAAAGACTTTTTATTATTTACGATGGCAACAGCACGTCATGACTTTAACTATTGGAATCCTTACGGCGTATAAAAACTAACTATTAATCAATTTAATGAATCATGAAAAAATATATAAATATAGTATCAATCGTAACATTCATACTTTTAATAAGTAGTTGTTCAGAAGAAATAACAAAAGAAATCAGTGCAGAGAATAAAGCTATTGAAGAAATTTCAAAAATAACAAATGACTTTTTAGCGTCACTAGAAGGAAAAATACCTTCACCAAATAGCAAGGCATTTGAACCTAACGATTTTATACCAGATATTGAAGCTGGACTAGAAGAATATATGAAAAATGGAGATGTAGGACAGGCAGTATCTGTAGGAATTGCGGCATCTCAAAAAGCGACTAGCGGACAGGTGTGTCCAGCAAATGGTAACGGAGGAAATCCAATAGGAAGTGTAATAAACGCAGCAAATCCATTAGATTATGCTGGAAGATATCATGCAGAAGTTTTAGAAGACGCATTGATTATTCATAGAAATCAAATATATCCAAATGGAGTTTTTAATTTTACGAACGCTATTAATTTTACACACAATTATTTAGCTTCAAATAATATATATGTTAATTCAACAAATGCTATGACAGAGAGCGAATTTAATGCGTTCTATGCTAATATGATTTCACTACTTCAAAACAATGACTATAAAATGTCAAAAGTTGTTAGGATACATGAAAATGAAGGAAGAATATCATCAACGGAGCGTCAAATATTAGAAATGTACTTTCTAGCGCAAGAAAGTTCTAATACATTAAATGGATATATTCAATATTCTATTCAAACAGAAAATTCAATACTAAACTCAAACCTATCGAGCAAATCAAAAGATTTATTATTATTTACTATGGCAACTGCGCGTCATGACATCAATTTTTGGAATCCTTACTAATTAAATACAAACAATTATTATCAATAAGGGAAATATGTATAATAGATACAAGCATCAGACCAACTGAAAAACTGTATCAAATTTTTGCGTTGATTATGCATATTAGAAAGGCTTTCCGTAATGGAAAGCCTTTTGATTTTCCATATAAAAGTTATAGAATTCAAAAATTACAAAAGCATTCCATAAATTATTTATACTTTTATGCGTCAAACATTTTAGGAAGTATATCAATGAAGATACTTATTACGGGAATTGCAGGTTTTATAGGTTCACATGTAGCAGAACATTTGCATAGTTTAGGTCATGAAGTTGTAGGAATCGATAATTTTTCAAATTACTATCCAATTGCGCTAAAAGATAAAAATGCTGCTGTATTACGTGCCAAAGGAATTGAAATTTTACAAGCCGATTTACGCGAAGTAACTTCCGTTGAAAAACTGCCAGAAACAATTGATTATATTTTCCACTTTGCAGCACAACCTGGTATTGCAGCGACTTCTACTTTTGAAGATTATTTGACAAACAATGTCATTGCGACTCAAAATTTACTATCGTACGCTTTGAAACAGGCTTCTTTAAAGTTGTTTGTAAATATTGGAACTTCATCTATTTATGGCTTAAATGCTACATTTCCAGAAACGGTGGCACCAAAACCTGCTTCGCATTATGGAGTTACAAAACTTGCCGCAGAACAATTAGTTTTATGCAGCTCAAGGCTGAATCAACTCAAAAGCTGTTCCTTACGTTTATATTCTGTATACGGTTCGCGAGAACGCCCAGACAAGCTCTTTACGAAGCTTTTAGACTGCGGATTGAACAACAAAACATTTCCGCTATTTCAAGGCAGCTTATCGCATTTACGCAGTTTTACGCATGTAAGTGATATTGTTCAAGGAATTACAAGTGTTATTGGAAAAGAAGAAGTGTGTAATGGTGAAATATTTAACATTGGAACCGAAGCCGAATACACAACGCAACAAGGTGTAGATGCAGTTGAAAAATTACTCAATACAACTATCAAATTTGAAGATTTACCACCGCGTTCGGGCGATCAGCAACGTACAAAAGCAAACATTGATAAAGCTCGAGAACTCTTAAACTACAATCCAATCGTAACTTTGGAAGAAGGTGTTGCCGAACAATTGGCTTGGTTTAGAGAGTTATAAAGTAAACTTGAAAACACTTTGATTTTCAGGTGTCTAACTTTGAAATAATAGAAGTCTTTACTACAAATTTTTTACTTCCGATAATTCGCGGAATTCGAAGCTACGTTTCGCGGAATCGTATGTTACATTTCTTTTAATACCTTTTTCTCTAAGGTACATTTACATCATTATTAATCTAAAAATCATGTATTATGAAAAAAAGAAATTTTAAAGGTTTATCATTAAACAAGAAGCAAATTTCTAAAATTGACAATGTATCTGGAGGAAGACCTCCATATAAAGCATCGGATTGGTGTCCTACAGATGGTTGCATTGAAGATCCAGGACCAACTCCAGAAACAAATCCACATTCAGTATGTAACTGTGGTTCTGATTTTGCTGATACGTGTGGTTCAGCAATTGGACATTGTTAGACTTAAAAGATAAAGCGAATTTCGGTTCGCTTTTTTTACTTAATTCTTTTCAATCAAGTACATATCTGTTCGCAAACGATCTTTATATCCTTTCTTAGTGTCTTCAATTGGATTCAAATCAAAGGTTTCTAGGTGTGTAATTCTGTAATTTGGAAACGCTTTTTCTAAACTTTTCTTAGCGCCAATCATCACCAATGCTTTGAATGTAGTTTCTTTCGGAATTTCTAAGGCGTGACTATGTAGCAACGAAACTTTTCCACCATAATCCCACACCAATTCAGGCGATTGAATATTAAACATATACACAGGAATCTTTTCAGTTTCCGCTTTGCGCGATATGTCTTCTAGTGAATTATACTTCGGATTTTCCAAAAATGCATTTGCCAATGGAAAACCAAACGTAATTGTCGTCATTAGAAAGAAAACAATCAAGTAGAAAACACGCTGAATTTTTCGCTCATAAAGGTATTTCAGAATAAAAAATCCAATCGGAACCAATAGTAAGGAAGTGATTATAAAAGGTGTGTAAAATCCTGTGAGATTATCTTTTAAGAAAATATATCCTGCAATTGGAAACGCCAATCCAACCAATCCGATCAAGCCAAAATTTAAGTATATCGGAATGCGTTCAAACTTTTCCATTTTCGATTGAAACGATCTAAAAACATACATAATAAAAAAGCTCGTTGTGTATGCTAACGGAATTAAAACAGGCAATAAGTAGCGCGATTTCTTTTCAGGAATCAATGATAATAATACTACGGCAGCCAAAGTCCAAAACAAACTGAATTTATACGCTTTCAAATTCTCTACACGAGTTTTTAAATATGGATACAACAAGCTAACAAAGGCAACTACTGTCCAAACTCCCGATTGCACAAAGAAGCTCCAATAGTAATAAAATGGACGTACATTACGATCTTTCCAAGCAGTAGTTTCTTTCTCTGCAATAGCTTTGGCAGTATCACCATCCATTACAGTGATATAATACGGCCACCAAGCAGAAATAATTGCAGTTACCAAAATTAATCCGACCAGCGGCAACCATTTTTTCTTAAAGTTTGAATATTTGTATACAATACTATAGGCAATGATAAAAGGTAAAAAGAGTGCAAAGTGTGACACAGGACCTTTACTCATAAAGGACAAACCTATAAAAGTTCCGGCTAGTAATGCATTACGCCATATTTTTGAGTCTTCGGAAAAGAATTGAAAAATAAAGTAAATTCCAATAATCATAAAACCGTGCGCAAAAATATCCCAAGTTCCATTTCTACCTGCAAAAATGATATAAAACGAAGTCGCTAAAATTAAGCTATTGATAAATGCTTGTTTTTTATCTTTCAAGAATTTCACTCCAAAACGATAGGAGAAAAGCACCAAAATAAATGTGATAATTGCAGAAGGAACTCGCAATGCAATTAAGCTTTTAAAGCTAAAGAGCATTCCGCCAAAAGCAGCTAACCAAGTTGGTAACGGCGGTTTTTCATAACGCGCTTCGCCGTTCATTGTAGTCAATAACCAGCTATCATCAGATACCATTTCGCGCGCTGTAATAAAGTTTCGCGCTTCCATGATATTCGGATACAATACATCAAGATTCATAAAAAAGATAAAAAAACATACTATAACGAGTATCCAAACGTAATTTTTCTCCTGTATAAAATTCATGACTGATTTCTTAAAAGCATTATGTTTCTAACGTAGGTGACAATACCAAATATATGACCTGCAATCAGAATAGGATCTTTTCTAAAAATGGCATAGGTAAATATTAAACTCGCGCCAAGCAAACTCAACATCCAAAAACCTAAAGGCAAACTCGATTCTTTTTTTCGTTCCGAATAAATCCACTGATATACAAAGCGTAAGGTAAAAATAATTTGAGAAATGATTCCTAAATACAACAACCAATCTGGAATATCTTGACTGTTGAGTAAATTGTAAATATCTTGTTTGTTGTTGTTATAGCCAATAGCAATGATAATCAATGGAAAGATGATGATAAAAATACGCACCAATTGATGCATGCGTTTCCATTCTCCTTGCAATTGCATGTTTCTAACGTAAATAAAATACGTTAGTACTTGCCCAAGCATAATGGCAAAATCGTTTCGTAAATAACCGTATACAAAGAGTAGGAAAGAAGCAATTAAACTCAGCTTCCAAAACAAAGCAGGAGTCAATACTTTTTTGTTCTTCTCAGAAATTACCCATTGTAATAAGGTTCTTCCAGAAAATAACAATTGTGCAAGCGCACCAATTCCATAAATGAGCCAAGTCATCATCCTTTCTTAGCAATAGAGTAGTTGATGTACTTTTTCTTCATCCATACGTAGGCAAAACAATCCATTAGCGGACCAAACAGACGATTCCATAAACCGTATTTTGCTTCTCCAGCAATTCGTGGAAAATGTTGTACAGGTATTTGCTTAATTTTTCCATCTTGCAACAAAATCATTGCAGGTAAAAAACGGTGCAATCCTTTAAACATCGGAATGCGCTTTGCATAGTCTGTTTTAATAATTTTTAACGGACAACCTGTATCGTCCATACCATCTTTAGTAAACGCTCTACGAATACCATTGGCAATTTTTGAAGACATATTTTTTACAAATGAATCTTTTCGGTTGGCACGAACGCCAGTAACCAAATCAAATTCACCAATATGTTCTAAAAGTAAATCAAAGTCAGCAGGCGCAGTTTGTAAATCGGAATCAATATAACCTACCAAACTTGTATCTGTATTATCAAATCCGGCTTTAATGGCAGCGCTCAATCCGCGATTCTCAGCAAAACATACAAAATTGAAAACCGTACTATCAGCACAAATCTTCTCAATCATTTCCTGACTTTTATCTTTAGAGCCATCATTTACAAACAAAATTTTGACAGGAATTTTTGCAGCTGCAGCGTATGCACCAAGCTCTTTCTCAACTCTTTCTAAATTATCTTCTTCATTATAAACGGGAACGACAATTGTAAGTTCTTTATCCATATATCAAGACTTTGTTTCTATAAATAGCTTAAAAATTTGCGCCAAAGTTATCGTTTTTTTGCAAAATCGTCTATATGAATCTAATTTAATACCAAATTATACATTAGGAACTCAGAATAGCGTTTCTAATGTATAATTATTGTTTGTGCTATTTATCTTAACAACAACCTGAATTTGGATCGCAGCCGCCGTTTGTTTGTGCTTGCAATTCAGAAAATTTCATCTTTGGTTTTTGTGCTGGAATTCCGCAATTATCTTTAGCCAAGCAATCTGTTTGTTTTGTGGTTAAGATAAAATGATTATCGGCAAAATCTAAACCATATTTACCAATAGTATTTGCTTGATATTCAACCTCAACTTCCAAATCTTCAATACCTAAAACCTTTTCAGAAAGTTCTATGATGTGCATCAATTTCTTTGGTTCTAAACGGTGATCTACATCATCTGCTGACCACAATTGAAAGTTAACTACTTTTTCATTTCGTACTACACCGCCACAATCAATAAAATTCTTAGTAATCATTCCGACTTCTGTCACATGAAAATGACTTTCTACTTTTTGTGAATTGGGTAAATAAAAATCTAATTGTTCTATATGTTGTAAGTGATTTTTAACTTCTGATAGTTTCATAAGTTTATATATAAAGGTTTAACATTTTTTTACTTGTGAGAGGGAAATAGTAATTGTATCTAAATACGCTAAAACTTCTTGCCATTTCTTCAGATTGATACAGTAGCATATATTTTTCCCTGTAATTTCACCCTGAATCAATCCTACTTTTTTTAATTCAGACAAATGTCTAGAAATTGTTGGTTGTGCCAGTGGTAATTCCATTACAATATCATTACAAATGCAGGAAGGACTCTTTGCCAAATAATGCATAATTGATAATCGTGCTGGATGTCCAAGTGCTTTCAATACTTCTGACATTGTATTTACTTCTTCTGAAAAGCCTGTTGTTTTAGTTATTCCCATATTGCAATATTAGAATATGTTTTTCTAAAAAAATAATTTTTGAAGTTAAATTTTCGTAAAAGAAGTAAAAAGGCATAAAATATTGAGTTGCAAAATGGAGAGTGAGTACGATTATTTATGTTTTTAAATCATTGGCATACAGTGTTTAATAAACTTTAATTTTGTTAGAGTAGCATCGTTTTTCTATTGAAAGATTCATAAATATAAAATGTTTTCGTAACGAAATATAAAAAACGACTCTTAGTGGTAAGCGTTTATATTCCTGATACGCGTTTTTAAAATTCAGGAAGTAATGTAAATTTTTTATTATGAAAAAAAAGAATCTTAAAAATCTAAAACTGAACAAAATGCCTATTTCAAATTTTAAGATAGGTCAAGTTAAAGGAGGAACCAACATTGATGCTTGTAGAATCCCAGAACCACGTACTACATATACAGCCTTTTATAAGTGTTCAGTATTGTATTGTCCGCCACGTGAGTCTAATATAATTTGTTCGTAAAAAAGAAGAAATAAAAAAAGGGAGGCCCTACCATAAACCTCCCTTCGTAACTGTTGTATTTGCATACAACATAGTAAAAATTCGTTTCCGAATTCTTATTTGCTGTCTAGTATAAATATTACTATAATTTTCGACTTAAAGAATAACATATAAATCTATTAAAAGAATGTAATTCATTCAAGATGTGATAGATTTATAATATGTATCGCGAGTAAAACTATTGAATATGAGAGACAATAGCGCAAAAAATAGTTTTCTTTCTACAAACTCCCCATTTAATCGATTAATGCTCTGAATTGTAGGAAATGTCTACTGTAAAAAATGTGTTTTTTTAAATTTAGTTTTATGAAAATTAGATTTAGATACTATATAAAAACAAAAAGACCGCATCCTTTTTCAAGACGCGGCTTTAAGTATCGTTATATACTAGTTACCTAAAAGGGTGTTCAAATCTATCAATTAAGTATTCTTTTATCTTTTCAAACTGTCTTGAAAATGGATTGATTCGCTAAAAAGTAATTTTTGACGACAGAAAACACTAAATGAAAGAAAATACCCAATAAGTTTACAATACTTCAAAAAAGGTTGCCCCTATAAAAGAAGTAAGGGGAACTTTTCCCAAAGTTCCCCAAAGTATAGTGGATTCCCCTAAATCCCTAAAACTGTATTGCATGATTCAAATGTAGGCAGAAGTCTTAAGTATGAGATAAGGTGTCATATTATAAATCCTACGGTAAAACCGTAAAAGCGATTTTTTTGGAAGTTTTTTCTACACTTTTAAGCAGTGTAAAAGCACTTTATTTTCTGATAATAAGGTAGTTGCGAATAAGAAGTCTACACCACCATCTGAGAGTGTTAATTTTTTCCTAATTGCAGCTACTGATACAGGAAAGTTGCGTGTAGTAATATTCGCCTTGGATAAATTTAGTTCTTTTTTGAAAATCTTCTTATTGAATGGTACTATTTTTTGAATTTCAAACCTTCTTCCTGGAAAATCTATAAGTGTATTAGATGTGTACAAATGTGAATGTGGATGTAGTTTTTCAAGTTTAAAGGAATAAGCAACACTTGAAAACCCACCAGCTTTCATAATAGCAGCATTGGGTTCGTACAAGTATTTTTTTGGAAGTCCATACTGTACATGTTGATGTTTTTCTTCTGAAAGTAAGAAATTATAGGATAGTGTTTCTGTATTAGTAAGATTCACCGTTTTAATTGCTACTTCTTCTGGGTTGTTATTTGTATCTAGTAACCACAACAATTCTTTTACTTCATTTTGAACTGCTACTACATGAATTTCTTTCACATGTTTTAATGCGCGCAAACCATTGGTAATATCTAATAGAGGTGAAGTTTTAATCAAAATTGTATCTGCATGACTATATAACAACTCTTGATGTGAAACAACATCAGGCAAACAATCTTCCAATAAAAAGACTTTTCCTTTTGCATCATTTCTTCTTGAAGGATCTATATAAATACAATCATACTTTTGTGATGATTCTTGTAAATACGAAATTCCATCATTATGCACGGTTTGAATATTATCTACTTTAAGTACACCATAATTATGTGTTACAATTTCGGAAAGTTGTTGCGAAATTTCACAATGTGTTACTTTTTGAAACTTTTCTGCAAATGCGTAACAATCTACACCAAAACCACCTGTTAAATCAATTAAAGAGCTTCCTTGCAGCAATGTAGCTTTATAAAAAGCTGTTTGCTCCGATGAGGTTTGTTCGATGTTGAGCTTGTTTGGAAAATAAATATTCTCTGTAGAAAACCACGTTGGCAGCTTTTTTTCGCATCTAGCTTTTGCCTGTATTTGTTCTATAATTTCAGTAAATGGAATGCCCGAAATTGCTTTGTATTTTAGCAAAAGTTTTGTCGGATCAGTTTTTAAATGATCGTTTATAAATTGTTGAATTTCAGATGTAAGCAGTGCTAAATTCAAAGATTAAATATCTTTAGTAATCGATTGGACAATTTTATTTTCCGATAAAAACTCTTTCAAAATAACTTTCAGAACAGTATAAGATGGCACAGCAACTACCATTCCTAAGATTCCGAATAAAATTCCCCAAATAATAATGACTAAGAAAATTTCTAGCGGATGCGATTTTACAGAACTTGAAAATATTAATGGCTGACTTAAGAAGTTATCGATCAATTGTGCAATGATAAAGAATATCATTACGCCAATTGTATTTGGTAAAATAACATCACTAAAATTATTAATCAATTCGCCGCTTGCGTCAGTTTCTAGTTTGCTAATCATGCATAAAAGCATCATTAAAACTCCACTAAACATTGGACCAACGTAGGGAATTAGATTAAGTAATGCGCACAAAAAGGCAATCACAATAGCGTTATCAATTCCAAAAATTAATAAAGCAATTGTATAAATTACAAATAGAATTAAAATCTGAAACACGAGTCCTACAAAATATCTAGATAGTAAATCTTTGATTTTTTCAAAAGAACGTGCCCATCTTTTTTCTTTAGTATTAGGAACTAAAACCATCACGCTATCTTGTAGCAATTGGCTGTCTTTCAGTAAAAAGAATGAAATGAAAAGTACTGAAAGTAATCCCATACTAAAATTCCCCAATCCACTTATTAGTGAACTGAAAAAGCTAGGAATAAGGCTGAAATCTATTTTTGAGAAGATTTTAGAGTCTTTAAGTGATTCTGAATCTAAAGATAAATAACCAGTAATTTGATCGTATAAACCTTCTACTTTTCCTTGTAACTCTTCGTTATTGAGTAAGGATAATTTTTCTCCTTGGTTTTCTATAAGTGGAATAAATAAAGCTATTAAACCAACCAATAAACTAATCATCAAAAACATGGTAAAAATAACCGCTAAGGTATTCTTAAACTTCAATCGTTTTTTTAAAAATCGAATTATAGGTCGTCCAATCAAAGAAACAACTGCGGCAATGAGAATATAGATAATAACGACTTGAATTTTATAGAAAAAATAAAGCACTAAAAGAATACCAATAGTGATCCCTAAAGCTTTTAGAATTCCGTTGGTAATTGCATTTGAAGTCATTTTCATGAGTTTGGCATTAAAAATAATACAATAAAATTAGTTTGCAAGTATACGTTGTCGGGTAATCTCATAAAGCACAATATTGGTAGCCTGTACCACATTCATACTACTATTTTGCCCAAACATATCAATATGTGTCACAATATCCGATTCGTAGATCGTTTCTGGATTTACGCCAAAGTTTTCATCACCAATTACCAATGCAATTTTTTCTAACTTTGAAAAATCAATGGTATGAATAGATTGACTATTTTCAGTAATCTCTAAAGAAATGATTGTATAGTTATCTGCTTGTAATTTTGAAATCACAGGATGAATGTCTTCTTTAATTTCAAAAGGAACTACTTTTTCGGTAGCACGTGAGGTTTTGGTCATTTTTCTACCAAACACGGGAATATTTTCACCACAAAAAATAATTTTTTCCACTCCAAACGCATCACAAATACGAAACAGTGAACCAATATTTGGTGCATTTGAAACTTGATCGGATACCAATATAATTGGAAACGTTCGTTTCTCAAAATTTGTAGTGTAATGTGTGAGTTGTGACATGTTTTATTACGAATTAGACTTTAAATGATTTATATAATTCGTCAACAAACCTTCAATTTGTTTTGCAGCAACAGGATTAGCAGAATGTACATAAAACTCAAGTTCTCTAATGTCTAAACCAGAATTGTACACGAGCCATTTTGCGGCTGCATATCCATCCTCTGCAACTTCTCCATCAGCATTTAATCCTAAATCATTATCAAAACTAATATATTTAGGAAGTCCGTTAGCTTTAATGTATGCTACAAATTTTTCATAGGTACGCACAATTACAAAATTGTAATCATCTGGATTTCTGTATACCATTTCGGGCACACGAATATCGTCTAAAAAAAGGTTGTAACTCATCTTGGGTGAGAATTTAATCAATCATTAATTTATTAAAAGTACTTGCTTTTCTCTTCTGGTCAAACCAAAGAATAAATGGTAATGCTAATATAATTTTCGTTAAACTTATATAATTATGCATAGCCACTGTAATAATTATTGCAATAGCTAACACAGTGTAAATAAACTTTGTATTTGGAAAAGCACGTAGTCTATTAATATGCTTTTTTGTAAAATTTCCACAATGGATACATCGTTCTTTAAAATGATCGCTTCCAATCTCCTGTTTTAGATCGTATCTATTATCTGATTTTACTTTAATGTAATTTTCTTTTTGACATGACGAACAATAATAACTAAGTTTCATGATTGGTTGTTAAAGCTGATTAATGTTTAAAAGCGTAATGCACAATATTGGCGCCCATTTGCAAAGCTTTCAGGCGAACTTCATCAGAATCGTTGTGAATTTCTTTATTCTCCCAACCATCACCTAAATCGCTTTCAAAAGTAAATAGCAATACCAATCTGTTTTCATAAAATAAACCCATTGCTTGCGGACGTAAACCATCGTGTTCATGAATTTTTGGCAATCCTTTCGGGAATGAATACGGTTGTTTAAAAATTGGATGTGTAGCAGGAATTTCTTTTAATTCTTGATTAGGAAAAACTTTTTTTAACTCTTTTCGAATGTATTTATTCATTCCGTAATTATCGTCAATATGTACAAAACCACCAGAAGTTAAATACTTGCGCAGATTTTCTGCATCTTCCTCCGAGAAAAATACATTTCCGTGTCCTGTCATGTGTACAAACGGAAACTGAAACAAATCGGTACTACCAACTTCCACGGTTTGTGGCTTGGCTTTAATAGTTGTATTTATATTTTGATTGCAAAACTGAATCAAATTTGGCAAAGCAGTTGGATTGGAGTACCAATCGCCACCGCCAGAATATTTTAAAATGGCAATTTCTTGAGATTGTACGAACGAAAAACTCAATAAAAATAAAAATAACGTAAGCTTCTTCATGTAAAAACGTCTTATGTATTGCAAGGTAAACTTTAAGATTATGAAACGAAAATATTTAATAACACTTTCACTTTTTACACTCGTATTTTTAGTCTCTTTTACGGATATGATCGATAAAAAACACGAACCAGTAGTCGTTTTAGAGCTATTTACTTCTCAAGGTTGTTCTAGTTGTCCGAGTGCAGATGTATTGTTAGAAAAAGTAGGAGCAGAGTTTAAAAACGAAAATGTATTCACCTTATCGTATCATGTAGATTACTGGAATTATATTGGTTGGAAAGATCCGTTTAGTCAAAAAGAATTTACGCAAAAACAACGTTCGTATGCTCAAAAATTCAGAGACAATCAAGTATATACACCAGCAGTTATTGTAAACGGACAGGAGCATTTTGTAGGTTCGAATCGTACTAAAATGTATGCGAAAATTAAAGAATATAAAAATAAGTCTTCTCAATATAATATTTCGCTTGGCGCGATAGAAAACTCAGCAAAAAACATCAAGCTTAACTATACTATTGATGGAAACGTTTCCAATGTAAAAGCACGAGTTGTTTTGGCAATCAAAGAACGTACGACTAATGTAAAACGTGGAGAAAATGCCAGAAAGACCTTAAAAAATCACAATATAGTTGTCAACGAGAACTATCTGACGAAAGTCAATAAAAAAGGAAATTTTGAAATAGAAATACCTAAAATAGTCAGCAAAGGTGATGAATTGAATGTGTTTTTTATCTTAGAAAATGACCAGAAAGATATTTTGAGTGCGCAGAAATTGGATTTTTAGATCGCTACGCTCTTAGACTTGTTTTGCTCTTAGATCGCTGACGCTCTTAGAATTTTAGTGTGAAACTTCATTGACAAATTTTCAAATCAATACTATCACAACGCGTCACTTCGAGTGAAATCTTGAAAAGATTTAGTATCGAGAAGTACTTGTTTGTTAGATCGTTTTATGAAAATTACAAATTCGTTTCAGAGCTGTTCTTGATACAAATTTCTATTTTAATAATACACGAATCGACGTTTTGTATTTTCAAACAACAAACAACAAAATCTACTCCTGATTCATAAACGCAACCGAATGACATGCTACAATTGCAGCAGTTTCTGTACGTAAACGTGTATCACCTAAAGTAACAGGAACATAATTGTTTTCAATTGCAAGCGCGATTTCTTTTGTAGAAAAATCGCCTTCGGGACCAATTAAAATCGTAACATCTTTCTTAATTTCTAAAGCATCTTTTAGCGATTGCTTCTTGTTTTCTTCGCAATGTGCAATAAATAACTGCTCGTTTTTATGTGTACTAATAAAGTTTGAAAATGAAATTACAGGTTTCAACTTTGGAAAATAGGCACTTAAAGATTGTTTTGTAGCCGATTGAATAATTTTTTCAAAACGTTCTGCTTTAATTACTTTTCGTTCTGAGTGATCGCACATAATTGGCGTAATCGTATCAATTCCGATTTCAGTAGCTTTTTCTAAAAACCATTCGTACCGATCGTTCATTTTTGTAGGCGCGACAGCCAAATGCAATCGATAACTCTTTTGTTTTTGAAACTCGTACGAAGTCACCTCAACCATACAATTCTTCTGATCGGCTAGCGTGATTTTTGCCGAAAAAATATACCCTTTTCCATTCGTAATATGCAAAACATCGTCTTCTTTTTTGCGCAACACACGTACAATATGCTTGCTTTCTTCTTTTGAAAACGTATAGTGTTTCGTTTCTGGTGTTACTTCTGGTGTGTAAAAAAGTTGCATGTATTTTTATTATAAATGTTGAATGCTAAATTTTAAATGTAAATATAGTTCTCTTAAGACTCAATACCCAAAAGGGTTATTGTTTCAATTTGTGTTTCGCATGTTCCAAGCCGAGTTCAATCCAGTGTAACAATTCAAGTTCGGTTTCGCAACCTTCAGGAGAAACATATACAAACTCTTTCATTGGCTTTTTCGTAAAATCCATTGGTCGTACAAAGTCTTTCGCTAAACTTTCTTCCATCTTTTCAGATTTTATACGAACCATTAAATCTTCTTTTACAATACCAACCGTCATTTTTCCTTCATACATAAAACAAATACCGCCAAACATTTTCTTCTCCGTAAAAGTTTCAGGAAAAAAAGTGAATTGCTCTCTAATTCGGTCTGCCAAACGTTCGTTAAATGCCATGTTTATTTGAAGTTTTAAATTATGAATGTTGAATGTTAAATTTTAAATGTAACTATAATACTTTATGTACTCTCAATGTTATTTCGAGTGGCAAATCTATGATTTGTTGTATCGAGAAGTACTCATAAATTAAATTGTGTTTCAAGATAATATTTTCGCTTCAAAGCTATTCTCGATACGATTTTCTTTCATTTCGACTTCGCTCAATGCGCAGAAAATCACTCGAACTGACGTTTTGTATTTTCAAACAACAAACAACAAACAACAAACAACCAGAAACCAACAAAGTTAAATCTTAATTCGAGAATTCGCCGTAACAGATTGATCCGTAAAATCTTCTTTTAAATATTTTAAATATCCAACTATTCCAATCATTGCAGCGTTATCAGTTGTATAGGCAAACTTCGGAATATGTGTTGTCCAACCATATTTAAACTCGCCATCTTTCAATGCTTTTCTTATTGCTGAATTTGCAGAAACGCCGCCACCAATCGCAATTGTTTTAATTCCAGTTTGCTTGGTAGCTTTCTTCAACTTATCCAAAATAATATTCACAATAGTATATTGTATAGACGCGCACACATCTTTCAAATTCTCTTCCACAAAATTCGGATTCTCCTTTGTTTGTCTTTGCACAAAATATAAAATCGCTGTTTTCAATCCTGAAAAGCTAAAATTAAGTCCTTGTACTTTTGGTTTTGGAAAAGGAAAGGCTTTCGGATTTCCTTCATTTGCTAATTTATCAATAATTGGTCCTGCAGGATAGGTTAATCCTAAGATTTTTCCACTTTTATCATACGCTTCTCCAACAGCATCATCAATAGTTTCGCCGATGACTTCCATATCAAAATGATCTTTTACAACGACAATCTGTGTATGTCCGCCAGAAATGGTCATTCCTAAAAAAGGAAACTCCGGAATGGTTTGCGATTCATCTTCAATAAAATGTGCCAAAATATGTGCCTGCATGTGGTTTACTTCAATTAAAGGAATGTCTAAACCGAGTGCGAGCGACTTTGCAAAGGAAGTTCCCACAAGTAACGAACCCATCAATCCTGGTCCGCGTGTAAAAGCTATGGCATTTAGCTGTTTTTTATCGATATTTGCATTTGCTAGTGCTTGGTGTACAACAGGAACAATATTTTGTTGATGTGCACGTGATGCCAATTCAGGAACAACGCCGCCATATGCTTCGTGAATTTTTTGATTGGCTATAACATTTGATAACACTTTTCCGTTCTGTAATACAGCGGCAGAAGTATCATCACAAGAGGATTCAATAGCTAAAATATATACATCTTTTGTGCTCATAAGTTTTAAAAGGCATAAAAATTGATATAAAGTCACAAAGATATGCTAAACATCGTGTTTTGTAATATTTTTTTTGTGAATTTGCAGTGCCCGAATAAGTTCAATAAATAACCTTTAATAATACGCATCATTAAAAGAGTCTGGAAAATAACAAAACGTGTATTGATAGCAATTATACTGCTATTTCTATTGTTGTTGATTATTTTTTCGATTCCTGCGGTACAAACAGCGGTTGGAAAAAAGGCAACTGACTGGTTAAATGAAAAATACAAAACCAATATTAATATTGAACGAATTGGTTTAAAGTGGAACGGCGATATTTCAATGAAAAATATTTACATTGAAGATTACTTAAAAGATACGCTGATTCATATCAATGCCTTAGAAACGTCTATTTTAAGTTTCAATAATGCAATTAATAACAAACTTGAATTTGGAACAGTAAATATTGAAGGACTTACGCTTAATATCAACACCGAAAAAGATTCAATCGATACTACTTTAGATGTTTTTATTGCGAAACTCGATTCTGAACCTTCCGATGGAACACCTTCTAATTTTTTGCTTACAAGCTCGAAGCTAAAACTGAATAATAGTAAATTTAGATACAAAGATCAAAACAATGAAACACCTGACATGCTCGATTTTAAAGAGCTTTCGGGAACAGTACATGATTTTCAAGTTAAAGGTCCAAATGTATCTGGAGATGTTAGAAGTTTAACGTTTTTAGATAAACGTGGACTCCGTGTGAATGAAATGAATACCAAATTTCAATATACATTGACGCAAATGCGCTTTGAGAATTTGGTCATTAAAACTGATAATTCTCAGCTAAATGGTTCAGTAATATTTGATTATGAACGAAAAGATTTTGCCAACTTTTTAGATAAAGTAAAATTGACAGCAAGTTTTACAGACTCAAAAATAGACTTTAGTGAGCTCAATCATTTTTATGATGAGTTTGGAAACAAACAAGGAACATTTAGTACAGAAATAACAGGTGTTTTAAATGATTTTACTACAAAAAACTTCGATTTCAAATCGCCTAGTACTATTATAAAAGGAGACGTTCAATATAAAAACCTATTCAATTCGACCAGAATGTTTTATATGAAAGGTGATTTTAAACGTTTTTCATCAAATTACTATCAGTTAACTGCGCTTTTACCAGATATTCTTGGAACTAACTTACCTAAAAGACTAAATCGTTTAGGGCAATTTAACCTGAAAGGTATTGCTGAAATTACCGAAACTATTATCGATGCAGATGTTCGTATAGATACAGAAATAGGAAGTTCAATACTCGATGTAAATATTATGGATGTTGGCGATAGTGAAAATGCATTGTATGAAGGCGATATACAATTTGTAGAATTCAATTTGGGAGCATACTTAAACGATCCTATGTTGGGAACACTATCTTCTGATTTGTTTGTAGATGGAAAAGGATTTACAGAAGAAAGCTTAAATACTGAAGTTGTAGGAAAGGTGAGTTCAATTCACTACAACGATTACACTTATAAAAATTTGAATGTTTCTGGTGTTTTAAAAGATCAATTATTTGACGGAAATTTAGTGTCAAGTGATCCAAATGCGAACTTTGACTTTCAAGGATTGGCAAATTTTGCTGGAGATGTAAATGAATTTAGGTTTAATGCATCTATCAATAAATTGGATTTATACAAACTGAATTTTGTTGAAAGAGACAAAGTCTCCATCTTAAAAGGAGATATGGTATTAGATCTTGTTGGAAATACAATTGATGATATGGCTGGTGATATTTTCTTCAAGAAAATTGCATACACCAATCAAAATTCAAACTACGCATTTAAGAATTTTAGCATACACTCGGAGTTTGATAAAGAAGACATTCGAAAACTTACGATAGATTCACCAGATATTATAAAAGGAACAGTCATTGGACGTTTTTACTTTGAAGAAGTTCTTGATCTTGTGCAAAACTCTGTAGGAAGTATTTACGCCAATTATAGACCAATTGAAGTACTTCCAAATCAATACTTATCGTTCAACTTTAAGATTTATAATAAAATTGTTGATGTATTTCTTCCTGATGTAGAATTGTCTAAAAACACTTCGCTTCGTGGAAGTATTCGTGGAGATAATAATGAGTTCAAGCTCACGTTTAAAACGCCACAGATTGTTGCATACGGAAGCACAATTGACAATGTAGAAATGATCATTGACAATAAAAATCCTGTATTCAACACGTATATTGAAGTCGCTAATGTGACAACAAAATGGTATGATGCACAGGAGTTTAGTTTGATTAACACAACACTAAAAGATACTTTATTCTTTAAAACAGAATTTAAAGGCGGAAAAGGATTTGATGATAATTACAACTTAAGCTTCTATCATACAATTGATAACTCGAATAAATCGGTTGTGGGACTTAAAAAATCAGATGTTTCATTTCGTGGAAACAAATGGTTTATCAATGCAAAAAACGATCGTAAAAACAGATTTATATTCGGCAAGAATCTCGATTCTATCTTCATAGAAAAGATTGTAATGAGTCATGAAAATGAAGAAATCGGCTTAGAAGCCCAACTTTTGGGTGAAAATAATAAAAACATTAATCTTCAATTTGTAAATGTCGGATTAGAGAAAATTACACCAACTATAGATAGTATTCGCTTGGGCGGAAAGGTGAATGGAAAACTAGACATTAAGCAGATTAATGGTGGGTACATTCCAAAATCGAATCTTGGAATTGCAGCTTTAGAAGTCAATGACAAACAACTTGGCGATTTAAGCATTGACATTACAGGTGATGATCGTTTGGAAAAATTTAATGTAGATGCCAAATTGGTCAGCGAAACACTTGAATCATTAACCGCAGTTGGTTCCATTAATGTAGCAAATAATATAAATACAATTGATGTAGACGCTAAGATTGATAAATTTGATATATCTCCATTTAGTCCACTTGGAGAAGATGTCATTGAGGAAATTCGGGGGCTCATTTCTGGAGAAGCCAAAGTAGTTGGAAACCTCAACAATCCAGCAATAAATGGAGAATTGAGCATATTGGCTGGCGGATTGTACATTCCATATCTCAATGTAGATTTAGATTTAGCAAACAGTTCTATTGTAAAATTATACGATCAAACTTTTGAGTTTGACAATGTGACCGTTTTAGATACACAAGATTATACTAAAGGACAACTAAACGGAACTATTAAGCATACTTCTTTTGACGACTGGAATTTAGGATTACACCTAACAACAGATCGTTTATTAGTCTTAAATACAGAATACAATGAAGACGAAGAAGAAGAAAATCTATACTACGGAACTGGTTACATAAGTGGAGAAGCTTGGATTGAAGGACCAACAGATGGACTTACCATAAAAGTAGAAGGACAAACGGAAAAGGGAACTGATTTAAAAATTCCGATTAGTTATGTAGCTTCTGTCGGTGATGCTTCATTCATAAAATTCGTTACTAAAGATGAGTTTTACGATCCAAAAAGTCAAGAAGAAAATGCCTTAAACGAATTTAAAGGTTTAGAATTGGAGTTTGACTTAGATGTTACTCCAGATGCTGTTGTTGAAATAGAAGTTGACAGAAAAGCAGGAAGTAGTATACGAGGAAGTGGTTTTGGTAGTTTGCTGATGCAAATTAATACCAATGGTAAATTTAACATGTTTGGGGATTTTATTACAGATACAGGAGAATATAACTTTAAATATCGTGGAATCATCAATAAAAAATTCACGTTAAAACCTGAAGGAACTATTACTTGGGAAGGCGATCCATTCAAAGCACAATTAAATGTAGAAGCTGTATATAACTTGCAAGCCAATCCTGATGTATTGTTAGATACGCCTACTTACAACAAAAAGATTCCTGTAGAAGTAGGAATCAAGTTGACAGGTGATTTAATGAAACCAGATCCTTTGTTTAATATCTCGTTTCCAACAACACAAGGTGTAGCCAATTCTGAATTGACAGATTTTTTACTAAATGATGATGACAAGCGTCGATTACAAGCACTATCGTTACTTTCTCAAGGACGTTTTGTAAATGAAGTAAACATCAATCAAAGTGTATTGACAGGAAACCTTATAGAAACGGCTACAGGTATTGTAAATGATGCACTTTCTGGAGATGGTGATGACAAGTTAAGAATTGGTGTAAACTACAGTCAAGGAGATCGCTCGTTGAATTTAGATACAGCCGATCAATTAGGACTGACCGTTTCGAGTCAAATAAGCGATAAAATTACCTTCAATGGACAAATTGGAGTTCCTGTTGGCGGTGTTACACAAACGGCAATTGTAGGTGATGCTGAAATAGAAATTTCTTTAAATGAAGATCGTTCATTAACAGCAAAAATCTTCAACAGACAAAATCAAATACAATATGTAGGCGAAATTCAAGGATTCACACAAGGAATCGGATTGTCTTACCAAGTTGATTTTGACACTTTAAAAGAATTGGTTGACAAGGTCTTTAAAGGGAAAAAGAAAATGGCAGAGGAAAAACGAAAAAAGGAAGAGGAAGAGAAAGCTAAAGCTGGTGGAGGTCTTGTAAACTTTGCAAAAAAAGAAGATATTAAAAAGGAAGCAAAGAAAGAAAGTAAAAAACAGTCTAAGAAAGAACCTAAAAAAAAGGTTGATGAAAAATCGAAAGAAACCGAAAAGGAAAAAGGTGAGTAGCATACATCACTTTTTATAAAAAATAGAAATAAAAATAGACTTGTGTCATGATAGGTCTTTTTTATGGATTGAAAAAAACTGAAAACAACTTCTCAAAACTGCTTTTAAACGTTTCTATAAACTAACTACACTTCTTTCATTAATTTTCTGTTCGAATCTTTCAAAGAAAATTACGTATAGTCACATTTTAATTAATTGGTGATTAGACTGTTTATTTTTCATAAATACACAATCAAAGTTTATTCATTTTCAAACTCTAAAAAGTTGAAAATATTAGAAAAAATGAGGTGTAAAACGTTAAAATTCTGAGAACTTATTAACGAAAACGTTTGAGATTTTAAAACAATGTAAAATTAGTGTGAAGCGTACTTTGAAATCAAAATAAGTTTCCTAGCTTTACTATTCAAATTAAAAAATGCATGCAAAGTAACATCAAAAAAATAGGCGTAATGACCTCTGGAGGAGATGCTCCAGGAATGAATGCAGCAATAAGAGCTGTAGCAAGAGCATGTTCATATTACAATGTAAAATGTGTAGGTTATTATAGAGGTTATCAAGGAATGATTGAAGCCGATAATGTAGAACTTACAGCACGTAGTGTGAAAAATATTGTAAGTAAAGGAGGAACGATTTTAAAATCGGCTCGCTCAATGGAATTCAAAACCAAAGAAGGACGTAAAAAAGCGTATGACAACTTAGTAGAAGAAGGTGTAGAAGCAATGGTTCTTATTGGAGGAGATGGAACTTTTACTGGAGGAATGATTTTCAGTAAAGAATATGACATTCCTGTAATTGGAGTTCCTGGAACTATTGATAATGACATTTTTGGAACAAAATTTACAATAGGATACGATACCGCACTAAATACAGTTGTTGAAGCAATTGATAAAATTCGCGATACAGCAAGTTCGCACAACCGTTTATTCTTTGTGGAAGTTATGGGACGCGATGCTGGATTTATAGCACTAAATGCAGGAGTTGGAGCAGGAGCAGAAGAAATCTTAATTCCGGAAGAAGACTTAGGGTTAGACCGATTGCTAGAATCATTACAACGAAGTAGAAGAAGCGGAAAATCGTCAAGTATTGTAGTGGTTTCTGAAGGTGATAAAATTGGTAAAAATGTATTTGAACTCGCTGAATATGTTACCGAAAACTTACCAGACTATGAAGCGCGTGTATCTGTATTAGGACACATGCAACGTGGAGGGAAACCAACATGTTTTGATCGTGTATTGGCAAGTAGATTAGGAGTAAAAGCTGTTGAACTTATTTTAGACGGACAAACAAATGTAATGGTTGGTCTATCAGATAATAAAGTAGTTGTAACAAGTATTGAAAAAGCGGTAAAAGGCGAACATAATATAAACAAAGAGTTATTAAGAATATCTGATATATTATCAGTATAAATTTAGAATAGTAAGAAAAAAGAGAATAAAATGACAAGATTAGGAATTAACGGATTTGGAAGAATTGGAAGAATCGTATTTAGAGCAACTTTAAAGCGTGACAATGTAGATGTAGTTGCCATCAATGACTTACTAGATGTAAATCATTTAGCATACTTATTAGAGTACGATTCCGTACATGGAAGATTTGATGGGAAGATTGAAGTAAAAGACGGAAATCTTGTTGTTGATGGGAAAACAATTCGTGTAACAGCGGAAAGAGACCCAAAAAACTTAAAATGGAATGAAGCTGGAGTTGATGTAGTAGCTGAATGTACTGGAATTTTCACAACTTTAGAAACTGCAGATTATCATATTCAAGCTGGAGCGAAGAAAGTAGTAATTTCGGCACCTTCAAAAGATGCACCAATGTTTGTAATGGGTGTAAATCATACTGAAGTAAAAGCATCTGACACAATTGTATCAAACGCTTCTTGTACAACAAACTGTTTGGCACCAATTGCAAAAGTATTAGATGATAACTTCGGAATTGATGAAGCATTAATGACAACAATTCACGCAGCTACCTCAACACAGTATACGGTAGATTCTCCATCAAAGAAAAACTACAGATTAGGACGCTCGGCAATAAACAATATCATTCCAACTAGTACAGGAGCTGCAAAAGCAGTTGGAAAAGTAATTCCTAAACTAAATGGAAAATTAACAGGAATGGCATTTCGTGTACCAACGGTTGATGTTTCTGTAGTAGATTTAACAGTACGACTTGAAAAAGAAACTTCGTACGAAGAAATTAAAAATGTATTCAAAGCAGCTTCAGAAGGAGCAATGAATGGAGTTCTTGGATATACTGAAGAAGCTGTCGTTTCTCAAGATTTCGTGAGTGATGATCGTACAAGTATCTTTGATGCTGGAGCAGGAATTGAATTGAGTCCAAAATTTTACAAAATCGTTTCTTGGTACGATAATGAATTTGGATACTCAAACAAGCTGGTAGATTTAGCTTTATATGTAAATAACTTATAGTATAACTTAAATAAGCACAATTGATAATATTGTATTCAATTGTGCTTATTTTGATTATATACTTCACGCAAAACATTCCTAGAAACTTAGGAATTTATTTTATATTCACACCATGATTTTATTAGTAGATAGTGGTTCCACAAAATGCGATTGGATTGCAGTGGACAAAGATGGAAATCAGTTATTAGACAAGCTTCGCACAAAAGGTTTAAATCCTGCGATTCTTGCCGAAAAAAAGCTTAAAAAGACCATCAAAAAAAGCAAAGAACTTTCAGCACATCGTCATACAGTTACACATGTTTTCTTTTATGGCGCTGGTTGCGGAACGGAAAATCCACGTTTACTATTAAAAGGCGTGTTGAATAATTTTTTCCCTAATGCAGAAGTTGAGGTAAATGAAGATACATTGGCAGCAGTGTACGCAACTGTAAATCATAAAAATGAAGCAGCTGTAGTTTGTATTCAAGGTACAGGCTCAAATTGCAGTTATTATGATGGAGAAAATTTACATCAACGAGTAGATTCTTTAGGATATAGTTTGATGGATGATGCTAGCGGAAACTACTACGGAAAGCAACTCATTCGTGATTATTACTTCAACAAAATGCCGCATTCAATACGTGTTGCATTGGAAGAAAAATACAATCTTGAAAGTGATTACATCAAGTACAATTTGTACAAACAACCAAATCCAAACGCATACTTAGCGGGCTTTGCAGAATTTATGTTTCTAAACAAAGATTCTGAATACATTATAGAATTGATTAAAAGCGGATTTAGAGAGTTTGCACAAAACATGATCTTGCAATACAAAGAAGAAATCAAAACAGTTCCTGTACACTTTGCTGGTTCTATTGCGTATTTCTCAGAAAATGAAATCAGAGAAGTCGCAAAAGAATTCGGATTTACCGTTGGGAATTTCACCAGAAGACCAATAGAAGGTTTGGTAACATTTCATACAAATGAATTAAAAAATAATCAAGCATAACTCTGTAGTAAAATGAAAAGTAAAGCGAACCGAAGTTCGCTTGTAATTTTATCCTTGATTAGGAGAAGCTAGTGATGCTTCCCTTGGGTATATGTTACATTTGGATTGTCTACATATGTGCGGTAGTAGGCGCTGTTGAATTTTCATCTTTATTTGGGCCAACACAATACCCTCCATCGTCTGGATGGCTTGGATGAGCTCTTGAATAATTACAATCGCCTCCACGACGTTCTGACCTTTTTATTCCGCCTCCATTCAATTTGTGTAGAGAGAAATTAGAAATAGCCTTTTTGTTAAGCTTTAATGATTTAAGATTTCTTTTTTTCATGATATAAAAATTTTAGTTAATAAATTTAAGGATAGGGAAAAATAAAAACAGTAGTTATTATATAGATAAAAATCAAAAGTAAAAGGGAACAAGACATCGTTCCCTTTTTTTATAACTTTTTGGTAAAAGAAACTTTTGCTTATTCAGGACACTGTAAATACCTGCTATTAATAACTCCAGTCGTATCGAAATTTCCTTGCATATAAAACCCTAAATTATAGCTAGGAGCATCTATTTGTAAACTAAATGCAAAATCTGGTGACGGATTGCTGGCAATGTGTTTAATCTCGTATGTACTATTTTCATTAATAGTAAAAGTGAAACAATCTCCATCTTGTAAATTGAAAAATGTAGTATCTGGAGTTGGTAAATTTCCATCTACAAAAATACCAATATGAACAGCACTAGCAGATCCTTGTAAATAGTTTAAACAAATAGTAATTTCACACTCTTCAACAGTCTCATCTACAGGACAGTCAAAAGAATAGTTTTGAAATGTAAGTTGGTTCGTTTTAATAGGAATACTAGTAACATTATTTCCATCAGTAATTAGTAGATTAGCTTTAGTTCCTACTAACATTTGTGTAGTTACATTGTATGTCTCACAACTGTTTATTGAAATAGTATAAGTGTTTCCTCCAGTAACAGTTCCATTGAATACGTCGACTCCAGAAGAATCTGTAATTGTTACTTGAGCAGAAGATCCTCCTGTAGTAGAAGAATACTCAAAAGTGATGTCACAATCTTCACAATCAGCAGCAACTATATCAGTAGCGCTAGCTGCATCTCTTTTTGAGATATCATTTGGAGTAATTTTTATTGAACTATTTACTCTTGAAGATGTTTCAAGATTTTTAAACTGTTCAATAATAGCATCTTTTTGACTTAAAGTGTCACTTGTTGTTACATCCTCATCTTTCTGGCAAGCAACAAACGTAACGGCAATGCATAACATTGCTAAAAAAACTTTTTTCATAATTAATTCGGTATAATAATATAATCCTTACTCTATTTACTAATAGGCTTTTCAGGTTTCGCCTTCAGTATTAAGTACGAAAGAGTATATTTTGTTACCCGAATTATTTTAAAAAATTTGTAAGTTTTTTATTTCTTATTGAAAAACTCTATTTTCTTGTTCTGAAACGCAGATGAAAGTAGTTCGTTTGGTAAGTTCTTTTAATCGAGAAGCGCCAACATACGTACACGTACTACGAATGCCTCCTAAAATATCCTGAACCGTCTCAGATACATGTCCTTTCAGGGGAATTTCAACAGTTTTTCCTTCAGAAGCTCTATATTCTGCTACGCCACCAACATATTTTTCCATAGCTGTAGAAGAACTCATACCATAAAATTGCTTGAATTTTTCACCATTGCGTTCAATCAATTCGCCACCACTTTCGTAATGTCCTGAGAACATTCCGCCAAGCATTACAAAATCTGCACCAGCGCCAAAAGCTTTGGCAACATCTCCGGGAGTTGTGCAACCGCCATCCGAAATAATATGTCCGCCCAAACCATGTGCTGCATCGGCACATTCAATAATGGCAGAAAGTTGCGGATACCCAACACCTGTTTTTACACGTGTTGTACATACCGAACCTGGACCAATACCTACTTTTACAATATCGGCGCCAGCAAGAATCAATTCTTCAACCATTTCACCTGTAACCACATTTCCTGCAATAATTACTTTGTCGGGAAATTGAGTTCTGGCTTGTTTCACAAAATCTACAAAATGTTGAGAATATCCGTTAGCGACATCAATACAAATGAACTTGAGTTGTGGATGAATCGTAAAAATTGCTCTTAACTTTTCATTATCTTTTTCACTAATTCCAGTACTCACCGCAATATGTGGAATAACCGAATTAGGAACACTATTAATAAATGTATTCCATTCCTGAATTGTATAATGTTTATGAATAGCAGTAAACAATTGTTTAGATGCCAAAGCTTCCGCCATCTCAAAAGTTCCTACAGTATCCATATTGGCTGCCATGATCGGAATGCCTGTCCATTCATACGAATGATGTAAAAATTTGAAAGTTCGTTCTAAAGAAACTTGTGAACGACTCTTTAAGGTTGAACGTTTTGGACGAATCATTACATCTTTAAAACCAAGCTTTAATCCACTTTCAATGCGCATATTAGATTGTATTTGTTTGCTCTTAAATGTAAAAATTTATCTTAATATAATTTACGTTCTATGTGATGATTTTTTATAAAGGTTATCAACAGTATTTTAATAGCTAGTTTTTGCTATTTTTATAAAAACTATTCCTAAAACGTACCATTTTGAAGTCTATAAAAAATGATTTTAATATATACATACTATATGTCTTTTTGATAGTATGTATACTGTTTAAAAATACGATTCATGCACAAGAGAAAACTCATGATGACTGGGAAATGCCGCAAGAAATCAGCGTGACTAATATTGAGGAAACAAATCGTCAACTAGATAGTACAATCAATCAAACAAAAAAGCAGCATACAAAAGCAATAGCATTGCAACAAAAAGGACAATTGTTACTGCAAACACATCGTATCAAAGAAGCCAAAGATATATATCAACAAGGATTACAAATACTCAAAAAAGAAGATTTTGAGATAGCAATTAAAATTTTAACTGGATTAGGGAAAATAGCCGATTTAGAAGGAGATCAAGAAAAAGCAGCTTCTTATGTCACTGAAGCGTATGCTAAAGTTAAAGCCCATAAATCTATTAGCGGATTGCTATGGATATTATATCATGAAGGCGAAAATTATATTACACCACAACCATTTTCAATTTCAGAATTGAAAGCAGTATTGAAATTTGCGGGTAGATATTTATATAGCAAACCTCAACTAACATTAGCTGCAAGTCATTGGTTATTTGAAAATAGTGGAGACAATGTGAAATTTACTGAAAGCGGACATATTTTTGCAGGTTTAGTATACAGAGATTGGGGACAATTTGACAAAGCATTGGCGCAATTTTACAAAGCTAATGAAGTTAATGCTGGAAATGTATATGAAGACCGTACTAGGTATGCTGCTTTGCTGAATATAGCTTCGGTACATGATATGCAAGGAGAACGAGAAAAATCGTTAGACATTATTAAAAAAGTAGCAAAAGATGCCAAAAAAGATGGTGACGATTTGGGATTGGCGTATGCATTAAAAGATATTGGAATTACACTAATGTTAGATGAGCAATATGAAGCAGCAATACCATATTTTGAACAATGCATTCCTGTCATGCAAAAAGTAAAAGATGTACGTGGAGAAGGTGTTTGTTATGGGAATTTGGCAACGGTATATCTGTCGTTAAAAAATTATGCAAAAACACAAGAAAGTATCACGAAAGCTCTAAAGTTATTAAAAGCTTCAAACTACGATCAATTATACGCTTCTACCATATTGGTAAGAGCAACTATGTATGAAAAATTAGGAAAATGGGAAGAAGCCAAAGCGATTGCTAGTAAGGGTTTAACGATGTTAAAAAAGATCAATTCTTTAGAACATATAATGCAAGCGTATCATATATATATCAACTATTACACACACAAAAATAATGCTGTAATGGTAAAAAAGTACACGGACAGCATTCTTGAAGTCAATAAAAAATACTATGAAAAATCGCGCTTGTTTGAATCAGAAAACTTAAAAGTTAGATACGAAACTGAAAAAAAAGAAGTGCAATTGGGTATTCAGAAAAAACTAAATACAGTTTTGCAAGAAGAGACCAGTTTACATAAAAGACTCAGAAATACCATGTTTTTTATTTTAGTATTAAGCGCAGTGGTTTTGTTACTTTTCTTTAATAAATACAGGCTTCAAAACAAATTGGTTGCAGAGCGTGAAAAACGAAATGTTTTGGAGAAAAAACAATTGCAAGAAACCATGAATCATAAACAACGTGAACTTGCAAGTATGACATTGCAAATGTTAAAAAAGAACGAACTGCTTCAAGAGTTGTCACATAACGTTAAAAAATTAGAACGAAAAAGTGGGAAAGATTCTAAAGAAGAAGTCAAAAAATTAAAAGACATGTTACAAAGTCAACATCGACTCGATCAAGATTGGTCTACATTCAAAGTTCATTTTGATGGTGTGCATCCTAACTTCTTCGAAAAACTGTCACAAATAGCCAATCTTACCCAGCAAGATTTACGACACTGTAGTTATATAAAAATGGGCTTGGCAACTAAAGAAATTGCGCAGTTAATGAGTATTAGTGCTTCAAGTGTACAAATGGCACGGTATCGTTTAAAGAAAAAAATAGGACTCAATAAAGAAAATGATATTTACGAGTACATAAATAAACTGTAAATTATTTCTTTTTTAAAACGAGTATGCTAAACGCAATAATACTAGCTCCAGAAATTATGGAAAGCCCAATGGCACTCCCAGAACCTGTTACTTTAAAAAATGCAATAAAGCTAAAAAAGGTACTAAGTAACCATACCATAAATATAATGGTAAGTATGTAATCAAGGTTTTTATTTTCTTTCATAAGATAAATATATCAATAATTTGATCGCATTACAATAAAACAATCAAAACCATTTCTTTAATCAAATATTCACAAATACAACAGTACTAAAAAAGGAATAAAGAGATAGTTGTAAAAAAAACATAAACTGCTGTTTTATAGTTTATTATGTTTTTATGTATAAGGTTTGTATATACTTGTTTTTTCCTCTGTATAAGATTTGTATAACCCTAGCATGACAAAAACTTCATTGTGAGTTTGTTCATTTGTTTCAACAATTCAGTACAAAGAATTGGCCTACCAAAAACAAATTATTTATTAATCACAAAAATTAGAAATTATGTCAAATTGCACAGTAACATTTTACAAAGACAAAGATTACTCAGGAAAAAGTAGAACTTTTACAGGAGCTCAAAAAGTACCAGATTTTAACGACGTACAATGGAGCGATGATTCTAATATGGACGATATGAAAGATGATGCAAGCTCTATTAAAACAGGTTCAGAAGCATGGGTACGTGTGTACTCAAAAGCAGATTATCAAGGAAGAACGGTTTTAATAGAACCAAATTCGAGTTACAATTTAAAAAATATCACGGATGATAATAATGAAGATGATATGGACGATACCATTCAAAGTTTTCAAATGTACGATCACAAGCCAGATGTAAATACAACGAATATCATCAATAATTTTATAGCTTTATATCCTAACTCGATTCATTCTAGAAAAGACAATCTATACAACAGCGAGTTTTATACACAGGATTCCAATTACCGTATTTACGATCCTATTATTGAATTAACCGATTCAAAAGCATCTTTCACCATTAATTTAGATCATATACAAGCTGAAAAAGACGATCATGCTACGGTAACGTTTGCCATGGATTTTCAAGGAAACTATACCGATCAAATTCAAGTAACCTATGAAATGCAAGATGCTTCTCAAATTCCAGATTGGCTCATTAAAATTATAGATGGCGCTATTGATGTTGCCGCAGATGCCGCTAAAATAATTGCAGATGGAGCAGAAATTGTATTGACTGATGGAGTAGGAGTTGTGGCTACGGTAGAAACGGATAAATTGATAGATTATACCGCAAAAGCCATTACGTTTTGTGTAGATCATTTAAACACGGTATTAAACGCTGTATTTACCTATCAAGATGATGGCGGAACAATGAATTTTCCGGCAGTTGTATCGCATAGTATTGCACGTTTAGTATTGGCATATTATGAAGAATTGTACGGACCAGATACCAATGTAATTGAAGCATTTAACGATACCGCATTTTTAAATTCAATAGGTGTAGATAGTTGGAATACGTCAAAGCACAATCCGTATGTAGAATTTTCAAAAAACGGATATGACTATCGATCGTATTGTCCAGATAATACGTTCTATTACGCTCAAGGCGGATCGTTATCTTCCGTAAAAATTGATGCAATTACGGACAATCAAAAAGACGATCACCTCATCATGCAAACAGTTTTTGACCCAAGTGGACGTTTATTTTCTATCGTAGGAAGTATTGATTTATTTTCAAGAAATCACGATGATGATTATACAGCACCAGCTTCTGGAGTGTTAACATACAATGATCAAGGACAAATGATTCATATTGCACAAGACAAAACAATAACAACTGTAAATTATGCTACGTTAGAAGATGCATATAGCGATAAAATGAGTCAAGCATTAACTGACACGGCATCCACATTTGATATAGATGTTACAGATCAGCAAAAAAACTTGGTAGACGCTTCATTATCAGTACTAGCAGCGATTGAAGCAGGAATATAAAAGTGAAAGAGAGAATATAAAATCTTTTATTTTAAAAATAAGCTGTCTAAAATAACGTGTTAAATCAACATAGTTTTTAGACAGCTTAGTATTATTCTTATACTATTACTTAGGGCATGGACCTTCGTTTAGTGAAATCCAACACCAAGAACCAGTACATCTTTGTGTTCCAGCTCCAACTACTTTTTCTTGCTTAAAATTTGAGATTGCTTTCTTGTTAAGTTCCAAATTTTTGATACTTCTTTTTTTCATGATATTAAAATTTTTGTGGTTATAAGAAGTCAAGTTATACAAACAGAATTTGATTTAGGTACAGAAAAACCGTAATTATTGTATAGGTATTTATCTGTATATGAGTATAATGGGTAAGGGTTGTGTGCTTTTGCTACAAGCAAGCGTTCCAAACAGGATCATTTGGTAACGGCGCTATAATTTCCAAAGGTTCTTTTTTTACAGGATGTGTAAAAACGAGTTTTCTAGCGTGCAAATGAATGCTTGCATCTTTATTGCTACGATCAAAGCCATATTTTAAATCACCTTTTATTTTACAACCAATGGAAGAAAGTTGTGCTCTAATTTGATGATGTCGTCCCGTATGTAAAGCAATTTCTAGCAATACATATCGATCTAACTTTTTCTTTACAGAATACTCTAAAATGGCTTTCTTACTACCTGCAATTTCTTTTGCAAAAGCAGTCGATTTATTATTCTTCGGATTCTTTCGAAGCCAATGTGTCAGCGTATCTTGTTGCTTTGGCGGCATATTTTTAACTACTGCCCAATAAGTTTTCTTAGCTTTCTTTTCTGCAAACAGCGCATTCAATCTGGGTAAGGCTTTAGAAGTTCGAGCAAACACTATAATTCCCGTAGTTGGTCTATCTAAGCGATGTACAACTCCTAAAAATACATTCCCAGTCTTATTATACTTTTCGGCAATATATTCCTTTACAACATCGCTCAGTGGTTTATCGCCAGTCTTATCACCTTGTACAATATCACCAGCACGTTTATTGACAATAATAATATGATTGTCTTCGTAGAGTATTTGGAGATTGTTTTTGGTGGAAATTATTTTAGACATGTTAGACTTCTTAGATTTTTAGACTGTCTTCGACAGTTAGATATATAAACTAGATATGTTTTTTATATTTTGAGTGTAGTTGTAAACTTTGATGTCATTTTAATAATCTCTTCGAGTTCTTGAGTGAGTTTTTGTAAATTTTCTTTTGATAGAAAATGCAAATCATACGCAATTAATAGTTGTGTTTCTATTTCATAAGCTGAACCAATTGCTATTCGTAAAAAGCGAATAAAATCTTTATTAGAGTTCCTTGAACTTCCTTCTGCAATGTTTGATGGAATTGATACAGAAGCCCTCCGTAATTGATTGGTTAATCCAAATTTTTCCGATTCAGGAAAATTTGAGGTTACTTTATATATTAATGAACAAAAAGATCGACTTCTTTTTCAAATACCTAACTCTTTAAAACGATGCATATTAACATATTTAATTAATTAAACATGAAATATTTTAAAAAGGTATTTTTTCTACAAAAAAGACTATTTATGAGTCTAAAAATCTAAAAGTCGAAGACAGTCTAACAATCTAACGATCTAAACAAGTCTAAAACTAATATTGCTCCTTCTCATTCGGAAAATCAACTGACTTTACATCTGCAGCATATTGTTTAAAAGCATTGGTCATTTCTTCATACATATTCAAATAACGACGTAAAAATCGCGGATTGAACTCATGAGTCATTCCTAGCATATCGTGCGTCACCAAAACCTGTCCGTCAACACCATTTCCAGCACCAATTCCGATCACAGGAATCGAAATACTTTCTGCAACTTCTTTGGCTAATTTTGCAGGAACTTTTTCTAAAACAACAGCAAAACAACCAGCTTTCTCTAGCATTTTTGCATCTTCTTTTAGTTGTTCAGCTTCTTTCTCTTCCTTAGCACGAACTGTATATGTTCCGAATTTATAAATAGATTGTGGCGTTAACCCTAAATGTCCCATCACAGGAATTCCAGCATTTAAAATACGTTTTATAGACTCTTTAATTTCTTTTCCACCTTCAACTTTAACAGCGTGTCCACCAGATTCTTTCATAATTCGAATCGCAGAACGCAAGGCTTCTTTCGGATCTGATTGATATGTTCCAAAAGGTAAATCGACCACAACTAATGCTCTATCAATTGCTCTTATCACAGAAGAAGCATGATAAATCATTTGATCTAAAGTAATTGGTAAGGTAGTTTCGTGTCCTGCCATCACATTACTTGCAGAATCTCCCACAAGAATCACATCAATTCCTGCGCCATCTACAATCTTTGCCATGGTATAATCATAAGCGGTCAACATGGAAATCTTTTCTCCATGACTCTTCATTTCCACAAGTGATTTTACGGTTACTCTTTTGTATTGTTTCTTTGCAACTGACATATAATTGGTTTTCTATGGATGTAAAAATAAGAATAAAAAGTAAGGTGTAGACCCGCGGACAGTATTTTATACACTTCTATGGTAGAATCCTAAAAATAAACGATCAAATCATCAATATGTAAGTGATTTCTACTTGTTTTATAAATAGGTGTTTATGCGCTCAAAAGCTGTACTTTTTTAAAATACTTTTAATCAGAACTAACACATTGATTTATAAAAACTACCATTATGAAAATTTTATTCGATTTATACGGACAACAAATACAAGCGCAAGTCAATCAAGGAGACCGATTGACAGGTATGTTTGCAACACTAAATGATGCAGGGTATGCATACGATATAGCAAAAGGCGCATTAAGTGATACAGCTTTAACTGGTTATGATGTGTTGATATTGACGACTAGAATGGACAATCCTTTTGAAAAAGAGGAACTCGCAGCAATTACTAATTTTGTGAAGAATGGTGGTGGACTTTGGTGTATGGCAAATCATGCTGGTTTTAGCTTAGGAAACATCGATAACAATCATGTACGTTATACAGGTTCCGTATGTTCTACATTTTGGTCAGCATATGAGGCAGCTGCATATAGTAGTACAAATAGTGCAAATAATGAAGTTTCACTTACGGGTAGTAATCTTTCCAATCATCCGACAATTACAGGGCAAAATGGTTGGCCAATTGTAAAAGGAGGCAATTCTACAGTAGTAAATACTGTTGTCACACGAAGTTTTTGTGCAGTATATCCAAATCAATTCAGTCAGAGTATTGGAGCATTACAAGGTTTAAACTATGTAGAGAACACACAAAATAAGGCGCCAATTACTGCTGGCGTTTTGTGGAGTATTGGACTCAGTGATCAAGATAATGTTGGAAAAGGTAGAGTTGTTATTTGTGGCGACTCTGGTTGGTTGGGAAATACAAATAGCAATTGGCCAGGTCCAGGAGAATATCAAAATGGAGATAATGCACAATATATGTTGAATACAGTTACTTGGCTGAGTGGCGCGTAATAGAAAGCTTTTATTAAATAGACATCACTATAATGCTGAGTACGATTTTTTGTAAATATTCATTTTCACGATTCTTTCAAAAATGACCATTCGTCACAAGTTTTACTTGGTATAAACTCTGTGATCTTGTAGTCTGCCAAATCATGAATTTTAAATGGATCTTGTTCCAAAATCGTAGCAAGTTGCAATTTATCAGTCATTTTCGATAAAATAACTCCGCCAGTTCTTGGAACCTTTCTGCCGGAAGCATGAAAATGACCAAGTTCGTAATGTAAGTTCAAATAAGCAATATGATCTTCTAAATGCTTTTCTACGCTTTCTAACGGAACTTTATAGGTAAGTGAAATGATGTACATGTTTTTATATTATTTTTTAATAGGAATCCAAACTTCTTCCTGCGAATCCTTGTCTGCGGGTTTGTACTTTTCTCCTAAAACTTCAAAGTGTGGTCTATTGTCTAATGTATACTCAGAATTAGGTATCCATTGCCCAAAAATATAATTTGCCATTTGTGCAAAGTCTTGTGGCAATCCTTTATAGATAAATACAGCATACAATCCAGATTCAATAGTTAAAGTTTCCATATCTTCTGGAATACTATCAAAACTTGAAACTTCGGTCATGGCGTACTTTGTAAATTCAGTTTGCGGATTAAAGTTTCTAAAATATGAAATATCGTCATACACCTGAATCGAATACAAATCCGTTCCAACTGCATTTTTGACACTTTTTCTATTTATCATAAAGCTTTTCCAAAGGATCGGCGTTGTATTTTGAATTAAAGACATTCTTGCAGATTTCCCTATGAGTTTCTTCTGCGGAAGCGTTTGTATTGTTGGTTGTGTCATTATGAATTAATTGAAGCATTTTTTCGACTTCCAAAATACCACATTAAAATGCTTCCTGTGACAAACATCCAAATAGAATACGCCACAATCGGAATAGCCATATCCAAATTTTTTAAAACGGTAGTGGCAATAACAATAGCCAAGGTTCCGTTTTGTATGCCGCTTTCTACGGTAATGGTAATCGAGTCTTTTAAGTTTAATTTAAATATACGTGCAGTTATAAATCCAAGTCCCATGGTAGCTATATTTAGTAGCAAAGTTACCAAACCAACTTCTTTCATCGCATTTCCTAAAAACTCCCACTTAGCAATCACAATTGCAGCAAAAATTAAAACAAAAATTACGGTTGAAGCGGTTCGCATTGGACTTTCCATTCGTGTGGCAAACGCAGGTTTTGAACGGCGAATAAACATTCCTATTGAAATTGGAATAATAATAATGACTAGCACTTGAAGTATAATATCTAACACGGGCAATTCTTTTATAATACTTGAATCACCACCAAAATAATCAAGCGCATACGTCAAAATCAATGGAATTGTCACTATGGTTGCAAAACTTACAATCGCTGTTAAAGTCACTGATAAGGCAATATTTCCTCTACAAATTTGAGTAATTAAATTACTAGTTGGACCACCTGGCGCAGCTGCTAAAATCATCAAACCAATTGCCATTGTGGAATCTAAACCAAAGGCAACAGCCAATGAAAACCCAATAATTGGTAAAAATACAAGCTGATTCAAAATGCCAATAAATGCAGCTTTTGGATATTTAGTAATGCGTGTAAAATCTTTTGGAACTAAGGTCATTCCCATCCCAAACATAATAATAGCAAGCGATAAAGGAAGTAATACTTTGGTTAAAATAGTAACAATCATTGGTTGGTTATTTTAACAAACAATGTAATCATAATAAATGAAATGAACTTTTGTAAGCTGTTATTTTTTTAAATACTTTAGAAGTCTAAAATGGTAAGTTGTAGGCTGAAATTATGGTTTCGTGGTTGTAGTGCGCTATTTTTTAATAGATTAATATTCCAACCGTAATACAGCGTTATCCAGCCTAACATGGAAATTCCAACTTTTGGCATCAACCGTACTTGTGAAGCATCATTAGAAAAAATATAATCCGTGCCAACTTGTGCGGAAAGAAACGCAATACTGTTTTCATAAGCTAATTTTACACCATACACATCTTGTCTATTGAGACGTAAATATTCAACGCCAGCGCTAATGTATTGAAACCGCATGATCAAACCGCCGTAACCAGGCTCTTTAGTAGGCCAAGATGAGAGTACATAACTGGCTTCCAAGTCTATAGTTCGTAATGAATTAAAAGAAAACCGATAGCCATTTATATTATCCCAAGGATTGAGTTGAAACTTTTTCTTTTGTGAAAACGCTTCATCTTGTGTTTGTGCCGTGAGCGTAACACTTATACAGAAAAAGAAGAGTAGATATTTGTACATAATTATTTATAATCTGAAGGAGCTGCTACAATATCAAAAAGAAGTTCTCCTTGTTCATTAAAATAATTATAACCCAATGTGATACTATTTTTTCGGAAAGGTTCCATATCCGGACTTCCTTTCAATCCACTAATAATGGAACTTTTTATAGTCTTACGTACTTCATCTAAATCATTTACGGAAGTATCCATTCCTTTTACAGTGTAATAATACTCAAACTTAGTTTTTGCAGTCAATGCCACGCTGTCCAAACGTGTGTATTCGTCTATTACGGTTGGAGTGCTAGCATTCATTTCTTTGACGACTTTCTTCATTTCAGTAGTAATGTCTTTTTTAAAGAAAGATTTTACACCGTAAGAAACTAATCCAAAAACAATAGCGCCTACAATAATACCAACAATTTTTCCTTGCTTATTCTTTTCTTGTGAACTCATAAAATAAATGTATAATTCTAATAATTGTTAAAAGTAGTTAAAATGTATTACTTACTTCATTTAATGAAAAAAATGTAGCCAAATAATTGAGTAGGAAGATTTGTTAAAAATCTTAAAACTATGATAAAATTTAACTGATTTTAATTTATTTAAGTTAATTTTCTCAAAAATCAATCAACATGAAACCCTATATTTTCTTTCTAATTTTAGTTGTAAGCTTTCGCTTGAATGCCCAAACAGACGACGAAAAAGCAGCAAAACAAGCAGTTATCCAATTCTTTGAAGGCTTCCACAAAAAAGATTCTGTGATGATGCAACAAGTAGTTCACAAAGATTTAATTCTACAAACAACATTCACTACAAAAGATGGAGAAGCTGTATTGCGAAATCAACCAGCGGATGGTTTAATAAAAGCTGTAGTAACCAGACCAGATAGTCAAACGTGGAATGAAAAAATTCTTTCGTACAATGTGCAAGTGGACGGAACCATGGCAAATGTATGGACACCGTATGAGTTTTGGCTCAATGGAACGTTTTTACATTGCGGTGTAAATTCGTTTCAACTATTCAAAGACAACGGACAATGGAAGATTATTTACTTAATTGATACACGACGAAAAAAAGGGTGTCAGGAATAGTAACTAGGCTAGCTTACTAATAACGAAAGTCTAATAATCTAAAAGCAAAGCGTGTCTAACATGAAAGTAGTTCTCGATACATTTTATCTCCATTTTATTTAGATAAAACACTCGAATAGACGTTTGGGAAATTGAAGTTGAAATGTTAAACGTAAAAGCCTACTAACATACCAAAAGCAAAGTGATTTAAGAGGCAAAGCTGATACTAAAATTCTAAGAGCGTCAGCGATCTAAAAGCAAAGCAAATCTAAGCAGTCTAAAAGCGAAGAGCATCTAAATTAACAATCCGCTACATTTACACCAACGGCCAATCCGCCTTCGGAAGTCTCTTTATACTTCGAATTCATGTCTTTAGCAGTTTCCCACATCGTATTGATTACTTTATCCAACGGAACTTTTACATCTTCAGGATTAGTTTCCATTGCCAATTCGGCAGCGTTGATGGCTTTAATTGCACCCATGGAATTTCGTTCAATACATGGAACTTGTACCAAACCGCCAATAGGATCGCAGGTCATTCCCAAATGATGTTCCATTGCAATTTCGGCTGCAATCATCACTTGTTCAGGTGAACCTCCATACAATTCTGTCAATGCGCCAGCTGCCATGGCAGACGAAACACCAATTTCAGCTTGACAACCGCCCATAGCTGCTGAAATAGTGGCACCTTTTTTAAAAATACTACCAATTTCTCCTGCAACGAGTAAAAAACGTTTGATATGAGTAAAATCTGCTTTGTGATTTTCAATAACCAAATAATACATTAAAACGGCAGGAATAACGCCAGCACTTCCGTTGGTTGGAGCTGTAACTACACGACCTAAAGAAGCATTTACCTCATTTACAGCCAAGGCAAAACAGCTAACCCATTTAAAAATTTGACGAAATTTGACGGTAGTTTTTCGAATTGTTTGTAACCATTCTTCAGGAGAAAAATAAGGTAAATCACCTTTTAACTTTTGATGAATATCGTATGCTCTGCGTTTTACATTCAATCCGCCAGGTAAAATTCCTTCTGTATGACATCCTGTGTACATACATTCTAACATTGTATTCCACACACGTTCTAATTCGGCATCAATTTCTTCTGGAAAACGAAGCAGTGTTTCATTCAATAGTACAATTTCAGAAATTTTTTTTTGTTCGTTTGAACAGAAATCGAGTAAATCAGTTGCTTTATTGATTGGAAAAGGAAAAATACGAATTGGATGATCGCTGTCATCATGAGTTTCAGTTTCTTTTACCACAAATCCGCCACCAATAGAATAAAATGTAGAAGAATGTATTTTGTGATTTACAATAGCGTGAAAAGTAATTCCATTAGGATGAAACGGTAAAAAATCACTATTAAAAATGATATCTTTTTTAGGATCAAAAGAAATCTCTTTTTCTTGATTAAAAGATAAAATATATTCTTTTGAAACTGTTTCTACAATAGTTGGAATCTGTTCGGTAGGAACTGTTTCGGGATCGGCACCATATAAACCGAGTAATACGGCTAAATCGGTAGCATGTCCTTTTCCTGTTAAGGATAAAGAACCAAACAAATCTACCTTAATAGATGTTACATCATCAAAAAGTTCAGCAGTTTTCAATTCCTTAATCCAGCTTTCTGCTGCTCTCCAAGGACCTAACGTATGCGAACTCGATGGACCAACACCGATTTTTAACATATCAAAAACACTAATATATTCCATAATTGTATAATTACTTCTCGGCTGTAAATATAGAAGTAAAGTTTGAATTTACATATCTTTTATTTGTAGTTAAAGTTATTTTAAAATGTGGGAAATGATATCAATTTTCTATAAATTTAAGTAATCTAGATAAACAGGTTTTATGTTTTTTCATTAAAATGATTAAAATCTGAATATGAATTCATCAATCTTTTTTATTAACGGAACTCAAAGAGAGTTCACAAAACTATTAGTATGAAAAACAAAAAAATGAACAGAAAGCTGAACTTAAAAAAAATTAAAGTTTCAGAACTAGGAACAGCGAACATTAAAGGTGGCGGATCGTTATTTACCTGTTTTTGTTGTACATCAGATCATTGTCCAAATTCGGAAGATCAATGTGAAACAATACGAGGAAATACGTGTTTCTGCTAATCTATCAGACAACGTTTTTAAGGAATGCTGACATCATGTCAGCATTTTTTTGTTGGCATAATCATTGACTTATTACAAACAAATTAGAAAAGCAAAATAGTTAAATTAAAGTATAACATATCACAATAGATAAAAGTTTAAAATAAGTTATGAGTAAAATTATTGGAATCGATTTAGGAACTACCAACTCATGTGTTTCTGTAATGGAAGGAAACGAACCAGTTGTAATTGCAAATGCTGAGGGAAGACGTACAACTCCTTCTGTTATTGCTTTTGTTGAAGGTGGAGAAATTAAAGTTGGTGATCCTGCAAAAAGACAAGCAGTAACAAACCCTACAAAAACAGTTTATTCAATTAAACGTTTTATGGGGAACAAATTTTCTGAATCTTCAAGAGAGGCTGGACGTGTTCCTTACAAAGTAGTAAAAGGAGACAACGATACGCCAAGAGTTGATATTGACGGACGTTTATATACACCACAAGAATTATCAGCAATGATTCTTCAAAAAATGAAGAAAACTGCTGAAGAGTTCTTAGGACAATCTGTTACAGAAGCTGTAGTAACAGTTCCTGCATATTTTAATGATGCGCAACGTCAAGCAACAAAAGAAGCTGGAGAAATTGCAGGTTTAAAAGTGAGAAGAATTATCAATGAGCCAACTGCTGCGGCATTAGCTTACGGATTAGATAAAAAAGGTCAAGATCAAAAAATTGCTGTTTTTGACTTTGGAGGTGGAACACATGATGTTTCTGTCTTAGAATTAGGTGATGGAGTTTTTGAAGTATTAGCTACTGATGGAGATACACACTTAGGTGGAGATGATGTAGATGAGAAAATCATTAATTGGTTGGCAGATGAGTTCAACAAAGAAGAATCAATGGATTTACGTAAAGATCCAATGGCTTTACAACGTTTGAAAGAAGCTGCTGAAAAAGCTAAGATTGAATTATCTAGCTCACCATCAACAGAAATCAATTTACCTTATATTACAGCAACAGCTAGTGGACCTAAGCATTTAGTGCGTTCATTATCTAGAGCTAAATTTGAGCAATTAATTGACGATTTAGTAAAAAGAACAATTGAACCTTGTCAAACTGCCTTAAAAAATGCAGGTTTATCTACAGGAGATATTGACGAAATTATCTTAGTTGGTGGATCAACACGTATTCCAGCAGTACAAGAAGCAGTTGAAAAATTCTTTGGTAAAAAACCAAGTAAAGGAGTAAACCCTGATGAGGTTGTTGCAGTAGGAGCAGCTATTCAAGGTGGAGTTTTAACTGGAGATGTAAAAGATGTATTATTATTAGACGTTACACCACTTTCATTAGGAATTGAAACAATGGGGAATGTAATGACGAAGTTAATTGATGCAAACACTACAATTCCAACAAAGAAATCACAAGTATTCTCAACAGCAGCAGACAATCAGCCATCTGTGGAAATTCATGTATTACAAGGTGAACGTCCAATGGCAGCGCACAATAATACAATTGGTCGTTTCCATTTAGATGGTTTTCCACCAGCAAGACGAGGAACACCTCAAATTGAAGTGACGTTTGATATTGATGCCAATGGTATCGTTTCTGTTTCTGCAAAAGATCAAGCAACAGGTAAAGAGCAACAAATCCAAATCCAAGCCAGCGGTGGATTGTCCGATGCGGATATCGACCAAATGG
>NZ_JBOEFY010000040.1:259675-278030 GCF_050633145.1 Kordia sp. | reverse complement strand
CGATTACGACATGTAAAAGCTAAGAATAAAAATATATTGACAGAACAAAAGTTGTTGCGATCACAAATGACACCGCATTTTATTTTTAATGCACTTTCTGTATTACAAGGAATTATATTAAACAAAGAACAAAAGAAGTCGTTATCGTACTTGTCTAAATTTTCAAAATTATTGCGGATTACTTTGGAAAATTCTAGAGATAAAATGGTGTCTCTCGATCAAGAGTTAATTGCTGTAGAAAATTATTTAGCACTTCAAAATATAGAATCGAATGACTCGTATAAGTATTCTATTTCTGTGGATGATGCTATTGATAAATCACTGTTTGAAGTACCACCAATGTTGATTCAACCATTTATAGAAAATGCAATAGAACATGGATTTAATACACAAAGTACAGACCGAAATATAGCAATTGTACTCAAGTATACAAACGAAGAACTTATTTGTACGATTACCGATAATGGAATTGGGATAGATGCTAAAAAACAAACGAGCAAAAAACAAAAAAAATCATTAGCAACAATTATTACTTCAGAACGCTTGCGAATTTTATCTGAAGATTCTAAAACAAAAGGAATGCTTACCGTTGAAGATCGACAAAAGTATGATGAACACGGAACAATTGTTACATTAGTAATGCCATATAAAATACAAAAAGCAGCATGAAATCACTTATTGTAGAAGATAAAGAATACATTAGAAAAGGCTTGTTAAACTTATTGGAGTTGGTAAATTTTGATGTACAAGTAATAGGAGAGTGCGCGTCTGTAAGTGATGCAGTTGTACTTTCTAAAGCATGCAAACCTGAATTGATTTTTTTGGATATTAATTTGACCGATGGTACTGCGTTTGACTTTTTAGAACAAACCGAATACACCGATTTTAAAGTGATTTTTATAACTGCTTTTGAAGAGTATGCACTGAAAGCTTTAAAAATGGGCGCTGTAGATTACCTGTTAAAACCTGTAGATATTGATGAACTTGAAATAGCATTGCAAAAAGTTTCTGCATTGCCAATTTCAAAACAGAAACAACAAATAAACATCGTAAAACAGGCAATACATACCGATAATTCTCAATTGATATTGTCTCTTCAAGATAGTTTTCAGGTAATCGATTTAAAAGAACTTATGTATTGTGAGTCAGACAAAGGATATACTTCTTTTTATTGTTTTGATGGAAAAAAATATGTGGTTTCTAAAACCTTAAAAGAGTTTGAAGAACCTTTGTTTAAAGCAAGTTTTACACGACCACATCAATCCTATATTGTCAACCTAAAATTTATAGATAAGTATGACAAATCTGGCGTTATTCATTTAAAAAATGGAAAAAAAATCCCAGTATCTTCCAGAAGGAAAGAAGCATTTTTAAACACTTTTTTAAACAAAAAATAATCCTAATTACTTGTTCGTAACGCTTAAAAACTTCAATAGCAACCTTTACTTCATTTTCAAATATTTATTCAAAAGTCACACATATTTCTTCAAGTGTAACGGAAATAAAATGGCTATTTCTTTATTCATATTTCCTACATACTTTTATGAGTGTAAAGTAATGATCAATACAAAATATCAGAAAAAAAGTCAGGTAAAATACCAATGCCTGCTATGCTTTAATTTTTAGTAGTAACAGTATTTTAATTTAGTTGGGTTAGACCTTTTGGCAATACTGTTTGTTGGGTAATTAGAGTGCTATTTCATAGTAGGCAAGGCTTTTTTTAGTAAGAAATATGAATAGAATCAACTCAAAGAAAAAGTTAGGTATGAAAGTAATAAACTTTACAATGATTGTAATTGTAGTGGTTGTACTATCATTATTGTCATGTGATACATCTACGCATACACAACCAGCCGATGCAATTGCATTTAATGCTATAGAAAAAGTAATGAAAAGTGAGTTTGGTGAAAATGCATGCTACACAAATTTGACAATAAGCTATAATAAAACTACAGGAAGCTCTATAAACACTATAGTTACAAATGCTCCAAAATCTTTAAAAATGGAAAAGTGGAATTCCACTCAAAACATTTGGAAGAAAACGTCAGACATATTTATTGAAGTGCCTAACGGAACCAAAGCAAAAGATTTTATGTTTCAGTTAAACGATACCATTAACCTCTCTACATTAGGTGATTTGGTCGAAAAATCGAGCAAGCAACTGCAACAAGAGAAAAACATAGAAAAGCCAGCTTTACATTTAGCAACCATAAAATTTCCTAAAAACGGTGATGTTTCTAAAACAGAATACTGCATTATGCTAAAACCAGAAAACGGAGATAAAACGTTTAGTTTTTTCTACTCAATTGATGGCAAACTTATCAAAATGTATTCTTAAAAAACAAAAAAACACCAAATAACGCTACCTATTTACATGAAAAAACAATTACTCTATATTGTGATTTTGGTAATGCCATTATTTACCATTGCACAAACTTTTATTCCAGATAATAACTTTGAACAAGCCTTAATTGACTTAGGATATGATTCTGGACCGTTAGACAATTTTGTTCCTACAGCAAACATAAATACGATTACGGATTTAAATATTCAACAAAAAAGTATCACCGATCTTACTGGAATAGCCGATTTTACAGCGCTTGAAACTATAAATTTTGGACAAAATCAAATCGTAACAGCCAATTTTACAAGCAATAGCAATCTAAGAGTTATTTCTTCTTATGTGGGAGATTTAATGAGCATCAATATTACGGGATTGACAAATTTAGAAGAAATATCTATTCAGTTAAATGATTTAACAAGTTTGGATGTGAGTACAAATACAGCATTGACCATACTTCGCTGTAATGGAAATGATATTACGAGTTTGAATGTAAATAATAGTACATTAGTAGAGTTAGATTGTGCGTCAAATGACCTAACAACATTAGATCTTTCCAATACAACTGCATTAGAAATATTACGAATTGGCGGAAATCTATTTTCAACAATTGATCTGAGTAATAATTCAGCACTTACCCTTTTAAACTTAATAGGAAGTCCTATAGCAGCATTAAACCTAAGTAATAATCCATTACTAGAGTCTTTATATGTAAATATCAATGCAATAAACCAAACTACCTTAGAAGATTTAGATTTAACGAATAATCCTGCTTTAAAAATTTTAAGAGCTGATAGGATGCTCAGTTTAAAAAACTTAAATCTTAGAAATGGTAACAATACTGCAATTACCTTTTTTTCTGTGTCAAATGCAGCAGCTCTTACATGTATTGATGTAGATGATGTAGCTTATAGTACTGCCAATTGGACTGTTGGTTCGCAAATAAGTTTTAGTACCAATTGCGATCCTACAACTACGTATGTTCCAGATGATAATTTTGAACAGGCTTTAATTGATTTAGGATATGACTCTGCACCGTTAAATAATTTCGTGCCAACGGCAAATATAAACACGATCACAAGTTTAGATGTAAGCTCAAAAAATATAGCAGATTTAACAGGAATCGAAGCTTTTAGCGCGCTTCAATCATTGTATTGTAATGACAATCAGTTGTCTACTATCGATATTACTGCCAATACACAGCTAAGAGACTTTAGAGCAAATGATAATAGTATTACTAGTATTGATTTGTCTCCTTTAACTGGATTGGAAATATTAAGTATGAATAGCAATCAACTATCAACCATCGATATTTCTGCAAATAGCGCATTGCTTGCATTTGCGCTTTCTGGCAATAATCTTACGGCAATGGATGCATCCAACAATCCACTTTTATTACAATTTATATGCAGCCGCAATCAATTGACTACGGTAGATACTTCAGGGAATCCTGATTTGATAGAGCTGTATTGTAATGAAAATCAACTTTCTATTATCGATGTGTCTTCCAATCCAATACTTCAAACATTGTGGTGTAGAACCAATCAAATTACGAGCATCAATACTACTGGACTAACCAATTTGCATACCTATGTTGCTTATGAAAATCAATTAGCTTCTGTAGATGTAAGTACCAACACAGGACTCAATTTATTATCTCTTGGGACAAATAATATCACTACTGTAGATGTGAGCAATAATACACTTTTGCGCGAACTCTATATTCAATCAAATCAATTAAGTGTGCTTGATGTGAGCACGAATGTAGCATTAGAAAAATTATTCACCTTTAACAACGGATTGGCTGAACTCAACCTTATCAATAACACCAATTTACAAGTTGCGGATATTGGTACGAACAATTATAGTTCAATCGATCTTAGTCCAAACACACAATTGACGGAAATTTATGTGCAGAATTGCCCTAATTTGGAAGAATTGAATGTGAAGAATGGAGCAAATTCGAATTTGACAAACTTTTTAGCAACAGGGAATCCGAATCTGTCTTGTATTCAAGTAGATAATGCTGCAATTAGTACCGCAAATTGGGGAGGAGTTGACCCTGGAGCAAGTTTCAGTGAAAATTGTAATTACAATACCGTATATGTGCCAGATGATGCTTTTGAGCAAGCCTTAATTGATTTGGGTTATGATTCGGGAATGTTAGACGATTATGTACCTGGAGCAAACATAAATACAGTAACCACTTTAGATATAAGCGGAAAAGGTATTGTAGACATGACAGGAATTGAAGGCTTTGTAGATTTACAACAATTAAACTGCTCCGCAAATTCAATCGCTACAATAGATCTTTCAGCAAATACACAACTCACAAATTTAGATATCAGCAATAATGTGATGAACGCGTTGGATATCAGTGGCAACTTAGCTCTGACACAATTAAAAATAAACAACAATGGTATTACATCTTTAAATTTAGATACGCATACACAATTAAACGAATTTGATGGTGCTGCTAATAACTTGGTATTATTTTCAATCCAAAACGGAACCAATACAGACATTACAAATTTCTCAACCTTAAACAATCCAGATTTAACTTGTATAGAAGTAGATGATGTTGCATACAGTACAGCCAACTGGACAAATAAAGACGCACAAACAAATTTTAATACAAACTGCGAACCGTTTTTTACCTATGTTCCAGATGATGCTTTTGAACAAGCGTTGATTGATTTAGGTTTTGATGAAGGACCATTAAACGATTATGTGCCAACAGCAAACATTAACTCCATATTAATTATAGATCTAAGCAGTAAAGGAATTTCCGATTTAACAGGAATCGAAGACTTTACAGCACTTGAACAATTGCGATGTTCAAATAATATTTTGAATACTATAGATGTTACTAATAATCAAAATTTAAGATTGTTAGACTGTGGATTTAACCTGATTTCATCTATAGATGTGACAAGTAACACCATATTACAATCGTTGACAATATGGTCAAATTCTATTAGTACTTTAGACCTTAGTAACAATCCATTATTGAATTATTTAGATGTAGATGAAAATAATTTTACGGTTTTAGAATTAGATAATAGCTCATTATTAACTCGTTTATATTGTGCAGGAAACAATTTAGAACGTCTCAGTGTTAAAAACGGAAACAATACCAATTTCGCAGCTTTTTCAGCAACTCAAAACCCCAATTTAACCTGTATAGAAGTAGATGATGCAGCATATAGCACTGCCAATTGGAGTTTTATTGACTCACAAACGAGCTTTAATGAAAACTGTAATTTCGGATTTACCTATGTGCCAGATGATGCTTTTGAACAAGCGTTAATCGATTTAGGCTATGACACAGTTTTAGATGATTTGGTACTTACGGCAAACATTGAAACGGTTACTACGTTAAACATAAGTAACAAAGGAATTTCCGATGCAACAGGAATCGAAGATTTTACAGCATTACAACAGCTAAACTGCTCGTCTAATACGTTGGGAACACTAGATGTTAGCAATAATTTGAATTTAACAAGCTTAGACTGTGCTTCAAACTCATTAACTGCGCTTGATATCCTAAGTAATTTGAATCTTACCACATTAAATGTGAATGAAAACTCACTAACAGCATTAAACATTATCAATAACTCTTTGTTAGTTTCGGTGAACATTAGCAGCAATAATATTACTGTTTTTAACGGAAGCTTTCACATAGCATTAAATGAATTATATGCACAAAACAATGCGTTAGAAGTACTAAATATTAAGAATGGAAACAACACAAATTTTGTAGGTTTCTCAGCCATAGGAAATCCGAGTTTAACATGTATACAAGTAGATGATGCAACTTGGAGTACTACCAATTGGATGAACATCGATTTACAAACAAGTTTTAATCAAAATTGTGCTTATGCAGCGTATGTTCCAGATGATAATTTTGAACAAGCCCTAATTGATTTAGGTTTTGATTCATTACCGCTAGATGATTTTGTGCCCACAGAAGGTATTAGTACTTTAACAAGTTTAGATATTTCAAATAAAGGAATCACTGACCTAACAGGAATAGAAGCTTTCACTAGTTTAGAAACTTTAAACTGTTCTTTTAATACGATTGAAAGTCTAAACATAAGCAATAACACTTCTTTAAATTATTTAGATTGTAAAAACAATCAGCTTAGTTATCTGAATACGAATACGGCTTCGTTGGAGCGCTTATTCTGTTCTAACAACAAGCTAACGGCTTTAGATCTTAGTAACAATCCAGGCTTATATATCTTAGAATGTCATGTTAATGAACTCACAAATTTAGATGTAAGTGCAAATACAGCTTTAAGAGATTTTAATGTGTCAAACAATGCATTAACTATCTTAGACATGTCTACAAATACACTCTTAGAAGATTTGCGCTGTTCTAACAACAAGCTAACAAGTATCGATGTTAGTAATTCTACAATACTTACAGTCATTGTTTTTAGTGACAATAACTTAACAACCATTGATCTTAGCAATAATATATACTTAGAGTTCTTCGTTGGACAACGAAATTATTTTACTTCATTAGAATTTAGTACCAATCCTAATTTAGACCTTTTAGCCTGCGGCGGAAATAAATTAGTAAGTATTGATGTAAGTACTAACGCAGCATTGACAGACTTAAATGTGCATGCTAATTTCTTGACAGAATTAAACCTTACAAACAATATAAACTTGGAAAAATTAGTGTGCTATGAAAATCAAATTCAAAATTTAGATCTGAGTAGTAACACGAACCTCAAGGAGCTAGATGTTGATGATAATAAATTAAAATCATTAAATGTCCAAAACGGAACCAATACAAACATGACAACTTTTGAAGCAAATACCAATCCCGATTTATATTGTGTTTTGGTTGATGATGCAGCGTACAGTATAACCAATTGGACTATAGTAGCTCCGCAAATAAGCTTTAACGAAACGAGTTGTGATTATATTGAGCTTGGCGCGAAAGTACGCTTACAAGGCGCAAGTTTAAACCCTAATACAGGAGAAGAAACCTTAATGCGTGACGATTTACGTATCAACGGACTCATCAGTGCAACATCTCCGTATGCAGATGGCGCAACTATAAGTGAATCGATTAGAACAACTAACAATGTTGGAAACTCAATGGTTGATTGGGTTTGGGTAGAATTAAGACATGTAAACAATCCGACGAATGTCGTTGCAGGAAAATCAGGAGTCTTACAACGCGATGGAGATATTGTTGCTACGGATGATGACTTAACAACACCATTAACTTTTGATGCACTTCCTGCTGGAAAATACTATATTGTCGTAAAACATAGAAATCACTTAGGAGTGATGACAGCAACTGCTGAAACGCTAAAACAAACAACAACCATTGTTGATTTTACAGATGCAACCAACCAAATTACACATGGTAGTAATGCACAAACTGTTTTTGGAATGCAAGCTAATAAAATAGGAATGTGGGCAGGAAATGTAAATGGTGATACGATGGTTCAATATTCTGGGACGAACCCAGATACGCCAACAATCTTATCAACGGTATTGAATGATCCAGGAAACTTTCTCAATTTCCCAACTTATGCGGTAAGTGCGTATATAACAGATGATTTAAACATGGATGGAAACATACAATACTCTGGCACAAATCCAGATACGCCTGTGATTTTGCAGAATGTACTAGCGCATCCAGGGAATTTTTTAAATTTCAGTACGTTCCAAATTACAGAACAGTTACCAGAGAACGATTAAACCTTCAAAAAGATAGAAGATCATTGTCTAGGGCAATTTAAAATTGGTAGTCATATACTAGGGGATTTTTTACGAAGCGCCATTTCTATATGAAATGGCGTTTTTTCTATTTACATCATCTCATTCACAATGACTATTTTCAGAGATGGAGTTTATTGCTTTTCTTTTGAAAAAACATGCGTAACTTCATCTACAGAGCTATAAAGTTTTAATGTAGTTTCATTAATAAATTGAATTAACAATTCTTGACTTTCTCCTTTCGTATTAGTCATGAATAACTTTTCTTCATGTAGCCTATATGTGCCTTCATTTTTTTCTCCTGCAGCAACCATACTAAAGGTTTTATCATCATTAAAAGATAAGGTTCCACTAAAAGATTCTTCGTTGTGAGATTCAATTTTCCAGTTTCCCACAATACTAACGGCTACGGTAGGCTTTATTGTTTTACTTTTTGAAAGAATAATAGTAGCCTTTTCTTTAGGATCATACAGCTTTAACGTAGTTTCATTACAAGATTTAATTAACAATTTATGATCCTCTTTTCCTTTACGGGCCATGAGTAAAGTTGTCTCATTTAAGGTGTACGTGCCAACTGTTTTTCCACTTGGAGTTTGCATACTAAAGATTTTATCATCATAAAAAGATAAGCTGCCGTTCAATGGATTATCGTTTACAGATTGAACTTCCCAATCTCCTTGAATCTGTTTTAGTAGCTTTTCATTTTCTTGTGCAATAACAGTTGTAGTCATGCATACTACTAGAATGTAAATGCTAGATAAAATAACGTTCTTCATATATTATTTGTTAACGGTTTCATGTAAATGTACATTTTTTTTAGACAGCATGTTTTTTAAGTTCCTATAAAGAATTATATATGATTAAAACATAAAAAAAGCGCCATCTAATTAAAGGTGGCGCTTCGGTAATTAGTCGCCCAAACCTAATTACCCCATTATAGCTAAACTAAAAGCACTAAAAATTATTCTTTATTTTGTTGTATTTATTCATTTTCGGGTAATTGTTCAATGATTTGATAGGTGCTAAAACCTAAGAAGTTACTTGGATGCGCCAATATATTTTGCAAAATGAATGGAACATCAGGATCCGTGCCTGAGTATTGTGTATTTCCATCCATGTTTACATCATTGGCATCATAACCGCTTACTACATAGGTTGGAAAGTTTAAGAAATTCCCAGCATCATTGAGTACTGTTGATAGAATTTCTGGCGTATCAGGATTCGTTCCAGAATATTGTACTATTGTATCATCATTTGCATTTCCGCACCACATGGCAACAACATCTGTTGGCATTCCAAACGTGGTTTGTGCATTGCTTCCATACGTAATTTGATTGTTAGCATCGGTAAAGTCAATTGTTGTGGAAACCTGCTTTAATGTGATCGCAGTTGCAGACATAATACTTAGGTGATTACGGTGCTTTATAACAATGTAATAATCTCCCGCAGGAACATTTTCAAAAGTTAACGGAGTTACCAAATCATCATCTGTCGCTACAATATCACCATCACGTTGCAAAATTCCTGATTGTCCTGCAATAACAGTAGCTGAGCTGTTTGCATCGCGCAATTCAACCCAAATCCAATCGACAGTAGAGTTAGCGTCGTTATCAGAAAGTCCAACTGTTTCATTGATTGAGGCACCATCACCATACGGAGAATTGGAATCATAAATTCCTCCAGCAATTCTAAGGTCGTCACGCATCAAGCTTTCTTCACCCGTATTCGGATTGATCAATGCTCCTTGCAAGAATACATCAACATCGACAATGACAAAATCACAACTCGTTTCATTATAATTAGCTTGCGTATCTTTATTTCCCCAATTGGTGGTACTATACGCTTCATTATCCACCAAAATACAATACAAATCATCATTATTTAGTGCGTTGAAATCAGTGATCGCTGCGTTGTTTCCGTTTTGTACATTCAGACTTATTAGTTCATTATTATCACAAAAAAGTGTTTTTAAAGCTGTGTTATTACTGAGATCAAGCGAGGTTAATTGATTCTGAAATAAATCTAAGGTTTCTAATGTTGTATTGGTAGAAAAATCTGCAGTAGCGATCAAATTTCCATAGAGAACTACAGTTTTAAGCGCTGTATTATTTGTCGTGTTAAGACTTGTTAATTGGTTAGAATCTGCTGATAAATTTTCTAGCAAGGTATTTTGTGAAATATCTAAACTTGACAATCCGCAAGCACTTGCTGTTAGTGTTACAAGGTTTGGACTGTTTGTGATATCTAATGATCCGATTGTATTATCTGAAACATTTAAACTCGTTAATGCAATGAAATCTTCAATTCCTGTTAAGTCTGTAATTCCTTCATTGGAAACATTTAGGTTTGTTACCACTTCAATCAATGCTGTTAGTACTTGTCCATCACTTGAAATATCGTCATGTCCTAAGGCTTCTAAAGCCGCTTCAAAATTGGCATCAGGAATTGCGGTGTATGCCAAGCAATCTGTTTCATTGAAAACTGTATGATCTTCTACATCATCCCAATTTGTTGTGCTATACGCGGCATCATCTACCAATATACAATAAAGGTTAGTCGTGCCTATTGTTGTAAAATGTGTAACATTTGCATTGTTTCCATTTTGCATGTTTAATGCTGTCAAATTACTCATAGCACTTGCTGTCAAAGAAGTTAAATTTATGTTTTGACTAAGATCTAAAGTACTGATAGCGCTACTATTCACCCATAAAGTTTCTAACAGTACATTATTGCTTACATCTAAACTCGTTAAACTGCTATATCCGCAATTTAAGAAAGTAAGATTTACATTATTAGTTACATCTAAAGACGTAAATGAATTATAAGAAACAGTAAGGCTTTCTAGTGCCAGGAAATCTTCAATTCCTGTAAAATCGGTTATGTCTTGAAATTGAGTTGATAATGATGTTACCACTTCAATGAGCGCCGTTGGTACTTGTCCATCTGCAGAAATATCATCATATCCTAAGGCTTCTAAAGCAGCTTCAAAATTGGTGTCAGGTATGGCTGTATAGCGACAATAGGTATCACTAAAGGAAACTATTCCAGTATCAATATTTGTCCAATTGGTTGTACTATATGCTGCATCATCTACCACAACACAGCTTAAGCTCGGGTTGTTTGCAATACTAAACGTACCTACATTGGTGTTGTTCCCGTTTTTTACATTTAAGTAATTTAGATTGGTATCACTTGCAAATAGATTTTTGAATGCAGTTTGGTTGCTCAAATCTAAGGATGTAATGTTTGTGCCATTTACACGTAAAGTTATTATATTAGGATTGTTACTTAGGTCTAATGCAGTAACATCGGTTCCATTTACTCTAAGTTCTTCAATAGCTGGGTTGTTTGATACATCAATTGCTGTAATTGGAGAATTGTACGCAAATAGTAGTTCTAAGTCTGGATTATTACTAATATCTAAGGTTGCAATGTTTGTAGCATAGGTTCTCAGTTGTTGTAAAAGCGTATTGTTGCTAACATCGATACTTGTTAATCCACTATTTGCCTGTAAGCTTAGGCTTATCAATGCCGTATTGTTTGATACATCTAATGTCGTAAAATCATTAGCACCAAGATTTATAGATGTTAAAGCCGTATTATTCGATAAATTAATAGCAAGAATATCATTATTGTTTGCTGTGAGTGTTTCTAGCAAGACATTTTGACTAATATCTAAGGCAGTCAAATTATTTGCTCTACAGCTTAATAATGTTAAAGCAGCAAAGTCTTCAATTCCTGTTAGGTCATTAATCCCCAAATTGTTTGCAGTCAGACTAGTAACATTTTCAATGAGTGCTGTTGGAACTTGCCCATCTGCAGAAATATCATCATATCCTAAAGCTTCTAACCTTGCTTCAAAATTAGCATCAGGAATGGCAGTATACGGTATTTCGTTAATGTCAAAACTTCCCAAGCTAATAGGACAAGAACTCTCGTCAAAAGCTACCCAAATATCATAGGTTCCTATCGCTAAATTGGTAATTTCTCCGTTCCCCAACGTATCATCAAAAGTATACGGATAGGTATTTCCACCATCAATACTAAACTTGATTTGCGTTTCCGTAGCTTCATCATCAAAACTCACTTTTATAATTCCGTTACTCTGTGTTGTATTTACACCTACAGTTTCTGTAACAGAAGCCACAGGCTCTACTTGATTTGCCAACGGCACAAAATATACTGCTCCAGATTTACTTGGACTGTCATCTTCATTCTGACCAATTAATAAGTAAGGAAAAGAAACTGCGACAGCTCTGTTCGCGAATTCATCCCAACCAGCGCCTGAAGTTATTTTTGCAATTTGCGTCCAGTTATTGGTACCATCATCTTTAAATATATAGAGTGCATCTGAATTGATTGCTCCATTTCCAAAAGTTCCTACATATAAATATTCACCATCTAAAGCAACATCAGTTCCAAAACGTTGATCATTAAAACTATCTTTATCATCATTTTGAATCATGACGCTATTGGCTTCCAAATAATCGCCATTTGCATCTGCTTTGTACACATAAACTCTTCCTTGATCGGCTTCAGGAGTTGTGGATGTTTCAAAATTCATAGCACCAATTGCTAAATAATCTCCTTCAACATCGACCGACCATCCAAAGGCTTCTGAAGTTTCTGTTCCTCTTAGTCTGTGTGTGCGTGACCAAGTTCCGTCGTTTGCCTGATCCCATATTTGTACAGATCCAGCAGAAGCATTTCCAACAACAGAATAATCATAAGGTCCGCTAACATACGCGCGCCCATCTTTAAGTTGTACATCGCTACCAAATCGTGCACCTGAATAGCCAGATTGTACTTGAGGTTCTAATTTTGTTTCTGTATAAGTAAACGTATTGGTTCCGTCATTTTCATATACATACGCGCATCCTCCAGTACATCCATTACGCGCTCCAACAAGCACTAAATCACCTTCGATAGAAACAGATTCTCCAAAACGAATTCCAGTAGCACCATCGCTAGGTTCAAAAATGGCTACTTGAGTCCAAGTATCTACACCATTGTATTCAAATAAATATGCAGCTCCTGTGTCTACATCGGCAGCATCTAGTTGTGAACGTGCACCAACCAATAAGTAATTACCTTCTAAGGCTACAGCAGAACCAAAATTATCTCCTGCAAAACCATCACTGGCAGATATGGTTGTTTGTTCTGTCCAGTTTCCTGAGCCATCATTTGTAAATATATATACTTTTCCTGCGGCTGCGCCATTACTACGTGAAACAACGGCAGCGATATTTCCGTCAATAGCGACACGTTCTCCAAATCTGTAATTGGATGTAGCATCACTAGCTTTCGTTTTTGAGGCACCAGCAGTTGTCACTGTAAGTGTACCAGAAAATAGACTTTCATCAAAAGGGCAGGATGTTTGACTATAAATATACGAAGTGGTACATAATAAGATAAGAAGTAGGTTTCTTTTCATAAGGATTGAATGATAGGTTATGGTTGATTGTTTAGTTCTTTTAAAATCTTTTGAAACTCTGATAAAGATGCTAGTTCAGCTTTCATTTCTTCTTTTTGGGATTTTAATTTTTCCAATGTAGAAGGTTGTTGTTCTTTTTTAGAAAACAAGTTTTTAATAATAGATTGTAACTTTTTCATTAAACAGTATCGCATCAGTTATTGATGCAACAATACTAGGAAGATTTCCTTGTTTTAAAAAGAAATGATAGGGTGCAGAATAGGGTGCAATAAGTTTAAATTGCTGATTATATTGATTTTATAAAATCGTCTAAAGAATCTTCTGCGGATAGATTCAGTTTCTTTTTTAGACGAAATCGAGTAGATTTTATGGCTTCTAAACTTGTTTTTCGAAGCTCAGAAATTTCTTTTCTCGACAATCCAAGCTTGATAAAAGAGCAAACTTCAATATCGGTTTTAGTAAGATTTGAATGCTTTTCTCGGAGTCGTTTTAGAAAGTCAAAGTTGAGTGTTTCTATGTTTTTTTTCAGTAACACAATCTTAGCATCTTCCAATTTATCGGCTTTAAGCTCTGCAATAATTCCTGATAAAGAAATTCCTTCTTGTTGTTTAGAAAGCTTGCTTAAAGAATCGGTTAATTTTTCTTTAGATTGTAAATGAATGATGGTTTCTGTCATTAATTCGGTAATCTCTTCTTTCTTAGTGGTAATTTCGGTGCTTAATTGGTCAATCTTTGTATTGAGTTTTTGTGCTTCTATTTGTTTTCGTAATCGTAACTTTTTAAAGTATTTATTCCCAAAATAAATAATAACGACTGCTACAAATAGCGTTATAATAAATAATGCTAAATACCACTTTTTTTGAAGCGTTTCGTTTTCAGCTTTAAGCATCAAAATGTTCTTTTCTTGTGCAAACTGAATACTGTCCGCAAAACGTTCTTTTTCAAAAGCATAACTCAGTTCTATTTCACGTATTTCTTTGACTTTGTTTAAGTTAAAAATACTGTCGTATGCTTTTGCATATCTTCTATAATCTTCCAAAGCATTGTAATAATCTTTTAAGCCGTTGTAGGCACGACTTCTTCTTTTAAAAGACAACGCATACCTACGTCCCATTTTTTCAGCTTTGGCAAGATCTAAAGAAGCATTTGCATGAAACAATGCTTTGTTATAGTCTTTTAATTCTATATATATTCTTGATAAATTGTAATGTGAAGTAGCAATTGCGGCCTTTTTTTTCACTCGAATTACATACGCTAAGTTTTTTAGCTGCAATGGTAGCGCTTTTTTATAATGCTTATTTCTAACATGATATAAAGACATGTTTGAAAATATTTGATATGAACCTTCTTCATAATTTGCTTCTTTGTAACATGCTTCAGCTTTTTTGTAAAAATAGAGTATGGAATCATTATCTGTAGCCTTTCTATAAGCAGAAGCTAGCATTGAATAATTAAGTCCCATACTTCTAGCACGCTTTAACTTTGTATTAATCGAGATAGCTTTCCGAATGTTTTTTTTAACTTTTTCATATTCTTTTTGATAAACAAGAACAGAACCTATATTATGATAACTAGATGCCAATCCGATAGAATCTTTGTATTTTTCAAAAATTGGTAAGGCTTTATAATACATTCGAAGTGCTTCCGAATAGTTGGCACGTTTTCTATATACCAATCCAAATTGTTGTATCACCTTTGCTTTTTGTAGCCCAGTATCGTAGTTGTTTGTTGGCGCATCTATTATTTTTAATGCTTCATTTAAATAAGAAGATACACTATTAAAATCCCGGCGCAATTGAAAATCTCCTAATTCGAGATATGCTTCAACTTTTAGTGAGTCATTAGGTGCTTCAGTTACTATTTTTTCTAATGCCACTAGGGTTGAATCTTTCTCTTGCGCAAATAAAATTTGAGAAAGTAACAATAAGATATAAAGGTATATGCGCTTCATTATTCACAAAATTATGAATTATGTTGGTAAAGTGTATGTTGTTGATGCATATAATTTACGAATATACATTTATAAAAAAAGGCAGAAAATAACATTCTATTTTCTGCCTTTCGGAGTATTTAAAGTTAGTTAAGTAGTATTCTTTTTTTAAACTTAATTATGTTGCACATTCTTTGCACGGTTGATTGTAATATCATAATCTTCCAACAACGAACGCTTACTATTCACCAGTATGAATATATCAATACCGTTTTCCCTTATAAAAGTACAAATTGCAATGACAATATTAAGGTGATTTATATTGTGAGTCAGTGTTTTATAGCTAAATGTTACACATACGGTTTTAAAGTGCTTTTTCGTTTCTCCAATTGTTTTTCTAAATCTTTAATGGTGTTTTTTACAGCAATTTCATAATTTTCTTCATTAGAAGAAGCAAAAATTCTAGGTCCGTATAAACTCAACTCCATTTCACAAATATTACCTTTTCCTTTAGGATCTTTTTCGCTCTTTAAAAAAACATCCGCATGGATAATCATATCATATTTTTTAGAAAGCTTAGTAAGTCTTTCAGTAATATAGGTTTCCATAGCTTCACTCGTAGTCATGTGGATAAACTGAATATTTATTTTCATTGTTAACTATTTTATATGATTAATTGTATATCACAAATCTAAGGTGTAGAAGTATCAAAAAATATGATTTAGGTCATGTTTAGTAATCATAAAGGAGAATTTTTAGTACTGATTTATATCATTGATAAACAATAACAAAAATTCTAGATTTGTTTCAAAGACTTTATACAATGGAATTAAAAGAACAAAAAGCAGTCGTATTTTATCAGCATCTTGGCAAACTATTTTATGCCATTGCTTTGGCAGATAAAAAAATAAAGAAAGAAGAATTTGAAGTCATGAAAAAAGAAATTTCTTTATTGAGTATGAGTGAAAATTATAGTGTAACCGATGCAGAAATCGATATTGAACATTATATAACGACGACTTTTAAAATACTGTATTTTGATGAAGCAACTGTTGAAGCCTGTTTCGATGATTTTATTGCTTATAAAAGAGCAAACGAATCTTTATTTACCACATCTATAAAAAAAGCCATCTTAAAAATTGCAGGTAAAATAGCCGCTAGCTTTTCTGATGTAAATAAATCAGAACTTATCTTATTAGCAAAGTTGAGTATTGAATTTAAACAAATTTCCAGTTAACAAAACTATATATGACTATTTCAAAAGAGAAAAAGCATTCACATTCACTTTATCTAATCTTAGGTAAAAAAACAGAACTGTATTTTGCATTGTTATGTGGTCTTTTTTTGTTGCTTGGTTTTTTGATTGAAAAACTAACGGAAATCCCCGAAACTACATATAAAATAATATATGCGGTCTCGTATCTATTTGGAGGTTGTTTTGTAACTATTGAAGCTGTTAAGAAAATAAGCAAAGGCGGATTTGATATAGATTTTTTAATGATTGCTGCTGCTATAGGCGCAATATATATTGACAGTTGGGCAGAAGGAGCTTTGTTGTTATTTCTCTTCAGTTTAGGACACGCATTGGAACACTATGCTATGCATAAAGCCAAAAAATCAATTGAAGCCTTAGGCAATCTATCTCCAACAACAGCTATCGTAAAAAGAAATGGCACTTTTGAAGAAATTCCAGTAGAAAAACTAAAAATTAAAGATGTAATTATCATCAAGCCAAACACAAAAATTTCGGCAGATGGTGTCATCATAAAAGGAAATAGTAGTATAAATCAGGCGCCCATTACGGGCGAAAGTATTCCGGTAGATAAAACGCAGATTCCAAATACTAAACGATTGCCAAAATTTAATGAAATAGATACAAATCATACAGTATTTGCAGGTACTATCAATGGAGATAATAGTATTGAAGTTTTGGTGTTAAAACTCAGTAAAGATTCAACTGTAGCACGATTAATAACAATGGTGAGCGAAGTGGAAACGCAAAAATCACCGACACAACGTTTAACAAAGAAGTTTGAAAAATGGTATGTTCCTATTGTTTTAGTTGTTGTTGTTCTGCTATGTTTTGCACATCTAATTATTAATGAAACCTTTGAAGAAAGTATCTACAGAGCTATTACGGTATTGGTAGCAGCAAGTCCTTGCGCATTGGCAATTTCGACACCAAGTGCTGTATTAAGTGGTATTGCAAGAGCTGCACAAAAAGGAGTTTTAATCAAAGGCGGAAAAGCCTTGGAAGATTTAGCAGCGATCAAAGCAATTGCATTTGACAAAACAGGAACGCTTACAGAAGGCAAACCCACACTAAAAAATATTATTCCATTAGATGGATTTGACGAACAAGAATTGGCGCAACTGTTACTAGAAGTAGAAAGCCTAAGCAATCATCCATTAGCAAAAGCAATTGCAAAGGATATTAAAGAACAATACAAACTCCAAGTAACTGACATAGCTTCTAATGTACATGCCATTCAAGGAAAAGGAATTATTGCTGTATGCAATGAAGAGCAAGTTTGTATAGGAAATGTAAAGCTGCTTGAAGGAGCAGGAATTACGGTAGATACTTTGGTATTATCCAAGATGAAAACACTTTTGAAAAAAGGAGAAACGGTGATGTTAGTTGCCTATAAACAGCAAATTGTAGGAATTATAAGTGTAATGGATGTTCCTAGGAAAACCGCCAAAAGTACCATGAAACGATTGCAAGAAATAGGCATCAAGTTTATGATTATGCTTACAGGCGATCATCAAAATGTGGGCGATGCCATAGCGCAACAAATTGGACTTTCGGAAGCACGTGGAAACTTATTGCCAGAAGCAAAAGTTGTAGAAATAAAAAAGCTATTGCAAGTGCATAAAAAAGTGGCCATGGTAGGTGATGGCGTTA
>NZ_JBOEFY010000040.1:18183-259666 GCF_050633145.1 Kordia sp. | reverse complement strand
TTGATGTCAGATAAAATTGAAAATCTTCCGTTTGTTTTTGGACTGAGCACAGCTTCTAAAAAAATTATAAAGCAAAATATTTTAATCAGCTTAGGGATGGTTTTTTTCTTAGTGCCTATTACCATTTTAGGACTTACTAACATCGGAATGGCAGTATTACTTCATGAAGGGTCAACCATTATTGTTGTGTTGAATGCGTTGCGATTGCTTCGTTATGAAATGGAGTAGGAGTTCAATTAATTAAAATGGTGTAGCTGACCAAAATCATATTTTCTTCATATGGTAATATATACTTTAGTACAAACCTAAACACACTATTATGATTAAAATACTCAACGAAAAAGAGCGTTCTAAAATTTTAGAAGAAAACTATATTGGTCACTTAGCATACATCTATCAAAATAAACCATTTATAGCGCCTATAACGTACTATTTTGATAAAAAGCGAAATATAATTATTGGCTATTCTGCTAAAGGACATAAAATCACAGCAATGCGTAAAATAACTGCCGTAGCAATGGAAGTTTCTGAAATTGATTCTGTGAACCATTGGAATTCGATTGTTGTACACGGTACTTTTGAAGAACTAGAAGGAAGTACAGCAAAAGCATATCTTCACGATTTTTCATTAGGTGTTAAAGATTTAATCATCCGAAAAGAACAACGGAAATTAGACTTCATCAATCAATTTTCTAGCAAAATATACAAAGATGATTTTCCTGTTGTCTTTTTAATTCAAATTGAAGAAATTACGGGACGAATGCGCAGGAATTAAATACAAGTATATGCGTTATTCTAAAACAAAATATATCCTAACCTGTATTGGTTTCATAGTATGTTTGCTATGCCAAATTCTCATCATATTATTTTGGGAAAACACTAAGTATTGGACAATATTAAATTTGATCATTTTCTTAGTGGTAACCCTTGCGTATGCAGCATATCGTTTTTTTGAAATGACGCATGCAGAATCAAAAAAAATAATGCAATTCCCAAGTAATATGGGAGTTTCGTTAGTGACAGTAAAAGCCATTTCACATCTTCCTTTAAGTGTGCAAAAATGGTTGCGAAAATCACAAGTCATAGATAAACATCATTTGCATTTCGTTCAGCTAAAACAAAAAGGTGAAATGCGAACCAAACCGAATGCACCATGGATGCCTTTTATAGCAAATCAATATTTTAATACTATTGAAACTTCTTTTGTTTGGATAGCGAACGTAACAATGTTTCCATTCATACAACTTTACGGATGCGACAAATTAATCAAAGGAAAAGGAGCAATGCTTATAAAATTAGCGGCGCTTATGGCGGTTGTTAAAGTAAAAGAAACGGATAAAATTAATTCTGCTGCAATGATTCGTTACTTGGCAGAAATTTGTTGGTTTCCAACGGCAGCTTTACATCCTAGCATTGTTTGGGAAGCTATAAATGCTACTTCAGCAAAAGCAACATTCACGATAAAAAATAGAACCGTTTCAGGTATTTTTAATTTCTCTGAAGAAGGCGAAATTATGTCTTTTGAAGCTGAACGTTTTTATGGAAACACTACCGATGCAACACTTGAAAAATGGCATGTTGAAATCGTTTCACACAAAGAATTTAACGGCATCAGAATTCCCAATAAATCACATGTAATTTGGAAACTAAAAGAAGGTGACTTTCATTGGTTAACGGTTGAAATTACTGATATAAACTACAATACAACTAAAATGAATTAATATCTAAATAACATCCTTGAATTATTGACACATTAAAAGTACAAGTTGTTATGTAATGAAAGCAAGAGATTCATTTGTGTACAATCAAAAGAAAAGATTGTTTTACATGCTAAAAACTAAGGGTATTACAAACTGAAAAAATACAATCAATAAAACAATCGATATAATATTTAGTAAAAAGCCTGCGCGCGCCATTTGTGCTACTTTAACATGTCCGCTAGCAAACACAATAGCATTTGGCGGCGTAGACATTGGTAGCATAAATGCACAGCTTGAAGCCATTGTTACAGGAATTAAAATATGTAAAAGATCCATATTCAGTCCTAAAGCAACACCTGCAACCATTGGTGCAAAAATGGAAATTAAGGCAACATTACTCATCAATTCGGTCATAAATAACATCACAGCTATCAAGATGCTACAAATAAGTAAAATGCTCAACGTTGTATTATCGCTCACTGCAGTTCCTATCATATCAATAATACCTACGTTTGAAAGACTACTTGCAAGGGCTAGTCCGCCACCAAATAATAATAAAATTCCCCAAGGTAATTTGGTGGTATCTTCCCAAGCTAAAACTGAAGTGTTTTTATGAGTGATGGTAAAGCAAGCAAAAGCCGCAATAAGACTAATGGTTGTATCTGACAATGCTAAATTGGGGAATAGACTGTTAAGGTAGTTTTTTCCAATCCACAGTAAAATTGCTGAAATAAAAATAACCAATACAATAACTTCCGATTTGCTTATTTTCCCTAGCTTCTTCATCTCCAAATCAATAATTTCTTGCGATTTTTCAAAAGAAGCCAACTTATTTGGATACATTATTTTTGTTAAAACATAATAGATGAAAAACAACATGATAATGGTAAACGGAATGCCTACAATCATCCATTTTAAAAAGGAAATATTGTAATTATATTCACTCTCCATAAAACCTGCCAGTACAATATTTGGTGGTGTTCCAATTAACGTAGCAATTCCGCCAACATTCGCAGAATAAGCAATACCAAGCATAATACTTAGCGCAAAATTTCTATCTTTTTTAGTGAAACCATCTTCGTCATTGATCAATAATTCTATGACAGAGTAGGCGATAGGAAGCATGACAACTGTTGTCGCCGTATTGCTAATCCACATACTTAAAAACGCAGTCGCCAACATAAAACCTAAAATGATTTTGTTTGGACTTGTGCCTGTGAGTTTAATAATTCCCAACGCAACACGTCTATGAAGGTTTACTTTCTCTAAAGCTAAGGCTAAGACAAATCCTCCAAAAAATAGAAAAATGATCGGATGCCCGTAATTTACCGCAACTTCTTTAATCGGCATAATGCCTAACAACGGATAAAAAGTAAGTGGAATTAAAGCGGTAACCGAAATAGAAACTGTTTCTGTAATCCACCATAAAATCATCCACAAAGCAACTCCAATCACTTTATCAGCTTCCGGACTAATGAATTGAAATGGCGAAAAGAAAAAGAACAAACAGATAATAGGGCCTAAAACGAGAATTATTTTTTTCTTCATAGTTATTAAGATGATCAAATAGAATCATTCACTTTAAAATGAAAGTGTACATGGTGTTACTACTGCAAAATAAAGAAATGAAAACATATTTGTGTAAAAACTTTATCTTTTATGATGGAATGATGAAAAATGATTCTTTAAAAAAGTTTTTTAATAAACAACTCTAACTCTTCGCCTTTAGGAACTTGTAGTTTTTTTCGAATGCGATAGCGTGCAGATTTGATAGATGGTAAGGTAGCGTTGCGGACATTCATAATTTCTTTCAAACTTAAATTCAAATACATCAAATGGCAAATTTCGCGTTCTGATTTGGTCAAATCTGGAAACTTTTTTGCCAAGTGGATTTCAAAATTAGCTTCTGACATATTGTTTACTTTTGAGACACTATCGAGTCGTTTTTCTGTATTGAGTTGATTTTTGAGCTGCACCAAAATAGTTTGATACATTTTTACGACACTTAAGCTGCTATCTTTGGTTTGCAATTCTTTAATACTATCTAGTAATTCTTTTTTAAAATCTGTTCGCATCTTATTATCCATCAACAACCGTTCTGTTTTATAGCGAAGAAAGTTTACTTTTTCATTCAACAATTCAGTCTCTAACTCTTTTTTCTGATGATTTCTGAGGTTAATTTTTCGTTTATATCTATATAAAAGAAATAAACTAACGAAAGCGATCAATGCTAAAAAAAATAAAACAGCAAACAGACGTTTTTGTGAACGTTGTGATTTGGCAACTCTTTGTAATTCTATTTTTTCTGTGGATGCTTGTAAACTGTCACGATATGCTTCTTGTTTAAACTTAAATTCTAAAGCTAATTTTTCAAAACGTTCAGATTGTTCTATGGTTCTAGAGGAATCTCTATATTTTTTGTAAGTCCTATAAAAAGATAAGGCTTTTTTATAATTTTTTTGATCTCGTTCAATTTTATAACGCTCCAAATACAATCGGCCCAATAATAATTTATTTCCATATTGAGTCGTTAATACCTCACTACTATCTAGGTATTTTGATGCTTCACTAAACAGATGCATTTTTCGAGCATTAAAAGCTAAATCTTTCATGGTAGATGCCAATCGCTCTATTTTTTCTTCTTTCTTGTAAATGACAAGATTTTGTTTGTGGAATTCTAAAGCTTTTAGATACATTTTTTTGGCCCTGTATACTTTTGCTTTATATCGATTTACATCTGATAAATAAAGAGGCTCGGTAAAATAATTTTTGGCGCTGTCTAAAACGACAAGTGCACTATCAAGTTCTTTCTTTAAATATAAAAAGTGACCGTAATTGCTTAGTGATACTCCATAATCTAAACTATCGTTACGTCGCATTACTAAAGCTTTTTTCATATAAGAAATGGCTTTGTCATATTTTTTCTGTGAACGAAATAACATGGCAATATTATGATATGAACGTCCAATTTTTGAAGAATCTTTGGCTTTTTCTTTAATTTTTAACGATGTCAAGTAATGCTGTAATGCTTTACTATAATTGTTACGTCTACGTTCAATAATTCCCAAACAATCGTAGGCGAGTGCTTGCTGTGTTGCTTTATCAGAAAATTGATAATTATCATCCAGTATAGTCAGTGCTTTTTTAAAATATTCAGAAGCTTTAATTGGATCAGAAGTATCTATTAAAACTCCTAAATCTATTGTATGTGAAACACGTAATGAATCAGAAGAAGTTGTTTCTAATAAAACAGTGAGTGAATCAATTTTTTGTTGCTTGTTTTGAGAAAAACCAAGCAAGGTCACACCAAAGAATACTAGGTAAAATAAATAGGATTGCTTTTTCATTGAAAACTTCTATAATGTCCGTAAAAGTACTATTTTTTTAAGATTTGCTACCATTTGCTACCTTATAAAACAATGCTTTTTTTGGTTTTCAAACTAAGTTTGCAAAAACTAAAAAATTGTTGCCATGCGAAACCTACTTTTAAGTGTATTTCTATTCTTTTGTGTGTCCCACATTGCATATTCTCAACATTTTGAATTTCAAGTGGAAATAGCCAACTCTAATGATACCTTTACCATTCCTACAGAAGGTGGTTCTGGGTATGATTACAATGTTGAAATTTTTAATCCTTTTGTATCTAATTCAACGGTTTCTTATAACAATGTAACGGGCGATTTAACACATACGTTTCCAAATGCAGGTTCGTACATTATACGAATTCTAGATGGTAGTTCATTTCCAAGAATATGGTTTGGAAACAGTCCAACTTCAAACAGAGAAAAAATCACCTATATATACAGATGGGGAAATAATCAATGGGCAACCATGGAAGAAGCTTTTGAAGATTGTGAAAATCTAGTGTTGAATGCACCAGATACGCCAGATCTTTCCAATGTTACTTCGACACGAAGGATGTTTCGAGATGCTCGATCACTAGAAGATGTCAATAATTCTATTGGTAATTGGGATATGAGCAATGTAGAAAATATGGCGCAAATGTTTCGTAATTGTGATGTATTTAATGAAGATCTAAGCAATTGGGATACCAGTAGCGCAGAAACCTTTAGCCGAATGTTTCAAGATTCTCCAGCTTTCGATCAAAATTTAGGAAATTGGGATATTAGTAACTTAACGGCAAGTGGTACAGACGCAATGTTTGCAAGTGCAGGTGTTTCTACTAGTAATTATGACCAAACTATTATGGGATGGGGAACGCTAGATGCAGGAGAAACACAAATACCTTCAGATTTAACTGTAAGATTTGACAATAGCACCTATTGTGCAGCTCAAGTAATAAGAACAAACTTGTCTAACGCTCCCACGAATTGGAATTTTATAGATAGCGGTTTAAACTGTAGTACTATTTCTGATGATGGTCTTTTTATTACAACCTGGGAAACTACGACTGCTAATGAATCTATTACAATTCCTACTGCTGGACCAGGATATGGGTATTATATAGATTGGGGAGATGGACAAATAAACAATTCAGTTACAGGAAATATTTCGCATACATATACTAGTGCTGGTACATATACTGTAAGAATCGGTGGTTTATTCCCTAGAATCTATTTTAACGAGACAGGAGATCGATTAAAAATTAAAAGCATTGAACAATGGGGAATTATTGTTTGGGGAGATATGTTCAATGCGTTTGATGGATGTGAAAACCTGACGTATAACGCAACGGATGCTCCAAACTTATCAAACGTAACTGATTTATCGAGAATGTTTAATAAATGTAAAAATTTCAATGCAACAAATTTGAATAACTGGGATTTGAGCACTATTGAGTCTGTTACATTTATGTTTAACGAAGCTGAAAAATTTAATGGAGATATCTCCAATTGGGATGTAAGTAACATAATAGATTTTAGAAATATGTTTTCTTCGGCTCGTGATTTTAATAAAGATATTTCAGGGTGGACAATTAATACGAGTGAGCCTGTAACCATGGAAGGAATGTTTGCTGGAGCAAGTGACTTTAATCAACCCATAGGAAATTGGAATATAAGCCAAGTGACAGATGTAGGTTTTATGTTTGATGATGCGCTAAGTTTTAATCAAAGTTTGGCTAGTTGGGATATTTCTAATGTAACAGATATGGGTTTTACGCTTAATAATTCAGGAGTATCTGATGAAAATTATGATGCTACATTGATGGGTTGGGCAACTATAGAAAACGGAGAAACGCAAATTCCTACAGGCATTACTTTGGGCGCTATTGGACTCTCTTTTTGTCAAGCACACAGTGAAAGAAGTATTTTAGAAAATACACCATACAATTGGATCATTACGGATTCAGGACCTGAGTGTACTGATATAGCTTTCATTACCACTTGGCAAACAACTAGCGCGAATGAAAGTATCGAAATTCCTACCGAAGCATCTGGATATAACTATATAGTAGAATGGGGAGACGGAACCTACGACACCAATAATACAGGGAATGTCACGCATACATACGCAACTGCAGGAACGTATACCGTTGAAATCTATGGAGATTTTCCTCGAATATTTTTTAATAATACGGGAGATAAAGATAAAATTCTATCCATTGAACAATGGGGAGCTATTCAATGGACTAGCATGAAGAGTGCTTTTAATGGCTGTTCTAATCTTGTTGTAAATAACGATGCAGGGGCTCCTGACCTTTCTAATGTTACCGTTTTGGCCAATATGTTCGAGAGTACAGCTATCAATACCCAAGGGAATTTAAATAGTTGGAATGTTGAAAACGTAACCGATTTCTATCGTATGTTTTTTGTCTGTCCTAATTTTAACCAACCGCTAGATAATTGGAATGTTTCGAACGCTACTACCCTTAGAGGAATGTTTCATCATGCAATCAACTTCAATCAAGATATCACGGGTTGGAATGTAGGAAAATGTAGAAATTTTGCTCAAATGTTTTTGACTTCTGATGATCAAACACACCTATTTAATCAGGATATTTCACAATGGAATATTGGCGAATTTGTTTCCGATGTTCAAAATATCGAAATGTATCAGATGTTTAAAAACGCTAAAAACTTTGATTATAATTTAGGAAGTTGGGATATTTCTAATGTTACCAATATGGACAACATGCTTGATAATTCTGGATTATCCGTTGATAATTATGATGCTACTTTAATAGGTTGGGCTACTTTAGATCCAGGTGAAACTCAAATTCCTTCTAATATCAATGTAGGAGAAGTTGGTTTACAGTATTGTGCTTCTGTAGTGGAACGCACGAGTTTAAAAAATAGTAATAATTGGTCATTTTTAGATGCAACTTTAGCTTGTCCAGAGGAAGACAAATTTATTATGGTATGGAAGACCACATCTAATAATGAGAACATTAAATTTCAGTTTACGGGGGCTACGGGTAATAATAATAGTTATACTGTAGATTGGGGTGACGGCACTGTAGATAACGATGTTTCTGGAAATAGAGAACATACCTATGCGCAAGCAGGAACTTACGAGGTGAAACTATCGGGGGAATTTAGATTTAGATACAATAACTTGTCTGCCGCTACCTCAACAAGATTAAAACTTTATGAAATTAAACAATGGGGAGCCAATCAATGGACGAGTACTGCCCAAGCTTTTTACGGATGTGAAAATTTGAAAATCACAGCGACTGATGTGCCAGACTTAAGTTTGGTAAGTAATATGGAAGATATGTTTAGAAACTGTAATGCACTAAAAGACTTAGGTGGCAAAATGGGATCTTGGGATGTAAGTACTGTAGAAAATTTGTCTTCAATGTTCCAAGGAGCAAATAACTTCGATACAAACTTAGGAAATTGGAATCTTAGCAATGCAATGGACATGAGCAGTATGTTAAATGGTTCAGGACTTTCAAGCGGTTCGTATGATTTAACTTTAGTGGGTTGGAGAAACAATCCAAATACACCTTCAAATATCAATTTAGGAGCTTCTGGGTTAACGTATTGCAATGCTGTAAGCGAACATGATTATTTAGATAACGATTTAAACTGGTCATTGAGTGATGCTGGTCTTAATTGTCCAACTGACGAACCGTTTATCACCAAATGGGAAACAACCACAGCAAATGAAACAATTACGATTCCTATAGAAACGAACATTGTAAATCCAATAATCTATAATTATTATGTAGATTGGGGAGATGGTTCGCCAATAACATTTGAAACAAGGGAAGCAACACATGCGTATGTCACCGCAGGAACCTATGATGTTAAAATTACAGGGGAATTCCCTCAAATACGCTTTGATAATTCTACTACCAGTAATAGAAATAAAATATTGTCTATTGAACAATGGGGAACTAATCCATGGAGAAACATGTCAAGAGCGTTTAGAGGTTGTTCTAATATTGTGATGAATGCTACCGATATTCCAGATTTAAGCAGTTTAACAACTATGCTTTTTATGTTTGAAGGGACAAGTTCTTTTGTTGATAATGGTGGACGTATCAATGACTGGGATACAAGTAATGTAACCCAAACAGGATATATGTTCCAAAACTCTTCTTTTAATGAAAATATAAACAATTGGGATGTAAGTAACGTTACATTTATGGGCTTTATGTTTAGAAATAATGCAAACTTTAATCAACCATTAAACAATTGGGAATTATCAGATAATGTAAGTCTTTTTGAAGTATTCAAGAATGCTAGTGCTTTTAATCAAGATTTAGGAAGTTGGAATATTAGTGGAGTGAATAGTATGGGAGGTATGCTAGACAATACAGCCATGTCTATGGAAAATTATGACAATACTTTAATTAGCTGGGCAACGCTAGATGCTGGCGAAACACAAATACCAGCAGATATAAATTTAGGCGCTGTAGGTCTTACGTATTGTAATAGTGAAACCGAAAGAGCGCTTTTAACAGGAACTACCTATAATTGGATAATCACGGATGCAGGAAAAGACTGTGATGCTATTTCTTTTATTACGACTTGGGAAACCACAACAGCCAATGAAACCATCACGATTCCTACGTTTTCTGGAGATCCATATGATTACACTGTAGATTGGGGAGATAATACAGCTGATACCAGCGAAACAGGAGATGCGACGCATACGTATACAACTGCGGGAATTCATACAATAAAAATTAGAGGAACGTTTCCAAGAATATTTTTTGATGATGCAGCCACAGATAAAGACAAAATTTTAACGATTGAACAATGGGGACCAAATCAATGGACAACCATGAGTCGTGCTTTTATGGGATGTACAAACTTAGTATTAAATGCAGATGATAGTCCAGATTTAAGCAGAGGTGGAGCTTCTACAATACGATTACAGCAAATGTTTACCAACGCCAGTAATTTGGTCGATTTAAAAGATCAAATTGGAAATTGGGATGTAAGCAACGTGGTGAATATGTGGGCGACTTTTGGCAACTGTACTTTATTTAATGAAGACATTAGTGGTTGGAATGTTTCTGGAGCTACTAGTTTGCTTCAAATGTTTGTAAACAATCCAAACTTCAACCAAGATTTAAGCGGATGGAATACCAGTAACGTTCAAAATTTTTCTGCCATGTTTGCAGGAGCAGCTGCTTTTAATCAGAATATTAGTGGTTGGAATACTAGCAGTGCAACGAATATGAATGCCATGTTTATAGATGCTGTTTCCTTTAATCAGGATATTAGTGGTTGGGATGTTTCTACTGTACAACGAATGGACAAAATGTTTCAAAACGCTACAGCATTCAATCAAAATATCAGTGGTTGGAATGTTTCCTCTGTACAGCGAATGGACAGAATGTTTCAAAATGCCACTGCTTTCAATCAAGATTTGAGTAATTGGGACATCAGCAGTTTAGGAAGCAGTGTCACGTTTACAGAAAGTGCAGAATTTATGTTTTTTGATGCTACAGCATTTAGTTCAGAAAATTATGATGCATTGCTTTTAGGTTGGGCAACTGATAGTAGTGGCAATGCTACGGATGGAGATGACGATATTCCTTCTAATATCGTATTCGAAGGTCCTCCAACAACCTATTGTCCGGGAGCAGCAGGAATAGAAATTTTAACCGATATACCTTATAATTGGATAATTAACGGTGGAACGGAAGATTGTGAAAGCATTTCTTTTATCACTACATGGCAAGTAGGCGCAAATGAAACTATAGTGATTCCTACGTTTCCCGGAGCTACGTATGATTATAGAGTAGATTGGGGAGATGGAACTGTAGTGAGCAATCAAACAGGCGATGCTACACATACCTATACCAATGCAGATGTATATACAGTAAGTATCAGTGGAGTATTTCCAAGAATTTATTTTAATAATGACCTTTTAGTAGACAATGTAACGCCTCGTCCAAACGGATCAAAAGACAAGTTGTTAACGATTGAACAATGGGGGCCAAACCAATGGACAATCATGCACAGAGCTTTTCAAGGTTGTAGCAATCTAGTATTAAATGCAGATGATACACCTGATTTTAGTGGAGTGACAACTATGGGCATTCACCAAATGTTTCAGGGCGCTACCAATTTTGAAGATTTAAAAAATCAAATAGGAAATTGGAATGTAAGCAATGTTGTCAATATGTATGCAACCTTTGCGGGATGTGAAGTATTTAATGAAGATATAAGTAGTTGGAATGTTGCCAACGTGAGTAATTTTCTTCAAACATTCGTAGGTGCACTTCGATTCAATCAAAACATTAGTGGTTGGAATACCAGCAGCGCGATTACCATGTCTACCATGTTTGCCAATACGGAGGATTTTAACCAAGATTTGAGTGGTTGGAATGTGTCTTCTGTAGAACAAATGCAATACATGTTTGCCAACACAACTGACTTCAATCAAGATATAAGCACTTGGGATGTATCTGCTGTACAACGAATGAACAATATGTTTCAAAACGCAGCAGCATTTAATCAAGATTTAAGTAATTGGGATATTAGTAGTTTAGGAACTAGTGTAACGTTTACGGAAACTGCTGAAAATATGTTTCAAAATGCAACCGCATTCACTTCAGAAAACTATGATGCATTGCTCATTGGTTGGGCTACGGATAGTAGTGGGAATGCAACTGACGGAGATGACGATATTCCGTCGGATATTGTTTTTGCCGCAGCACCAGAATATTGTTTAGGTCTAAGTGCAAGGAACATACTTACCAGCACAACGTATAATTGGATAATTACAGATGGCGGACAAAATTGTGATTTTACAAATGCTTTTATGACTACATGGGAAACCACCACAGCGAATGAAAATATTACGATTCCAACCACAGGATCAGGATATAATTATGTCGTAGATTGGGGAGATGGAACCATCGAGTCTGGATTTACAGGAAATGCAACACATAGTTATACAACAGCTGGAATTTATACAGTAAGCGTGATCGGAGACTTTCCAAGAATCTATTTTAACGGTTCTGGAGATAAAGACAAAATAAAATCTATTGAACAATGGGGATCACAAGAATGGACTTCTATGAAAGAGGCTTTTCGCGGTTGTGAGTTTATGGCAATCAATGCAACAGATAGTCCTAACTTAAGTCAAGCTACAGATTTATCTAGAATGTTTGTGATTTGCAAACAAATCGAAACCGCAGATCTTTCCAATTGGGATACGTCTACCATTACAAATATGTCGGCGATGTTTAACCTTTCTCGTTTTAACGGAAATATTTCAACTTGGGATGTAGGGAATGTAACCAATTTTAAAGGAATGTTTAAGAGTGCAACACGTTTTAATCAGGATATTTCACAATGGAATATTGGTGAATTTGTGACTGGTTTTATTGATATGTCTGAGATGTTTCAATCTGCTCTTAATTTTAATCAATCCTTAAATACTTGGGATGTTAGTAAGGCAGATCGAATGCATTTTATGTTTGATAGAGCATTAAGATATAATCAACCTATGAACAATTGGGATGTATCTAATGTCATCTTTATGAATGAAATGTTTGATGGTGCCCGTGATTTTAATCAAGATTTATCTTCGTGGGATATTAGCACTGTAGATACCTTTGTAAATTTCTTAACAGGCTCAGCAATGTCTCAACAAAATTATGACAATACTTTAATTGGTTGGGCTACTATTGATGCTGGAGAAACGGGCCTACAAACAAATGTACGATTCGATGCGGATGCTACCTATTGTTTAGCATTTGATGCCAGAGAAACACTAACATCAGCGCCATATAATTGGGATATTACGGATGGCGGACAATCTTGTGGAATCTTTCTAGCAGCAAAAGTATATTTACAAGGAGCCGCTTTAAATCCAAATACAGGAGAAGAAAATCTCATGAGAGATGATTTACGTGTAGCAAGTTTACTACCAACAACTTCACCATATGCAGACGGATTAACCTGTGATGCAAGTGTTTTTAATACGACTGGAACAAATGCTATTGTAGATTGGATTTGGATTGAATTGAGAGACAAAAATGACAATACTAACATTCTATATAGTACTTCTGCATTATTACAAAGAGATGGAGATATTGTAGCCACAGATGGAGTTTCTGTACTGTCTTTCAATGCTGGTGTAGACACTTATTTTATAGCTGTAAAACACCGTAATCATTTAGGAATTATGACATCAACAGCGATATTGATAAATACAACTTCTGTTGATTTTACAGATGCAAGTAGTCAAATTACCTTTGGAAGCAATGCACAAACGACTTCTGGAATGCCAAGTGGAATAGTAGCAATGTGGTCTGGAAACGCTAATGAAGATACAGTTGTTCAATATTCAGGAACTACGCCAGATACGCCAGCAATTTTATCAGAAATATTAAACGATCCTGGAAACTTCTTAAACTTCCCAACGTATGCAGTGAGTGGATATAATACGAATGATGTAAATATGAATGGAAGTACACAATATTCTGGAACAAGTCCTGATACGCCGCTCATTTTACAAAACATATTAGCACATCCTGGAAACTTTTTAAACTTTAGTACCTATCAAATTATTGAGCAATTGCCTGAAAATTAGATTGTAAGAGTAAAATATAAATAAAATCTTCAAGAGCTATCCCTTTTGAGAATAAAGAGATAGCTCTTGACGTATATAATTATAAAGTTTTAAAAGGAAGTAATAGAAAATGTTTCATCAAAATTATTGAAAAATAAAGTAGTTAACTTAACTCTATAATCAATTTTTCGATGATTTCAACACAACGATCTAGTTGTTCTTGAGTTACAAATTCATTAGCGCGATGCGCTTGATCTATACTACCCGGACCGCAAATAATACTTTCGTATCCAGCTTCATGAAACTGTCCAGCTTCAGCTGCATACGCAACAGTTTTCCAACTATAGTTTCCTGTTAGCTTTTGTACTAATCCAACAATACTATCAGTTTCTTTGGTGTCTAGCGCTGGAACTGGTGGATGCACCAATGTATTTGTTATTTTAAATGAAGCAAACTTTTTACGAACTTCTGCTTCTCTTTCCGCACAGAAAGCAAAATAATCTTCAAATATTTGGTGAATATCATCTTTTGGAATCACACGAATATCCCATTCAAAGCAGCAATAATCAGCCACAATATTGGTAGCTACGCCGCCTCTAATTTGTCCTACATGAATGGTGGAATGTGGCGGATTAAAACGATCATCCACAGAAGTAGTAGCAATTGTTTTCATTTTATTTTCCAACCATACTATTAAACGTGTACTTTCATGAATAGCGCTTATTTCTTTATGAATTCCGCTACTATGTCCAGCTGAACCATTTACTTCTGTTTTTACATAACACACTCCTTTTTTACCAATAACAGGTTCTAACATAGATGGTTCACCTATAATTGCATATTTAGGAATTTCTGTATATGTTTTTTGGATGTGCTTGATTAAATCGGGAGCAGCTAAACATCCTATTTCTTCATCATAGCTAAACGCAAAATAGATCGGTTTTTTTAAATCTGCCTTTACCATAGCTGGTAATGTTGCCAAACAACAAGCTACAAACCCTTTCATATCACAACTTCCGCGTGCGTACAATTTGCCATTCTTTTCGGTTAGTGTAAAAGGATCTGTATCCCAAGTCTGTCCTTTTACGGGCACTACATCTGTATGACCAGAAAGAATAGTGCCGCCATCAACAGCAGGACCAATTCTACAGTGCAAAGAAGCTTTTGTATGCTCTTCGTTTGGAACAAGTGTTGTCGATACTCCATGAGATTCAACATACGCTTTAATCCAATGAATAATACTCAAATTACTTTCGCCTCCTAATACAGGAAAACTTACTAAATGACTTAATATTGTAGTTACGTTCATAGTTAATTATAGCCTATTAATACTGCTATTACAAGTGTGATTGCTGAAAGAATAAATACCATTAAGGCGACAGGAAATATAAAACGAAACCAACGATCTATAGGCACACGGCACATGCTAAGCATGGCAATGAGTCCGCCAAGTGTTGGGTTGATTAAATTAGAAACTCCATCTCCTATTTGAAATGCCAAAATAGTTGTTTGACGTGTTAATCCGATAACTTCTCCAGACGGAATCATAACAGGTAAAGTTGCCAATGCTTGTCCGCTTCCAGAAGGGATAAAAAAATTGATAACACTTTGTGATATGGACATACCGACAGCAGAAACATGTAATGGCAAATCTTTTAATAATTCTGATAAGTGAAATGAAATGGTATCACTAATATGTCCCATTTCCAATAATATTTTTATAGTGGTTGCAAAACCTACCATAAAAGCGCCTGGCGCTACATACGCTACTGATTTTAATAGTGTGTCACTAAAAGTATTGGTATCCATTCTACCTATAATTCCCGCAGCAATAGCGACCATTAAAAATACAGCAGAGATTTCGTTGAGGTACCATTTCAGGTTAAAAACACCATATAAAATGGATGCTAAACCTAGTATAAAAACAGAAATTACGAGCCAGTTATTTACTGATATTGTATACTCTTTAATAGGTTTGGAAAGTGAAATACCATCTATGTTTAACCCTTTTCCAAGACCTTTTTCTGGGTTTTTAGTGATCTTTTTTAAATATCGAACATTATAAAAGGCTAAAAAACTAAGTGCGCTCAAACATAAAATACTTCGTAACAAAGCGCCAGAAAACAAAGGAAGTTCTGCAATCTTATGTCCAACACCAACTGTATAAGGGTTTATGGGCGACAGTCCAAATCCAATAGTGATGGCTCCAACTGAAATTCCAGCGGCCAATATTAAATCGCCACCAAGTGCTAATGAAACTACAGCAGCAATAGGAACCATAGCGATGTTGTGTTCATACCCTACAAAAACACCAAGAGCTCCATAAATAAAGGTCATAATGACTACGGCAAGATATTTCTTTTCCTGTCCAAGTATCTTTACAAAGGTTCCAACGGCATTTTCAATCGCTTTGGTACGTTCCATAATACCAAACATAATACCGCCAGCAAAAACGACAAACATTACTTCAATGGCTGCCTTAAAACCTAAAGGAATGGCTTTAAACATGTCTAAAAAACCTATGGGTGTATTTGGAATAGTTGTGAATGAATCTGGAATCACACGATTACGACCATCAACTACCATACGCTTAAACTCCCCAGCAGGGATAATATAACTAAGCAGTGTTACAAAAATTATAATTAGGAATATAATTACTACAGCATGAGGAATATGTTCATACCATTTTTTCCTGTTTTTTAAAGTCGTATTCAAAAGTTGGTTATGTTTGAAAATAAATAAAAGTGTAATGTAATCAAAAACTCAAATACTTTCGATTTTTCAAGGAAATAAAATGAAAAGAACTCCAGAATTACTAACTATATATAACATATAAAATGATGGTTAGTATAATTGCTAAAATAAAGAAGTAAGACCAAAATAAGGTACTACAACTATAGCCATCTCTTATTTTATCAGATAATTTATCTCTGTATGTACTCATAGCTTTCGTTGTATATATTTTTATGATAAAGAAATGAAAAAAGAACTTATAAAAACACCGTTAAAAAGCCCTATTTATTTAGAGAAAACACTTGAATAGTTACTATTCTTAAAGTTTTGGTTGAATGTGAATTACGTTGAACTACTGTTAATTACGGTCTTACCGTAAGCAATTCATGAATCGTTTCTATATTTTTTTATCTAACCAAAAACTTTATATCATGTTAAAAAACATTTCAAACCTTAATGGAGTTAAGACACTAGACAAAAAAGAGCAAACAGAAATTAACGGAGGTATTGTCTGCGCTTGTATCTATTGGGGTGATTCCAAAGGATGGTGGGCATGTTGTTAATATGTATTGCAAACTAATCTTATAGAATTTTAAACTACTGATTCGTTTTTTAGAAAGAGCATCAGTAGTTTTTTATTTTGCTACATCAAAATTCATAATAAACATCTTCTAAAGTAATGCCAGTAATAATTGATAGATGTGATGCTTCATGAACAATGATTTCGTCTCCAATATTGATGTCTTGATATACATTTTCGGGAACTGAAATAACCTTATAAGATGTTGTTATTGTATTCTTTTCATGCTTTCCTTTACTGTTTGAAATGGTTGTAAAGAGTTTATCAGTTACCTCTGTACTAATAAGTTGTTTTCTTCCGCTATCTATCGATTTTTTAAAATTAAAATACAGCACTACAGCTTTATACACTTGCACAAGTACAATGATTGGGATAGGAAAAAGAAAGAGAACAAATATGAGCAATCCATTATAAATCAGTCCAAAAACGACTGCGCCTAAAAGTCCAGCAACAAACAATCGAGAACGCATTTTTGTATCGTAAAATGCACGAATAGCATTTTTGTCTTTTCGCGTTAAAGGTGCTTGTCTAATTCTTGAATCAGGATAATTGCTTCTTTTCGATCTATCAATAACAGATGATGAAATTGATGCAGCACTTTTAAGTACTTCATAAAATAGAATCACATGCGATTTTGGCGCGATTTCAAAATAAACAGTATCGCCAACTTTCACATTTCGATACATAGCATATTCTATTTTGTGTTCTATACCATCAATAGTGATATAATAATAGCGTTTTGTGTTGGTTTTACGTCCGCTAGAACTTCGAACGCCAGAACTTCCCGTTCTTGAAGTACTTTGTTTAATATCAAGCCTTTTATCTTCAATAATTCCTTCAAAGCAATCTTTAACTCCTGCACTCAAATCAGTCACAAAAATTGAAATCATATACGCAATGACGCCAATAAAAAACAATCCAAAAACGCCAAAAATAATTAGTGGAATGTATCCGAAACCATCCGTTTCTTGGAAAGAATCACGCAGCGCAAAAAAATAGATAGCTGAAAAAATGCCAATAAAACACAGCACTAAAGCTGCCATAAACCATAATTTCTTCTTTATCTTTTTCCGATCTTGATTTGTAAGTCTTTTTTGCATAGTAGAGGTGACTAAATTACGTTTCAAAAATTGAATTTTTCAGAATAAATAACAATACGAAGAATTGCGTATTTTTTGTATGTGTGAAAATATCATACTTTTTAATTTGATTTTGTATGAAATTCTTTTAGTAACTTTAGAACAATCAATCCACAGAATTATGACAGCAAATAAAGCAGGTATTATTCCGACAATTCAATATAAAAATGCAAAAACAGCCATCGAATGGTTATGTGCAGCATTCGGATTTAAAAAGCACCTTGTTGTCCCTGGAGAAAATAATACAATTATACATGCACAACTGACATATGAAAATTCGATGATTATGTTAGGTTCCGAAAACGATGGCGAATACGGCAAATTGATAAAAACACCCAACAGTTTGAACGGAATGAATACGCAAGCACCTTATATAATTGTTGAAGAAATTGATGAACATTATAAGAATGCTGTTGCCCAAGGTGCAAAAATACTTTTAGACATTAAGGATCAAGGTTATGGAGGTCGTGGCTATACATGCAAGGATATTGAAGGACATATTTGGAATTTTGGCTCATATAATCCTTGGAATTAGCATAAATAGGAAAACAATACACAAACAGCGTTACCAACCATTAAAAGAAAACAATCTTATGCACATTAAACAATTAGAAAGCGTATTCAATCTTGAATCGAAAGAACGTTATGGATATCTGATAAGAAAAATTGCGGATTTTGAAGAAGTTTTTTTGATTGCTGATAAAAAGGGGAATTATGTAACCTTAGGGAGTGACAATGAAACGGTTATTCCTATCTGGCCAGAATTAGAATTCGCTCAAGAATTAATCAAAAAGGAATGGAAAAAATGTGTCATAAAAAAGGTTGATCTGTATGATTTTATGGATTGGATGGACAAATTAGAAACTGAAGATTATCTTATTGGTGGATTTCCAAATCAAAAATTGAATTCTATTGTTGTGAAACCAACCGAAATTAAGAATCATTTGATATTCGAATGCCAACAATACGAATAAATACTCGTGAAATAATAACTAAAAGAAAATTATCATCGCTTTAGTGTAAAATGTCCTGTGTAAATTGTTCCTATCATTGGTCTTTCTACTTTAAACCAATAATCGCCAGAAGGCATTTTTTTGCCATTATAATTTCCATCCCAACCTTTAGATAAAGGATGTAAAGTCGTAATTCTTTTTCCATAACGATCAAAAATGTAAATTTCTAGTGTAGGATCGCTATCGGAAGCAATAATTTGCCAATTGTCATTGAAACCATCATTATTTGGCGTGAAGAATCGCGGATAGTTTAGTAGATACACTGGCTGCGTAACAATTCCGCAATCGTTTTTATCTCTCACATACATTGTGTATTCGCCTGCGAGTAAATTTTCAAACAGATTCAAATCGGTATAATTAATACCATCTAACGAATATTCGTAATCACCCAAACCTTGTACAACAACGGCAATGGTATTTTGGTAATTAGTCCAATCGGTAATAGTAACATCAATACCTGTAGCTGGACCAGATTCTATGACAGTAAACGTTTTTGTATTGCTGCAATTTTGTTGTTCGCCAAAAACAGTATAGCTATTTCCAACTTCAACAGTATAGGTTCCTGCGGTATCTACAATAATACTTTCGGTACTTTCTCCATTAGACCAATTATAAAAATCGGCAGGAACGCCAGAAGACAATACAACAACTCCATCTGTACACAAATACAACGTTTCATTTTCGTTTATAATAGGTGTTGCGAGTACATTAATCGAAAAGTCTATAATATCAAAACAACTTGCATTCGTAGTATCTTCTATACGTACGTAGATTTGCTGCGGATTGGTAGTGTTTGTATGTGTACTACTAATCGGATCTACATTCATCATTGCATTTTGCGGACTTAGATGATAGGTAATAGCATACGTTCCAGTAAGACCGTCTAAAATTTCATCATTTTGTGAAGCTAAATTAAACGTTGCCATATTTGGATTGTCTAAAAAACTACACTCAAATAAATCATTTACTTCATTGGCAATAATGGCAGGAGTAATGGTAATTTCAAAATCGGTTGTATCAAAACAGGTCGCATTTCCTGCGGCTTCAATTCGTACAAAAACTTGCTGCGGATTGTCTGTAGTTTGAAAATTAATAGGCAATGCACTAATATCATCATCTGCATCTTCTTGCGTTAAATGATACGTAATTACAAAGTCACTGGCATCTTGATTTAATAATACAGCACTATCAAATTGAGTTGTCGTAATAATTTCAAAACCATCATTACTTTGATCGTCACAAATATCATAATCATCAACTGTATTTGCTACAGGCAAAGGATTTACGATAAGCGTAAAACTCGTAATATCATGACAACTAGCTTGCGCTGAATTAAATACTCTTGCAAAAATTTCCTGATTATTAGTTGTATTGTCAAAAGACAACGGCAATTGATTTTCGTTATTTTCTGCATTTTCTAAGGAAGCATAAAAGGCTACATTAAAATCTACATCAGACTGTCCGCCAAGTGCTTCACCAATTTTTGTAGAAAGGTCAAAATTTTCTATTTCATTATTAGAAATATCATCACACAAAAGATAATCAGAAACTGGATTGGCTGTTGGCACTGTATAAATCGTAATCTCTCGCGTGGTTACTCTTATTTCTCCATCAACAGTAATGGTAACAGCTACTTCATAAGTTCCAGTATTTGCATAGGTGTGACTAGGATTCATTAGATCAGAAGTACCACCATCTCCAAAATCCCAAGCAATGGAAGTGATATTTTCTTCTGTAGTATTTAAGGTAAAATTAGTTTCATCGCTCAAACAGACATTTTCAAACTGAATACTCCCCACAAAGAACGATTGAATAAAAGTGGGAAGTCCAAACCTAGATTGTCTGCCTTGTAAATTAATTTCTTGATTTAAATACGTGGCGGCAGTACCAATTTCATTAGGAAATTCTATAACGTCAAGAAATGGATTTCCTGTATTTGCCAAATATAACTTTTCGTCAACAGCTAACTGAATCGCACCAATAATATCAGATCCTTGATATAAAATTACATCTGAATTTTCAATATCTGCTTGATTCCCCAAAGTAATATTAAACTGATGTACAGTACTTTCAATGGAAGAACCAAAGCTTAAATCTGAAACATAAAGCAATTCGGCATTTGGAGAAAACTCAAGTCCGTACGCGCCATTTTGTGCTCCAGGGTAAAAAACGTTTTCTAATTTTATGGGATTGGAAATAATTCCTGTAGCATCGTCAAAATCAAAAATTTCTACAAAGCTACCCGAAGACCATTGTGCAATTGCTAGTTTATCTCCCGTAGAAGAAGTTTTCATATAGCCAATTGTTTTGCTACTATCGCCACTATGATCTGAACCGATATTTTGTACAGTTGCAGTTTCATTAACACCTGCCGAAGTCACTTCGAATATCAAAAAACCATCGCCGCCCCAAGCGTGACTTAATACCCAAAAATCTATACCATTGGCATGTTGAATAGCTGTAATTTTCTCGGCAGTTGGAGTCCAAAGCGGTACATTTTTAAAAGTGGTTACATCACCATTCCCGCCGTTTAAGGTAAGATCAAATTCAGAATAACGAAGTCCATCATTGGCAGCTTCATTATCTACCGTAAAAATGTAATAAATGTTAGGATCGTTTGGTTTTGGAACTATAATAGCCGATTGAGTACTAGAACTATCGCCCGTTAAACCTGTACCATTTGGAGTTATTTGATGATTTCTGTCCCAAACAGATCTTCCATCAGTATAAAAAAGTAACTGACCAGATTCACTTGAAATGGTTGCTACACCTTCATTAGTTTCTAAAGCGCCATCTGTGAGTGCAGTAGGAGGCGAGGTATTAAAGTCTAAGCCTGCAGTGGAACCAAAATACCAATTGACACCTTCCCCTTGTCCAAATGCAACATTTAGACAAAAAAAGAACACACCAAAAACAAATTTGTAATATTTCTTCATACAATTTTATAGATAAATAATACTAATTTCAATTTAAAATAACTGGGCAAAATAGTTCGTTTTTACGCTGTAACTTGCAAGGAATAATGGTTTTAGGCTGAACCATTTTTTCTTGGTGTAATGAAAAAATCATTTTCTGTTACAGTTATTTTAAATTTATCTTGGGGAGATTTTCACCTAAATATACAAAATACTGTTATACGGAGATTGTTTTTTAGCTAAAGATCGGATAGAATTCGTGGAATTATCGTTTTTTATTGCAAACTATTCAATTCAGTTTCCAACTCATCAAGCGAAAACTCTTTAAAATTTGTGAGTTCAAAATTTTCAGTATCAGTCGTAGCCGTTTCTACTGACAATGTTGGTTTTCCGTTTGCATAACTAATTCCTATCACTTTAATCTCTTTCTCTTTCGGGATGTTTTTAAAAACCAAAACGCCATTTTCATACGTTCCAGTCATAATGCTTTTTATGTCTTTAAAAATGATTCGAATTTTGGTTTCTTTCGGATTCGTTGTTTTGACAATAAAATCGGTTTTTTCATTTGCATCAACATCCCAAAATCGATCACAATTTATCCAACCCATTTCTGTTGCTGAAAACATATAATATTCTAAAGCATTTGGGTCAATTTTTTCAATAGCCGTATTTGTGTAATTGGCATATTTTTCTCTAAATTTTTGTTTAAACTTTTCTTTATTAAGCATACGCTTAGAGCTAATACCTAATGAAAAACGCCAATCGCTGTTACTCTCGTCTAAGTCAATAAGAGGAAGCGATTTAAACAATTCAGTTGTTATTTTTATCGCTTGTTCATTATATTTTTCATCAGAATAAAATCTTGGCTTGAAATTATGCATTTTGCCATTTTTATCAATATTGAAATCTAAATTAATGTACCAATTATTTTTGTAAAATAAATAGGCGTCTGTGCTGTCAATATCTTTAAGAGTCTCAATATAATCAATAATGGTTTTATTAGTTCCCTTAAATTGTATACGATCAAATCTCGATGTCCATGTATAAGGTGAATATCCGTAATAATATAAATCGTCAGTCATTTCAATTGGATATTCAATGTTATAAAAACTATCTCCTTCTCCATCTGTAGTATTTGCTGCCCTTTCAGCAGTAAACTCAAATAATTCATAATTTGGAATCCAAGTTTTAGTACTGTCATTCAATTGTACTTCATAAAATAAGTCCATTTCTTTGTCAGCATTTTTCTTAGGAAATCCTATAACAACCGCTTTTCCCTCTTTAACAGAAAGCTTTTTTCCATTCGATTCTGCATTCAAATAAATCATTCCATTTGTTTCAAGGATTTGATCTTTTGAAGTCGTTTGCAAATCTTCAAAAATCATGTCTGTAAGACTATAACATTCTTTGATTTCAATAGTTACAGCAGCAGTTGGCGTAGTTCCATCTTCAAATTGAAACGTATTTGCAGGAATATAAATAGAAGTTCCTTTTTTTCCTTTCAAAATGGTTTCTTCGTTTACTTTTACTTCAAATTTTTCTACTGTAGGTGAAAGTACAGTGGTAATTTCTGCAATAGAATTGACAGGAATAGTTCTCTTCTTTTTTTCGTCTGATGCGCAATTAGTGAATACGAACGAAGTGATTAAGATTCCTAGAATTAATTTGAAAGTGTTTGTCATAAGTATTTCTTTTTCAAAACATTATATATAAAAATCTAAATGTTAAGGAGTTGATTTTTAATTTTTTATGATTCTTTTTAAATGCCCGAAAAAATAATTCTCACCATCAAAAGGACGTGTTTTTATAAACTGTAACCAATCTTTTGCAGCTTTTAAAAAGCTTGAAAGTGGAATAGTACCTACTACATTTTTAACTTCATAGTCAGTTATTTCTATTCCGTTCTCGATAATAAAAAAGCCTCCAGATTTTGGACTTACATATATACAAGAATCTTCTTTTTCAAATGAATTCCAGGACTTATCTTGTGCTTTTTTTATAGAATCAATTATTTCTTCTATTTCATCAGCTGTTTTAAGTGCTGAAATTATTTTGAGTGAATAACCATAATCTGTTTCACCATTTGTTTCTACAGTCTTTTTGATAAAACCTCTATCATACTTATTTTTAAGAACTATTTTTTTACTCATTTTGTGTATGCTAACATGTCAATATATGGCTCTTCGTATTTAAAATTGAAGTTAGCAAAAAAAGAAGTATGAATATAGAACATCTTCAAAATTTCCCATATCAAAAAATCATTCCAAAACCGAATAATATTGTGTTATGAAACGCACATATACATAGGCTGTATCTGCTTGTACTTTGAAACGCAATTGTAAATTTTTCTCATCATTCTTAAAAACGGTAGAATCTCTTTTATAACTTTCTTCACCACCAAAAATCTCTTGCATAATTCCTTCTTGATAACGCTTATTGTAAGTCCAAACAATCCAATCGTCGTCAGTAGCTATTTTTGTAAACTTTTTCGGTTTTTCAGCTTGCCATTTGTTCAGAATCACCACTAAACTATCTTTTTTCATTTTCAGAATAGTTCGGTTTGCTTCAAAAGCAACATCTTCATTGAGTTCTATATCACTCTTTTTAATGCTATGACTCCAAATAACCCAAACGCCTACCGTAAATGCTACAAGGACAACTATTCCTAGTACTTTGAATATAGGATCTATTTTTTTAGTTCTCTTTTTCATCAGTAATTTTTTATTTTATGAAATTTGTCAGATAGATGACTCATTTCATAAATCATAATACAATTTAAAGGATTCTGAGTTTACAATTAAGTCAATGAGTTTTCGCTGTTTTGCCTGATATTCTGAGTTTTTTACACTATTAATCGTCAATAGCATCGTGTACAATTTAGGTTCAGTTTCATAAGTAGGCAAGGTTAAATCGACATCACTAATAATGACTACCAACGATTTATCATTGACTTCATTTCTCTTGCTATTATGCGTTCCTGTTTTGGCATATATATAAAACGTGACTTCTTCTTCTGTTTTTGTGTTTTCAACTTTAAACGTATTCTTGTATTTAAACACACCTTGCGCAGTTCCTTTTTTAGGAACATTGTGCATTGTTTCATAAATGTTTTTCTTTACAAAATCTTTATAGGCAGCATCTGTCCAATCATTTACGGCGAAATTTACCTTTGTATATGTGCTATCTTTTTGTTCTTGTACAGAAGCTTTTACATTTGAATTTAGTTTGTACAAGCGAACAACATTTTCTAGCATTCCTAACTGTGTCAACTCAAAAGGACTTCCACCTTTGGCAGGATTGATTATGTTGTTTCTTAAATCTTCTCCAGCAATATTAGTAGAGTTTTTAATAAATGCTTGCTTTTCAGGAAAAACCCATTGATAGTTAAAGTTACTATTTCGAATGGCTTTGCTAAATAACTCTTCCGTTTTGTAAAATGTATTGATTTTATTTTCACTATTAAAAACCACATACGAAGAATCGGTGCGTGTATTTCGCTTCTCGCGAGACGTATCAAAACTAAAATTATTAATTAGTCCAGATCGCAATACATAATCGGTGCTATTCAAGTCTCTAGGAAGCTTATCGTAAAAATCTTCCGAAAGCACATAATGCCTTTTTCCAATTAAAAGTCTCGGGAAACGTTCGCGCATTTTAATCGTATCTGAATCTGGTCGTAAAATTTCTTTTTTATAATTTTTAAGTCTTTTGTTGGAGTAACTACCTAGTAACATCATAATTCCGTTATACGCGTTTCTAGATTTTAAAATATAGGTTTTGTTGTCTATTTCTCCTTTAAACTCACCAGTAGCTTCCAGCCAAGGTGCCACCAAACGTTTGTTCCCAAAATACTTGACTTGTTCGCCTTTTAAACTTTTCTTTTTTGGAGCAGAATAAATTTCATCACTATACATATTGTTTAGTTTGATAGCATTCCAATCAAGTTTCTGCTGTGAAGTAACTGCGCTGTATACAATAGGTTTTATGGTAGATCCAAATCCTCCAGAAGCATTCATTTTACGAATATTTCTTGTGCCTAATGTTAAATCTTCTTGTCGTGTATTAAAGTAGATTTCTTCATAAATCTGACTCAGTTTTCTATAATCATTTGGGTTGATTTTATAGTTTTCTTTCCCACGATTGTAATCAAACATTGCACGCACATGTCCTTCGCCATCCATCACCGTTAAAAAGAAATCGTCATGAATTTCTTTATTAATTGCTAAATCGTATAAATCTTGTTGCAATTGATAATCAAACGTAGCTCTTTTGGCTTCTTTTGGCGGCGTTTTTTCATAATTTTTCTCTAATAATTTTGAATAATTATATGCCCAAATCATCCCTTTTCCTAACGGATAGAAGAAACGCTGCTTTCCATTATAATTGTAGTTTAAGGCTAAGTAACTCTCGGAGTTATAGCTCACGCGTAATGGTCTGTAATCTTCAATTTTGAAAATATCTCCATTATTCAGAATGAAATCTGAAAAGCTAGTCGTATTATCTTTTTTGTAAATGCGCGTTCTGTTTGAAAGTGTAACGCCTTTTACTTTCTTTTCGTTGCTAATTTTTGCTACAATAGCGTCATCGTCTGTAAAGAGCCATTTGCTCGGCACACGATATAGTTTGATGAGTTTCGATTTTGCAAACGCACTTCCAAACAACTTTCTATCCAATGCAATAGGTTCATAATCTTTGGTACGCCTGTTAATGAGTTGTCCACGTTTAAAAATTGAATCACGCTTTTTCTGCTGTACAGGTTGCAAATAGTATTGATTCGGAGTTTCCATCGCTAACAAATCGCCACGCCAATCTGGATTTTCCTTCGAACTTTCAAAAATAGGTTTGATGCGGTAATAACTACTATTCACTACAAATTCAAACTGATCTGAATAACGTTTTTTACGAATGTGTAAAATATGTTCTAAATTTTTAGCTTCGTTCATGTCGAAACTTTTTAGTGCCGATTTTAAGTAGTTTGCGTCTCGTGGTTGCTTCACGTAATTGTTCACCATTGTGTCAATTTTCTTAAATCGAGCTTCTTCAGTATCGCCCAAGTAAGTATCTAAAATTTCAGGAATATGCTTGTAATTTAAACTTCCCAATCGCTTGGAACGTTTGTATTCTTTTTGAATGGTTTTAAAATCCGAATTCATAATATCTACAAAGCCTTTCAATCGCTCAACAGGCTGTGTTGCTTCATGCGTAATCATATTCGGGTCGTCCATGGCGCTCACTGCACTCCAAACTTTTCCACCAATGATAAACGTAAGTACAGTTGTTAAGACAAAAGCAGGAATTCGAATGTTTGCAGGTGCTTTTTGTTGTACGTTTTCAATGTTTTTATAATTCAGATGAAAGATCAAATATCCAATTAACACAAACGGAATTACAATGGCTGCTTTTCCTGTTAAGGTTAAGAATGGAAAATCTTGCCCAATAAAAATGACACTATTGATACACACCAAATACATGATGATGCTTAAAATTAGAAACAGTGAAACTGCGCCTAAGGTTTTAAAGTAGTCAATTGGATCTGCGTGCTTTTTCGGATAATAATAATAGCCTACAACGAGTAATAGAGCTAAAAAATGTGCGATTAATAAGATTGGCAACCAAATATTATGTTCAAAAATTAAATAACGTAAAACGACAAATTCTCGTGTTTGCACCGTAAGACTCACACCTCTAGAATTGTACTGCGTACGAATATTTGGAAAATGATACCCAGCTTTGTTTTTTACACGTTCATACAAATGGTTGTTGGCAAACCAATGACTTTCAGAAGCCCACAAAATACGTCTTGCTTTGGTCGAATTAAAATCTGCATCCAACAGCATTTCTCCAGGTGTTGTGTAAATAATTTTTCCTCTGGCGGCAATTCGCCCATTACTTGCATTTTTTAAACCTGGAATTTGCGGAATGATGTAATGTGCAAAGAATACACAGAAAAATACGAACAAATAAAACCCTGTGAGAATCGCATATTTTTTACGTCGCCACGGTTTCTGTTTCAATAAGAAATACGTGTTTTTTATCAAAAAGTAAAAAGAACCAATGGCAAGTGCAATCAAACAAAACCCTGCATCAAAGGCCAAGTAGATTCCAACATAAATTCCGAAATTAATCAAACGTTTTCCAAACATTGTCCAAATAGAATCGTTCGGATCTTCAGGAATTTTACTGTCAATATATATAAATGTAAATAACGGCAGTAGGATGGAAGCCAAGATGAATACAAAACCGATGGCAACTTTTGCTATAAATAAAAAGGTGAAAACTGCAATCCAAATTCCGAAAAGGATTCCAATTTTAACGTATAACGATTTTAGGTTGATTTTATCTACAAATGCTTCTAGCAAATGCGTAAAAGGAATTGGAATTTCTTGTGTTTTTATATAGAAATACGCGAATCGGAATACTAAGAATCCAATCAATGCAATGATGCTCCATGTAAAAGAAGCCATGTTTTGAAGTTCTTGAAATTCAAAGAAGGTAATGTCTTCCAATGGCGGAAACGCGTACATTCGCCACAATAAATAAATACGAACGGTTAAGAAAACCGTAATGACCCAATAGATAGTGTATTCAATTTTGAGCGCATTGAGTAATTTACTTTCAGAAGCATCACTTTTCCCTGAAAAGCCAATGCTTTTTCTCCATTTGTGAATTAGAAAGTAAAAGAATAGCGCCGCAATACACAAGATGAAAAACGGAATCCAATACCAGCTTGTCAAGGTGTTGTTATTGTAGTTTTTGACTTGCACGATATAATCAACCGCTTTGGTGTTTGTTTTGAGTACAAACGGTTGGTTTTCTTGAATTTCTTCTAGTTTGAGATCGCCCGAATTGTTATCAATTTTAATCGCGTTTAATTGTGTTTGTCCATCTTCAATGGCATATTTTAAAGACGCGTTGATGTGATATCGATTGTTGAAGGTGCTTCTTCCTTCAAAATTGATGACTCCGCTGTATTCGCGCGAACTTTTTATGATATCATCTACAGAAGTGGAAATGAGCAATTCTGCCGTAGCGATAGAATCATTGAAGTATAACGGATAACGAACAGGCGATTTATGATTGAGTCGCGAACGATTTGGTTGGTAGTGTACTTGTAACTTTTTACTTTTATTTTGACCAATTCCGATGTAGAAATAGCTTTTGTCTTTCAGTATAATTTTTTGCTGTTTCGGAAGTGGTTGTAGCGTTTGCGAATTTAAACGTACGTTTTTTACCTTCTCTAACAATTTCCCTGTGTACAAGTGTAAAGGTGCAGCCGTTTTTCCGCTAGGATTGCTGTAAATGGTATGTCGTACAATATAAGTTTCCTCTAAAGTTTCAATTTCCGATTCGGTCAATTCAATGTCAAAACTAGCTTCTACCATATCCAATATCGGATAGCCAATAGTAAGTTTGCTGCGTTTGATTGTATCGATTACTTGTTCTCCATTTTTGATGTTTTCATTAAATTTAAAAATGAAAAAATGCTCTTTTTTGTCGTTTAAATAATAAGAACAAGATAATTTTCGATTGCTAGAAAACGGAATGTCTAAATCTTGTTGTGGATTCCAAACAGGAAGTGATTCATTCGCGATTTTATAGTTTGTTCCTGCATCATTTATAGAAACCAACAACGGTTTTCCTAAATCTTCATAGGTGAGTTCAAAAGGTGTTTCTGTATTTGTTGAATCTACTTTGATGGTAAATTTCCCTTGTTCTTCATCAAATAAGGCGTTTGCAGGTTTGTCTGCATTCATCAAATTTAACTCGTGTGTATTGGAAAAATCGTAGCCTAAATGTTCTATAGCATGTGTTTCTACATTTTTATAGAACTCTGTATCGCTCGATCGAATATAACGCGCCAAAACCCACACGCTTACTATTAATAATGCTGTAAGCGAAAACAGCATGATCTTTTTTCCGTTGTTTTGTGACGACGAAAATAGCAAGACTGCAAGCAAGCATACAATACTGAAAAGTAAATAAAAACTGAGCATGGGATTTCCTTTTTTTAGTGTAAACCTTTCAATTCTTCGTTGATGTCAATTCCGTCAATCAAATGTTCAATTTCGTTGACGCCGTTTTTGTGGAGAAACGCCACAATGGTGTTTATATAACTCGTTGCCGTATTTGGATCAAAGTTTTCTTTTGGAACTTCTGTAAGCGATTCTCTCTTTAAAATTCGTCGAATATTACCTTCTGTTTTGTTGTCTGCACTCCAATTATCATTGACAAATTTTGCCAAATCCATCGCGTTAAACGCAATAAAAGCTAAACGTTTCGTTAATTCTGCATTGTCAAAATCGCGTGCTTTGTTTTGGAATTCTTTGATATGCGGATCGTACAAGTTTGCAAAGTACTTTTCGGCTAATTTATTGTTATTGTCAGTCGCTTTCTTAGAAACTTCCAACGCTTCATAGGCTTGTTTTGCTTGCGATTTGATAGTTGCAATTTGATCGGAAGCGGTTTTTTCTGCCATTTGAATTTTGTCTGCGGAAACTTTTTTTACAGCTTCAACTTGTTGTAAACTGTCTTGTTGCAGTTTTTGTTTTGTTTCTTTTAGTAGCGATAACAATTTTTCGGTGTTCTTTTCTTTTCCGTTGAAAACCAAATTGTATGCTTCTTCAATCTTATGTAATTTATCAGGCGTGTTACTTTCTGTTTGAACTGCTTGTTGTTTTTTAGAAATATCGTCAATGACAGGTTTCCATTTAGAATCTCTATTACTAAAGGATTTATACCAAGTATTTAGGTGTTGCAGCAACTCACTAATAGAATTCGCTTTGTCGGCACCGTTTCGTAAACTCGAATTACTACTCAACGTAGCAGTAATAATTGTATCAATTGAATCGTTCGGATATTTTTCTTTCAGTTTCAATAATACTTCTACATCTTTTTTGAATTTCTTGTCTTGTTCCAGTATTTTCAATGCTTCTGCAAATGTTTTAGCATTGTCAATAGATTCATATTTAAAACCAATTTCTAATAGATTTGGCAATCCTTTAATGACTTCTTTTTTCTTTTTTAAGAAACTTTTGAGCTCACCTTTATCTTTTATTGAAGTAAATGCATTCCACAATTCAGCATTCTCTTTTTGTGAAGCTAATTTTTCTATTTGTGAAGGATATACTTCTTTTAATGTCTTAAGAAAAGCAGTTTCATCTTTGTCCTTTGCGGAAATTATCTTTTTAGAAGTTTCTTGATGTTCGATTAAAAATCTCAATTCCTTATCTACACCAGATTTCCACGGAAGTTTAGAAACTTCATGCAATGAGTTGATGCCGTTTAGTTTCTGTTGAATGATTTCTGCGTCTGTTTTTGTAGGTTTCGGAGTTTCTGTAACTACCTCACGTTCTTGTACATTTCCAATCGTTCTATCTTCAGTCTCGGCTTCAACTTCGCTTTCAGTTTCAACTTTAGTTTTGTTGAATACATTTTCTTTCACCAATAAAAACAACGAAGTCAAGACTCCTAATCCGAGCAATAAACGTGTGAGTAGCGAATTTCCAACAGTAGAAAGTGTACTAGTAGTTTCATGCGAAATGGTATTGGCTTCAAGCGTTACAGTGTTGTTATTGGTTTCATCTAGCTGAAAAGCAATGGTTTCCATAAAGAAGTCAAACAAATCTTCCGCTTTGTTTACTGCTATAAATTGTTTCCATCTGGAAGTACTAATAGGTAAATCGAGCGCTTGAGAAAATGATTCTTTTTTGTATTGATTTTGGTTCCAATCTTTAAAGGAAGCATTCGTTTTTTTCAAATTCGTTAATATAGGCGCTAAGACTTTTTTTGTAGTTTCTTCAACTGTCGGATCTACTTTTCCAATAGTAGTAATGCTTGTGGCATCGCCTGAACGAATTGGAATTGAAATGGTTTCATCGTTTGCAACCAATGTAAGTTCAGCACCATTTTTTGTAAACACAAAGCTTTTTAAAGTTGCATTTTTGAATTTATCCTTGTAGTCTTTTATTTGTTGTATAGAGTCATTTTTGTGATTGACTTTTGGCTCTTTATGATCAAATTCAAAGAATTCAGAAGTAACAGTATATTTTTCGTTGTCTTTTGCTATTGTGTAATGAAATTTGTCTTTGCTTTCAGATTTCATGTATTCAATCGTACTCCAAAGAAAGAAATGAATAGATTTTGTATTGTTTGCATTTACTTCTGCATTGTTTTGAGTTACTTTTTGTTTACGAAGCGTTTTAAACTTTTCAGCGAAAGCGGCATTCCAACCAAGTAATTTTGGAAAGTTTGCAGAAGCATATTTACTTTCTGTCCATTTGGAATTTGCTGTTAATGCTACATTTCCAATGTTTGAGTTTGTAAGCATGGCAAAATTACCGTTGCTATATTCAGAGAAGTTAAAGTTATATGCATCGGTAGCATTTAATGTTAGTACAATAGGTTGTGTAGCAGTTCCACTATTATCAATTAGTTGTACAGTTACCGTTTTTCCACTTTTTTTAAAGTAGAGCACATTGGTAGAATCGTTTGCTTTTGCTTGTAAACCTGCAACTTCGTTTTGAAGTTCGTTGTATGGTTTTAATTGGAGCTTCTCAATAGCTTCAGCGTTAGATATGCTTTGTTCTGCAGAAGCGGAATTCAGCTGTTTACTTATACTTTTTGACGATCCTGTAAAAATAAACAACAGGATAAAAAGGAGTAAAACTACTGCGTAAAGTATGGTATTTAGCGTTTTTTTATTCATCATCGGTGTATGCTTATTAATTTAATCGTCTAAAAGATCGCCAGAACTTTTCTTATTGTTGCTATCTTTTATTTCTTTTTTTGTTGTCAGTAAGAAGTTTTCAGTACTGTCTTCTTCTTTTCTTTGTTGAGTTTCGGGCAAAATGATTGTTTCTGATTCTTTTTTCTTAGGAATTTCAAATTCGACATTTGTCTGTTTCGATTTCTGTACAGTTTTGTTGATTCCTAAGTATGAGATTTCTTTGATAAATCGGTTGTACATTTCTGGATCAGAAGTCATAGATTTCCCTGGTCCAAAGAGTGTATCATTTAAAAAGTTTCTATAATCGTTGTATCTATCTGCTTGTGCAGGATAAAACGCATTTGCATCACTTTGTAATAAAAAGGCAAAATCCGATTGCATTCCTAAATAGTAAATACTCGTAATTTCATCGTCAGAATGATCTTTGTTTTGACTTCTGTCTGCTGAATAGTGATAATTGAATCGTTTTAACTGATCTTTATCGATGTCTACACCAGAAAATAACGAATTGTTTTCCGATTCATTGTCAAACGTAATCAATAAATTACTGTTTGAGTTCACGGAGAAGTTGGTAATACGCTTTAGGTTTACGGCTTTTTTCTTTAAATCTTTCGAACTCATAAAATCAGGAAAAATCACAGATTTGTAGTCTTTCACTTTTCCTAACCAGTTTTTTATTGGTGTGTATTTGATGCGCTTTTCTAATGTTGTTTGCAGTTGCGATCGGAATAAATCGAATTTCATTCCACGACCACTTAGTACAATATATTTAATGTCAGTTATAAGTGCACCTTGATTTCCTTCCACCAAATTTTCAACGAGTGCTTCTACCAAATGCAGCGATTGTGCTTCAATAAAATCCTTTGGTCTGTCTAAGGTGAAAACCCATGCATTGTCTTTGTCCAACTGATCAAAACTCTTTTGGAGTACTTCAATAGCGAGGCGATCATCAGCATTGTCAATATGTTGTAAAAACTGCTGAAAGAAAGGTTCTTCTTCAATATTTTTATGATATTCTATGGAATAGTTCATTTTTAAACGCTCGTAGAATTCTTCCAAGGCAAGTGCTTGCACCATATCTACACGTTGAATGAATGCACTATATTTTTCGGGACTTCCATATTTTTCGGTAAATAAACTTCCGACAGCTTTTAAGAAGATATTCGTCAAATATTGTCCTGCGCCAGCCATTCCACCACGATCTATACAACTATAGGATTCACTTCCTTGAAATTCTAAAATTGAATAATCGATTGTTCCTCTTCCGGCATCAATGATTAAAAAACGATCGTTGATAGTAATGTCTTCTCGTTTTTTATCGACTCGTAATGAGTTGTTTCGCAAATACCCAATTAAAGAAGCATCACTTTCCGAAATAGCAAAAGCTTCGATGACAATTGGTGTTTTTACCATTTCTATTTTGCCGCGTTTTGTGAAATATTGTTCTATGAATTTTTTATTGAATTTTTCATTCAGACTCCTTAAAATAGTATTCACACGATCTTGATCGTACACATTTGGCATTAATAATAATAAACGCATAAACAAGGCATTTTTTCCTTTCTTCATTTCGCGTGTTCCAATTCCGATCAAAATTTGATAGATATACGAGATGAGTTCTACCAGATTGTCTTCACTTTTGGTTCCGCCTGTCATTCCTTTGCCATCCAACTCAATATTGATACCAGCAGAAGGATCTAAGTACGCGAGTTTCAAGTTGCCAATCATTGTTAAGTTGTCCTGAATTTTTTCAAGATAGGTTTCCTTTTCGTTCAATACGTTTGCAGTTCCTGTGTATTCGCGTTCGTGCGTTTTCCAATTCCAAAGCATTGCATTGTTGGCTTGGTTATAGTTGGCAATACGCGTAGGATCGAGAAATGTACGATCGGACAATAAAGCCATTACACATGAAGGATCGTCATAACTTGGAGATAAAGCTCCTTGTTTTTTATAAATGATTTTCCCTGTTTTGTATAAATCTTCATCCGTTTTGTCACGTTGAATATAATCGGTTTTATGATCACCTACGTTAAGTGCTGCGTATCCTTTTTTGATTTCATTAATGATAGAAATATTTGTTGCCACTGGGCTAATACCTGGCGAATGTTTTTCAATAGGTAAATACGCCATTTGTGTAGCTTCTGATCCTAAATCAATATTTAAACTACCAAATTTGTTTTCTTCTTTGCTTACAATTAAATAGCAAGAACCAAAACGCATTTCTTCGTCTTTTTCTTTATATGTAAAATGTACATGAATTGCGCCCCAATCGGATAAAGTTCGAATGCTATTTCCTGTAAAGTTGAGCTTTAAACCTTGTTTTCGAGCATTATTCGTTTCTCCAGTAAAATACGTACCTATTTCTCCTTGTGCATCTTCGGCATAATCTCCCAAACCAATAGTAACTTCCCACACAGGAACTCCATCAACGTCTAACAGTTGTTCATTTAAAACGCTAGGGTTTAAGGAGGTTTTACGATTTGTTTCTGGAATAATAGACGTTTTTTCAGGAATGGAAAGCAGCAATTTATTATTGCTATTTACCACTACAAACGCTGGATCATACCAAGACTTCGGATCAATACTTAAATTGATCGATAATTCTTTGTTGGCGACTTTAATAGGCAAAAATCTATTATTCATTTGTATATATTGATTTATAAAAATAATCTTGGACGTTTGTTTGCAACGTGTGTCCTTGACATTTTATGATATATTGGTCATTATTTTTTGTCACGTCAAGCGTGATCGTATCTGGATTTCCGATATCTAAGTAATTTTCTCCATTGATCGCATATTCTTTTCTATCGGTCAAATGCATGTCATATACTTCACTGTGCGGATGCCAAAGTAATTGAATAGAATAGGGTTCAATAGTAGCATCGCTTGGTCGTTCCATTTTAATACGCAATGTATTTTTTTCTACAGCTTCTTTGTGATATGTTACTGAATTGTACATTGCTACTTGTACTTTGGTAGCGTAATCTTCTTTAGAACAAAGCGATAAATTTACAGGGAAAAACGGATACTCAATCGCTACTAAATGATTTGAATCGCTTTCTTTTCTATAATACGCTTTCAGTTTTACTTTTTTATGTTGTTGCTGTTTGAATTCTTTTTCTATGGCTGCCAATTCATGATTGATGATTTCTTCTAAATTATCAGTTGTATTCAATTTAATTTTATAGTGCTTTAATACCTGAATCGGTAAAAATGTTTTTAAGCTGTATGGACGAATGACATTTATATATAATAGACTAGTGTCATCGGTTTGAATTTTGTTACACAACAGTATATAATCTGCTGTAGTTGGAATATCATTTTTTAGAAATAAATCGCTAATCATTCGCTCATTTTGCAATGTCTCTAAGCTTTTGTGGACATTTTGCTCAATCACAGCAGCTAGAATATTGTACTCATTTTGAGAAGCATCTTCTTTCATGGTGAAATTTAACACAGTATCAACTGTTGGATATGGAATAAAGTATATCGTATAGTTTTTACCATATCTTTTTCGAATTTCTGTGTGATATTCGGTTTCTACACCTTGAATGTTCTTGGTATCACCTTTTTTAAACACGTGTACTTCTACATCATTTATAAATAATACGTTCTTCTTAGAAATTACTGTAACCCATTTTTTTGAGGATGAAGTATCAACTGCTAACTGTTGGTTTGTTATAAAATGATTTTTGAGTTGTACAGTTGTAATAGTGTCATGTTCTTTGGTGAATCCTGCGTATTGGATTTTTTTCTTCTTTTCAGAACGTTTAAAACCATTTTTAATAATTGTGGTTTCTCCCGATGGACCAATTATAATACATTTTGGTAGATGTAACTTGTAAATGATATATGCAATCCATAATACCAATAATCCTAATAGAATGGCTCCAATTTTATAGAGTGTTGTTCGATTTAGTGGAGAGTTGGCTGCATATACATTAGTATGTTCTTCATGAATGCGTATTTTATGAATGCGCTCACCCAATAAATCATCCCTATACATTTGTTGTCCAATTCCGCGAAGTGAAACTGTGTTGGCAAATACACTATTTAACACGACAGGAATTTTTTGAATGCTATCTTTTTTTAGAACGATAGGATAAGAAAGTGGTAGTAATTCATCATTTACAAGAATAGAATCTAACTTTACCAAATGATTCTTAGTTATTTCTGAATTTATCTTTAATTCGATAGCATCGCTTTCTGGCGTATTAATTTCAATGGCTGAAGTAGTTTGTGCTGGTTGTAACAAACCTTGTCTTGTAGTATATGCATACGCAAAAAGTTTTGGTTTTCCATTTTTTTCAATAGGAGGAAAGACCGCTGAAAACGCACCACGACCTTTACTATTTACATTAAACGGACTGTAAATAAGCGCACTTAATGTACTGTCGATTTCTTTTTGTTTGTTGGGAACAAACTTTCGAATCGTTTTATAATCTTGCAACCATTGATCGGTTTGATCGGCATCATCAGTAATACTGCACAATATGATTTTATTGTAATTGCGTAAATTCAAATCTTTATAATCTTCCAAAAAAGAAGCCAGTGTCAACGGTTGAATTAATGATACAAACGAAGTTGCATACGGAAAGTTTTTAGTATTCCAAACGCCATACATTGCTTTAAAACGTCGTTCAAAAATACCTGCGTTTTCAAATGTATACGGAGTTGATTTTTTAGTAGCTTTTCTAATAAAGCGATCGCGGAAATTGGCACTTCTTCGATTTTCTCCTTTTAAATATGCTGGCACTTTGCTAGGAACAAATGATTTGCCAGGCATATATACAACACCACTATTATAAAAGATAAATTGATCTTTAGTGAAATCTATTTCAGAATAGAGTTTCTTATCTAAAAGTTTCTTAAAAACATAGTCTTTAAAGCCCAAACCTTTATCGGTCATCGATCTGCTTTTATCTAAGGTGAAAATCCACAAATTTCCTAGCGAATCAACATCTTGAGCTTTGCATACAGAAGTAGACATGCAATACACTAAAAGTAAAGCAACTATTCTAAGAGATTTGTACATTAAATTCAGCGGTTTTATAATTTAAATTTTTGGATTAAGAGTTCGCTTATATCTTGTACTTTAGACTTCATGTAATACGAATCTGAACTAAATATAAGAAAATGTTTTTAATGTTAAATTTATTGAGTCATTCGGGTGTATGATCGTACACTTATAACGTAATTAATTAGGATTATTTTATCTCAAATTTAAAACAATTAATACATGAAGTTTTACGGTTTCCCTTATTGAATTTTTTTTAGACTTTTAATAGAAAAAATAGTATTGAGTATATAGCTTTTTTGGAACAAAATTTATTTAGAAAAACTCAAAATATACATTCATTTTATATTTTCAGGTAAAAAATAATTTTAAATTCACGAACTTTTAAGACAAATATGCCTTCTAAAAATGATGGTGTTATTTGGTATAAAAATGACTCATTCTAGTCAATAGAATGCCTTAAAAATAGAAAATAACCTACAAAAATTTTACTTAGTCGAAGAGTTGTAATAATATAACAATCCCTTTGTTTATCGTAAAATAAAGAATGTTATATTTATAAAAATGAGTTTTTTCCTACTTTATTTTTTCGATTTTTTGAAAAAGACTAATTTCTTGTAAAATAATGAGAATTTACATTTAATTCTATTCATTTTTTTGCTAATATTACTAGGTAAAATACAAAAGCTACCCTTTTGTGTAGTGACAGACATTCGGCACGGTATTACCTTTGAAACAAAAATCATCAAGATGAGCGACAGATACTCTAGAAACAGAATCTACTTAACAGAACAAGAGCAAGAAATCATTAAAAATACCCCCATAGTTTTAGGTGGATCTGGTATAGGAAGTGTTATTGCTGAATGTGCATTACGATTAGGATTTGAAAACATTACAATTATTGATGGAGATCATGTAGAAAAATCAAATTTGAATCGTCAAAACTACACAGAAAACGATATAGACGTTGATAAAACAGAAGCTATTAAAAATAGATTATTAGCAATTAATTCTGAAGCAACTATTAAAGTTCACAATACATTTTTAACAGTTGACAATGTTGAAGAATATATAAAAGGTCATAAAATTGCCATTAATGCACTTGATTTTTCAACAGATGTTCCATTAGTGTTTGATAAAATTTGTCAAGAAAATGATATACCTGTATTACATCCTTACAATTTAGGTTGGGGAGGATTGGTAACTGTAATTGCACCAAACGGTTTATTGTTAGATAGTATTAAAAAACCAGATGGAAGTCCATTTAGTGAAGTAAATGTGGTTGAATACGCGTCTAACTATTTGAAATTTTGGGGAACACCACATGTATGGATTGATGAAATTATTGCCAAATATAAAGCGGAAACGGAAATACTTCCTCCACCGCAATTATCAGTAGCTTCTTGGACTGTAGCAGCAATGTGTGCACATATTGCATACAATATTGCAACAGGGAAAGAGTACAAAAAGTTTCCTGAATTCTATTTATCGACAATATTAAATTAAATCAACTTATTATTGGTAGCATAGGCAATTGCCTCAGATATATTTGTAACATCTAATTTGTCAAAAAGTTTTCTTCTGTGAAACTTCACAGTATCTGGAGACACGAAGATCGATTCGGCAATTTCGTTAATAGTATATCCTCTAGTAGAGAATAAAAGAATTTCTTTTTCTCTATTGGTTAACTTTATTCGTTCTGAAGTTCTCCAAAAGTTACCATCTAAGTCGTATCTAAATAATTTGTTATCACCTTTTTTATAAATAGTGATATTTCCTGCTTGTTGTTCGGCAGACAATGAAATGATACATAATGCTTTCCATATTTTACCTTCGTTGGTTAAAAACATGGGAGTCAATTTTTGATTTATTAATATGGTCTTGCCTTCTTGATTTTTAAGATGGTAATCATACGAGATTGTATAATTTTTACGATCCTCTAATGGAATTCGTTCATAAAACTCAAATCCAGCTTCATTAATTTTAAACAAAAGATTCAAATCCTCCTCTATGACATATTTAAAATAGAATGCATATCCCATTTCTTCCACTTCTTTGGCTGAATGGCCACAGAGAAATAGTGGATTGTCGGAAACATATTCAAATCCTTTTTGTTGGTAATCAATAATGTAGATACTTTTGTAAGTGGTTCTGGCAAAAGCCATGACTGGCTCTAAGTAGTTAGCAGTTTTCTGCTGATCATTATTAGAAATATTATTTACAGTATTCCTAAAAGAAAAAAAATCATTAACATCGTTCATAGTAAAATATTTAATGTACTAAAAAGTATACAACGCTATTTTTCGCTTGGTTAGGACGAAGTAAACACGCTTATTTATCATACAACTAATTATATGATAAACATACTTTATAGAACAATTCCCAATCCCTTATTTATTTGGGAAATCTATAATTATTTTATTCTGGTTTTTTTTAGGTTACTTTATTTATTCAATTTTTTAATATTAATTATACATTACTAATTAACCATTAATACGAGCTACGAATATTGGTTAAATATCATAAAATTCTTTTTTCATCATATACTATAAATGTCAATACTACAAAATTTAGTAAGATTTATATGTTTTACGTGAAAAATGATACATAGATGTGATCTTTTTCATGGCTACAATCACAACTTTTCAATGATGTAAAGAAAAAACAATATGGAGGAGTTTGTTATTTTTCTTACAGAATGAAATTCTGTATCAAAACAAATATAGTCATTGCTATTAACATGACCAATTAAACATTTTATAAAGCATAATTTCTTCACTCCTTATAATACCTGGCTTCAGGTTAAAAAACAATAATTTTTTAGAAAATAACAATTACAAAAGTGCGCAAATGCGCACTTTTTTTTATGCCTTTTTTCTGCTTCTAAAAGCCTACACAAAAGGGTAGGATTTCAAGTTTTTTTCAAACCTACCCTAAAGGGTGGTTTTTAGGTAATACGCTAGTTACTACACTTTTGTGTAACGAATTCGGGTGCTCTTAGGGATAGTTTTGAATCAAATATTTAACCATGAATCTTGAAAGAAACTACCCAGAAAATTTAGGAAAAGGACAAATCTTAGACCTAGCAAAATTTATCGTAACTGAAAACTTTAAACATCACTCAAATAATGTTTTGCCACAAAATTATGAGGATGATATTAACTCAATTTGCGACGAAGAAATTAAGTACGCTGAAAACTCAGAAATTTTTGTAGTAAAAAATGATACTGATGATATTACAGGTGCTATTAGAGTGTTAAAATGGAATTATTCTGATGTATTGCCAATTCAGAAAATTTTCGGAATCAATCCGTTACTTGCCATAACGAATTATGATGTTAACGAAATCTATCACATCGGAAGATTTGCCATCCAAAAAGAATCAAAAGACGTAAACTTATTTAAAAAATTAATGGTTTGTGCCATTGCACCAGTTTGTGCGCAAAAAGGAAATATTGCTTTTGCTGAAATAGATAGCAAATTGTTACGCGTATTACGCCTTTTAGGTATCAAAGCATCAGTTATTGGAGAATCTATTGAGTACTTAGGTTCTGAAACAATCCCAGTTGCTTTTACGTATGATGGATTGATTGAATTCTATAATAAAAACAAAGGGTTAGTTTCTGAAGAAACATTGGCATCTAACAGCTTAGTTCCTGAACTACAAGAAAGTGTAGTTTCAGAAAATATTAGCTACAACTACTCTTTAGTGTAGCAGCAACAAGCACAGTAGCTTGTATTTTTACATTGTAATTAGAAAGAATACCAGAAGACCATTATATAGTCAGTTTAGACTTAGGACTTCTAAAAAGATTACCAGGAGGACTTAATAAGTCAATATAGATTAAGGAATCCAAAAAGAATACCCGAAGACCTTACTAAGTCAATATAGACAAAGGAATTCAAAAAAATTGCTAGAAGACCTATAAAAGTCGGTTTTAGACTTAGGAATTCAAAAAACATAAATTTTTAACAAAGAAGCTTCATGTGACTGAGGGAAGCGAAGCTATATTCAAAAACCACTACTTATGAAAACTACATCAAAATCTAAATGGCATGTACTTTACGTTAACTATCGTTGGGAAAAGAAAGTTTACGATCGTATTCAGGAAGCAGGTGTTGAAGCCTTCTTACCATTAGTAAAAAAAGAAAGAGCTTGGAGCGATCGCAAAAAGATTCTTTTAGAGCCTTTATTCAAATCGTATGTATTTGTACACGTTAAGTCGCCTATGGACTTTCACAAAGCATTATCTGTAAATGGAGCTGTAGCTTACATACAATTTGGAAGAGAATATGCAGTAGTTAAAGATCACGAAATTGAACAAATCAAACTTTTAGTTGGAGACGATGAAATCTTAGACCTTACCACTAAGGAGCATTTACCTAACAAAGGAGAGAAAAGAAGAATTATTTGTGGAGCCTTAAAAGGATTAGAGTGTGAAGTACTTCGCGCTGATACAAATAGTAAAATCTTAGTACGTATCGAATCTTTAAAACAAAACTTAGTTGCAACTATTCCATCATTTTATTTAGAAGAAAAAGCATTAACCGCATAAAAATTTACAACCATGAAAAACATAGAAAATAAACTTACCGCAGATTACTGGACACAAAAAGTAAAAAACAGTTCGCCTGTTGCCGAAGAAACATTTGTACCTAAAACTACAGAACGTTTGTTCATCACAAATGAAGAACTTGCTTACTTCCTTAAAATAACCGCTCAAAATCAAATAGCAGAATACACAATATTATTTGCTATTTACAGCGCATTAATAGACAGATATTTTGAAACTTCTGACTTTATCTTTTCTACAAAGCTTGGACAAAACAATATGCCATTGTTATTCCAACAGCCTGAATTAAAGGGGAAAGAATTCAAAGCCTTGTTACAAGAAACAAAATCAGAAATTCAAGAAGTATATAAATACACAAAATTTGGAGAAGACTTCGAATTAAGAAATGCATTTAAAAATTATTCAGCTTTTGGGTTCAACTATGGCGTAACAAACTTTAACCTGCCATTTATGTTGAACGTTGAGAAAGGAAGCAATGGATTTACCATTGGAGTTTCATTCTCAGAAAACTTTACAAAAGATACTATAGCAAACCACTTTGTGCGTAATGTAAGATCGTGGTTGATAAATTTAGAAACAAATATTGCACAAAGAACGGACTTAATTGCTGTAGTATCTGAAGCTGAAGAAGCGTTAATTTTAAATGAATTCAATAATACAGATTTCAACTTTCCGTTAAACGAGACAATTATTGATCTTTTTGAAAGACAAGTTGAAAAAACACCACAAAATACAGCAATCGTATTTGGAGATAGAAGGTTTACGTATGAAGAAGTAAACAGAGAAGCCAATAGATTAGCTCGTTTTTTAATAGAAAACTATAACATCAATACAACAGATTTTATTGGTGTAAAGCTGGAAAGAGATGAAAAACTAGTTATTTCTCTTATTGCAGTATTAAAAACTGGTGCAGCATATGTGCCAATTGACAAAAATTATCCACAAGAACGCATTGAGTACATCGAGAAAGATAGTAATTGCCGACTCGTTATCGATGAAAACTTAGCGTACTTCAACAATAATACAGCGGCTTATGCTGATACAAATCTTGATGTAGTAAAAGATGCTGACGATTTAGCATACATTATATACACATCAGGAACGACAGGAAATCCAAAAGGAGTGATGATTACGCATAGGAATGCTGTGGCAATGATATACTGGGCATTTCAAGAATTTAAAAACACTAACCACGACATTACCTATGCGGTTACATCACATTGTTTTGACCTTTCAGTGTATGAGTTTTTCTATACATTATCAACAGGAAAACACATTCGTGTAATGCAAAACGCCTTAGAAATTGCACAATATGTAGAAGAAGATCAAAACATTTTGATCAATACAGTGCCTTCAAGCATGCGTAATTTATTGGCGAAAGAATGTAGCTTAGACAATGTTGTTGCGATTAACCTTGCGGGAGAACCGTTTCCAGTAGACATTGCAAATACATTATTAGAAACTACCAACGCAGAAGTTCGTAACCTATACGGTCCGTCGGAAGATACTACGTATAGTACATACTATCAATTATCTGAAGGAAATGATTACAGTACAATTCCAGTTGGAAAGCCTTTATTAAATACACAAGCATACATCTTAGATGAAAACTATCAACTAGTTCCAGTTGGAGTAGAAGGTCGTTTATACCTTTCGGGGTTAGGTGTTACAAAAGGATATTTAGGTAGAACTGAATTGACAAACGAAAAATACATTCAAAATCCTTTCAATACATCAGAGCGTATGTATGACACAGGAGATCAAGCAAAATGGATGGCTGATGGAAACATTGCTTTCTTAGGAAGAAAAGATCACCAGGTAAAACTAAGAGGATTCAGAATTGAATTAGAAGAAATAGAAACAGCTATTCAACGTTCATCAGAAGCTATTCAGCAAGTAGTAACGATCGTAAAAACACACTTAAATGAAGAAGTTTTAGTTGGATATTACACAGCTACAGAAAATATAGATAAAGCGGATTTAAGAGCAACGCTAACCTCAAAATTGCCGGGTTACATGGTTCCTAGTTATTTTATAGCGTTGCCTAAAATTCCACTGACACCAAATGGGAAGTTGGACAGAAAAGCGTTACCAGAAATTGACGCTTCTACAGTAGTAAAAGAAAACTTTGTAGCACCAACAAACGAAACGGAAGAAACATTAGTTCGTATTTGGGAAGACATTTTAGGAATTGAAGAAATTGGAATAAAAGATCATTTCTTTGAATTAGGAGGGCACAGTTTAATGATTTCTCAAATGATTAATCGTGTGCACAAGGAAATGGACAAGCGAATTCCATTCAAAATCTTTTACACAAACCCTACGGTAGAAAGCTTATCGCAATCATTATTAGACGAAACGTTTGAAAATATTGCAGCAGCACCAGAAGCAGCAGCGTACGATTTATCGCCATCGCAAACACGTTTTTGGTTGTTACAGAAGATCCAGGGGAAATCGAAAGAATTCAACATTTACAATGCATTCAAAATGCAAGACGATTTAAATCACTCAATGTTCGAAGAAGCATTCAACATTTTTAGAGATCGTCATGAAATATTAAGAACGGTTTTCATTGAAGAAAACGGATTGCCAAAGCAGAAAATCCGAAAATTTGCACCAGTAATCGTACCTTACTATGAAGTGGAAGATGTAGCTACGATCAGAGAAGATATCTTCGATCATGCATTTAGTCTTGACGAGCAACCATTGTACGAAATTGCAGTTGCTAAAGATGCTACAGGAATGTATTTATTCTTTAACATGCACCACATTATTGGTGATGGATGGTCGTTAGAAATTGTCTCAAAAGAATTAATGGACATTTACGATGCATTAATCAACGGAAAAGCACCAAACTTAGCACCGTTAACGGTTCACTATAAAGATTATGCAAACTGGCAAAACCAATTATTAGAAAGCCCAGAATTAAAAGCACAAAAACAATATTGGGAAGAAAAACTTTCAGGAGACATTCCATACATCCAATTACCAACGGATTATGCTCCGAAAGCAAAAACGCCTGAAACTGCATCAGCATTCTATACGGTTCATTTAGATGCTACAATGCAAGGGAAAATCAAGCAATTAACCTCTCAATATAAAGTAAGCGCATTCTCAATATTTGCAGCTTCTTTAAAAGTATTAATCAACAGGTTAACAGCAACTGAAGATGTAGTAGTAGGAATTCCAGCAGCCAACAGAAATCACTATCAATTAAAAGATATGATTGGTTGTTTCTTAAACACGTTGATGTTGAGAGATACGATACGAAAAGAAGCTTCTTTTGAAGAATTTTTACTAGAAGTAAACAACACATTAACAGATGCATTAAGCAATCAAAACTATCCGTTTGAATATGTATTAGAAGATGTAAACGCATCAAAAGATCGCGATCGTTTCCCAATTAGTCCAATATTCTTAAACATGTTAGACTTTGAAGCGAATAGCAATGCTACAATAGAAGACTTTTCGCCAAAAAGCGGATTATTACATACGCCACCAAAGTTTGACTTTGAGTGCTACTTAAAAAGTTTTGCAAACGGATTTGTAATGAACTGTGTATACAACAACGAAATGTTTTCACAAGAAACAATAGCACGTTGGATGGAAGCATACACAAGCATTATCACACAAGTAGTAGAAAATACTGCAATGAACATCAACGAAATTTCAGTATTTGAAAACTATATTGAAACAGAAGCAGAAGCAAGACCAACAAATGACTTTGTAGAATTTAGAGATGAAGACATATTACAAACTATTGTATCACGTTTTGAAAGCCAGGTTAAAACATATCCAAACAATATTGCAGTACATGCAAACGGACGAAACATTACCTACAAACAATTAAACAGCAATGCAAATGCGTTAGCCAATATAATTGTAGAAAACAACACAGGCAATTCCACAAGAGTAGCATTATTACTAAGTCATAATGAAACTTGTGTAACAGGAATGTTAGCGGCATTAAAATCAGGAAACGCGTATGTGCCAATTGATGCAAACAATCCAGTAAACAGAATAGAGTTTATTGTAAATGATGCAGAATGCGATGTATTAATCTGTGATAGAAACACACGTGAAAAAGCATTGGAATTACAAAAGCAAGTTCCAAACTTAAAAGTAATTAAGTACAGAGATTTTGAAAAGTTATCAAACACACCAAACTTAAACATAGAAATAAATCCATTATACGAAGCATACATCTTGTACACTTCAGGATCTACAGGGAAGCCAAAAGGTGTGATTCAAAATCATAGAAACGTATTACACTACATTCGTGTGTACACAAACAATGTGCGAATCTCAGAAAATGACAACTTAAGTGTATTCTCAACCTATACATTTGATGCTTCTGTAAAAGATATTTATGGCGCTATTTTAAACGGTGCAACGGTAAGTATGTTCGCTGTGGCGGAAAAAGGATTAGACAAGTTGGCCAACTGGTTACAAGTACAAAACGTGTCTATCATTCACATGGTGCCAACGGTGTACAGATACTTCATGAGATCACTAGGTGAAAGAGTATTATCTACTGTACGATTGATTGATCTTGGAGGAGAAGCATGTCACAAATCAGACATTACATTATTCAAAAATCATTTTCCAAAACACGCATTCTTGGTAAACGATTACGGACCAACAGAAGCAACCATAGTTTCACAAAAATTCATTTCGCACAAAACGGAAATATTCACCAACAATGTGCCACTTGGAACTTCGGTAACAGAAACAGAAGTATTCTTATTAGATGAAGAAAACCAAGTGCTCGGAATGTATGAAAAAGGTGAAATTACCTTTAAAAGTGATTACTTATCATTAGGATATTTGAATAGAGAAGACCTTACAAACAAAGTATTCATCAACGACACCGATGGAAAACGCATGTATCGTTCGGGAGATATTGGACGCATGCTGCCTACTGGAGAAATTGAATTCTTAGAAAGAAAGGATACGCAAGTAAAACTCAACGGACTACGAATTGAATTGGCAGAAATTGAATTCCAATTAGAAAGAATTTCAGCCATTACAAAATCGGTAGTTGTACTAAAAGAATTGAACGCAAACTTACACATTGCAGCATACATTCAAAAAGAAACTGAAATTTCAAACGATGAAATCTATCAAATTCTAAAAGAACACTTGCCAGCATACATGATGCCATCAGTATTTGTGAGTATGGACGAATTTCCACGTACACGTACAGGGAAAATTGACAGAAAAGCATTGCCTGCATTAGATGCCGCAGATGTAAAACAAACAGAATATATAGCGCCAACAAGCGATGTAGAAAAGCAATTAGTGACATTCTGGTCAGAAACATTACAAATTGCAGGAAGCAGTATTGGAGTACAAGACAACTTCTTTGAACTAGGAGGAAACAGTTTACAAGCCGTAATTCTTGTAAACAAAATAAACCGATTCTTTGAAACATTCTTAACCATTGAATACTTGTATGATACGTTGACAGTAAGTGCTTTAGCTGAACTCATTGAATTCTCAATACAGCAAAAACACATTGACATCATCAACCAAGATGTAGACCAAGACGAATTCATCCTGTAAAACGGAGATCGAAAAAAATCACGAACTCATTAAAAACTAAAGCGTTGAAAAAAACACTCTTACATACCTTAAATTTTCATAATGTTAAATTAAATGTGGTTAACGGTCAGTTAAAAGTCAATGCACCAAAAGGTGCATTGACAACTGATCTTTTAGAGCAGATTAAAAGTAATAAAGACTATTTAATCAATTTACTCACATCTAATAAAAACATTCCAAAAGCAGTCGAACAAGAAAGCTATCCAGTAACGCCAGCACAAAAGCGTTTATGGATTATGAGCAACTTTGATGGAGGAAATCAAGCCTACAACATTACCAATGAATTGGAGCTTACAGGAAATTTCAATACAGAACTTTTCTCAAAAGCATTTCAGTCATTAGTTGCAAAATATGAAAGCTTACGTACCTACTTCAAACAAACTGAAGCAGGTGAGTTACGACAATATATAGCTTCAGTAGAAGCAATGAACACAACTGTTGAAGTTCACGATATTAGTGCGCAACCAACAGGTAAAGCCGAATTAATATCGGCACATTATCAACATACATTCGATTTATCAAAAGCACCTTTATTCAAACTACAAGTAGTAAAAACTGGTGCAGAAAACTTCTTAATACTATTCAACTTACATCACATTATTGGTGATGGTTGGTCGTTAGAATTAATTTCTAAAGAACTAGTAGCAATGTATAACGCATTGGTAAATGGAGAAGCAATCAATACTGAAAACACAGCAATACAATACAAAGATTATGCAGTTTGGTTACAAGAAGACAAACAACAAGAAAAACTAGTAGCTTCAAAAGACTACTGGTTAGAACGTTTTGAAACTGTACCAACATTAGAAATTCCAACTGTAAAAAAGCGTCCTACCATAAAAACATACAATGGCGCAACACTAAGTCATCAGTTTTCAACAGAATTGTACGAAAATGTACAAGCTTACTGTAAAGAACAAGGAATTACAACGTTTATGGCGTTAATGGCGGTAATCAACGGTGTCTTTTACAGATATACCAATGCTTCAGACATTGTATTAGGAACTACAGTTGCAGGAAGAGAGCATCCAGATGTAGAAAATCAAATTGGATTATTCATCAATAGCTTGCCAATTCGTACTACGTTCAATGGAGCTGAAGGTTTCAAAAACTTAGTAAACACACAAAAAGAAACATTAGTTGAGGCATATAAACACCAATCGTATCCTTTTGATGAATTGGTTGCGGAGCTCGACATGAAAATGGAATTATCAAGATCAGCATTGTTTGATGTAATGGTCATTCTACAAAATCAAAAATCTGTCATCAGTAACACGGTGGAAATGGCAGGTAATATTGAACTCACACCGTATAAAAAAGAAAAAAAATACAGTCAGTTCGACATCACATTTTCATTCGTGGAAACGAGCGAAAATTTACAATTAACATTAGAATATAATACAGACATCTATACGGAAGAATTTATACAAAATTTAATTCAACATTTGGATCAATTCATTAAAAATGGAATAGCAGATGACAAGGTACCGCTCTATGCGATTGATTATCTCACATCTGACGAAAAGCAAGAATTGACGAAAGGATTCAATACAACTGATACAGCTTACGACCAATCACAAACGTTAGTTTCACTCTTTCAAAATATGGTTAAAAATGAATCACGTGGAATTGCGCTAGTAGCTGGAGACGTTCGCTATACGTATCAGGAAGTAGATGAAATATCCGATCGTTTGGCAACTTTCTTGCTTGCCGAATACAATGTAAAAACTGGAGATCGCATAGGGATTCAGTTAGAAAGAGATGAATGGTTACCAATATCATTACTCGCTATTTTAAAGACGGGAACCCCTTATGTTCCCGTCGATCCAAATTTTCCTCAAGATCGAAAAGAGTATATCATATCAAACAGCAATTGTGCTTTAATGATCGATGAAACAGTAATAGAAAAATTTAAAAATTATAAAAACGAACCAACCGTACAAAAACCAACCGTACAACCATCAGATACATGTTATGTAATTTACACTTCAGGTTCAACCGGAAAACCAAAAGGAGTAATGTTATCACATCAAAATGTAACATCATTCTTAGCCAACGCAGAAACCACTTTAGGATTTGGCGGAAGCAATAGAGTTGCCGCAACAACCAATGTAGTATTTGACATATCTGTATTAGAAATTTTTGGAGCGCTTTGCAGCGGAAGAACGCTCGTCCTCTTCTCTTATGACGAATTAATGTCTTCGGAATTATTCTTAGAAAAACTAGAAACAGAAGCAATTGAAGTGTTACAACTAACACCATCACGTTTTAGCTTAATAGCTGATCAAATTAGCAAAAGAAACTTTCCAACATTAAAAACTATTTTAATCGGAGGCGAGCCGTTCTCTAAAAGTGTATTCGAAAACAAAAACAAGTACAAAGGAATTCAAGTACTAAATGTCTACGGACCAACAGAAACTACCATATGGAGTACAGTTTCATCTATTCATGAAGCCGATTCTTTACACGTAGGAAAACCATTAGCAAACGAAGAAGTATTCATTCTGTCAGATCATTTACAAGTACAACCAAAATGGCTAACAGGAGAACTTTGTATTAGTGGTGATGGCGTAGCGCAAGGATACTTAAACAGAGAAGAACTCACTGCAGAAAAATTTATTCCGCATCCATACAAAGAAAACGAACGTTTATACAAAACAGGAGATGTTGCCCGCTGGATTGACAACGGAAATATTGAATTATTAGGTAGAAAAGACGATCAAATTAAATGGAATGGATATCGAATTGAATTAGGAGAAATTGAAAGTGCTATTAGACGTTTCACTTCAGTAGAAAATGTAGCAGTATTACTCAATGTAGTAGGAACGCAAAAGCAATTAATCGCATATGTAATTGCTTCAGAAGTAGTAACAGCAAGTGAGTTAAGAGACTTTTTACGCACCATATTGCCGCAATACATGTTGCCATCGCATTATGTACAACTGGAAAAATTGCCGTTAAATGCTAGTGGAAAAATTGATCGCAAAGCATTGCAAAAAATACAACCGCAAGAAGCTGTAGAAGATACTCCGTATGAAGCACCAAGAAACGAACTAGAACGTACGCTTACCACAATATGGGAAACTGCTTTTGAAAGAGATACAATTGGAATTCACCATAACTTTTTCGATTTAGGAGGACACAGTTTACTAGCAATTAAAATTATCTCAGAAATACAAAAACAACTCAATGTACAAGTTGAATTAACCGATTTATTTTTAGAGCCAACCATTGGAAAATTGGCAGAAGAAATAGAAGATAAATCTTGGCAAAGACAAGCCGTACAAGAAGAATTGGTCTCAGACAGAATGACCATATAACACAACACCTTCTGCGCAATAAAACTCAAAAAATACTGCGCACACTATACATTATTCACAAAACAAATTAAAAACAATAACCTATCGGTACTCCATATCGATAGGTTACTAATTTATGTAATAAGAAATCTTATGGAACAACAAAATCATTACTTAAAGTTAAATGTTGCTTTAGAAGCACTTATCGACAGATGGTACGCATGGTCACACTTGGTTTCACCTGCAACAGCAGCGATGAACATCAAAGAAAGACATTTAAAAATTATGCAATCATATATAAAAAGTCCTAAAACGCATGCTGCAGCTGTAAAAAGACCAGAAATGCTAGGTGGACCTTTTATTGATTATGAAGGAGGAAGAGTTAATGAAATCAAAGATTTATATGAAGATACACTTGACAAACGTCAAAACATGCTTGAATTATATGAATCAATTCATGAGCTAAATTCAATGTTGCAAAAAAATGCAATCGGATACACATTAGATCCATTATACAAAGATGTTCCAGAATCATTACAAGGAATGGTAGAATTGTATTATGACTTAAACAACCGACCAAACTTCCGATTTTTTGAATCATTACTTTACAACAGTAAATTTTATGACGAATCAACGCAAACAATCACTTTACAATTGGTAGAAGCTGATGATGCGCGTTCATTTGTATTAAGTACACCACGTTTGGACGATGAAAACCTAATTCATTTAGACTTACGATTCAACAATGAATTGATTGATGAATTATTCAAAATGAAAAGAATACCTGGCAACATTACAGATATCATGCAAAAATTGGCTGTAAAACCAGAACAGCAAGAACTTTTCAAATCATTCTTTACAACAGAAGCACCAAAAAAATATGAAAGATATACTGGAGACGGTGTACGAACACGTTATTTCGGACACGCTTGTGTATTAGTAGAAACAAGTGAAACTTCAATATTAGTAGACCCTGTAATTAGTTATGATGGTTATGAAACTGATGTAAATCGTTATACAATCAATGACTTACCAGAAGAAATTGATTATGTATTAATAACACACAATCACCAAGATCACGTATTGTTAGAAACCTTAATGCAACTACGTCACAGCATTAAAAACATTGTAGTACCATCTTGTGGAAAAGGAGACATTCAAGATCCATCATTAAAGTTAATGTTCAATGCTATCGGTTTTGATAATGTAATTGAATTAGACGATATGGAAACGATCAAGTTAGATCGTTGTACCATTACTGGATTGCCATTTATAGGAGAGCATTCAGACATTGACATTCGTTCAAAACTATGTTTTCACGTAGAACTTCACAACGAGTTCAAAGTACTATTTGCAGCAGATTCTTGTAATGTAGAACCAAAAGTATACCAGCGCATTCACGATGTCGTTGGAGACATAGATATTTTATTCTTAGGAATGGAATGTGATGGTGCTCCACTAAGCTGGTTATACGGACCATTAATGTTTGAAAAATTACCTAGAGAAATGGATCAATCGCGCCGACTAGCTGGTTGCGACTACAAACAAGGAGAAGCCTTAGTAGATATTTTTAATCCTAAAAATGTCTTCGTATACGCTATGGGATTAGAACCATGGCTCGTATTTATTAGCTCAATAAAATACACAGATGAATCAAAACCAATTGTAGAATCAAACAAATTGGTAGACGAATGTCGCAGTCGCGGAATTGACGCAGAGCGACTATTCGGAGAGAAAACTATTGAATATTAAAAAACGCAATTCGCATCAGATAAACACCATGGAAAATATAAAAGAAATACTTCGTAAGCTTAAAAAAGAGCAAGTAAAATTAGTGCTAAATGGAGATAATATTGAAGTTGTATCATACAATAACAAATTGACTCCAGATCAAATCAATCTAATCAAAACCAACAAGTCTGATATTATATCTTACTTAAAAGGAATTGATGGGACTGATGAGGTTGAGCAAATTCCCGCTCTAAAAGAAGCAAACAACTATCGTTTATCTGATGCGCAAAAGCGAATGTGGATTATCTGTCAGTTAGAGTCATCTTCAGTAGCATACAACATGCCATTGCAAATGCCTTTAGATGGTGAATATGACATTAACGTGTTCAAACAAGCAATCGATGCAACTATTGATCGTCACGAAATCTTACGTACCGTATTCAAAGAAGACGAAAACGGAGAAGTAAAACAGTGGATTTTAGATCGTGAAACTTTAGGATTTAAAGTAAATCAATACGAATTGCAAAACGAAAGCAATCCTGAAGCTGTTGCAAAACAAATCATTGAAGACGATACATACAAGCCATTCGATTTAGCTAACGGACCATTAATTCGTGCAAGCATCTTTCAAATAGCAGCCAACAAATACATCTTTTACTACAACATGCATCACATAATTAGTGATGGTTGGTCGTTAAATGTATTGGCAAATGATGTAATGCACTATTATACAAGCTTTACAACTAACACAGCACCAACACTACCAGAACTAAGAGTTCATTACAAAGATTACAGTGCCTGGAGAGAAGCAAAGCAAGAAAAAGGCGTAGATTCAAAAGACAAAACATACTGGACAGAAAAGTTAGGAGGCGAATTAACATTGCTAGATTTACCAAAGCAAAAGCAACGCCCAAAGTATAAAACCAATAACGGAAACAGCTTACAAACCTACCTTTCGGCAGATATAGCTCAACAATTAAATACGTTCAACCAAAAATCGCAAGGAAGTCTATTTATAGGAATCCTTTCTACGTTGAATATATTATTACACAAATACACCAACAAAAAAGACATCATCATTGGTTCGCCAATAGTGGGAAGAGATCATCCAGATTTGCAAAATCAAATTGGTTTCTACGTAAACAGCATTGTATTGCGTAACCAAATAGAAACTGGAAACGAGTTCGCTACTTTCTACAATGATGTAAAAGAAAATGTATACGAAAGTTTCAAGTACAAATCATATCCGTTTGATCGTTTAGTAGAAGACTTAAACGTTCCGTATGATATGAGCAGAACGCCAATATTTGATATCTCACTTACATTACATGAAACTATTCGTGGAGTAGATACAACTACTTGTTTAGACGAAATTACAGAAAGAACAGGAGTCGTAAGTAAAAATGATATCGAATTCCACTTTCAGCAAGTAGGAGATGTTATTTCATTCAAAATCAATTACAATTCAGACCTATATGATGCGGAAACGTTTAAAATGTTCATGAAGCATTTCAAGCAATTAATCGCAAATATTTTAGACAATCCGAATACGCCAATTGATGAATTACACTACTTAAATGATGCAGAGCAACAACAACTAATCTATGATTTCAATGCAATTACTTTAGACTATGATAGCAATGCAACTTTACTAAGCGAATTCAACAAGCAAGTAGAAAGTAAGCCAGATGTACCAGCAGTTGTATTCAACAATACAACGCTTACCTATAAAGAATTAGATGAAGTTTCCAATCAATTAGCACGTTGTTTAGTAGAAGAATATGATGTGAAAAAAGGTGATTTTGTTGGAATTCACTTAGACAGAAGCGAAATGGTATTGGTTTCCATGATGGGAATCTTAAAAGCTGGCGCGGCGTATGTACCAATTGATCCAACATATCCAGAAGATCGCAAAGACTACATGATGTCTGACTCAAACATTTCGTTACTCATCAGTAGTACGAATTACATGTTTGATTTAGATTTCTTTGATGGAACCGTATTTTCTGTTGATGTAGAATTTGAAGCAGAAACATTCAGTACAGAAGCTTTAAACATTGATGTACAACCAACAGACGGCGCGTATATCATTTACACATCAGGATCTACAGGAAAACCAAAAGGAGTATTAGTTCCGCACAAAGGAATTGTAAATACGGCATTGGCATGTATCAACTCAATGTACTATGGCGAATGTAAAAAAAGCTTACAATTTGCTTCCTTTTCATTTGATGCATCTGCGTTTGAAACGTTTAATGCGTTGCTTGCAGGTTCAAGTTTGTACATCGCTGATGAAAGAGAGCGTAAAACACCTGAATTTTTAACAGCATTCATAGAAGAAAATGCGATTGAATCGGCTACGTTGCCACCATCGTATTTCAAATTTATGGATACGGACAAATTAAAAAGTTTAAAAGTACTCATCACAGCAGGAGAGCCACCAGTATTAGAACAAGTAAAAAAGTTTTTAGCAAACGGAGGTATCTTTTTCAATGCTTATGGACCAACGGAAACAAGTGTATGTAGTTCTGCATACAAAATGACTTCAGAAAATAGTACAGATGGCATCATTCCAATTGGATTTCCAATTCCAAATGCGCAAATGTATGTATTGGATGAAAACGACAACTTAGTCGCGCCAGGAATCATTGGAGAAATTTGTATTGGTGGATTAGGTTTAGCAGATGGGTATTTAAACAGAGAGGAACTAACTGCGGAAAAATTCATTGAAAATCCTTTCAGAACAGGAGAAAGACTCTACAAAACAGGAGACTTAGGAATCTTATTACCAAATGGAACCATTGAATTTCAAGGCCGTAAAGACGATCAGGTAAAAATAAGAGGTCACCGAATTGAATTAGGAGAAATCAGTGCAAAGCTAGAAGCAAAAGAAGATATAGAAGAAGTAGTATTATTAATAAATGAATCAGAAGATGAAAAATTATTGGCAGCTTACATCGTCGCGACCAAAACGCAAAGGATCTCAGAATTACGTCAGTACTTACTCAAAAGTTTGCCGGAATACATGGTGCCAAACCACTTCATCCAAGTCGATTCAATTCCATTAACAGTAAATGGTAAAGTAGATAAGAAAACCTTACGAACACTTGGTGTAGACAAGGTAACTGACGAAAAAGAATATGTAGCACCAAGAAATGAAGTTGAAAAAAGAATCTCAGAAATTTGGGCACAAAGTCTAAAAGTAGACCAAATAAGTGTAGAAGATGATTTCTTCTTATTAGGAGGACAAAGTTTAAAAGCAACCTCATTAATAAGTGTGTACGAACGTGAATTTCAAGTGCGTATCAGCTTAAAGCAATTATTTGAAAACACAACTTTAGAAGGACATGCAAAACTAATTGAAAACGGTAGAGAAGAAGCATTTACAAGTATTCCAGCTATAGCTGAAGCTGAATGTTATGAAATCTCAGATGCACAACGCAGATTATGGGTATTAAGTAGATTTGATGGCGCTTCGGTAGCATACAACATTCCTTTCTCTATGGAATTAGAGATTGAAGATGTAGCAACATTCAAAAAAGCAATCTTTACTGCAATAGATCGCCATGAAATATTGCGCACCATCTTCAAAAAAGATAACACAGGTGAAGTAAAACAATGGATTTTACCTTCAAACGAAATCAACTTCAACATCAACTCAGTAGATTTCAGAACAAACGAAAATCAAGAAGAAGCTGTAAAAGCATACATGACACAAGACGCGTATGAGCCTTTCAATTTAGAAAATGGACCATTAATGCGTGCAAGCTTATTGCAAGTATCCAATTCAAAATATGTATTCTATTGCAATATGCATCATATCATTAGTGATGGTTGGTCAATGGAAGTATTAATGAAAGATGTAAACAGTTATTACAATACTTTAATAGGAGGATTGGCAATATCGCAAGAAGCCTTAAAAATTCAGTACAAAGACTATGCAGCTTGGAATTTAGACCAAATCACAAACGAGGCTTATTCAAAAGAAAGAAAATACTGGAAAAACAAATTGCAAGGAACCATTCCTTCAATTGATTTACCATCACAAAAGCAACGTCCGCAAATAAAAACGTACAATGGTAGAACGCTAAAAACAAAGATCAATGCAACTACCACAACGGCTATTCGTAACTTCATCAAAGAAAATGGAGGAAGTTTATTTACGTTTGCTTTGGCAGGATTTAACGCAATGATTCACAGATACACAGGTGAAAAAGATATTACGATTGGAACACCTGTAGCTGGAAGAAATCATGCAGATTTACAAAATCAAATCGGATTCTATGTAAACACATTAGCATTAAGAAACTCAATAGCTTCGGAAGAAGATTTCTCAACATTTTACAACAGAGTTAAAACGGATACAATAACCGATTTAGACAATCAAATGTATCCTTTTGATCGTTTAGTGGAAGACTTAGAAAGTACAATTGATACATCGAGAAACGCCATTTTTGACATCATGTTGATCGTTCAAAATATTGGCGATATCAAACAAGAAAATGTTGATTCACAGGAAAATGCAGCTATAATTCAAGACTTAGGAGTTACTAGAGCAAAATTTGATGTATCACTTACGTTGGAAGAACGTGCCGATACAATTGAAATGCATGTAACATTCAATACAGACGTATACGAACAAGAATTAATAGCACAATTTGCAACGCATTTTACTCAAATGCTTGCTGAGGTAACTGCAACACCAAGTTTACCAATAGGAGAATTTAACTATTTACTTGAAGAAGATACTGAACAGTTAGCAGCTTTCAATGAAACAAATGTTGACTACCCAAGATGGGAAAATGTAGTAGACTTATTTACAAAACAAGCACAGAAAAACCCTGATAAACCAGCAATAATATTTGATGGATATGCATTGACATACAAAGAACTGGATGAAAAATCAACGCGATTAGCAAATTATATCAGAACCTTATCATTAGAAAACAAACTCATTCCAATATGTGTCGATCGTTCTTTTGAAATGCTAATCGGAATATGGGCAATCTTAAAATCAGGAAATGCGTATGTGCCAATTGATCCAGAATATCCACAAAACAGAATTGACTATATCTTAAACGATACGCAGGCAAACTTTGTATTTACAAATGCAGCTAGTAGCAAAATATCTTTTAAAAATGTAGAAAAAGTTGATATGGACAGCTTTGCGTACGATGTGTATAGCAAAGAACCATTAGACATTTGTGTTACAGGAAACACATTAGCATACTGTATTTACACATCTGGAACTACAGGAAATCCAAAAGGCGTATTAAATGCACATGCAGGATTAATGAACCGTGTATTTTGGATGCGTGATGAGCTTAATGTCAATGAAAACTCAGTCCTATTACACAAAACTCCGTATGTATTCGATGTTTCTGTGTGGGAATTAACAATGCCATTCATTACTGGTAGTAGCTTAGTAATTGCACGTCCAGGCGGACACATGGATCCAGCGTATTTACAAAATACAATTCAAGAACAAAACGTATCATTAGTACACTTTGTTCCATCCATGTTAAACATCTTCATAGATGTAGCGAAGGCTGAAAAATTAGAAAACTTACAATACATAGTATGTAGTGGAGAAGCTCTATCATCGCCAACGGCAGAAAAAACAAAAGCACTGCTTCCAAATGTAGAACTGTTTAACTATTACGGACCTACAGAAGCTGCTATTGATGTAACATCTATAAACCTAACAGACGTAAACACTGCGGAAGTTGGTGTTAGTATCGGAAAACCAGTAGCAAACACACAATTATATGTTGTAAATAACAACATGAATTTACAACCAGTTGGTGTTGTGGGAGAATTGTTAATTGGAGGAATTCAAGTTGCAAAAGGATATGTAAACAAAACATTGCTTACCGCAGAAAAATTTATCAAAAATCCATTTAAAGCGGAAGGAAACGTTTACAAAACGGGCGATTTAGTTCGCTGGTTGCCAAACGGAACTATTGAATTCATTGGAAGAAAAGACAATCAAGTCAAAATAAGAGGAAATCGTATAGAACTTGGAGCTGTTGAAAATCAATTATTACGAAAAGACAGTATCCAAGAAGCAGTTGTCAATGTATACACAGATGCTAAACAAGAAAAACAATTAGTAGCGTATGTTGTGTCAAACACAGAAGAAAACATTTCGGATGTACGAACACATTTGGCAGCAAGTCTTCCATTATACATGTTACCAGAAGCATTTGTTCAACTAGATGCAATGCCATTAACCGTTAACGGGAAAGTAAACAGAAAAGCGTTACCAGATCCAAACGGAAACAGCTTACAAGTAACAACTGTATACGAAGCGCCAACCAATGAAATGCAATCGACTTTAGTCATGCTAATTGCAGACGAACTAAGTAGAGAACTAGACACCATTGGAATAGCAGATAACTTCTTTGACTTAGGAATCAATTCCATGAAACTGCTAAGAATCTTAGAATTCTTCAACACAAAATACAACTTAACTGTAAAGCCAGTTGCAATGTTTCAATATCCAAACATCAAAAGCTTTGTAGACAGTTTGGACAATGCAAAACAAACAACGCAAGTTGTAGCAAAAGAAGAAGAAAACCTATCGGAAGCAGTAGATGAACTTATAGATTTACTATAAGACGAAACACACACATTTAATAAAACTAAAATAATCCCTGTCGCATTGAAACACATACGACAGGGATTGTATTAACAGCATACATTCTCATGAAAAAAGAAATCAGAAAAAAAGATATCGCCATTGTTGGATTTGCAGGTAGATTTCACGGCTCGAAAGATGTTCGTGAATTCTGGGAAAATCTTGTGCAAGGAAAAGAACTTTTACATCGTTTTGATGAAGAAGAACTCATTGCAAAAGGTATTGACAAAGGAACACTAAACAATCCAGATTATGTTCCAGTACAATCTATTGTGGACAAAGCAGAAAGTTTTGATTATGCATTTTTCGGATACACAAAGCATGAAGCAAATGCAATGGATCCACAAACGCGTTTAATGCACGAACTTGTTTGGACAGCTTTAGAAGATGCAGGATGTAACCCAGATACCTACACAGGTAAAGTCGGTTCTTTTCTATCAGCTTCAGAACATACAAACTGGTTAGCGCACTCAGCAACTTCTGCTTCAGATGCGGTAAATCCATTTTTTCTATCGCAATTGCGTAACAAAGATTTTATCAGTTCTTTAATTTCATACAGTTTAAACTTAAAAGGACCTAGTTATCATACAGCAACAGCATGTTCTAGCTCATTGGTTTCTACACACATTGCATGTAGAAGTTTATTACTAAGAGAATGTTCGGTAGCATTAGCTGGTGGTGTAAGTTTAGTAACCGATACCAATACTGGATACTTATACGAAGAAGGAATGATTGTGGCAAAAGATGGACACTGTCGTACATTTGACGAACAATCTTCTGGATGTATCAAAGGAAATGGAGGCGCAGTCGTAGTCTTAAAACGTATGGAAGATGCCATTCGTGACAAAGATCATGTATATGCCGTAATTCGTGGTACAGCAACTAACAACGATGGAAAAGAAAAAGCAGGATACACAGCACCTAGTGTTGATGGACAAGCTAACTGTATCAAACTAGCACAAAAATTTGGAAACGTTCCGCACGATTCTATCTCATACATAGAAGCACACGGAACTGCAACACGTTTAGGAGATCCGATAGAAATTTCGGCACTAAATCAAGCCTTTGAAAATGATACAAATCATACCTGTGCTATTGGTTCTTTAAAATCAAACCTAGGACACTTAGATGTTGCGGCAGGAGTTGCAGGATTAATGAAAGCTTCATTAGCCTTAAAAAACAAGCAAATTCCAGCTTCTTTACACTTTACAACACCAAATCCTTTAATTGATTTTGACGCAGGACCATTCAAAGTAAATACAGCGCTTACCAATTGGAAACGTGCCGAAGATCAGCCATTACGTGCTGGTGTAAGTAGTTTTGGAATTGGAGGAACAAACGCACATGCTGTTATAGAAGAATTTCAACCAGAAATGACTTCTAATTCAGAAAAGTCATTCCAACTATATCCAATGTCGGCAAAAAGTGAAACGGCGTTGGAAAACTATCAAAATGAATTCAAAGCATTTGTACAAAATACAAAAGACAATGCAGCAGATGTAGCATATACACTAGCAACAGGGAGAAAAGAATTCACAAACAGATCATTCGTACTGTCTGATACCGTTGCCGGAACAATAGCTCATGAAGCAAATGAAATTCAATTTGCAATCGAAAATCCAAATGTGGTTTTCATGTTTCCAGGACAAGGAAATCAGTATATAGAAATGCTGAAAGATGTATACGAAAAAGAAACATTTATAAAAGAAATTATTGATAACGGATTTGAAACACTTCAAAAATTAACTGGAGAAGATTACAAAGAAATTATTGGATATACAGAAACAAGCAATCGTGATTTAATCAACGATACAAAATATACTCAACCAATTTTATTCTTAATAGAATATGCACTAGCAAAATACTTAATGCACATTGGAGTGCAGCCAAGTAAAATGATTGGGCACAGCTTAGGAGAATATGCAGCAGCTTGTATTGCAGGTGTATTTTCTTTTGAAGATGGATTGAAAATTTTAGTAAAAAGAGCTGAGTTAATGAATGAAGTGGAAGCAGGAACGATGCTAGCACTTGGCGTTTCTGTAGAAGAAATTAAATCATTACTCACAGATGGAATTGATGTAGCAGCCATCAACACTAATAGCACTTGTGTTGTTTCTGGAGATGACAATCACATCAACATCTTTAAAGAAATATTAGAAGATCGCGAAATTCCTTTCTCAGTATTAAAAACATCACATGCATTCCATTCATATATGATGGAAAGTATGTTAGAAACATTTGAAAGTGAATTACAAAAAATAAACTTACAAGCACCAAGCATTCCGTTCATTTCGAACTTAACAGGAAAAGAAATTACAGCGGAAGAAGCTACTTCGCCAACATATTGGTCAAGTCATTTAAGACAAACAGTTAAATTTTCGGAAGGACTAGCAGCCATTCAAGCAACAAACGAAACTGTATTTGTGGAGGTTGGACCAGGAAAATCAATGCGTTCTTTCTGTAAGCAAAACCCAGAAACAAGAGAAAATGTTACCGTTGGTTTAGTACGTCATATAAAAGAACAACAAAAAGATACATTCGCACTCACAAAAGCAATCGGATTGCTTTGGGCAAACGGAGTGCAAATTGATTGGGAACGTTACTACGAAAACGAAACACGTTGCAAAGTATCAGTACCAACGTATCAATTTGATTACTATGCATTAGACTTTACAGTAGATCCTTTCTCAGATATTTTCCTAAAAGGACTTTCTGAAAAAGCAGTACAACCTTTTGAAAATTGGTTCTATCACCGAAACTGGAAAAAATCAGTCTTAGCGAAAGAAACAAAATTTGACATACAAGATGGAGTTGTATTATTCTCTGAGAAAAACGCGCTATCACGTGTACTTAAAAACAATCTAATTGAAGAAAAACAACGTGTTTTTGAAGTATTTAGAGGAAAACGATTTGAGAACTTCGAAAAATTACAATTCGGAATCTTACAAGAAGAGGAAGCAGATTACATGCAACTCTTTAACACTTTAGCTGTTCAAAACATTTCATGTGGACACATCGTATACAATTGGAGTTTTGAAGGAGATACGCAAGAAGACATTACAGAAGCATTTTTGCCATTACTAAATATTTGTAAAGCGCTAGCTAACTATAAAACAGATGTAAAAAAGAAACTAACAATCATAACCAACTTTGGAAATGATATTTTGGGCACTGAGCAACAAAACATCCTAGCAACTACGGTAGCAACAATAGGAAATATACTTGCACAAGAAAGCGCCACTATTTTTACACAAACAATTGATATTGTTATTGATGAAACGCATCCTGATGATTTGCGTGTAATTTGTGATGAACTCAATTACAATACAAGTAGCAATGTTGCTTACAGAAACAATCAACGTTGGGTAGATTTCTATGAAAATCTTCAAGTAGTTGAAAAACCAAAAACAACAATTGAAGCCGAAAAAGTATATTTAATTACTGGCGGACTTGGCTTTTTGGGAAGAACGCTCGCATTGCACCTCTTAAAAAATTACAATGCAAAAGTTGTACTCACAGGACGACAAAAATTACCAGAAGCAACACTTTGGGATACGTTCGATACCAGTAAAGATACTGCTGAAGCAAAAAAAGTAAGCATTTTAAAAGAACTCAAAAACGAAAGTGAAACAGTTTACTACTATCCATTAAACCTAACAGATGGTGAAAAAATGATGGAGACTATTGCTGCAATAGAAGCAGAAGTAGGAACAATTTCGGGTATAATTCACGCTGCAGGAAACATTGATAAGCAAACATTCAAATTCATTGAAAACATTGATGAAGAAAGTGTTCAGGCACAATTTGATCCAAAAATTCAAGGAACCATCAATCTTGCAAAAGCCTTTGAAAACAAATCAGTAGACTTTGTTTGGGTAGCATCGAGTTTGGCTTCTGTCTTAGGCGGATTATCGTACGGAGCATATGCAACAGCCAACCGATTTATTGATGCCTTTGTACAAGAACAGAAAAACTGGCTTGCGGTAAATCTTGATGGACTCGGAAAAGGTGCTATGGAAGACTATCAAATAGTTGATGTCTTTGAGCAAACATTACACTACAAATTCTTAAAACAATGTGTAGTATCAATGAAAAATCCGAATGCTGTAATTGAAGCTCAAAATCAACCAGCAGCCACTGAGGAAGAAAACAATTCGGAAGGCAAAGTCACATCGCGAAAAGCAAATTATGAAGCACCGCAAACTGACACAGAAAAAAGTTTAGCAAAAATATGGGAGAATTTCTTCGGATACGATCAAATAAGTGTCACTGAGAATTTCTTTGAACTTGGAGGAGATTCCTTAAAAGCAATGACGCTCATTAAGAGAATTCAAAAACACTATAAAATTGAAATAAGTCTGCTCGACTTTTTTGCCAAACCAAGCATACAAGAATTATCAGGTGAAATAGACATTACACTTCAAATAAGTGCACCTAGTACAGAAAACGAAAAAAGAACCAACGTAATTAAAATATAAAAAAATGTTACAGCTTATAAACAAACTTAAAGAGGCTAATATCGATGTATTAGTAAAAGGAAATGACCTTGAATTACATTTTGATAATGCCGAAATTAGCGAAGAACTATTAGGAGAACTAAAAGAAAATAAGCAAGAATTAATTCAATTCTTAAAAAAATATAGCACTCAAACGGAAACTAATGAAATTGTAGCAGTAACTGAAGCTGAAAATTATGAGTTATCTGATGCACAAAAAAGATTATGGATTGTTAGTCAAACTGGAGACGCTTCAAGAGCTTACAACATGCCTACATACAAGCATGTAGATCGTATTGATGATCTTGAAAATTTTGAAAAAGCGTTGGGAGCTGTTGTAGAAAGACATGAAATTTTACGTACAGTATTTAGAAAAGATGAAAATGATACCATTAAACAATGGATTCTTCCAACAGCAAATGTTGCATCTACAATCACACAAAAAGATTTCAGTGCAGAGTCAGATGCGCAAGCTGCAGCATTTGCATTTGCAAAAGAAGACTCTTTCAAACCTTTCGATTTAGAAAATGGTCCGTTATTTAGAGTGAACTTATTAAAAGTTTCAGACGATCATACCATTCTATATTACAATATGCACCATATCATCAGTGATGGTTGGTCTATGGATGTATTGGCAAAAGACTTAATGGCATTTTACCAAGCATTCAAATCAAATACAACTCCAAGTTTACCAGAACTTAACATACAATACAAAGACTATGCTGCTTGGCAATTAACGCAGTTAGAAAGCGAATCTTTAAAAGAGGATAAAACGTACTGGAGAAACAAATTAGCAGGAGAATTACCAGTATTAAACTTGCCAACTACAAAGTCGCGCCCACTTGTAAAAACGTTTAACGGACGTAGTTCAAGTATGTACATTAACTCGTCTGTTGTTGAAAAACTTAGAAAGTATACGCAACAAGAAAAAGGAAGTGTATTTATTGGACTATTGGCTACGCTAAACATATTATTACAAAAATATACAGGGCAAAAAGACATCATTTTAGGAACAGCGTTGGCTGGACGTGATCATGCCGATTTAGAAGACCAAATCGGATTCTACATACAAACATTAGCACTAAGAAATCAAATTGATGAAAGTGCTACGTTTGGCGAATTTTTCAATGCTGTAAAAGAAACAACCTTAACAGCATACAAACATCAAATGTATCCGTTTGACAGACTTGTAAAAGACTTAAACGTAATGCGTGATGCTTCTAGAAATGTAGTTTTTGACATGATGATTACGCACCAAAATATTGGTGACAGAGATAAAAAAGCAGTTTCCAATGCAATTGACATGGATGCAGTGACCGATTTAGGTGCATGTATGGCAAAGTTAGATATCTCAATCACGTTTGAAGAAGTTGGAGATGTACTTTCAATGGTAACCGTATACAATTCAGATGTATATGATACGGATACGATTGAAAAATTTATGAGAAGCTTCAAAACATTACTAAACAATGTAGTTGCAAATCCAGCACAAGCTATCAGTGAGTTAACGTACATATCTACAACTGAAAAAGAAACATTAGTACGTAAATTTAACAATACTGAAGTAGCTTTTGAAGCGCCAGAAACATTTGTAGAAATGTTTCAAGAGCAGGTAATAAAAACACCAAATGCAGTTGCGTTAGCCCACAGAGGAAAAGAAATTACGTATAAAGAACTAGACCAACAATCCAATCAATTGGCAAACTGTTTACAAAGCAAAATGTCCATTGAAAAAGGAGATGTTGTTGGTTTGCAAATGGATCACAGCGAATGGTTAATGATTTCGGTATTGGCAATCTTAAAAGTAGGCGCAACCTATGTACCAATAAACCCAACATTACCAGAAGCAAGCAAAACACACATTGCAGACGATACGCAAATGAAGTTACTTATATCTTCTGCGTATTATGCGTTTGAATTGGATTACTATGATGGAGAAACATTTATCATTGATTTAGAATTTACTGCGGATGATTTTGAAACAACACCTCTTGCTACAGAAATTACAAAAGATGATTTAGCATATATGATTTTCACTTCAGGTTCAACAGGAAAACCTAAAGGTGTAATGATTAGCAATGGTGCATTTACAAACTATCTAAACTGGGCAAAATCGTGCTACAGAACGGATGATTTAAAGAATTTCGACTTCGGATTCTTCACATCAATCTCTTTCGATTTAACAATTACAAGTATGTTCTTACCATTAGTAAGTGGAAGTACATTACAAATATTTGGAAAAAGTGCCAACGTACTTGAAACCTTAAAAACATATTTTGAAAGCAATACAGCTTGTATAAAACTTACGCCAGCACACATTAGCCTATTAAAAGGAATGGATGTGTCAGCTACAAAAGTACAAATGGCAATTGTAGGTGGTGAAGCAATGCAAAATCATCATGTAGAAATTTTACGTTCGTTAAATCCGACAATGAAAATCTACAATGAATATGGACCAACAGAAGCAACTGTAGGATGTGTAGTAAGCGAAATAAAAGATGCAAACGATAAAATCTTAATCGGAACACCAATTGCAAATACAGAAATATACATCTTAGACGAAAATAAAAACTTAGTTGTCGAAGGTGTAGAAGGCGAAATGTACATTGGAGGAAAAGGTTTGGCAAAAGGGTACTTAAACAGACCTGCATTAACAGCTGAAAAATTTGTGCAAAATCCTTTCAACACAACAGATATATTATACAGAACAGGTGATATTGCAAAATGGACAAATGAAGGTACTATCGATTATATTGGTAGAATTGACAACCAAGTAAAAATAAAAGGATACCGAATTGAATTGGGTGAAATAGAAGCAAAAATGCTTACTAAAACAAACATTCAACAAGCAGTAGTAACGGTATTAAACTATAACGATGAAAAAGTAATTGCAGCATACTTTGTGGCTTCTAATGAAAATGAAGCTGTTGACAAAGCAGAATTACGTGAAGCGCTTAGCAAAGAACTTCCATTCTACATGCTTCCAAACTATTTCATTGAAATGGATAGCATTCCATTAACATCAAATGGTAAAGTAGCCATTGAAGATTTACCAGGAATCACAGAAAATGATGTTATCAAAGAAACATACATTGCACCAACTAACGAAGAAGAAGAAATTTTAGCTTCGGTATGGAGAGACGTATTAGGAAGAGACAGAATTAGTATCAAAGACAACTTCTACAACCTTGGAGGTGACTCTATCAAATCAATTCAAATTGGTTCTCGTTTAAATCAATTAGGATACAAACTAGGAGTAGAGCACATGTTAAAAAATCCTGTATTGGAAGATTTAGCTAAATACCTAGAAGTAAACTTAAAAGTTGTAGATCAGTCAGTAGTTTCTGGAGAAGTAGCTTTAACACCAATTCAACATTTCTTCTTTAACGAACCATCAATTCCAGTTGTAAATCACTTCAATCAAACTGTATTATTAAAAAGTGAAACAGCAGTAACTACGGAAGTAATTTCAAAATGTATTGCAACGCTTGTAGAGCATCATGATGCATTGCGAATGGTGTACAAACAAACAGATGGAACGTGGACACAGACAAACAACGAAATGTCGGCAGACACGTATGAAGTTCAATTCCATGATCTTACAAATACTGAAGATGCTTTAGCAGAAATGCAACGTATTGGAGGCGAAATGCAAGCAACCATCGACCTTGAAAATGGACCATTATTTAGAGTTGGACATTTTAGAATGGCAGATGGAGATCGCATCGCACTAATCATTCATCACCTTGTGGTAGATGGTGTTTCTTGGCGAATTTTACTTGAAGACTTTACAACAGTCTTTGAAGCATTCACACAAGAAAAAACTCCAGAGCTTCCATTAAAAACAGATTCGTTCCAGTTATGGAGTTCAAAACTGCAAGTATATGCAGCGAGTGAAACCATGCAAAAAGAACGCAGCTACTGGGAAACGGTTTGTGCACAAGAAATTGCGCCAATTCCTGTAAACGAAGAAGTAAATACGGAGTTACTAAACTATAACAAAACGCTTTCTTTTCAATTAGATGAAAACGCTACAGAATTATTGCTTTCTAAAGTACACAATGTATACAACACAGAAATCAATGATGTATTACTAACCTCTTTAGGATTGGCTATACAAAATACGTTTGGGCTTGACAAAGCTGTCGTAAAAATGGAAGGTCATGGTAGAGAAAACATCATAGAAAATGTAGACATTAACAGAACACTTGGATGGTTTACTTCGGTATATCCTTTTGTTATCGATGTCTCGGGATGCGCTAAAGAAACTGATGCACTTGTACAAGTAAAAGAAGACCTTCGTAAAATACCAAACAAAGGTGTTGGATACGGAATCTTAAAATACTTAACAACAGACTTTACGGCAAACATTCAACCATCAATCGTATTCAACTATCTAGGAGATTTTGGAGCAACGCAAGAAAAGTTTGAAGACAAAAAACTACAACAAGCGTTTGAAAGTATTGGTGCAAGTATTGCCGATGAAAACGGAAGTGATACGTTATTAAATGTTTACGGAATGATCGGATCTGGTCAATTACAAATTTCGTTAGACTACCAAAAAGAAAGTCTTGATGATGAGAAAGTAGCCGAATTAATGGAGCGTTACAAAATGTATCTCTCAAAACTAATCTATGAAGTATCAAAAGAAGAAACAACGTATTTAACGCCTTCAGATGTAACATACAAAGGATTATCAAGAGACATCTTATCAACATTAAATTCAGAAAACACATTAGAAGATGTATATGAGTTATCTCCATTGCAACAAGGTATGTACTATCACTGGAAAGCAGATGCATCTACATCACAATACTTTGAACAATTAACATACCGATTAAAAACCAACGTATTACCTGTTGAAGCAGTAGTAAAAGCATACCAAGAATTAGTGTCAAGACACACAATTCTTCGTACAAGCTTCACCGAAAAATATGGAGAATCGTTATTGCAAATCGTTCACAAATCAGTAGATGGAACAGTTGTATTTGAAGAATTTAATGGAGAAGCAACCGATAAAAACATAGAAGCGTTTGTAAAGCAAGCGAAAAATGCAGACAAAGCAGAAGGATTCAACTTAGACAATCCATCGCAAATGCGTTTAACGTTGTTGCAACTAAAAGAAAACACGTATGAATTTATATGGAGTTTCCACCACATTCTTATGGATGGATGGTGTGTAAGTATGCTAATTAACGAATTCTATCAAATACTCAACGGAGTTATCAATGAAGAAGCAGTATCCTTAGCAAAACCATTACCATATTCAGACTATATAAAGTGGCTTGACAAAGTAGATAAGGAAAAATCATTAAACTATTGGGATACATACATTGCTGGATACAGCGACATCGCAAAAGTTCCTTTCGAATTGCAAAACCAAGACGATAGCGCGTTTACAAAAGCTGTAGAAACGCTGACACTTAAAAACGATACGTTCCAACGAGTAAAACAAGTATGTAGCTCATTAGAAATAACGCAAAACACATTCATACAAGGTGTTTGGGGTTATTTACTATCAAAATACAACAATACCAAAGATGTTATTTTTGGAACAATTGTTTCAGGAAGACCAACTGATTTAAGAGGAGCCGAAAATATGATCGGACTCTTTATCAATACCATTCCTGTACGAGTTGGATACACTGCAGAAGATACGCCAGAAACGCTATTAAAAAAGCTTCAAGTAGCTGCTGCGGATGGAAACTCACATCACTATGTAGGACTTTCAGAAATTCTGTCACGTCAAACATCAATTGAGAACTTTATCAATCACATTCTAGTATTTGAAAACTATCCTTTACAAGATACCATCAAAGAAGAATTAGAAAGTTCAAAATCTGCTGCAATTCAAATAGAAATTGAAGCAATGGATGTAGCAGAACAAAGTAACTACGATTTTGAAATCATTGTAGTTCCAGAAAGAGCAGGACTCAGTGTAAAATTTGAATACAATACGTTTAAATATGATGCAACACTCATCAAAGAATTAGCAAATCACTTTGCTAAAATAGTAGATCAATTCTGTGATGATGCTTCACAATTATTAGAAGATATTAATTTCATTTCAGAAGAAGAAGAAGCGAAATTACTATATGAATTCAATGATGCAACAGTAGCATATCCATCAACAGCGACTATTGATGAGTTATTTACAAAACAAGCAACAAAAACACCAAACGCAATCGCAGTTTCTTACAATGAAACGCAGTTGACTTATGGAGAGTTAGAAGCGCGTTCAAATCAATTTGCAAACTTCTTACAAGCAACTCATAACATTGAAAAAGGAGATGTAGTTGCTATACTATTAGAAAGAAGCGAAAACTTGCCAGTAGTTATTTTAGGAACTCTAAAAGTAGGAGCAACGTACTTACCATTAGATCCTGAATATCCGCAAGAGCGAATTGATTTTGCACAAAAAGACAGCAACTTCAAAGTAGCAGTAACGCAAGAAGTGTTAAGCGCATTCAATGAAGAAGAATCAAAAAGTGAAGAGCGAAAAGCTGTAAATACAACCGCAGATGATTTAGCGTACATTATGTACACATCAGGTTCTACAGGAACGCCAAAAGCGGTGATGATTCCACATCAAAGTGTAGTTCGTTTAGTAAAATCGGCAAACTACTATGATTTCTCTGCGTCTGATAAACTAATCTCTACAGGAGCTTTTTCTTTCGATGCAACGACATTTGAATATTGGGGAATGTTACTAAATGGAGGCGAATTGATTCTATGCGATCAAGATACCTTATTGCAAAACAGTGCATTGAAAAATGAAATTCAAACAAGAGAAGCAAACGTAATGTGGTTTACTGCAGGTTGGGGAAATCAATTAATAGATGATAACATTGAAATCTTTGAAGGACTCAACACAGTATTACTTGGAGGAGAAAAATTATCTCCAAAACATATTCAAAAACTAAGAAGTACATATCCAGCACTTCAAATAGTAAACGGATATGGTCCAACAGAAAACACAACGTTCTCATTAACCTATAACATCAAAGAAGTTACGGACATCATTCCTATTGGAAAACCAATAAGTAACAGTTCGGCATACATCTTAAACGAAAAACAACAATTGCAACCAATTGGAGTTATCGGAGAAATATACTTAGGTGGAGACGGATTGGCAAAAGGATATTTGAATGATGCAGAAAAAACAGCTGAGAAATTCATTGAAAATCCATACAAAACTGGTGAAAAAATCTATAAATCAGGCGATTTAGGAATGTGGCTTCCAGACGGAAACATTCTGTACATGGGAAGAAACGACAATCAAGTAAAAATTAGAGGTCACAGAATTGAACTTGGAGAAATAGAACAAGTGTTACAAGCACAAACTTCTATAGCGCAAGCTGCCGTTACGGTAAAAACTGTAGACAAAGACAAAACGATTGTTGCATACATACTTCCTCAAAATGAAGCTATAGACAAAGAAGTATTAAGAAACGATTTAAAACAAGTACTTCCAGACTATATGATTCCAAATCATTACGTAGAAGTGACAGAAATGCCACTAAACGCAAACGGAAAAGTAGATTACAAAGCCTTACCAGAATTACAAGAAGTAGATATCATACGAACTGAATATGTAGCCGCAACTACAGAAACAGAGCAACAATTAGTTAATATATGGCAAAACTTACTACAACTCGAACAAATTGGAATCAAAGACAACTTCTTTGACTTGGGCGGACACAGTATAAAAGCCATTAAAATGAGCCACGATATCAGTACTGTATTTGAACTTGATGTAAGTATCAAAAACATATTTGTATATCCTACAATTGAGCAGTTAGCTGCACAAATTGAAATTGCTAAAAAACAGCAAGAGGCAATTACTTCAAACACAGAATTAAACGAAATTGAAATATGATAGATTTTATAAAAAATCTTTCTGATCAAGGTATATATCTCCGCTTAAAAGAAGGGAAACTAAAACTTTCTTTTGAGGGAGATATTAGCCCTGATACGTTACAGGAGGTAAAAGCAAGGAAACAAGAGATCATAGCATACCTGGAAAATCATAGTTTTGAAACTGCGTCAGAAGAAAAAATTGAAGCAGCAACGTTTTCTCCAGATAATAGCTACCCGATCTCAGATGCACAACGAAGACTTTGGGTATTAAGTCAATACGATGGCGGATCGTCTGTATACAACATTCCATCAAGCGTACCATTAAAAGGTGCGTACGACATTGAAAGCTTCAAAAAAGCAGTCAATGCAGTCATAGACCGACACGAAATATTACGTACGGTTTTTAGAGAAGATGAAAATGGTGATGTAAAACAATGGATACTAGACAGAAACGACATTCATTTCGACATCAAATACAAAGACTTTACAAACGTAATAAACAAAGTTGTAGCTGTTGAAAACTATATTATAGAAGATTCTTTCAAAGAATTCGATTTAGCAAACGGTCCTTTATTACGTGCAACACTTATTCAAACGCATGAGCAAGAATATGTATTCTATTACAACATGCATCACATCATTAGTGATGGATGGTCGATGGAAATATTACGAAAAGATATTTTAGTCTACTATGAAGCATTTGTAACTGATACAAAACCTGCAAATACAGCGTTAAGCATTCAATACAAAGACTATGCGTCTTGGCAATTGGCACAACTAGAAACAGAAACTTTCAAAAAACATAAAAGTTATTGGTTAGACAGTTTATCAGGAAAATTACCTGTCTTAGATATGCCAAGCACAAAGCTTCGACCAAAAGTGCAAACTTATAATGGTACATTGCTAAGTACATTTATAGACAAAGAAACAAGTAAACTATTAAAAGAATACTCGCAAAAAAATGGCGGGAGCTTATTTATAAGCCTACTAGCAGTTTTTAAAATCTTACTCTATAAATATACCAATCAAAAAGATGTTATTATTGGAAGCCCTGTTGCAGGAAGAGAGCACAAAAAATTACAAGATCAAATAGGGTTTTATGTAAATACCTTAGCATTTAGAAATCAAATAGATCCGACTGAAAGCTTCGATACATTTTACCAACGTATCAAGCAAAACACCTTAGAAGCATATAACCATCAAATGTATCCGTTTGATAGACTTGTGGAAGATTTAAAAATCAAAAAGGATGTTACAAGAGGAACCATATTCGATTTAATGTTGGTGCTTCAAAACAATGGAGACAATCAAGTAAAGTTAAACTATACAGACGAGCAACTAAACAGAATTATTGAAGTAGGAAACACAAGAGCAAAATTTGATCTCAACGCCACTTTTGAAGAAATGGGCGTAAACATCTTATTTGACTTTGAATACAACTCAGACATCTATGACAAAGAAATCGTAGAAAGAATGATGCAGCATTACAAACAATTAATGCACTCATTACTAACACAACCTGAAGCGTGCATTTCTCAAATAGATTTTGTTTCGGAAGAAGAAAAAGAAGTACTAACAACGGTATTCAATAACACAAAAGCAGACTATGCTACAAACAATACCATTGTAGATGTATTTAAAACACAAGTACAAAAAACACCAAATGCTACAGCATTAGTTTTTGAAAACAAAACGCTTACGTACCAACAACTTGATGAAAAATCGAATGAGTTGGCGCATTTCTTACTAGAAAATAACAAGATTGAAAATGAAGACTTTATTTCAATTCAACTAGGAAGAAGCGAATGGATGATTGTAGCAATACTAGCTGTATTAAAAACAGGAGCAGCGTATGTACCTGTGCAACCTGATTATCCGCAAGAGCGAATTGATTACATAGAAAAAGACACGCAATGTAAAGCAATCATTAATGAAGCATTACTAGAAAAATTCCAAGAACAACGTTACAGTACGTCCGCAGTAAATGTTGAGGTGTTACCAAATAACCTAGCATACATTATTTACACTTCGGGAAGTACAGGAACGCCAAAAGGAGTAATGATTGAACACAAAACAGTGATCAATCTAGCATATGCTCAAATTCAAGAATTTGGAATCACAACCGATGAAAACATATTGCAATCATCAAGCATTACATTTGATGCTTCTGTAGAGCAAATATTCATCGCATTATTAAGTGGAGCCAAACTAAGCATTGCCAACAAAGCGTTACTATTAGACACAGAAAGATTAGCCGATTATATAGAGAGCAGTAACATAACGCACATTCACAGTGTGCCTAGTTTCTTAAAATTAATTCCAAGAAGAAAATACAGCGCTCTAAAAAGAGTCATTTCTGGTGGAGACAATTGCTCGTTAGAATTGGCAAAATCATGGGCTAGAAATTCAGTAAAATTTTACAATGAATATGGACCAACTGAAACTACAGTAACCGCTATAGAGTCATACTATACAAATGATTTGGCAACGAGGCGTGGCGATATGCCAATTGGAAAACCATTACCAAATTACAGAGTTTATATTTTAGATGAATTCTTAAACATAGCGCCTACTGGAGTTACAGGAGAAATTTGTATCAGTGGAGATGTACTGGCAAGAGGATATTTAAACTTACCAGAAATAACGGCAGAAAAATTTATAGAAAACCCTTTCGAACAAGGAAAAAAACTATACAAAACTGGTGATTTAGGAAAGTGGATGCCCGATGGAAGTATTGAATTCATTGGTAGAAAAGACAACCAAGTAAAAGTACGAGGATATCGAATAGAACTTGGAGAAATTGAACATGTACTAACACAAATAAAAACAATTGAATCTACCATAGTATTAGCAAAAGAAACGCAAACAGGAGAAAAAGAATTGGTAGCGTACTTTACGTCTGAAACGGAATTTACATCAGAAGAATTACGCGATCAACTCAGCAAAAAGTTACCAAACTACATGCTTCCTGCATACTATGTACAACTTGAAGAATTTCCATTAACGGCTACAGGAAAAATAGATCGAAAAAATCTACCAAATCCTAAAAACTTAAAACTTTCTAGCGGTAGCGAATATGTAGCGCCTAGAAATGAAATGGAAGAGAAGCTGGTTAAAATTTGGCAAGAAGTATTGCAACTTGAAAAAGTTGGAGTCAAAGAAGACTTCTTCTTACTAGGCGCGAGTAGTTTAAAATCGATTCGTTTGGTGAACATGTACAACAAAGTATTTGGAGTCAAAGTAACACTAAAAGACATATTTAGTCATTCAGATATTGCTTCACATACACGTTTGATTAGATCATCTAAAAAAGAAAAATTCATTCAAATAGAAAAAGTAGCTGAGCAAGAAAGCTATCCAATCTCTTTTGAACAAAAGCGAATTTGGTTACTATCGCAAGATGAAAAAGCATCGATAGCGTATAACATGCCAACAACGCTAGAGTTTGATGGACAAATGAACCTTGAAACATTTCACAAAGCAGTTTGGAAAGTACTCGAAAAACACGAAGTACTACGAACGGTGTTCAAAGAAGAACAACAAGGCGATGTAAAACAATGGATTATTCCAATAGAAGATTTCAAATTTAAAATTGATCACAAAAACTTACAAGAAGAAAAATACCAATTCACAGATGTTGAAGCATATCTAAAAGCAAAATTCTATACGCCTTTCGATCTGCAAAACGGACCGTTAGTTCGTGTAGGTTTTTTACAATTAGAAGCAAACAAATTCATCCTATACTATTGCATGCATCACCTAATTAACGATGGTGCATCTATGGAAATACTAGGAGATGAAGTTTCAAGATATTATCAATTACTTGAAGAAGGGAAATCAATTGACGAAGCTCCATTACGTATTCAATACAAAGACTATGTGGCTTGGCAATTAAAAATGTTTGAAACAGATGCAGTCAATGATATTTCTGACTATTGGAAAGAAACATTCGAAAACAATGTGACGAAAGTAAAATTTCCATTCGAGAAAAAACGACCGGAAAACTTTCAGTCTAACGGAAACATCATACAATTTGATCTTCCAAAAGAAATCAAAAATGGTTTTCAGGAAATCACAACAGCATCCGATGGAACCATGTATATCTCGTTTGTATTCTTAGTAAATACACTCATGTATCAATATCTCGGAGACAAAAACATCATGGTAGGGTCGTCATTCTCAACCAGAACGCACGAAGAACTTAGCGAGCAAATAGGTTTCTATGTAAATAACTTGCCTGTTGTCGCTACTGCAGATGAATCTCTAACATTACAAGAGTTTTACAATCAACTCAAAAACACGGTACTTACCATAAACTCAAACTCATGGTATCCGTTAGAAAAAGTAATAGAAGATGCAAAGTACACATACGACTCATCGTATTCAGGATTGTTCAATGTATTGGTAGAATATCACAGTAAAAATGCAGCAACAAACAATGCAGAAACAGAAGCTTTTTACAATGAAACAGAATACACATACAACGTTCCTTGTCAGTTTGACTTATCGATGGAATTCTTTGAAAATGATCAAAAAATTACCTGCGTATTAACGTATAACAATGCGCTGTATGAAGAATCTCAAATAGAACTATTAAAAGACAGATTTGTCAAAATAGCAGAAACACTCACAACAAGTATCGACGAATTTGATACACTCACATTAGGCACATTCAACTACGAAGATGCTTACGAGCCAGAAATGAGTTTCTCAGATGCACTATTTGCAGAACTAGAAGAAAACTTCTAATCACAACTTACATAAAAAATGATGCGGTCATTACTTAGATGACAAGGGAACGCTTTCTCTAAAAAGAAAGAAAATTTATTAACTATAAAAAGCTAAATCATTATGATTAAACCATTAATTCATTCGATGGCTGTGTGTCCAGATATGACTAGGACATATCCAAAAATCACACATGGAAAAGGTATCTACTTATATGATACCAACGGAAAAAGATATTTAGACGGCTCTTCCGGATCTTCTTCAGTGTCCAACATTGGACATGGTAGAGAAGAAATGGTAGAAGTCATGGCAGATCAAATATCAAAAATTACAGTACTTCCTACACATGCTTTCAACAGCGACGTAGTAGAAGGATATTTGCAAAGACTAACAGAATTTGCACCAGAAGGTTTCACCAAAGCTTGGACCGTAATGAGCGGAACAGAAGCTGTTGAAAATGCCATCAAACTTGCATTGCAATATCACCAATTAAGAGGTGATAATTCGCGATTTAAAATCATTTCACGATGGAAAACCTATCACGGAAACTCAGTATTTACGCTAGATGTTGGAGGAATGAAAGCGCGTCGTGGTTTATATGACAAATGGCTACACAACTTTCCACACATATCGGCAGCATACTCATACAGAAAACCAGCAGATTTAAGTGAAGAAGAATACACGCAAGAATTGCTGGAAGAATTTGAAAACGCCATCGTAAAAACAGGACCAGAAACGGTAGCGGCATTCATTGCAGAACCTGTAATTGCAGCAGCTTTAGGTGCAGTGCCACCACCAAAAAACTACTTTAAAGGAATCAAATACATCTGTGAAAAATACGGAATCTTATTCATCTCAGATGAAATTCTTTCTGGGTTTGGTAGAACTGGTGAAAACTTCGGAATCAACAACTTCGGTATTACACCAGATATTATCGCTTCTGGAAAAGGAATTAGCGGAGGTTATTTCCCATTATCGGCAGTCATTGCTTCCGAAAAAGTAGTACAACCATTAATTGATACCAAATCAGCATTCTTAGGCGGACACACTTTTGCGTGTAACCCAATGGGAGCAAGAGTTGGAAATCAAGTATTAGACATCATGGAACGCGAGCAATTAGTAGCACGCTCTAAATTCATGGGGAAACTATTCAAACAAAAACTAGAAACACTATACGAATTTGATATCGTAGGTGATGTACGCGGTGTAGGATTACAGTGCGGAATAGAATTGGTACAAGACAAAGTAACCAAAGCACCATTTCCATCAGAAATGAAACTCTCTAAAAAAATAGGCGAAAAAGCTATTGAAAAAGGAGTGGTTTTATATCCAGGAAGTGGATCAGTAGATGGAAAAGCGGGAGATCATATTCTCGTTACGCCACCACTAACAATAAATGAAGAACAATTAGACGAAATCGTAGATGTAATGAGAGACTGCTTAAAAGAAGTAGTATCCGAATCTAAAAAACTTACAGTATAAAATGGACAGAGAGGCAATCTTACGACAGGCAAAGACAGAAGAGTTTTGGTCAAAAAACATGCAAGAAATTGCAGAACTAAACGCATCTTCTTTTTTTGGAGGAATTCAATTGAGAGGAGAAAAGGGCAATACAAGTTTAAAAATAAACTTGAATACAACAGATATTACAGCAGTAAAAAAACTATGTAATAACTCTGAAGTATTACTTCATAACTATTTTTTAAATGTTATTAGCAAGTTATTAATTGATTACAAAGAGGTCCCTTTTTTCCTTTCTCCTTTAAACCAATTCCAACAATTTAAGAATAGCGAAAAAATCTTTTTTATCCAGCCTGAGATTAATTCAGACGATCACTTTAAACAACTGTTCTCTACTCAAAAAAACATGCTTGCGCAACAGCTAAAGTATGTACTCTCTTGGGAAGAAATCACAGCACTAGTTGAAGATGAAAACGTACTGAATAACCTCTCCCAATTTGGTTTTGTGGTTAACACCAAAGAAATAGCAACAGAACTTGAGGCACATGTAAACACATTTTTTCAATTTGTATTAGATGCGGAAAACCCATATCTAAAAATACAAGTAAAAGGTGAAATGTATGCGCCGAGAGTTCTGGAGTTATTGGGCGAAAACTTCAAAACCTTGCTAAGCGAAGTCATAGCAAAAACCTATGAACCAGTAAAAAACTTGCAAAGAAGTGGAACTACTGAACAAGCTATTTTAGCAAACATCAATGAGCCAAGAAGCTACTTTTCATTAGAAAAAAATACGCTCGAACTTATTGATGAACAATCAAAACTATACACAAGTAAAGTTGCTTTAAAACACAACGATCAAACGGCTACGTATGGCGAATTAGCGTTAAAATCAAATCAAATAGCTGCGTTTTTAGTAGACAAATACAATGCACAAAAAGATGATCTTTTTGGAATGATGTTGTCTCGATCTATCGGAATGGTAGAAGCTATTTTAGGAGTTTGGAAAGCAGGAAGCGCGTATGTACCAGTTGGCACTGAATTACCAGATGAAAACGTAGTACAAATCATTGAAAACTCGCAATTCAACGCAATCATTACAGATAATGAAGCAGTTGTAACACAACTTGCAAGATTGAATGTTAGTGTACCTGTAATTCACTTAAAAAAGGATGCTGCAACAATTGCTAGTTATTCAACAGAAGAATTACAAATTCCTATTAATGACAATGACTTAGCCTATGTAATATACACAAGCGGATCAACTGGAAAGCCAAAAGGAGTAATGATTGAACATTTAGGAATGTTAAATCACATTGGCGCAAAACTTACGGAAACAAATATTACCAAAGATAGTGTTGTAGCACAAAACGCACCACATACTTTCGATATCTCAGTATGGCAATTAATCGCACCATTAGTAGTAGGAGCAACAGGTATTATTTATGACAATGAAACCATCATTGACATCAAAGAATTTGTATCACGATTAGAGGAAGATCAAATCTCAATCTTAGAATTAGTGCCATCGTATCTGTTAGAAATGTTATTTCACATTGAGCAAGAAGATGCAAACATACAACTAGCATTAACGATCTTAATTTTAAATGCAGAAACGTTGACAAAATCAATGGTAGAGCGTTGGTTGACATTATATCCTAAAATTCCAATTGTAAACACCTATGGAGCTACGGAAGTATCTGATGATACATCGCACTACGTAATGAGTACTGTACCAACAAGTTATTCGGTTCCAGTAATGGATTTCCCAATTCAAAACTTTGAAGTACACATTGTAGACGAAAATTTCAGAAAAGTACCAATTGGAGTACAAGGAGAAATCTTATTAGCAGGACCATGTGTAGGACGTGGATATTTCAACGATCCAGAACGTACTGCAAAAGCATACTTGCAAGGTCCGGTAGAAGGAATTACAAATTGCGAACGTATTTATAAAACAGGCGATTTAGGACGATACATGCCAGATGGAACAATGGAATTTGTGGGTCGTAACGACAACCAAGTGAAAATATCGGGGCACAGAATCGAATTAGACGCTATTGAAAACATCACTGCAGGAATTGAAGGCATCATAAATGCAAAAGCGGTTGCGCATACAGACAAGCAATTCATCGCTTTATATTATTTGGCTGACACTGCTGTAGAAAAATCAATCATAGAAGAAACAATTTTACAAAAACTACCAAAGTATATGTTGCCATCGGCAATTGTACACATGACAAACTTTCCATTAACGACCAATGGAAAAATTGACAAAAAAGCATTACCAGATCCATTACAATACTTACAAAATGATACCTCAGCGTATGTAGCGCCAGGAACAGAAACGCAAGAAAAAATTGTAGCAATATGGCAAGAAGTATTAAATGTAGAAAAAGTAGGTGTTAACGATCATTTCTTTGAATTAGGCGGACACAGTTTAAAACTGATGCGTCTAAAGAACGAATACCACAAAGAATTTTCGGTAAACATCAAAATCAAAGAATTCTTTGAAAATGCTACTTTAAAAGCACATGCAGCTATCATTGATGCTGCCGAAAATGATGTATATGTAGCCATTAAAAAAATACCAGAAGCTACAAGTTATGAAGTATCAAACGGTCAAAAGCGCTTGTGGATTGTAAGTCAAATACCAAATGCATCTTCTGCCTACAATATGCCATACAGAGTATACTTAGATGGAAGCTACAATATTGAAAATCTTGAAAAAGCAATTCATGCGACTATTGACAGACACGAAACGTTGCGAACGGTTTTTAAAGTAAATGAAAATGGAGAATTACGACAAGTAATTCAATCAACAACAGAAACAAATTTCAACATCACACGATTAGACTTTAGAGAAATCAAGGATATTCCTGGAGCTGTTGAAGAATACATAACGCATGACACGCATAGAATGTTCGATTTGGAGAACGGACCCTTATTTAGAGCTACACTAATCCGTACTACCGATGAAAACTACCTTTTCTATTACAACATTCATCATATCATAGGTGATGGATGGTCTACTAAAATACTAGTAGAAGATGTCATGCGTTTTTACCAACAATTTCAAAACGGAAACAATGAAGAAGTTTCTGCATTAACAATTCAGTACAAAGACTATGTAAACTGGGAAAACGAACAAGTTGCTTCTGGGAAATACATAAGGCATCAAAACTATTGGACGAAACAGTTCTCAGGAAAAATTCCGCAAATAGAATTTCCTGAACAGAAAAAACGACCAGCAACACGTTCGTATGCAGGATATGCACTCGGACTTTACATTTCAGAAGAAAACACAAACAAGTTAAAAGACTTTTGTAATGAAAACGATGGTAGCTTATTCATGGGAATGTTGGCAGTATGGAATGTACTTATTCATAAATACACAAAAGAAACTGACATTATCATTGGTTCGCCAGTAGTAGGAAGAGAACATGCCGATTTAAAAAATCAAATTGGGTTTTACATGAATACATTGGCATTGCGAAACAACATCAATCCTAATGATGATTTCAATACAGTATTCCAAAAAATAAAAAGAAACACGCTTGAAAGTTACGATCATCAAATGTATCCTTTTGATGCTATCATTGAAGACATTGCTTTACAAACAGAACGAAATAGAAATCCGCTGTACGATATTATGTTTTCATACCATAACATCGAAGAAAACAAGCAAACAGGCATTCAAGTATTTTCAAAAGATGTCATTGATCTAGGCTTTGTAAAGTCAAAAATTGACTTGCTTATCAACGGAATGGAAGTAGGGAATCAATTATACCTAGAAATCAATTATGATAGCGATCTCTTTGAAATGAGCATGATGAAACGATTGTTACGCAACTACAATCAATTGTTAGCTGAAGTACTTTCAAACAGTACGGAAAGCATTCAAAACATCAAATATCAAAAGGAATCAATCAAACAATTCAAAAAGAACAATCTTTTAAAACTTAAAAGCATAAAAGCAAACGCGATATGAAAAATCAATTATTAAAACTAAGAAATATGGGCGCTGTGCAAACACTTAGCGCAGACGTAGTAAAAACTTCTTTTCTAGATAATGGATTGAATTTTCCATTAGTGTTAGAATCTACCACGAGTGATGTAGTCCTTGAAAAATGGATGGTTGACAATCGAACAGAATTTGAACAAAAATTACGCAAACAAGGTGGAATTTTATGCAGAGGATTCAATATCGATACCGTAGAAAAGTTTCAAAGCTTAATGGACAAGTTTCCAAACGAACTTTTAGACTATGCATTTCGATCGTCACCACGTTTTGAAATTACAAACAATGTATATGTTTCTACAACGTATCCGCCAGAGGAAATCATCAACATGCACAGTGAAAGCTCGTATGCGCCAACACATCCAAGTCGCATTGTATTCTGTTGCATCATTGCTGCAGAAGAAAGAGGTGAAACTCCAATTGCAGACAACCGATTAATTCTGGAGCACATGAGTGATGAATTGAAACAAAAATTCACAGAAAAAGGTGTGCAATACAGAAGATACCTTAACAGCTTTATGGGCTTAGGTTGGGAAGAAGTTTTTCAAACAGAAGACAAAGCAAAAGTAGAAGCAGAGTGCAAAAAGAACGGCATGGACTTCACTTGGGTAAGCGATCAAGAATTGGTACTTACTTGGACTAAAAAAGCAATTTGGGAACATCCTGTAACGGGCGAATTGGCTTGGTTTAATCACAGTTTATTCTTCAACAAATACATGTTGCCAGAATCAATCTTAAACACTGTAGAAACAGACGATCAATTACCAAACAACACATTCTTTGGAGATGGAACACCAATTTCGAAAGAAGAAATAGAAGAAATAAAAAACGCTTACAAAAAATCAACCGTGATGTTTCCTTGGGAAGAAGGAGACGTATTATTCTTAGACAACATGTTTGCATCACATGGAAGAAACTCATACAAAGGTGATCGAAAGATCATTGTTTCCATGTCGTAAGCAAAAAAATAAGATCACGTAGTAAAGCATTCATTCAAAAAACTTACAACAATTAAAAACGTATATACATTATGGCTTCAAATGTCGCAGAAAATATAGATGGATATGAATTCTCTGATAATCAAAAAAGATTATGGAATGTAGCTAAAGAACAGCTTTCAGCATTCTATAACCAAGTGGTACTTACTGTACAAGAAAACAAAACCTCAGCAGAAGTTTTGCAAGCAATACGTACAGTATTCAAAGCACATGAGGTGTTCACATTCAGATCACATAACAACTATCAATATTATTATCCTGTTCAATATCAGTATAATGCAGAATGTATTGATTACAAAGAAATAGACGGAAATGTAACAGCAGCTCAAACAGCAATTGAAACTTACTTATCGGAACCTTTTCAACCATCAGAAAATGCAGGAGTACGTTTTTGCTTTACAATGCAAGACAACTTTGTAAAAACAATTCACATTCGATTATACAGTTTATGGGGCGATACGTATAGCGCGTTGTTTTTAGCTGAACGAATGAACACGCTTTTAAATGCTACAGAAAATACAAGTAATGATGCTGATGCAATTCCGTATATCAACTATGCAGCTTGGCAAAACGACCTAATCAAAAATCCAGAAGACGATGCACAATCATTTTGGAAAACCTATGCAGATGAAAAAGGAAAAACAATCATTCCTTTTCAAAAAGCAATTACAGGAACGTTTACTCCAAAAAGAAAGCAAATTGCAGTTATTGATGCAGCAGGAAAAAAAGAATTGGAAACAGTATGTGCAGGGAAAGAAGGAACACTTTCAAACGGTTTGTTCTATCAATACCTTTCGTTCTTAGCAACCTTTACCAAAGAAAACGTAACTGTTGGGTATGTGCAAAACGATCGAACGTATGATGAACTTAAAAGTACACTCGGATTTGTAAACAAAACACTTCCTGTAGTACTCGAAACAGCTTCAATTATTGAGAATGGAGACATCAACATGATCCAAAATCAAATAGAGCAAGTAACAAATTGGTCAGACTATTACACGATCAAAAAAGACAACCCACAACAATGTTTCAACTACTGTTTTGAATGCATTTCGGCAGCTAATGAAACAACAGCTATTACCGATGTATATTCTATACAAAACACATTCAGAGTAAAACTAAGTTGTGTTGTATATGCTGATAAAATTGTGGTAGACGCGTATTATGATACTGAATACTATTCGGAAAATGATATAGCGGTCCTGGAAGCACAATTAAAAAAGCATTTCACAAATAGTACATTACAACCGAAAAAAACACAGAAACTAAGTACAATTGAAAACGAAATTATAAAAGCCGCAAACAGCACTTCTCAAGCATTTGAAAGTTACAATGCCATCACTGAACTCATTGATGAGCAAGTAGCAAAAAATCCAAAAGGAATTGCAATTGCGTATGACTCTATTCAGTTTACATACCAAGAATTACAAGAAAAAGTAAACAAACTAGCCAACCATTTAGTCAATCAATATAAAGTATCAAAAGGAGATGCGGTTTGTATCTTATTAGATCGATCGGAAGCATTTATAGTAAGCTTACTAAGTGTCTTAAAAACGGGCGCGTATTATGTACCTATCAGTAAAGAATATCCTTTAGAAAGAGTTCGATTCATCTTAGAAGATACAGCTTGCAAACTATTGCTTACAGATGTAGATACAAAAGCAGATGAAGGCACTACGGAAATAGAAACTTTTAATCCTGAGCGTGTAACAGCATATGAAAATGAAGCAGTAACGTTTAAAACGAATGTACAAAATACAGACACAGCGTATTGTATTTACACAAGTGGATCAACAGGAAAACCAAAAGGTTGTCTTATCTCGCACAAAAACATTCTCAACTATATCTCTTGGGCAAATCAATATTACTTTACCAATGCAGATTTAGGAAATTGGGGATTCTTTACAGCAGTTTCGTTTGACTTAAGTGTTACAGCAATCTTTACCAGTTTGACTAGAGGAAAAAGGCTTACCATCGAAAAAGAAGGAATGCACATTGCAGAATTGCTAAAAAAGAATTTTGAAGATCCTACAGTTGATACACTCAAGCTAACACCAGCGCATCTTTCGCTATTGGCAGAACTTGACATTAAAGAAACTGCGATGCGTGTTTTAATCTGCGGAGGCGAACAACTAACACAGCAACAAGTAAACATTGTCAAAGCTATCAGTCCAGATATTACACTATTTAATGAATACGGACCTACAGAAGCAACAGTAGGTTGTATCACTAAAGTAATTGAAGCTGGAGAGAAAGTTTCTATCGGAACGCCAATAGCAAACATGTCTGCTGCCATTGTAAACGATCAAAATGAAGCTTGTGAAATTGGCGCAACAGGAGAATTAATTCTTTCAGGAACAGGAATTAGCAAAGGATACTTGAACAGAGATGATATAACTGCTGAAAAATTTGTAAACGGATCTTCTAATGAAGATAGAAGACAGTACAAAACAGGCGATTTGGCACGTTGGACAGCAAATGGAAATATTGAATTCTTAGGTAGAATTGACGATCAAGTCAAAATAAGAGGATATCGTATTGAACTTGCTGAAATAGAAAACTGTTTATCACAATTTGATATTATTGATGAAGCAGTTGTCGTAGTTCGAGAAAATGATGTTGCAGAAAAAGAACTAGTAGCGTATATACGCGCAAAACACACACTAGATGCAGCAACTATTCAAGAATATCTTGCAGAAAGAATTCCTGAGTATATGCTTCCAGAACACTATGTACAACTTATTACATTCCCACTTACAATCAATGGAAAAGTAGATAGGAAAGCATTGCCAGAACCGTACGGAATCACATTATCTAGCGGTGCGGAATACCGAGAAGCAACAACAGAAACAGAAAGTAAACTTGTAACTCTTTGGGAAGACATTCTAAAAAGAGAACAAGTAGGAGTAGATGATAACTTCTTCTTAATAGGAGGAAACAGTTTAAAAGCAATGACTGTAATCAATCATATTCATAAAACATTTGAGATAAAATTACAGCTAAAAGACTTCTTTGAATCTGCGACTATAGCAGATATAGCAACACAAATAGATTCATTAATCGTATTACAATCGCTCAAAGAAGAAATGAATTCTGAAAAAGAATTTGAAAGCGAAATCATATTATAAAGACAGCACCACCATGTATACATTATTAAAAACATTAGTAGCAAATAATATTCATCTTTCTGTTGAAAATGGAAATTTGAAAGTAAAGTTTGATGGTAAAAAATTACCACAAGACTTACTTTCTCAAATCAAAGAGAATAAGGAAGCATTGATAGCGTATCTTTCACAAGAAGACGCTGTAGCAAACTTACACATCGAAAAAGCAACAGAAAATGTTTCGTATCCTTTGTCTTCTGCACAAAATAGATTGTGGATTTTACATCAAGTAGATCCAGGTGCGGTAGCTTACAACATGGCAGGACAAACAACACTCGACGGAACCTATAACCTTGAAAACTTTGAACGTGCTATCAATGCTACAATTGCACATCACGAGATTTTAAGAACTGTTTTTAGAGTAAATGAAAATGATGAAGCAAGACAATGGATTTTAACTCCAGAAGCTATAAATTTCAAAATTTCACACCGAGATTTTAGAGGTTTAGAGGTAGCAGAGCAACAAGAAAAAGTAACAGCATACATTCAAGAAGATACTGTAAAACCATTCGACTTTGAAAATGGACCTTTATTACGTGCTACAATGCTTCAAGTTGCAGACGATCAGTTTGTATTCCATTACAACATGCACCACATAATTAGTGATGGTGTATCTATGGATAATTTAGCCAAAAGCATCATCATGGCGTACAATGCCATTGAAGCAGGAGAAGAAGTAACATTACCAGCATTACGCATTCAGTACAAAGACTATGCTGTATGGCAATTAGCGCAATTGGAAAGTGAAGCATCAAAAGCAGATAAAAACTTTTGGTTAAATCAATTAGCAGGAGAATTACCAACCTTAAATCTTCCAGCTACAAAAAAGCGTCCTACGGTTCAAACAACAAACGGAAAAAATCTTGCAACGTACATCAACAAAGACACGGCACAGCAATTCAAAGCCTTATGTCAGCAAGAAAATGGAAGTTTATTTATGGGATTAATAGCTGTGTTAAATGTTCTTTTTTACAGATATACCAATCAGAAAGACTTTATCGTTGGAACACCAATTGCAGGTAGAGACAATGTAGATTTAGAAAACCAAATTGGTTTCTACGTAAACACATTGGCCTTACGAAATACACTTGAATCAGAGCAATCTTTCAAAGATGTATTTACCAATGTTAAAAAGAATACCTTAGAAGCCTATGCACATCAAGCATATCCGTTAAATCAGCTAATTCAAGACTTAGGTTTAAAAAGAGACGTGAGCAGAAGCGCCATTTTTGATGTAATGGTTACAATGCACAATTTCGATAATAGTACTGTAAACCTTCAAGTGAATGAAAATGAGATTGGTACTATTATGGATTATGGAACGGCACAAAGTAAATTTGATCTTGAATTAAACTTTAAAGAAGTTGATGGATACATATACGTAGCAGTAATCTATAATGAAGATGTATATGAAGGAGAAATGATTTCTAACTTTATGACGCACTTCCAAAGTGTATTGGAAGCAGCGACTAAAGTACCAACAGAAAAAATTGGACAATTAGACATTTTACAGCAAACAGAATTAGCTACGTTAGAAGCGTTCAATGCAACAGATGTAATCTATAACGAAGCTAAAAATGTAGTAGATTTATTTGCAGCGCAAGTAGCAAAAAATCCTAACAAAACGGCTTTAGTATACGAAGGTAAAAAATTAACGTTCAGAGAACTTGACGAAAAATCAAATCAAGTTGCTAACTATATTGAAACACTAAACTTAACAAATACATTAATTCCTATCTGTGTTGATCGTTCTTTTGAAATGATCATTGGAATTTGGGGAATCTTAAAATCTGGAAACGCGTATGTACCAGTAGATCCAACATATCCACAAGACAGAATAGACTATATTTTAGACGATACACAAGTTTCGTTAGTATTCTGCAACACTGCGTATACAGCATTCTTTGAAAATGTAACGGTGGTTGACTTAGATACATTTGACTATAATTCGTTCGCAACAACGTCGCCAAATGTGAGTATTTCTGAAGATCAGTTAGCGTATTGTATTTACACGTCAGGAACAACAGGAAAGCCAAAAGGAGTATTAAACGCACATGCAGGATTAGCAAATCGTTTATTCTGGATGCGTGACGACTTAAATATCACAGCAGATTCTGTATTATTCCACAAAACACCGTACGTATTTGATGTATCTGTTTGGGAATTAACAATGCCTTTCATTGTTGGATGTCCATTAGTAATTGCACGTCCAGAAGGACATTTAGATCCAGAATACTTACAAGATACTATTGAGCGTGAAGGTGTAACATTCATTCACTTTGTACCATCAATGTTAAATGTATTTATTGATGTTGCATCGGCAGAAAAATTACAAAGCTTAACACACATTGTATGTAGTGGAGAAGCATTATCTGCTGCGGTTACAGAAAAAACGAAGCAACTATTAACAACTCCAGAAATTGTTAACCTTTACGGACCAACAGAAGCTGCTATTGATGTAACGTCAATGAACTTAAGAGCAATTGATACCGAAAAAGAAGGTGTAAGTATTGGAAGACCAGCAGCAAACACAAAAATATATGTAGTCAATACAGACTTGCAATTACAACCTGTTGGTGTTGTTGGAGAATTGCTAATTGGAGGAATTCAAGTAGCAAATGGATATGTAAACAAACCTGAATTAACAGCGCAAAAATTCATCAAAAATCCTTTCCAGGCAGAAGGAAATGTTTATAGAACGGGCGATTTAGTTCGTTGGTTACCAAATGGAACGTTAGACTTCTTAGGAAGAAAAGACGATCAGGTAAAAATTAATGGATACCGTGTTGAATTAGGCGAAGTTACAAATGCTATAGAAAACTTAGAAACTGTAAAACAAGCAGTTGTAGTTGTCGATGAAGCATGTGGAAGCAAACGTCTTTTAGCGTATTTTGTTGCTGAAAATGAATTGACTAGAGAAGGAATTCAAAAGGAATTAAAAGGCAAATTGCCAGAATATATGATTCCTGTCGATTTCATGCAATTAGATACAATTCCATTAACAATCAACGGAAAAGTAAACCGAAAAGCATTGCCTGCTTTCTTAATTTCTGAAACGGAAACTACGAACTATGTAGCACCACGAAACGAAAAAGAAGAAATCATTGCTGCAATTTGGCAAGATGTTCTAGGTATAGAAACTGTTGGTGTCAATGATAACTTTTTCTCTTTAGGAGGAGATTCAATCATTGCAATTCAATTTATCAGCAAAGCGAAAAAACAAGGAATTACACTAAAGGTAAAAGATGTATTTGAATTCCAAACTATTGATGAATTAGCAACGAAAGTAAATCACGAAATACAAATCATCAGTGAACAAGGAGTTTTAGAAGGAAACTTCGGATTGTTACCAATACAATCATACTTCTTTGAAAAAGGATATACAAAAGACGATCAATACAACCAATCGTTATTATTAACCCTACCAAAAAACATCACGCGAAATCAATTAAATGAAGCGGTTGCAGGTGTATATCAAAAACACGATATCTTACGTGCACGTTTTGAACTTGTAAACGATGAATTTGTTGGTGAGTATGAAACTACAATCCCTGAAATTTCAGAGGAAACAATTACAGCAACAGAAGCTATTGGAGAAGCGGTAACAAAAGTATGTGCTTCCTACCAAGAAACACTAAACACAACAGAGGGAACTGTTGCAAGATTTGTGCTAATAAACACTCCAGAAAGTGAAGCTGCAAATCGTGTATTCATCGTAGCGCATCACTTAGTAATTGATGGTGTTTCATGGAGAATTATAGCAGATGATTTAACGGCAAACTTGCAAAAAGTATCTAAAGGAGAAACTGTAACTATTGGAGAAAAAACAACATCATTCAGACAATGGCAAGAACGTTTGGCTACGTATGCAAACAGTGAAACATTAAACGAAGAATTTGCGTATTGGAAATCGATCACAGAAAAGATAGAAACCTTACCACAAGACACAGATTTTGATGGAAAAACAACCTATCAAGGTGTAGATTCTTATAATGTAAGTTTCTCTCAAGAATTAACAACGAGCTTACTAAAAGAAAGCAATCAAGCATTCTCAACAGAAATCAATGACTTATTATTAGCAGCCTTAGCAATGTCGTTCTCAACATGGACAAACAACGACAATCTTGTAATTGGATTGGAAGGTCACGGTAGAGAAGAATTATTTGATGATGTAGACATTACAGAAACAGTAGGATGGTTTACATCTTTATATCCTGTATTGCTCGAAAACTTTCAAGATGATGTAGAAGCAACGATTGTTCAAGCAAAAGAAAACCTAAAAGCCATTCCAAACAAAGGAATTGGATATGGAGCATTACGCTATTTAGCTGCGGACGAAAGTAAAAGAGAAAGCTTGCACAAAGACATAGAGCAAGTAATCTTTAACTACTTAGGTCAGGCGGATCAAGGAAGTTCTGAAACAGCTTCTCTATTCAACTTTACAAATGAAGGAAAAGGAGAAGACATTCACCCAGAAAACGAATACGGAGGAAAAATCACAATCAACAGTGTTGTTACCAATGGAACATTAAGCTTACGTTGGGATTATGATACCAATCGTTTTGCAAAAGAAAGCATTGAAACGCTTGCAGAAAATTACATAAAAGCGTTAGAAATAGTTGTAAACTTCTGTAAATCACAAACGGAAACAGTAGCAACTCCAGCAGATTATGGACTCAATGGATTATTACCATATCAAGATTTAAGAGCATTCAAAGCAACAATGAATGCAGAAGAAATTGAAGATATCTATCAATTAAGTCCAATGCAAGAAGGCATGTTATTTTACAGCTTGCTTAACAAAGACTCAAATGCCTACATTAATCAAATAAGTCTTGATTTAACAGGCGAATTCAACCTAGAAAACTTTAAAAACGCATGGAAGCAAATCATACAAAAACACAGTATACTCAGAACATCATTCCACTTAGAAGGACTCAACATTCCTGTACAATGTGTACACAAAAATGCGGAGCTGCCAATAACTGTTCTCGATTACACGACAAAAGATAATGTTGAAGCTGCAGTAACTGCTTTCGCTAATGAAGATGCAAGTACAGCTTTTGAAATGGACAAAGCGCCATTATTCAGAATAACACTTATAAAACAAGCGGAAGATAGTATCAAACTAATCTATTCAACGCATCACATTATCTCAGATGGTTGGTCAACTCCAGTAATTTTTGGAGAATACTTAGAAAACTATCAAGCATTAGCAGCAGGAAAAACAATTGCAACGGATGAAGTAGATAATTACAAAGAATATATCACACACATTACAGCTAAAAACAATGCAGAAGTAGTTAACTATTGGAAAAACCAACTAAGCACGCTTACATCACCAAGCTTATTGCCTTTTACAGATACCACAAAAAATCTGAACAAAACGTTCGGAAATACAAGTATGGTATTATCAAAAGGAAAAGAATATGTGATGGAATTGGAAGCATTTGCTAAGAAAAATCGTTTAACGGTAAACACAGTAATTCAAGGAGTTTGGGCATACTTACTATCGCAATACACAAACAATGAAACGGTTGTGTTTGGTACAGTAATCTCTGGAAGACCAACTGAAATAAAAGACATAGAAAAAAGATTGGGATTATACATCAATACCATTCCATTATGTACTTCTATAACACAAGAAACAAACATCGTTTCATGGTTAACAGACATTCAAAGTAACTATGCAGTTTCAAGAGAAGAATACGGACATTCGTCATTAGTAGACATTCAAAAACAAAATAATGTAGCTAGAGAATTATTTGATAGCTTATTAGTCTTTGAAAACTATCCGTTAGATGCTATTGAAGAAGCAGAATCAGATGTGGTAATCAATAACTTAGAAACAAAGCAGCAAAACAATTATGTATTAACAATTTCTATCGGACATGTTTCTGAAACAGGAATGAACGTAGAATACGAATACAATTCTGAAATACTATCAAACGAAATCATCACCATGATGAAAGGACATTTTGATACACTTTTAGAAGCAATTGTAAAAAGTGAAACTATTGGCGACTTAGAATATTTAAGTAGTGAAGAAATAGCATTATTATTAGACACGGTAAACAATGTAGAATCACCAAGCAATTCAACATTGGTATTAGATAGATTCAATGCGCAAGTAGCAAAAACACCAAATCAAGTTGCGATTTCTTTTAAGGATGAAACATATACATACAAAGAACTAGATGAAAAATCGAATCAATTAGCAAACTGTTTGGTAAACGATCACAGCATCAAAAATGGTGATGTAGTCGGAATCAAATTAGACAGAAGCAATTGGGTTTTAATCTCTATTTTAGGAATCTTAAAAACAGGAGCGGCGTATGTGCCAATTGATCCTGCGTACGGTTCATCAAGAGAAGAACACATTTTGAGCGATGCAAACCTAAGCTTGTTAATAACAGAGTCAAGCTATATGTTTGACATGTTTGATTTTGATGGAAACATGCTCACGGTTGATATTGACTTTGAAGCAGACGAATTTTCAATAGCATTTGAAGCAATAGGAATTACGGAAGAAACAGTAGCGTATATGATTTATACGTCTGGATCTACTGGAAAACCAAAAGGAGTACTAATTCAGCATGGAGCTTTAGCAAACTATTTAGATTGGGGAACGAAGCAGTATTTAACTGAAAACACACTTGAAAACTATGACTTCGGATTGTATACATCGTTATCTTTCGACTTAACGGTAACAAGCTTATTCTTACCAATAGTAAATGGAGGAACGCTTCACATATACGATCAAGGAGATATTTCACAAACCTTAACATCGTACTTAAACAGTGGAGTTTCATGTATCAAACTAACGCCAGCACACATTACATTGTTAAAAGAACTTGACATTGAACAAAGTGCGGTTGCGGTTGCTATTGTTGGAGGAGATGCTTTATTACCACATCACGTGGAAACATTAAGAAGCATCAATCCAAACATGAAAATATACAATGAATACGGTCCTACAGAAGCGACTGTTGGTTGTATGGTGTTTGAAGTAACATCGAAAGATGAAATTACGATTGGAAAGGCAATTCAGAATACTGAAATCTTTGTATTAAACAGAAACAATCAATTAGTACCAAACGGAGTTTCAGGAGAAATTTGTGTCGGTGGCGCCGGATTGGCAAAAGGATACTTAAATCGTGAAGATTTAACGGCAGAAAAATTCATTCCACATCCCTATGTACAAGGAAAAAGATTGTACCGTACTGGTGATGTTGGAACTTGGTTAGCCGATGGAAACTTAGCGTATTTAGGAAGACAAGACGATCAAGTAAAAATACGAGGATACAGAATTGAGTTAGGAGAAATAGAACAACAATTACTCAACAAACAAAGTATTCAGGAAGCGGTTGTGTTAACACACACCATGGAAAACGGCGAAAAACAATTAGTTGCGTATCTAGCTTTTGAAGAAAAAGAAGATACAGCAATGAACATTCGCAAATTCCTTGCGGAAAGCTTACCAGCATACATGATTCCTGCACACTTTGTTCCTGTAGAGCGTATGCCACTTACAGTAAATGGTAAAATAAACAAAGAAGAATTAGCAAACTTAAAAGACGTAAAACTAGATGGAGGTTCAGAATATGTAGCTCCAAGAAATGAAACAGAAGAACAAGTTGCAAAAATTTGGGAAAAAGACTTAGACATTGATACGATCAGTATTCGCGATGATTATTTCCACTTAGGAGGCGACTCTATCAAAATGATTCGTTGTATCAGTTTCATAAACAAAGAGTTTGATGTTGAAATGCCAGTAGCAACGTTCTATGAAAATCCAACCATAGAAGGAGTTGCAGCATATATTTCAGAAATTGAAAAAACGGGACGAGGCGCAAATACGATAAAAGCAGAAATTGAAGCAGAAATTGAAGCAATTGCTGCAGCTGTATTGGCGGTGCATCCAACACCTGAAAATGTAGAAAATGTATATCCAATTAGTGATGTACAATTGGGAATGGTATTAACAAGTCAGCTAACCAAAGAAACTGATGAACATGGTGTATATCACGATCAATTCTTATTCCAATTAGGAACCGTAGACATTCCTACATTGATGCGTGCAATGGAGTTAATGGTACAAAAGCATGAAACATTACGTACTTCATATCACTTATACGAATATGAGAATCAAGTACAAATTATTCATAAAAAAGTACCTGTATCAATTGGTTATGAAGATATCAAAGCGCTGAACAAAGAAGAAAAAGAAGAACACATTCAAAACTTCTTACTAAAAGAACGTACAGAACGTCCTTTCGATACCACAAATGCGCCAACATGGAGAATTAATGTATTTCAAATCGCAGCTTCAGATATCATCTTTGTATTCCAATTTCATCATGCAATGATTGATGGTTGGGGACAAAGTAACTTTAAAGTTGAACTCTTTGAAACGTACGAACAATTAAGAAAAGATAGTACATACACACCAGCGCCATTACAATGTAGCATGCGTGACAGTATTGTGTCTGACTTATTAGAATTACGTAAAGAAGACAATAGCGCATTTTGGAAAGACAAAATGAGCGGTTACAAACGATTAGAAATCTTAACAGATGAGCACTTAGACGATCAATTCATAAAAATATATCCTGAAGAATTTACTTCTAAGATTATTGAAAAATGTAAGCAAGATCAAATTACGCCAAAAGCATTATTCTTTAGTGCGTATTTATATGTGTTATCGTTACTCTCTAACGAATCTGATACAACCATAGGATTGGTAGCGCACAGGCGTCCAATTGTTGAAGACGGAGACAAACTATTAGGATGTTTCTTAAATTCAGTACCATTCCGATTTGATGTAGCAAATACAACAGATAAAACTTGGTTAAGCTATGTAAAGACTATTGAAAACGGTTTAAACGAATTAAAAGGAAAAGATAGATTCTCTCTAAATGAAATTGCAGACTTAGTGGGCGAAAGTTCTCAAGGAAATCCATTCTTTGATATCTTATTCAACTATATCAATTTCCATGTACTAGAAGAATTACATGATAATGAAGAGTTTAAAACGCAGCAAGCACAACGTGAAGTAACTGATTTTGAATTTGGCGATTATGAAAGAACCAATACACACTTAGACTTTACCGCTGAGCGATCTGCCAAAAACGTTTCCATAACGTTAACGCAAAGTCGTGCATTCAAATCGAATCATAGTCTAGCAGACATTGTTTCTTACTATGAAAATTTCCTTGACAATTACTTGGAAAGAGATCAAGAAAAAATTAATGCCTATACCATCTTCTCAACTGAGGAGCGTAGCGAATTAATGAACAATGCCAAAGGAAAAGAATTGGAATTACCTAGTAAAGCAACCATTACAGGTGTTTTTGAAACGCAAGTACAAGAAACACCAAACAATGTTGCAGTTGTGTACAGAGACAAGTCGTTAACGTACAAACAACTAGATGAGGTTTCAAATGCATTTGCACAGTTCTTAGCACAAGAATACAAAGTTGCTAAAAATGATATCATTGGAATTCAATTAGATCGAAGTGAATGGATGACAGTTGCCATCTTTGGAATATTAAAAACAGGTGCCGCGTATCTTCCAATAGACATTGCATACCCAACTGAAAGAGTTGCATACATGCAGGAAGACAGTGAAAGTAGATTGACAATTACAAACGAATTAATTACAAAATTCTTAGAAAATCAATCACGTTACGCAACTGAAAAAGGAGCACATGTTCGTAACACCAACGATACAGCGTATATCATTTACACTTCAGGATCAACAGGAAAACCAAAAGGAGTTATCATTGAAGACAATACCATTTTAAACACCATATTATCGCAAGTTGAAGCTTTCAATTTAAAACAACAACGAAATGTATTACAATTTGCATCGTTCTCGTTTGATGCTTCTATCTGGGAAAGTTTCATGTCGTTACTATCTGGTTCAACACTATTTATTATAGATGAAAAACTACGAAAAGATCCAACGGCATTAGAAGCGTATATCGGTGAAAACAACATTGACATAGCAACACTTCCGCCAGCATACTTAACATTGATGAACATTCAGAATTTGAGTGGCATCAAAACCTTAATCACAGCTGGTGAAGCACCAATTTATGAAGACGTAAAAGAATTCTTAGCACTCGAAAAAGGAACATACATCAATGCTTACGGACCAACAGAAGTAAGTATTTGTGGTTCTACACATCACATTTCAAGTGTACAAGAATTAGAAAGCGGAAACATTTCAATAGGAAAGCCAATTGCAAATGCTTCTATCTATTTACTGAATGACCTGAATCGCTTACAACCTTTAGGAAGTATTGGAGAAATATGTATTGGAGGCGCAGGATTGGCACAAGGATACTTAAATCGACCTGAATTAACCAAAGAAAAGTTCATTCAAAATCCTTTCAAAGAAGGAGAACTACTTTACAAAACGGGCGATCTAGGAAAATGGCTGTCAAACGGATTGCTTGAATTCCACGGAAGAAAAGACAATCAAGTCAAAATACGAGGTCATAGAATTGAGCTTGGAGAAGTAGAATACCGATTACTAGAAAGAGATACCATCAATGAGGTTGCGGCCTTAGTCATAACAGACGATGCAGGTAGCAAACAATTGGTTATGTATTTCACTTCTTGCGAAGAAGAGGTATTATCTGAACTAAGAACAGAATTACAAGAAAAATTACCATCCTACATGATTCCAGATGGTTTTGTACAATTAGAAACCATGCCACTAACAATAAATGGTAAAATTGACAAAAAGAAACTAGCTGAAATCAAAGGGAAAAGTTTACTAGCAGTTGAATATGTAGCTCCTAGAGACGAAATGGAATTGAAACTTGCAGCCTTATGGCAAGAAATTCTGAAAAAGGAACGTATAGGAGTCAAAGATTCCTTCTTTGAAATAGGAGGAAACAGCTTAAAAGCAATTCAATTAATAGCACGTATTCAAAAAGAATACAATGTCAACTTTGAAATTGCGGGACTCTATGATACACCAACCATAGAAGCACTCAAAGAAAAACTAGAAAATGTTCTTTGGGTTACGAATCAATTTGTGGAAAGCGAAGAAAATATTGAAAGCTTTTCATTCTAAATTAACAACACACTAATCATGGTTCAAACAATATTACATACACTCAAAACACTCAATGTTAAAATTGATGTAGTTGATGAACGTTTAGACGTAAAAGCTCCGAAAGGAGCTCTTACGCCTACGTTAATTGAAGATATAAAATCTCATAAACAAGCGTTAATCGACTTCATTAAAGAACACAAAGCAGTAAGTGCAGATACATACGAAATGATACAACCTGTTGAAAAACAAGTACATTATCCTTTATCTTCTGCACAAAGACGTTTATGGATTCTTAGTCAATTTGAAAAAGAATCTATTGCGTACAACATGCCGCAGTATCGTGAGTTTTCAGAAGATATAAATATTGAAAACTTTGAAAAAGCAATTTTTCAAACTATTGAAAGACATGAAATTTTACGAACGGTTTTTGGTGAGAGTGAAACAGGTGAAGTACGACAATTTATACGTACTATTGACGAACTTAACTTTACAATAGATCATCAAGATTATTCAACGCTATCAAATAAAAAAGAAGTAGCTGCGTATTATATAAATACGGACGCTGCCAAACCTTTTGATCTCAAAAATGGACCGTTGCTCAGAATAGCTATTTTAAAAATGGCTAAAAACAAAAGCATCTTTTATTTCAATATGCACCACATTATATGTGATGGTTGGTCAATGAATGTCCTAACAAATGATGTAACGCACTTTTATCAAGCATTACAAACGGAAATAACGCCAATGTTAGATCCGCTGGAAATTCAATACAAAGACTTTGCAAATTGGCAACAAGAAGGCTTGGAAAGTAACCAACAAAAAGCTGCTGCAAACTATTGGAAACAACAATTTTTGGGTGAATTACCTGTATTAGAATTGCCAACACAAAAAAAGCGTCCTTTATTAAAAACTAGTAGTGGAAAAACATTTATAACGTACATTGATGCAGCTACAACAAAAGCTTTAAAAAGTTTTAGTACAAAGCATGAAGGAAGCCTTTTTATGGGATTGCTAACTGCGATGAACACACTCTTTTATAGATACACATCGCAAGACGATTTTATCATTGGTAGTCCATCCGCAGGAAGAGAACATGTACAATTAGAAAATCAAATAGGATTTTACTTAAATACCATTGCGTTACGAAATAAAGTAGCTGCTACAGATTCTTTTAGCTCACTATTCTCGAAAGTACGAAACACCACTTTTAATGCGTACAAACACCAACAATATCCTTTTGATCAATTGGTGGAAGAATTAAAGTTAAAAAGAGACAACAGTCGCAACCCAATATTTGATGTCATGTTGTTATTGCAAAATTTCAACGAAAACACAACAGAGGTTACCATTGAAAATCCAGAAGAAATAAAAATACAAGGAACTGGATTTTGCAAATATGACTTCCTATTTACATTTCAAGAAATAGGTGAGTACTTATCAATGGAAGTAAACTTTAATACAGATGTTTATGAAGATGAATTGATTCATGATTTTATAAAACACTTCAAAAACGTACTTTCTGAAGCATTAAAAGCACCAGAAACGGCAATTGGGAAACTAGCATTTATCTCTAAAGAAGAAAAATCAACATTACTAAATACATTCAATGCAACCAACACTTCAGATGTTGCTTCTATGAAAACACTCGTAGAATCCTTTGAAGCACAAGCGAAAAAAACACCGAACAACATTGCTATTGAATATGAAAACAAAACATATACCTACCAACAACTAAATCAACTTAGCAATCAATTTGCAAGATTCATTCAAGAAACGTATGACATTAAAACGGGAGACATTGTTGGTATTCGTTTGGAACGTTCAGGAGCTTATTTAGTATATCTATTAGGAATCTTAAAAACAAGAGCTTGTTGTGCTCCAATTAATAGCAAGATTCCTTTAGAAAAATTAGCACACATTACTAAAAACACCAGTTGTGTACTAACAGAAACTGAACTTGAAAAATTTTATTCGGAACAATCAAAATTTGACACAGCAAACCTAAATGAAACCTACAGTTTAGATGACTTAGCATACATTGTATACACTTCCGGATCAACAGGAGTTCCAAAAGGATGTATGTTACAACACAAAGGAATTGTAAATCATATTCACAGTAAAATTGAATTACTTGAGCTAGATAAAAACACTACAATATGTCATACCTCAAAAATGTATTTTGTTGGTGGAATTTGGCAACTGTGGACACCTTTATTCCTTGGCGGGAAAGTACTCTTAACAACCATGTCGGAATTGCAAAACATTCCATCATTAATTGACAAAGCTGTAGCAAATAAGGTTGACGTGTTAGAAGTAATTCCGTCACAACTTAATGCATTATTCGCCATAAAAGAAGAAACAAAATTAAAAGCATTTAGAAAAATCATTCTAACGGGAGAAAAACTCACCGTAAGTTATGTGAACAAATTTTTTGACATTCATCCAACAATCGAACTTATAAATACGTACGGACAATCAGAATGTTCTGATGTTACCACGTATTTTCAGATGAATTCTAAAATAGAACAAGGAAAAATTCAAATAGGAAAGCCTATCAGAAACACAAAAATGTATGTGTTAGACGACAACAAAGAACTATGTCCAATTGGTGTAGTAGGAGAGTTGTGCACTTCTGGTGTTGGTGTGAGTCCTGGTTATTTAAACCAACCAGAATTAACAGCAAAAAGCTTTGTTGCAAATCCGATTCATACAGAAGAACGCTTATACAAAACAGGCGATTTAGGAAGGTGGCTTCCTGACGGAAATCTTGAAATACTTGGACGAAAAGATCATCAAATCAGTATCAGAGGATACCGAATTGAAATGGGAGAGATTGAAAGTACACTTCAAAAATATGAAAATGTACGTAGAGCCGTAGTTCAAGCAAAAGAATTAAAAGAAGGAGAAACATCATTAATTGCCTATTTAGAAACCAATGAAACATTTAGTTTGCCAGAATTGCGTTCCTATCTTAAAGCACGCTTGCAAGAATACATGTTGCCATCGTATTTCATTGTATTGGATGAATTACCGTTGACACCAAATGGTAAAATTGATAAAAAATCATTACCACATCCAAGTACGGTAACCTTACAAACAGGAAATACATTTATAGCACCTAAAACGGCTGTAGAAAAACAAGTAGTAGCAATTGTCAAAGAAATCTTGGAAGTAGACAAAGTAAGTGTCAAAGATGGATTTTACGATTTGGGAGGCGATTCCATAAAGCTTATTCAATTATTACACGAACTTAAAAAACGAGGATATAACATACGTCCAGAACTTGTATTACAAGCAACCGACATTGAGGAAATTGCAACGGAATTAGAAAAAGTAGGCATTACAAATATAACAAACGATACAGCTAATTTCTGTATTGATATTACTGCTGATACGCTGATTGAGATTTCAGAAAATCAAAAACACATGATGCACTATAAAGACTCACAAGCAATTGTTGGTCCTTTTGTATTGCCACAAGATGTCGATGAAATTTTAGTACAAGAAGTAGAATACTTTTTAAATTATTTTCCTGAATTGCATATTGAATTCATAGAAAAAGACGGAAAAATATATCAGCGAAAAAGCACAGATAAAACTGTAAAAATTGACACAGTTTTTAAACAAGCTAATATCACCAATGACGTATTAGAAACATGGCAAGAAGAAATATCATTACAAGAATTTGATATTATAAACGAAGCTCCCATACGCTTGCATATTTTAAAAGATAGCACAAGCGGACGAACGTGGTTTTGTTTAGCTATCAGTCATGTACTTGCAGATTTACATACAGCATTGGTAATGCACGAAGTACTAAATACCTACATATTTAAACGTACAATAGGCAAAAAAGAAGAAGCATATTCAAGTTTGCACTATGCAAAATGGCAACAACAATTTTTGGAAACAGATACAGCAAAAGTTTCTAGAGATTTTTGGACAACATTCCTAACAGGAAACACAACAAAAATCACAAACAAAGAAACGGAAAATGAAGCTGCGTATGCTTCTGAAACATATACCATATTGGATGCCGATTTCAACGAAATTAAAGCGTATGCAAATCGTATAAAAGTACCAATATCTGTTGTCTTTATGGCTTACCATGAATACGTAATGGAGCAACTTTATGAGGAAAACATTCCGATGCAGTTAATGCTTGTAAATGGTCGTGAGCGCGAAACAAACGGCTTCGATAGTTCTAAAGTTTTAGGAGTTATCAATAATGTATTGCCAATGCCGCTACGAAAAAATAAAAACAGTTCATTTTCAGAACGTTGTCTTGATATGCAATTAAAATACATCAAAGCACGACAACATCAAGGAATTCCGTATGAGACTATTCGTACAGACTTTATAGAAAAAAGTAGTGTCGATATTGATCTACTACCCAAAAGTGTAGTCAACTTTCAGCAATTACCTGGTACTTTTACAGAGTTAAATAATCAATTAGTACAAAGGAAAATAATAAGAATGAACAGAAACCTAAATTTTGACATTACATGCAGAACCAAACAAAATGGAGTACAAATAGAACTCTTGAGCACATTGAGCAAGCTAGAAAAGCTGAAAAATGCAGCGCTGACGCCAAAAGACATACTTAAATTCTCAATATAAAATAAAAATCAAACAGGAATTAAGTATGAGAATAGGTATGATTTTCGGAAATAAATTTCAACACAATACACAAAAAAAACAATCATGAAAAAAACAGTTTTTAACACACAAGCAAACTTGATATGGTTCTTTATCATGCTGCCATTTGCCTTACTTGCCCAAGTAGAGTTAAGCGGTAATGTTAAAGATGAAACAGGTCCGTTACCTTTTGCAAATGTTGTAATTAAGGACGCTTCTGGAACAATAGTTACAGGTGCAATATCTGACGAAAACGGAGCTTTCAAAATAAAAGTAGACAAAGGAACTTATACCGTAGTGGTTAGTTTTATTGGAAGCAAAGATTGGACAAAACAAGTCACATTAAATGAAGATACTTCTTTAGGAGAAGTTACACTAGGAGCAGATAAATTGGCAACAGTAGTTGTTGTAGCCAGAAAAAAACTCATTGAATATAAACCAGATAGACTTGTGTTAAATGTAGAAAATAATATTTCTGCAGCAGGAGGAAACGCCATCAACGCTTTAAGTGTTGCGCCAGGAGTTATTATTCAAAACAACGACATTAGTATGTTGGGGAAAGGAGCTTCACGTGTAATGGTAGATGATCGTCTGATAGAGTTATCGGGAGCCGAATTGGTTAATTATCTAAATTCAATTGCTGCTGATGACATTAAAAGTATTGAAGTAATTACAAATCCTCCAGCAAAATATGATGCAGCTGGTGAAGGTGGATTGATCAATATTATCATGAAAAAAGGAAAAAGAGATTCATGGAGAAACTCTTCAACATTAAGTTATGATCAAAACACATTCAGCTTTTTTACTTTACGAAACAACTTCTTCTATAACAAAAATAAATTCAGATTCACCTTAAGTGCTAATGCAGTTACAGGAGACATGCGTAATAAAGCAGATTTAGATATTTCCTTTACGGATGGACCTTTGATACTGAAAGGAGATGAGAAGCAACAAAGAGATGATCTTAGTGGTCGAATTACAATGGATTATGACATTAGTGATAATGTTACCGTAGGTATTCAATACCAAGGAAATTCAAGTGATCCAGACAGACATTATCAAAACATTACCACAAAATTTGATAATAGTAATACTGTAGAATCACTTATTGTTAATGATGGTGATGCAGATTTAAAACGAGCAAGTCACTCTTTAAATGCACATTTAGAATCTACCTTAGATACTTTAGGAAGACGTTTATTCTTCGATATAGATTACTTTAATTACGATGCTGATACAGACAACAGATTTGTTGCAAATAACTTTTCGGGTACAGGAACATTCTTAGGAATTGATCAGGCAGCACGAAACATTTCTAATCAAGAAATTAACAACGTAAGTGTACGTGCAGATATGGAGCATCCTACTAAATTTGCAAACTTTTCATACGGTGCAAAATACAGTACAATTAATACAGACAGTGGGATTGAGTTCTTTGATGAAACTTCTGGAACTCCAGTATTTGATACCAATCAATCAAACGTATTTGAATACGAAGAAAATAACCAAGCAGTATACATTAGTGCCGCTAAAAATTTAAGTGACAAATGGAGCATGCAACTTGGTTTACGATTTGAAGCAACGCAAACAACAGGGTTTTCACAAACATTAAATCAGACAAACGATAACGATTATTCGAAGTTCTTTCCAACGTTTTACTTAAGTTATGTAAAAGATGACAAAAACACATTTTACTTTAACTATGGAAAACGAATCAATCGTCCAAGTTTCTCAAACTTAAATCCTTTTAGAACATATATAAACAGTACAAGTTATTCTGAAGGAAATCCGTTCTTACAACCATCATTTACAGATAACTTTGAATTTAGTTATACATACAAAAGAAAATGGCGTACGTATGCATTCTTAAACATTTTATCTGATGGATACGGTGTTGTTTTCAACGCAGACGAAGCGGCTAACAATCAAGTAATAACGCGTCAAAACTATTATGACGAATATTTCTACGGAATTGGAGAAAGCTATTCAACAAGTATAACATCGTGGTGGCAAAGTCAAAATGCAATATATCTTTTAGGATCTGACAGTGATTTTGATAATACAATCTCAGCAAGTCCTCAAAACGGATTGCAATTTTATGCAACATCAAACAATAGTTTCTCTTTAGGAGAACGTACAAAAATGCAGCTTGACTATGTATATAGCTCATCTCATAAAAGAGGCTTATACGAATTTGGACAAACATCAGGATTAAATATTTCATTCAGACAAAGTTTCTTAAACAAAAAATTAAATGCATCTGTTCTTATAAATGATGTATTCAATACTAATTTCTTAAGAGATTATACATCTGTAGTAAACAATATTAGACAAGTATACAACGAAAATAGTAGTAGTCGATTTGTACGTTTCTCACTAACGTATAACTTCGGAAACGACGATATCAATGTAAGAAAACCAAGCTTTGGTAATAACGAAGAACAAAACAGAAGTAAACAATAAACAATTTTCATAATTAATATATAAGTAAGATGCAGAAGAGCAAAGTACAGTTGTTTTTACTACACTTTGCCGGAGGAAGCAGATACTCTTTTGATTTTTTAAAAGAGTATCTGCTTTATGAAGTGGAATTTATTCCGCTTGAACTCCCTGGCAGAGGGAAAAGATTTGGAGAAACACTTATAAGAGATAAAGAAATCGCAATACGCGATTATTGTAAACAAATAAAATCATTAAGAAATAGTAGCAAACCATATATTATTTATGGGCATAGTATGGGCGCAACATTGGGAATTTCTGTTGCAAGCTTTATGCAAAAAATAGGAGATGAACCCGAAGCTTTAATTTTATCAGGAAATTCTGGTCCAGGTACACTTCCTATAGATAATGATGGGAACAACATTCCTAAGAAAATGCGATACCTAATGAATGCAATCGATTTTAAAAACGAATTGATTGAATTGGGCGGCGCACCGGAAGAAGTACTCAACAACAAAGAAATTTACGAGTTTTTTGATCCAATATTAAGAGCAGACTTTGAAGTCTTGGAAAAAGAAACAACCTATACCGAAGAAGATATTAGGATTAATGTACCTATTCATGCCTTAATGGGCACGGAAGAAAAAACATCGAATCAAATTACAAATTGGCAACGATTTACCACTGAAAAAATTCAGTATTCAATATTAGAAGGGAATCACTTTTTTATTCACAATCATGTGGAAAAACTTTCCGAAGTGATTACAGATTACACAAGAGTTAAAGCGCTACAGCTTTAATACACACACAAACACAAACATCATTTACAACCGAAACTAGTTTGCATCTTTTCTGAAGATGTGAACATACCTGCTTTATACCTATTACTTATGAAATAGCATATAGCATGTTGCGCTTTTTTATTAACGAACACATTTAAAACAAACCAAGATGAATTATACAAGTATCAATACTCAAGCCATTCCAGAAGTAATTTACGACATCAAAAATACGCATGTGTATTTACTAGAATCAAAAACTGCTGTGCGTTATGATGATGAACTAGACTTTGTAACGATCAATAAAACAAAACTTTCCGAATCATTGTCTATACGATTCAAATATACTCTGGGGAGTTTAAACTTCTTATTTGAAGAAGTATCACAAAAAATACAAGACATTAATGAAAAAAATAAACTACAAGATCAAATCGTCAATCTATTTGAAAGTCTGCAACGAGAATTAGGAGTCATTCAGTCAGAAAACCATGTAGAACGACTCATTGATTTTCTCAACAAAGAGAAATTAAAAATCAAAACAAGAATTCCAAATTACCTATAAAAAATAAACGAAAACAATTTAAAAATTAGAAAACATGTTTAACATTAAACCAAAAAACATTATTTACATAGTTTTATATGCGCTACCAAATACTGTATTGAGTTTTAGTATTGTATATATCATAAATAATGTACTTTCAGGAAAACCATCGTTTCTCAAAGCACACATGGGAATTGTCTTTGTAGCCTTGGTTGTATATACATATTTATTAAATATCGTATTCCAAAAATGGCTCAATAAATTTTCATTCGACATTCTTTACAGCAATGAGAAAAAAATATTCAATCAAATTTTAAAAGCGCCAATGCTAAGTTTGGAAAAGTTTGGTCCTAAACGCTTTCTTACAGCAGTAGAAGATTTAAGAACATTTTCAACCTTACCATATACGGTAACACATACAGTAAACTCAGTATTAATGTTAATACTATGTTTGGTATACATGTTTACCTTATCGGCAGCATCTGCACTTATCGTCATAGGATTAATTTTATGCGTAGCAGCTTGTTACTTCTTGGTTGTAAACTCTATGTCAAAACAAGTAGCAACCTTACGAGAATACAACGAACATTATTACCAATATGTTGGTGATGTTATGGACGGATTTAAAGAGTTGAAAATTAACTTTTTCAGAAGAGAAAACTTAATGAACAAATTCTTAGCGCCCAACCGTGACAAAGCAAAAGATTTAGACTTTAAAATCAATTATATATTCTTGTCAATCAATTTAATAAGTCAATACGGTTTGTACTTTGTAATTGCTGTAGTCTTGTTTTTATTACCAGCATTAAACTTATTGCCTAGAGCAGACGTAATTTCGTATGTAGTAATCATCATGTTTATTTCTGGACCTATAAACAACCTGATTAACTTACAGCAAATGTATACACGATTCATGGTGGCTAATATGCGAATTAAAAATTTCTTACGAGATTTTAAATTATTAGATAACTATGACAACATGGAACCAAATGAAGTAAATACGTTTGAATCTTTAAGTTTTAAAGATGTACATTTTAACTATGATGAAGATCCTGAATCTGACTCGTTTGCCTTAGGACCAATTAATCTTGAGATAAACAAAGGAGAAGTTGTATTTGTTGTAGGTGGAAATGGTTCTGGGAAAAGTACCTTTATCAACACGCTAACAGGAATTTATACACCATCAAAAGGAGAAGTAGTTTTAAATGGTGTATCTGGAAATATAAAAGGGAAATTACAAAACATGATTTCTGCGGTATTTACAGACAATCACATCTTTACACATAACTATGACAATTATAAACTGGAAGAAAATGCAATTTATAATGAATGGTTAAAAATTATGGAAATGGATAAGGTTGTGGCAGATGATAGTGAACAATCGGTAAGACGTAATTTCTCTAAAGGACAAAGTAAACGTATATCGCTCATCTTTGCTATGTTGGAAGACAAGCCTTTATTAATTTTAGACGAATGGGCAGCCGATCAAGATCCACACTTTAGAAAATTCTTCTATGAAGAACTCATTCCAAAATTTAGAGAAGCAGGAAAAACAGTTGTTGCAGTAACGCATGATGATGCATATTTCCACAGTGCAGATCGTATTATCAAATTTGACTATGGAAAAATAGTAAAAGATGTAAAAGTGATGAGCAAAAAAGAATTAACAGAAACACTTTGGATATAACTTAAAACACATACGAGATCATGAAAAAAAGTAAAAAAAGAAAACTTCAAAAAAAGATGAATACAGGTACAGAATTACCATCTATTCTTTTTTTTAGTTTCAAAAATGATACATTAGAACAATCTAAAACAATTGCTGTAAATCATTTTGATAAAGTAGTGGTAAGTCCACACATTCAAGCTGTATTTAAACAAGGCGATCAAGAATCGATTACCATCGAAGAACTTACTATTTCATCTGAAAAAATGAATGTTGAAGTAAGTGACAATGTATTAAAAGTATTCTTACATAAAGCTGAAGCTGAAGTAAGCATGGACGATGATCAGTCTGTAAATTGGGAAGATAATTCAATATACAGTGGTACCATTGCAAAAATTGTTATTACCTATAAAGATCTTGGGAAACTAGCATTAGTAGGTGAAGAAAAATTCACTTTCGTAGATAAAATTCAACAAAAAGACATCAAACTAAAACTGATAGGAAAAACGAAGATTTACATCAAAGATGCTGAAATTGAAAATCTGGATATTACTTCCTTTGGGAAAAACTATGTAGATGTCAGTTCAGGAAAAACTCAACATCAAAACATAACGGTTTTTGGTGAAGACGAACTAAATCTTATCAATGTTGAAAACGAAGTTACTCAGATAAAATCGTTAGGTAATGGAAAATTGAAACTTAATGTATCCAAAAAATTGAAAGTAACTAGTTTAGGAAATGCACACATTATGTACAAAGGTGATGCAAAGGTTTCCAAAGGGATCATGTTAGGGAATTCAAAAGTAGAAAAGCTATAAAATCACAGTAGCAAATTCTGCTACAATAATTCACACAGACAATTTAGGAGGTTAATCGTAACTATCTGTAATTAAGTATTTTAAATATTTTTTATTACAGATAGCTGGGATTCCTATGTCTAATTTTAACTAACAAACACAACTATTTATGAAGAAACAAACAAACAGATTGTCTTTTAAAAGACAAGTTATTTCAACCTTAAATGCTGCAAGCATACGAGGAGGATTAAAAAGAGCAACACAAAGCGATCAAGCGCATACGGGATGTCAAACCAACTGTACTGCTTATGATTGTTCAATGTCGCAAAAACAATAATTATAAACCCATAAAAACACACAACTATCTATGAAAACCACACCATTTAAACCATTAAAAATTAGAAGAAGCACAATCTCAAACTTGCAAGTTGCAAGTGTAGAAGCAGCAAAAAGTTGGGGACACTCATGCTTTACGTCACTTAAAAATCAACTATAAACATAACAATCAAAACGAAAATTATGAAAAAAAGAAAATCATTAAGAACAATTCAATTTAACAAAGAAAAAATTTCTCAGTTAGATAATTTCAATGGCGGACGTGCTGATAATTCATATCCAATATGCCATAGTGATATATGTACTCCTAATTTAACTCGCTTATGCCCAGACAAGACATAATTAATAACAACCAAAAAAACATGAAAAATAAAAGATCCAGAAAATTAGATTTGAAAAGAGGTGTCATTTCTAATCTAGAGAGAATTAATGGAGGTTTAAAACAACAGCCATCAGGAACAGGAGATACTGTTTTATGCGTTAGCAGACCACCATACTGTACATCACCACAAGAATCATAATCATTTAAAAATAGAAATCATGAAAAAAAGAAAATCAGTAAACAATTTAGAGCTTAGAAAAGGAACCGTTTCAAACTTCAATGAAGTCAAAGGAGGTTTAGACAGTATTGGAGGACCATCAGTAGATGTTTGCACAAGTAAATTTCCATTATGTCCAAAAGAAGATAAAAAACGATAAATAATTAACCATCAAAAAATTAAATCATGAAAACAAAATCAATAAACAAATTAAGCTTAAAAAGAGCAACAGTATCAAACTTAGAGAATGTAAATGGTGGATTGGCATCTCCAGTAAAGGAAGCACAATCTATAGAAAATACAACTTGTATGAGTATGTCAGCATGTGATACATATCGCGCTAACTAAAAAACAATTAACTATAGATTAACCATCAAGAACAGAAAATCATGAAAAACAACAGAAATAGAAGATCATTAGATCTTAATAAAAAAGCCATATCAAGACTTAATGAAGAAACCGTAAGCGGCGGAAGAGCAGAATGCTCTATTCTAGTTCGTAATACAGAATTTTGTCGCTCAAAACTTCATGATTGCCCGCCAGAACAACCACAAGATCCTGAAGAAGATAATTAGCATGCTAAAACTTCCTTGAGAATTTACTCTTTATGGAAGTCCAAAATTCTTTATAAAACAACCTAACATACACAACAGGAAACCATTAAACTAGAAAATCATGAAAAACAACAGAAACGATAGAAGTAACAGAAACACAAGATCATTAGATCTTAACAAAAAGTCAATATCAAGACTTAATGAAGAAACTGTAAAAGGAGGAAGAGCAGAATGCTCTGTATTAGTTCGCGATACTGAAATTTGCATTACTCGCGATGAAATGTGCCCAACTCGAAATGAAGATTGTGAACTAGCAGGAAGCTAGACCATCAAAATAGAAGCATCATGAAAAGTAATAGAAAAAACAGAAAACGTAAGAATAGAAGATCGTTAGACCTAAATAAAAAATCTGTATCAGCACTTAATCAAGAAGCTGTATATGGAGGTGTAGACACGGCAATTAGTTTCAGATGCCATAGTAGAGATTACTGCATAACAGGTAAGACCGTTTGCGAAAAAGAAGAACTATAAATCATCAAAATTTTTAAACCTATGAAAAAAAGAAAATCAAAAGAACTAAAGATTAACAAAAGCAAGATTGCAAACTTATTAGAAATCAAAGGAGGTCTTGCAAATGCAGCAAGAAGCTGGGAATTCTCATGTTTTTCAGATCATGGAGTAACCTGTGGTAAAGAATCCTAGATGAATACAATTCTTATTCGGCTTTAGACTTCCATAAAACAACAATTTTTATGGAAGTCTAATCTTTTTTAATCAACATTATAAATCATTAGCTAACCATAAAAAAAAGGAAATCATGGAAAATAACAGAAATAATAAGAACGATAGATATAGTAGACACAACCTTCCTCATAGAAACGGTAACGGGAGAAAAAGGAAACAAGAACTAGAAATGAAAGAACAAAAACAATAATCAAAAATAGAAAATCATGAAAAAAAATAGAAGTACTAGATCATTAGATCTTAATAAAAAATCTGTATCAAGACTGAATAGGGAAACCGTAAAAGGAGGCGCTGAAAATACAAAAGATACATGTCGTAGAAGTGTTTGTGTAACATGTCATACAGGTGACTGGACAATAAAAAGTGAATAAACATTAAAACAAAAAGTCATGAAAAAAAATAGAAACAACAGAAGAGATCAAAGTAACAGATCATTAAACCTTAATAAAAAGTCAGTATCAAGACTTAATGAAGAAACCGTAAAAGGAGGAAGAGCAGAATGCTCTCTAATACTCGAACAGACAGAAGTCTGTATCACAAAAGAAGCGCCTTGCCCAACTTATAATGCACTATGTGAAGAAAATTAATAAATATCAAGACTTCCTTGAAAATACACACTTCAAGGAAGTTTAAAACACTTTTACAACAACACAACAATACAACAACACACACACATTCAAACACACACACAACAGAAAACCATCAAAAATTAGAAATCATGAAAAGAAGATCATTAAAAAGATTAAATCATAAAAAGGCAACAGTATCAAACTTGAAAAGTATTAAATGTGGGTTAAGAGCAGATTCTTCAATGCCAGTTATTCTAGCACATTTACATAACGACATGCGATTAAATGCAGTAGGCATGTAAACTATCACACACAACACAACTCACACACACATAGAAAACCATCAAAAATTAGAAATCATGAAAAAAAGATCATTAGAAAAATTGAGCATTAGAAAAGTAAATATTTCAAGTTTAGATATCAGAAAAGGCGGATTAGCAAACAACACTCACTTTGTTGAAGCTTGTAATCAAAATTCAACACATTGCCACACCAATTTGTCACTTTGTAATGCTTGCAAAATAAAGTAAATCATTCAAAAAGAATTTCTTTCAAATATTCAACACAACAACCAATCACAACTACATGAATCATGAAAAATGAGACAGTAACGAGCATGCAACTTTCTAAAGCTACTATTGCAGATTTAACACAGCTGCAAGGAGGAACCGTAAGAAGTTGGAGCTCTCTTGTATTGCAAGCACTAAAGCAGCAAACACTACAAAAGCCAGAAATGATTAAATAATTTCTGCGTGACTTTCTAACGGACTCAACAGTAATGAGCCTTTAAACCAATTAGTTATTATGAAACTTACACTTCCACAACAGGATATATACTTTGAACAACTATTATATCCTAACGAACCTATATATAATATTGGAGCAAATATTCGTATTGAAGGAAACATCAACTACGATATACTAAACCAAGCATACATAGCACTCATCAACCAAAATGATGCCTACAGAAGCATATTAAAAGGAGACTTACTATCTACAGAAATAGAAATACTTCCTAGTTATAATACGCCTTTAGAATGTATTGACTTTTCCGCAGAAGCACACGCAACTAAACGCGCTAAGGAGTACATGCAGAACGATTTTAAAGTAGCTTTTGACATTACTGCTAAAAGCGTATTATTTAAATTTGTATTGATAAAAGTTGCCGAAACTACGTATCACTTATACTCAAAGTATCATCATATTATAGTAGATGGTTGGGGAACTTCGGTAATGTTTCAGCGTTTGGTGAAAAACTACAATGAATTAATGGCGTCTGGAGAAATCATTTCTGAATATCCATACAGCTATGAAGAATTTGTTGAAAACGATGCAGCATACCAAACATCTGAAGCGTATGAAAACGACAAAGCATATTGGACAGAAAAATTTAACACCTTACCAAATGCACTTTTCAATAGAAAAAATCCTTCGGTACACAGCAACATAAGCGATCGTAAAACATTGGTCTTAAAACGTTCTTTGTACAATACGTTGACAGATGTCTCTAAAGCATGCAAAGCAACAACATTGCATACTATTTTAGCGGCGCTAAATGTATACTTTGCTCGCAAGCATCAAAACAATGATATAGTTATTGGATTGCCTGTACTAAACAGATCGTCAGCAAAATTCAAAAGAACAGTTGGACTCTTCATGGGAATTTCTGCTTTACGCATGGAACTCGATTTAGAAGATACTTTCGAAACATTCGTACAACAAGTACGTCAACAATTACGACAAGACTATCGCTATCAGCGTTTTCCTTTGGGGAAATTGGTACAAGAATTAGACTTATTCCACGAAAAAGAAGGATTATTCAACATCACACTTTCGTATGAAAAGCAAAACTATGCGGATCACTTTGCAAACACAGCAACGGAAGTAATTCCAATGACACACGGAGCAGAACGTGTTGCGCTGGCATTATACATTAGAGAATTTGATGATACAGCAGATGTAAAAATTGATTTCGATTACAACACAAACTATTTCGATGAAACAGAAATCACACAAGTAGTTGCGCATGTAGAAACACTTTTACACAACATCATTGCAGATCCAACGGAAAAATTAGCAAGCTATACGTACCTTTCTCAAGAAGAACAAGCACAATTAGCAGCGTTTAATGACACAAAAACCGCATTATCGAAAAGTGATACAGTACTAAACGTATTTTCTGAAAATACCTCAACATACACACACAAAATTGCAGTACAAGATGCTGTAACATCATATACATACAATGCTTTAGAAATAAAATCTAATGCAATTGCACAAGCAATACAACAACAATTTGGAACAATAGATAAAGCGCCAATTGCTGTATTAATGGATCGCTCAGCAGATTTAGTAGCGGTTTTATTAGGAATTATGAAATCGGGTAGCGCGTACATTCCGTTAGATCCTTCTTTTCCAAAAGAACGACTACAATACATAATAGAACATAGCAACGTAAGCGGAATTATAGGAGATGCAGCGTACAAAGAATTACTAAACGCTTCATCAACATTCATTGACGCAAAAGAATTACTCGCAGCAAAAAACACAGGTGAAGTTTTAAAAGAAATAACACCACAAGATTCAGCATACATCATATACACATCAGGATCAACAGGAAACCCAAAAGGTGTTGAAATAGGGCACAAGTCATTATTCAACTTCCTATCAAGTATGATTCAGCGTCCTGAAATTAAAAACACAGATACTTTATTCTCTGTAACAACTATTTCGTTCGACATTTCGATCTTAGAATTATTTGCACCATTACTAGCAGGAGCAACTTTACACGTTGCAAGCAAAGAAACACTAAGCAATCCTTCGGAAATCATGAACGCATTACAAAAAGTAAAACCGAGCGTATTACAAGCAACGCCAAGTTTTTACCAAATGTTATTCAATGATGGTTGGCAAGGAGACAAAGCACTCAAAATATTATGCGGAGGTGATGTATTAGGAAAATCACTCGCACAAAAACTAGTAGATACCTGCAATAGTTTATGGAACATGTACGGGCCAACAGAAACAACGATTTGGTCAAGTGTAAAACGTATTGAAAAAGCAGCAGACGCTTCTAATATTGGAACGCCAATTTACAATACTGAATTCTTCATCTTGGATGATGCGTTACAACTATTACCAATTGGTTCGGAAGGAACTATATACATTGGCGGTGACGGATTGGCAAAAGGATATTATAAAAATGAAGCCTTAACGGAAGAACGTTTCATAGAAAATCCATATAACAAAAACGCACGCTTGTACAATACAGGCGACTTAGGAAAATGGACCAAAGATGGCGAAATTGAATTCTTAGGAAGAAATGATTTCCAAGTAAAAATTAGAGGTTTCCGTATTGAGCTAGGTGATATAGAAACAAAACTAAACGCAATAGACGCTGTAAAAGATGCCGTAGTTGTAAAGAAAATACAAAATGAAGAAGCTGTTTTAGTTGCCTATACGATGATGGCAAATGAAGAAAGCTTTGATGCAAAAGCACTTACGGAAGCATTGAAAGAGCGACTTCCTGCATATATGATTCCAAATGCAATCATTCCTGTAGATAGCTTTCCATTGACGCCGAATAAGAAAGTAGATCGAAAAGCATTATCAAACAGAGATTTAAAAATTGCAGGAGCATCACAAATAGTTAGCAAACCTGCAAATGCAACAGAACAAAAACTGTATCAATTCTTTAAAGAAATACTAAAAACAGATGAAGATTTTAGTTTGGACAGTAGTTTCTTTATGCTAGGCGGACACTCACTAAATGCAGTTCGATTGATCGGATTGATCGAAAGAGAATTTGAACATCGCTTAACACTTAGAGATATGTTTGATTATCCAGATGTAATCTCTTTGGCAAATCAACTTGAAACTAGAGAATTGATAGAAAAGCAAGTCATCAATCTTGCAGATAAAAAAGAATACTATCCAGTAACGTTTCCACAATATGCAATTTGGTTGGCATCGCTTCAAGCATCAAAATCAATTGCGTATAACATGTTTTCAACGTATGAAGTTCAAGGAACAATCGATGTAAACATTATTCAAGAAGCGTTTAAAGGTTTAGTAAACAAATTTGAAATACTACGTACCAACTTTGTAGAACACAACGGAAACGCGTATCAAAAAATAAAAGCGTTTGAAGCTGTAGCATTCAAGGTAGATGAAGTAGAAACAACATCAGACAAATTTGATGAAACATTAAAAAGCTATACAAATACAGAATTTGATTTAGCAAATGACCTGCTCATCAAAATTGCAGTATTCAAAACAGAAGGAGAACTTGATCGATTGGTATTCTCAACACATCACGTCATTATGGATGGATGGTCGTTAGAATTAATGATTCAAGAAACAACCGATCGTTACCGAGCTATTTTAGTTGATAAAGCCTATGAAGACGAAGCATTAACGTTTCAATTCAAAGACTTTGTAGAATGGCAAAACAAAAAAGAAGAAGACAACTTAGAAAAAAACACAGAATTCTGGAGCGAATATATTGAAGGATATCAATGGAAACAATTAGTTCCGTACGATAATCAATTCGCAGAAACAAGCTACCAAGGAGAATTTTACCAATTCAAATGGGAACGTTCCTTCTTTGATGCATTGAACGATGTAGCAATACAAAACAAAGTAACGCTACATACATTACTCATGGGAACATTTAACACCTTACTATACAAAATGTATGGTCAGGATGATTTGTGTGTTGGAACAATTAACTCAGGAAGAACATTCTCAGAATTAAACAGACACTTAGGAATGTTTGTAAAAACACTTCCATTGCGAACACAAATTACACCAGAAACATCGTATGCTGAATTCTTGCAACTAACGCATGAAAATTTAATGAATGTGGATTCGCATCAAGATGTACCAGAAACAGTATTAAACACACTGCGTTTTGAAGCAATTTTAGTATTACAGAATCAATCGTTCAACTATGGAGAAATTGAAATCTCAGACAAATTAAAACTGGTTTCAAAACCCGCAATTGCAGAATTCAACAGGCTTCCAATGTTAATTGATTTCTCAGCAGACAAAAACTACTTGCACGGTTGCATCTTATATGATGTAAGTAAGTATCACAGAGAAACACTAGAAATATTAATATTAAAATTTGAAAAATTACTACAACAAGTACTTCAAAATGTACAAGCGCCAATTCATGAACTTGATATCAGCTTAGACTTTGAACAACAAGAAGTAGTAGACATTGACTTTAATTTTTAACAACAATTCAATAGAAAATCATATTATCATGAATACTAAAACAAAATTAATCATCACATTATTTACATTCTTCATTGCAACAATTTTCAACAGTGTATACGCACAAGATGTAAAATTTGAAACAACAGATTCTTTTTACGGACATGTTGAATCATTAAAAGAAGAAAACATTACATGGGCAGTTTTAACCGTTCCTGAAAATTGGGACATACCTAAAGAGCGAAAAGTTAAACTTGCAGTCTCAGTCCTAAAAAATAAATCGGGAATAGAAAATGCAGAAGCAGTTGTATTTGTTCAAGGCGGACCAGGTGAAAAAAGTGTAGAAAATCTTTGGTCTTGGTTAGATCATCCTTTGCGTGAAACGAAAGACATTGTACTATTCGACATCAGAGGAACAGGACTTTCAAAACCACGATTATGTGAAAACTTAGGAGAAGAATTCTTCAAAATACTAGCAAAAGATCAATCGGCAGCAGAAGATGAACAACAAAAAGTTGCTGCAGTATTAGACTGTAAAGAAGATCTTATAAATAGAGGAATTGACACAGACGCATACAACAGTGTATCTATTGCCAAAGACATTCACGCATTAAAAGAATCATTATCATACAAAAAATGGAATGTTTACGGAGTTTCTTATGGGACGTATATGTCGCAAGTATATGCAAGCATGTTTCCAGAAGACATCAATTCGTTAATCTTAGACTCTTCCATCTCAGACATCAAAGAATACTATGCAAACAATACTAGTAACTATATACAAAGTTTATCAAAAGTATTTGAAGCGTGTAAAAATGATCCTGACTGTAATGCAGCATATCCAAACATTGAAGATATGTACTATGAAGTAATTGCTGACTTAGAGAAAAATCCACTAACGGTACCTGTATCAAAAGATTATCTTGAAAGTGGAAGCTTTACATTCAACGCAGAAGACTTCAAAATTGCCATTCAGCAATCATTGTATAACAAACAAATGGTAGAAGTATTACCATTACTAATCAGCGAATTTAGCAAACGCAATGCAACGGTATTAGGAAACTTAATTCCTTCATTCTCTGGTATGTTGGCAATGGATTTTGGAATGTATTTCTGTGTAAGCTGTAACGAAACCTTACCAAACAATAGTATACAAGCTTTTGAAAAAGATGCTGCACAATACAGTAAGCTATCTGGCGGATTGGCATTTTATAAATCAGATTTCAAAGTATGTGAATCATGGAAAAAAGCGCCAGCAGATTCTTTAGTTGTACATCAAGACTTATCAAACTTAAAAGATGCGGCATATCCAGTACTCGTATTTGCAGGTGCGTATGATCCAATTACGCCAGCATCAAACGGAAGAGCAATTGTTCAAAAATTTAAAAACGGATACAAAGTAGAAGCAAGTGCATACGGACACGTACCAAGTGTTTCCGACATAGGTGATAAGGTTGTAGCAAACTTCATCAATGATCCGTCAAAAGCACCACGAGCAGATATCTTTGAGAGCGACTCAAAAGTGACAATGGTTCAAGGAATCACAACAAATAAAGGAGTTGCAAACATGGGAACCATGCTTAGTCAACTTGATCCAATGTTACTATTACCAATACTATTAGCCATTGGCTTAATGATTTCGTTCATAGTAGCACACTGCATTCGATTGGTAAAGCAAAAACAAATGAGACTATCAGACAAAGTAATTCGTATTCTAAATGTTGTGACTTCTACTTTAGGAGTTATCACTTTCGTGGGATTAGTCTTTGCTTTATTAGATACCTCAGGAACAAACATGTTCGCCTTAGCGTTCGGTTTACCAGATCGTTACAACTATCTATTTACAATCATGTTAGTCTTTATTGTACTACTAGCAGTTTCAATAATTTATTTCTTCTTCAGTCTAAGAAAACTAAAAGACAGAAGTGTGCTATTGTCAGTACTATTCTCTAACATATTAATTGCTACATATTTCTTTTACTGGGAAGTATTTACATTTTAAACATGTTCTTATAACGAACTCATCTTGCTTTCTAACTTTTTTAAAGCACAAAAGTTAAGATGAGTTCTACAACTCACAGATTAACAATCAAACTATACACAATGAAAAACACAATTTTATTTGATAGCTATGATAGTTTTATGAAAGAAGAAAAACTAGATCTATCCTATCGCTTAAATCCAGATAACGAACTTGTACCAGAATTTTTTAGAGACTTCAAATATCCAATATCATCTTGGCCAATTATATTGCCAGAACGCTTGACAGATGAATTGGAGCGCGTAAGTATCAGAATTCCGCAACTCTTAAACAAAGTACCAGAACTATATTTTAAAAATGATGCCAAACGCATTGCAGATTTTTTCTTTCAAGGGGACGAACAAATTGCAGAATTCTTCATCATGTGTGTGCAAAAAGAAACGCCCGTAAGTTGTCGACTAGACCTTACATACACAACAGATGGTTTTAAAGTATTAGAAGCAAACATTGGTTCTGCTATTGGCGGATTGGAGTTTCAACATTTTGAACCTTTAATGGAACATACACATAATGAACTTAACGGAACAAAAGGTTTTGAATACAAGACGCGACAAACACAAAACTACTATATGAAGTTTATTGTAGATGAAATTGGAGAAGTTGGCGATCAGGTAAATGTATTTCTAGTAGGAAAAGAAGATGCAGATGAAACTTGGAAAGAAATTGAACGAAAATTCTATAACAATTTACTAACCGATGAATTAGCAGGAAGTAATAAAAAAGGCGATGTATTTATTGATACTATCGAATCATTGAAATTTAAAAACAATGCCTTGTATTACAACGATACCGTAATACATAGTGTATTGATATTAGATACAGGTCTTAAAAAAATGACTCCCGATTTATTCAGAGCATTGCTTATGGATACGGTATACTTTCCAGATCACTTAGGAAACATGTTCATAGGAGACAAACGATGTTTAGGTTTACTAAGACACTTAGCAGAAGACAAAGCTTTCAGTCAAGAAGACAACGAACTCATATTAAGAAATGTTCCTTGGACAGAAATTGTAGAAGATGCAGCTGTTGTTTACAAAGGAAAATCGCAAGCATTACTACCAATGCTTCAACAAGATAAAGATGGATTTGTAGTGAAAGTAGCTGATGGAATGCAAGGAAACGATGTATACATTGGTAAATACTTAACACAAGAAGAATGGGAGGAAGCAATTGCAAAAGCAGTAGCACATGGAAAATACATTGCACAAGAATTTAGTGATTCCATGGACTTACTTGCTCCCGACGATACGAACCAATGGTCACCTCACAAACTTATTTGGGGTTCATTTGGTTTTGGAAACTCATACGGAGGTGTATGGGTACGAATGTCAGCGCTAAAAAATACTTCTGGAGTTATTAATTCGGCAAAAGGAGCAGTAGAAGCGATTGTATATGAATCGCATCCAAAAGCAATAGTACAGCAAGCAAAAGCGCAAGTACTTACCATTTAGGTAAATGTAACTAACTACTAAAAAAAACAAAATGGAAACTATCGAAATTACATCAAATACCCAAAGAGTTATTGAAAATCTTGACGGATCAACTTTACGATTAATCTATGAAGAGTTTTCCAATGCATGGGCAAAAAAATTACAAGAGCAAGGAAACGTACCTACATTTTATGATCATATCATAAAAGATGGATTAACACTTTTCTCCATGAATATTTCTTCCATTCCATGGGACAAAGACATACAAAGCATTATAAGTATCATGGAAAACTTTGCGTCACGTGAAGGAATTGAAGCATTTATATCGCAAATGATCAATTGGTATTATGGGCGTTATGTTCCATATGATGTACGTGTGAAGCCTAATGAAATGCTACAAACAGACTTGGATGTAAATTTTCTTAAAAAACCAGGGAGAGATGCAATGTTTACAATGAGTCAAGGACGTTTTGAATGTTTAAAATGGAAAGATGAAATTCTTTTCAAAACAGTTTATGACTTGGCAATGTATCAAATGTTAATGTGGGAATTAAAACCAAGAACAATCATTGAAATAGGATCGGGAACTGGTGGAAGCGCTGTTTGGATGGCAGACTTAATGAAATCGTATGGCGTGGAAAGCAAAATTATTTCATTTGACATTATCGCACCACAAATAAAATACAACGACGTGACTTTTTTACAAGGCGATTGCAACGAAATTGAAAAGGTCATGAAGACAAAAATTTTAGAAAAAATGCCACATCCTTGGTTAATCGTTGAGGACGCGCATGTAAACGTATATGGAGTCTTACAACATTTTCATTCTTTAATGAAAGAAGGAGATTACCTCATTGTAGAAGACAGTGAAAGTAAGCAAGATGAAATAGATCGCTTCTTAAAAGATACAGACGAAAGCTATTTGGTAGATGCAGAATATTGCGACTTTTTTGGTCATAATGTAACCTGCTCTTTCGATTCAATCTTTCGAAAAATGAAATAGCAATAAAACAAACAACACACTAGACATTTTAAAAAAAATACCATGGAACAAATAGTTATAGAACCAAAAATAAAAAACACAATTTTAGCAGGAAGACATGAAGAGTTTGAATGGAGTCGTGTTAAAGACACTCCAGTACTTATAAAACCAAAAGATCACGATTTACCAAAAATCTTGGATAACTTTCAGTATTCAGTTGGTGCGTGGCCTATCATTCTTGAAGAAGATAAGATAGATACAGTAAAAAAACTCTCGGCTCGCATTCCAAGATTAATAAAACGCATTCCAGAATTGTACTTTAAAAATGATCAAAAGCGCATTGCAGACTACTATTTTAACGGAGACGAAATGCTTGCACAATTTGCAATGCTTTGTCATAGTAAAAATGTAGATGTAGGATGCAGATTAGATTTGATGTATTCCGAAGGTGGCTTTAAACTAATTGAAGTCAATGTAGGCTCTACCATTGGAGGTTGGCAAGTACAGGTTTTAGAAGAGATGATTAGACAATATCATCCACAACTAAACGATCCTGTAACAGCTTCTAAATATGAATCACCTGACACACAGGCTGTTTACATTGAGTTTTTAGTTGATAGCATTATGAAGCACATCAAACCTACTGATAGTGAAGCTAATGTGTTTTTTGGTGTTGGACATATTGATAGTGATGAAAATAAAAAAGAAGTTTTATCATTTTTTGACAACTTATTAAATAAAGAACTAGCTAAAAGAGGATTGAAAGGTCGTTCGCATACAGGAAAATATTCTTCGTTAGTTATGAAGAATGGAAGATTGTACTGTGGCGATAAACCAATGCACAGTGTCATAGCCTTTAAAACAGAAATTGATGACCCAATTCCGCCAGACGTATTTAGAGCTTTTATTATGGATGAAATTTATTTTCCAGACAACCTTACGCATGGAATGACTGAAGATAAACGAAACCTAGAAATATTACGATCGTTAGCAGAAGAAAAAGCATTTTCGGAAGAAGACAATGCGCTGATTTTAAATCACATTCCATGGTCGTCAGAAATAGTTCATAAACAAGTACAGTACGCAGGAAAAACACAATCTGTAGAAGATGTATTGAGAACACATAAAGAACAAATGGTTATCAAAGATGCCATGGGTTATCAAGGAATAGATGTGTTTGTTGGGAAGTTTGCTACCAATGAAGAATGGGAAAAAGCAATACAACTTGCATTTTCAGAGAAAAATTTCTTAGCACAAGAATTTAATGAATCGATCGATTACTTAGCTCCAAACCTTCAAAAAGAATGGACAGACCATAAAATAGTATGGGGTTCATTTGGCTTTGGAGATAATTATGGAGGCGTTTGCGCCCGAGTTTCGGAAGTAAAAACAGACGTTGGTATTATAAACTGCGCTAGAGGCGCTGTTGTAGCTATTGTTTATGAATTAAAAAAATAACTAGTCATGATACACATATTTTATACATATACATCAGAAGAAAATCACAATGCTTTGTTGCGTAAGTATTTACCAGTGTTACCACAAAGCTATCGTGAAAAAATACTTCGTTTTCGTAATTGGAAAGATGCACAATTATCGCTTCTTGGACGTTTATTATTGGAACATGGAATTAAAACCAAGTTTCCGCAATATGCAGACATGTTAGAGATTGCGTATACACAATTTAGAAAGCCGTATTTTAAAGACCATGATCTAAAATTTAACATCTCACACTCAAAAGATATGGCAATTTGTGTCTTATCAGACGGAGCTGATATGGGAGTTGATATAGAAGAAATTGCGCCTGTAAACATTAATGATTTCAAAGATTACATGACTCCTTATGAATGGCAAGAAGTTGTAAATTCATCTAAAAAAGAAGATGCATTTTACAAGTATTGGACAAAGAAGGAAGCTGTCATTAAAGCTGATGGAAGAGGTTTATCTATTCCATTAAAAAGCTTTGAAATCAAAGAAGAAATGACGCAAATAGAAAATAATTCATATGTACTTAAAGAAATCTTTTTAGACATGAATTATGCGTGCTACGTAGCACTTAAGAAAAATGCTTCTCAACAAAATGAGCCTACTTTTGATGAAAAAGTACAGTTGAAAGAAGTATGCATTGCACCAGAAGCTAGTATGGCATTGGTGTAAGCAATTATACAATAATACCCAGATTCGAATACATATTTCCTATCAATTCGAATCATCTCAAAAAATAGTAGAAAAAAAGATGCAATCTAACGCGGTACGCTGTGTTGGAACGGATACTTGCATGCTATTTTTTAAAATCTGCATTATGCATTAGAACACAATAGTTGTTCATAAGTTTTATAAGTTTCTAATGTGTAGTGCAGTTCAAAAAATAAAATGATGATCATTCAGGTGTGAATGGTTTTCTAGTGTTGTGTTTGAAGAAGTCACCAATAAAATTGGGGTTTCACAAAACAAAAGCTTCTCGGGTGCGGGAAGCTTTTGTTGTTTTAGGACATTTTGTTTTTGGATGTTTATCTCTTCTTAGAAATCAATTGCTCTTTTTCCATAGATTTTACAATCATTTTAACATAATCGTCTGTTGCTTCAGCAATATTAGTAGGATCAATAATAGTATAACTACTAGACCAAACCAACGATTTATCTTCGCCTTCTTTCAAGTTATATATAGAAGTTTCTACATAAAACACTTTGTACTTTTTATAATCGTCCTGATTAAAATAATCATCGCGAGAAGCTAAATAACCACCCAGAAAACGCTGTAAATTATAATCAAACTTTGGAGAAGCGCCACTTCTCGATTCGTTTTCTTGCATGCCTTTTACAGCAGAAACCAATACCGTATCATATCCAACTGTTAGTAACTGATTGATTTGTGTTTCAATCTCAGCTTCGGTTTGTGTAGCATCTTGAAATAATTTTTCAAAAACAACGGTGCTTTGTATTGCGTTAATATTACGTGCGTTTAACTCTCTGGCTAATACAAATTCAAAATTACTTCTAGCTTCAAAATCGGGCGTAACACCAACGACTAATACATTCTTTGGGTTAAAATCAGTAAACGCCGGATTTCTCCAACTTTCACTTTTTTTAATAGAAGAACAGCTCGGAATAAGTAATAAGATGCATAGGATGGAAAATGGTTTCATACGTTTCAAGTTAATTGATCAATTCTTCTTTGTCTTCTTTTTTAGGCGGTGTTTTTGATTTAATAAGCTGTTCGCGCTCCAACACGGCAATTGCCATATACACATAATCGTTTACAGATTCTTCAATAGAAGTAGGATCTACAATATCGATATATCCTTTCCAAAGTAATTCTCTATCTTTTGTTGGACAAATACAATACATTGACGTTTCCGAATGATATATAGTATACGAATCGTAATATTCGGGATTGTAATAAATATCTTGATACATTAAATATTCATTGCTAAACTTTCGATACGTTTCGTCATATCCATGATAATTTTGCTTGTATTGAATTTTATCTTCTACACCAATAATTTTAGTCAACAAAATAGTGTCAAAACCATCTTCAATAAGTTTATTTTCAATAGCTTTTATTTCTTCTGTTGTCATTTTTTCTGTTCGCAAAGAAGGATCAAAAATGGTCAAACTTGTCACTGCTTCACTGCCGCGAGATTCCAATTCTTCTTTAAGTTTTTTTTCAAACTTTTCACGTGCTTTTACATTAGAGGTCAACCCAACGATCAATACTTTTTGTGGTTCGTAGCGATCAATACTTGGATTCTTCCAATGATCAACTAACTGCGTTGTAGCACATCCTGTTAAGAGAAATACACTTATAAATAGGGTAAAGAGTATACGTTTCATAGTCGTTTATTTAATGATTTTTATCAAACAAAGAGCGTAGTTTGTTTTCTTTTTTTATGCCTTTAATAATGTTGAATAATTGTGTTTTTAACGCACGATATTCTTGTAAAAAAGCATCCATTTCCAGGCTTAACTCTCGGTGTGTTTCCTTGTATTTTTTCTCATCTTCTAGCTGGTCTATTTCATCAATCATAATCGTAAGTTCTTTTTCGTGTTTTACGATAGTATCAATAAGTCGAGCTGTATTCCTATACGATCTATTAAGAACGTCAATGATTTCTTTATCGCTAGAAAAAATATCTAACTCTTGTAAATCAGTTGAAAAAGAGGATATTAAGTGTTCAAAGAAATGATGTTCATCTTTTATAAAGCGCAACTGTGACAACCAATGTAACGAGTTTGTATGCATATCTTCTGCGCTAATCCATTCAATATATTTTGTAGTAGTTTGTATTGTTTTCATGATAAATAGGGTATATGTTTTACAAAATTAGTTGGAGTTAAAAAAATCGCGCACCAAGGCTTTTACTTGGTTATCTGTCATGCTATCTGCTTTGCGAATGCCTTTAATTTTAGAGCTTACTGTTTTGTAATGTTCTTGTAACTCTTTGGCAAATTTTTCATTTGTTCCCGCAGGACCAAAAATTGCTAAAGCATCTATATCGGTAATTCTGGTAGCTATTTCTTTAAAGTAGAGTTTCATTTGTTGCTTTTCGCGTTCCAAAAATTTACTGTCTTGGATAACATCTTGCGGACCGCCTTTTAAGCGTGAACCAGAACCGCCATGTGGGCGAAAATGTTCAATATTTGAATCTATACTTTGTAATGTTTCTTGCTGATTTTCTAAGGTTACAATAAGTGCTTTATTTTTATCTAACCATATTCCTGTTTTCTTCATAATTTCTAGGTTTTTAGTTTTTTAAATCATGCAACACTAATACTGGGACTTTATAAAAAGTAACTTCTTTTACCAACGGATTTGTGAAAATGCTATCAAAAAAGGAGTGTTTCTTATTAATGAATGCTACCATATCACTATCTCTGCTTTCAACAAAAATTTCAACAGCATCATTGATAGAATGCAATGGCAAATAGTGAAATGAATAGTTGTTTTCTTGAAAAATTTCTTCTAACAACTTTTGTTGTTCTTTTTGCTGTTTGTTTAATTCTTTATCAGAAATATGTAAAACGGCAATAGTTGCATTGCATTTTTTAGCGATATCGGTTAAGTATTGCAGCTCTCTTCTCTTAAAACTTGAGGTATAATCTGTTGGAAATACAATTTCTTTAGGAAGTGTATGCGGAGCATTTTCAGGAACTGCCAACACAGGACAATTTCTAACTTTCTCCATTGTTTTAATTGCAGTACTTCCGTATACGGCTTTGTGATTATTGGTTTCTCCTTTTGTTCCCATCACAACAATTTCGATATCTTTTTTCTCTACAATATCTTTAATGGCTTCTACAACATCATTAAATGAAGAAATGATATGATACGTATGTTTTACATTATCTTCTTCACTTACTTTTAAAAGGTCAACAATTTTGTTCAACTCTTTCTCCGAAGCGTCTTTTACGCTTTCATATGCTTCACTTCCTTCTACCATGGTAAATAAACTTGTTGTCAGGTTTTTACTAGCAGAAAACACATTTAAAAGATAAAAATCACATTCGTCATCAACATATAATCGTGTTGCATATTTTAAGGCAAACCAAGCATTTTTAGAAAAATCGGTAGGTACTAATATTTTACGTTTCATGGTGATTTTTTTTTGATTATGTATTAAAAGTACAGTGATAAACGGTGAATTACTATGACATTTGTCAGCTTACTCAGGAATAACTAAAAAAGGAACTTTTAAGTGAAAAGCAATCTTCTTAATTACAGGTTCTCGTAAAATACTATCAATAAAACTGTGCGAATAGTTTACCATAGCAAGCATATCAATTCCTAGTTCTTCAATGAAGTCATGAATACTAGTTTCTTTACTCGCATAACTAGGAATTAAATGAAAACTATGTTTATGATTTCGTAAATATTCTTTTAAAGTAGTTAAGTTATTCTCTTGATTTTCGTTCAAGAGTTCTTTTTCATTGATATGAATTATTCTAATTTTAGAATCGTATAAGTCTGCTAATTTTTTCAAATAATGCAGCTCTTTTGCATCGCAATATCTATTAAAATCACTCGGGAAAGCAATCTGCTCTGGTGTTGTAAATTCATAATCATTTGGAATTGCCAAAATAGGACAGTTTTTTACTTTCTTAAAAATCTTGGTTGTATTACTTCCAAACAAAATTTCTTTTGCGCCAGTAGCACCTTTTGTTCCCATCGCCACCAAATCAATAGCATACTTTTGTACACAAATTTCAATAGCGTCATCTAAGCTTTTTAAGCTTACAATTATTTCAAAATGATGATTACTATTTGTATTTGTACTTTCTAATTGTTCTTTTAACTTTAAAACATCTGCTTTCGCGTTATCAAGCATTGTAGCCAAAAGTTTATTGGAAAAACTAGAGATTCGAGACGTTTTTACATTCGCAGAATTTAATAAGTAAAATGTACAAGCTTCATGTTGGTAAAGCTTTAAAATATAATTAATAGCACTTAAAGCATTTGCTGAAAAATCGGTTGGTAAAAGTATATTTGTCATGGTATTGTTATTTGATAGTTAGTTTAAAATAAATTGTTATATGTATACTTAGGCTTTCGCTGGAATTATCAAAAATGGAGTATGTAAATGAAGTCCAATTTGTTTCACTTTTGAACCAAAAAACAGGTTTTCAAAAAACGAATGTTTATTGTTAATCATTGCCAAGAAATTGATACGCGATTCCGATTGAAACTCCGCAATAGCACTTCCAATGTCATGATGATGAACTGTATGAAAAGCATGTGCTGTATCATCCAGATATGTTGCTAATTTCTGTTTGTTAACTTCTTGTTTGGCTGTTAACTCATCTGCTGTAGCAACATGTAAAACATTTATACGTGAGGTATATAATGTTGCAATATTTTTCACTTCTTCCAGATGTTGTTCTGTAAAATCAATACCGTAGTCGGAAGGGAATAATAATTCTTTTGGAGCTTCATAAGTAAAATTATTAGGAACAGCCAACAATGGACATTTCGCGTTTTTTAGGACATGAATTGTATTCGAACCAAACAACACTTCTTTTAGTCCAGAAGCACCTTGTGTTCCCATCACAATCATGTCCATTGTGTTTTCGGAATACAATTGCTCAATTTCAGTAATCAACATATTAAAAGCTGAAATTCGAGAAAAAATATGATTCGGATTCTGAAACTCAGTTTCTATTTTTTCTTGGATGTTTTTCAGACCAGTTTGCGAATGTTCTTTTATAGCATCAAGCAATCCAAACTGCGCAGCACCTACACTCATATATTCTACATGATATACAACAGGTGTGTACGTATTGAGTAAGATGAAATTACATTTTTGGTCTTTATATAATTGAACCGCATAACGAATAGCATTCACAGAATTTTCTGAAAAGTCGGTGGGTAATAGTATTTTTTTCATCGCTGTACATATTTAAAATTGTTACTTAAAAGTACAGTTCAAAAAGTCAAAAAACTATGATATATATCAGCTACAGAGCGTTTAATAAATATAAATTACTCATGTAATATCAAAAAAGGAATTCTAGTATGGTAGCTAATATGATCTACATTAGAGTGAAATAAAATTTGCTTAAAATAATTAAGATTCTTAGCATACATAATCATCAAATCAATATCTTTTCGCTCGGCAAAAGCATCTACAGCAGCTTCTATATTTGTATTCGATAAAAAGTGAAAACTATATTCGCGTTCCTCTAAAAAATCTTCTAAAAGTGCTTTGTTTTCTTGTTGATGCTGATTGAGGTGATTGGTAACTTTATTAATATATAAAATACGAAGCGAACTTGATTTTTTATCTAAAAACGTAGTAATAGGCGCTAAGATTTGAATATCTGTAGCTAAGGTAAAATCGGTTGGAAAAGCTACTTCGTCAAACATTTTATAATGTGCATTTTCGGGAACGATTAATAATTTACATTTCACTTTCGTGATAACATTTTCGGCGTAATGCCCAACAACATCCGAGTGTTCACTTGAAACACCTTTGGCACCCATAATAATAAGGTCAATCTTTTTATCTTCTACTTGTTCGCGTACAGCTTGAATAAATGAATTTTGAGGAATGAGTGTATAAAAACGGTGATTTGAATTTTTAGAAAACGTAGAGGAAATTCGTGAGTAAAGCTCTTGAAACTTCTTTTTTATATCAGTTTTGGAGTTTTTATTAGGAACATGCAACGCATAAAAATTACAACTAGTATTTTCCAAAAACTGCAGCGCGTATGCAATCGCATTCCACGAGTTTTCTGAGAAGTCTGTTGGTAATAATATGTTTTTCATCTGTATGATTGACATTTACGAACAAATCTATACAGTTGCAATTTTTTAAAAAATGATATTGCTCATGTTTGCTAAAAAACGGAGGTTATTTAGTACATCTCCTGCAATTGCTGATAATCTACAATTCTAATATTTCTACCTTCAATTTCAATAATACCTTCTTTCTTAAAGCGAGAAAGCGTTCTAATCAAGGTTTCTGTGGCAATTCCGGCAACACTTGCCAAATCGTTTCGTGAAATTTTGATCGGATCTTCAGGGTTGCGATTGAGTTTTTTGGCAAATTTTAAAATAGTAATTGCCGTTTTTCGATGTACCGAACTGTATGCCATTTGCAATAACTGATCTTTAATACCCGAAATATTATCTGTCAACAATTGAATCAGTTCTAAAGTAACCTTATGATTTTTATCTAGCACAGCTATCAATTCACTTTTAGAAAGTCCCACAACTTCCGTGTCTTTTATAGCCGTTGCAGTTTCTTGATAAGGCATATTTTGTGTAAATGAAGTATAGCCAAACAAGTCATCATCTTTGTGCAGTGCCGTTGTAAGTTCCTTTCCTTGTTCGTCAAACTTATGACATTTTACAACACCTTTAATAATTAGATAAATATAGTTAGAGCTATGTCCTTCTTCGTAGATAACTTCATTTTTTGGAAAATTAAAAATAGAGCCATTATCATCAAAAAAGTTCTTCAAATCATTTAAATCACGTAATTGATCTTCTTCTTTGTGTGCATAGTTTTCACGTTCATCTTTTAAAATCGCAGCTTTTGCAATACGACTTTCCATTGCACTAATTAACTCTTCTTCTTCAAAAGGTTTGGTAATATAATCGTCTGCGCCCAAATCCATTCCTTTTCGAACATCTTGACGTTCCGTTTTAGCTGATAAAAAGATAAAAGGAATATACTTTGTAATATCATTTTTAGACAAAGTTTCCAACACACCATAACCGTCCAATTCGGGCATCATAATATCGCACACAATTATATCGATTGGGTTTTGCAATGCAGTTTCTACACCAATTCTACCATTTGGAGCAGTTATAACGTCATAGCCAGCAAGTTCTAATAACTCAGCGGTATTTTCTCGTAAGATAGTGTCATCTTCAATTAACAATACTTTTTTCATACGTTTGCTTTATTCGGTATTTTAAGTGTAAAGGTTGTTCCTTCGTTTTCTATACTTTCAAAAGAAATACTTCCTTTTAAATTCTCTAAATGATCTTTTACAATGTTTAATCCGATACCGGTTCCTTGAACTAACAATGCGTTTTCAGCTCTAAAATAACGATTAAATATATTTTTTTGCTCTTTTTCAGGAATACCAATTCCGTTATCTTTTATCTTAACAGTTGTTGTTGTATCGTTTTGTGTGATGCTAATGTCGATGATGGTATTTTCAGAAGAGTATTTAATGGCATTATTGACTACATTTGACAATGCTAATTCCATGATTTTTTCATCTTGATAAAGCGAAAATCCATCTATATCTTCCGGATAGTTGATTTGTTGTCCATCTTTTAAAAGCATGTTTGCATTATACACGACTTCATTGATAACCTTGCTTACTTTGAAGGTACTTAGCTTATAATTTACTTTTCCTTTTTCCAGTTTTTCAACGGATAAGAAATCATTCAAAATATTATTTAAGTAGTGAACTTTATCAGAAATAATTTTAATATGTCTGTCGCGTTTGGCTTGTTGTTCAGATAATTTATATTTTCCTAACAACATAGAAGAAGTCAAAATGCTACTCAATGGCGTTTTAAATTCGTGAGAGACCAACGATAAAAATTTCGTTTTCAGCTCATTGAGTTCTTGTTCTCTTTTTAAAGCAGTTTTTGCATCTTTTTCTGCCTGAATTCGAAGTTTATTTTCCGCTTCTAATTTGGCAATAGTTTCACTTAATTCTTGCGTGCGTTGAATTACTTTTTGTTCTAAATCGGTATATAATTCTTGAATCTTAGCTTCTTGTTGTTTTCGTATTGTAATATCAATAACCAACGCCATGACATAATTTTCATCTTTGATCGTAAACGGATTCAATCCAGCTTCTACTGGAAATGTAGTTCCATTTTTATGTGCACCGTGTAAATCGCGTCCATGTCCCATTTGACGAGTTTCACGTTGTTTCATAAAACCATTAAAATGCGCTCCGTGTCCTGCATGATATTTTTGAGGAATCAAAATGTCGAGTGATTCCTTAATAAGTTCATCACGCGAATACCCAAACATTTTTGCAGCTGCAGCATTGGCTTCTACAATTTGTTGCTGTTCATTTACGATGATAACACCTTCGGAAACAGCACCTAAAAGTATGTTGAATATGTCTTCTTCTTGTCGAAACATAGTAATATTTAAAAAATCAAATCGTCTAGTGTACGAAATTAGGAAAAAATACATCAAATCTACTGTGTCTCGGAGTATTTGAAAACAAAAAAACCACCAAGAAATTGGTGGTTTTTAAAAACTTTATTAAAAGTGCATTATTGACAAGCACAATCTGATTGTATATGCACTGTAAATGGCGCTGGTCCAGTTGTACCGCATCCTCCTAAAAATGAACAATCATATGTGCAGTGGTTAGAACAAACTAATCCAGTATTTGCTTTTCCTCCACCATAAACATTACTTTTATCAAGATTTGATACTAAGTCTTTCTTCAAATTCAATTTTCCGTTTAAATTCTGTTTTTTCATAATAATTATAGTTTAAAGTTAAATTTTAAAATGTGATTTCAACAGTATTTTTTACTGTCTTACATGGTAAAGATGCGCATAGAAACTCATGAAAACAATAGTAAATGTATAAGTGTATCTATTTAATTCATACTCGATATTAATACAAAAAAAGCATTAAAAAAGCCGCTTATAATTGCTATAAACGGCTTCGGAATATGTAAATGTGAAGTTAGATTAATAATCTAAGAAGTCTGTGAAATCGGTAATGTCATCATATTGAGAATAGTTACAATTGTTTCTTCTTGGTCCAAGTGAATTTCTGTACGGACGCGCAATGATAATGTTGTCATTGTTTAGAATGTATGTATCGTTCATAATAACATTGTCAGTTATAGTGTATTCACCATCAATAAATTGTTCGTCGTAGTAACGAATAGCACCATCATTGAAATTTTTGTCTGTCATGGAATGTCCAGTAGATGTAATAGTAAACTGAGCCGAGAAAACCATTGATTTAGGAAAGTATAATTCAATACAATTATCAGTAAGAATATAGTTGATAAAATGATCTACAGGGTTTGTACCTGTATCACTTGGAAATGAATCGCCATCATATATTCCTGGCGGTGGCGGATTTGGTCTTCCTTTTGGCGGTTCAGGCGATGTTTGATTTCCTCCAGAAAAATTTGCTATGAGATAGTTTTTGAAGCCATCATCAAAAGCTGTATTCTCAACCAAAACATCACTTAATTTTATCACACGATTTCCGTTTTGCAATAATGCTGCTACTTGATGTCGTGCAGCTGTATCATGCCGCAATACATAACCTGTAATATAGGCTGTCCATCGTAAATTAATTTCCATGATTTCTCGTTCTGTATAACTAGTACTTGGCGCAGTAGTCGTCAAACTTTTTAACATGATATCTGTCGCTGTTTCTTCTTCATTTCGCACATCTTCTTTTTGACAATAAAACACAAATAGAAGTAGCAATAAAGAGATTGTTACTTTTTTCATAATGCAATTTTTTTTTGGTTGAATTAATAATCTAAAAAATCTGTAAATCTTTCTATATCATCGTATTGTAGATAAAAACAATCTGGACCACCAATTACATTATGTACACTTCTATACGGACGTGCAATAATAATATTGTCATTGTTTTGAACGTACGCATCATTCACAGTTACTTCGTGCGTGGTAGAATATAATAGCGAACCATTTACATTCACCATTATCGGACTGTAATAACGAATAATTCCATCATTGAAATCGTCTATAGCATTCATTGGATGTCCTGTTGTAGTAATGTTATATGCTCCTGTGTAATCCATTGATTTTGGAAAGTACAATTCAATACAATTTTCATTCAAAATATAATCGATAAATATATTTGTAAGGTTTATAGGATTTCCTTGCGGTGGCGGATTTGGTCTTGTTTTATCATGATTCGGATTTCCCAAAATAAAATATAAACTGGCGAATTCACGAAATTTATTCGCGAATGCAGTATCATTTTCTAATAGCGCAGCTAAGTGGATCACTGTGTTTCCATTTTGTAGCAAAATTGCTACTTGATTTTGTGCTTCTGGACTATTTCGCAATACACTTCCAGCAATATAGGCTGTCCAACGTAAATTAATTTCCATAATTTCTCGTGGACTATAATTATCATTTGATGCGCTAAAATCTTTAGGAGTGATTTCTGTGTTAATTTGTTCTGTTGCTAATTCTTCTTCGTTTTGGATACTTTCTTTTTGACAAGAAAACACGAAAATGAGTAACAATAACATGGATGCTATTTTTTTCATAATGCAATATTTTAAGGGATGAATTTTATCTAAAATAACGTTATTTTATCACAAAAAGGAACTGTTGTGATAAGTGTTATGAGTGACTGTATAACTGTAGTTAGTCACTTCATACTCGTATTGTGCTAGCTAAATATTTTTTCGAGTGTGTAGAGTTTTCTACGATTCGAAACAGGAACTTTGATATCTGGTTGTACAATGAGTACGCCACTTTTATCGTACTTCACTGCATGTTTTTTATTTACAATATAGGAATGATGACAACGTATAAATAATTCGGGAGACAACAGTTCTTCGACCTTCTTTAAGGGTTTGGAAATCATTATTTTTTCAGAATCTTGTACGTAGAAAGTAGTGTAGTTTCCATCGGAACGACAGTATAGAATGTTTTTTTCATAAACCGCATATACAGCATCGGAGGTTTTTAGAATGACTCTTTTTTCTTTGACACCTTCAAAAAAATCTTGAGAAACTTCTATGAGTTTGTCCAGGTTATTTTCTTCACTTTTTAATGCAATTGCTTTGTCAATAGCTTCTATAAATTCGTCTTCGTCCACAGGTTTTAAAATATAATCTAATGCACCAACTTTAATGGCTTTGATGGCATTATCATTAAAACCAGTAATGAAAATTACGTTGAAATTTTTATGGTCAATTGCTGATAAGATATCGAATCCTGTGCCGTTGCCTAAGTCAATGTCGAGTAGCACTAAATCTGGTTTACAATCTTTGATCTGTGCAATTCCTTCCGTAACGTTTGACGCTTCACCTACAACTAAAATAGTTTCACTAAAATGCTCTTGAAGCATTTCTTCCAAGTCAGTACGAATACTAATTTCGTCGTCAATTATAAGTGTTTTAATTTTCATCGGAAAGTTTATAAGGGATTGCTAAAGTAATTAAAACTCCTGTTTTATAGGCAGTATTTGTTTCGATTGAAACTTCTTTTTTGGTTGCTTTTTTTAAAAAATCACGAATCAATTTAATAGAAGTAACGTTTTTAAACGTGTTGTTATTGTTTGTTAAACCTTTACCGTTATCGCTAATTTTACATAAAATATAAGTTTCTTTTTTAGTAAAACTTAGCGTGATGAAACCTTTGTGATCAATATCTGAAAAACCATGTTCAATACTATTTTCTATAAAAGGTTGCAGCAACATTGGCGGAATAAAAATCAACTCGTCTTCATCCATGTTTTTATAGTGAAATTCATATTGAAATTTTTCAGGAAAACGCAGCAATTGAAAGTCCATGTATTTTTTGAGCGCATCTATTTCTTTGTCAAATTGAATGTAATTTTGGGTAGAATTTTCTAAAATTAAACGCAACAATCTAGAAAATTTCAACAAATGTTTTTTCGCTTCTTCCTTGTTCTGTTTGATCGTGTTTTGAATAGAGTAGAGGACATTTGAAGTAAAATGCGGATTCATTTGACTGCGAAGCAATCGTTGCTGCATTTGTAGATTTCGACGTTCAAAACGTAATTTTTTATTGCGATAATATAGAATTCCACCGAAAACAATTAAAAATAACACACCAAAAAGCAGGAATAAACCGTTTCTCAAACGAATATTTTTCAATTCGGTATTTCGTTGTTGCTGAAAAAGTAATTCCTCTTTTGCAGCAGCTTCTTTTAAAGCGAGTAATTCAGATTCGTACTTTTTTCGATAGGTTTTGTTTTGATTGTCTAACAAACGATCCAATTCAGCTTCAACAATCTCAGTTGATTTTTGTTGTTCGTTTGCCAATCGAAGTTCATATTTTAAAATATTTCGTTGATAATTGGTTGGTAATTGTTCAAAGCTTTGTCCTTTGGCAGAATCTAAATATTTACGTGCTTTGTCAAAATCTTTCTCAATGATATAAACTTCTGCGAGGTTGGAATAACTATTCGCTAACAGTTCATTCTTATCAAAAATAGTCAAGAGTTTTACATTTTCGAGCGATTTTTTATAGTTCTTGATAGCACTTTTAAAATCGTTTTGATAGAAGTCATAAATACCTCGTGTTGAGTATACTTGTCGCTTTAAATCATTTGTTAAGAGGGAATCTTTCAGAATTAAACCATCAAGGATTTTAACACCTTCATCTTCACGATCTAGATTGTATAAAATGCGATAGCGATTTAGCAATTCTTGGTGATTGGTAAGTTTTAATTCAGGATTTTTCTCAATGATTTCAATACGTTTTTCATTTGCGTTGAGTGCTTTTTTAAATTCGAAAGTGCCTTTGTAAATTTCTTCCAAAAAGAAATAATAATAACCCGCATTCAACGGATCTTTTTCGAAATTGATTTTTTCCTTGAACGCATCAGCCAACGCTTTACAATCACCGTACTTTTCAAGGTTTTTAAAGGTTTCAAAAGCAACAAAATAATAGTAAAATTGTCTTGAGTTTATCGTAGCATCTTGTGGTATTTTGGTCGTTTTATAAAAATAAGCAGCAGCCGTATCTATTTCATTTTGCGCTCGATAATACAATCCTATAGCCAATTTATTTTCCGCTTGAAGCGAATCAGAAATAAAAGAATGTTCTTGAATTAGTTTGTCTGCTTTTTGAAGATAATATAGTGTAGAGTCTAAGTTTGCGCCTTGTGCTTTCTCTTGTAAAGAAATGACTTCTTGAATGATATTTGAAGTATTGAGTTCTCTTTGACAACCAAAAAGAGCAATTAATAAAAAAGTACAGAGGAAAGTTTTTGACATATTGTAAACATAGGGAAAAAATGTAGAATAGTTATGATAACCTTACAAACAGCTAGTGCAATTCATGTAATAGATGAAAAAAATATACAAAGGTTGCGTTTTGTTTGTTCTAACTTAATTTCAATAGAAATATTCACTCAAATCGTAAAATTAGGTATAAACTTTCCGATAATTCATGGAATTGTAGCAGGCTTTAATTGACTGACAATCAATTAAAACCTTGTTTTGTTAAAACAACAATACGCAATGAAGCTTATTGATTACAAATTATTAAACTCATGAAAATATTATACACTAAAATGCTATTTATGAAACGGTCTCAATTACTTTGTATACTCTTTTTTGGATTGTTGTTTCAAGTAAGTTTAGCGCAGATTCGTACAGTTTCGGAAGAAGTGAAAGATGCTAAAATCGCAGGAAAAACGTTTAAAGAAGTAAAAGAAATTATTCAAGTAAAAGATAGAAATCTAAAATTGGATAAAATCCTTGATCCTTCAAAAGTTATCCTATTTGACTATAATTCAGCTGTTTTTCAAAAGGAAATTTCTACAACAAAAGCAGCACATATTTCACTCACAGTTCCGTTGGAGAAAAATAAAATTGTAGTTGTTGACCTTGTTGAAGTTCCTGATACTTTTTATAATTATGTAATTACCACAAGTACTAAAAAAGCAAGAGCAGCAAATAGAAGTGCTAAGCATTATCGCGGTGTAATTCGCGGATTAGATGACGAGAATGTTGTGGCGATGAGTTTCTTTCAAAATGAAATTTCAGGAATCATTTCAACTAGCAAATGGGGAAATTATAATATCGGAAAACTTAAAGGGAAAAATAGTCACATTGTTTTTAATGATGAAAATATACAACCACATACTTTTATTTGTGAATCAGATGAGTTGCGTGAAGATGTAAAGCAGCAGAATGAAAAGAAAATTCTGCAAGGAACACAAGCAAAAAATATGCAAACCTGCCTAAAAATTTATTTAGAAACAGATTATGAAATTTATAAGCATTTTAATAGTGATATTGCAGAAGTAGAGGAATATGTACTTGCATTGTTTAATGAAGTCGCTACGATTTATCAAAACGAACAGATGTTTATTGAAATATCTGAACTATTTATATGGGATACTCAAGATCCATATTCAGATAACGGACCGTTTTCTGCACTTTCTGATTTTAGAAGCTACCGAACTTCTTTCAATGGAAATATAGCACAATTAGTATCTTATCGAACTAATGATATGACGCTTTCAGCAAGAGGAGCAGCAAGGGTAGATAAATTATGTACATCAGATGCGTATTCAGCGTCAGAATTATACCCTTCATTTGAAGAATATCCTGTGTTTTCGCATCAAGTACAAGTAGTGGCGCATGAAATTGCACATAACATAGGTTCTAAACATACACATAATTGTGTTTGGAATGGCGATAATACGCAAATTGATGATTATGGAGGTCTTTCTCATAATGACATTCCTCCGCAAAATATACCGTGTTTTGAAGAGCCTGGAAAGTATGATGTAACACCAACCATTATGAGTTATTATGGTTCAAGAGGTTGGGGAGTGTATCCACTTACCAATGGTTTTGGTCCGCAACCAGGACAATTGTTGCGTGATAAAGTAGCTGCTGCAAATTGTTTAACATTATGTGATGGTTGTTTTGAAAATATTGTAGAAGTTTCTATTAATGGTGTTGATTTTACATATGAATCAACGTATATAGATCCTTGTGATGAAGTCTGTTTTAATTTGAAAGTTACAAATCTAGAAAATGTAACTTATAATTTCACCAATAATATTTCAATATTAGAAAACGGATTGTTCTGTGTTGATTATTACTCAGAAATCACAGAAGGATATATTGATATTATAGGAACTGATAGTTGTGGTGAAACATATGAAAAAAGGATTATGGTTATTACTGAAGATTGTTGTTCGGTTACGCCTGTGACCAATCCGCATGTTATTGGATATACACTGCATTGGGACGCCTTACCAAATGCTTCTTATTACATTGTAAGTTCTCCGCCTTACTTTTATTATGGTTGTGAATATCAAGCTGAAATTTCAATAGTACCTATTATGACACAAACAAATAGTCTTGAATTGCCAGAGAACTTACGAGATAAAATTTTTGTATGGCGTGTTACTGCTGTGTGTGAAGATGGAAGTCTATCTGAAGTATCAGATGACGCTTGTTATCACAGAGGAATAGGATCTTCAGGATTATTAGTTGGAAGAGCAGACATTTATCCAAATCCAAATAATGGAATCATGAAAATTAAAGTCGATGTACCTTATAAAACGGATGTCAACTTACAAATTTTAAATATGAATGGAGTAGAAGTGAAGCGTGTCAATAATCAATCGATACTAAATGGAAAAACCGTTGATTTTGATAGTAAAGGAAGTTTACAAAAAGGATTGTACTTTTTCGTATTTACGACCAATAAAGAAACGCTCGTTAAAAAAGTAATGATTCAGTAAAGAGATTAAAGAATTAGTTAGTGAATTATATATCAGGACTTGTCCTAAAAACTGTAATGGTTTTTAGGACAAGTTATTTTAAGAAACTTAGCTAGCTTCTACAATTTCTAATGTATACATTGGATCTTCTTCATCATTCAATGCAAATTCAACAGAATTTACTTGAAAATCTTCCCAATCACTCGGATCAATTGGCCATCCTCCAATTCGATTATACTCTTTATCAAATACATTAAACATAGGGTAATTATAATCTACAGTTCCAACAGCAATGCCGCCAAATACAGAAACACCATCAGAAAATCTTGCATACGAAGCTGCCATAAATTCACCTTCAGTTACTCCTTCAGGAATTTTGAATTTTGATGGATCTTGCATCATTTCTGTCCATATATTTTTTCCATTTTTAGGAATTGTCATGGTTGCTTTTAAATTTGTTGCCATAATTGAAAGTTTTTTTAAATGAATAGATTCAAATTTACGAGTAATCAGGTATTTAAAATAGCGTAGAAACACCTCATTTTCAGATCAATTTAGACATAAAAATAAAAGCGAACTTCTCAGTTCGCTTTTAAAATTGTAAATAATATGGTAGGCAGGAGTTAACTCCAATCTGATAAGGTAATATTAAAGTTTGTTGCGCCTGTAATTTGAATTAATGGATTGTTTGTACTGCATACATCATCAAATGGGAACGCGTAAATTCCTGATTTGTAGTTGTCATGTACTACTTTTGCATATTCATTGGTTACTCCGTCTTGCACTTTATAGAATTCAGAAATATCGCAGTTTGGCTGTGTATCGTTGGCACTTGTACTTAATGTTGTTCTGTTTAAAGAAGCTCCTAAAATGGCTGCAATTTCCCCTAAAGGTGTATTATTTGGTGCATTTAAAGTTCCTACGCAGCCAAAAATATCATACGCATCACCTTTTGCAGGCTTTTGAATAGTTACGTCTGCTTTTCCTTTTTGAGAAAACACAAATTCACTACTCGTATTTACTGTACCTGTATACGTTCCAAAAGTTGGACAGTTTACCGTAAGTGTATTGGTTGTAAAGTTTTTCCAACATGCACTTATATAGGCATCATAAATATTTGGAGAAAGTAAGTTTGGATTTGTAGTTTGTACAGCGTGTTGTGGCCCTAATACACGAATATTATTTCCAGATCCGTCTTTCATAACCAAATCGCTCCAAGGTTTTCCAAGTGCTGCAATTTCGGTAAAGACTGAATCGCGTGTACTTGTCGATTTCATAATTCCGTTTGTTTTAGTAGTATCTCCAATAACTTCTATAGAAACTGGTGCACAGAAATAATCTACAATGGTACAATCGGCATACAATTCAGAACCTATATTTGTAAATTCAACAACAACAAATATTGTATCAGCATCTGCTGTTCCAGGTGTAAATGGTGGCGTTTGTACACCTAAACCATTTTGTCCCCCCTTTACAATATTGAACACATTTGGCAATTGATTGAAAGAGAATAAAAACTGTCCAGACCACATTTTTGGTAAGTCTTTAAACGAACTCAATGCATCTACAGTTTTAAATAATTTAGAACAGTCTTGTCCTTTCGTAAACTTTTTTAAGGAAGCATTTCCACTGCCATCCACATCAACATAACACCAATCTGGTGAACTTGTTGCTGGGTTACTATCTAAACCGAAGCAAATCCAATGTACATCACTTGAAGGAGTTGCACTTTTGTTTGTAATTTTTACATCTAAACTCATAATAGGTAAGGGTTTTAGTATTGAGATATAAAAGTATATGTTAATGGTTATTTTTGTGAGCGAACAATTACGTATCTTTATAAAACACGCAATTTTACTTGATCAGTTTTTAACGTATGAAAAAAATATTTATCGGGCTATTCATTTTATGTATTGCCTGTAAAGATGCATCTTCACTTAGCGAAGAAGAAAAATTATTTATGAAAACAATCTTTTCTGAAGTCTTTGCAGAGAAGTTCCGTATTTGTGATAAGATTGCCAACGAAATTTCAATTTATAGTAAAGTTGAAAAGTTTAAAAAAATGACATTTTCATCAGATAATTTTTGCGAAAAAACATTGCAATTTTCACCAGCAGATATTAAATATACTTTTAAAAGACCGTATTCAGACTATAAAGGTGTTTTGTTATTTAACTACAAATACAAGTCGTCAAAAATTGAATTTACTTTTATTCAGTTAGAAACCAATCATGTTGTGAGGTTTTATTACAATCTTGATCATGAGCTAATTAAGGTTTCTGAAAACTACGTTTATTAATCTGGGTTTACTACAAAAGGCAACAATGTTTCTTTTATTATGATTAGGGTAACAAAATATATAATTCTACACTTTTAATTGTAATTATGTAAGCACTCCGTAAAACCCGTATTGTGAGATTCAGGATTGTGTTTTAGTTTTGGATCATGAAGAAAAATTGTAGAACTAAGACTCAGATGTATCCACTGATAGAGGGGTTTTCCAGTAGTGGAATGACTTTAAAAGAATATGCTAAGTTTCATGGCATAAAATATTACACTTATAAATATTGGCTACGTAAATATAGAGCTGAGAAAAACCGTGAACCAAACAAATCTGGATCATCAAATTTCATTCCTGTACAGATTACAGCCGAAAAAGTAGCGGCACATACTTTTGATATTGTGTATCCCAATGGTGTACAAATAAAATCCTTCATTCGCACTGTTTATTGATTTGTAATAAAGAGGAACAAAATCATTGAGTTTCTAAATAAATATATGTTTTTTGGGTAATGAATTTTAAAATTATTCCCTTATGAATAGATTACAAAGAAAGAATTTTTGATTATTTTTTTTGTAATAAAACAGTTTATTCAATTCAAAAAGTGTTGCTGAACTTGAGTTATTCAGTATAGCTTTTATTAATTTAGTTAAAATTATTTAAAATGAAAATTTATAGCATTATAATATCTTTAAGTATACTATTACTTACGTATTTCGTTTCTGAGAATAACATATACCCTTATAAAAAATCTGGAAAATGGGGATATATGAATCCTAAAGGACAAATTGTTGTTCAACCTCAATTTGATTATGCATATAATTTTGGAGAATCCGAATTAGCATTAATAAAGAAAGATGGCAAATATGGCTTTATAAATAAAAAAGGAGAAATCATTATAGAGCCCCAATATGAAAAAGCTGGTCGTTTTGGCAAATTTGAATTAACAGGTGTATACCAAAACGGAAAATACGGTTACATTAATACAAAAGGGGAGATTATTATTCAACCTGAATTAGATTCAGCTTCTGGATTTGGAGAATCTGAATTTGCAATGATAACAAGAAATGGTAAATGTGGCTATATTAATAAAAAAGGAGAGATCGTTATTCAACCCCAATTTGATGATGCTACTGTAATTTGGATTTCTGAATTAGCATTAATAAGGAAAGATGGCAAATATGGCTTTATAAATAAAAAAGGAGAGATCGTCATTCAACCTCAATTTGATTATGTTGAAAGTTTTGAAGAATCTGAATTAGCAATGATAACGCAAGATGGCAAATATGGCTTTATAAATAGAAAAGGAAAGATCGTTATTCAACCTCAATTTGATAAGGCTGAAAGTTTTGGAGAATCTGAATTAGCAATGATAACGCAAGATGGTAAATATGGCTTTATAAATAGAAAAGGAGAGATCGTTATTCAACCTCAATTTGATGAGGCTGAAAGTTTTGGAGAATCTGAATTAGCAATGATAACGCAAGATGATAAATATGGCTTTATCAATCAGAAAGGAGAAATTATTGTTCAACCTCAATTTGATTATGCTGAAAGTTTTGAAAAATCTGAATTAGCATTAATTCAGCAAGATGACAAATTTGGCTATATCAATCAGAAAGGAGAAATTATTGTTCAACCTCAATTTGGTTATGTCGGTAGCTTTGATGAATCTGAATTAGCAATAATTAGACAAGGTAGAAAATATGGTTATATTAACAATAAAGGAGAAATTATTGTTAAGCCTCAATTTGATTCAGCTTCTGGATTTGGAGAAGCTGAATTTGCAAAAATTAGACAAGACGGTAAATATGGTTATATCAATCAGAAAGGAGAAGTTATTGTTCAACCTCAATTTGATTCCGTATATGGTTTTAACGAAACCGAATTTGCAATAATAAAGCAAAATGGTAAATATGGTTGTATTAACAAAACAGGTGAAATTATTATACAACCTAAATTTGACGATGTTGAAAAATATGATGAATTTATTTTGGGCGTTCAATACGGAAAATCTTGGGGTATTATAACATCTAAAGGAGAATACATTGGCTTTACAGAAAAAGATATAGAACAAGAGGGGAAAAAAGAGGAAGACTAATATAAAAAAAGAAAAAAAGTATTAAGCAGAAAGTAAGCTTTCGGTATTACCCTTCTAGGATTTGAAGTTGTATTTTACATAAAAGGGATTATGGGGAATCATATTGCACTGGCAATTAGTGATCTGAGTGTTTTGGTTCTTGGATAGACGCTTGATTTTAAGATATTCTTAATCCTTAGAAGATTTTACTGTGAAAATAGTGTTTTTTTAACACTTAAGAAGGCTGTTGTTTCTTCCAGTTTTGTGGCAGTAATTCGTGTAGTTTATTGGCTTTATATTCTGGAAGTCTTTTAAAAACATCATGCAACCACTCATACGGATTTACATCATTAATTTTACAGGTTGCAAAGAAAGAATACATCATAGCTGCATTTTGTGCTGCTTTGTGATTGCCAGCGAATAGGTAATTTTTCCGACCCAGGGTGAGAGGTCTAATTGTATTTTCTATTAGGTTGTTATCAATCAGATACTTTCCATTTTGCATGTAACTGCTAAGTTTATCCCACAAGTTAAGGCTATAGGTAAAAGTCTTTCCAATGGCACTTTTAGGTAATACTTTAGGGTACTGCTCTTGCAGCCAAATATGAAGCTTCTCTAAAATAGGTTTTGCATATAATTCTCTATAACGTTTTATGGTCTGCACCTTTAGAGAACGCTCTTTTATTTTTCTCTCTATAGCATATAGTTTTTGGATTTCTCCCATAACATAGCTAGCTCTTGATCTATCATTATCAAGTGCTTTTTCAAAATAGCGTCTGGCATGTACCATACAAGCCAAGAATTTTATGGGATGCTTAGTGTTTAAATTTTGGTAGGCTTTATATCCATCTGTTTGCAATGTTCCACTAAATTCTTGTAAAAATTCTTTTGGAACTTTAGCCGCCCTACTAGGATAGTACTTAAATAATACTAAGCCTTCTACTGGTGCATGAAATACCCAATGATATCCTGTGTGCAGACTTCCAACTTTATGATTATCCTGAACTTTAATCGGACTTTCATCTGCCTGTAGGTACTGGCTTTGCAGTACCAATTTTTGCAGTACTTCATATAAAGCAACCAATTGTGTTACTCCTTTAGAAAACCAGCCTGACATTGATGAGCTTGCTACCACAACACCTTCTCGTTTTAAAATTTGTATTTGACGATAAAAAGGGAGATGATCCACAAATTTACTAACACAAATATGCGCTAGTAATCCAGCTCCAATATTAGATTTAGGTAAAATCAAACTTGGAAGTTCAGCAATAGTAATTCCTGCTTGGTTTGGTAATGCATATTTGGGACGTATAATTTTACGCACATAAACTCTTGATGGCGAATATTCCAGTAGTTCTGTAATTTCTTCACCTATTTTAATACTGCCTTTTACAATATCTTCTGGTTCTATTATTTCTTCAATTCTTGGTAAATGTGAAGCTAATGGTAAACGAACAGGATGTTTTTTTGTTTTTGATCTATTGTAACTAATCTGCTGTTGTGCTACTTCTTTCTGCTCAGAAGCTTCTTGTACAAATAGCCCTAATTGAAGCGCATCTGTGTTAGGAACAAATCGTTCGCTTTTACTACCAAAAATAAGTCGTTTTAATTCTGCCAACTCTCGCTTTAACTGTTCATATTCTGAACGTTTCACATAAAGATATTCTGTAGAAGACTCTTTGATTATTGATCATACTTAAAAATAAGTATTTATCTGCTAATTAACAATATTTATGGCGCATTATATCGCTAATTCATATCGCTTTTTGCGATCTATATGAGTAATAGCTATGCCATCTATTAACAATACTAATTGTGAATAACTCAATCCCAGACTTTGTACATTAGCATCATACACAGGAAGATCAAAACGACCAGATTCTAAGCGTTTGTAATACAATACAAAGCCTCCGTTTTGCCATTGTAATAACTTTACTTTATTACCAGATCTGTTTATGAAAATATAAACAGTACCATTTACAGGGGAACTCGCTAACTCTTGGCTAATCTAGCCGCATAGACCATCAAAACTTTTACGCATGTCTGTTGGCTTACTATATAATTCAAAACGATGGGAAACTCCTAATCCGAACATGAAAGTATATTTATTAAATTTCGTAATTCATTTGTAGAGATAGCTGAATTCAAACGAAGAAAAACCCCATTGGGATATTGAATCTCCATTGAGGAAGAAATTGAAGATTCTGAAATAACCTCTAAAGGAATAAAATTGGACTTTTTAGCTAAAGAATCTTTCTCTTTTGAGATAGTAATAGACTGATCCAGCTTATATTTTGCTAACCAATATCTATAAACTCCATAATTCATATTATGTCTTTTGCAATAAGTGTAAGGCTTATACTTACTAGAAAGACAAGAAACAATAAAAGCATACATCTCCTGCTTTTTAAATTCTTTTTTATACATAATACAAAACTAAAACCTTATTCTTAGATATGAAATATGCAGTTTACAGAATGCTTACGTAATTATCACGATAGTGTACACTACGTGTTTTACATCTATCATTTTATGAATTACTTAAAACCTAAACATTATGAAAAAAAGAAATTTCAAAACATTAGCTATTCGTAAAGAAAACATTGTATCGCTTAATGAAAGCGTCTCTGGTGGTGCACAACCAACTACGGGACAGTCTACTGTAGCACCAACAAACGAAGGAAAAGTTTGTGAGTTAACACCTGCTATTTGTCCAACAAATTGGTTTGATTGCTAATTGTTAGACTCTTAGAAAAAGAAAGAAGCTGTTTGGAAAATTCAATTTTCCAAACAGCTTCTTTGCTATAAACGGTATTGTTTTTATTTTGTTTTTGTAGGCTTATCTACAGTAATTCGTTGGTCTCTGTTTGCCAATTCCCAAGCCGTATAGAATACCAGTTTTGTACGATTTGTTAATAAATCATAGTTGATCTTATCTGGCGTATCCGATGGTTTGTGGTAATCGTCATGTGTACCGTTAAAATAGAAGATTACTGGTACATCATTTTTTGCAAAGTTGTAATGATCTGAACGATAGTAGTAACGATTTGGATCGTTTTCATCGTTATACGTATAATCTAACTCTACGTTTGTATATTTTTTGTTTACTTCTTCAGAAACATTATGTAATTCAGTACTTAACTTGTCTGAACCAATTAAATATATATAATTACGATCGCCTTCTGTACGTTTAGGATCAATACGACCAATCATGTCAATATTTAAATCGCAAACAGTATCTTCTAATGGAAATATTGGATTGTCTGTATAATAGCTAGAACCTAATAATCCTTTTTCTTCTCCAGTAACATGTAAAAATACAACCGAACGTTTTGGACCATTTCCTTCTTTTTGCGCTTGTCTAAATGCTTCGGCAATTTCTAAAATAGCAACCGTTCCCGAACCATCATCATCGGCACCATTATATATTTCGCCATTTTTTACACCTTCATGATCTAAATGTGCAGAAATTACAATGTATTCATTTGGCTTTTCGCTTCCTCTAATAATTGAAACAACATTTTCAGAATTTATATCGTTTGCCTTGTCTTTGTTAACTATCGTTGCATCTAACTTTAAAGTTGATGGAGTTGCATCTGTTGCAATATTTGCATGTAATGCTGTTGCTAGTTTTTCATTAATTACATAATAGAAGAAAGGACTCTTTTCACCTTTTAAAGAAACTCTACTATTCTTTTTCATGAAACCTAACTGCATTTTATAACGTGGGTACATTTCATCTACATAAAATAAAACACCTTTGGCTTTACGCTCTTTGGCTGCCATAATTTTTGCAGCAGCACCTTGTCTAGCACCTCCCCATTTTGATTTTTCTTCTGTTCCAGAGATAAGATACGTTCCATCTTTACTCATAGGTTCGCCCATTTTAAATAGGACAATTTTACCTTCTACATTTTGGTTTTTGTAGTCAGAATACTTTTCATCATCAATTCCATATCCTAAATACACAACTTCAGAAACCTTAGTTGTTCCATTTTCTTGTGCGTTAAAGGCTAAAAAATCATCTTCAAACTTATATGCTGTACCATTAACTGTTATATCAGCATTTAAGTTGCTTCCTTTTTGCAATGGTACATTTTGGAAGTAGTTTCCATCTTTTTGTGCCGCAGGAATTTCTAATTCTTTATATTCATCTCTTAAATAGGCTACAGCTTTCTTTTGTCCGGGCTCTCCAGTATCTCTACCTTCAAATTCATCAGAAGCATACGTATACAAATGTGTTTTTAACTCGGCTTCTGTAATGGTATTTCCATAAGGAACTGGATCTAAATTTCTTTCCGCTTTTTTATCAGCAGTTTTTTGATTTGTACCACATCCTACAGCAGCTAAAAGTGCAAGTGATAGTAATTTTTTCATGTATGAATTTTTAAGTTATTATTTTTTGATGGAATTCGCCAAAAACAACGTTGGTAGGATGTAATTTTTTGGCTCATTTCATAAATTGGTATTAAGGAAGCCCAAAGGTATAGAAATCAACTTTTTATTTTGTTATAGATTTCTTAAAATAATTGAAAACGCTCACTTTTTAGACATAAAAAAAGCCTATCTGTTTGATTTAGATAGACTTTTATATAGTTCTTGTAATTATTCTAATTTCCTTCGAGCTCTTTTTCGATATCTTCGATATCTTTTTTCTCTTCTTCTTTATTCTTTTCGTAAGCTTGTTTTACATCGTCAGCAACTTCATTTTCTCTAAACAAATTCATTGTTGTAATGGCTGCTGCCAGAAAAGACAAAGCAATGATTAGTTTAGGAACACTTTCTCGCAATCCACTTCTTTTGGAAACATACAAGGCAATGAAGCCAAAAACGAGTCCTAAAATAACAGGAATATAAGCAAAACTGTCTACAAAGAACGAAAGTAAAAATCCCAATACTGCGGCAATACTTCCTAAGATGATACAAAAGGTTCTCATGGTATTTATATTTTTGGTTTTAATGTGTTTAGTTTGCAAGTCCAGAAGCTTTTGTTAATTGTAGCATTCCGCTTCCAATTGGAATGGTAAATTCAGCTTTTACAGGAACTTTATTCGCATCAGCAGTCATCCATAAGGTTGCAGCCTTTAAGTAATCTCCATTTGTTACAATTTGTAATTTATAACATTGTTTTTGTCCTAAAGCGCCAGCATCAACCATTTCTTTTCCTGCATATTTAAGCGTAATTGGTGTTTCTTCTTTATCAAAAATAATTATAAATTTTTTAGAATCGCCAACAGCAGCATTTTCAATAGGCAAATTACGAACGTTGTATAAGGTTGAAATTACATCCATAGCACCATTACTGAAACTAAAGCTTTTATTGACAACCCAATCAGTACCATCGCCTCTTCGCTTTTTTTGCTCACTTTTAATGATTTTTTTCTTCTGATTGTATACGTATTTCATTTTCTTCTTATAACTACCTTCATGAATATCTCTTTTATACAAAGCAGGCAATAATGAAAATTTATTTACATACGATTCATATACATCGCGAATCTTAAAGAAAAAATCATACTTTCTAAATGTACTAGCGCGACATTTAAAATGAAATAATGTATTTGATGATGTTTTTACTTCGGAAGTTTCCATAGTCACTTGCGCAATATCTGTTAAAAATCCCGACATTTTGTATGATGCAGTAAATTGCAATTTTTCTCCATCTTTAAACGGAGATTTTTGTGCATTGGCAACTGTTTGAAACATAAAAGTTACCATTAATAGACATACAATCTTTTTCATGTTCTTCATTGTTAAATTGTTTATTCTTTATTACTAACGCAACATAAACCACTTATTGTGCCAAACTTATTTTTTAGCATAATTATGTATCGTAATGCATTTTGTAACTTTGGCAAAAATACACATTACAACGTAGTGATGAAATTAAATTATCATAAACAAAATTTTTTCAAGAATACATATTGCGTTTTTAAAGCTGTTGACCTCGAATTGCTAACAGATAAAAGACCAAATTTTACGAGTAAATCAGGTAGTAAATACTTTTATACAGATGAAGGTGTATATCGTATTTCCTCACATTGGGGACGTGCTGCAACCTGTAGATGGCGCTTGCAAACAGATGATTCAACTGCTCGGAATGGAGCAAAAGCTGGCTTTGCCAACTGGACTAGTTTTTATAAAGATAATGATGTAGAGAAGTTATATTTTATTCAAAAAAGTGAGTTCACACATAAATATGAATATTTTCACAGAAATGAACCTTCATACACTACTGCATACATTTTAAGAACTGCAGCAGAAACACGTAAAGTATTGCAACAGCTTAAAACAATAACGACCGAAACCAAATGGGCAAAGTACATTCCGCATGACGATTTGGAAGATTTACGAAACTACCTCATTAACGGATTGATCACTACAAATAAGAAATTGCCAGAACTCAGGCGTTCTTATAACGATTAAATTTTACAGAAAAGAAATACCCAACAAAATCCAACCGATTACTAACAACAATCCGCCAAGCGGCGTAATTGGTCCTAAAAAGCGTAGTTTTTTACCTTTGGCACTGCTAATACATAGTCCGTAAATACTAAAAGAAAACAGAAACGTACCGATAATAAAACTCCAAGCAACACTTTTTTCAATGGTATCTGTGAACGAAAATTGAAACCCAATTACCAACAATACAATGGCGTGATACATTTGGTATTTTACACCAGTTTCAAAGCTTTTCAACAAATCATCTGATAAAACTTTCTTCAATGCATGTGCGCCAAACGCTCCAAAAATAATTCCCAATGCGCCATACAAAGCAGCAATTAATAATACGTATTTTTCCATGGCGCAAAGGTAATTAATGTAAGGTTGATATTTTTTTCCAAAAGGATTTTTATTTAGAACTCTTTTTCTATTTTTTTTATTCGATTATATCAGTTCGAATTCTGAGAATAATTATAAATCTTCTATTATTTCATAAATATATGGGTACTCTACTAAAATAGTTTTCATAAAATCATCAAAACCTGATGGAATCTCTTCATCATTTGTAATGAGTCCAATGTAGACATCAATTAGTTGGTGTTCATCAAACGTTAAACCATTGCTGTAATTCCAATGAGACTTACTGCCTTTGCCTGATCCATAGTTCCAATGTGATTTACTGCCAATGCCATCTCCATAATTCCAATGAGACTTACTACCAATACCATCGCCATAGTTCCAATGAGACTTACTGCCAATGCCATTACCATAGTTCCAATGTGATTTACTGCCAATACCATCACCATAGTTCCAATGTGATTTACTACCTATTCCAGAACCATAGTTCCAATGAGATTTACTACCTATTCCAGAACCGTAGTTCCAATGTGATTTACTGCCTATTCCAGAACCATAGTTCCAATGCGATTTACTACCTATTCCAGAACCATAATTCCAATGCGATTTACTAAATGATGTTTCTAAATGTTCAGTAGGATTAAAACAAACAATTAACGCAAAAACAAACAGTAAACTTTTCATAGTATATGGTATTTAAGATAATTTCAAAATTAATAAGAATTTAGGTAAGACGAATAAACATTCTTACATGTTTACTATCTACTGATTCATCGGTTGATCACCTTCATATTGGCAACATTTCGGTAAGTTTTTATACGCTACTTTATCACTTGTTGCATGATCGGTATCGTACCCAGCAGCAGCAATCGCTTTGTGAATCTCTTTTTCGTTTATTTTGTGTTCGTCATATGAAACTGCAATACTTTTCTTTTTCACATCCCAAGTAGCTTCGGCAACACCTTCCACACTTTTAGCCGCTTTTTCAATAGTCGTTTTACACATACCGCAATTTCCACGAACACCAAAATTTGCCATTGATAATTCTTTTCCTTCTGCTGTTGTCGTTTTTGTTTCTGTTTTTGAATCTGTTTTAGATTCTCCTTCTCCTTTACAGCTAATTACTGCTAACGATGCGATTACTAATACGCTTAAAATTATTTTTTTCATTGTTTAAAAATTTAAAATAGTTGATATAATATATACCCTAAAACGGCGCCTATAATTACAATCCAAAAAGCGTTCAGTTTCTTATAATAAAAAACTAATACCATGCTTACGATTGCAATTGTAATAGATTGCCAATTGATAAGGATTTCTTTTGATAAATGATAGGTAACGCCAATCATGATTCCGACAGCCGAAATATTAACAGCATCTAAGAAACCAGAAGCTAATTTTGACTTTCGTAATTTAGGCACAATTGGGTTGAGTACTAATACAAAAATAAAGGAAGGCAAAAAGATACCTAGCGTAGCAACTAACGCTCCCCAAATTCCATTAATTTGATATCCGACAAATGATGCTGTAGACAATACTGGACCTGGCGTAAACTGTCCGATAGCAATAGCATCTAACAACTCTGACTTTGTAAGCCATTCTAGTTTTTCAACCAATTCCGCATCTAAATAAGCGACCAAAACATAGCCACTTCCAAATAAGATAGCACCGACTTTTAAGAATACAAAAAACAGTTTTGCATTCGTAATTGTTTTAGTCAATATAACTCCTGAGGAAAGTAAAAAAACAGGTGTGAATACGTTCAACTTTTTATCTGCCATTTTCGGAACACCGAACCATAACAAGCCAATCAAACCGCCAGCTAAAATAATTGTAATTTCATTAATTCCACTTATGGAAGCAATAACAGTTGCGATACCAATAACGGCTAATTGCCAGTTTTTTAATGCCTTTTTACCCAACTTATATACTGCCGAAAGTATAATTGCTATTACTGCGGGTTTAATGCCATACAAGAAAGGTTCAATTTGTGGCAATTCGCCATAAGTCACATATAAATATGCTAAGATTGTCGTAAAGACGACTGCAGGAAAAATAAAAGAAAATCCAGCTACAAAAAGACCTTTCCAACCTGCACGTTCATGACCGCAATGCANNACCAGCGCGTTCATGACCGCAATGCATGGTCATTTCGGTTGAATTTGGTCCAGGAATTAAATTTGTTGCGCCCATTAAATCTAAAAAATGTTCGCGTGTCATCCACTTTCGTTTCGTAACTACTTCATCTTCCATCATGGCAACATGTGCCGCAGGTCCACCAAATGCAATCAAACCTAGCTTAAAAAAAACGGTTGCAACTTCTTTTAAATTACCTTTAGTTTTCACGTTATCTTACTTTAATACTTGTTTTACTTCTCCACATGTTAACATGGCGTCACCAAAATAAGGATTTCTAATTTGTTCTTCATCACTAATCCAATATGCTCCTTTATTATCATCAGCCATTGGACAAAATTGAACGGTTAATTGTTCTTCAAATTTCTTAAAATTCTGAACCAATTCAATGATATGATTCGAAATAACTTGGAAGCTTTTTCTATGTCGTTCAATCGGCGTATTTTCATTGATACTTTTGGAGGTTTTATGCATAACTGCCCAATACGCGTCTGCTTCTTTTCGTTGTGCAATTGTCAGTTTTTCCAATGCCTTTCTAAATGCTTTACTTTTTTCTGCGGAAAGTTTCACATCACTTTTCACCAAAGCATCTTTTAGTTCTATATAGGCTTTTACACTTGGCAGGAAAGCTTTTTCGTATGCAGCACTTACTTCTATTTTTGCAGCTGTCATACTATTTTTAGAAGTTTCTTTAGAAGCATTCATCATTGACTTTTTCCCTTGCAACTGTGCAGCGGCGTCTACGGTAAACGCACCATTTGTTACAATTTCATCTTCTGAACTAATTCCTGAAATAACTTCGTAGTTTTCTCCATTGGATGCTCCCAAAGTAATTTCTCTCGCTTCAAAAACAGGTTCGTTCGCGTCTTTTTTTACATAGACTAAGGAGCGTTTTCCTGTCCATAATACTGCCGATTTCGGAATGGAAACCATCGTATTTGTGGAAACCTTTGTGCTCAAAATACCTGTAACAAACATACCTGGTTTTAGCTTCTTATCACGATTGTTCAATTCCACTTTTACAGCAACAGTTCGCGTTTTTGTATTTAATATAGGATCAATAAAGGTGATCTTTGCAGGAATTTCCTCATTAGGATTCGCGTTTGTAGTAATGGTGATATTATCTCCTTTTTTTAGACTCGATATTTGATTTTCGTACGCATCAAAACTTGCCCAAACAGAATTTAAATTCGACACTTTAAACAGCGCGCCACCTTCCATTACATGATTGCCTTCTTCTACCATTTTTTCAGTTACAACGCCAGAAACACTTGCATAAATCGGAAACTTTGAAGAAGCCTTTTTCGACGATTCTATTTGTTGAATTTGTGCTTCAGTCAACTTCCACAGCTTTAATTTGTTTCGTACGGCTTTGTACAATTCAGGTTGTGAAGCTTTCATACGCAAAGCCGTTAATAATTCTTGTTGCGTAGTAACCAATTCTGGCGAATAAATCAGCGCAATTCGTTGTCCTTTTCGTACTTCTTCTCCCGTAAGGTTTACATACAATTTTTCAATACGTCCGCCAAAATGAGCCGTTTGTGTAGCATTTGTTTTTTCGTTGGCTTCAATAGTTCCTGTGAGTTTTAATGCTGTATTTGAAGCATTTTCTGCGGAAACCTTTGTCGTTTCAATATTTGCCAACGCAATTGCGTTTTCAGTCATACGAAACTGATTCGAAGACAATTCGGAAGTAGCTTCCTGTGCAGGAATCAAATCCATTCCGCAAATAGGACAATCGCCTGCTTCGGGTTGCATAATCTGTGGATGCATTGAGCAAGTCCATTTTGTAGGTTGCGCAGTGGTTTCTTCTGTATGCGAGTGTTCTTGAGTACGTTCTCCCGAAAGGGCAAACTTCCCAATGACAATTCCCGCAATTAATAAGACGATGTATATAATGTATTTTTTCATCTGTTTAAGAATATAAGTTTAGTAACATCCAAACTGCCATGATAAGCATGATGGAATTTTCAATAAAAGTAGCTTTGGTCATAGGCAATTTTAACGCCGTTCCCAAGCAAGCACATTGAATCGTTTTTTTATCTAATAAAGCTTTCGTTACACCAATTGTAGTAATTCCTAAAACGACAATGGTTGCGATTAATGCGATCGGAATTTGAAATTTGAATAAAAATAGGAATCCGAGTGTAATTTCTATAAAAGGATAAATCCACGCATATGCGGGAATCAACTTCGCAAGCGGATCGTACATTTGAAACGATTTTGGGAAACCTTTGTAATCTAAAAACTTGAAGAAGCTAAAAACTACATAAAAAAGTCCCATAAAACTAAGCATGAATCCTTCTGTAGACCAGTTCGTTACATGCATTAAAATACTTGCTGTTGTAATGTAAAAGAAGATTAAAAACAGCGGAAACAATTGTTTGAGTTCGCTTTTTTCTTCTGTTTCTGTCGGATTAAAGAAATTCGTAGCTTTTTCCAGAACTGAATATTTTTCTGGTAATATAGAATCTATCAATTCCAAAGGTAGTAGGGAAGTAGCTTCAACTTCTGCCGTTCCAGCTTCTAAATTCACTGTTACAGAACTTACTTCATCCAAATTTCCTAAGATGTATTCGACTTTGCTTTTGCAACCGCTGCAAGTCATTCCGCTAATAGTATATGTTTGTTTCATTCTTCTCTTAGTTTGCGATTAAAAATTCAATAATAGCAACATTTGATACATAGGTATTTAAATCCTTTACTTTTTGCAATTCAAACCCTAACTTCAATTGATCGAGCGCTAATAATTGTTCAAAATCCATTTTTGCTGTTTGGTAGGCGGCTAAAATGACTTCTTTGGCTTGATCGGCTTGCACAATATTTTCTTCCTGTGTTTCTATACTTTCTTTGGCGTTTTTTAGTTTGTTCTTTGCTTTCTCGAATTCAATTAACAACTGATTTTTCACAGTGGTTTTGGTGTGAACTATTGCTTCTTGTTCTAGTTGTAACTGTTTTTGCTTTGCAATGTGTTTTTTGTTGAATAGTGGAATGGAAACCGTTACCATTGGCATAATAATATCTTTTCCATTATCGGGCAACGAAATACCCGAACGCTCTGCAACTAACACATAATCAAGTCCGAAACCTATGGTTGGATTTCCTTCTTTCTTTGCGACGATTTCCGATTGTTGCAAGGCACTTTCAATGGAATTCAGCTGTTGCAATTTCGGATTGTTCTCAATGGTTTCATAGGTCGCAAAAAGAGCAGTTTCCCGTAACTGCAAGGAATCTAATAGTAAAATTTCGGTGCTTATAGGTCTGTTTAATAGCAAGTTGAATTGTATTTTTTGACTTTGAATGTTTTCCGTAATTGTTTGAAACTGTTGTTGCAATACGTTTTTCTTCATCTTAATGTTCAATACATCTACCATATTGGTACGATTGTTTTCCAACTCATTTAACGCTAACTTTTCATACGTGTCCAAAATTTCAATATGTTGTTGCGTAATCGTTAATTTTTGCTGTAATGTGAGTAAGTTATAGTACGCCAATTTCACATTCAGCGAAAGCTGTCGTTTCAAAAAATCAATTTCACTTTCCTTTGCAACCGCCAATAACTTTGCGTTTTCCTTTTTCGCGGAAAGCGTACCAAACCATGGAATTTTTTGACTCGCCGAAAAACGTGCTCTTTGCGGTCCAACTCTGGTTTCTACTGCTTGCGCAAAAACGCCTACGCCTAGTTGTGTATTGGGCAAACTTCCTACTTCGTTTACTTTTTCCAACGCACTTTCGTATTGAAATTGCTTGGCTAGTATTTCAGAACTGTTTTTTTCGGCTTCCGCCAGATAGTTCTCTAAGGTTTGCGCGTTCATAAAATGAACACACAAAAAACAGATACATACATATACAATTTTATACTTCATTTTTTTGTGCTTTTAGTTTAATTTCTTGATGCCAACTATATAAAACGGGCACTACAAATAAGGTAATTAGCGCGATTAGCATTCCGCCAAAACTCGGAATTGCCATCGGAATCATAATATCGCTTCCGCGTCCTGTTGAGGTTAAAATAGGTAACAAAGCAAGCAAGGTTGTTGCCGTTGTCATTAAACATGGGCGAATTCGTTTCTTTCCTGCTTCAACCACAGTATTTTGAATGGCTTCTTTTGTGTTGGGAAGTTTCTTTGCGAAATTCTGCTTGAGATAGGTTGCCATAATAACGCCGTCGTCAGTGGCAATTCCGAATAAGGCAATAAATCCTACCCAAACCGCTACACTTAGGTTGATGGTTTCTATTTGAAAGAGATCACGTAAGTTGCTTCCAAAGAGTTCAATATTGAGAAACCACGATTGTCCGTAGAGCCAAATCATAATGAATCCGCCTGCAAAGGCAACTGCAATTCCTCCAAAAATAAAGAGTGAGGTTGCAATCGATTTAAATTGAAAGTACAGAATTAAAAAGATGATCAGCAATACAATTGGCACAATAATCAACAATGTTTTTTCTGCACGCACTTGCTGTTCGTAGGTTCCAGAAAATTCATAATTCACGCCTTTTGGAACAATTAGACTTCCATCGTTAATTCGTTCTTTCAATAGTTTCTGTAGCTTCTCTACCAAAGTAACTTCCGCAATGTCTGATTGTTTGTTGAATAATACATAACTGACTAAGAAAGTGTCTTCACTTTTAATCATTTGTGGGCCTTTTTCATAATTGATAGAAACCACTTCTTTTAGTAATATTTCGGAACCGTTTGGCAACGGAATGTATATGTTTTCTAAATCATTCGGATTGGCACGTAATTCTCTAGGATACCGTACACGGACGTTGTAGCGTTCGCGACCTTCAATGGTTTGCGTCACTATTTTTCCGCCAATAGCGACTTCCAGAATATCTTGTACGGCTTTAACCGATAAACCGTAACGCGCAATTTTTTCCCGATTGATATCTAGAATTAAATACGGTTTTCCAATCAAGCGTTCGGCAAACACAGTTTCCTTTTTGACTTCGGGTACTTCTTGTAAAATTTGTTCTAGCTCCAAACCAAAAGCTTCTATTTGTTCCAAAGTCTGTCCTTTAATTTTAATTCCCATCGGCGAACGCATGCCAGTTTGCAACATGATTAAACGCGTTTCAATAGGTTGTAATTTTGGTGCCGACGTAATGCTAGGCAGTTTGGTGTTTTTTATAATTTCGTTCCAAATGTCATCTGGCGATTTTATATGCGGTCGCCAATTACGGTAGAATTCGCCGTCTTCGTCAGGAATTAGGTCTTTTGCAGTTATGTTTTTTAAAGTAGATCTCGATACAACGCTCGTTCCTTGCGCCACTCGATCTGACGTTTTCGTTTTATTTGGAGCACTGAGCGGAGCCGAAGTGCCATCTTTTAAAACAAATTCATTGTTATCATTTACCTTAAAACGCTGCGGTTTTCCGTTCTCGTCTAAAATATATTCAGATTTGTAATGAATAATGTTTTCATACATAGACAACGGTGCAGGATCTAATGCACTTTCTACACGACCCGCTTTTCCAACAACAGTTTCTATTTCGGGAATGTTGGCAACAGCCATATCCAATTGTTGTAGAATCTTTTTGTTTTCGGCAATTCCTGCATGTGGCAATGAAGTTGGCATGAGCAAGAACGAACCTTCATTGAGCGCTGGCATAAATTCTTTTCCAGTGTTTCGCCAGATTGAAATTCCTGCAATAAGGATCAATAGTGGCAGACTTAAAAACAGTATTTTGTTTGCTAATGCCCAACGTAATAGTCTTTCGTAATATTTGATGAATACGGTAAACGTTCCAATGACAATTGTACAGGTCAGCGCGACAAAAATAAAGTTTGTACCCAATGCATTTGTGTAGCCTAAAGGTCGCCAGTATACCGTTAGCAATAGCAGTAATACAGCAATTGCCGTGACAATATGGATTCGTTTTTGTGTTTTTTGCGTGATGATTTCCTGTGTTTGTAAAATATTTGCCAAACCAAAAATCAATACAGCAATCGCAAGATAAATTCCGTTTGCAATTGCATAAACACCTATTAATAGTAAAACAGAATTCAGCAATAGTTTGGACCATTTACGAGTCGATTTCCAACCGAAAACCCAAGCTGCCAATGCAGGTAAAATGAATAGTGTGATGATGAGTGCTGCAACCAACGCCATTGTTTTGGTGAAAGCGAGCGGACTGAATAGTTTTCCTTCAGCACCAACGAGCATAAATACAGGAATAAAACTGATGATAGTGGTTAACACTGCCGTGAGAATGGCGCCTGAGACTTCCGATGTTGCCTTGTATACTACAGTATTGATTGGTGTGTTTTCAGTATCTTCTTCCAGATGTCGCGTGATGTTTTCTACCAAGACAATTCCCATATCGACCATGGTACCAATGGCAATCGCGATTCCGGAAAGTGCGACAATATTTGCATCTACATTTCCGAGTTTCATCGCAATGAAAACGACTAAAACCGCCACAGGTAAGATACTTGCTATTAAAAACGAAGCTCTTAGATTGAAAACCATTATTATAATAATGAGTAGCGTAATTAAGATTTCGAGCGACAAGGCTTCTTCAAGCGTATGCAAGGTTTCTTTGATGAGTTCGGTACGATCGTAAAACGGAACAATGGTGAGTTGAGAAGTACGTCCATCTTGTAAGACCTTTGTTGGCAAACCGCTTGCAATCGTTTTTATTTTGTCTTTTACATTGTTGATCACTTGCATCGGATTCGCGCCATAGCGAGCAACCACAACGCCACCAGCAACTTCAGCACCTTCTTTGTCGAGAATTCCACGTCGTTCTGCTGGACCGAGATAGATTTTTGCAACATCTTTGACCAATACAGGCGTAAAGCTTTCCGATTTGATCGGTGTATTTTCCAAATCGGCAATCGATTTTACATACCCCAATCCGCGCACTACATATTCCGCTTGGTTGATTTCGAGTGTTTTTGCACCAATTTCTTTGTTGGTATTGCGAATTGCGTCTACTACTTGCGCAATTGAAAGGTTGTATTTTTTGAGCACATCTGGCAGAATGTCAATTTGATACTCTTGTACATATCCGCCAATAGAAGCTACTTCCGACACATCGGAAGCACTTGATAATGCAGGTTTTACATAGTAATCTTGAATGCTGCGAAGTTCTTGTAAATTCCAACCGCCAGTTACGTTTCCGTTTTCATCTCTACCTTCTAAGGTATACCAAAATATTTGCCCTAAACCTGTAGCATCAGGCCCAAGCGTTGGTTGTACACCTTCAGGAAGTAATGAACTTGGCAGTGCGTTGAGTTTTTCTAAAATTCGGCTTCGACTCCAATAAAATTCGACCTCATCATTAAATATGATGTAAATACTAGAAAACCCGAACATAGACGAGCTTCGAACTGTTTTTACACCAGGAATTCCCATTAAGGTTGTCGTTAACGGATAGGTAATCTGATCTTCAATGTCTTTAGGCGAACGACCTTGCCATTTGGTAAATACGATTTGTTGATTTTCGCCAATGTCTGGAATGGCATCTACGGCAATGGAGTTTTTGGGGAAGTTCCCTAAATCCCAATTGAATGGAGCTGTACTCAATCCGAAACCAATCATGGAAACGAGTAGGAGTACGGCGACAAGTTTGTGTTGTATTAAAAACTGGATGCTTTTGTTTAGCATGAGTATTGATGTTTATACGTGTGTTTTCGATTAAAATATTGCATAGCAATATGTTTTCCGTAAGTGTTGTACCTAGGAAAATGAAATAGATAACGTATATATCAAATTAGGAAAGTTTCATCAAGTAGTTGTATGTCCCTTATCAATGGTGGCGGTACATACGGTTTGTACACTGCTTTTTCTTGATCTCTACTTGGAAGCACAAAAATATAGCTGTATACAAATGCTTTGATGAATGTTTGTGTAGTAAATTTTACATCTTGTTGTGAAGGCAATTCGTCTTGACCCTGAATGAGTGTTGTAACATCATCACAGCAAGAAGCTTGTTGCATCGTAGTTTCGTCAGAAACATTCGTTGCTACCTCCATACCGCAATTTTCAGCATCTATTCCAATAGCATAACTCACTTTTACACCACCACAAATATGTTCATTAATGGTAAATGAAAAGGTAGAGCATAGCACTAAAACGGCTAAAGCAAATGCGCTGATATGTTTTAAAAACTGTTTCACAGAATTGTAAAAGTACAAAAATATATAAACATCTTCATTGTGAGTGTTAAATAGCTCTTAAGGTTTCACCGATTTGTGATTTTAGTAACTAATACCAATTATCATTTGTAATTACCATGATAAAACGCCCTTTTTTCCTTTCTTCTTCATTTCAAAAATAAACCATAGCTATGGCTATGCTTGATTTTTATAATTCGTATAAAGAAAAAAAACATCTTTTTCTTTACAGTAATTTCAAATAATAATTGGTATAAAATTTATCTAAAGTATTTTTTCTCTTTTAGTTTTTATAAAACTATTCTAGCTTTGCACAAAATCACAGCCAATGTTGAAGTTTTTAAAATCGTATATAAATGTAGATACTATTGAAGGAATATTATGGTATTCTGTCATAGTTTTGGTATTGTCATGGTTAATTTCGCGATTGTTTAGGTTTATACTTGTCATCTTTTTAAAACGTAAGCAACGCAAAAAACGATTTGGAGTAACCACCTTAAAGTTTATAAAAAACTCCATTCGATTCTCGTTTATTATCATAGGTATTTTTGTCATTATTTTTACGGTACCTAAGTTGCGAGAACAAGCTACTTTTATATTTTCTGGAGCAGGAATTATAGCAGCTATTATTGGTTTTGCAGCACAAAGCGCTATTTCCAATTTAATTGCAGGCTTGTTTATTGTTATTTTTAAACCCTTTAGAGTTGGCGATTATATTAAGCTAGATGATACACGTATTGGAATTGTAGATGATATTACCTTACGTCATACCGTAATTAATAACTTTGAAAATAAACGACTGATTATTCCGAATTCTGTTATTAGTACAGAATCCGTATTAAACCACACCATTGATGATTCTAATGTATTGAGTTTTAATAATTTTTATGTAGGTATTCATGCAGATATTGATCAAGTTCGTAAAATAATACAAGAAGAAGCTTCGCATTTAGACAATGTAATTCATCACACATTGGAAACAGGTATTGAAATTGACACTGTTGAAGTTCGTGTTATAGAGGCAAAAGAAGGTTATATTCACGTACGCGCTTATATATGGTTAAGTGAACCTTTTGCTGAGTTTAAAACAAAATGTACGTTGTTAGAAGCGGTTCACAAGCGTTTTCAAAGCGAAGGCGTTCCTATGCCAGTTGCATTGCATAAAATTATTGAATAAATAGCATAAAAAAAGCGAACTAGTACAGTTCGCTTTTTCATTAGGTAACTAATATCTTCCTAGCAAATAGGAAGTGTATTTGCATCTACTTCATTTGTTTGACAACGATCTTTTGAGTTGTATGTCCCACAATTAGGCTCTACAAACGTACAAGCCAATGTTTGTACACAAGCTGGTGCTTGAAGCGTACAAGCTATCGTATGAGGACCTGTGCCACAAACGGTGTAAAACGTTCTAATAGTTCCTCCTTTTACGGCATCTCCATTTAAATTAGAAATAGTTGATTTGTTTACGTTTAAATTTTTTAGACTCTTTTTTTTCATGATAGTGTAATTTATAATGGGTTTTGGTAAATTATTCTTTTAATCCTGCTTTAACAAATAGGACGTGTTTCTGTATCAATTTCATTCGTTTTACAATGTGTAGCGGTACAAATATCCATCGAATTGCATTCTGCTGCTCCAGAACATGTTGTTTTGGTAAATCGTATGGGACAAGGACGCTCTATAGTAAATGTGATGATGATAGTTCCTCCTGAGATTGATTGTAAGTTTAAACTAGAAACCGTTGATTTCTTTAGCTGTAAGTTACTGAGATTCTTTTTTTTCATGATGTTTAAGTTTTAAGAAACATTAAGTTAAAAAGAAGCTCTTGAATTTGGCTACGGTTTTGCCGTAAAAATTGCGATATTGTTTGTAAATCAATTAATTAGATTTGTTTTAATCTGTTTTGTGTTATAGATTTACTCTATGTTAAGTAAGAATTTATTTTTTATAATTACGGTTTTTAGTAATGTTATTTGCCCTTAAAATAGTATTATTGAGCACCTATGTTAGATTAAAATATCTTTAATGAAAATCATCACTGTTATTGTTACTCACAATCGTTGTGCTTTGTTAAGACGAGCTTTGCAATCAGTAAAAGCACAGCACTATAGCTTACTTGATATCTTTGTAATTTCTAATTCTTATGAAACCAATAAAGAAGCAGAACAAATACTTTGTCAAAAGTCTAATTGTACTTATTTAAAAAATAAACGTACTTCAAACTACGCAGGCGCTTTAAATACAGCTATTGAAGCGATACTTAAAAAATATACGATTGCAGATGATTTGTATATTGCTTTTTTAGATGATGATGATGCTTGGCATAAAGATTATTTAGAAACAATTGCAAATAGTGAGGAAGTGGCAGACATTTATTTAGCAAACATCAATCGGATATCAAGCAATACGACACAAAAACTTCAATTGCCAAAAAGGTTATCTTATCATGATTTCTTAATAGGGAATCCTGGTGTTGGCGGATCTAACACTTTCGTGCGATTAAAAACATTATTAAAGGCTGGTTGTTTTGATGAAGCTATGCAAGCAACTGTAGATCGTGACATTTTTATACGCTTGCTTCAGTTGAAACCTACGTATCATATCATACCGCAACACTTGGTAAATATCTATGTAGATGAAGATCGTCCAAGGGTAACGACAAATTCAACACTAAAAAAAGAGAGCTACCAGTATTTCTATTACAAATACAAGGCTTTTATGGAAAAAAAGGAAGAATCCTTATTCTTTGCACGTGCTCAACAGATTTTCGATATTCCGCAAGAAACCATTCAAATTACGCAAAAGTCAGCAACTAAAACTCAAACCAATCATATAGGTTTTAATGATAAGAAAGATTTTTTCTTTGTGATTGGATTCATTGCAGGAGACATACAACTTGCCAATAGAATCCTTAAGAATATTGAAACACAACATATTCCTGTAGATTTGGTATTGATTATTAATAATACTTCTAGTGAAGCTTCAATGTTTCAAACAATTTCAAATCATACTCAATACAAAATCATTTCCAAAGCTACTTGGCAACAATATCTAAGAGATAAGATGTATGGTTCGTATTTCTCAAAGTTTACAACCATTAACTCTATTGCTATTGGTAGAACCATTTTACAATATCATCTATATCATGAAACTCGTACTATTACTGATACAGTGTATTGGATTATTGATGATGATGTCAGGTTTACAAATACATTTAAGCAAGGTGCAAAAGCAACTACATACGATCTTTTTTCCATCATCAATCAATATAAAAATACAGCAGATGCTTTGATAGGAAGTGTAAGCCTAGATGCGCCTTTGCCTATGTTTTCTTGTATTCGAAGTCAATTGGTCGATTTATGGTATAGTACCGTTGCTAACACAAACGTAGCTTCTGATGCTAAAAATATAAGTGCGCTTCCTGATTATTACTATGATCTCACAGATGCGCATACACAACATACAGAAACTCCTATGTATTATAACTGTACTCTTGAAAGTGATTTAGTTAAGAATTTTTCTGGAAAAGCAATTTCGCGTCCTGCGTTGCAACAGGAATTGAACGGAATACAAAAACTAGCCACCAATCGTGGACCAAATACATTGGTATTCAATAGAGAATTGTTGCGTTCCTATCCTGTGGTAAGTTTGGAAGTCAATGATACATTTACACGTCGTGGCGATTTGTCTTGGGCATTAATGAGTCAGGTGTTTTCAAAATATGATTTTGTAGTACACACAATGGCGTTAGATCAAAACAGACCTATACAAGCATTTCGTATTGAAAAAGAATTAAACAAGTCTGCCAATGACATCATAGGCTATGCATTTAACAAGGCTTTGTTGGCAACCGTTGCAATTATCAAGCAAGAAAAAGAAGTGCAGCGCCCAATTCATATCATAGCATCGCTGGCAAATGAGGTATATGCTGATATGTTTTACAAAACATTTAAACAGTATATACAACATAGAAAAGCACGTTTTCTTATGAACTATTATAGGATATACGGAATATTACAATTATTAAAACAAAAACATGCAGATGAAGTGTTACCATATAGCTCACAATTTGATGATAATGTTTTACGTGAGTCCTTTTTAAATACAATAGAGAAATCTTTAGACAAAGCATATATACAAACATACTTAAGTAATTTGGGCGATATATTATGGTCTTACACGAGTGCCATTACACATCGATTGGCAAACGAAACCATCAATGAAGCATTTATCAAAACAAAATTACAACTTACTAAAAACACCTATTTATTAGGAGAAGGTTCGGAAGGAAAAGTATTTACAGATACACATTATATTTATAAGATATTCTTTGCCATTCGCGAGCAAGAGTGGTTTTTTTTACAACAACAAGCTATACACTTTGAACAAAGCGATTTTTTAGAAACACTTACTTTTCATGAAGTAGCAAACTATAAATACATTCGGTATGCATATCATGCTTTTCAATCAGTTAAAGAAGTAACTATAACCGAAATTACAGCATTTTTGCGCTTTTGCTACCAACATCGTTTTGTATTTACCAATATCAAACCCAAAAACTTTATTCGTACAGAAACTGGTCAATTAAAGTTGATTGACTACGGAAAATCTTTTGAAACGTATACAGAAGAACGGTTTATTAATTCTATAAAGCGGGCTTGTTTATTCGTAAAATTTCCAAGTATGGAAGAATCAAAATTTAAAAAATACATCAAAGCAATAAACGCAAACAAGCAGATTAAAGAAATAGAAAACTGGAAACAAATTTGGGAAACCATACAAGCGTCTTCTCCTAAAATACTTGTTGCCAACAATATAAATTCACAAATACTATGATAGCACAACTCAAAACTTTTATAGGAATACAAACCATTGCCCATCATGATGCAGAAAATCAAAAAGGAATTCAATTCATTACCGAATTACTAGTATCTATAGGTTTTTCGGTCCATTTGGAAGGTGATAGTCCTACAAACCAACCTGTACTTGTGGCGCGTTATACAAATAGCAATACGAATAAAAAAGTGGTGTTGTATGGGCATTACGATGTAGAAAAAATAAATACTTCCGAAAAATGGGATACACCGCCGTTTGAAGTTATTACCAAAAAAGATCGGTACTATTGCAGAGGTATTGCAGACAATAAAGGAATTTTACTTTGTAGAATTCTAGCGTTGCAAGCAATGAAAAATGCAGGCGAGGAGTTGCCAAATATTTTATGGATTATACAAGGAGAAGAGGAAGTTGCTGGACCAACTCCGTTTACCGTAATTCCACAATTGTTAAAAGATTTCAACGCCAAACTGCATGTAGAAGAAACAGGCGTGTACAAAAAAGAAACACCGTTGCTTTTTCACTTACCAAAAACTGAAACGATTCCAGGCTTTGTACACAGTTTAAATCAAGCTATTTATGATGGAAAAGCACGCCCGGAAAACCGACAACTGAATAAATTCACAACCTGTCCTTTTGTAACCAACATTCCTGAAACGGCAGTTTATATTGGGTTTGGACCGAATGATGGGCAGTGTAGAATTCATCGTGATAATGAAAGTCTCTCTGTTTCTAAACTAGAGAGACACACCGCTGTATTTCAAAAATTTATCCGCTGGGTTTTAATCACTGATTTATAAATATATGTGTGGAATTGTATTAACTTTTGGGGCTAAAGATGCTACAGAGTGTAAGCAACTATTGGACGTGCAGCAACATCGGGGACGCGATCATCAAGCAATATGTACATTTCAAGATTTACAAATAGGCTTCAATCGTTTGGCAATTGTTGATCCAACTTTATTAGGGAATCAACCATTTGAAACAGACACATATATTGTTGTTTTTAATGGTGAAATCTATAATCATAAAGAACTGAAAGAAAGCTACCAACTCACCACAAAAGGAACTTCTGATATTGAAATCATTGCGCCATTATTTGAGATACTAGGTGAAACTCTAATAGCAGTACTAGATGGTTTTTATTCAGGAATCATCATTCATAAACCGACTAAAACGTGTTACTTTTTAAAAGATTATATAGGTAAGAAACCTTTGTTCTTTGTCAAAACGCCAACATTCAATTGTGTAGTAAGTGTTTTAAGAGGTATTGAATCGGTGACGAGTTTTGAAATCATCCCAAAAGGACTTTCTAAATTAGAAAATGATCAGATTGTATCGATTCGTACACATCAACACGAAACCATTCCTAAAGAAAAACTAAAAGAAGTACTAGAAGCAGCTGTACACAAAAGAGTTCCGTACGGACAAACCTTTGGCGTATTTTTAAGTGGCGGATTGGACAGTTCTATCATAGCGTCAATTGTTTCAAAACACTCAAAAGCTGTTCGGTATTATTGTTTGGGAGATGAAAACAATGAAGATTATCGTCATGTGAAGTTACTTGCTGAAGCATTAAACATTACTAACAAAGTAACTTACATTCCATTGCCCACCGTTGGTGAAATAGAGGCATTGATTCCTATGATGGTTTATCATACGGAAAGTTTCAACCCATCGATTATAAGCAACGGATTGGCAACGTATTTATTGGCAAAACAAGCTGCTATAGATGGTTTAAAAGTAATTATATCTGGCGAAGGTGCTGACGAATTGTTCTGTGGATACTCCATCACAAAAGATAAAAACACGTGGTTTGCTGCTAAAAAAATCTTAATTGAAAATTTACACCTTACAGAATTACGACGTTTAGATCGTGCGAGTATGGCAGCAACTATAGAAGCGCGTTGTCCTTTTTTAGACAAAAACGTATATGCCATTGCTCAACAATTATCTGTATACGATTTGATACAGAACAAAAACGGATTACAAGGAAAATACATACTGCGCGAACTCTTTAAAGCGGTATTGCCAGAACGTATTGTACAGCGTAAAAAAATGTCTTGCGACGTGGGTTCAGGCATTCGGAATGCTGTGGTGGAGTTTTCTAAGAAACAACAACTCTCAGAGCATACACATTTACAAACCATTTGGAAAAACTTCTTTTCGGCATTTGACACAACACATCCGTATTTTTCAGAATATCCAGTTTTTGATCCGTTTATTGCAAAGCGAAAAGCAAGACATAAAGATGCAGATATTGTTCAGAAGATAGAACGTTTATTGTTGGCAGATTACCAGCAGACTACTTTCCATAATTTGATGATGCAGACAGAACGTACAGAGAAGAATCGACATTTAGGCGGTACGTGCTCTGATAAAACCTTGCATTTTAAGGCAGTTTTGGCAGCAGAAGGTATTGAGACACAATTGCATACTGCGGAGATAGCAGGCATTGCTTGTCATCGTTTACTTTCTATTAATTTACAAGGAAAAAAATATTTTATAGATGTAGGATCAGGCTGGCCTTGTATTCAACTATTTCCAGCTTTTGAAGACAGTAGTTATTCAGCATTCGGAATAGAATTTCGCGTCAAGCAAACAAAATTAGCTCTCATTGTTCAAATAAAGACGAAAACTGAATTTAAACCCTTAATGATTATTTCGTTACAAGAACAAGCACAAACTGCCATAACAGAAGCTATTGCCAATCGATTTGATCCATATAATGTATATCCGTTTCAACAAAGCTTACGACTCTCTTTTGTGAAGGATGATCAATTTTACTTCTTAAAAGGAGATCGATTGCGCGTGTATCAAGATCAAAAAAAATATATAGAACAGGAATTAACTTCGGAAGCTATTAAAGCATTCATTAAAACGTATTTTCCACAACTTTTATCACAGTATAACCAAAATACATTCAACTCATGACATCAAAAAATAAGAAAGAAGAAGACGCGTTAATTTCATTTAGTAGCGGATTAAGTTTACTTTTTATAGGCTTGGCAATTGTTGGTTTTTTAATTCTATTACTTCCTATATTTTCAAGCTGGTACAACTATAGCACCTTGGGAAGTATTGGTGATACAGTTGGCGGCTTGCTCAACCCAATTGTTGGGATTGCCGCAGCTTTGTTGACCTTTATGGCATTTTATGTACAATATTTGGCAAATCAAAAAGTGCAAAGACAATTACGTATGCAACAGTTTGAATCGCAGTTCTATGAAAAAGTACGTTTGCATAAAGAAAATGTCAATGAAATAAGCCTGCATGGGTATGAACTTATGCGCGAAAACACAAAAACCTTTGCTGATGAAGCTGCAAAAAAAGAAGATATGTTTAGGCAAATTACAACTTCCGAATCGCAAGTAATTCGTTTTACACAAGGACGTCAATTATTTGAGCGTATGCTTTTTGAGGTTACAGCTTGTTATGAACTTTTAGAATGGCATGCCTGTGAAGCCGATAATCATACTTGCGCGTATGATGAGGCTACATTGATGCAAGTAGCCTATAGGATTGTGTATTATGGAATTAACTCGTATAACAATGACGTTTTTGAAGGAATTTCTGATGAAACTTACATCGATAAAGTAAAGAAAGATTTTAATCATAAACGAAAAGAACACAAATCTTCCAGCGGACAATTGAATGTATTCTATGGAAGATGGAAAGAAAAAAGTAATGAAAAGAGTAAACGAACAATTCGACTCTATGTAAAATACAAACCTTTTAGCGGACATGAATTTCACTTGGGACATTATTATAGACATTTATTTAGTACAGTCAAATATGTTGTACAACAAGAAGACGATTTGCTAAACAAAACACAAGTACAAGAATATTTAAAAACCTTGCGTTCGCAACTTTCAGCGGCAGAACAAATTATGTTGTATTACCATTTTAGAATGGACCATGCGCCTAAATGGGGGAAATATCTTAACGGAGATTATAATATGATTGAAGACATTCCAAAAGAACGTTTAAAATATATTGAAACGCCTAAAGAGTATTTTACAAAAAATACTATGTAATCATTCCCATAATGGAATACAATTGTAAAAACGTTTCCCATTCGTTTTTTTGAATTTCAGAAAGTGTATTTGCTGTCAAATTTGCTTTTACATGAAAATCTTTAAAGCGTACAAAAACTCTAGCACTAAATAATTCTGTAGCTTCTGTAACGTCCGATCTCATATATGCATTTTCACTAGCTGGTAGTTCTGGAAGTTTTTTATTGATTGCTTTTACGGATATCCGTAAGTATATCTCTACTGTTTTTTTTAGTATTGTTTTGAATTACAATTAATCACTTAAGAAGAAGATTACCTATTTGTAAGTATTTTTTATGATACCAAACGCATGTAGATTTATGCATCAACTAAAACTACTTAATATTATGAAATTAAAAATTACACTTTTGTTCTATTTTACCTTTACATTGTTTGTGAATGCTCAGGTATCAGTCGCATTAAGTCCAACTAAACCTGTTGAAGTAGTAGATGCTGATAAATTAGTGTCAGTAGAAGCCTTTAAAAAACTTCTTTTTCAGGATTTAAACTTTGCTATTTTAGGAGAAAATACCCCAGCGCAAGGATTTTCAACAGAATTAACGGACAATTCTTCTAAATTGTCCGTTAAAGGTTTTGTAAAAAGGGGAACTAATTGGCTAGTGACTATTGACGGAAATTTTGCTGTAGATAAAGGTGTTTATTTCTTCGATGAAGATGGAGGAAGCAAGCAAGCAAATTTTGCGGTGAATTATTTTTATGTTTTTGGATACAATAGAAACTTCATTTCAGCAAAAGATCTTGCTGTACAACGCGCACTTATCAATCGAAATTTTTTAGAAAAGGATACTATTTATAAGGTTTATGAAAATTTTTACAAATTACATGATCTTATGGTCGCAGTAAACCTTCCTACAGATACATTATATGGAAATGATTATGTTGTAAAAGCGCATGAAAATAATAAACAAATTATCCTAAACAAATCAATGTATACACCACGAACTACAAATTCAGAATTGGGTAAGTTGATCACAGAGTTTGAATTGGAAAATAAACACAATAACTCTATTCATAAAGATAACTTTAATATTATAAACATTCGAACTGTAGATCAACAACAAAATAAAACTACAACCAACCAAAATATAAAGTTGAATTTTGTAATTGATGGAAAGATAATAAATCCTAAAAAGCTATTAGAGGTCTATAAAAAAGCACTTGCAGATGTGAAAGCAATACATGCAACGGTTGAAGATTTAGAGCTAAAAAATGGAGCTGATAAATGGACAAGAAAGCAATTTTTCTACTTAGGGTTTTCACCGTATTATCAACGCGAAAATCTAACTGTATTTAATTATATTGAGGGTGCTTCTTTTAATGATTTTTTTAGTGATCAACGAGGTGATCTTTATGGAGTGAATGCAAGTTTGAATTGGTTTTCTCAGTCAAGCAAATATTTGTTCTATCTTAGAGCTTTGACCAGTGTTGGTCGGGGGAGTAATATTAATAGTTTTAGTAAACGAACTTATGTTTATAATGATATAATTGGTAACGGAACTACTATTGCTAATGAAAAAGTAGGCTACATTAATGGTAGAGGAGAATCGTATGGGTACGGAACAGCTACTAGTGGTAGTTTTGAGGCTTATGGGATGCGAAATGGTTATGGGTTATTTGTGAAATTAGGTTATAATACAGTTGATTTTAAAGATAATTCGCGTTTTAAAAGAGTGGAACGTTATCCTTTTAGAGCAGGCGTTTTATTTAATCTTAAATCTACTAGTAAAAAGAAGAACCTACTAACTTTGCAACTTTTTATAGATCGGTCTAATTTAAAATTGAGTCCAACACCAAGCGATCCAACCAAAGCAGACGATTGGCGTTTTGGTTTTAAGATAGGTTTGCCAATTAATATCCAAAGTAAATTATAAAGAAATCAGCGTATACATATAAACAACTCATAAACTCACATTGTATGGAAACAAAAATTGTCATCTCAAAACTACACAAGTTCAATAAACGTTGGAAACGTAAAAAAGCGCATAGAGCTGTTGCGCTGATGAATAGGGTTATAAATTCAAATGAATTTAGAGAAGCTGTAAAAGCATTTGATTTTACAGATAGAAGATATCAAAAAGATCCAAAAGGACCAATAGAAGAGATAATGGATAATCTTAAGATTTATGAAATACTAAAACAAGGCAACGAGCAGTATGGTAATAGAGAAGATGATTATAAATGGACCTTACATTTAAAGCTTGGAAAGTTTTTGCGTCAGGTTGGTAGAAGAGAAAAGGAGCTAATTATTACCCAAAACTGGTTTATGAGAAGAAGTACCGATATTGAACTTGCTGCACATTGGTTTCACGAATATTCGCATATTTTTGGTTTTAGACATGATTACGAAGAAACCGAAGAACGACCAAATTCCATACCGTATGGTTTGGGAACGATTGTTAAAGATGTGTATAAGAAACTAAATGGATAAATACGATACATTATATAGAGTGTGATGAAGATATAAAAAAAAGCGAACTCCTCAAAGTTCGCTTTTGTCTTTCCTACAAAGGATAACAACAATGTTCTTGCGTACCGTTTTGTACATTAGAATGTGAATAACTTCCACCTGTTACTTTTGTAGTTGCTAATGTAGAGATAGCCTTCTTGTTAAGTTTCAATACTTTTAAATTCTGTTTTTTCATAATAAAATAATTTATGGTTTTAATACTGTGAAAGTATACAATATGTGATGAAATGAAGTGCTATATTTTACCAAATAGGTCTGTGTATGCACACGGACGCCTTTTAATATGGAGTTCTTGGCTGTTATGAGGTAATTTGTTATAACGTCTAATGTTAAGAGAAACAATTGGTTATCTATTGAAATAAAAAAAGTCTTAAAAAAACATCTAATTTTGTTTTAAGAATTAAAAAAGGTTTCTATATTTGCATCCGCAATCAGGGAATACCTGATGAGACACTCGGAGAAATGGCAGAGTGGTCGAATGCGGCAGTCTTGAAAACTGTTGACTGTAACAGGTCCGGGGGTTCGAATCCCTCTTTCTCCGCTAAATCCCTTGTAAACGCACTGTTTGCAAGGGATTGTTTTTTTTAGAGGAAATATAAAGGTAAGTTTTGTAAAAAAATACCTTTTACGATTCTCATAACTTTCTTATCAAAATAAATTATAGTACCACTTCATATTTAATATACTTTAGTACTGTTGAATGAATAGTTTTACTGTTTTCAAAGATTTAAGTAACTCATTTATAAGCGTAATTCAAAAATATCTAAATCTTACGGTAATCCGTAAAACACTTAATTTCTATAGTTTTTTCTTAGTAAATTGAAAAAAGGGGGAAAAACCCTAAGTCTACATTATATTGTTAGCAAGAATCAAACTAAGTTTGTAAAGGTTAACTAAATCAGCCTTTATGAAGAAGATATTATCTATTTCGCTATTATTGATTCTAATCTGTTCTTGTAACAAAAATGAAGAATCATTAAATATTCAGAAACTTGTTGATGCAAAAATAATTTCAGAAGAAAATATTGTTGCTTATGATGGTACTGTCACAATAGTAACCAAATACGATCAGAGTATTTATTTAAAGTATGCGTTTTCTCATTATGAAATAGATACATATAATGATACCGTTAAATATAAATCTGAAAGAGAATACATGATGTATCCAAGAGATAATTCCGTTTCAGAAATAAAAGAACGAAGAAAAAACCGTAATATAACTTTAAATGAAAGCAGAAAAGGTTATAATAAGTATATAGATAGTCTTTATAGTTCAGAAGAGAAAAAAGTATTTGGAAAAATAAAATTTGGGATGACTTCAAATGAAGTTGATTCGCTTCTAACTCTATTTAAAAATGAAAATAAAGCGGATAACAATTCCGATCTGAAGATCAGCGATTTTATTATTGATCGTTTTGTTCCTACTTTTCATAATAATGCTATTTATAGATTAGATGTGTCTGGAAAAAGATACCAAAGTAATTCTTGGTATTCATCTGAAACACTTTTTCAATTGAAAGTTTTATATAGCTTATTAAAAGCTAAATATGGAGTCGAAAAATACAATAGAATACCAAGTAAACAAGAAGTTTATGAACCACAAGAAGGATATAATTTGACTGCTGAGTGGATAATTAATGACAAAAAGATAGGATTATACATAAATAAAGAAGGCAATTATTCCAATATTGTTATGGTTATTAATTCAGAAAAAATATCTGATATAGTAGCTAAAAAAGAAGAATTAAAAAAAATAAAAGAAGATAATAAGTCTAAAAAATTACTTTAAAATATTGAATAAAATATTTTTTTTGTTTTAATATGCTAGCTCATGGAATATCTAGACTATGCTATTTTAATTCTTGCCGGATTTGGAGCTGGATTTATCAATACGCTTGCAGGTGGAGGAACTTTACTCACGTTGCCAACACTTATTTTTCTTGGCTTACCGCCAGCAGTTGCTAATGGAACAAATCGCGTAGCCATATTAATACAAACATTTTTTGCAATTCGTGGCTTTAAAAGCAAACAAGTTTCTACTTATCCGTTTAGTTTGTACTTGGGAATTGCAGCTTTTTTTGGTTCATTTATTGGTGCTAGAATTGCAGTAGATATTAAAGGTGAACTATTCAACAAAATTTTAGCAATCATTATGGTTGCAGTGGTTGTTTTGATTGCTATTCAACCCAAATTGAATTTAAAAGAGTTACAAGAACGCTTGCACGGAAAGTATTTATGGGCTTCAGTAATTGCGTTTTTCTTTTTAGGAATTTATGGAGGTTTTATCAACGCAGGTATCGGCTTTTTAATGCTGCTTTGGTTGCCTTATGTAAATAGAATGTCTTTACTAAGATCTAATGCAACGAAAGTGTTTGTCGTATGTCTGTATACGATTTCTGCGGTGATCATGTTTGCGTATCACGATAAAATTAATTGGTTTTACGGACTTGTACTAGCCATAGGTAATGCTTCGGGTGCTTGGATTGGAAGCAGATGGTCTGTTAAAAAAGGTGATGGAATCATCAAAACATTTGTAATTATAATGGTAGGTGTAATGGCTGTAAAACTTTGGTTTTTTTAAAGAATAGAAATCGCTTTCTTGTCATCGTCCAAAGCCACAAATGTAAACTTTCCAGTAACGGCTTTTTCTCGTGAGTAGTCATACATTTTTTCTTTAAAAATATCTACAGTTACTTCACAGCTTGTATTACCAACTTTGGTCACAGTTGCCACTAACTCTACAATAGAACCTTCTGGAATGGATTTTTTAAAATCAACTTTATCAGAAGAAACAGTCACTACTTTTTTACGACTAAAGCGTGTGGCGCAAATAAAAGAAACTTCATCCATGAGTTGCAACGCCGTTCCTCCAAACAATGTATTGTAATGATTGGTTGTATTTGGAAAGATAGCTTTAAATATTCTTGTTTCAGAACGTTCTATGCGTTCTTTAATTTGTGCATCCATGATGAAAAGAATTTTGTTATTGAGCAATTGTTTTATTCTATAACGAATCAACTGTGTTCCTAGGTAGATATCGTTACATTTGCTAAAACATTAGATAAATCAAAGATAGAATATATGCAGATAATAGACAGCCTAAAATGGAGATATGCAACGAAAAAATTTGATGCAAATCGTTTTTTAGATGATTCACAGATAGATACACTTAAAGAAGCCTTTAATTTAACAGCAACTTCGTATGGTTTGCAACCTATTCGCTTGGTTGTTATAAAGAATAAAGAATTGCAAGAGCAACTAGTTGAGCACTCTTGGAACCAACGTCAGGTAGCAGATGCCTCTCATTTATTAGTAATTTGTATTGAAAATACTGTAGATGAAGCGTATATCGATTCGTATTTTGATCGTGTAAAAGCAATTCGTAATACACCAGATGATATTTTAGCGCCTTTTAAAGACTTTATGAAGAGTTCTTTTGAAGGAAAAACACAGGAAGAATTACAAACATGGTCATCAAAGCAAGCATACATTGCTTTAGGTAATTTATTGACTGTTTGCGGAACAGCACAAATTGATTCCTGCCCAATGGAAGGTTTTGTGCCAGAAAAGTACAACGAAGTTTTAGGTTTAGAAGCACATGGACTTTCTTCAGTTTTAGTATTGCCAGTTGGATATAGAGCCGCAGATGATATGTTTGCCGATTTTGCCAAAGTCCGTAAAACTGTTGCAGAAAGTATATTGGAATTGTAATATTTTGGCAAGATTGTTGTTTTAATACAAGAAACACATATATTTGTTTTACGCCTTAACACAGTATACACATGAAGAAATTACTTTTTTTAGCCGTATTTTTTATTGGATTTTCTGCCATAGCACAAGAAGATGTAAAGTTAAATTGGTTGACAGATTTTGACAAAGCAAAGAAAATTGCTAAAAAATCGAACAAACCTATCTTAATTTATTTTACAGGAAGCGATTGGTGTCCACCATGTAAAATGCTAAAAGAAGACTTTTTCTACACGGAAAAATTCAAAGAAAAAGCAAAGGACTTTGTATTGGTAATGGCTGATTTCCCAAGAAGAATAGATATTATCACTGATGAACAACGTCAGGAAAACACAAAATTGGCTAATAAATACAATACTAAAAATAAGTTTCCAAATATTGTAGCTGTTGATCATAAAGGAAAAAAAATTGATAATATTACATCATATAATATGATGCGCGATACAAATAGACATTATAAGTTTCTCGAAAAAATATTGAAAAACTATTAATAGAATTCATATAAAATAAAACCTCTTTTCTATACTTTTGTATTTGGAAAGAGGTTTTTTCTTTTATCATAATTAAGAAAACAAGAGGTTTTCATTTTACTTATTCTTTTGTTTCGTTTTCTTTGGGAAATCAAAGAAAATGAAAGATGTAAAAAAGGTTATCTATATTTTAATATGGTAAAAGAAAGATAGCATAAACATAAATTAGAAATAACATACTATGCCTGGATTTGAATTGTTTAGTGATGCCGAACGCAAAGAAGTACACGATGTATTAGAAAGCGGCGTATTAATGCGTTATGGATTTGATGGAATGCGTAACGGACATTGGAAAGCAAAAGAACTTGAACGTGCTTTAGAAGCGCAATTTGACGTAAAACACGCGCAATTAGTTTCTAGTGGAACAGCCGCAGTTTCTGTCGCATTAGCAATAACAGGCATTGGAGCAGGTGATGAGGTAATTATGCCAACTTTTACGTTTGTAGCAAGTTTTGAAGCCATTATGATGTTGGGCGCAGTTCCTGTATTGGTTGATATTGATGATACACTTACGTTAGATCCAGCAGCAATTCGCAACGCAATTACGCCAAAAACAAAAGCCATCATGCCTGTACACATGTGCGGTAGTATGGCAAATTTAGATGCTATTAAAGCTATTTGCGACGAACATAATTTGATCTTGGTTGAAGATGCGTGTCAAGCTATTGGTGCAACCTACAACGGAAAAGCACTCGGGACTATTGGTGATGTTGGTTGTTTTTCATTCGATTTTGTAAAAACCATGACCTGTGGAGAAGGTGGAGCTATCATAACTAATACAAGTGAATATTCTTTAAATGCCGATCATTACAGCGATCACGGACACGATCATGTTGGAAATGATAGAGGTGCAGAAACACATCCATTTTTAGGATATAACTTTAGAATCTCTGAATTGAATGCAGCTGTTGGTTTGGCGCAAGTACGTCGTTTGCCAGAGTTTATAGCAATTCAGAAGAAGCATTATACAATTCTACGTGAAGCCTTAGCAGATATTTCGGAAGTAACGTTTAGAACCGTTCCTGATGGAGGAGAAGAGAGCTATGCATTTTTAAACTTCTTCTTACCAGATTTGGAAATCGCTCGTAAAGTAATGGCTGGATTCAAAGAAAACGGAATCGATGTTTGTTTTCATTACTACGATAACAATTGGCATTACATACGTAAGTGGGAACATTTAAAAGACTTAAAATCACTATATCCTATTGCTGCAGAAGTGAAAGAAGGAATGAAATATCTTGACAACAAAACCTTTGATCAGTCAGATCATTACATTGCGCGAAATGTTTCTTGTTTAATTAAAATGTCTTGGACGGAAGAAGAAGTGAAAAATAGAGCAGCAAAAATGCGCGAAGTAATATTAGCTTCTGTTTAATTTGAATGCTAAATGTCGAATATTAGACTGAGAACTTTCTATGTAATTTTATTTGTTTTCTTTTTTAGTTGTACAACGCAAAAAACTATTTTACTTGACAACTTTAAGAGTAGTTTCAATGCATACATCATAAGTAATAACAAAAACAAAGTTCCTGAAAAAGACACGAAACAGTTTTTAGATAATGGAGTTAAGTACATTAACTCGTTCCGAGATGACTTTTTCGAAAAAATTGATAAAAAACAAATTCAAAAAGCCAATTTGGTAGAGATTATTGATCAATTCATGGATAACTATTACAGTGCTGCCTTACAAGTAGAAGATACTGTATATATTTACAACGGATATCACACAATAAGTCAAGATGGGGCTTTGTCAAGAAAGCCATCAAAGTTTGAAAAAATTGATCTTAAAACTTTCTTGACTCATAAAAGTATGTATGGTACTAAATCTTGTACGATAGGAAGAATGATTCATAATGATGTAGATGATTTATTAGATGATGTTATTACAACTCGTCATCACTTTGTAGTATACATTAGTAAAATAACAAATACAAATACTATTGAAACGGATATATTACGTGATATTTGCTTAGAGTTGCACTAAATTCCTTCAAATTGATGCTTGCTTGAAAGTTTAGTTTATGAATCAATTCAAAAAAATAAATCCACAAATAAAACATGTCGTCACTCCGTGAAATAGCAATCTTTTTTGAAACAGAACATCCTTTAAATCAGGAAGGTTTACAAGAGTTATTTGCGGCTTTTTCAGTTAAGAAATATCAAAAAGGAAGCATTATTCTTCATGAAAACACCTTAGAACATCAGTTGCGTTTTTTAAATCATGGAAATGTTAGAGAATACTATGCTACGGAACAAAAAGAAACGAATATTAACTTCTACATAAAACCACAGTTTATTACGGATTTATTGGCGTTTAATAACGATTCGCACACGCGAAAGTTTCAAGAATGTTTAACGGAAGTGGAATTGTTAGTAATTGATAAAACTACATTTCGATCGCACCTAGAAAAATATACGTGCGGAAAGGAATTTGTAAAAGCTACATTTCAAAAGTTATTTAGACACAAAGAATTATTAGAATACAATAGAATCACCAAAACACCCGAAGATTTATATAAAGAATTGCTGATTTACAAACCCAATTGGTTGCAAAAAATTCCGCAATATCACATCGCTTCGTACTTAAACATAACTCCAGAAACACTTTCTAGAATTAGAAAACGCATTTCTTGATTTGAATCAATGTGAATGATTTTAGTGTGTAATTTCTTTGTAGAAGAATAAAACACACACGCAATCATGTTAAAAATTCATCATTTTAGAAATGCCACTTTTGTTATAGAAACTGAGTCAGCCATTATTTTAGTAGATCCTATGCTTGGTTCCAAAGGGATTATGCCTCCATTTACTTTTTTCAGATCGAAAGCACGAAAAAATCCTACGGTATCGCTTCCAGATTCTTGCACAGATATTTTACAAAAAGTTACACATTGTTTAGTAACGCACAGACATCCAGACCATCTAGATACGGCTGCGATTCGATTCTTAAAAGAAAAATCAATTCCTGTTACCTGTAGTTATAAAGATGAAAAAATACTAAAAAAGAAAGGTTTACAGATTGTTAATGCACTTTCATACAAAATGAAAATTTCTTTTCTAGGAGGAAGTATTGAAGGAATTCCAGCAAAACATGGTTATGGATTTGTAGCAAAACCGATGGGAAATGTAATGGGTTTTTATATTGAATTGCCTAATCAGCCATCAATTTATATAAGTTCAGATACAATTTATACAGATGCTGTAGATGAAGTATTGAAGCAATACAAACCAGAAATTACGATTGTTGCAGCTGGTAGTGCACAATTTGATCTGTTTCGCCCAGTATTGATGACACTAGATGATATTTTAACTTTCGTTAGAAACTCTCCAGGAAAAGTCATTGCAAATCATCTAGAAGCGATCAATCATTGTCCAACGACACGAAAAGACTTGCGAGCTAGATTAGAAAAGCATGGACTTTCTGAAAAAGTATACATTCCTGAAGATGGAGAAGTTTTGAAATTATAAATGTTAAATTAGGTGTTAGGTGTTAGGTGTTAGGTGTTGGGTATTTGGTATTAGGGAAGTTTTATAGGAAATGAACGAATAAACAGATGAACGAATTTAGAAATCAATGAAATGCTAAATTTTAAATAGAAACGTCATTACGAGGAGTTTGCGACGAAGTAATCTGTTTCTTGACAAATAAACAAATCAACAAAAAAGGAAAGCATCATTCCAAAACATTCAACAATTCCTCAGCTTTCGAATACTGATAATTAGTTTTAGCGGCAGTAATTCGTTTCAGTGTCTTTTGTAAATTTTCTGAATCTTCTGTCTTTAAATAAACCAACGCCATATACCACAATCCTTTGCTAGCATCTATAGTATTACTTTCGGAAATCGCTTTAAATGTGGTCAATGCTTCCGAATATTTATTTAGTTTTACCAATGCAAATCCTTTGTAGATCATCACATTTGTTTTGTCTGTAGTTGAAGTGACTAAAAACGATTCAGCAGTAGTAATACATGCTTCATACTTTTCATTCTTGTATAAAAGTTCAATTTGCGCTTTTACATTTGTTGTATTTTCATCTTGTACAATAAATGAAGGTGTATCGTTCCAAGTTCCATAATCTGCATACAACTGTGACAAAGTTGGTTGCGCAGTAAACTGATATATTATTGTAATAAATAGTGCAACGAAAGCCGCCGCAATAGGAAGCCAATATTTTCGGAAAGTAAATACGTTCTTTTTAGGAACAAAAGCTTCGTCTGCATGTTGCTTAATTTTCTCTTTAAAATCGAGCACATCTTCGTTTTGATACCATTCTTTTACCGTATCGTAATGCGTACTTGTATTTTTATGCTGCAACCAATCATCTTCACTCAACGCTTGTTGTAACTCTTGGCTAAGTGTAACATACGCTTTTAGCTCAGGGGCATTTATCTGTTCTTGTTCAAAAGCAAGAAGTTCTTCTGGAGTCAATTTTCCATTCAAAAAACGTTCGGTTTTTAATTCCCAAAGAAAATCTTCCATACTAGTTATTTTTTAGTTTTTTAAATCTAGGATCTGATTGTATCATCTTAAATAATTTGGTTTTACACCGAAATGTTTTTTGTCGTGCTGCATTCTCATTAGAGAACTTCAATTTTTTAGAAATTTCGGCATACGAAACTTTAGCCAAAGCCATTTTAATGATTTTTTTGCACGCTTCTTTTAGCAAATCTAACTTCTCTCTATACAAATCCCACTGCAATTGTTCAATGTGAAAACTTGCCAAATCAAGCGGTTCATCAACAAGAGTTTCTATAGTTAGTTTTGTTACGTTGTTTTTAGAAGATTGTTTAATCCATAGGTTTTTACAAACGGTAAATAAATAATTATCAAAGGAAGAAATCTGTAGTTTTTCTTTTTTCAACAATGTATAAAGTACTAACAATCCATGCTGAAAAATATCTTTTGCTTGTTCTTTCGTTCCGCTATTTTTTAACACATACGCCTCAACTCCATAATAGTTTTTGGCGTATAGCTGTTGTAGAAAAGCGGCGTCTCCAATTAAAAATTTACGAATACTATCTTCGTTTTCAGTCATTTATAAAGGCAGGATTATTTTTTTTGATAAAAAACCGTAACAAAGATGCTAAAAATACTCTACATGAGAAAACAGCGTCTAACATCCAACACGCGATTTCAAAGTCGGATACAACCTAAAATTAACCTTATAATGAAAAAAACCATTTTTATGTTAGTAGTCTTAGCATTTTTTAGCTGTAGTACTGACGACGAACGCGCCATTCAGGAAGAAGTAAACACATTAACTGAGAAAAGTCGAACCAATACAACTGATTACAATGATAATCATTGGGGAACTGTAAATGCTTTTTACTATAATAATAGAGAAGCTGTAAAAATTTGGATGCAATATGGACAATATAAAGCAGTAAAAAGAAATGAAGTTGATAGAATAGTATTCTCTAAAATTCCAGGTAGAGCAGTGTATTATGCAGATCCTGATCCAATTGTTGACCCGACAAGACCTGAAGAAGGAATTCCTGGAACTTTGATTAGATGTGATTTTGAAGATGATTTGATCAATAGTACTGATTGGTGGGCAATTGCTTTAATGGATGATAATAATACTACTATTACTCTTGATGAGGCAGTAGATTATGAACAACAACAGCAACAAGAAATTGCAAACTCCACTGGACAAGCTATTTTTTTTAAAATCTGTTATAATGGATTATTTATTAAAAGCATGTTATTATTACCAGACGGTAGTGTAATAGGAAGCCCAGATGGTGTTGTAACAGAACCAGGAGAAGTATCAGGTTCTTGGAGTCCAGAATAATGCAAAAAGTCCTTATTTCAAGGAGCTTTATTATCTTTCACCTTAACTAACCTAAACCTATTATGATGAAAAAAATCGGATATTTCTTTTTAATACTATGTTTTATGAGTTGTGATTCTGAACTGATTGAAATGACAACGGTAAACAAACAAGAGCAGCTTCAAAAAGCAGCAACTACTTTAGCTACAGACAAAGATGAAACGGTTGTAATTCGTTTTACCGAAGGATTGTCGGAAACTGAAAAAGCTACGATACGAGCGGATTATGGCGTAATTGATTTTGAGACCTGTTCTTGTGGTGATAAAAATTTAGAATCATGGGATTTAGAAACCATTCATGATGGCGCTACTATTGAAGAACGTGTAACTTCTATGGAACAAGACCCAGAAATGGAAGGCGCTGATTTTAATTTTGATATGGCTATTTCAAGTCAAGTTCCACCAGGAATTATAACAGGACCTATACATTCTCAAAGTGTGGTTTCAAAAATAAAAACACAGAAAGCAGATGTAAAAATAGGTGTGTTGGATACTGGAATTAATCCTGAATATTTTGGATTTGAGCAAGCATTTTTACACAACAGTTCTTTAAGTGAAGGAACCTGTGGAAATGAAACTTTTGGCTGGAATTTTGTCGAAAATAACAATGAGCCTTTCGATGACAACGGACATGGAACTATAGTAAGTTACTTAGCGTATCAACAACTTGAAAATACAGGAATTAATTTTGAAATAGTACCTGCAAAAGCATTTGATGCAGAAGGAAAAGGTACATTATTTCGCGTGGGTTGTGGGTTGAGTTATCTCATCAATAAAAAAGTAAACATTATCAATATGAGTTTTGGATGGACTGAGACTTCTTCAACCATTATTGAAAACTATATAAAAGAAGCTGAGCGCGATATTTTGATGGTGACTTCTGCAGGAAATACAGGAATTGACAATGATTTAGTAGCACATTTCCCATCTTCCTATACAGCTGCAAATATTTTGGCAGTCACGGCTGTAAACAATGAAATACCACCAAACCTTGAATCGGGTATTTCCAATTACGGTTTCGTATCGGTAGATATTGCGGTAAAAGGTATTGGGCTTCCGTTCTATACTGAACCAGGAACAGCACCAATTTCTATTACTGGTTCTTCGTATTCAAGTGCAAAAGCAGCAGGTTTTTCAGCATTAAAATATCAAGAAGGAAAATCGATGTCCGTTTTTTATCATAAAATATTATATGATAAAATTCAATCTAGTGGCTTATATCAAATTAAATATGCTTCCTATTTAGATTTATAGTATTTTAGGGTCTTCCATCAAAAGAAGATCTAGCAATGAGCATACACATATCTAGTAACAATATTGGTAAAACAACCTATTTAGTACTCGTTATTTGTATGCTTTTTTTTGTGTTTGATGGAAAAGCGCAACAGGATGCGCAAAAAGTATACGATTCTGTTATGGAACTTTCTATTTCTAGGAAAGAAAAAATAGAAATATTCAAATCTAAAATTCTTCATGAAAATTATACGGACAAAAAGACACATGCAGCGGTTTGTTATTTGGTTGCAAAAGAACTGTGTTTGAAAGTAGACAAAGCAAGTGGAATTCCTTTTTTGAAAAAAGAATTAGCATTGCGAAAGAAACATGTGTCATCTAATAAAGATTTAATTGCCAAAACCTATTACAATCTTGGATATTTCAACTGGATTCAAAAAAAGTACAATCTGATGTTTACCTATCAAGATAGCTTACTTTCCTATGTTTCTGTAAAAGGCAGTCTATGTGGAAAAGCGTATGATATGATGGCTAGAGTGTATAAAGATAAAGGCGATTATCAACGTTCGTTGGACTATTTTAAACAATCTGAAACCATTTTAAAAAAAGCAAATGACAAAAAAAGTTTATTAGGAACTTATATTAATAAACTGAGTTTATATGTTGATCAGGAATACAAGATGAATCCTAAAGATTTTAAAGCACTAGAGTTGGAAGTTTTAAATCTCGCAGGTGAAGTTAAAGCTAATGATAAACAGCGATTAATGATTTTATTCAATCTAGGAACTATTTTGTATAATAATCAAGAAAATGAGGCTTCTCTAGCATATTATAATAAGTCAATGCCCATTGCTGAGAAACTAGAAGATTCTTTACGAATTGCTCAAGTTTATACCAATACAGCGTTGATTTATGTAAAAAATGAAGAAACTGATGAAGCACTTTTACTGAATGAAAAAGCACTCTTATTTGCAGTAAATGATGCGAATGAAAAAAGTATTATTTATGATAATTTAGGAGACTTATATGTGAAATTAAAACAACATGAAAAAGGTTTAAAGCATCACAATAAAGCGATTAATGAGTTATTGCCTTTTGATTGGGAAACGAAAGAGAATCTTCCTGAATATAAAAAAATTATAAATTCTCCATCTCGAAAAGATGTTTTAGGATATTTAATTGATAAACAAAATGCTTGGCTCAAATTTTATGACTTTACAAATGATCAGAAATACTTAGTAGCTGCCGAAGAAACCTTGCAATTGATAGATAAAACAATTGATTATGTATACTTTGAAAGTAAAGAAAAAATATCGAAATTATTTTGGCGAAAAGAAGGAGCAGCGCTCTATATAAACGCAGTGAAAATATGTTTTTTACTAAATAAACCTGCAAAAGCATTTTACTATATTGAAAAGAATAAAGGAGTGTTGCTATTAGATAATATTTCTGCATTTAGTGCTAAACGAATGGCAAAATTGCCACAAGAAGTTATTGATAAAGACTACGAGCTACAAAAAAAAGTAAAAGCACTAGAACAAGAAATAATATCAAAAACAGTGCAGGATAGCGTAAAGGAAAACTATTTTGTTGCAAAAGAAGCGTATTATAAATATGTAACTAGTATTGAGAAAGAATATCCTGAATATTATCAATATCGAACAAGTTTGCCCATACTTTTTACAGAAAATGTTCAAAAAAACTTAGTCAAAAATGAAGTCGTTATCGCTTATATTTTTGGAGAAGAGATTGGATATGTATTGTTAATGGATCAAAAAACAGTACAACTATATCCATTGAATGATCTTGAAGTATTAAAAAACAAACTTACGGAGTTTCAAAAATTATATGCCAAACCCTTTGAAACGGCTCGTGAAGCAACTCAATTTCAAAAGCAGGGAAATGAAATTTACCGAGAACTGATACCTTTTAGAAATGATACAATATATCAGAAAGCAAAGAAATTGATCGTAATTCCTGATGGAATGGTGAATTCACTTCCCTTAGAAATATTGCCAACGACTACAACGCAAAGTTTGAATGATTCGTATCTCATACAGCAAAAAGAAATCAGTTATTGTTATTCCTTTTCTTTAGATGCGCAAAACGAATTGAAACCTAGTAAAACAAAGTCTACAAGTACTTCTTTTATGCTTACAAAATTCAAAGATGCTGCATTGACAACATTGACTGTAAGCCCAACAAAAGTATTTGACAATGCAACGCATATCAACGAAAAAGCTACCAAAGCAAGTTTTTTAAAATCATATAATGAAGCTTCGGAAGTATATGTTTCATCGCATGCAGGAAATACGAATGACATTCCGTGGTTAGCAATGTTTGATGGGAAAGTATATCCAAATGAATTATTTCTTTTGAATAATCCGAAAGAATTAGTGGTGTTGAACGCTTGTAAAACATCCGCAGGAATCTTTAAAGAAGGCGAAGGTGTTTTTAGTTTGACAAGAGCATTTTTGAATTCTGGAAGTAAAAGTGTGGTGTCTTCTTTATGGAATTTGAATGAAACAGCAGGAATGGAAATTCTCAATACATTTAGAACAAAGCTACAATTGTCACAAACAAAATCTAAAGCACTTCAAAATGCAAAACTTGCGTATTTAGAAAAGCATAAGAATACAAGTCAAAGTTCACCGTATTATTGGGGCGGAATTGTTTTAACAGGAAATACAGATGTATTGCCAACACCAATTAATTATTGGAAAACAATAGGTTTGGCGCTAGCAGGAATCATTATTTTTTTCCTGTATTTTAAGTATAGGAAACATACTAGGGGAATTGAAAATGTTGAATTTTAAATTTAAAAAGGTTCTTTAGCCCCAAAACCCAAAACCCAAAACCCAAAACCCAAAACCCAAGACCCAAAACCCAAGACCCAAAACCAAACACCTGAATCAAAGTACTTCTCGATACAATTCGCTCAGGCGAATCACTCGAAGTGACGTTTGGATATTTTTAGTTTAGCTGTTTATAAGTTTAATAGTTTAAGTTTTAATTTAAAAAGTAGTGTAAACAATTTTGCCAACAGCCAACAGCCAACACCTAAGAAGTCTAAAAGCAAAGCGTTCTAAGAGATTCCCGCGTAAGCGAGGAACAAGTCTAAAAGCACGAAGTGCGTTCTAAAAGCGTAGCGTTCCATAGGCAAAGCCGTGTCAAAAAGCAATAGCGAGTCTAGTAGGATACATAATCCACAATCTCCAAACCATAACCAATCATACCCACACGTTTTTCTTGATGTGTATTGGTTACTAATTTAATCTTGCTAATATTGATATCATGTAGAATTTGCGCTCCAATTCCGAAATCTTTCGAGTCCATTTTAATCTTTGGTGCTTTGTATTCGCCATCGTTTTGTAAGGCTTTCAATTCCTTGATTCTGTGTAGTAAATTCAGTGAGCTATGATCTTGATTTATAAAAATAACAGCACCTTTCTCTTCCTCATTAATCAAACGGAACATGTCATCTAACTTTTTATTTACATTGTTGGTCAATGTTCCTAAAATATCGTCATTCACTAAAGTAGAATTGATACGTGTCAATACAGGTTCGTCTGTAGACCAACTTCCTTTTGTCAATGCAATATGTACTTGATTGTTGGTTGTTTGTAGATAAGCACGCATGCGGAAATCGCCAAAACGTGTTTGTACGTCAAAATCTTCTTTCTTTTCAATCAAAGAATCGTGCTCCATTCGGTAAGCAACTAAGTCTTCAATAGAAACAATCTTTAAATCGAAATTTTTAGCTACTTCTAGTAATTGTGGCAAACGAGCCATAGTACCATCTTCATTCATGATTTCCACAATAACACCAGCAGGTTGTAAACCGGCCAAGCGTGCAAAATCAATAGCAGCTTCTGTATGACCAGTTCTACGCAATACGCCACCTTCTTTAGCTTTTAATGGAAAAATATGTCCAGGACGCGCCAAATCAAACGGTCTTGTATCTTTATCAATCAATGCCTGAACCGTTTTAGAACGATCTGCCGCAGAAATTCCAGTCGTTACACCGTTTCCTTTCAAATCGACAGAAATTGTAAAAGCAGTTTCCATCGGATCGGTGTTGTTGCTCACCATCATTCCCAATTGCAATTCCTTGCAACGATTTTCAGTCAAAGGCGCACAAATTAAACCACGTCCGTGTGTAGCCATAAAGTTAATCATCTCTGGAGTTACCTTTTCAGCCGCAGCTAAAAAATCACCTTCATTTTCACGATTTTCATCGTCAACTACAATAATTACCTTTCCTTGTCTAATATCTTCAATAGCTTCATGGATGCTATGTAATTGTGTATCGGCTTTCACTTTCGCAATTGGTGTCATGTTGTGTATAATTTGCTCACAAAAATAGGCATTCTTATGAATAAAAATCAAATAAAGAATGGTAAAGATTTATCATAGCATTATTAGATTTTATAATACAGTTTTAAGAATTCCGCTTTTTTGAATTATTTTAGTGAATTGTATTGATTTCAATGAAAATTGAGAACTTAGATTTTGTGTTTTTCGCTTAAAACCAAATCTAGTTTAGAGTTTGTTTTTAATTTCTTTCTTAATACGTTTTCTAACAATAAAGAATGTAATAAAATAGAATACAAAACCAAGTATAGAAATGGTTTGAATACTCGCTTTCTTCTTAGGTTTTACAGCAATACTATCCATAATATTACGTAAGAAAATGTTCGATCTTCCAAATCTATAAATGAATAATACTCCAAATATAATGGCAGAAGCAAGTAGGCTATAAAACATCCAGCCTTCTAATTCCATATTATTATTTAAAATTGGCAATGAAAGTGCCGAAACAATAAATGGTACGTAGAAAAAGAATGAAAGTTTAGAAGCTTTCAAGAATGAAGTATAGGTTTTTTCAACATTTTCGTTGGAATCGTTTTCAAAAACCCCCAATACTTTTAAGCGATTTTGTGTAATTCCGCGATCGCCTAAAATAGTAATAGCTAAGGTACGTTCACCATCACTGTAATTGTACTTACGGTAATTTTGAACAACATCCATTAATTGTGTATCACTTAAAGCAGTCAATTTATCTGTGCTTTGACGATCCATTTCAGTAATTAGAGCTAACTCTTTCGGTCCATTTTCACTTTCATCATCTGTAAGTCGAACAAACAATTCTTTAAAAGAGAAGCTAAACAATCCTTGATCGGATGTTGCTCTTCGCGTAAAGTAAATACTCAACGGAAACATAATCAGCGTTGAAAGCCACGTTCCCAGCCACGGAGGAATACTTCCGTCTTCAGCACTGTTTTTTCCAAAGATTCCAATAAAGTGATAGGCTAAGAATAAACAAATAGCAATAACCATTGGCAATCCAATTCCTCCTTTACGAATAATAGCTCCTAATGGCGCACCTACAAAGAATAAAATGATACACGCAATAGCAACTGCAAACTTATCATGCATAAATATTTTATGATGATTAATCTTTTTTTCCATGCGTTTAAAGCGATTCTCGGTATTTTCAAGTGTAGTACGACGTCCTTTGATGTTTGTGATAGAAATATCTAAGGCGCGTTTTTTATTCTTTAGAGAAAGTACATCTAATATGTTTTCAGTAGTGTTGATAGAATCTAAAGGAACTCTATTTGTAGAATCTTTTTCAATGATAACAATTCCAGTACGTTTGTACATATTATTACCAACACCTATTTTTTCTTGATTGTATTTGTGTTGATCTGTCGTAATACTATCCATCAATTGACGTACAGAAAGCATTTTGTACGTATTGTGATCTGTGGCATTTAAGTCTACTTTATTGATTTCGCGCAAGTCAACATTCATGATGTATTTTTCAAAGTAAACTTTTGCATGTTGCATGTTTAATGCATCTTTTGGATCGCTAGACTTTACATCTTCATAACGATTTGCTTCAAACAAAACCATTTGTAAAATATCAGAATCTGGGCTGCTTTTTAGTTCTCCGGTTTTTGATTTTAAGACAACACGGTTTTGCTTATCATTTGATTTTTCGTGAATGATGACTTTATCTAACAATTGATCGTTGTCACCGTATTTTCTATCTACTTTAATATTAATGTTTGCAATGTCGTTAAAAACACCTTCACCAATTGCTAATGCAGGTTTTTTCTTGGCTAAGTTTTTACGAAGATTGAATTGGTTGAATTCTGACCAAGGAATAACATGGTTGTTAAAGAAAAACGTTCCAATACCAAGCAAAACTATAAAAACGACTAAGCTTCGCATAGCGCGTTGTAGTGAAATTCCTGTCGATTTCATAGCAGCAAACTCATAGCTTTCTGCAAATCGACCAAAAGTCATAATAGAAGATACCAAAATACTTAACGGAAGTACTAGCGGAATTAATTTAGGCGCTGTATAGAGTAGGAATTTTAAAATAATTCCAACATCTAAGCCTTTTCCAGCCAATTCTCCTATAAAAAGCCAAACGGTTTGTAATATAAATATGAACATAAATATTACAAACACGGTAAGGAACGTTAAGAGATAACTCTTAAGTATATATCTATCTAATATTTTCAAGCAGACTAATCGTTTTTATCTATATAATAATCCTCGTACTTCGATTCGTCAAATATAAATAAGCTTTTTGATAAAGGCTGATTCGTTTTAAAAGAATTAACAGTTAAAGTGGTATTTGTGCCATTTTTTCCTGTTTCTAATAAATTGTAGATGTGCTTTGTTTTTGCGTCAATTCCAAGTAAAACACTTTTAATGTCTGATTCAGAGCTAGTTGGTGTTAATTTTATGTATTGAATCTTTCTACCGCGTATATTTTGTAAAATATCCCATTCGTATGTGTATCCATTTTTATAAAATGTCAACATTTCCGAAGGAGACAAACCAGTTTCGTCATCATCAGCATCAGAAATTGTTACTTCTTCATTTGCAGGTACAATAGTATACACCTTTTTAGTATCGTAAATTTTTGTGAATCCTAAAAAGTTAAGCAAATACTTATCACCTTCAAGTGTTACATTTCCTTTGGATTCTTGTTTGGTGTTTGCTTCTTTGTTATTCAATACATATTTAAATTCAATCTGAATATTGTCATAACTATTTACTTTGGCAGAAACTTCATCTAATAGCTTTTTTGCTTTTTCCGTATTCTGCGCACTTACATTAAATGCAAATACTCCTAACACCAACACTAAAACTAATTTTTTCATTTTATCCATTTTTTTCGTTTTCTAATAATTGTTCTAAAGCTAAAATATCTGGAACAAGCACTTGTCGCGCTTTACTCCCTTCAAATTGACCTACAATTCCGGCTGCTTCCAATTGATCGATTAATCGACCTGCACGGTTATACCCAAGCTTTAACTTTCGTTGTAATAACGAGGCCGAACCTTGCTGTGCAATTACGATAACTTCCGCAGCTTGACGGAATAATTTGTCTCTATCTGCGATGTCTATATCAAGACTTGTGCCACTTTCTTCACCTGAATATTCTGGTAGTATAAATGCGTCTGGATATGCTTTTTGAGCACCGATAAAATCTGTAATTTTTTCTACTTCTGGAGTGTCAACAAAAGCACATTGTATACGAATTAAATCGTTTCCTTGTGTGTATAACATGTCACCACGACCAATTAACTGATCGGCTCCTGAATTATCTAAAATTGTACGAGAATCTATTTTAGACATTACACGGAATGCAACTCTGGCAGGGAAGTTTGCCTTAATCATACCTGTAATTACGTTTACCGAAGGTCTTTGAGTGGCAATAATTAAGTGAATTCCAATAGCACGCGCCAACTGCGCCAAACGTGCAATAGGAGTTTCTACTTCTTTTCCTGCGGTCATGATTAAATCGGCAAATTCATCCACAACCAACACGATGTATGGTAAAAACTTATGTCCGTCATTCGGATTTAGTTTTCGCGCTTTAAACTTTGCGTTGTATTCTACAATATTTCTACACAATGCATTTTTTAGCATATCATATCGTTGATCCATCTCAATACAAAGTGAATTCAGTGTATTAATTACTTTAGAATTGTCTGTAATAATTGCTTCTTCCGAATCTGGAAGTTTGGCTAAGTAATGACGTTCAATCTTATTAAACAGCGTTAATTCTACTTTTTTCGGATCGACCAATACAAATTTTACTTCAGCCGGATGTTTCTTGTAGAGAATTGATGTTAAAATACAATTCAGTCCAACCGATTTACCTTGTCCTGTTGCACCAGCCATTAATAAGTGAGGCATTTTGGCTAAATCAACAACTAAAGTTTCGTTGCTAATCGTTTTTCCAAACGCAATAGGTAACTGCATTTCTGCTTCTTGAAACTTCTTGGAAGCAATAGCAGAACGCATCGAAACAATTGCCGGTTTTTTGTTTGGCACTTCAATACCAATAGTTCCTTTTCCTGGCATTGGTGCTATAATACGAATTCCTAATGCAGCTAATGAAAGTGCAATGTCATCTTCTAAGTTTTTAATTTTAGAAATACGTACACCAGCTTCTGGTATAATTTCGTAGAGTGTAACTGTTGGTCCAACTGTCGCTTTAATGCTTGCAATCTCTATTTTATAATTGCGAAGCGTTGTGACAATTTGGTTTTTATTTTCTTCGAGTTCTTCTTGATTGATAGTGATAGAACTTCCGTTGGTATAATCTTTTAGAAGTTCAATGGTTGGAAAACGGAAATTACCCAATTCTAATGTCGGATCAAATTCACCGTGTTCCTTAACAAGTTTGTCAGATAAGTTTTCGGTAACTGTTTTTTCTTCGACAATTTTTTCAACTTGAATTTCAGTAGCTTCTTCCTCTTTTGGAATTTCAACTTCGAAAGAAGTGTCTTTCTCTATTTTCTTTTTCTCTTCTTTTACAGAATGATTTTTGATTGTTGGTTGTAGATTTTCTACAGATAATTCAAACTCTGATTTTTCAATTGTCGTCTTTGGAGTTTCTTCTTTTACTGTAGAAACTTCTTCTTTAACAGAAGAATCAATAGGAGTTGTAGTTTCTGCCGTTGTTTCTTTTTCAGGAGAAGCTATGACATTTTCTTCCGCAGTAAAATCGTCTTTAATATCTGTTTTTCTCTTATTAATATATTCCGTTACATGTTCTGGCGTAAGCTTTAATCGGAGTACAGCATAAATAATAGCGCCAAAAACTAACAACAATCCAACCCCAATACTACCAATATAAACTTGTAAATACGAATTGATTTCAAAACCAATAGTTCCTCCTAAAATTGGAGCACTTTCAAAGAAAAATCCTAAAAAGATAGAAAGCCAGATAACGATGATGCTTCCCCAAAACCATTTATTAAATAGTTTTTTCTTGGTAGCCATTAACAAATGCAATCCTGTAAGGAATAACAAGCTGGCAAATATGAAAGAAGCAACTCCGAATCCTTTATAAATAAAGAAATTACTAATGTTTGCGCCAAAACGTTGCATCCAATTTTGAGTTTTTACACTTCCATCAGTACTAGTTAAGGCACTTTGATCTACTTCACCAGTAAAAAAATAGGAAGCAAATGCAATAAACAACGCTATTGCAAACAACATGAGTAAACTACCCAATATAATTTGATGTTGTCGGGTAAAAGTAAAATCAGGTTTTTTGAATTTCGAAGCTTTAGGAGCTTTCTTAGTTTTTTTTACGGTTTTTTTCTTTGCCATTCAGGGATTGCTATTTACTGCAAAAATACAAATTATGCTTAATCTGCAAGATATTTAAAAATATCTGTACCCGAAAAGTTTTTTATGGAAGAATGTCAAAGTTTTTTAAGTAATAAAAGGGCTTACTACTGTTATGGTAAGAAACAAACCTTTCTATTTTAATTTATTCTTCTGGGCAAGTCAACGATGGGCAATCTTCTCTTGTCCATCTAGTAACGCAAATAATAATAGAATTCCAAAGTGTACGCGAAGCAGCTTCTCCTCCTTGTACATTACCAGTTTCTAATTTGCTAACTGTTGTTTTTTTTAATGATAAACTTTTAATAGATCTTTTTTTCATAATGGTAAATTTTATATACTTATATATATGTAATAAAGAAAAACAAAAGCGGGATTTCTCCCGCCTAATTTTTTACCTTCTATTGTCTTCGTTTTGTAGATCACAGTTTATAATACCGCATGTATGTTTAATAGGACCAACACAGCCTGTGTTAGCGCAACCTATTAAACTTTCAATTGGAGCAGCTCCACCTTTTACAAGGTTGTCAAGGATAGAAATTGATTTTTTGTTAAGGTCTAAACTTTTTAGATTTCTTTTTTTCATAATGTGGATTATTATAGTTAATAATAGCACAATTTATAAAAAGCAGTTACTTGAAAACTGACATTTAAACTGACGTTTTTCACTAAGAGTTTGTGAATCTTTTTTTAAGAAGTGATTTTAGAAGTATAAATCAAGAACTTTTATTTGTTTAAATGTATAGATGAAACATCTGTAAAGAAAAAAAGCGGGATTGCTCCCGCTAGTATGTGTTATTTAGCTTCACAAGCTATAAGATTACTTGGTAATTCGCAGTTTATAATACCGCAAGTTTCTCTAACAGGACCAATACATCCAGTGTCATTATGACATTTTACTAAAGTTGGAATTGCTCCTCCTCTTAATAAATTTTCTAAACTAGAAATAGATTTCTTGTTTAAGTCTAAGTTTTTTAATTTACGTTTTTTCATTGATGAAATGTTTTTGATTAATATTACTATGAAGGTAAGAAAAAAATTAGTACTCAAGACAGTTTATGCAGTATTATTTTGAAGGATAATAGTTTTTTAAGGAAACTTTAGGATATAAATAGAGCATGCCTTTCTTTCATCATAGTAGATAGATTGATAAGAAGAACATTTTTCAAGTGGTCAAGTAAAGCGTTAAATAGTTGTTGTTTTTTGAAAGAAATATAAGGCAATTGATAAAGAAATAGTCTAGTAGTTCCTATTTTAGGGAAGTAAATTTCAATAATTAGCTGCTAAAAAAAGCGGGATTTCTCCCGCTAGTATTTTACTGATCATTTCCTTTTGTACAAGTAGCTACAATTCCGCATGTTGGATGTGGAGGTCCAACACATCCTGTAGCAAGAGGACATTCTTTATAAGTTGGAATTGCTCCTCCTCTTAATACATTTTCTAAATTAGAAATACATTTTTTGTTTAAATCTAAATTTTTTAACTCTCGTTTTTTCATGTTATTAAAGTTTTAAATTAATTAATGATTTGAAACGAAATAATAAAAAAATAGGAGAGGGAAAAAGGATCAATTGTAATGATTTATAAATTATCACAAGAGGTTTAGAATATTTTTGGAATATAAATAAAACAGCCGACAATGACAGCTGCAACAGCAAATATAAACACTGCACCTGCTGCCAAATCTTTGATTAAACCTATTTTTTTGTGATGTTCAGGATGTATGAAGTCTGCAATTTCTTCAATTGCAGTGTTGAGTCCTTCCAAACTCATAATAAGTCCAATAATTAATATTTGGATAATCCATTCTGTTTTAGAAATTTCAAAATAAAATCCAGCAATGGTCACCAAAACACCAATAAAAAACTGTGCTTTTACACTGGCTTCTGTAGTAATGAGCAGATATGCGCCCTTAAACGCATATCCAACTCCTTTTATTCGTCCTTTAATGAATTTAATCATCTAATAATGCTTCCAAAGCAGCTTTATAATTAGGTTCATCTACAATTTCTGCAACTTGCTCTGTATGTTTTACAGTTCCGTTTTCGTCAATCACAACAACTACACGTGAATGTAATGTTTCTAATGGACCATCAACGAAGTTTAAACCGTAATCTTTCCCAAAGTTTCCGTTCTTATAGTCAGAAAGGTTTACAACATTTTCTAGACCTTCTGCACCGCAAAAACGAGCTTGAGCAAAAGGTAAATCATGAGAAACACAAATTACTTTTGTATTTTCTAATTCGCTAGCTTCTCTGTTAAACGTTCTAACAGAAGTTGCACACGTTCCCGTATCAATACTTGGAAAAATGTTTAAAACTACTTTTGAGCCTTTATAATCAGCTAATGTCTTTGTCGATAAATCACTTGCAGTTAATGCAAAGTCAGGAGCTTTTGCTCCAACTTCAGGTAAATTTCCTGAAGTATGAAATTCGTTTCCTTGTAAGGTTACTGTTGCCATGGTTAATTTGTTTTTATAGTGTCTAAAAATAGCCATTTTCTATTCTAAAAATTGTAAATAATCGTTAATTTTTTAACAAATGATATATAATAAAAATCTATCACAAAATAAAAACAATCAATTTGTTTTATTGAAAATGGCAATTTTATTAAGTAATTTTAAGACATTGAAATTAGACAGTACAATAATTAACCAAATATTAAAAACACTAAAAAATTATGAGCGACGAAGGTAAGTGTCCTTTTGGGCATGGAACTACAAAAAGAATTGCTGGCGGCGGTACTTCAAATAGAGATTGGTGGCCCAATGAATTAAAGTTAAATATTTTGCGTCAACATGCGGAGAAATCAGATCCTATGGGAGAAGATTTTGACTATGCAGAAGCATTCAATAGTGTTGATTATGCAGCATTAAAACAAGATGTAATAGACTTAATGACCGATTCTCAAGATTGGTGGCCTGCAGATTATGGACATTACGGAGGTTTTATGATACGTATGGCTTGGCACAGTGCAGGAACTTATAGAGTAGGAGATGGACGTGGAGGCGCAGGAACAGGAACACATCGTTTTGCACCATTAAATAGTTGGCCAGATAATGGAAATTTAGATAAAGCACGTTTGTTATTGTGGCCTGTAAAGCAAAAATATGGGCGTAAAATTTCTTGGGCCGATTTAATGATTCTTGCAGGAAACTGTGCTTTAGAATCTATGGGCTTTAAAACGTTTGGTTTTGCTGGTGGACGTACTGATGTTTGGGAACCAGAACAAGATATATACTGGGGAATGGAAAATGAGTGGCTAGGAAACGAACAACGCTACGAAACAGGAGAATTGGAAGACCAATTAGGAGCTGTACATATGGGACTTATTTATGTAAACCCTGAAGGTCCAAATGGAGAACCAGATCCTTTGAAGTCAGCACATGATATTCGAGTGACGTTTAAGAGAATGGCAATGAACGATGAGGAAACAGTTGCTTTAGTTGCAGGAGGACATACTTTTGGAAAAGCGCATGGAGCGGCTAATCCGGATGAGTTTGTTGGTCCAGAACCACACGGAGCTCCTATGGAAGAAATGAGTACTGGATGGAAAAACACGTATAAATCAGGTGTGTTAAACGACGCAATTACAAGTGGAATTGAAGGTCCTTGGACACCAAACCCAATACAATGGGATGCTGATTTCTTTGATGTGTTATTAAATTATGATTGGGAATTGACAAAAAGTCCAGCTGGCGCTCACCAATGGACACCAACTGCAGCATCAAATGCACGAACAGCACCAACAGCTGGAGATGCAAATGAACGTCAAGCTTTGATGATGACAACAGCAGATATGTCGTTGAAAATGGATCCTGAGTTTTTAAAGATTTCTCAGCGTTTCCATAACGATCATGCAGCTTTTGAAGATGCATTTGCACGTGCATGGTACAAATTAACGCATCGTGACATGGGACCAATTTCTAGGTATTTAGGTCCAGAAGTACCAAAAGAAGAACTTATTTGGCAAGACCCAATTCCAACAGTAAATTATACGTTGAGTGGATCGGATCTTACAGAATTAAGAAAATTAATTTTAGGTTCTGCTTTAACAGTTTCACAATTGGTGAAAACAGCTTGGTCTTCGGCTTCAACGTTTAGAGGATCTGACATGCGTGGAGGTGCTAATGGAGGACGTATTCGTTTAGAACCACAAAGAAGTTGGGAAGTAAACAATCCTGTAGAATTAGGAAAAGTATTAAGTACGCTCGAAGGAATTCAAAATGATTTTAGCGGAACGATTTCTATGGCAGATTTAATTGTATTTGCTGGAAACGTAGGAGTTGAAGAAGCTGCTAAAAGTGCAGGAGTAGACGTTTCAGTTCCTTTTACACAAGGTAGAGGAGATGCTTCTCAAGAACAAACAGATATAGAATCATTCAATAATTTAAAACCTGTTGCAGATGGTTTTAGAAACTATATGAAATCTGGTTTAAAAACTGCTGCGGAAGACGCATTGGTTGATAGAGCTAACTTATTGACATTATCTATTCCAGAAATGACAGTTTTAGTTGGTGGATTGCGTGTACTTGGTGCAAACTACAACGGATCTAATCATGGAGTGTTTACAGATACTGTGGGAAGTTTGACAAATGATTTCTTTACAAATGTCTTAGACTTTACGTATACATGGAAAGCAACTTTTGATGATGATCAATTGTTTCAAGGGCGTGATAGAAGATCGGGGCAAATTAAATTCGTCGGATCACGTGCCGATTTAATTTTCGGATCAAATACAGAATTAAGAGCTATTGCAGAAGTATATGCGAGTAATGACGCTAAAGAAAAGTTTGTACATGACTTTGTAGCTGCTTGGGCAAAAGTAATGAACTTAGATAGATTTGATGTGTAGTTAATATACATCATTAGTATACAAAGGAGCTGTCTGAAAAGGCAGCTCTTTTTTTGTTTTTAATTCGTATATTTAAATTATTAATATTAAAACCAAATTATTATGTTAGAACAATTCAAAACTCATGAAATTCAAAATCCTCAAATAATTTATGGCGGAGAAATAAGTACACAAGTTGGTTCTGAACCAGATCTTGAGTGATTTGTATAATCCTTATAAATACAGAGGTTACAATAAAGAATTCATTGTAATGGAGCTATCTAAAAAGGTAGCTTCTTTTTTTGTTATTCTCTCAGGTAAAGTAAACTTCTAGTGATACTATTGATACATAAAAAAATCGTCTACAAATGTTACTTTATAGACGACTTTTTTTGTTAAGTACAATTTTGTATTACCTATCAATTGAACCCATGACACGTTGCATAAAACTATTCAACGCTTCTTTTCTTGGTGTTCCTTCTTTTTCCATTTTATGTACTTCAATAGCGCCGTACATGTTAGAAATAAGTTCGCCAATCATATCTAGTTCTTCATCTTTTAAAGATGGAACTTCAGTAAGTGCTTCCAAAGTGTCGATAGTTTCTATAACATAATCCTCGTCATTTTCGGCAATAAACTGTGTTAAGTGTTTGATTACAGGTAATTTCATTGAAAAACGTGTTTTTTATTAAGCAACTTCTTCAACGAGTTCTTTTAAAACGTCGAATTTGTTAGTTTGAACTTGATTTACAAACGCTCCATTTTTAAAAGTAGCGAATGTTGGTAAATTGTCTACAGTAGCTAACTGTCTTGATTCTGGAAATTTTTCCGCATCAGCAATTACAAAAGTGATTCCTTCTAACTCACGCGCTAGTTTCTTTACTTTTGGTTTCATAATACGACAATTACCGCACCAAGTAGCAGAATATTGTACCACAACAGTATCGTTGTTAGCAACCAATTCTTGCAAGTTATCTTGATTTAATTCTTGAACCATCTTGTACAGTTTATACGTTTGCAGCTAAATACTCAGCAACACCGTTTCTGTCAGCGTTCATAGCTTCTTTTCCTTCTTCCCAGTTAGCTGGACAAACTTCTCCTTTTTCTTGAACGTGTGTATACGCATCTATCAAACGGATATATTCGTTTACATTTCTACCTACAGGCATGTGGTTGATTCCTTCATGGAAAACAGTTCCTTCTTCGTCAATTAAATATGTAGCTCTGTATGTTACGTTGTCACCTTCTACTTGTACAGTTCCAGTTTCTTCGTCATATACTTCGTTTGTAATATCTAAAATACCTAAGATGCTAGATAAGTTACGGTTGCTATCTGCTAATAAAGGATATGTTACACCTTCAATTCCTCCGTTATCTTTTGCTGTGTTTAACCAAGCAAAGTGTACTTCTGGAGTATCACAAGAAGCGCCAACTACAATTGTGTTTCTTTTTTCAAATTCTCCTAAAGCAGCTTGAAATGCGTGCAATTCTGTTGGACAAACAAAAGTAAAATCTTTTGGGTACCAGAATAACAATACTTTTTTCTTGTTGTTTACTGCTTCGTCTAAAATGTTTAATTTGAAAGTATCTCCCATTTCGTTCATTGCATCAACGTTCAAGTTTGGGAATTTTTTTCCTACTATAGCCATATTATTATGTGTTTAAAATTTGTGTTATTAACGGCTGCAAATATAGCTAAGCAGTACATAGATTTATATAAAGAAAATTTGATTTTCTTATCAACCCATAGGAAGTACTTATGGTGTTTTTTAAAGTGCTATTGTACAGTGAATTATATATGTGGTTTGAAGTCAATTAATTTATGACTTTTATGTAATTTGATTTCAAAAATACGACACCTGCCGTATTCTTTTAAAAGCAAAATCATCAGATATTTGTAATACGATTTTATACATACGAGATAAAATCATTTTTTGGAATTGTACGTAAAAGCCTGTACCTTAATTTCCGATTGCCTAACTAATGATGAACCAATGAATAAATTCACCAAAAGAATTGTACAAATAGTCACGCTATTACTGTTTTTACAAGCAACTGCGCAAACCAATCAAGCAATTATTGATAGTATTGGCAAAGTTGCGCAAGCAATGGAAAACGACTCTACACGTGTGCAATACTTACACAAAGTGTTTTTTAAATATGCTTATTCCAAACCCGAAATTTCTCGAAAGCTTTCCGAAATAGCAATTCAAAAAAGTGAAGCAATCAATGATCGTTATTTAAAAACACGCTCATTCATTAGAAAAGGAATTTACTACGACATTATTGGCAAAAAAGATAGTTCACTCTATTTGTATGATGAAGCATACACGATTGCGAAAAACGAAGCAGACAAAGATGCAATGGCTTCAATATATAACAACAAAGGACTTATTTATTGGGGAAAAGAAGACTATGAAACTGCCATGGATTATTATTTGAGTTCGTATGAAATTTTCAAAGATCTTGGGCAGCAAAGAGGACAGGCAAATAGTTTGAATAATATAGGTTTGTTACTTTCCAAATTGCAACGACATAAAGAAGCAAATACCTATCAAAAGCGTGGTTTGGCAATTCGCAAAGAAATTAATGATACTTACGGAATTGGCGCTTCGTATACGAACATGGTTATGAACTTTTCAGCATTGAAACAATTGGATTCCTGTGTGTATTATGCACAAAAATCGATTGTGACCAAAAAGAAAAGCAATGATGTCAAAGGACTTGCCACGAGTTATAATAGTTTAGGGAAGACGTATCAGCAATTAAAACAAAATGATTCTGCGGTGTATTATTTGAAGAAAGCAGATGAAATTTATCAACGTTTTAACGCGCGAAAACACCGTGCAAAGAACATTCAATTATTGGGCATTGCGTATTATGATCAAGGAAAGTACCAAGCTGCTATTGATGCATATACAATTGCGCTTGAAAATTTAGACGATTCTCAAGTCATGATTAAAAGCAAAGCGATTCGAAGAATGGCAAATGCCTATAGAGAATTGGGCGATCATGAAAATGCATCTATTTATTATCAAGAGACGATAAAATTGCAGGATACCATTCAAAAGAACAAAGAAACCATTGCAACGAACGAGATTTTTGAAAAGTATCAATCTTCGGAAAAGGAGAAAGAAATACTTGTGCAACGTGCTGAGATTGCTGAGAAAAATGCAAGTATCTCTCAAAAAAATACCACTATTTACGGAATGATAGCAGGCGTTTTGGTCTTATTAACGTTGGGTTATCTAATTTACAATCAGCAGCAGCTGAAAAATAAACAATTACAAAAAGAGAATGAATTAAAAGATGCGTTGATAAAAGTAGAAACACAAAATAAATTGCATGAACAACGCTTAAAAATTTCACGCGATTTACATGATAATATTGGTTCGCAATTAACGTTTATTATTTCGTCTATTGATAATTTAAAATATGGATTGAAAGACGCAAATCCAGCTTTTTTAGAACGTTTGTCAAACATTAATTTCTTTACGCGAAATACGATCAATCAATTGCGTGACACCATTTGGGCAATGAATAAGGATGCCATCCATTTTGAAGATTTAGAATTGCGCATAATGAATCATATTGGACAAGCTAAAGTATTAACTGGAGCCGAAATTGAATTCACAAATGCAGTTCCAGAAACAACCACGTTTTCGTCACTAGTTGGGATTAATATTTTTAGAATCATGCAAGAAGCGATCAATAATGCTATAAAACATGCAGATGCTAACGAAATTACCGTTCATTTAAAAGAAACAGAAGAACAGTATGTATTGTCTATTGTTGATGATGGTAATGGATTTGATACAACGGAAGAAATAGAAGGAAACGGACTAGAAAATATGCAACTTCGCGCAGAAGAAATATATGGAAAATTGAATGTTATTTCTCAGAAAGATACGGGAACAACTGTAAAATTGACAATCGATAAAACAGTTACAAAAACCATCTAACGGAACGAATATGAACTACAAAATAGCCATCGCAGAAGACAATACTTTTTTAGCAAATGCTCTAGTTGAAAAGCTATCATTCTTTGCGGAAGATTTACAATATATATTTCGTGCCCGTGATGGAAAGGAAATGATAGAAAAGCTTGAAAAAAACCAAGAAATCGATTTGATTCTGATGGATATAAAAATGCCAAATATGAATGGTATTGAAGCAACAAAGGTGATAAAGAAACGTTTTCCGACCATAAAAATCGTAATGATTACTGTATTTGATGACGATGACAATATTCTACAATCCATTCAATCGGGCGCAAATGGTTATTTATTGAAAGAAGCTACAGCAGACGAATTGCACAAAGGAATTTTGGATGTAATGAAAGGCGGCGCAACCATGACACCAAGTATTGCTATGAAAACATTAAAAATATTGCAAACAGCAGCAATTCCGCAATACGTCGAAAACGAAGACATAAAGCTTAGCAAGCGAGAAAAAGAAGTATTAGAACAACTGAGCAAAGGTTTTGGCTATCAATTAATTGCTGAAAAGTTATTTGTTTCACCTTCCACCATTCGGAAACATATTGAAAATATCTACAGAAAGTTGCAAGTGCACAACAAAATAGAAGCTGTTGAGAAAGCACGAAGACATCGATTGTTATAAACTAAAAAAAGCCTCGATTGAGGCTTTTTTTTATATGATAGTATTTTCTATGCAGTTTTTTCTTTTAGTTGTCTAATTTTAATTTTAAAAGCAGCAAATAGTAGTGTTGTAAACGGACTCAGCCAGTTAAAGATTGCGTACATAAAATACTCTCCAACTCCAACACCTAATACACCAGATTGATACGCTCCACAAGTATTCCAAGGGATTAGAACGGACGTAACGGTTCCAGAGTCTTCCAGTGTTCTACTTAAGTTTTCAGGAGCTAAACCTCTATCTTCATAAGCTTTTTTAAACATCTTACCTGGAATAACTAATGCTAAATATTGATCGGAAGCAATTACATTCAACCCTAAACAACTTGCTACGGTACTCGCAAATAAGCCAAACATGCTTGTAGCCATTTTCAATAACGCTTGTGTAATTCTAGACAATGCTCCAATGGCATCCATGACACCACCAAAAACCATGGCACATACAATTAAGTAAATAGTCCATAGCATTCCATTCATTCCTCCAGAACCAAATAATTTTTTCAATCTTTTAATAGTAATGAGTTTTTCTAAATTATCTGCTTTTGACGCTAGAGCTTCTTTTGATAATGAATGACTAGCAAAGACAGCTTCTAAATCTTTTTTAGCGTAAATTTCTTTTACATCATCATCTGTAAATATATTTTTTAAATCCTTATTTTCTTTAATGGTAGCGAGTTCTGCTTCACTAAATGTAGCTACATAGTTCTCGTTTGGAATTTCAATACTTGTATCTGTTAAAACAGCATTTGTAATCACTTCAGTTTTAGAAGATGAAAGTTTATTCATTACATCTTGTTGAAAAATCAACGCAAAAACGGCAGCAAGTGCAACACCAGTTCCTAAAGCGATTAACGGCTTTATTTTTAATAATATTAAAGCAATTACAGCCAATGGGACAATAAATAACCAAGGCGTAATATTAAAATTATTATTTATAGTATCAAGTATAAATGTAGTGTCTGCTTCTCCATTTGTTTCAATAGTTGTACTTAATATTGCAAAAACAATCAATGTAATAATAATCGTAGGAACGGTAGTTAGTGCCATATAACGAATATGCGTAAACAAATCTGTCCCAGCCATTGCTGGCGCTAAGTTTGTAGTATCACTTAGTGGAGACATTTTATCTCCAAAATAGGCTCCAGAAATAACGGCTCCAGCAATCATACCAGAAGGAATTCCTAAAGTACTACCAATTCCAATCAAGGCAATACCTACTGTTGCAGAAGTTGTCCAGCTACTTCCTGTTGCAATCGATATAATAGCTGCAATGATAACAGAAGCAGGTAAAAATATTTCGGGACTTAATACTTGCAGACCATAATAAACCATTGCAGGAATAATTCCGCTAATAAGCCAAGTTCCTGCTAACGCACCTACCAGAAACAAAATCATTATTGGAACAAATACACTTCGTAAGTTTTCCCAAATTTCTTTCAACATCAATCCGATAGAAACTTTATTTAAAAAGCCTCCAATCATTGCAACTCCACCACCGATTAATAAAATAATTTGATTTGTATATCCTCCAAACCATTCTTGATCTTCTGTAAAAAAGATGTTATACGCTAGTAATCCCATTAAGATAACTACAGGAACAAGTGCTTCCCAAATGTTTAGCTCTTTATTCTTAATTATAGTTTGGTCATTTGCCTTAAACTCAGAAATGTTGTTTTCTTCTTGCATAATTGTAGGATTGTTTTCTTAGCGTAATGTTACGATTTTGTAAACAAGTATGCAAATCATTTTGGTTGTGTACCTTTGCAAACTTATAATTAAAGCTAATTTATGGATTCATTGACGCAAATTGTACTTGGAGCTGCCTGTGGAGAAGCTGCAATGGGAAAAAAAATAGGCAATAAGGCGTTGTTGTTTGGAGCTATTGGTGGAACAATTCCCGATTTAGATGTTTTTATTGGTGGTTGGTTGTATGGAAATAAAATTGATGCTATGCTATTTCATAGAGGATTTATGCATTCCATACTTTTTGCAATCTTAGGCGCTTTTTTATTCGGTTGGTTGGTCTATAAATTATACGATAAAGGCAAACGTCGCGGTACTACTACTCAAAAAGAGTGGACTTGGTTGTTTTTCTTGTCCATTTTTACACATCCACTTTTAGATTGCTTTACAGGATACGGAACGCAATTGTTTTTACCGTTTAGCAATTACAGAGTCGCTTTTAGTAATATATCTGTAGCCGATCCTGCGTATACACTACCTTTTTTAATCTGTTTGATTGTACTGATGTTTTATAAACGTCGCAATCCGAAACGAAAATTTTGGTTAAAGTTGGGAGTTGGAATCAGCTCTGTGTATATGTTATTCACGATTGGAAACAAATTCTATATCAATTCAGTCTTTGAAAAATCGATGACAGAACAAGGAATATCTTATCAGCGATATAATACGGAAGCGAGTATTTTGAATAATATTTTATGGTATGGAATTGCAGAGACGGAAACGGATTATCACGTTGCCTATTATTCTTTATTTGATACGAAAGATGTGTTTACGGATTGGAAAACGATTCCTAAAAATCATGATGTATTGCCAATAACAAATTCGGATTTAGCAAATTTGGCATGGTTTAGTAATTATTACTACAATATTAAGAAGAATGATGATGGAACGTTTACCTATAGCGATTTGCGTTATCCATCGGTTGATACCGGAAATGGAAAATCGGCAGTGTTTTCGTTTACACTTTTTAAAGATGGTGATCGACTCAATATGAAGCGATCGAGACCAGAATTTGAAAAGAACACAAGTATTTCGGATGTGTTAGCTATTTTTTGGGAACGTATTAAAGGGAAATAGTATATTAGTTCAACGCTTTTTTTGTTGTGAATTCTCTTAAAATACGCAGCTACTAATGCTCTGTATTTATATGACGTTTACAGGTGTCGCATAATACTCTTCTAATTTCGATACATTTTAGTTTAGCAATCGTTTTTGATTGACAAGCAAAATGAGTCTTAATAGCTTCATTGTATCTCATTTTATTACAAATCGATTTTGTAATGGTAAAACATTCGCCAGAAGAATCTTTTTTCGATTTGAACAGATGTAATTGCTCATTACTATTTTCTTTCAACGTGTAAAGAGTAGTATCATTCATGTAATTAAAGTTAATATGTAGGATGATTTATAAAGCATCTACTATCCAAAAAATGGCATGCAGAAATATCTGAGATCAGAACAAAATCTGAAAATCACCAAACAAAAGTTATTTTCTGTACGTTATTAAACTTTGTCCATGTACAAATGACTCACGCAGGTTGTACAAACATTACGTCCAATTTTTGCGCATTGTGTGCGTGCGCGTTCTTCTGGTTGACAAGAAAAAACTGTGAGTGAATCTTCTTCAATATCCATTTGCCCACAAACCGATTTTTGCTGTGCACGGCATTCGTTTTCTTCGGTTGGACTTGCTACAAAAAGATGTAATTCTCCGTTTGATTTTCGTTCTCGTAATATGTAAACATTTTTACGCATACACTATATTCTAGTATTAATTCTATTAGGGGTTAATAATAATTAAAAACGAGCAGCAAAAATTACGGGAATCCGTAAAGAGTGATAAATTACCTATAATCGGGTACTAATACTTAGGTTATTTCTTTTACTGTTGTAGTTATTAGTGAGTTAAAAAAACAAAAAAAGAACACCTTTCGATGTTCCTTTTTTACTATGATTTTATATATTTTATGGAGCAACACTAGCACTCGCATCTTGAATGATGGTACTTGTAACCTCGTTGTAAATATCTCCTAATGAATTTCCTGAATAATGATTTACACCTATTTTTATATTGAATGGAGCTCTAATAGGATTTGTTGAAGCAGAGGCAGGAATTGAATTTTCTTTTACTACAATTCCATATTTTTGAGTGCCAACGCCAACTCCTTGTCCATAAAGATGGTTTCCGCTTAAAATAACATGTACACTATCAAATTCAACACGAATTCCTCCGTATGGTGGATTTCCGTTCTCGCCATCATAATCTTGCTCATTATTTCCGCATACATTTCCTGTAACTGAAATATGAGAAGAACCAAAAATAGAAATTCCACATCTGTTGTTTTGATCTGCGGTATTGTTTGAAACAACTCCGTAATGGCAACGCTCAATTGCATACCCTAAGTCACCGCCATTTCGAGCTGTATTTCCGTAACATTTTAATCGAATAATATCTTTCAAACTAATTAAATCGGCAGCGCCACCTTGTACAGTTGAATCCTTTGCAGGAAAGCTTAAGCTTGGACCAATTACAATATTATCTGCTACTACAATATTTTCATGATGAGCAGAAGTGCCATCAAAATCTGTATCGGCACAGGTCATATAAATACCATGTATACCAGGTTCGTTAGGCGGCTGTGGACTAATTACGATATGGTTTCCTCGTATAATTACATCACTACAATAATGTGCAGCCGTTTGTGAACCTTGTAAATGAATTGCATGTCCATTTAGGTTATTGAAATGATTATCTTCAATTCTTAAATTTTGATTTCTTTGATGAAAAAATATTCCGCTATTTAAATTATCAAATGTGCAATTCTTAATAGTCACATTATTTATTGAAAATTTAAACATGATAGCTTGGTGACCTAGATTGAAATTTTTGAAATTGCAATTGATAACTTTTACATTTGCACCAGATAAAAAGATGAGTCCATGAGTTGTGTTGAAGCCGCCACCATCAAATTCAATACCATCAATTGTTACTGAATATGTAGTTGATTCAGTTGCAAAATTCATAAAAGAATATACTCCATTAGCAAGTGCTTTGATAACAGTTTTTCCATGTGAAGACCTGAATGTTAAATTGCTATAGATTGTTAATTGTGAAGATATTATGATAGTTCTGTTGCCAGGGAGAATAATTTCTCCACCGCCTTGAGAATTCGCATGATTAATAATTAATTGAAAGTTGGTTTTATCATCGGTTGAACCATTAGCAGTAATTGGGTTTAGGCCGAATCCCGGATTTAAAACATCGTAAATCATAATAATTTTTTTTAAAGTTAATAATGCTCAAAGAACGTAATATGAGTATCGATTTTAGCAGAAATACTGTTAATGAACCTGTAGTTTCAGTACTTTGACAAATGCAGGGAATTATAGGTTGATAGGTAGCCTAATCTATAATTCATATTCGATTTTGATTTGTTTCTATAAGAACATTTTTTATACCAAATCTTTCATGGAAATCATAAATAAGACTTAAAAAAACAAAAAAAGGAACACCATTTTTGATGCTCCCTTTTTACCGTAAACTAAACTTTGCAAATTATGCCATAGCAGACTCCAAGATATTCAGCTCTTCCATACATGCTCGCATAATTGTATAGGTTCGTTGAATATCATTATCCAATCCGACAGAAAAACGAATCAAGCCATCTGTTAAGCCCATTGCTGCTTGTTCTTCTTCTGGAATTTCAGAGGAAGTTGAAGTGCCTGGCGCACTAAATAATGTTTTATAAAAACCTAAACTCACTGCTAGGTATCCTAAATTTTTTTGTTGCATTAACTCCATTAAATCATTGGCTTTATCAATACTTCCAACATCAATAGTTAACATTCCTCCAAAACCATATTCAGCATTCATCATGTTTTTAAAGATTTCGTGTGATGGATGCGATGTTAATCCTGGATAGACTGTTTTTAAGCCATCTGCTTCAAACATTTTAGCCAAATACATAGCATTATAACTATGTTGTTTCATACGAATATGAAGCGTTCGTAAATTTTTCAATACAGAAGCCGCACGCAAACTATCCATTGTGGAACCTAATAACATACTAGCACCATCATTTACATTTCGCAATTGGTCAATAAATGCCTGTGAAGCACATACAACACCACCAACAGTATCGCTTGCGCCATTAATGAATTTTGTTAAACTATGAATTACAATATCGGCTCCTAATTTTGCAGGAGAGATTGATAATGGAGAAAACGTATTGTCAACAACCAATTGTAAATTGTACTTATTAGCTAATTCGGCAAGTGCTGTAATATTTGCGACTTCCAACAAAGGGTTGCTCACAGCTTCACAATACAAAACTTTCGTAGTTGGCGTAATGGCAGCTTCTACCAATTCCAATTTAGTAATATCTACAAAAGAAGTTTCAATATTGAATCGCGGTGTAAAGTTTTTCAAAAAAGCATACGTTCCGCCATAAATCGTTCTGCTAGATATAATATGATCGCCACTTTTGCATAATTGTAATAATACAGGTGTAATAGCGCCCATTCCGGAAGCAGAAACATTTGCTGTTTCGGTACCTTCCATCGCTGCCAAAGCTTCACCTAAATACAAATTACTTGGTGAGGTATGCCTCGAATACAAATAACAACCATCTGCATTCCCTTCAAAGGTGTCAAACATGGTCTTTGCAGAAAGAAATGTATAGGTTGAAGAATCAGATATTGAAGGATTTACACCTCCAAATTCACCAAAATACTGTAGATCTTGAATGTTATTCGCTGGATTAAATTTCATAGTTGTATCTTTTTAATAAGCATCAAAATTGATAGTATTAAGAATAAAAAACAAGTATTAGTTAAAATAATAGAAAATAAAACTATATATTTAATTATTGAATGAATAAATAACTAAAACTTCTTTTTTTAAATACTAATTATAGATTTTTTTACATGTTGAAACTAGACCAAACAGATAAAACCTTACTTACTTTACTACAAAATGACAGTAAACAAACCAACAAAGAACTTTCGGGTAAATTGAATCTTTCTGTAACTGCTGTGTATGAGCGAATTAAAAAGTTGGAAAAAGAAGGTGTGATTAAAAAGTATGTAGCTTTAGTAGATAAAAAACCCATAGAGAAAAGTTTTGTGGCACATTGCCATGTACGTTTAACTCAGCATTCAAAAGAATTTGTAATGAAGTTTGAACGGGAAATTATCAAATTAGAAGAAGTTTTAGAATGCTATCATGTAAGTGGTGATTACGATTATATTTTAAAAATTTTCGTGAAAGACATGGAGGCATATCGTGACTTTATGGTAACAAAACTAACAGCAATACCTAATATTGGAAATACACACAGCATATTTGTTATTGGAGAAGTAAAACATACAACAGCAATTTCTATATAATACGGAGATTTCTTATTTTTATTTTTTTTAAGAATACATGGAGAATTATTTATCGCAAGAATATTTATACATGCTGAGCGCTCCTATACACGCTGCAGCTATTATAGGAGAAATGATATATTCTTATTATGTAAAGCGAAAATTATATACAGTAGGAGATACTGCAACCAATATATACATAGGCTTATTTAACTTTGGGCTAGATTTATTGATGAAAGGTGTTTCTTTTGCTATCATGCTTTTCTTTTACTATTACCGTGTATTTGATTTAGAATTCACGCTCTGGTATTGGATCGGTGTATTTATTTTGCAAGATTTCGCGTATTATGTACAGCATTATGTAGATCATTACAGCCGCTTTTTTTGGGCAGTACATGTTACGCATCACAATTCAGAATACTTCAATATTTCTACAGGATTTAGAGCTTCGGTGTTTCAACCATTGTACAGATTTCTGTTTTTTTGCCCGTTAGCATTCTTTGGGTTTCATCCACTTCATATTATGGCAGCGTATGCCATTTTGCAAATTTATGGAACTTTAGTACATACGGAATCTGTTAAGAAAATGGGCGTTTTAGAGTGGATTTTAGTCACACCATCGCATCATAGAGTACATCATGCGTCCAATGGAAAATATTTAGACAAAAATATGGGGATGTTTTTCATTATTTGGGATCGTATCTTCGGAACCTTTCAAAAAGAAGAAGACAATTATGAACCCATTAAATATGGCTTGACATCAAAATTGGAAGATAAAGGACCTGTAAACATCGTTTTTCATGAATGGAAATCTATTTGGAACGATGTGAAGCAGCCTAATATTAATTGGCGACAGCGATTAAAGTACATTTTCTATGCACCAGGTTGGAGTCATGATGGTTCTCGAAAAACATCCAAGCAAATTCAACAAGAAATTAAAGAAAAGAAAACCTAAACGTATAAGTTTACAGAATTCTTATTCGTTGTATTGCTTGTGTACATTACTTCAATCTATCTTTTAAACTTGCTTTATAGCTTTTGCTGACAGGAATTTTTACAGAATTAATAATCAAATGATTTTGATCGAATACTTCAATATGTTCCAATTGTATGATGTATGACTTATGAACTTGAATAAAGTTAGAAGGTAATTTTGTCAATGCTTCTGAAACACTTTCTCTGGCTAAAATCTTCTTTGTAGTTGTATGATAGGTCATGTAATTTCCTTCCTTTTCCAAATACAAAATCGTTTCTGTAGCAACCTGAAATGTTTGATACCCGCTTTTTATTATAATTTGTTCTGAAACCTTTGTTTCTTTTACACTAGAAGAAAGTTGTAACTTATCTATAGCTTTTATAAAGCGTTGAAATGTGATCGGCTTCAGTAAATAATCACTAGCATTTAGTTCGTAACTTTCCACAGCATATTCAGCATAAGCAGTCGTAAAAATAATACGCGTTGGTTTCGGAATAATCTTAGCAGCTTGTATTCCTGATAAATTGGGCATATTGATATCTAAAAAAACAACGTCAGGTTTTTGTTTCTCTATATAAATCAATGCTTTTACAGGGTTTCGAAACGTTTGCATGCATTCAATATTAGGAATTCTATTGCAATAGTTTTCTAACAATTCTATAGCTTTTGGTTCATCGTCAACAATAATAGCTTTTAGAATCATGTGTTTAGTTTTAGGGTCACTTTATAAGTTTGTTCTTCTTCTGTAATTGTAAATGAATGCTTGTCTGGATACAAAATAGCCAATCTTCTTTTTACATTTTGCAATCCGACACCAGAATCTTCTTTAGAAAATGCATCACTTTTAGATTTCGAGACTATTGAATTGCGACATTCAAAAATCAATTCGGAAGCTTTCATCTCTAAAGAAATGTGAATAAAAGAAGGTTCATATATGGAAATTCCATGTTTAAAAGCATTTTCAACCAACGGAATAAAAATAGTAGGCGCAATGGTTTTATCTAAAACAGCTGGATCAACTGTAAAATGTATGTCTATAGGATCTGTTGAATCAAATCGCAATCGATTAAGTTCGATATAATTCTCTATAAAATGCACTTCTTTTTCAACAGGAATAAGATCATCTCTTGTAGAATATAATAAAAAGCGAAGCATCTCAGACAATTGTGCTATACTGCTTGAAACCTCAGTTTGTTGATGCTTTTCAGCAATAGACAACATATTATTTAATGCATTGAATAAAAAATGAGGATTAATCTGCGATTTTAAAAGTTTCAACTCAGCAGCCAATCTATCTTCTTTCAAACGTTGTTTCAAAGCTTCTTCTTTCTGCCATCGTAAAATCATTAAATGCACAAAAGAAGTTCCCACAAAAAAGATATACAACCACACATCTACCAAGAATGTCTCAAACCTATAGAAATTGAAACCGTAGATAATTCCAGATTTTAAATAATCTAATGAAAAAGCAATCAATATACTTATTATAAGAAAGGTGATATATTTCCCAAAAGCTTTACGGTCTATAAATTTCGACAAAAACAAGATATTAAAATAATACAAAATCATTTTGATAATCAAACCAATTGCGCTACCACAAATTGACATTGCATCATAATGAATTTTTACAGTTTCAACACCATTTTCAATTTCAATTTCACGATTCACGGGGCTAAAAATCATAAAAATGACACATGAGCAAATAACCCAGAATATTATATTTAATCCTATAGATATGATTTTTTTCATATTCAAAAATAAGTTTAAAAAAGGAGATGCCTTTCTTGAAATTGCAATATGTGACAAACGTGCTTTGAAATGGTATAAGTACACAAAACTGAGTTAAAATACCATGAAAAAGTGCTATCATACCATTTTATTGTGCACTTTAGGGCGAACAAGTACTTTCGAATAGAATCTAAAAAAACGAACAGTATGAAAAAAGTAGTCGTATTAATGTGTGTATTCATGTGTTACATGCATTGCAAAGGGCAAAATGTAACGCCTAATGAAGTAAAGAAAAAAATTGAAACGTATTTTAACACGCTAGGGAAAAAAGGATTTTCGGGCAGTGTTTTGGTAGCGTACAAAGGTAAAAAGTTAATTTCGGAAGGCTATGGATTGGCTGATAGAGAAAAAGGTATTAAAAACACAAAACAAACCGTTTTTGATATTGGTTCTATCACGAAACAATTCACAGCAGCAGGAATCTTAAAGTTAGAAATGCAAGGGAAATTATCAGTTGATGATAAAATAGCTACATACTTTAAAAACGTCCCTAAAGACAAGGAATTGATTACAATACATCATTTATTGACGCATTCATCTGGTTTATCGTCTGCAATTGGAGATGATTATGAGCACATTACAAAGGCTGATTTTGTACATACAACATTTCAAGAAAAACTAGCTTTCAATGTTGGAACATCTTATAAATATTCAAACGTTGGATATACATTATTGGCTATGATTATCGAAAAAGTTTCTGGGGAAACGTATGAAGCATACCTGTATAAAAACCTATGGAAACCTGCCAACATGTTTCAAACAGGTTATGAACGACCTAACTACAATCAAAAAGAAGTTGCTGTTGGATATGGTAAAACAAAGATTTTTGGGAAGCCTAATGAAAAATGGGATGCAAACGGACCTTCATGGCATTTAAAAGGAAACGGCGGCGTATTATCTACAGTAGAAGATATGTACAAATGGCATAAAGCCTTGGCGGGAACAAAAATACTAAGCGCAAAAGCAAAACAAAAATATTACACAAAACATATTGAAGAAGGAGAAGATGCAGGTTCTTATTACGGATATGGATGGGCAATTTTTCCAACACCTCGTAACACGGAGTTAATAGCACATAATGGAAGTAACGGAATATTCTTTGCTGATTTTTGGAGATATCTCTCAGAAGATATTGTCATTTTCTCTGTAAACAATGCTATTTCTGGCGATTATGATCGAATCAATATGGAAATTGCAGGAATCATACTTCGAAAAGATTACAAGCCAAATACGGACTTAGGTAAAGCTAGCGATGCAAATTTTGACGAAGTAGAATTGGAACAATTGGTGAAGACTTTTACACGTACTATTCAGAAAAAAGATAAAACTGCTTGGACAAAATTTATACAAACACATACCATGGATCATTTTGTAGAAATGATTTCTATGGAAAAACACTTAGAAATGTTTGGTAAAATTCACGAAAAAGTAAAAAACAAAAAACTAACCGAAGTAAGGATAGAAGGTGATGAGTTGATTTTAATATTGGAAGACAAAAAAATAATTCTAAATCTAGAAGTGCAAAACGAAGTACTCAAGGTTGCGGGAATCTTTATAGAATAATCTAAAAGTGTTAGCACTAAGCTTATCGAAGTGAAGCATTTTAAGAGTAACTCGAATCTAAAAACCTAAAAACAATACGTGTCAAGTAAGTCGACATATGATAAATTTATGATATTTTATACAATATGTAGTATTTCTAACAAAAAATGCAACTTAGTTGCATTTACGTAACTTTACCCTTATTGAAGCTGCTTTTTTTAACAATGTTCTTTAATGTATCAATATTTTTTTTGTAAAAAAAATAAAAAAACCATAAAAAGAGTAAGTAGAACTTTTCTTTGGCATTAAAAATATATAGATAATATTGTGCATAACCAATAAATTAAATAACATGAAAAACAATTTCAAATTACTCTATGTATTACTATTAGTATTTATTACATCTTGTTCAACGGATAGTGTTACAACAACTGATGACTTGATAGAAGGGAAATCTGATCTGCTTGAAAAAAAGCTAGACCAAGCGGAAGTTATACCAGGTGAATACATCATAGTGTACAAAAAAGATGCGACAACTAGTAAGATGAATTATGCTGCTACGAGAAGAGGATTAACTCCAGAATTGAAAAAAGTTCAAAATTACTACAAAGAAAGATCATTAGCTACATTGAAATTAATTGGTAGAGGTGAAAAAAGCCTAGGATTTGTATACACAGGTGCAATTCAAGGTTTTCATGCTAAAAACCTATCTGTTGGCGATGTAGAAGTCTTATTAAGAGACAAAACTATTGATTTTATTGAGCCTAACCGTAAAGTTATTGCTGATTTTCCTAAACCAAAAAATCCTGCAGGAGTAAAGTTGCCAATGCAAAATGAAGTAATCAATAAAGCTGATTCTTTCTTACCAAGCGGTGATTTCTTGCCTTGGGGTGTAGATTACACAGGTAGAGATAACAATGCTGGTACGAACAGATATGTATTTGTAATTGATTCAGGAATTGATCAACACCCAGACTTGACTATCGATACTGGACTATCAGCAAGTTTCTTTCCTGGAGAAAACTGGATTGATAGAGATGGTCATGGTACACACGTAGCTGGAACAATTGGTGCTAAAGCAAATGGATCTGGTGTTATAGGTGTAGCTTATGGGTCAACATTAGTAGCGGTTAAAGTTCTTGGAGGACCACAATCAAGTGGTTCTGATGCAGGAATTATTGCTGGAGTAGATTATACGTATAACAATTCTATAGCAGGAGATGTATTTAATTACTCTGTTGGTTACCGTTTTAGACGTACTAGCAATGCAATTGACAATGCGTTTACAAGACTAGACGATAAAATTTATGGAGCTATAGCAGCTGGAAATAGTAATGATAACACCTTGTATTACTCTCCACAACGTTTGCAAACAAGTCGTACTTGGATGGTTGGAAACTTAACTCGTAATATCACTCCAAATGGTACTTCATGTTTTGGCGCATCTGTAGATAGATGGGCGCCAGGTACAGATGTATGGTCAACTTGGTTAAACGGTCAGTACAACAGAATTTCAGGAACTTCTATGGCATCTCCACACGTAGCTGGAATACTTGCAGTTCGAGGAAACAATTCAGTGGGAACAAATGGAAATACAAGCAAAGGAGGTTTTACAGCTCCGAATGCAAAAAGGTAAGTTTATGAACTTTTATTTCTTCATTTAATACCTCCTAAAAAACGTTACAGTTTTAAATAGATTAAATCTCAGGTAAGACAACTGTCTTGTCTGAGATTTTTTTATAAGTTTTTAGCTTATTTTGCTTGAACATTTAATCAAACAAAAATGTAATAAAATAGAAAGAACCTTTTTTATCTAAAATATTTTTCTACTGATTATGATCTTTAATTGTATTTTCTATAACAAAACACTTTTGAAAGAAGAAGCTAAAACCAAAGTGAAGCAAGTCTAAAAATCTAAAAATAACACCATCTAACAGTCTAAAAAGTAAGCAGTCTAAAAGCGTAGCGCTCTAAAGCAAAGCGAGTCTAAATATCTAAGAACAACATGAGTCTAACAATCTAACAACAAAGCATTGCACAACCCTAAAATAGTTGTACTTTTGTGGTATTGACAAATAAAAAAGTTCAAAAAACAAGAATATGAATTCATACGATGTAGCCGTAATTGGCTCTGGTCCTGGTGGATATGTTGCTGCCATTCGTTGCGCACAACTAGGCATGAAAACTGCAATCATTGAAAAATATAACACACTTGGTGGAACCTGCTTAAATGTAGGTTGTATTCCGTCAAAAGCTTTGTTAGACTCTTCGCATCATTACGAAGAAGCAATCAAACATTTTGATACACACGGAATCGAAATTTCAGGAGATGTAAAAGTGAATCTTGAAAAAATGATCGCGCGCAAGCAAGCAGTAGTCGATCAAACAACAGGAGGAATTGATTTCTTGATGAAAAAGAATAAAATCGACGTTTACGTAGGTTTGGGTAGTTTTAAAGATGCTACACACGTAAACATCGCTAAAAATGATGGAACTACTGAAGAAATAGAAGCGAAGAATATCATCATCGCAACTGGAAGTAAACCATCAACTTTACCATTTATCACTTTAGATAAAGAACGAATCATTACGTCAACAGAAGCATTAAAGCTCAAAGAAATACCAAAACACTTATTAGTAATTGGTGGCGGCGTTATTGGTTTGGAATTAGGACAAGTATACAAGCGTTTAGGTTCAGAAGTTACTGTACTTGAATATGCTGATAGAATTATTGGCGGAATGGACGCTGGACTTTCTAAGGAATTGACTAAAGTATTAAAAAAGCAAAAATTCAAAATCAACACATCACATGGTGTAAAATCTGTAGAACGTGTTGGTAATGAGGTTGTTGTAAAAGCTGATAACAAAAAAGGAGTTGAAGTAGAGTTCCGAGGAGATTACTGTTTGGTATCTGTTGGTCGTCGTCCATATACAGACGGATTGAACACAGAAGCTGCTGGCGTAAAATTGGATGATCGCGGTAGAGTAGAAGTAAACGGACATTTGCAAACAAATGTTTCAAACATCTATGCTATTGGTGATGTAGTAAAAGGAGCAATGTTAGCACACAAAGCATCTGAAGAAGGTACTTTGGTCGCTGAAATTATTGCGGGACAAAAACCACATATCGATTACAATCTAATTCCAGGTGTTGTATACACGTGGCCAGAAGTTGCAGCTGTTGGAAAAACAGAGCAAGAATTAAAAGACGCAGGAGTTGCTTACAAAACAGGACAGTTTCCAATGCGTGCTTTAGGTAGAAGTAGAGCAAGTATGGATATTGATGGTTTCATCAAAATCTTAGCTGATGCAACTACAGATGAAATCTTAGGAGTTCACATGATTGGAGCAAGAGCAGCCGATTTAATAGCGGAAGCTGTTGTAGCAATGGAATACAGAGCATCTGCGGAAGATATAGCGCGTATGTCGCATGCACATCCAACATTTGCAGAAGCAATCAAAGAAGCAGCCTTAGCAGCTACAGAAGACAGAGCGTTACATATCTAAAAGCGCTTTTACATATAAATTATAAAACTCCAGTAACTTACTGGAGTTTTTTTTGTTCAATTGTAAGTTATTACTTTTTTTATCGACTTTTAAAATTATAACCTCGATAAAGCCTAAAAAAAGTAATACACCCAATATGAATTCTCTTTGGTATTTTAAAGATGTAAATCTATTCAACATCTTATGTCCACACAAAATCGAGCAGTATAAAGAGTGTCATGAATTTGATGCCTACAAAAAGCAAGACTATATTTATTTTGAAGAAGACTCTGCTAACAAAGTGTACTTAATAAATCAAGGAAAAGTAAAAATTGGTTACTATACAGCAGATGGAGAAGAAGTGGTAAAATCAATTTTATCGAAAGGTGATTTGTTTGGAGAAAAAGCCATTTTGGGAGAAGAAAAAAGAAATGAATTTGCGCAGTCAGTTGACAACTTAACTTCTATCTGTCCAATTGCTGTTGATACGGTACATGACTTAATGAGAGAGAATCAAACCTTTACTTTAAAAATATATAAGTTCATCGGTTTTCGGATCAAAAAACTTGAACGTCGATTGCAATTATTATTGTTCAAAGATACCAAAACACGCTTGTTAGAATTCCTGAAAGAGTTGTGTGAAGAGTATGGATACGAGTGTAAAAAAACGGGAAATAATGTAGTGAAGCATCCGTACACACAAAAAGATATTGCTAGTTTAATAGGAACTTCGCGCCCTACATTAAACATCATTATGAACGAATTGAAAGAGGCAAATATCATTGATTTTAACCGAAAAGAAATTCGATTTCTTAGTGAAATTTAATTGTAAAAAGTCTTACCTGAGGTGTGTTTATAAGTATAAGTTGAACTAATTCGACTGTAGAATGGAATCCAGATTTAAAGAAATTATTGTTATTATTACATGTATTACACTTTGTAGATTACAGTAAAAAGTACTATATTTAAAAACATCAAAACAGGCTGTTTTTCAGTCCAAAAAGAACCCAAAACCGGCATGACAGCATGGCAGTTTCGGGTTCTTTTTTTGTATTGCATTTTTTGTTTAATTAAAATATGTTAATTTATTGATTTTTAAATAATTGAAAATTAAATAAATAGCTTTTTTAAATGTTAAAAAACAGTCGTTATTTAACAGAAAAAGTAAGTTTTAGTTAGAAGTGTTAGCTAGCTAACATTTTAAGTGATTTTGCCACAATATATTTGTGTTATAATCATAAAAAAAACTCGCAATGATAAAAAAAATGTTTTTGGGACTAGCGTTAGGATTCTTCGCTGTCTCATGTAGTAACGACGATGATGCCGCAGTTGCGTTATCAAACTTAAATGTAAATCTTAATGGATTAGAAAATCTTGGAAGTGACTTCGTATATGAAGGTTGGATTATTGTAAATGGGAACCCAGTTTCAACAGGAACATTTACTGTAAATGATTCAGGAACTTTATCGAGAACCTCTTTTGCAATAAACTCAGATCAATTAGCTGCAGCAACAACATTTGTGCTTTCTATTGAACCAGCGGTTGATCCAGATCCTGCACCAGCACCAACAAAATTATTAGCTGGAGATTTCTCAGGAAATACAGCAGCCGTAGGATTAGGTCCAGTTACAAGTAGCGGAAACTTTGATGCAGCTTCAGGAGCTTTCTTTTTAAGAACTCCAACAGATGAAATGCCAGGAGCAGGAAATAATGGAAACGATCAATATGGTGTTTGGTTTGGTAACCCAGGGATGCCACCAACAGCAAGTTTAAATTTACCACCTTTAGCAGATGGATGGAAATATGAAGGTTGGGTTGTAGTAGACGGAACAGGACCTATAACAACAGGAACTTTTACAACATTTGGAACTGCCGATGAGTCTAATGGATTCAGCGGAGCAGAAAACAATGCCGGACCTCCAATTCCAGGAGAAGACTTTTTCCTCAATGCGCCAGATGGTTTTACATTTCCACTAGATGTACGCGGACGTACCGTAGTAATCTCTGTAGAACCTAGCCCAGACAACAGTCCTGCGCCATTCCTATTAAAGCCCCTAGTAGGAACAGCAGGAAACGATACTGCGCCAGCAACACATGATCTTAACCTAAACGCTTCATCGTTCCCAACGGGAACAATAGTGCGATAATCTTTATGATTATTATCGTTAGATGTGAAACACGTTATCAATTTTGATAGCGTGTTTCTTTTTTTGATCGCTTCACTTCGACAAGTTCAGTGCAGGCGCTTTTTTTGAAATATACGAACATTGAGCAGAGTCGAAATGTGGGTCGCTTCGGTGTCTTCTTAAAAAACATTTAAAATTTAACATATATAATTTAGCATTTCTGAACGTCACTTCGCGTAGTTTTTCGGAATAGAATGAAGAAAATTTGTATCGAGAAGTACTCTGAAAACGAATCTCTTTCTAGGTTTGCAAATTCTTTTTGAAAACATTCTACCGAGAAATTTTCATCAATACTTACGACTAATTTGTATCTTTCATGACTATAATTTTTTTAGTAATGAAAAGTTTAAAGTTTATTATAATGCTAAGTTGTTTCTTTTTTGTGGGAAAGGTCTTTTCGCAAGATCATTCCGAAAAAATAGATGCACTTGCTGAACAATTGAAATTTAAAAGTTCTATATCACTTGAATTGAAAAAAGAATCCGTTGATGTTTTAGATACAATTGCAAATATCTTAAAGACTACTAGTTATACTTACAATATTGAATCGCATTCAGGAATGATAGGTAAGGATAGCGATAATTTAATTAAAACTCAAAAAAGAGCGATAATCATTAAGAAAGCGCTTGTAAAAAGAGGAATTAACCCTAGTCGTTTAAATGCAGTAGGTTTCGGAGAAACTAGTCCTAAGACTAGTATGCCAAATACAAGAGGGAGATCATGGAATGAACGGATTGAAATTATTAAAAAAGAATAACACCTATGAAACTCACCAGAAAACATTGGAGTAATATTATTTTTGTCGTTGTTATTGCATTGATCATCTTTACGCCAGTTGGTACATTTGTGAAAGTAAAACTGAATCAAGCAAAGATGTTATTCTTTAGTCCAGATAGTATTGAGCTAGCCGAAAGAGTAACTGTAAGCGACTTTCAATGGAATTTGGTAGATAGTTCAGGGAAAACGGTAAACTTCAAAGAAATGGAAGGAGATGTCATTCTCGTGAACTTCTGGGCTACTTGGTGTCCGCCATGTGTAGCCGAAATGCCAAGTTTGAATAAATTATATGCAGATTATAAGGATAAAATCACCTTTGTTTTTCTTGCAAATGATAAAATAAAAAACGTCGAAGCTTATCTTGAAAAGAATGGTTATGACTTTCCTGTGTATTACAGCAAAGATAATGAGCCAACAGAATTGCAATCACCAAGTATACCTACAACATATTTGATTGATGATCAGGGTAGTATTGTAATGAAAGAAGTAGGTTCTTATAACTGGAATAGTACCAATGTACGCAATCAAATAGATGAATTGTTAGCGTTTTCGTTGGCGGAGTAATAAAACTAATAATATTTAATGAAGAGTAAAGCATCAGAAGATTTAGTAGATTTATACCAAAAATTTAGTCAAACTTTTGATGATTATTCATTGAAGTCGACATTAAGACAAAATATTTTAAAGACCTATAATGAAATAAAAGAACCAAATCCTAAACAAAATTATGTGATGGGATTGTTTTTTTACGAAGATTACAATGAAAATACGTCAAAAGATATATTGAAAGAGCAAACGCGTAAAGCAATTTCTTTTTTTGAAAAATCAATAAGTGCTGATGAAAACTATTATATGTCTAATTTATATTTAGGACATTGCTATCAAGATTTACAACAATATAAAAAAGCAATATATTATTATTTAAAAGTTGATCAAAATAAGTTACAAGAAGAGTTTCCTTTGTGGAGATTTGTACTCTTATTCGAATTAGTAGGGTTTTGTTATTGGAAAATTGGTAAAGAAGACATTGGAATAAAATATTTCAAAAAAACACATTCAGAATATTTATTATTAGACGATTATCTTGATTTATACCCTATAGGAGATTATATAGAAGATTGTTTGGGTGAAAATCATAGTTTATTCATTGAAATGAAAGCTTATGAAAAAATTAAATTAAACCAGTAAAATATAAGATTAAAACTATTTACGCTTAAAATATTTTCTAGGAACCCACAACATTCCAAAGCATTCTCCATCACCTTTACCTAAGTGTTTGTGATGAATTTTATGTGCTCTACGAACTCCTTTTGCATACCAATTATCTGCTTTTCGGAGTAATTTGAAACGTTGGTGAATAAAGATATCATGTACAATAAAATAGGCGAGTCCGTAAGCGAAAATCCCAAGACCAATTGGCAACCCTAGCCAAAAAATGTCATATTTCCACAATAAAAAACAAGCAATACTTACAATAGCGTAAAAGATAAAAAAGGCATCGTTACGTTCAAACCAAGAATCGTGATCTTTATGGTGATGATCTTTGTGTAATGACCATAAAAAACCATGCATTACGTACTTGTGTGTTGCCCAAGCCATAAATTCCATGATGCAAAATGTTGTTAAAAAAGCGCCTATCCAAATAAGGGTTGTCATTTTATTAAATTTATAGCAAGTTTAACTGATAATTTACATACGATTTCGCTAATAACGCCATTTTTTGATAATTTGGAATACGAATTCGTGCATTTTTGATTTTAACCGAAGGTGTACGTTTCAATTTGTGTAATAACTTTGAATAGTACTTGTATGCGGTAAATACACCAAATTTGGCTTCCATAGGTAATTTTGTTATTCCTTTAAGCCCAAGTTTAAAATCCTGTTCAATTTCTTCAATAATTTTTTGTTTTGAAGCTTCGTCTAAGTTTTTTAAATCAGCATCAGGAAAATACGTTCGATCTAAACCTTCGTAATCAGCTTTTAAATCACGTAAAAAATTCACTTTCTGAAAAGCAGAACCTAAAGACATAGCGGAAAGCTTAAGTTCTTCATACTTTTTTTCATCGCCTTTAACAAATACTTTTAAACACATTAAACCAACCACATCTGCCGAACCATAAATATATTCTTTGTATTCTTCGTCAGTTAAATATACTTTTTTGTCTAAATCTTGACGCATACTTTTCATAAAAGCATCAATCAAGTGTGTTGGAATGTCGTATTTATGAACCGTGTGTTGAAACGAGTTTAAAATAGGGTTCAAGCTTATTTTATTTTTCAAAGCACAATCCCAATCTGCTTGAAACTTATCTAACAAAAACTCTTTGTCATACTCATGGAAAGAATCTACAATTTCATCTGCAAAACGCACAAAACCATAAATATTGTAAATATCTTGACGAATAGATGGCGATAACATTTTGGTTGCTAACGAAAAAGATGTGCTGTACGATTTGGTAACAAGCGTACTGCAATTGTAAGAAACAGAATCAAATAGTGCTTTCATGAGTATTTGGTTGATGTTTGGTGATTAATTCGGCTACCAATTTCCCAGAAATTAATGCTGGAGGAACTCCAGGACCGGGAACTGTTAATTGTCCAGTAAAATATAAGTTCGTAACTTTTTTACTTTTCAAATTGGGTCTTAAAAATGCAGTTTGAAGCAGCGTATTCGCCATTCCGTAAGCATTTCCTTTATATGAATTATATTCTTTTACGAAGTCATTTACACAAAAGGACTCTTTAAAGATAATATGATTTGTAATATTTTGTTGTGTAATTTCTTGAAATCTATTCATGATGATGTCAAAATATTGCTCACGTAGTTCGGGAGTGTCTTCTAAACCTGGCGCAATAGGAATTAAAAAGAAACCAGCTTCTTTTCCTTCTGGTGCAGCAGCTGCATCTGTCATAGATGGAAAATTTGCATAAAACAAAGGTTCTTTTGGCCAAGAAGCTTTATCATAAATGACATGTGCATGCGCATCAAAATCTACATCAAAAAACAGAGTGTGGTGTGATACGTTTTTAATCTTTTTATCAAATCCTACATAAAATAGGAGTGAAGAAGGTGCAAAGGTTTTCTTATTCCAATAGTTTTCAGAGTATTGACGATATTTAGAATCTAATAAAGTTTCAGAATGATGATAATCTGCACCCGAAAGCACAATATCACCTGTATATTCGCCATTTTCAGTAATTACTTTGGAAGCTTTTTTTCCTTCTACATCAATCTTAACAACATTTTCATTAGTTTTAATCGTGACGCCTAAACGTTTGGCTAAGGTTTCCATAGCTTGTATAATGCTGTACATTCCACCATCAGGATGCCAAGTTCCCAATCCGAAATCGGCATAATTCATAAAACTGTAAAATGAAGGTGTATCGCTAGGTTTTGCACCTAAAAACAATACTGGAAATTCTAATATTTTAATCAATCGGTCATTCTTAAATTCTTTACGAACATCTCGTTTGATATTGCTAAAAAACTGACCAATCTTTTTAATCGTTTTTGTATTGACTAACTCTAATGGAGAAACTCCTGGTTTGTATACCAAATCCTTAATAGCTACATTATAATTGTCTTCTGCAGTTGCAATAAATTTTCTAAGCTTCGCACTACTACCTTTTTCTTCTTCTTCAAAAGCAGCGCATATTTTCTCTAATGTATCTTCAATACGGATCGAATCATCTTTCCCAAAGTACACTTCGTATGCAGGGTTTAATTTCTCTAAATGATAAAACTCAGAAGGTTTTGTATTGAAATCGTTAAAAAAACGCTCAAATACATCTGGCATCCAATACCAAGAAGGGCCTAAATCAAAAGTGAATCCATCTCTTTTCAGCTGCCTAGCTCTTCCGCCAACCGTAGCATTTTTTTCTAAAATTGTAACATCATAACCTGCTTGGGCTAGATAACAAGAAGCAGATAAGGAGGAAAATCCAGAACCTATTATAATAGTTTTTAATTTCATTGTTTAACAAATGTAGTAAAAAGTTAAACAAAATTAAAATCAAATTCTAAATTTCTTTAACTAAATCAATTATTGATTTGAAAACCTTAAGGTTTTTGTAGTTTTTAGTGTTCTTTACAAATTTTGCTTGGTACCCTAAAAGCCATAAGTGATTATCATTGAAACCAATTTGTTTGTTAAACTCGTCTAAGTAATCTTCGAGTTTATCTTCTATAGGTGTCACTGTAAAGTAAGAAATAAAATACAATTCTGGGAAAAAGTTGTGAACATTTGTTAAACTATCTATAGGAATAGTTTGACCAAGATAGATGGTGTGATATCCTTTTAGTTGTAATTCATAGTTTAAATATAACAATCCTATTTCGTGAATTTCGTTTTCGGGTAAGTATAAAACAAACGTTTTTGTCTTATTCGATTTTTCTATAGATTGGATACGTTCAGTATTCAAAATAATCTTTTGTTTTATAAGACTTGAGATGAAATGTTCGTGTGCAGGGTTGATCGTTTGCGTATGCCATAACACACCTAATTCATTTAATAATGGAATGAAAGTATCATAAAAAATCTCACGAAAAGATTTTTCTGCTAACAATTTATTATAGGTGTTATAGAAAAGAGTATAATCAAAATTAAGCATTGATAACTTCAAAGAATTCAATGCTTGGTTATGAATATTTTTCTCAGTTGCTATTTCTCTCACAAGAATATGAATCTTCTCTTCTGGGATTTCGGCAATCTTTGAAATTTTATATCCGTTCTTATAAAGTAGTGTTATATTCAGAAGTTTTTGTAAACTTCTTGTATCATAAGTACGAATGTTTGTATCAGTTCTTTCAGGTGCTAATAGGTCATATCTTTTTTCCCAAATACGAATTGTATGCGCTTTAACTCCAGAAAGATTCTCTAAGTCTTTGATACTAAATTTAGTCTTAACACACTCCATTTGTTTATCTTTTTTCTAAATAGCTTAAACGAAAATACTAATTTTATCTAGACTTACCTCACTTTTTTTCTATTAAAAATTATTTTAAATAAAAAAAGCTATCAAATATTTGATAGCTTTTAAAAAAAGTATTCTAGTGTATGTTTAGCATTTTACTAATGTATCGCATCCATATATCTTAGAATAGAGTTCACATACAAGTGGCTGAACTGTTAATGCAACTGTGCAGTTTCCAATTGGTCTAGCGCATGAAACTGTAAATATTTCACTTGGGCTAGCTGCTCCACCAACGATAGAATCATTTAATGAAGACACTACTTGTTTTTTTAGACTCAATGAGTTTAACTTCTTTTTTTTCATGTTTGATAAGTTTTTAATATTTAGACTAAAATTAGTAAGAAGAATAGTATTGTAAAACTAAAGCAAATCGTTATTTATAAATGTCGACCTAAAACTATTTTATTCTTATGTACAAGATTATCAGTTTTTTTAAATAAAGAAAAGCGAGCTAAAACTCACTTTTCTTATATGTTAGTGTTATGTGAACTATTTATTTTTTGATGATTTTTTCAACAAATATTTTTGATTTGGTACGAACTTTTACAAAATACATACCTTGTAAATTCCGTTGAATATTTACAGAAAGCTTCGTTGAATTTTTAAAATCGATTGTTTCAATAAGATCACCTTTAAAATCTAAAATTTGTAATGTTCCGCTTTCCTCTTGATCAAAGTATACCGAAAAGGCTCCTTGATTTGGATTTGGTGCGATATACATTTTTTGAACTTCTTCTTCAGAAGCATCTTGAATCGTTGTGCTATCAATAAAACCTATTGATTCATCAGAGCTTCTGCTCACAAATGATCCTGTACAACCTTCAATATATGCTCTAAAAATTGAACCGTTTAAAGCATCAAATCCTGGTGCTAAAACGACTTCTGTACCTGCATGATAAATTGCGGTAGCTCCCGAACTGATGGTATTGGAAGCTGTAATATCATTGGAAGCTTCTTGTGTGTCAGTTCCAGATGGAACATTTGTTGTAATATTTAACGAAACAGGACAAGGCGATAATACTTGTGCAGCCGCACATACATCAATTAATCCATGTCCGTAATTATTATCTTGTCCAGCAGTTCCTAAATCGATAGCTGTTGACATCAATGCATCTTTAATTTGATCTACTGTTGCATTTGGATCTACTTGCCGTAACAAAGCAACTGCTCCAGCAACATGTGGTGTCGCCATTGATGTACCATTAAAATTACTATATCCTCCGCCAGGAACAGATGATCTTACTGACGACCCGCGTGCTACTACTTCTGGTTTTATTGCCAAAAGTGGATCGGCAGTACAGGTCGATGGTCCTCTACTACTATAAGACGCAATCGTTGCTCCCGAAGCATCTAAAGCTCCGACAGAAAAAGTATTGTAAGCTGTTGTGGCTCTATCAGAAGGTGTTCGCAAAGAACTGCTTCCAAATCCGCCTTCATTTCCAGCAGCAAAAACGACGACGACTGTTGCGGCTTCTACATTGTCAATTACGGACCAAAATGTAGTGTCACACGCTGAAGGAACATGACCAAATATTGGACTTAATCCCCATGAGTTTGAACTTACATCTGGTACATCATCTACTGTTGTAGGATCTCCATCAGGATCAACTGTCCATTGAAACGCTAGTAATGCATTCGAAATCGTATTGCTAATACCTCCAATGTCAATGACACCAGCTGAAATCCATTCTGCATCATACGCAACACCAATAATATCTCCCGTTGTACTTCCTAAAATTGTTCCCATAGTATGTGTTCCGTGTGAACCAGAATCTACAGGGTATGAAGGTGATAATCCATTCGGATCAAACCATGCTTCAGCAGGAGTTACACCAGTTGCATTTCCACGCCATTTAGTTGTCAATGCTGGATGACTTGCATCTACACCTGTATCTAAATGTGACACCAAACGTCCAGCGCCTGTATATCCTTGTGCCCACATACAATCTGCATTAATAAGTGTTACACCAGGTTCTATACCGGAAGTGCTTATGGAAGAAGCAGTTGTTCTTTCTGTTGGAAGAATGGACGTAATGATATAATCTAAATACACAAATGCAACGTCTTTGTGTTGACTGATTTCCACCACTGTTTTTGCCTTTGCTTTTACAAGTATGGCGTTAATAATCCAGATTGGTTCAAATTCGCTTATATCGCCACGTCTTTTTTGCATGCTTAAGTAGGATACAAGGTCTTTTTGAGTACCTTCTGCTTTATCTTGAAGCATTGTAACTGCTTGTTCATGAAGTTGTTGTCTTGTGAGACTTTCTTGATTTCTCTTTAACTCTGTAAGCGGAACTTGATCAGAAAGCATCACGATAAAAGATACTTGTTCTTCTGATTGTTTCGTTTTGAGTTGTGTTAGTAAATTTTCGTCAATTTTTTCTTGGGCTATACCTGAATACCAAACAAAAGAGAGAAAACTTAATATATATATAGATAAGTTTTTCATAATGTTATTGTTTAAGAATAGCGCTTATTTTTTATTGATTTCTTTGTCTAACTTTTCAGATAATGCATCTACTTGTTTTTGTAGTTTGATAATATACAGTGTTAACTCTTCAATTTTTTCTTGCTGAATGCGTGTAATATCACCCAATTCAACACCTTGTGCTTCCACTTGTTTTTCAGATGGAACGTTTGGTAAATGACCGTTTTCTTTAATGAAACTTTCTACCTCACTAATTGGTAGTAAATTATAATCAGCATCAAAAACATAATCTGCCCAACCAGTACGTACACGCACTTCTTCGGTTAAAATTCCTCCTTTTACATATAAGCTATATGCACTTGTATTTGCGCCACCAACACTATTAGGTAATTGATTTGTGTTGATTCCTACTTTATCTTTATCAAATTCACCGTAAATTAACGGTGTTGCAGTAGATGTAACATCGATGTATAATTTTTCATTACCAGTTTCACTATATCCAGCATCGTTTCCTAAGAAAACATTCAAATATCCGCTAGAATTATTATATCCTGCACGATATCCTAAAAAAACGTTGTACTTACCGTCTTTAATAACACGACCACTTTCGGTACCAACAGCTACATTATAGTTTCCGCCAGGCGCACCACTTGACCCAATTCCAGAATTTTTCCCTACATATACATTTCCTTGTCCTTCTGCATTGTAATATCCTGCCGCAGCTCCTAGTAATGTATTTTCACCTCCAGAAGTATTATTCTGACCAGCACCGCTACCGATAGTTGTGTTATAACCTCCAGTGTTGATTCGTCCAGTGTACACTCCAATAAAGGTGTTGTTATTTCCTTTACTAGATCTTCCTGCTTGCGAACCCATAAATGTGTTGTTGTAACTTACCGAGTCATCACGTCCCGCTTCTGAGCCAAAGTAAGAATTGTTACTACCTGTACTTGTAGCACGTCCACTAAAATGCCCAAAGAAACTGTTATTAAAAGCAGTTGCTCCTTGACCTGAAAAGTACCCAACATACGTAGCATTTGTTCCGCCTGTCCCTGAGCCAGTTCCGAAATTAGTAACCTGTGCTTGTAAAGCATTCACTGAAAATAAAGCGATCCCCGCCATTAACAGATTTAAAATTGTTTTTTTCATAATTAAATAATTTATTGGTTTTTGGTTATTATAATTTACAATAAAAGACTTCGTAATCAGTAAGTTTTAAGCGTATTAATTGTACGTTTTTACGTAGTGTTGTTTAGAATAAAATGCTTATTATGAGTAATTTATGTAAAAAAAAATAGAGAAGTGTAATATGAGGTGTGTATAATCTCTATGATTACTGCTTAGTAACCACAGCATTTAATTTACCTAAAAGAAGCATGATAAGGTAAAATAGAAAAGCACCAATAAGACCGCTTAAAAAGAAAAGTGCAACATCAAAAAAGAAATTGCTTCGTAAGTGTTGTAAATGTGAAGTTGCGTATGCATCAAAACCATAAAAAGTAATTGCCCAACTCGCTCCAAATAGAAGTGAAATTAAAGAAGCTCTTAGAAAGGTTATAATGTATTTTAGATACGGACGCATTTTGTAAAAGTACTGAAAAAGTAAATGCATTAAAGTTTTGGGAGAAAAAATAGCTTCATAACTATATTTTCCTCCCAAAAAATGTTCTTAATTCGCAGGACTTGACCAAGTATAAGTATATGTCCATCCACTACCTATTGCACAAATCCAACCACAAGAAGCGGCTCCATTTTCAGAAAAACAAGGCTCAGCTGGTCCAGCAATACAGCATCCAGTTCCGCCTTGGCAAGGACCTTCACAAGTTTCTGCTGCTATAGCTCCTCCAATTTTTGCTTGATCTAATTTAGAGATAGAACTCTTGTTCAGTTTCAGTTTTTTAAATTTACTTTTTTTCATGATTTTGTTGTTAAGGTTAATATTCAATATTATTAAAAATCTTACAAGAAATTGTACGGTAAAGCCGTAAAAGTATATTCTCCTATTAAAGTAAATGTTTTTAGGTGTCTGTTAGATAGTTGTTTATATGTTTGAGTGTGTAGTGAGAGCTATGAGTTAGAAGCCAAGTAAAACACATTGAAATGAAATTTTTGTTCTCTATTTCATTTATCATGAAAAAATAGCTAAAAACACAATTTTTAGGTGGTTTTATAAATTTTATGGACTTTGAAAGTGGTTTTTATACTGAAAAGTTTGATATTAGCTTTTTTAACAATAAAAAATAACCATAATGAAACATATAAAAGCAGTACTTTTAGTCGTAACAATTTTTAGTTTTTTATCATTTCAACAAACAGATTCTGTTTTAGGAAAATGGGAAATGTTTAAAATGGAATCTGGCGAAGGAGAAGTAAGAGAAATGAATGGAAATTGGATGGAATTTATTGAAGATGGCGTTTTAAAAGGTGGAAACTCATTAAACACTACAGATAGAACTGGAAACTGGGAATACAATACAGAAACCAAAGAGTTGACTATCAGTTCGGAAGAAAAAAGACCTGGAGAAGGAACTTTTAAAGTCACTTGGGTTGATGCCAATACAATGTATATCAATATTGATAGAGGGCGAAAAGTCTACATGAGAAGAATTAAATAATACAAAAATATATTCAACATACTTCTTAGATTCTTACATCAGAAAAGTTATTTGTAGCAGATATAGATAGTGTAGTAGAACTTGATGCTATTTTGTGGCACGTGGGCGTGATAAAACTAACGGAAATTTAAACTACACTTTTAATTTCCTTAGCAAGATTCCATGTGTTAATTCATTAGAAACCTTTTAATTTTTCAATACTCACTAAATTTCAAAGAATACAAGTGTACTAGTCGCTAACAGCGTAACACAAGTAATTTTTCGATAGAAATCGAATTATTACAAGTAACACTTGTTTCAAATTTTAAAAATAATAATATTACAAAATCATGTTTACAGCAGAAGTAAAAAGTAGGATAGGAGAAGATATCGCTATTATGGTACGTCCTGACAATCATCCTTGGAATTACCTTTGTGAATGCGGAGATGCCGCAACTATTACCGTAAAAGAATTTCAGAACGCGAATGCTATATTTATAAGTCACACACATATTGATCATTTTGTAAATTTCGATTCGGTGATTCGTCATCAATTAGGAATTCAACGTCGTATTGTTATTTGTGGTCCAGAAGGCATTGCAACACAAGTACAATCGCGCATAAAAAGTTATTCTTGGAATTTAATTCAGGAAGGTGCTATTAGTTATGAAATCAGAGAGTTGATTTCCGAAGATGAAATCGTAGTGTATGAAGTAGAACCACCAACTTGGGAACTTAAAAAACTGAAAACCATCAATGGAAACGTACTGTTTCAAGAGAAAAACTTTGAAGTAACAGGTATTTTGTTAGATCATAAAATTCCAACCTTAGCCTATAAATTTCAAGAACACGATACTGTAAAAATAGATATCAAAGCAAGCGGATATAAAGGCGGAAAATGGGTAAAAGAACTCAAAGATGCTTTTGAGCAAAGCGATTCAGAAAAGACGATTCAAGTAGAAGATAAAGAATGTAAAGCAAGCGAGTTGTTTCAGTTGTTGCACGTTCAAAAAGGAGACGTTGTCGGAATCATTATGGATCATGCAGCTAACGCGGACAATCATGCGAAAATCAAAGCGCATTTCGCGAATGCGAGAACCGTTTTTATAGAAAGTTTTTACAAAGAAGAAGACAAAGAACAAGCTGAGGTAAACTATCACAGTTATGCTTCCATGTCTGGAAAAATTATGAAAGAAACAAATGTTCAAGAGCCGATTCCTGTACACTTTTCTAGAAAATACAAAGAAGAAGATGTAGCACAATTAATAAGCGAATTTAATGCTGCTTTGGTAGCTTTATAACATTGCCTAAGTCAAATTGGGTGTTTACTCATTTAAGGTTTCAAACGATCATTACAAGTTATAGTTTTGATGTATGAAATGAGCCATTCTGATGCTATTAAACTAGTAGTAGAAGTTCTTGGCGAATTCTATCTGACAAATTTTAAACAATAAAAATGACCAGATGAAACCTTTTTTGTATTTAATTATTTTGTTTGCAGTCATAAGTTGTAACTCAATTTCTACACCTTGTTATATGGGCGTATTGCCTTTTGCTGAGCGCGCTAGCTTTAATGATTCCTTAAATTTAAAATTGGAACAGGCAAATAAAAATAAATCATTGATAGAAACTGAAAATACTGCACAAATCAATTTCTTTAAAAGTGAAGCTTCAATTGCAGAAAAATTGATTGCTATAAAAAAAGAAATTCAGACTGGTACAAACTATAAATTTCCGCGAAAACGTATTAAGATTGACAATGAAAGAGAATACGTTTCTTTTCCTGTTGAGTGTAAAATTATTTTCAGACTTAGCGTAAAAGATGTGCTTTATGATTTGAATTATAAATGGACACAAAATCTTGATGCGAAACTACAATTATTGACAGCTAAAAACATAGATTCTATGACCGTTTTAGAAGGGGTAACAGCTACTGCATTGTTTGGGTCTGAAGGAAGTTGTGGCGTTGTTATTTTACATTCAAACAATAGAAAATTGAAAAGAGAACTCAATAAATTGTAAGTGTCTGAAATCTTAAACATCGTGAAAAACGAGTTCACTATTTGGAAAAAGAATTGATTTTACAAATAGAGTATTTGTTTATTAAAAATAAATATTTATTGTTTTTCAATAAAAAATTATCGTTATTTGATGTGTAATTCAAATTCTAGCTCATGGCATCAAAAACGGAAAAACTACTAAAACTCATGCATTTCCTTGCATGGTTGGCTTTTATAGGACTTTTAATAAAAGCAGGAGCAATTATTATGTCGTATGGTGTAAGTATTCAAAATCCGGAAGCTTCCAAAGATTTATACAAAGGCATGGATTTATCGCGTTATGCAGATGTGAATTTTGCACACTATTCCATGATTGTGTTTTATCATGCATTGCTGTATTTATTACAAGCGTATGTAGCTTTGTTTGTAGCAAAACTCTTAAATGCGGTTAATTTAGAAAAACCTTTTACAATGACAGTCGTAGCTATTTTAAGAAAGATAAGCATCACTATTTTTGCTGTTTGGATTTTGGCAATGGTACACAACTTACATGTTGTTTTACTTGAAAAATACGCAGCTATTGAGGCAGAACCATTTGCAAGTGAATATATCTTTTTAGCAGGAATTGTGTACGTGCTGACTCAATTGTTTAAAAGAGGAGTAGAAATGCAAAACGAAAACGAATTAACCGTATAAGTATGGCAATTATAGTACACTTAGACGTCATGATGGCAAAGCGTAAAATGTCGCTCAACGAACTCTCCGAAAAGGTAGAAGTAACGCTTTCCAATTTATCCATCTTAAAAAACGGAAAAGCAAAAGCCATTCGTTTTTCCACCTTGATGGCAATTTGCAAAGCATTAGATTGTCAGCCTGGCGATATTTTGGAGTATGCTCCATAACTTGTAAAACAGAAGCAATGTAAATATGATTATAATTTTTAGTTCAAAAATTCGGTGTAACGAAAATTAAAAAGTACATACTAATTGCACAATGATCAAAGCAATATTTTACCAAATAAAGTACACGGTTTCTAGATTATTTTCGAATCGGAAAAAGACAGTTACAGAGAGACTTTCTTCATCTTTTGGTACACTAAAGGAAGATGCGTTTAATTTTTCTATGATTGAAACCTATTTTCGTCATAAAGACAATTCCAAAGCGCATCAAGTATTATCAGATAAAACCTGTAATGATTTAGATTTTGAAGAAGTATTTTTTTATTTGGATAGAACGCACTCAAAAATCGGTCAGCAATATTTGTACAATCATCTACGTGTCATTCAACGGAATGAAGCGCAAACAAAATTAGATGAAGAAATAATTGCTGAGCTCTCTGAAAATGAAGAATTACGAATATCAGTTCAGAAAAAAATAGAAAAGCTAAATCATAAAGATGCGTATTATGTACGTACACTTTTTCAAGAAGAACAAATACGTCCGCCAAAATGGTTTTTTGCAATTAGAATACTCAGTTTATTAAGTTTGATATCGTTGGTTTTGTCTTTTTACAAACCAGTTTTCTTTGGTGTTTTTTCAGGAATTTTTTGTGTGAACTTACTCATTCATTACTGGAATAAAAAGAATTTGGTACAATATGTGAATTCCATTCCGCAACTAATCCGATTAAATGCAGTAGCAGCACATCTATTTAAAAATGCTAGTTTACAACGATTAAACACAAAGTTGTCAAAGTCGATACGATTGATAAACGGTGTAAAAAGCAAAATGTCATTCTTTCAATTAGAAGTCCAATTGCAAGGAGAATTCGCGATTTTAGCATGGTTTATTTTTGAAATTTTAAAAATCGTTTTTTTATTAGAACCATTACTTTTATTTGGAGTACTAAGAAAACTCAATACCAAAAGAAGCGAAATAGAAGCTGTATTTAAGTTTGTTGGACATGTAGACATGTTGATTTCTATTGCTTCTGTGCGCAAAAGTGCTGAAATGTATTGTATACCAACAATTACAACAGAAAGTGAAATTAAAGCCGATGAAATTCGCCATCCGTTAATCTTCAATTGTATTCCAAACAACATTGGTTTGCAAGATAAATCAGTATTACTTACAGGTTCAAACATGTCCGGGAAAACATCTTTTATTAGGGCAATTGGTCTCAATGTAATTACAGGATTGACCTTAAATACCAGTTTTGCCAAATCGATGTCGTTTCCGCTCATGCGAATATATTCTGCAATACGTATCAGTGATGATTTAATGAATGACAAAAGTTACTATTTTGAAGAAGTCATCACCATCAAAGAAATGATTCTGGAAAGCGAAAAAAATGGCATCAATCTTTTTCTGTTAGATGAATTATTTAAAGGAACTAACACGGTAGAACGTATTTCGGCAGGAAAAGCAGTCCTATCAGCTTTAGCTAAAAATAAGAATAAAGTATTTGTGTCTACGCACGATATTGAATTGACAGATATGCTTTCGGAAGACTATGAATTGTATCATTTTAGTGAAATTGTAGACGATGCCAAAGTAGCTTTTGATTATAAATTGAAAGAAGGCAAGCTTAAAAATAGAAACGCCATTAGAATTTTAGCAATGAATGAATATCCAGACTCAGTGATTAGTGAAGCAATGGAAATTTCAAAAGAATTAGATGCTTCGTATGCAGCTCAAAAAAGTAAGAAATAGAATTTCATATTTTAAAATTTCACTTCATAGTTGATACTTCACAAGTCTTAGGTAAATTTTTTTCAAAAATATTCTTAACAACACAATCGCTGATTATAAAAGGGAAGAAGCTATTTTTTAAACTTTACAACAGCGATAGATTTAAGTAGAATTTCAAACTTTAATTGTTTAGGTTAGGAATCCTAACTATATTTGTATCGCAATAATGCAAAAACAAAAAAATATAAAACATGAGTACATCAATTTTTTATCATGCAGGTTGTCCTGTATGTGTAAGTGCAGAACACGACATTATCAATTTAATAGGAGCAGCCAATGTTGAAATTGTTCACATCGGAGAAGATACTTCTAGAATAGCTGAAGCAGAACAAGCAGGAGTGAAGTCAGTTCCAGCATTGTTAACACCAACAAAAAACGTATTACACCTCAATTTCGGAGCTTCTATTGAAGATGTAAAAGCTTAATTTTAATCAAAAAAGTTAGGAATCCTAATTTAATTTAAAAACTACACCGATGAAATCAATTATAGTATCAATAAGTGCTGTATTATTCTTTGCAGCCAGCACAAGTTCATGTGCACAAGAAAGTCCATATAAAAATGATGACTTTGTTATTAAAGATGTAAAAGTAACGCACAAAGCAGATTTGGCTGTGACAGTCTGGGAAATTAATGTTTCTGGAAAAGCAGGAAAAACAATGCCTAGTAAAGTTGGACAGCTTGATGGTGCGCCAGTTTTAGGATATGTATTTCCAACAACGTTACAACCAACTGATGTCGGATTTAGCAAAACAGACGGAATTGTTGCGTTAGCATTGACATCGCATCCCGATTTTGATGATACACCATTGTGGGATGAAAACGCAGATAACATTTTTGATAACGACGGAATTGTTTGGCATCCGCATTGGGTTGTTTTACACAAAGATGAGCGTGTTGCAGGCGGACTTTCTGTAAAGCAAATTAAAAAAGATGACAAAACAGTCGTATTGCCACCTACAAACCCAGGAATGCCAATGTATATGGATTCTCCAGGATATCCAGTAATAACTAAAAACAACACTATAAAAGTTGTGGTTCCTGATTACAGAATTAATAACAAAACAGATTTTAGTTATGACGGTGTAGCAGCATTTATGAAAGTAAATACAAGTAATAAAAGCTTGCCAATGTTAGGTGTGTATGATGTGTTTAGTGTTGCCAGCGGGAATTTATCATTGCCTTATAAAGTACAGTAATTATGAAAGTTTCAGTTTGGGACACGTACGTAAAACGTGAAGATGATCGAGTAATGCACTTTGATATTTTGGTGCCGAGTGATCTTACAGATGAACATAAAGTATTCTCTTTTGGTGCAGATTATTTAAAATCAAAAGATATTCCTGAAAAGGAATTGAGCACGAAAGAATGTAGATTTTGTCATATTGCAAAAGCTTCAGGTGAGGTGATTGCAGCAATTGAGCAAAAAGGATATTTCATTATTGAAATGGAAAATTGTAATTAATTTAATTAGGATTACTAACTTAGCCTGTCGGAACTAACTTCGGCAGGTTTTTTTATGGAAGATCAAAACATATTCAATCCCAATACTTCGCAAGATGTTTCAAGTAAAATTGTAACAGGACTTGAGCGCATTTCAGAAGTTTTTAAGCTCTTGCTTTGGAAAAAAGCGAAGCATATTGGTTTGAGCCCAATTCAAATACAAATCCTAACTTTTGTAGCTTTTCACAAGTCAGAACTATGCAACGTAAGTCATCTTGCCAAAGAATTCAATATCACAAAACCAACAATTAGCGATGCAATTAAAGTGTTGGATAAAAAAGAAATGATTTTCAAAGATTATTCGCCAACAGATCAACGCAGTTATACCATTCAATTAACAGCATCAGGAAAAGAAATTGTTGCGGAAACTAGTGACTTTGCTTCTCCATTAAAAGCGCAAATAGATTCGTTAGATGCAGCACAATTAGATGATTTTTTCAATACATTAAGTTCATTAATTTACAAGCTCAATCAAAGTGAAATATTAACGGTTCAACGAACTTGTTACGCATGTAAATTCTATCAAAAAAATGGTGATACTAGCTATTGTAACTTGCTACAAGCTACTTTAAAAAATGAAGACATTCGTTTGGATTGTCCTGAATTTGTAGAGAAATAATAATTCAAAAAAAAGACCAACGAAACCGCTGATCTTTTTCAATACTATAGGTATGTTTTTTTAAAGATTGGGAACAGTAACAGTTCCGCCAACCCAACATTTCATATCAATTTTTTCGCCGCCTTTATATCCTTTGTTAAAAATATCTGGTTTGCTTGGCGCAGATTGCATATAAGAAGCTGCCAAACCATTGGCTTCACTTCGTACTGAGCTGTCTACTTTTCCAGCTTTTCGAGCAATTTCGGCTGCTTTCCAATAAATTGCTCTTTTAGAGAAATCGTCTGTTCCACAAGCATTCGCGCTACTTCCGTACAAGCGTGCCAAATTTAAATAGGCTCTTCCTGAAGTCGGATCTGCTTTTGCAGCTTGTACATAATACGAGCGTGCTTTTGATTTTTGTCCAGCTTTCTCCGCTTTCTTTCCTTCTTTGTTCAGAATCGCTGCTTTTTTAGCACCATCAGTTTCTAAATCTAAATATGCATCAAAGTATTGTTGCGCTTTTACGAAATTGCCTTTTCTATTGTGAATTTTGTATAAATACCACTTTGAATTTGCATTTGGCTCTGCAGCGTCAATAGCTTCTACCATTTCAATAAACAATTCATCTTCTCCACAACCTTTTGCATCTAACTGTCCAGCTGCTTTTCGAAGCCAGTCTATGTTTGTTGCATTTGTTTGAAACTTTTTTCGAAACATCGGAAGTAAGGTTTCACAAGTTGCTTCTTTTTCAACCAATACATTCATATTGTTAGAAAGCTTTTCAATTGCACCTTTATTTTTTGGCGTTCTTTTTTCTTCAATAGCTAACTTTTCTTTCAAGGCTTCATACTTTTCGATGAGATTTTCAAGGGAAACTCCATCCGCCCCAGATTGATACATTTTATGATACAATTCAAAGTAATAATATAAACTCAACGGATTTCTAAAATGTTCTTTATCCTGTGTAAACGCATCGTCAAACCATTTGTATTGCTCTGAAACAGTACCAATGTTATATTTCATCATCAATGCGCCAATCTTCGGTAAAAAACTCCCTATTTTCGTTTTCCCTGGGAAAAATTTCAATCGATCTTTATACAACTGAATTAGTGCTAAAGCTGCTTGTTTTTTATCTGAGGCTTGTTTTAATTCGTGTGCAAGCACTTTTTCTCCACGTGCGTAAATCACATAATTTAATTGAGCGCAATTTTCTCGCAGGAATTTTAACTGTGGCGAAGCTTCTGCATATCGTTTCGATTTTACATTCTCTGCAAATAGTGAAAGTGTTTCATTGCAATTGTTCTGTGCTTTCATTAGAAAACTAAACAGAAGGAAGAAAATGGTAATGTGTAGTGTGGTAAATTTATTCATAATTTCAATTTTAATCGGTTTCAATAGATAATATGCAAAATGTGTACCGAAATAAAAGTTCTTTAAAAAAGTCGATGCAGGAATGATCATAGAATTAAAAGCATATACTTATTACTAATTTTTAAATTGAGTTAGATTGGTTCACTTCAATGAAACCTACTACAATTCCGTGAATTGTCAGATACTCTATTGTTTCTGCATCAACTCCTTAGCTATATTTGACAAGGATTAATTTCTAAATCAAATCACCATGAAAAATATAGTGTTCCTTATATGTAGTTTTATGTTCGCATTGCAAATAGCTGCACAACCTTCTAACGATACGTGTGCAAATGCCATTCAACTTTCTTGCGGAGTAACCTTACACAATCAAAGTACAATTAACGCTGCTTTGGAAGACGCAACTAGTTGTCTTAACCTCAATGGCGAAGACGTGTGGTATACATTTGAAGGCGATGGAAGCGAAGTACACTTTTTTTTAGAAATGACAAGTGGAGATGCGTATGTAGAAATTTATGAAAGTACCAATAATGATTGCTCAGGAGTTTCATTGGGTAATTGCCTGTATGGCGCAGGATATATAAATGGTTCTATTACGACGAATGTTGTTTTTACAAATGTAGGAACAACCTATTATATACGAGTTGGAAACGAACTTAATGATGGTCCTACTGAATTTTCTATTACGCCTAATTGTGCTGCATGTACAGATCCTGCAGGTTTAGATGTTACTAATTTATCAACGACAAGTGTACACCTTTCTTGGGTAGAATTGGGGATGGCTACAACATGGAATGTAGAGTGGGGACCAGTTGATTTTGTACAAGGAAGCGGAAATTTAATCAATGGAACAACAACAAATCCTCAAATTCTAGAGAATTTGACACCTGGTGCAGTGTATGATTTTTATGTACAATCCGATTGTGGAGCCGATGGTACTTCCAATTGGGTTGGTCCGTTTAAATTTACAGCAACTTGTTTAATTACAGCTCCGTACACTGAAACCTTTGAAGCGTTTACAGTCTCGTCTGCTGACTTTTTAGAAGGAAATTGTTGGACAGGAACACCAGGAACCATTAATGGTTATAATTGGGAAGTTGCAGCTGGTACAGATACATCTTCAACGGATACAGGACCATCACCAACAATAACGGATGGAAATTATATGTTTACAGAAGCTTCTGCAGCTTTGGGAGGAGAAGTAACAAACTTAATATCTCCTTTTGTAGATATTTCACCGATAACGAATCCTGAATTGAGTTTTGATTATCACATGTTTGGAGTTCAAATGGGAACAATAGAAGTTCTTATTAATAACGGAACTTCAACTGTATCTGTATTTTCACTATCTGGACAACAGCAAACAACTGAAGATGAACCATTTTTAAGGCAAACAATCGATTTATCGAGTTACGCTGGACAACAAATACAAGTTACTTTTAAGGCGACTATGGGAGACGATTTTAGAAGTGATATTGCTATTGATAATGTAACTTTTGGAGAAGCAGTGTTGTCGGTTGAAGAGTTCGAACAAAACAATAAGCTTACATATTATCCGAATCCTGTAGAAAATGTACTCACACTAAGCTCAGTATCGAATATTCAAAATGTTCAAATCTATACAATGTTAGGACAAAAAGTAAAGCAATACACTCCAAACATTAAAGACACAACAATTGATATGAGCGATTTGAAATCAGGCGCTTATTTTGTAAAAGTAACGGTTAACAATGCTATTGAAACAATTCGTGTGTTAAAAAAATAATCAAAAAAGGAGGATAGATATACGTTTTAATAGCAAAAATATACCTAAACTCGAAAAGGGATTTTTCCCCTTTAACATTCTAGGAAGGGTTTTCACCTTTCTTTTAATTAAAAAAAAACAGTTATTTGTGAAAAAACAAGTGAAGAAATTATTCATAACTATAGTTAGTATTGTATGTACCGTTAATCTACTGAATGCACAATGTCCAACAGGAGATGTTAACTTATTCAATCAAACAGACGTTACTAACTTCATAGCTACTTACCCTACTTGTACAATCATAGAAGGAGATTTAATCATAGGCGGAAGTGTAAATGATATTTCTGGATTAACTAGTTTGCTAACAATTCAAGGAGCACTTAGAATCGTGAATACAGATGTTACAAGCATCGCAAATTTTTCTACTTTACAAACTATAGGAGGCGATTTTGAGATTGATGGAAACTCTTCATTAACTTCAATTTCATCCATAAACCAATTACAGAGTATTGGCGGAATGTTAAACGTACATTCAACTTCTCTTATTGACCTAACGGGATTTGATGGTTTACTGAGTATTGGAACCATTCGATTTAATCAAAATCCAGTTTTACAAAATGTATCTGGATTTAATAATTTACTAACGATTTCTGGCAGTGTTAGTTTTGGAACAAATACACAATTAGTAACTATTTCGGCTTTTAACAGTGTTACTAGTGTTGGTTTTGGGGTTGTATTTAATTCAAATGATTCTTTAGTAAATATTGTAGCGTTTGGAGCACTTGAAACTATTGGACAAGACTTAAGCGTTTTTGGAAACCCAGCACTAGAAACGATAGATGGTTTCTCAAATGTAATTACAATAGGTGCTGCTTTATCTATTTGGGACAATCCTTTATTAGCAAATATCTCCGATTTTAATATGTTAACTTTTGTGGGTGATGGCGGATTTGAAATTCTTGACACTAGCATTACCATGTTGCCTGGGTTTAACTCTTTAACAACCGTAACAGGCTCTTTTGCAATTGCAGGGAATTCACAATTAGTTAGTATAGTTGGTTTTAATAGCTTAGATAGTATTGGCTTCGGTTTTGGAATATATGGAAATAACACTCTAGTAAGTATTCTAGGTCTTAATAGTTTAACAACAATTGGAAATAGTTTTCAAATAACAAATAATGCATCTTTAACTACACTAAACGGATTGGAATCGCTCATAGCAGTTGGTTCTAGTTTGTATTTACAATCGAATGTTTCTTTAGTAGATTGTTCTGCTATTTGTAATCTTTTAGCAATAAATGGTGTTGTAGGAACCGTAAACATTAGCGGAAATCCTTCAATGTGTAGTAGTGAAGCTGAAATTTTATTGGATTGTATTCCAGATTTTGATGAAGATGGTATTGATGATGATATCGATTTAGATGATGATAATGATGGTATTTTAGATACTGTAGAGCAAGATGGTGATCCGTTAAGAGATACAGACTTAGATGGACTTCCCGATCATCATGATTTAGATAGTGATGGCGATGGTTGTAACGATGTTTTAGAAGCTGGTTTTACAGACCCTGACCAAAATGGAACACTTGGAGATATTCCCGATACCGTAGATGCTAATGGTTTAATTATTGGTGAACCTGATGGATACACAACTCCTTTAGATTCAAATGCAGATAGTGTTTTTGATTTTCAGCAAGATACAGCGCTTGCCAGTGCAGGAAATGATGGAATATTAGACATATGCGTAACTGATTTACCTGTAGATTTGTTTGATAGTTTAACAG
>NZ_JBOEFY010000040.1:17917-18154 GCF_050633145.1 Kordia sp. | reverse complement strand
CAGGAATGCCAGACACAGGAGGAATATGGAGTCCAGCCTTAACAAGTGGAACAGGAATATTTGATCCTACAACAGATGCTTCAGGAATATATACATATACAATAAATAATGGTATTTGTGGAGATGTATCTGCACAAGTAAATGTCACGGTATTTTCAGAATTGAGCGCAGGAACTAATGGAGTCCTAGAAATATGTACAAATGATGCTTCTGTTGATTTGTTTGATAGTTTAACAG
>NZ_JBOEFY010000040.1:0-17861 GCF_050633145.1 Kordia sp. | reverse complement strand
ACATGGAGTCCAGCCTTAACAAGTGGAACAGGAATATTTGATCCTGCAACAGACAATTCAGGAACATACACATATACAATAAATAATGGACCTTGTGGAATTTATTCAGCAGCAGTTGATGTTACAATATGGCAAACACCTAATGCTGGAGTAGGAGGAGATTTGACTTTGTGTACATCGGACAATCCTATAAGTCTTTTTGATCAACTATCAGGAACTCCAGATCTTTTAGGAACTTGGTCACCTCAATTAGCATCGGGAGGTAATATTTTTAATCCTCTTTTAGATGGATCGGGAACGTATGTGTATACAGTTTCTAATGCTAATTGCGGCGCAAGTTCGGCTACGATGAATGTAATCGTTAATACGACTTCCAACGCAGGTATTGGCGCTAATATCACGATATGTGAAGACGCTGCTTTATTCGATTTAAATTCTATTCTAATAGGAGAAGATGCTGGAGGAGTTTGGTCACCAAGTTTAGCGAGTGGAACTTCAATATTCAATCCTCAAATTGATCCGCAAGGCGTTTATACCTATAGTTTGATAAATGCTAATTGTGGTGATGTATCTTCTGAAGTAGAAGTGGTTATAGAAAACCTATCAAATGCAGGCGTAGATACAACGCTAGAAATATGCGCTAATGAAACTCCTTTTAGTTTGGTAGATCGTCTAAATGGAAATCCTGATACTAACGGTTATTGGACACCTTCTTTAGCAAGCGGGAATAATACATTTGATCCTTTAGTGGATCAAGCTGGACAATATACGTATACAGTTCCGAATGCTATTTGTGGAGACGAAACAGCAATAGTTGATATCTCTATTATTCCTGGAATTCCTATTGTAGACTATAGTATCAATATTATCGAACTAAGTGAAAATAATACTATTGAAATCATCATAACCACAGGATTAACATACGAGTATTCTTTAAATGGAACAACGTTTCAAGACAGTCCTTTATTTACAAATTTACAAGGCGGCATGTATACGGTTTATGTTAGAGAAATAAACGGTTGCGGAATTTTAGAAGCTGAGGTTTGTATTATTGACTATATGAAATTTTTTACGCCTAATAGTGATGGTTATAATGACTCTTGGCAATTGCGAGGAATAAAAGAGCAGGAGTATAGTGTTGTCATTTTTGATAGATATGGAAAAACCATTGCAGCCTTGCACAAAAACAACCCTGCTTGGGATGGACTCTACCGTGGACGCAAATTACCATCATCTGATTATTGGTTTTTAATAGAGCTTAAAAATGGTATACGAAAAATGGGACACTTTTCATTAATTCGATAATAAAATACACTTATAACATAAAAAAACCAACAGCGATGTTGGTTTTTTGTTTTAAATAGAAATTTAAAGAAATATCAATATGTCTTAGTTTTTAACTTGTTTTCGTTTCTTTTCAAATTCGATACTTCGTTTTATTTGTTCTTCCAGATTCCATTCAAAATTGAATCTATTTTTTAAAAATATAGCGATAGGTTCTAATCCAATTTTCGCTCTTCTTTTATCAATATTTGCAGGATCAAAAACTGGCCAAACATTAAAACTTTTCGTTTCAGGATAATATTTCATTTGTCCGCCGTAGATCTGTAATTCTCCTTTATCAGTTGCAATTCTATCTTCAGCCCGAACTAGATATCTTGCTTCTAATTTTTTGTCTAACACAGCTTGCTTCATTAAAGGAATATAGTGCTCTCTAGTTTTTTGATCGGCATGCTGCAATACATTGCAAATAGTTCTATTGCCTCTTTCTCCTATAAGAGTCGGTTCTGGCCAACCATACTTATTCAAGATTTTTTTAACCTTTTTGATATTAACCGCATGATTCTTTCTGTATATTTTTTGATACACATCTGCTTCTTTAGATTCTGCTCCATAAATGTTTATCAAAGAATCTCTTAAGCGAATAGGAGTTTGTTCTGTTTGCCAGATAGTATCTAACGTAGCGATTAAATTTTCTTTAACATCAACAGGAGTTGAGGTATTTTGTGCGTTACTTTTATTAGCACACGTTATTACTAAGAGTACTAATGAAATCGTTTTAATTCTATTTAAAATCAAACTATAAAAATGAAGCATCATGAGTATATATGTTATTATTCTACTTCTTTAAGTAGTTTTTCTGCTTTTTCTTTTACTAAATCTTTAGCTATCAAATCATTTAATATATGTCTAGCCTTTTCTTTTTTGTCTAAAGTTACATATGTTCTAGCAGCTACTAACTGTAAATTTTCATTAAAAAAGTACGGAGAAGACAATTCAACTAATTCAACACCTTTTTTTAATTGGTCTTTGTCTTTTTTTGCAGCTTGTATTTTGTAATATCCATAAATTGCAATTAACTGCATGTTATAACTTTCTTCATTTTCAGCTAGTTCTTTTTTTGCCCATTTGCTTGTTACTTTATTGTCTAATAAATCTTGTAATAAATAAGCGCTTTTTTCATCCTTGTATAACGTTCTTTTAGCAGGTTTTATTCCGAGTGCTTTTACAACTTCTTCGGCAGATCTTGTTGTAGAGTATGGATTTTGCCCAGTAATAAATTTCCCAGAAACAGAAACATTCGACAGCATAAAATCTGTTTGAGAAAAAATAGCTCCTCTAGATTTTAGTTTATCTTCTAATTTAAAAGGAAATTCTTTCACCCATTTTTTACCAAATAGCTCTTCTTCTATATTGCAAAAACTCGTTAATTCGACATCTTTTACAATATATTCATCATTATTTTTAATATTCACAAAGGACGCTGGTCCGTGGCAAACAGAAGAAATAACGGTTTCTTTTCTATTATAAAGATTCAGTACAATGTCTTGAAGAGAAGGATCAAAAGGCAAATCGAACATTGCACCTTTTCCGCCAACAATATAGATAGCATCGTATTTTTCAGGATCTATACTTGCTGTAGTTTTTGTGTTGTCTAATAAGCTTAGTACAGCTTTGTCGTTTAAAATTGCTTTGTTATATGTTTTGTCTTTGTTGAATTTATCTGCTTCAACTTTTCCTCCTTTTGGACTTGCAATATCTATGGAAAGATTATTGTTTTTGAAGATTAAGTAGGCTTGAGAAAACTCATCAAATTCATAACCAGGTCTTGTTGCTCCCATATCTTTTCCATAGCTACTTACGACCATTACTATTTTTTTTGAATTATTGTTTGATTGCGAAAAAAGGAGTATAGGTATAAGGAGAAGAATTGTTAATGCTATTTTTTTCATAATATATTTCTTTTTGATTGTTTGAATTAGAAAGACGATTGATAGCGCTAATTGCTACACGATTATGATTAATTTTTTCATGTTTTAATAAAAAGTGTGAACACCTTCTTAGTAGTATACGGAAGGCGTTTCAACTTTTAAAAAGACCTATGAACTTAAGCGTCAAATTTAATTGAATGTAGTTCTAGTATTATTTTTTATAGACAAACTAGAATAATCTCAGATTGGAAAACCGTTTGAAGTAGACTAAAAGAGTTGTTATTTACTTTCTATTAATTTAGGCTCGTTTAAATAGCGTTTCATCTCCTTTTTTAGAAATATATAGGTAACTAAAGTAGATAGTATATCGGCAATGGGGAAAGACATCCAGACACCATTTACGCAGAAATACAGTGGTAAAATAAATACCAAAGGAATTAAGAATACTCCTTGTTTTAATAGCGTTAAGAATAGTGCAGGAACAGCTTTTCCGGCTGCTTGAAAATACGCAGAACCTATTAATTGTGTCGTAATTACTGGCGTTGCTAAGAAAGCAATCATAAGAGCGTTGGGCGTTAATTTTAGTAATTTTTCATCTTCTGTAAAAATTCCAACCATTTCTGTTGGGAACATCATAATTAAGATAAAAATTACTGTTGCAATTCCAGTTCCAAAAGCGATAGACGTATTTATGGTTTGTTTTACTCTACCAGTATTACTTGCTCCATAATTATAACCTGCAATTGGTAAAAATCCTTGAATTACTCCTAAAACAGGAAATAAGGCAAACATCATTACACGATTAATAATACCATAAATTGCTATTGAAACTTCTCCGCCATATTTAAATAAAGTATAATTTAAGATGATTATTAATAGGCTAATTGTTCCTTGTCGCGCAATAGTGACGCCTCCTAAAGCAATGATTTCTTTTAGAATGGGAAGATTAATTATGAAATGCTTTGGGATGATTTTTAATTCAGATTTTTTTGAAAGAAAGAACCATAATACAAACAATCCAGAAACGGAATAAGATATAGCTGTTGCTAAACCAGCACCATAGATGCCTAAATCCATATATTTAATAAAAAGAATATCTAAAAGTATATTTGTAATCGCTGGAAAAATTAGGGTAAGCATGGCGTAATTAGGCTTTCCAACTGCTCTTATTACCGAATTTCCCATCATTGCGAAAGTGAAAAAAGGAACTCCCCAAATAATCACATGAAAATATTCTTGTGCAGGGGCAACAATTCCTCCATTTGCTCCAAATAGTTGAAGTATTGGCAAGCAAAAGAAAGTTCCCATAAACACGAAAAGCAGCGACAAACCAACTGTTAAACTTATTTGATTTCCAAAGACTTGAAATGCTTTCGAATTATCTTTTGCGCCTAATGCTCTCGATATGATACAGCTTCCTCCAATTCCAATTCCCATACCGATAGAAGAAAGTAAAAATACGATTGGCAATACAACCGTAATTGCACCAATTGCCATAACGCCAATCCAACGACCAACAAAAATAGTATCTACAATCATATTTATAGACATGACTAAGATACCAATTGATGCAGGTATGGCTTGTTTTAAGATTAGCTTGCTTATCTTTTCTGTTCCTAATTCTTGAACTTGCTTATTCATTTTCTAGTTTAGATTTTTAAATATCAGAATAATTCCTTTGAAGAAAGAAAGCAGCGTGCTGTTTAGTTTTTAATTAACATCTAAGTCGTTTTTTTAGCATTTTTTTATGAGTTGAGAAGGATGATAGTTATCTATAAATGTCTTATGGTTGATGATGAAGAGTTAGCGAGAGAGCTAATTGAAACACACTTGTTTCAATTGGATAATATAAGTTGGTAAAAAAAGAACTCCGTATGTTTACGTTCATAAATAGTGAAGCATGAGAAAAGTAAAATTTGGTTTGTGTATATTAGCGTGTATCATTTGTTTATTCACATGGTCTTGTTTAAGTCAAAAGAAAGTAATTATGACAACTAATAAAACAAAAGATATATCGTCTAGCGAAGGAAAATATATAATATCAAGTCCTGTAGTTATTAAAAGTTTCGTTAAAAAAAATGGAGAGAAGACATCGCATAAAGAAATGTATCTCCGACGTTCTATTCAAGATTATTATATAAAATTCTGTGAGAGTAAAATTAGTAGTGAAGATTTAGAAAATCACCTCTCTACTATAGATAAAGAAATTAAAACCGCCACGCTTGAAGTAGAGTTTCTTGATGGATATTGGGATATTTGTGATGATGATTTTGAACAACAGAGTAGAATGGGAGCTTATGTAATTATTCACAGAATAATTGAATAGATACCATCAAATTCATAAATCTACGATTGCTAATTACAAAATACTGATTGTTTATTATTTGTATTTTGTTAACGATTAAATAATAACTATTTGAAAGATATATGCTTAAGTTTTTCATTCTAAGATTTAAAAAGCGTTACTTGTATCGTTATCAATTTGTATTAAACATTAGTTTTTAATATTTTTCATTAAGTATTTATACTAAGTTAAACTTGTAATTCCCCAAATTATGTTACAAAAATCGCCCCAGTTTTTTATTCTTAAGTTCAGTAATGATAAAAGTCCAGTCTACAGACATACTCAATTTAAAATAGTAACTCAATTTAGTCATAATGAGTAAAAGTCTTTTATACTTTTTTTTATTATTCTCTGTTTTTTCCTTTTCTCAATCAAGTAGATTACATAAAAAAACCTACACCAAAAATGATGGTCTGAAATTAGACTTCATTGCTACAATGTGTTTAGATAATGACGGCTTTTTATGGTTAGGCGGCGTTAATTATAATGTACGAACTATTGTTGTAAATAAGGAGAAATTAACATTACAACGTTTTGATGGAAATACGTTTCATAACATTCCGTTGCCCGTTTTAGAGCAACCAATAACCAAGATAGCACATATTAATAAACGTACTGATGGTAAATTTTATATAAAAGCAGTAACATCTTTTGAACATATTCTATTTTTATTTGATCCTGTAACAACAAAGTTTACAAGAATAGACACAAATGGTGAATTTTCGGGTCCCACGCGACTCTCAGAGGTTTTTAGATACAATTATAAAGACTATATCTTGTCACAAAAAAAACAAGAAATAACAGTAAATATAATTCTTAAGGATCTTAGCCTAAAGCCTGTATTTACTTTTACGAATACTGAGAATGAGTTTTTAATAGACTCTTCTACGCAATTTATTTACTTTAAAGACTTTTGTATCATTGGAGATGATAGCTTTCCTATTATGATGTTCGATTGGAAAGGGAATTTATTAAAAACAATTGGTTCAGATTCTTTTAAAACTGAAAATGAATCCAAATACTGGATCACAAACTTATTTAAGGTTAATAATACGTTCTATTGCTTTATAAATGATAGTTCTCAGTTGCATTATATAAATGAAAACACTAAAGAGATTTTACCTTGTGAAACTGCAAACAAAACATTACATAAAAAATTTATTGAAACATATACTGATGACGTAAATAACCACCTTATCATATCTTCCATTGATAACAAACTACGTTTTGATACTTTAGGTGAAACAGGTTTGAAAACCATGTATGAGGAAACCGAATACAGTACAGTGAAAGGATTTGTGGCGACATCTAAAAATAGTAAAGAAGATGTATGGGTGATTTATAACAACGAATTGCACTATTATAGATTTCCAAAAAAACAAATAAAAAACTATCTTAATGATCATAGTATTCGAGCTCTAAGTCAATTAGATGCTGACAACTACCTAGTAGCAACGGAAGAATCTGGATGGTTTGCATTGAATACTTCTGAAAATACAATTAAGCATGTCGAACTAAAAAACAAAGACAAAGCCTTTATGCCTGTTTCTTCGAGAAATATGTTTAAAGAAAATAATCGTATATGGAGTAATAGTGGAGCTTCTATTTTAAGCGTAGACACTCATACATTTGAGACAGAAACGTATAATCACACACCTGCCAATTGTTTAGCGCGTCCTAATGATAGTACTATTGTGTATGGTACAACCAATTACATGCTTATGCAGTTTAACACCAAAACGAAAACGCATACACCTTTACTTAAAACGGATTCTTTAGATATTATTGATATTGAAATATTAAAAAACAGCAATTTAATTATTGCTGGAACCAACAAAGGCTTAGTAACGTATAATTTAAAAAGTAAAGAGCATAATTTTTATAATAAAAAATCTCAATTAGATGATTCCTATATTTTAATGTGCGATTATCATAAAGATTATGGGTATTTAGTAGGAACAAGAAGTGGAAAAATAATTGTATTTGATGAAAAAAATAAAAGCTTCACAACCGTATATGAAGATGACTTAAATGCAGGAATTGCAAGCATTCTTTTTAATAATGATATCTGGTGGATTAACACGTTTAATGGAGTTGTAGCTTTTAATCCAAAAGATAAAACCACAACACGATTTTCAGAAAATGAAGGTTTAAGTAATAATGAGGCCAATAGATATAGCGCACTAAAAACAACGGATAATGCTTTTTTAGTTGGGACGCTTGAAGGACTTAATTATTTTAGACCAGAAGATGTAACTGTAAAAAAAGATTCGGCAGAGTTGATACTGCTCAAGGTTAATAAATATGATAAAAACTTAAAAAAATACGCAACCAATTTTAATCGTCTAGATTTAGCGTCTAACAAACCTATTGTGTTACCATCAGAGAACAGAGCTTTAGAGCTTGTTTTCGCCTTAAAGAAGGCAAATAAAATTACGGAAAACTATTATTACAGATATCGTTTAAATAAGAAAGAGTGGATCGATTTAAAGCATCAAAATTTAATACATATTCCAAATCTAGCAGCCGGAAGTCATAATTTGGAAATTGAAGTCTTAAATTTTTCAAGAAAAAAAATCGCAAACACATTACAGCTAACTATTGTGAGTAAAGAGTTCTTTTACAAAACTTGGTGGTTTATTTCGTTAATTTCTTTTATCATCATTTCAATTTTATTATGGTTTTTAAAACAGGCTCAGATTAAAAGAAATCTTCAAGAAAACTTTTCACAAGGATTAATTCAATCTCAAGAAAATGAACGTAGTAGAATAGCAATAGAACTTCACGATAGCATTAGTCAGCAACTTACGTTGATTAAAAGAAAAGCTCAAAATATAGAGCAAGAAGAAATAACAACACTTACTCATAATACTCTTGAAGAAGTGCGTGCGCTATCTCGTGGTTTATATCCGCCTTTGCTAAAACAACTTGGATTAACTGAAAGTATTGATCAATTAATTTTAGATATTGACAAACAAACCAATCTATTCGTTTCTGCGGAGATTCATAATATTGACAACTATTTTAATGAAGCACAAGCGCTCAATTGTTATCGTTTTATACAAGAATGCATTACTAATGTTTTAAAACATGCAGAAGCTAAGGCATTGTATGTAAACATTATAAAAAATCGCAGTTTTATTAAAATAACAATTGAAGATAACGGAAAAGGATTCGATCTTACCAATGCAAAAATTAAAAATAGTTTAGGCCTTAAAACAATTTATGAACGTATTCGGATATTAAAAGGCGAATTAAACATAGATAGTAAATTAAAAAAAGGAACCAAGATTACAGCTCAAATACCATTATAAAATGCCCAAAGAAATTAAAATTATCATAGCAGACGATCATCCTTTATTATTAAAAGGGTTAACCGAAGAATTGGTATCCAATGACTATAATGTTATTGATACTGCTACAAATGGTAAAGACGCAGCAAAACTTATTTTAAAGCACAAACCAGCTATTGCTATTTTAGATATACAAATGCCAATACTTAATGGTTTTCAGGTGATAAAGAAATGTAGAGACGCACACTTAAAAACCAAATTTATATTGTTAACCTCTCATAAAGAGAAACGCTATGTTATTAAAGCTAAAACATTAAATATTTCTGGTTATTTACTAAAAGATGAGCCTTTTAGCCAAATAGAAAAATGTATAGAAGCCTTGTGTAATGGCGAGACTTATTTTAGTAAAACATTTGATGCTGTTTATGAAAATCAAATCTCACCAGAGCTAGAAAAATTTCATAAATTATCACCTTCAGAGCATACAATAATACGATTGATTGCTAAAAAATATACGACAAAAGACATTGCTGAATCTCTTTTTATTTCTGTAAGAACGGTACAAAAACACAGAACAAATATCATCACGAAATTAGAGTTGAAAACAAGCGTAGATGCTATTTTTAATTGGACAACAGCGTATAGAGAACTTCTATTTATAGAAGAATAACTGTAACTTACAATTGTATTAATAGCATCTTACAAAAATTAGATTGCAATTAGTTTTCGGGTAATTGTTCTAGTATCCTAAACGTACTGAAATTTAAAAAATTCCCAGGATGCGAAAGCGTATTTTGTAATATAAAAGGTGTGTCTGGTGATGATCCGCTATATTGAATGCTTCCATTCATATCCACATCATTTGTACTATATCCAGAAAATGAATAGGTGGGAAAGTTTAAAAAGTTCCCTGGACTATTTAATACCGTCGACAAAATATTTGGGACATCTGGTGTTGCGCCTGTATATTGTACATATGTATCTCCATTTGTGTTTCCAGACCAAAGCGCTAACTTATCAGGAGAACCTGCAATAACTGCTTGCGCATTTAAACCGAAAGTTAACGGATTATTAGTTGTACTATCTGTAAAGTCTACTATGACTCTAGCTGCATCGACTGTAATCGGATTTTGGGTCATAACGCCCAAATGGTTGCGATGTTTCACTAAAACAAAATAATCACCAATTGGAACATCTAGTTCTAAGTCTGAAATACCATCAATAGCAACAACATCGCCATCGCGTTGTAATAATGCTGATTGACTCGATATAGATAATAAGAAATTACTAGTATGACGAAATTCAATCAAAACCCAATCGACAATATCATTTTGTGTAAGCCCAACTCCTGAAGTACCGCCCGTATTAAAGACCGTTGCATTTGCTACAATACCATCTGCATATGGACTTGTTGTTGGTATTAATCCAGCGACGCGTAAATCGTCTCGCATTAACGTTTCTTCACCTGTATTGGGATTAAAAGTTGCGCCTTGCAAAAATACTTTGATCGCTATTTTTGGGCAATCACTACCTGCATCAGTAATTGTCCAACCATACGTGTCTATTAAATTGGTTCTCGCAGTTTCTCCCGCACAGTATTTACTTGCGCCACCACTAAAGTTAATATTTGTTGGTATTTGTGTTTCTGTAGCACTTAAAGTATTCCAACCTATTAAGGTATTATCATAATTTGATAAAGATAAGTTTGCACTTGTAAACATAGAAGTCATGCTTTGCATACTACTAATATCCCAACCTTCTAAGTTTTGATCAAAATCTGTAGCACCTCGAAACATCTGATTCATAGATTCTACCTTACTCACGTTCCAATTTCCTATGTCTTTATTAAAATCTACAGCATTTCGAAACATCTGATTCATCTCAATTGCATTACTAACATTCCAAGTACTTATATCTTGATTAAATACAGTAGCTCCATAAAAGGCTTGACTAAAGTTTGTAACTGTACTTACATCCCAATTACTTATATCTTGATTCATAGATGAAGCATCACGAAAAACACGGAAAAAAGAAGTGACTTCCGAAAGGTTAGGAGTATCTGTTGCGTTGATGACCATGTTTGTACAGCCAAAGAAACTATCTTCCATACTTTTCCACACTTGGCTTCCCCATTGTTCTACAGAAAGTAATTTTTCTTTATCACCAGTATTTCCAAACCAAAAATATGGAAAGTTACCAGTTATCGTTACCGTATAATTTCCAGCAGTAGCATATTGATGTATGATACTGTTTGTTACATTACTACTATTTGTACCATCTCCCCAATTCACATTAAAATTATAAGGATCTACACCATTTGTTAGAATGCTAATACTATTAGCATTAGAAACACCAGGATTATCTGTTTTCCATGTAGTAATAAATGCTGAAGAGCAGTCTTTTCCTCCATCTGTAAAGGTCCAACTGTGTGTAGTATCTAAATTAGTTCGTGCGTCTTCTCCAATGCAAAAGTTACTTGCACCACCGTTAAATGTAATGTTTGTAGGTATTTGTGTTTCTGTAGCGCTTAAGGTGTTCCAACCTATTAAGGTATTATCATAATTTGATAAAGACAAGCTTACACCTATAAACATAGAATTCATATTTGATACACTACTGATATCCCAAGCTCCTAAATTTTGATCGAATGAAGAAGCACTTCTAAACATATTAGCCATATTTGAGACATTACTTACATTCCAATTACTTATATTTTGATTAAAGTTAGATGCACTCCTAAACATATACGACATGTTTTCAACGGCACTCACATTCCAACCACTTATATCTTTATTGAAATTTGTAGCACCATTAAACATGTATCCCATATTAGTAATGTTGCTTACATTCCAAGCACTTATATCTTGATTAAGAGATGAAGCTTTCCAAAACATACCAGCCAATGAAGTTACTCCTGAAAGGTCTGGACTATCATTAGCATTTACAACTAAATTGTTACAGCCATAAAAGGCTCTAAACATGCTTGTCCAATTGATTGATCCCCATTTTTCTACGGATAGAATTTTTTCCTTATCTCCAGAATTGTTAAAATATATTTGTGGAAAATCTCCTATGATCTTTACTGTATAGGTGCCAATACTAGCATACGTATGGGTAATACTTCCGGTAACATTATAATCTGTTTCACCATCTCCCCAATCTACATAGTAATTATAAACTCCAGAATTTGCCGTAGGTATTGTAATGCTATTGTTTCCGGAGTCTCCAGGATTATCTGTTTTCCATGTGGTAGTAAATCCATTAGAAAAATTACAATTTGCAATATTTATAGTAACATCTTCCATATCTATAGGACATGAGTTATTACCCCAACGTACCCATAAGTCTTTAAGCCCAGGAGATAAGTTTGATATTGTAAGTTCGTTGGCACTAAGTAATGTATTATAGGGATACGTGTTTCCTCCATCTATACTGAATTCAATATTAGATCTATTTGGATCTTGTACCCAAGTAAGCGTTACACTACCAGAGTTATTAATGCAATCAGAAGCTGTAGAACTAGACACGGAAGCTTGTGGGTTATTATATTCATTAACTGTTATATCTCCTATTTCGGCACTACAAGTATTGTCACCATATCTTGCGTAAACACTATACGTTCCAGGTGCTAGATTTGTAACAGTTCCAGACCCTACATCGTCATTATAACTATAATTGTAATTAGAACCACCATTGATACTAAATCGAATAACGCCACGATCTGGATTATTAGGAAATGTAAATGTAATTGTACCGTCACTATTTTCACAAGCTGTTTCTGCGGTAGCAGACAAGGTTGCTGTTGGACTAGCTTCTATAGTTAAAGTACTAGCGTTTGAAATTGCTGTTGCTGTACAGGAATTAGAAACAACGCATCTGTATCGATTCGTATCCATGTTTGCCTCAATAGCAAGAATATCAAGTTCCATTGTATTAGCATTACTATAAGATGTATTAGTATCTTGAATATTGGTCCAACCACTTCCATTGTTTACTTGCCATCGAAAAGTTGTTCCATAATTTGAAGTTATTGAAAAAGATGCTGATTCGCCTACACATTTAAAAACATCTGAAGAATGTGAGGCAACTTCTGGATCATTACAACAACCAGCATAAGGTGTCATTACGGGTTGGCTACAAACAGACGTTGTGGTGCTTTTATTCATTACGTAATTTGCACCATTTAAGGTTTCTGGAGTTAAAGTTGTAAGACTTACACCGGTTCCTAAGGCATAATACATAACATCATTTGGGTCTGCTACATGGCCCAATTGTTGTGCATGACCGAGTTCGTGTAACGCTACAGTTTCAAAACTATACTTGGTAGGATCTCCAGGATCTCCAAAACCATAATACCAATTTCTATCACTATTAACAACAACATCAATCTCCTTAACATACCACTCTATAGTACTTCCAGTATCACATCCAACATACCAACTTGCTGCAAAAGCTAAGCTACTAGCACTACCTCCGCCAGCTACAATTTGTGCTGTGTTCATATACATTACTGCGTTGGTGCCATCAGAGGCACGAACATTTACCGATGTAGATCCCGAGTTTTCAAAATTGACACCAGAACCACAATTCCATGTTGCTAAAGCCCTATTAAAAGATGCTTGTGCATTAGTAGCACTAAAGTTAGGCGCAAATTTAAATTGATAACCTCCATTAGCATCCTTAGCACGTAAACTTGTCTCATAACTAATTGGTGTATTAGAACTGAAATCAGATACTACGTTACTATGCGCCCAGTTTACTGTTAAAATTTGGTTACTGATACTTGTTATAATTTGGTTATTGGAGTTTTGGACTCTAACTTCCCCTGTACTTGCTCCAGAAATTACTTTTACTTGAATTTGACTACTGCTCCATGATATAATATCACTATCCAAGGCAGAAAGCCAAGTTGTTCCTCCTGTATTACTATCTCTAAATTGCACGATCCCTTGAGTGGAACCAAAACCACTTCCAATAATAGTAATCACCTCGCTAACTCCAGCATTTACAATTGTTGGAATATAGCTAGAAATAAAGTTTACCTGGACATTTTTATTATTTTGAAATAAATTCACTTTTTTTAAAACAGAGAAGTTTTTACCTACTTTAGATGCTAAGAGTGCATATAATTGTTTTTCTACTGAAGGATAGCGTTTAAAACCATCATTAGCTGAACCATCAAACAGGTCATACTTTATAAATCCTTGTGTACCTTCTACAGTGGTTAAAAAATTCCCGCTTTTGGTTAACGATACTGGCGAATCCTTCAAGATAAACAAGCCAACATCACCAATGTTAAGTTTTAAAGCATTGCTAATATCTAATCTAGTAAGACCTACAGTTCCTCCCATAGTAATGACATCTATAGTTGAATTATTAAGTAACGTACCTTTAAAATTTTTAAAAGGCTTTATGGTATTAACAGTGAAAATGTTTTGACGTTTAGCGTCCCAATAACCTTGTTGCGAAATAACTTCACCTTCAATTATAATTGATGCTTTATGAACTCTTTCTGTCAAGGAAATCTCTTTTACCATACATTGCGAAAATGCTATGTGACTTACCAGAACGGTTAGGATAATTAGTAGTATTTTTTTCATGGGATGCAATAATTAAAACGAAATAATAGGGGTTAAAATGTTTAAAATTATACCGCAAATTATAATAAGAAAACCAATATTACACTATGGATACTTCAATTTACGTAGGGTACGTATTGCTTGAAAAAGGATGTAACTATTTGATAATAAGTATTTTATTGTGTTTATTTTTTTTAAGGTAGACTTGCTATTTGCAAAGTCAGGCTATTTTAATACAGACTTTAAATAAGAAATAATACAGAGAGTATAATGATGGTTCTATCTGATATATATTGTAGATAAAAAATACTAGATAGTTCAGAAAAATAGTTAATAAAAATATTCAAAATTAATATTCGAAATAGGTTAGTGGTATCACTTTTTCTATTTAGATGTTATTTTCTAGTATGAGTTAGCAGCTATTCACACAAAATCCGAACACAACTGCTGAGGTATTAACTAAGAAGAAATTTCTTAATAGCTCTAAAGTTTATATAATAGAACTTTTCGTGAAGAGTTTGAAAGAAGTAAACACATTTTTTAATGAGTATTCATATCTTTTAAATGCTTCTTAAATTTTGTTCGAAAAGTTGTATTTTTAGTCAAAATGATACTATGAATATTCAAGGTAAAGAACAAATTACTATTGCTAGAAACTCACATGGAATCCCAAAAGTGATTGCTAAAAATGAATTAGATATCTATTTTGGAATGGGATATTGTCATGCGATGGATAGAGGATCACAAATGTTACTAATGCGGATTTTAGGACAAGGAACTGCCTCAGAACATCTGGCAAACGAACCTGAAATGCTTGAAATAGATCGTTTTTTTAGACAAATGAATTGGAACGGTAACTTAGAAAGCGAAATTGATAAATTTACCAAAGAAGAAAAAGAAAAATTAAACGCCTATTGTGACGGTGTCAAATTATCATTTTCTAAAAATTCTCCTTTGGCATTTAAGTATCTTTTAAAATATAAAAAGCTTGATTGGGAAATTGAAGATATACTATTATTAGGGAGAATGAGCGGATATTTAACCTTGGCACAATCGCAAGGAGAAATAGAAAGACTTTTTATAGAAATGGTGCAGAAGGGAACACCTAGAGAAATGCTAGAAGAACTGTTTCCAGATATTTTAGACAATTATGATGAAGATATAATTAAGAAAATAAAATTGAACGGTAAAATTGTCCCTGATGCAGTCAAGTGGAATGGTATTATAGCTCCTTTAATGGCGTCAAATAATTGGGTTGTTGCTGGTAAAAAAACTCAAAGCGGAATGCCTATTCTTTCAAATGATCCTCATTTGGAAATAAATCGAATTCCTACGGTATGGTATGAAATGCAATTTGAACTACATGATAAAGCGGCTTATACAGCAACAATGCCTGGTATAAGTGCTATGCTTATAGGTAGAACTAAAGATTTATCTTGGGGAGCAACCTATACTTTTATGGATGCTATGGATTCTTGGGTTGAGCATTGTAAAGATGGAAAATATTTGAAAGATAATGAATGGCATGATTTTAAAATTCGTAAAGAAATAATACATCGGAAAAACGATTCTGATATTGAGTTTATAGTTTATGAAAATGAACATGGGTTTTTGGAAGGTAATCCTTTTGAAGAAGGGTTCTACTTGGCAAATCGTTGGTCTGGAAGTTTAGGAGGTGCAGATTCAATAAAAAATGGCTTAAAGCTATGGAATGTAAAAAGTGTACAGGAAGGGATGGACGCTCTTGGAAAACTGGAAATGTCATTTAATTGGGTGCTAGCAGACCTTCAAGGAAATATTGGATATCAAATGTCAGGTTTATTACCAATACGAAAAAATGGAAACAATGGATTTGTACCATTAATTGGTTGGAAAAAAGAAAATGATTGGCAAGGGTTTTACCCGCATTCTGATTTACCCAGACGTTATAACCCAGAAGAAGGATACATTGCTACTGCTAATGAAAATTTAAGTAAATATGGTCAGGTGAATCCGCATACTATAACCATGGGAAATTACAGAGCAGATAGAATAAGTAAACTGCTAAAAGAGAAAGAGAAGATCACCATAAACTATATAAAAGATATGCATTATGATACCTATTCATTACAAGCAGAAAAGTTTATGCCTTTTATAAAGACATTGTTGCCAAAAACTGAAAACGGAGAGATTCTTCAAAATTGGAATTACTGCTATGAAACAGATTCAAAAGGAGCCTATCTATTTGAACACATTTATAGAACGCTTTATGCAGAAATATTTGGTGAAGCATTAGGAAAAGAAGTCAATGACTTTTTACAAAATGAAACAGGAGTCTATATTGATTTTTACGCCAACTTTGATGCTATTTTGTTAGCAGATCAATCAAAATGGTTTGGAGATAAAACCAAAACGGAAGTATATCGCAATGCAATAGAAAAAGCTTTACAAAAAACAGCCAAGTCTTGGGGAGACTTTAATCAATTCTATTTGACAGATATTCTACTAGGAGATAAGCTGCCTAAGTTTCTAGGGTTTAATAAAGGGCCTTATCCTTTACCAGGAGGAAGAGCAACAATACACCAAGGACAAGTTTATAAAAGCAATGGACGACAGACTTCTTTTGCGCCTTCCTTTCGAATGGTTACAGATATGTCTGATGAAATTATCTTTACCAATATAGCTGGTGGAGTTTCTGACAAGCGTTTTTCTAAATACTATACAAGTGATTTTAAGAATTGGCAATCTAAAATTTATAAAAAGATAAATTTATAGGACATCTATAGAAAGTTAGCTTCTTTGCAAAGAATTCTCTAAGATTGATTACACTATCAAAGCAGTTTGGTATAGATAAAATATTTGAAAGCAATTTGCACCTGTTTTGAGAAGTATTCTTATGTGTAGGAGTGTCTGAAAAAATTGTGTTTTTAGAAAAACAACAGGAACTCTCTATATATACTAAAAATCATTATTTGAGATGAATAAGTAACACTGGAAGAAAATGCTTATTTTTAAAAAAGAATTAAATTACAATTAATGAGGAATAGAATATGAAACTAGTATCGCAAGCAAAAAAACTTATAAAAGAATGCTTAGAAAGTCAAACTACCTATTTGGATTTAGGAAATTGTGGTATCACTAATTTAGGAGATATCCCTGAATTATTTGAATGCACACATATTGAAACACTGATTTTGTCGAATAAGTGGTATGATACTACTAAAAAGAAAATGGTATATAGTAAAAATCAAGGGCAACTTAACACGATTTCCTATATAACAAAAGACATTGTTACGTTAAAAAATTTACGGAATCTCAAAATAGGGGGCGAATACCACTTTTTTAATCTAATGTTTTTTCGGAATACTTTTCTCATACAAGATATACACCTCTTAAAAGACTTAAAGGGATTAACTTCATTAGACCTTAGCCATAATCAAATTTCGGATATTAG
>NZ_JBOEFY010000039.1:37312-46469 GCF_050633145.1 Kordia sp. | reverse complement strand
AGTTTATAAGTTGAAGAGTTTAGCTGTGAAGTAATTCAACGTTTATCATTTAAAATAATAAGTTTCCATCAAACGTCACTTCGAGTGATTTTCGTTACATTGAGCTGCGGCGAAATGTAGAAAATTGTATCGAGAAGTACTCAGGAAAATGATCGTTTCATAGGAGATCTCGATACAAAAAACGTGTTCACATTTTTCACTCGATCAGACGAATTTTTTTCTTATAGTTTATAAGTTGAAGAGTTTGGCTGTGAAGTAATTCAAAATTTAACATCTAACATTCAACATAACAAAAAACTATTTCTTTCGTTTAAAAACAGCAGGATTTCCAAACCATATTTCATCTTCAGGAATATCTTTGTTTGCAAAAGACAAAGCACCAATGACACTGTTTTCACCAATGGTAATTCCGTGATGCAAAATACAATTCGTTCCAATAAAAACATTCTTACCAATATGTGCACCACCAATTTGTTCTTTGGCAGTATTTAAATTGTTGGTCATTAATTTTGGAGAAATATATACATTATCTTCCACTAGCAAACCTCTGGCTAAAATAGAATCGTAACGGATTGTTACATTATTTTTAATTACACAATTTCCAGATGAAGTCACACGTGAATCAATATAGCAATTTTCGCCAATCACAGTGCCTTTGCGTAATTCAACATAATTTTTAATCACCGTATTATCGCCAATAACTACATCGTCTTCAATAATACAAAACTTGCCAATAGTAACATTTTTACCAATAGTAGCTTTTTCAGATATAAAATTAGACTCCATAAAATAACAGGGAAATAGGTGAATACATATTGAAAAACGAAAATAGAAAAATAAAACCAAAAAGCAGATACATATTCAAAATATCACAATTACGAAACAGAATGTCAGAATATAAATTTTCTAAAATCTTTGTATATTGAAGAAAAAAAAGAATGCACATACGCTCAATATTATACTTTCTACTCATCACACAATTTTTATGCGCACAACAATCCAAAATTGATTTTGGAAAAAAGAAAGATGGCGAACTATGGAAAATTACAAATGATGGTGTAATGGGTGGACTTTCCGAAGGAGATTACGAGTTTTCAGATGATTACGTCATTTTCGATGGAACGGTTTCACTAGAAAATAATGGAGGTTTTTCATCCTATAGAAGTCAATACAAAAAGCGCGATCTTTCATCTTATAAAAAAGTAATCATTCGTTATCGTTCCAAAAAATATACAATGGGATTCACTTTAGAAATGGACAGACGTTGGTTTGTTCCGTATTATAAAGTAGAGTTGCCAACTACCGAATGGAAATGGGTTAAAAAGGAAATTGCATTCTCTGATTTTGTGCGTTACAATGTCGGACGCAAACGATCGGGAAAACCAACACTAGAAGAATTGAAAAATATTTTACGCATTGGTTTCGTCTCAAACGAGAAAAAAGCAGGACCTTTTAAAATAGAAATCGATTATATTAAATTTGAATAATGGCATACAACATAGTTCTTGTAGAACCTGAAATTCCAACAAATACAGGAAATATTGGACGTTTGAGCTTGGCTTCGGGTTCCAACTTACACTTAGTAAAACCTTTTGGTTTTGAAATTACAGATGCGCGACTCAAGCGTGCAGGTTTAGATTATTGGAAACATTTAGATCTGCATATCTATGAAAATATAGAAGAATTCTACGCTAAAAATGCAGGCAAAAAAATGGTTTACCTCACAAGTAAAAGTGAAAAGTCATATACTGAAATTCCGTTTGAAGATGATTTGTTTTTAGTCTTTGGAAAAGAATCGGTGGGTTTATCGGAAGAAATCACTGAAGCTAATACAAAACAGTTGTATACAATTCCTATGTTTAGCGAACATATTAGAAGTTTGAACTTAGCCAATGCGGTTAGTATTATAGTGTATGAAGGTATTCGTAGATTGAGTCTTTGAAATGTTAAATGTAAAATGCTAAATTTTAAATTAAAAAGTATTTTCGAATAACGAATAATGAAATTTAAAATATAAAAGTATTTTACCCAACACCCAACACCCAACACCCAACACCCAACACCCAATACCCAATACTAAGAGCGCTGAGCGGAGTCGAAGCGCCAACGTTCCAAATATTGTTTCGCAACCGTTGAATACTCGTGAAATTCCTCAACAAAAGCGCGCGCATTTTTACCAATTTGAATCATTTCATCTGGATTCTCGATTAAAAAACTTAGTTTTTCAACCAAATCGTCCACATTTGGAGTTGCATTTATCAATACCGTTTTTTCAAGCTTGTAATATGCTATAAAATCTGTTTCAGCACCAGAAAATACAACTTTTCCTTTCGCCATCGCTTCCAAAGCGTTATATCCTTGATCGTATCCATATAGCTGATCCATAATGATATGCGCCTCATTATAGGTTTGAATGTATTCCGAATATGGTAAATTGCTGGCAGTTTTTACAGCAACACGATTGGGATATTTTTCTTCAATAACTTTCAAGGCTTTTTCAATCAAATTATTTCCTTTTTTTAAGTAATTGACTTTATTTACACCGTGAAAAATATTCACTTTTCCATCGTACTTTAAGGATTGAAATGAAAGTGAATCTACATTGATTGGAAACGGAACAAGAGGCAAAACCTTCGGATGTTTCCGATATGCCATTTCATAATCAAAGTTTGCAGGAATAATTCCTTTTACATGTTTTATTACGTAATGATGTAATTTTTCATGTGATTTTGATAAATATTGAAGTGAATATCGAAACCATTTTTTCGTGCTTTTATCATTTTCATAAGCAGTTAACATGTGGTATGGTAAATCTGCATTCAAAATATAATTCACATAATGAAAATCGTCTCCGCAAGAAGACAAATACACATTTTTATTATGTTTAAAGATGTATTTCAATAACTTTCGTTCGATGCGTGGAGTGGTAGCAAATGGAAATTCATTAATCAATTGTACTGCGTCGAAATTACGAAACGACTTTCTGTGCTTATAAAAACGATAGGCAATTTCTAAAAAAGCAATATCTATATTACTAATTTTAAAAAGGAGTTGCCGAAATGCATTTGGAATCTTTTTATGAAAAAAAGTAGCTTCGAGTGAAATATCAATAGGGTAGTTTTTAAAGTTGTCAGCGCGACCAATCAACGTAACATCGTGCTGTAACTCTTGTAGACCTTCTTTTAGCGAATTGTGAAATCTACTGTATTCTCCTATCAATAATATTCGCATAAACAGTATATTTGCGTGAAAGATAGTAGGAAAACTTTATGCTGCAAAATTCTAAAAAGAAAATCTGTATAATTGTCGATTGCCTAAGTGGCGGTGGCGCAGAAAAACAGGCGGCAAACTTTTCTAAATCGCTTCATTCATACGGTTTTAAAGTATCAATTATTTCGCTAAAAGATCAAGTTACTTATGATTATGAAGGTGAGTTATATAATTTGGGTAAGCGTGAATCTTCCATAAAAATCATCAAACAAATTCAAAAGCTTTTTGCGTTTAAGAAAGCGTATAAAAAATGTAATGCCGATATGTATATTGACTTTCGATCACGCAGTCGTTTTGTGATGGAATATTTGCTGCATACATTCATATTTGAAGTAAAAAAGATGATTATGATGGTGCATAGTTATCAGATTGAGTGGCATATCCCGAAAGGAAAACTATTCAAAAAAATATATAACAATACACATGCAGTTGTGGCTGTTTCTAAAGCAATTGAAGAAAAATTAAACCAAGTATACGGTTTTGAAAACCAAGTATACATTCCTAACTATATTACTATTGATAAAAGAGAGAAAATCAGTACTTTAGATGCACAAGATGAGTATATAGTTGCAGTGGGACGTTTGCAAAATGATATCAAACAGTTTGATCGTTTGATTGAAACATATCACGCTTCCAAATTGTCAGAAAAAAATATAAAACTATTTATTTGTGGCGATGGAGATGATAAAGAATCATTGCAGCACTTAATTTCAACATTGCAATTGCAAACGCATGTAAAGCTCTTGGGATTTGTAGAAAATGTATCAGAATACATTCGAAATGCAAAATATTTAGTATTATCGAGTAGGGTAGAAGGCTTTCCAATGGTTTTAATAGAAGCACTGCAACAGCAAACTCCTGTCATTGCATTTGATTGTAAATCGGGACCAAGTGAAATAATTCAACATAAAATAAATGGTTTGCTCGTTGAAGATCAAAACTTTGCGAATTTGAAAGATGCAATGCGACTGTTAATCGAAAATATTGATTTGTATATGGATTGTAAACAAAATACAGTATCTTCAATAAATAAATTCACCGAAGAACCAATAATCCAGCAATGGATACAACTAATAACCGCCTAAAATATGTCTACAACTGTTGCTGATATTCAGCTTATAACGATCCCCAAAATCGAAGACTTTAGAGGAAATATATCTGTCATTGAAGGAGAAACAATTCCTTTTAAATGTAAGCGCGTTTATTATTTGTATGATATTCCTAGTGGTGCAAAAAGAGGTGGACATGCACATGTAGAACAACACGAGGTTTTAATAGCGTTGAGCGGAAGTTTTGAAGTCATTTTTAAAGACGGGACAACCAAAAGACGTATTCTACTCAATAAACCGAATCAAGGTTGTTTAATTCCACACGGAATTTGGCGCGAATTGGAAAACTTCTCTTCTGGAGCTGTATGTTTAGTATTGGCTTCTGATGAATTTGACGAATCTGATTATATTCGCGATTATCAAGACTACGTAATTACCAAAGAAAACGTAAAACTTTCGAAGTAAATTTATTTTAAATGTTAGATGTTGAATTTTAAATTGAAAAAAGATTTTCTTTAACAACACCCAACACCCAACACCCAACACCCAACACCTTCAGCAATACTGAAAGCAAAACACGTCTAAGTTTATTTGTCAATTTGAAAGTGAAGTTTCATACTAAAATTTACTTGCCTAATTACCAAGAGCGAAGCGATCTAAGAGGAGAATCCGATCTAAAAGCGATAGCAGTCTAAAAGCAAAGCGAGTCTAACAATCTAACAAGTCTAAAAAGAAGTTACCCGAATATTACGCTTCAACAAAAAACCTTTCAACTTTTTTAAAAACACCAATACAAATCGTGGGCTTTTCAATAGTAAACGTTGTTTAAAAGTCAAATTCGAATACTCTATGTTTTGCAACATTGCATTTCGTTGCGGAATGGCATTTTCTAAACTATATAACGAAGCAAAAATGTAACGATATAAGTCTAAATATTTTTTTAAAGAATGATTGTCTTTTGCAACTTCTTCATAGGTATCTAAGTCAGGAAGAACCTTTGTCGCAATCGAATTTTTACTCATCTGATCAGGTACATCGAAACGTACTTCTGCAAGCGCTTCATAATGATAGGCGACAGGATATTTAGAACCGTATTTTATATAAAACTCAATATCTTCTGCAAATGTAATTTTTGAATTAAAAACATCAGTCTCTGTGCAAATGGCTCTTTTAAAAGCCAAACTACTCTGGCAAAAAATAGGTTGAAACATACTTGCTTCAAAGAAATCTGCAAGCAAAAAAGATGTTCCTTGTAATGAACTTGCAATGTTTTTTCGAGGAATTAAATTTTCATGAGAAGTATAGATTTCTACATAATCAGTTCCGTAAATAGCTGCTTCTGGAAATGAATTGTATAAACTTTGAATCGTTTCCAAAAAATTAGGAAGCCAAACATCATCAGCATCTAACAACGCAATAATATCGCCATTAGCTTTTGAAATTCCATGATTTCGCGTGGCAGAAAGTCCCAAGTTCTTTGGGTTTTCAATGAGTTGAATTCTGTTATCGGAAATTTGAGAAACTACAGCAACACTTTTATCAGTACTTGCATCATTTACAATCAGCAATTCAAAGTCCGCAAAACTTTGCTGCAACACACTTTCTACAGTTTGTTGTATGTACTTTTCTTTATTATATAATGGAATAATTACGGAAAAAAGTGGCATTATTTACGAATATCTAAGTAGCAAAGATACGTTAATCTATACAAGTCAAAAACAAACATGGAAGGATTGTTTGAAAGCAAATTCTTTTCAAAACGTTTTCCAAACCAACGATACATCAAAGATAAAATACGATTGACTCCAAACTTTTTGACGCGTTTAAACACTTTGGTAATCAAAATGTCATTGTGCTCAATCAGTTCATTTTTCAAAAATAAAATCAGCACTTCTACCGATTCCATTGACTTGCGAATAAACTCCTTACTCGTATCTAAACCTAAATGATATACAGGATTGTCAATATGTGTTAAATGGACTTCCGCATGTTTCAAATCGTTTGCAAACAAGGTATCTTCATGGCGTGCATTCGGAATGTCTTCATTGAATTTTACTTTTTGAAACACTTCTTTCTTAATTAAAAAACTCAAAGTTAAAAAGCGTAAATACAAAGCTTCTTGTCGTTGTTGTACAGATAATGCTTCACGTTCTTTTCCATAAATCCAACGCAATACGTTTTCCTGTTTCGGTTTTTCTTCCTGATATAAAATTCCGCCATAAATCACTTCTTTTTCTTCAGAAATGGTTTCTATGTACTTCGTGATAAAATTTTTATGAACAGGAATTACATCAGCATCCATAAACAACAACCAATCATACGTTGCTTTTTTAGCAAGTAAATTTCGAATACGGCTGCGACCAATATTTTTAGGTAAAACCGTATATGAAGCGTTTGAAAATGTATTAATGCGTTCGTTTTTCTGAATCGTTTCTTGGTCGTTAGAATGATCGTCCAAACATAAAATTTCAAAAACATAGTCCGTTTTTGAAATTTGAGCATGAATCTCTTCTACTAAAGAAGAAATATCATAATCGTACGTGGGGATGAGGATCGACAGCATTATTTGGTAGCAATTAAGATATTCTCTGGCGATGAATATCCTAAATGTGCATCATTTTTATTAGCTGAGAAAGATAAGGTTTTTACAGCAAATCCAACCTGTTTTAAACGTGTTTTTAATCCTTCAGGTGAATATACACGAACATGATCTTCTTGTCCAAAATGTTTCAATCGATCTTCCGGACTTGTAATACTCGCGTTTTCATAAATAGCACCTTCTTTAAAAGGTGTTTGTATAAATACGTTTGCATTTGGTTTTGCAACTCTGTATAATTCTTCCATGGCTTTGATATCATTGGGAATATGCTCTAATACATGAAAACATATAATGGTATCAAAAGTAGCTTCTTCTTGGTCAATATTTGTAATGTCAAATGTAAAATCTGCAATAAATTCGTACTCATAATCAGAAGTCACATACTCCAAATCGGAACGTTTTTTTAGCTTTCTGTATATATTTCGAGAAGGAGAAAAGTGTAAAACGCGCCCTTTTAGGTGGTTTTCTGTATTCAAAACTTCCCACAAACGGCGATTTCTTGCCAAGCTTCCGCAGAAAGGACAAAGCAAATCGTTATTCTTTAATTGAATAAATGATCGTAATTTCTTTTTACAAACACCACATTGATGCGAATTTCCTAAATAAAAAATACCATGGAAAAACCGAAAGAAAGGTTCATTTTGAAAAATAAAACGCTTCGGAAGTAGTTGTTTGATTGTTTTTTTGAGTGAATTATACATTTTTCTGAACTACTTCGAATACTTTTCCAGCATCACATTTAAGTGTTTTAGAAGGATACTTTAAAAGCAATGCATAATCGTGTGTTGCCATTAAAATGGTACGTCCGTTTTTATTAATTTCTCGCAGTACTTGCATAACCTCAACACTCGTTTGCGGATCTAAATTCCCAGTAGGTTCATCTGCAATAATCAATTCCGGATCATTCAATAATGCACGAGCAATGGCAATACGTTGTTGTTCTCCTCCAGAAAGTTGATGCGGAAACTTAAAGTTTTTCGTTTTCATGCCAACCTTGTCTAAAACTTCATCAATCTTAACTTGCATTTCTTCTTTATCTTTCCAGCCAGTTGCTTTTAAAACAAACAATAAATTATCGGCAATAGTACGATCTTGAAGCAATTGAAAATCTTGAAAAACAATACCCAGTTTTCTTCGTAAAAAAGGAATGTCTTTCTCTTTTAAAGTTTTCAAGTTAAAATCAACAACAGTTCCTTCACCATTTGTCAAAGGTAAATCGCCATATAAAGTTTTCATAAAGCTACTCTTTCCAGAACCAGTTTTCCCTATCAAATACACAAAATCACCTTTGTTGATAGTGAGATTGACATCAGAAAGAATAAGGTTTTCTCGTTGAAAAATAGAAACGTTTCTAAGACTGAGGATTTGCTCCATGAATTATAAGGGATTTTAAATCGATTACACAAAGTAAACAATTAAACCGCAATACGGAAAACTTATTGTGATAAAAGCAGATATTTATAATTAATCATTAGTTACTGTTGAAATCAAAAAAACCTTCTGCAAGCGCAAAAGGTTTTAGTTATGTACCAGCTATAAAGCGGTTTTTGATATGTTAATTACAATCAAGATTTCCAACTACATATGCAAGAAGACAATCGATATCTTCTTGGCAAAGATTATCGTCACCAGAAATTTTTCCAAATCGAGGAACAATAGCGACAAATGCATAAAATACATCTAAGTTATTAGTTACTCCATCGCCATTAAAGTCACGAAAATTCGTTGGAACATGAACACCTCCATTTGTTGTCCACAAACCATAATCTCCAGCGCCTAAAACTTTGCTTGGAGGACTTATACATCCGTCATAGTCAAAATCAAGGTAATTCAAAATTACTTGTAAGTGTACTAAATCATTGGCAGTAACATTTCCGTCTTTATTTAGATCTAAATCTAATTCCAAAATAACATCACAGTCACAGCTACTCTTACTCGTAACGTTGTTTGGAATTTTAATACTGCTTTTTTCAGCGTTTTGATTTGTTATGTCTGGATTTACATCATCTGTTGCACAACTGTTTAGCAATATTGTGGCAAAAACAATTCCTGTGATAATTACAGATTTACTTATTTTTTCGAATTTTTTTTTCATGATAAAATGTTTTAAATAATTAGTATGAACCAAAACTACCGATTCAAATTAGGTAAGTAAAATTGTACATACTGCAATTCAGTGAATTATCGGAAACTTTAAAATAGATGTTCTTTGTGTTTTAATTCGAAGAAAACAGTTAAG
>NZ_JBOEFY010000039.1:0-37270 GCF_050633145.1 Kordia sp. | reverse complement strand
GGGCAAACAAGTACGTCACTTTCGCAAATATCTCTACTTTCTATACAACCGTGTTTTGCACGAGTTGGGCAATTATTTGCATCTGTATTTGGACATTGTGTATTTTGAGAAGTAAAACAACTAACATCTTGTGTTGCATCTGCATCAATCATTCTTCCTCCTTTAATAGTAAGTGAGGAAATGACAGTTTTTCTAAGTCTTAAATTTGTGATACTTTTTTTCTTCATGATAGTGTATATAATAATTATTTTTTATTCTGCGCAATAATAGCTTGGACAACCGCCTAATCGAGAATCACACATGTGATTTGAACATGCTTTTACATACGTATTTGGTTTAGGACAAGTATAAGTTAAATGTGTTTCTTCCACATCAACTAAACCACCTTTAATACTGTGTTCAAGATTTGAAATAGATTTTTTGTTTAGGTTTAGACTTTTGATTTTTTGTTTTTTCATGACTTCATGTTTTTTATGATTTATAACAATAAAAGTAGTAGCAAGTCAGGTATAGTACAAGAAACATAAGTCGTGTTTACATAAATACGACCTATTTTCGGAGTGCTTATATGTTAAGAAAATACTAAATGCGTGAAAGAAATTGCTTTTTAAACGCGATTGATATAATTATACATAAAAAGAGACGTTATTTCTATGTGTAAAAGAATTTCTTAAGCTGTCAAAATTGGCGAAACAGATATATTTACATTAAGTTTGTACAGAATAGAAATTCAATAAGCAAAGCATTGCAAACCTCATAAAACCACAAGATTCATGAGCAAAAAAAATCTTCAATTCATTCTATGCTTAGTGCTACTATGTTTTCAACTATCGTATGCACAAAAAACCAAAGTATATACACATGATTTAAAGGAGTATAATGAAGCTTTACATTTGTATAATAGCAAACAGTATCAGGCCTCACAAGCACTTTTTGATAAAGTAAAAGGTGGAACTTCCGATTATGAAACAGAAGCCAATTGTGCTTACTACATAGCCAATTGTGCCGTGCGATTAAATCAGCTTGGCGCGGATAATATGATGGAAGATTTTGTAAAAAGATATCCAACAAGCACCAAAAGAAACTCTGCGTATATTGATGTAGCCGATTATTATTTTGAGAATGGAAAATATTCGCGTGCATTAAAATGGTATGACAAATCGGGTGAGATGAGTTTAACCAATTCGCAACGTGAAGATTATAACTTCAAAAAGGGTTACGCATATTTTACATCTAAAAAGTACGATCAAGCTAAAACGTATTTTCAAAAATTATTAGATTCTCCAAAATACGGTTCGCAAGCAAAATATTATACAGGATATATCGCATATCAAGAAGATAATTATAAAGAAGCAAGCGAATATTTTGATGGTGTTTCACAAGATGAAGAGTACAATGAAAAGCTGTCATATTTTAAAGCAGATATGAACTTTAAAATAGGAGAGTTTCAAAAAGCAATCGATTTATCTAAAAAAGAATTGCCAAATGCAGATCGAAAAGAAATATCGGAACTCAATAAAATCATTGGAGAAAGTTATTTCAACCTAAAACAATACAAAGAAGCAATTCCGTATTTAAAAGAATATAAAGGGAAGAAAAGAAAATGGAATAACACAGATTTCTACCAATTAGGATATGCATACTACAAACAAAAAGATTATGAAAATGCTATAAAGCAATTTAATAAGATTGTTGATGGAAGTAATTTTGTAGCGCAAAACGCATACTATCATTTAGGAGAATGTTATTTAAATACAGACAAAAAGCAACAAGCTTTGAATGCATTTAGAAACGCTTCTCAAATGGATTTTGATGTAAAAATTCAAGAAGATGCAGGATTAAATTACGCACGATTGAGTTATGAAATTGGAAATCCGTATGAAAGTGTTCCATCCGTATTAACGGCATACTTAAAAAAATATCCTGAGACAGAGCATCAAGCAGAATTAGAAGAACTATTAGTAAGTTCATACATTACTTCAAAAGATTACGAAGCGGCATTAAATCTGTTAGAATCAAGCAAAAAATACAGTGATAAAACTACATATCAAAAAGTAGCGTTTTATAGAGCAATTGAATTGTTTAACGACAGTAAGTATCAAGAAGCTTTAGAGTTCTTTGAAAAATCACTGAAAGAAAACGAATCTGCAGAATACACAGCAAGAGCAACTTTTTGGAAAGCAGAAACCAACTATTTATTAGATAATTATGATATTGCATTACAAGGTTTCAAATCATTTGCCAATGCAAACATCACAGATACCGAAGAATCACAAACAATTGATTACAACTTAGCATACACGTACTTCAAACAAAAAGAATATGCGAGTGCCATTTCAAGTTTTGAAAAATTTATCGCTAATAATAGTGACGATAAAGCTCGTGTAAATGATAGTTACTTGCGTTTGGGAGATAGTCATTTCGTGTCAAGTGATTATGCAAATGCAATTAAATCGTATGACAAAGCGATTGCAATGAAAGGAATTGACGAAGACTATGCGTATTTCCAAAAAGCAATCAGTTATGGTTTTACAGGAAAAAGAGATACTAAAATTAGTGAGTTGGATAAATTCACAAAGAAATATAAAAAATCATCTTTACGAGATGACGCTTTGTATGAACTTGGAAACACATACATTAATAATGAGGAAACTACGAAAGGATTGAATACGTATTCTGAAATGATTAATGACTATCCAAAGAGTTCGTATGTTCCAAAAACAATTTTAAAGCAAGGATTAATCAATTACAACACAGGGAAAAATCAAGTAGCTTTAACAAAGTTCCGATCGGTTGTAGCGAAGTTTCCAAATACTGAAGAAGCAATTCAGGCAGTAGCTACGGCAAAATTGATCTATATAGAATTAGGACAAGTTGAAGTATATGCAAATTGGGTAAAAGACCTAGACTTTGTAGATGTTACGGATGCTGAATTAGACAAAGCAACATACGAATCTGCTGAAAAGCAATTCATTCAAAACAATACAGAGAAAGCTATTGAAGGCTTTGAAAAGTATGTACAGCAATTTCCAAATGGAATGAATGCGGTAAAAGCAAACTTCTATTTGGCACAATCGTACTTTAGTAAAGGCGAAACTCAAAAAACAATTCCACATTACGAATATGTTTTACAAAGTGAACGTAATGAATATACAGAGCAAGCCTTGGCAAGATTGGCGCAAGTATTATTGGAAACCGACAATTACACAAAAGCAATTCCAGTCTTAAAACGTTTGGAAGAAAGTGCAGATTTCCCGCAAAACGTAACATTTGCACAATCAAACTTAATGAAAGCAAACTACGAGCAAGACAATTATACAGAAGCCGTTGCATATGCTGAAAAAGTATTGGCAAATGACAAAATAGACGATCGAATTCGAAGTGATGCACATGTAATCATTGCGCGTTCTGCGATAGCTACCAATGATGAAGACAAAGCAAAAGAAGCGTATGTAGAAGTGCAAAAAATTGCCAAAGGAAAACTAGCGGCAGAAGCATTGTATTATGAAGCGTATTTCAAAAACAAAGAAAAGGATTATGAAGGTTCAAACACTGCCATTCAAAAATTGGTTAAAGACTATTCTAGTTACAAGCAATTTGGAGCAAAAGGTTTGATCTTAATGGCAAAAAACTCGTATGCTTTAGAAGATTCATTCCAAGCGACGTATATATTAGAAAGTGTCATTAAAAATTTCAAAAAATTCCCTGATGAAGTTGCAGAAGCAGAAGCAGAATTGGCGAAAATAAAGAAGGCAGAAGCCAAACGAAATTCGTCAGTAACACCAGTTGAAGAAGAAGGTGGAAACTAAAAAGCAACGCAACACATTGAAATCAAACACAAACTTACAAAGCAAGCACAACATGCGAAATCATATATTAAAATCAACTTGTATACTAGCGATATTTTTTATAGCAAATTTGGCAACTGCTCAAGATAAAGATAAGGACAAGGATAAAGAGAAGGAAAACATTGGTACGGAAGTGGTAAATGTGGTAAAACCATATACGCCATCTGTGTCGGATGCCTTCAAAATAAAACAAACTCCGTCGTTAAACGATAAGGAAACAGGAACAAAGAAAGAAATTAAATATTCGATCTTTTCGTTTCCAGTAGCTTCTACGTTTACACCAGCAAAAGGAAGAGCAGCAGGTTTAAAGAAAGCCAAAAGAGAAAAATTATACAACAGTTACGTTTCTCTAGGTTTAGGAAACTACAATACGGCAGCGCTCGATTTTTTTACAAGTAGAGCCATTAGTAGAGATGAAACTTTTGATATTGCAATGCGTCATCACTCGTCGCAAGGTGGAATTGATGGAGTAGAGTTGGATGATAAATTCTTTGATACAAAACTAGATTTAGCATACATAAATCGTAGTAGAGACTTATCGTGGAAAGCGAAAGCTGGTTATCAACACCAAGTTTACAATTGGTATGGTTTGCCAGATATTGTATTAACGCCAACTCAAATTGAAGGAATTGATGAGCAACAAACCTATCATAATCTATATTTAGGTGCAGATGTTACTATGGAAGATTCATTCTTTAATGGAGGAAGATTTTTATACAGAAGAATGTTTGACGCATCAAGTTCAGGTGAAAATAGATTGATTGTGCAACCAGAATTTGAAGTAGAAATTGCAGGTGAACTTATTAAAACGGAAGTAGATTTAGACTATGTTGGTGGAACGTTTAAAAACAATTTTACAGGAACAGGAAGTTTAGATTATGGTATTTTGAAAGCAGGAATTTCGCCGAGTTTGGTAATTCTTCGTGATGATTTAACGGTTAATTTTGGTGCGGCAATCTATGTTGGTTTAGACTTAGAAAACAGCAATAATGATATTTATATCTATCCAAGAGTTACGGCGCAATACCGATTAAGTGGAGATAATGTTATCGCTTACGCGGGAATAGAAGGAGACTTACAACAAAATTCATACTATGACTTTGTACAAACGAACTTTTTCATGTCGCCAACGCAAGCAATTGCACCAACCGATCAACAATACAACGGATACTTAGGAATCAAAGGAAAGCTAACATCTAACGTTAGTTACAACGCAAAAGCATCGTATATTTCAGAAAATAACAAAGCATTATTCAAAGTAAACACATTCAATCCAAGTCCAGACAATGGATATACGTATGGAAACTCGTTCAATGTAATATATGATGATGTAACAACTATTTCAGTATCTGGAGAAGTTAATGTAGACATTACAAGTAACTTCAAATTTGGTGCTAAGGCAGAATATTTCAATTACAGTACAGATCGTCAGCAACAAGCATGGAACTTACCAGAATTGGAAGCATCTATCTTTGCAGATTACCAAATTACAGAAAACTGGTTTGCAGGCGCTAATATCTTTTTCATTGGTGAACGTACAGATGAAGTTACATTTGCGCCAGGCACAACTATTTTTTCAACAGAGTTAGTAACTTTAGATAGCTTTATTGATGTAAACGCACACTTAGGATATCGTTTCAACGATCGTTTATCAGCATTTGTAAAAGCTAACAACATTGCAAATCAAGATTACCAACGTTGGGTAAACTTCCCAGTGCAACAATTCCAAATCATGGCAGGAGCAACGTATAAATTTGATTTCTAAATCAAACGAAATATATAAAACAGCAAAAGCGTTCAATCATATTGAACGCTTTTTTTGTGTATTTTCTTCAGATCAATTCAAAACGAATACAAACCATTTCAAAAAGTTGTATTTTTAATTCCTCAAAATGTAAAATAATGTGAGTTAGATATAAAAATCAGCAGTGGTTTTGTCTTTTCCGCAGTATAGCAGGGATTTTTCGTTAAAAATTTTTGAAGCCTTGGAAAAAATTTAGAAAAATTCATGCGGTTTTAATAAATATCACTGTAAGTATTTATAAAATTTTATTTGAATGGAATCTATGTCGAACTTACTTTAAAACAATACCTTTCTTAACCATATTTTTATTTAGATTAAACTCATAAAATCAACCTACAATGATCAAAAAAATACTACTCTTAGCACTCATCACAATCACTTTCTCTTGTGCTCAAAAAGAACAAGTTGATACCATTATTTTCAATGCAAAAGTTTACACCGTAGATGCTAATTTTTCCAATGCTGAAGCGTTCGCTATAAAAGATGGGAAATTTGTTGCAGTAGGAAATACAAATGATATTCTAAAAAAATACGAAGCTGAAAAAAAGATTGATATCAATGGAAAAACGGTCTTACCTGGTTTTATAGATGCACATTGTCATTTTTATGGTTTAGGATTGAACAAGCAAAGTGTAGATTTGGTAGGGACAGAAAGTTTTGAAGAAGTTATAGAACGTGTATCTCAATTTCAAAAAGAAAAAAATGTACCATTCATTACTGGAAGAGGTTGGGATCAAAATGATTGGGAAGTACAAGAATTTCCAACAAAAGAACGTCTAGATGAATTATTTCCCAATACGCCAATTGCACTAACACGTGTAGATGGACATGCGTATTTAGTAAATCAGAAAGCATTGGATATGGCTGGAATCACTCCAGAAACCAAAGTAGCTGGTGGTGAAATACAACTCAAAGACGGAAAATTGACAGGAATTCTCATTGATAATCCAATGGATTTAATTGGTAACATAATTCCGTTACCGAATCGAACTCAAGCAATTGAAGCTCTAAAAGATGCGCAAAAAGAATGTTTCTCTTATGGTTTAACAACGGTAAATGATGCAGGTTTAAGTAAAAATGTAATCAATCTAATAGACAGTTTACAAAAAGCAAATGTGCTTAAAATGCGCGTGTATGCAATGATTAGCAATACGCCTGCAAATGTGGACCATTATATTAACAAAGAACCGTACAAAACAGATTATTTAAATGTACGATCGTTTAAAGTATATGGAGATGGCGCATTGGGTTCGCGCGGAGCAGTATTAAAAGAATCGTATTCAGACAAAGAAAATCACTTTGGCGCAATGGTGACAAGTCCTGAAGATTTATCAAAACTAGCAGCGCGCATTGCTAAGACAAAATATCAAATGAATACACATGCTATTGGCGATTCAGCAAATTATTATGTGCTAAAAACCTATGCAAAAGCATTAAAAGGACAAACTGATCGTCGCTGGAAAATAGAACATGCACAAGTTATTGACGAAACAGATTTTGATGTATTTAAAAATGAAAACATCATTCCGTCTGTACAACCAACACATGCAACAAGTGATATGTATTGGGCTGGAGATCGTTTGGGCGAAGTCCGTGAAAAAGGTGCGTACGCATACAAGAGGCTTTTAAACCTATCAGGAAAAATTGCACTAGGAACCGATTTTCCAGTAGAATACGTAAGTACATTCAAAACATTTTATGCCGCTGTAGCGCGAAAAGATTCTAAGCATTATCCGGAAAATGGCTATCAAAAAGAAAACGGATTATCTCGAGAGGAAACACTTAAAGGAATGACTATTTGGGCAGCATATAGCAACTTTGAAGAAAACGAAAAAGGAAGTATTGAAATAGGGAAATTTGCTGATTTCATTGTTCTAGACAAAAACATTATGGAAATTCCTGAAAACGAAATCTTAAAAACAACGGTTTCAGAAACGTATGTAGCTGGAAAAAAGGTGAAGTAGACTTTTAGATATGTTAGATTCTTAGAGTGTTAGATTGAGTGAATTTGTACAACAAATTTATATCGAAATCTACTTTTAAAGAAAAAAAGGTACTCTTTAAAACCCAAAACCCAAAACCCAAAACCCAAAACCCAAAACCCAAAACCCAAAACCCAAAACCCAAAACCCAACACCCAAAACCCAACACCCAAATGAGCAAGATTAGACAAGAATATATAAAACGAATTAATTCTGTATTGGACTTCGTTGAAAATAATCTTGAAGGAGATTTATCGCTTGAACAATTATCTCAAAAAGCTCATTACTCGCCATATCATTTTCATAGAATCTTTTCATTAATTGTTGGTGAAAACTTGAACGAATATATTAATAGAAAACGAATAGAGCGTATTGCTTCAATCTTACTTGTAGAGTATACCATACCGATAAAAACACTTGCTTATACGTACGGGTTTAATAGTGAAAGTTCATTTTCTAGAGCGTTTAAAAAATACTATGGAGTAACGCCAACTAAGTTTAAAACGGAAGGAAAAACAATACTTAGCAAGATTGGTATAGAAGTTTTTACAACTCAAAAATACATTTGTAGCATTGATAATATTAAAAAATGGATCGAAATGAATGCACAAATCACCTTAAAAGAATTAGAGGGAATAAAACTTGCTGGCATCATGCATATTGGAGAGTTTGACAAAATGAATCAAATGTATCAAAGATTGTTGGAGTGGGGACAAAAAAATGAAGTGTTGCCTGTCTCCAATTTTAAAGCGATTACAGTTTACCATGACAATCCTAATGTGACTCAAATTTCAAAAGTACGATGTAGTGCTTGTATAACAATTAATAGAAATATTAAAGATGAAGGAGAAATTAGATCTCTAACAATACAAAAAGGAAACTATGCTGTTGGGAATTTTGTAATGAATGCGGAAGACTTTCCAAAAGCATGGAAAAGTATGTCTGTTTGGATACTAGAAAATGGCTATGAATTTAGAGATGGAGATTATTTTGAAGTGTACCTCAATGATAACAAAACACATCCTGAACAAAAATTTATAGTGGATATATGTATTCCAATTGAAAAGCATCAACATAATAGTAACACATCACTTAATGAGAATCTATCTACTAACAAAAAGCAGACTAAGCAAGTTTCTGTAGCACTAGAATATCATCAATTGATAGGCTATATGAAAAAGATAAGAGCATTTTTTGCCAAGGAATATGATACTGAATTTAAGCTAGGAACTATTTATCAAGGGAACAAAGATTTTTCCTATTTCTCTCTAACTACGGAAGAATTAAAAAAGCAAAAATTGAAATTCGTTATTATTTTAAATCATAAAAAAATGTGCTTTAGCATTTGTTTATCAGGACAAAATAAAAGTATTCGAAAAAAATACTGGCAACTGTTTAAAGATAGTGATTGGAATACCTATCATTTGGCAGAATCTATTAATGATAGCTTGTCAATTATAGACGCAATAATAGTAGCGAAGCCCAATTTTGAAGGTATAAATGCTTTAATAACCGAAATTGAATTGGAATCGTTCAAATTTATAAAAGAAATTAGAGCTATTCTTGAATGATATTTTAAAACAAAAAAAATCAGAAAAAAAGATAAAATAAACTTCTTGAATAAAAACTTTATTGTTAGATTTTTAATGTCATTTCGAGTTGAATTATGAAGTAATTTAATATCAAGAAACACTTTGAAACTTTTACTAAATAAGGATTGTCGAGTTTCCTAACAATTGAAAGTCTCATCTTTTTGCTGCGAGTACCAAATTAAAAATTTGACTATATTTATAAAAAACTAGGCGGAGAAATTAAAATTCGTCTCAGTACCTAACTAAAAAAGCAAGTAATTCCTTGCGCTACATTTTATACATAAGACAGTTCGATATATATGATTTACAAACTTCAGAATATAAATACGAATGATTTAGAACATCTAAAAAATGAGGTTGATTCTGGAGCAAAATTTATAGTATTCAACTACAGAATTGGACTCGGACTTGTTTCTTTACATAAACTTTCACCAGCAATTTTCATCAAAAGAGAAGATGAAATTGAAAAATTCAAAAAAAAATATAATTTATTAAATCTGATATTTGGACCTTGGTTTGTTTTTAGAGGTCCTGTTTTGACCTATGATGCATATAAGGTTAATAAAAATGGCGGGATTGATGTGACTAATGACATACTAAAAAATTTAACTCAAGAACATTTAGAAAAAAGAGAAGTCAATATTCTAATCATTCATAATATTTTTCAAAAAGTAAATAAATCCGATAAAAAAAATATCATAAAAGCCATTCGAAGAACTGACTTAAACATTGTTCCTTTAAAAAATGTGTATGTCGCTTTATATGTAAATGTAGAAGAATATCAAGAACCATATTTTGTAATTGGAATTGAATTACAAAAATCAATGGAACTAGACAAAGAGCATATTAAAAAGAATTTGATTAAATATTTCTATAAACACGTTGAATTTGAAATCTTCAACATCAATGAAGATGTGGAGTATTCAGATAAATTGATTGAGCAAGGAGAAAAGATCTAAAGTATGTATTGTAATAATATATACTATAACTACAATTTTTAAATCCATTCGGAATTACCAAAGTCAGATTTAGACCAAAAACAAAAACTCAGAAATCTTACAATTTCTGAGTTTTCAAATAACCAATAATAACAATAAATAAAGAATAATTAAAAACTAAACGGTATCGCGACACTAATATTGTCCCATGCTAGTATCATACGAGTACCATCAGTTTCCTTCGTGAATGCAATAGAGAAATACTCGATTGCATCTACTTTTTTCACAGGAACGTCAAGGCGAGCAATATCTTTCTCTTGATCATAATAATATGATCCCCAAACGTCTGTATCTGAATTTATAATAATAGTCCAAGAAGATTTGTTAGGAATCGTAAACAACGTATACGTTCCGGCTTTAATTTCTTGATCTCCTAATTTTACATCTTTGAAAAAAGTAACTTCTGTAGCTTCATTAGCACCTGTACGCCAAACTTTACCGTAAGGAACTAGACTTCCGAAAATAGAACGTCCTTTCTTTTGTGGTCGTCCGTAAACAACTTTTACTACTGGAGGTGCATTTCGTTTTGCTTTATAATAGCTTATGTCATGTGGACTCTTATCTATGTCACTGAATTTTTGAGCAGCAACATCAACACTAAATAATAATGTAATGATAAGAAATCCTGTAAACAGAATGTGCTTTTTCATAGCGCTTATTTTTCGATATAAATTTACTAAAACTTCTTCTTAGCATTATGTTAAACTTTCGTTTGAGATGTTAAAATTACAGAAAGCACAAAATACTTTACATGTAAATAAGTAAGGTAAAGCCATATTTCTTTCTTTTTAAGATATATAGAATGTATAAACTTAGATTCATTATCAACAAACAAATCTTGTTATAAAGGTTTAAAAAGTGCAAATACTCCATAATGTATTTATTATGACTACTAGAAACTACTAAAAAGTGTAACGCTTTCCACGCGCTTCTAAGCTAATTTTACAAACAGAAAGTTTAGAAGAGCTTTTTTTAAGAAAAAAGTTTTGATAAATAATAAAAAAGTAATTTTCAGTTTTAATATGTAAGCATAAATGATGTTTGTGTTTTAAAAATGAAAGTTTAAATCAATATTTGTAACATAAATGTAAAGAGAAAACTATGTGTGGAATTGTATGTGCTTTCGAGCTAAAAGAAAAATCAGAAGAGTTACGACCTCAACTCTTAGAGATGTCAAAGAAAATCCGTCATCGCGGACCAGATTGGAGTGGAATTTATAGTTCCGAAAATGCAATCCTATCGCATGAGCGTTTGGCAATTGTAGATCCAGCTTCTGGAAAACAACCTTTATTCAGTGAAGACAAGCAGTTAATTTTGGCTGCAAACGGAGAAATATATAATCATAGAGAAATACGCAAACAGTTTGAAGGTTCTTATAGCTTTCAAACACAATCAGATTGCGAAGTTATTCTTGCACTATACAAAGAAAAAGGAAGTACATTTTTAGATGAATTGAACGGAATCTTTGGATTTGCTTTGTACGATGAAAAACAAGACTCATACTTAGTTGCTAGAGATCACATGGGAATTATTCCTTTATATATAGGTTGGGACAAACACGGAACATTCTATGTAGCGTCTGAATTGAAAGCCTTAGAAGGTGTTTGTAGCAAAATAGAAGTATTTCCTCCAGGATACTATTTAGATAGTAAAGAAGGCGAAATGAGACAATGGTACAAACGTGATTGGATGGACTATGAAGCGGTAAAAGACAATGAAACTAGCATTGACGAATTGCGTGAAGCGCTAGAAGCTTCTATTCACAGACAATTAATGTCAGATGTGCCGTATGGTGTATTACTTTCTGGAGGATTGGATTCTTCGATCACTTCTGCTGTAGCGAAAAAATATGCGCAAATGCGTATCGAATCAGATGATAAAAGTGAAGCTTGGTGGCCACAATTACACTCGTTTTCTATCGGGTTGGAAGGTTCTCCAGATTTAGCAGCCGCTCAAAAAGTAGCCGATCATATTGGAACTGTACATCACGAAGTAAAATTTACCATTCAAGAAGGTTTGGATGCAATAAAAGATGTTATCTATCACTTAGAAACCTATGATATCACGACAGTTCGTGCGTCAACTCCGATGTATTTGTTAGCAAGAGTTATCAAATCAATGGGAATCAAAATGGTACTATCTGGTGAAGGAGCAGATGAAATTTTCGGAGGATATTTATACTTCCACAAAGCGCCAAGCGCAGAAGAGTTACACAAAGAAACAGTTCGTAAACTAGAAAAATTATACCAATACGATTGCTTACGTGCCAACAAATCGTTAGCAGCTTGGGGAATAGAAGGTCGTGTACCTTTCTTAGATAAAGAATTTATGGATGTTGCCATGAGCATCAATCCACAAGATAAAATGATCAACGGCGAACGTATGGAAAAGTGGGTATTGCGTAAAGCATTTGAATCGTATTTACCAGAAAGCGTAGCTTGGAGACAAAAAGAACAATTTAGTGATGGTGTTGGATACAGCTGGATTGATACGTTAAAAGAATTAGTAGAAAGTGAAGTATCTGATGAGCAAATGGAAAATGCAAAATTCCGTTTCCCAGTTCAGACACCAAGAGCTAAAGAAGAATATTACTACCGTAGCATTTTTGAAGAGCACTTCCCATCGGAAACAGCTTCATTAACAGTTCCATCGGTTCCTTCGGTAGCGTGTAGTTCTGTAACTGCTTTAGAGTGGGATGAATCTTTCAAAAACATGAATGATCCATCGGGTAGAGCAGTAGCAAATGTACATGATGAAGCGTACTCAAGTGAGGAGAAAGTTTCATAAAATAGCACACACATTTTCTCAGTTATAGTTTCTAAGAGCGTCATGTATGAATTTACATGACGCTTTTTGTATGCCAGTCAATTTAAAAGTATTGTGTTAGATAGAAGATAAGAAAACGTATCTTTAAATTATGAAGCTACGCATAACAATACAAAACTTTGAACTTCCACTAAAAAACCCATTTACGATTTCTCGATACACAGTGACGGTTCAAAAAACAGTCGTAGTTTCTATTTCTGATGGAAAATTCACAGGCTACGGAGAAGCAACCGTAAATCCATATTACAACAGTACGGTAGAAAGCTTGAAAAATTCTATCGAAAGCGTCAAAGTTATTCTTGAAAACATTCCTGAAAATACACATCCTACCAAACTTTGGGAAACCTTAGAATCGAAATTGCAAGACAATTATTTTGCGTTGTGCGCGATTGATACTGCATATTGGGATGTATATGCGAAACAACAACAAAAACCATTGCGTAGCTTTTGGAGTGAAAGTGATGTAAAATTACCCAGAACAAATTACACTATCGGAATTGATTCGATTGAAGTAATGCAATCAAAGATTCAGCAAACGCCTTGGCCTATCTACAAAATAAAGCTTGGGACAAAAAACGATGTGGAAATCATACAAAAGCTTCGTGAAGTTACAGATTCTGTTTTCAGAGTTGACGCCAATTGTGCTTGGACTGTAGAAGAAACACTCAAGAATGCTGAAATTCTTAAAACTTTCAATGTCGAATTCATAGAACAACCATTGCAAGCCGACAATTGGAAAGGCATGGAAATTCTCAAAAAAGAAAGTGTGTTGCCAATTATTGCAGATGAAAGTTGTCAAAAATTAGCAGATGTTTCTAAATGCGTAGCAGTTTTTCACGGAATCAATATCAAACTGATGAAATGTGGTGGCATTACGCCTGCGTTACAAATGATTCAAATCGCGAAAGCTAAACAAGTCAAAATTATGGCTGGCTGCATGACTGAATCTACCATCGGAATTTCAAACCTAACACAATTAGCACCTTTACTTGACTATATAGATGCTGATGGCGCATTATTATTGCAAAACGATATTGCAAAAGGTGTTTCTTTTGACAATGGAAAAATGATCTATACTGACAAAAATGGTTCTGGCGCTTTTTTGATTTAGAAAGAGAAAATGTTTAACTATCCTTCGCTACATAAATCCAAGCTTTTCTTCCAGAAGTAAAAGTTTCTAAAACTCTCTTATAGTCTTCAACTTCATAAGCATCTGTGTCTACTAACTCTTGTTCTGTAATTTCAAAAATAAAACCGTCAATACGATCATTCGGATTTAAAGTCTTCACAGCAATTGGATGAAGCTTTTGATCACTTTTGGCAAGTACTTCGGTATTTGTAATTTCTAAGGATTCTAATGTATAATTTGCCAATGAATCCTCAGTACCAGATAAAATACGGTTATACGTTTCTTGTTGCACTTTTTCTAATTGCAATGTTCCGTATGAAAACAAATAATGTTTCTTTTTTAAAGCTTTATTCTTTTCAGTAGCAATAATCTCTTTTTTGATGGAATGCGTCACAATATCTTTCGCTTCTGCATATGAAATATCATATACTCTTGTGAAATTTTGATAGTGTTTGGGATACTTTTTTAAGATATCATCATAATAAGCATCCAAAGCTTCTTTACTTGGTAAATCGTATTGAAGTCGAAGTTGAAAACGTCGTAGCAAAGCTGTATCTATAATTTCTACATAATTTGTTGCGGCAATTAGCAAAGTATCGTTTGGTAAATAATCTATAAGTTGAATGATTGTATTTACAATCCGTTTCATTTCTCCAGAATCTTTACTATCGTAATCTCTAACTTTACCTATATAATCAAACTCATCAAGAAATAACACTGCTTTTTCACGAGATGCCTTTTTAAATATATTTGTAATATTTCTTGCGGTTTCTCCTAATTTTGATGAAACAAAACTTCCTAAATTTAAGATAATGATTTCTTTGTTTAGTTCCTTAGCAATAGCTTTGGCTGTAGCTGTTTTTCCGCATCCAGTATGACCGTGCAATAACACTTTATTTGCTACAGGTAAATCGTATTGCTTTAAGGCTTCAAAATAATTGAATTCATCAAGCATTTGCTGCAATTGCTCTTTATTATGAGCGCTTAAGTGTATTTCATCTAAAGAAATGGAAGCTTCAGTAGATTTCAGTATTAAATCATCTAGTCTCATATACTATTTTTTGAGTATGTAAGTAACAAGATGCAAATATAAATATGGACTCCTAACTAATTCAAGTTTTTAAGGTTAATTTTAATGATTTTTTCATCTTTCAGAAATAAATAGATAAACAACAAATTAAAACTGATAGTTTTAATTAATAAACTTATTCTTCTGTGTTACTTCCATATAATTTTCCTTGTCCAAATACCAGTCTGTAAACTTATTTAGTTTTCTTTCATTTGCGATAGCCCATTCGTTAAATCCTTTGCTATCGCCCATTTGTAGAATGTATCGTGTATACGTTTCTAATAAACCAGCGTCCAACAATTTTTTCTGGTAATCAAATAAAACATTCGAATATTGTTTATAATCTTCTTCAAAAAATCGTTCAATAAAACTAGCGCGCATTTTTGCAATAGATTCAGAATTTACTTTTTCCATTCCAAACATCCCTAAAACAAAATGCTTTCCAAAAATAGCGCAAAGAGGTAATTTGAGGTCACCACCATCTTCTAAACTTTTTGCATCAATAACAATTTCACAAAAATCCATTGAAGACTCATCTTTGCCAAGTGTAATAGCGTTTTTATAGGTTTTGTAAATCAACTTGCTTATTTCGCGTGTTCTTGCTGAGGAGCGTTCTAAGTTCATGAAAATTTCAGCGTATATCAAACCAGTCAACTTATCGCTAGAACTCAAATATAATAGTGCTAAGCGGTAGTAATTTGAAGCAAACATCGGATCGACTTCAATACCTTTTCTGTAATTATTTACAGCTTCGTCATACTTTTCTTGAAACCAAAAAATATTCCCTTTTTCTAAATGTAAATTTCCTGCGTTGGGAAACTTCTTCATGCCTTTCTCATAGGTTCTAATGGCCCTTTTCTCATCTCCAGAATAACTATAGGCATTTCCTAGCATTTGATATACTAGACTGTTGATATTGTCGTATTCTAATGTTTTCTTTAAGATTCTAATCGCCTTTTCGTATTCTTTCTTCTTTACATAAGCAAAGGCTATTTCATAAGGATACAGATAATTTTCAGGATCCAATTTTTCACATTCTTCCAGAATGACAATACTTTCATCGATGCTTCCGTTGTCCATCAACTCAATGGCTTTTCCAACTTTTGCTCGTGCTTTTTCAGCATCCGTTTGCGCAATTACTACACAGTAAAACGCAAGAAATGTAACGGTAAGGATTAATTTCTTCATAATTTTAGTACGGTTTTAATCTATTAAAGCTACTCTTTTTAGATTAAAAACCATGCGAATTACTAGAAAAAGAACTTTTAGAATATGATTTTAAAAAAACAAAAAAACGCTCAAAATCTTATACATTAAGATTTTGAGCGTTCATTATAAAATAAAAATCTTGATTCTTATTGTTTGATAAATTTCTTTGTCGTGATAGCGCCTGCTTCCGTTTCAAGCGTTACAAAATACATTCCTTGTTGTAAGTTTGCAACAGAAATTCTTTCCGTCTCTGTACTTGATGTAAATACATTTCTTCCTTGTACATCTACAATAGAAACAGTTTTAATTGTTTGATTCTCTTTTGAATCAATTGTTATAAAATCTTTTGCAGGATTTGGATACAACTGAAACTGAGAAGCATTAACTGTATTTCTTGAAAGCGTCAATGTTGTATTACGCTCGTGTGTTTCTGTCATTTGGTCAATACCTAAAAAGGCAGAAACAAGATGTGCATTTGTATATCTAAAAGCAATATTATCTGCATTATTATCATAATAATAATAGGTTGTTTGTGTCAAGGTTCCAATATTATTAAAAATAGGAGGAATACTAAAACTCAATGATTGATCTATACGCAAACGTGTAACAGGTGCAACATAGTCATTTGCAACTGCATCAGTCATTGTCAATGTTCCGTGTGCATCTACTGTTGCTGTAAATGTACCTGTAAATGTTCCACTTGTACCCATGAATGAAAATGTTCCTGCGGCAGTTCCTGAATTATTCGCGCCAAAGTTCAATGGAAACAATCCTACAAAAGCATTCGTAGTATTATAATTTAAAGTAATATCTCCTTGTCCTGCTCCTGTAATATAATTTCCTGTGCCATCTTCTCTTAAAAAGAAAGAACTTGTTGCAGGTGGAGTTCCTTGCGTTGTAATAGTTTGCACTTCTGTAGTACCAGGATATGTTGTTAACTCTCCAGCAGTTGGTGCTGCATAAGTGTCTACATTAGTTCCTCCAGCATTCAATCCGCTAAATGTCCAAAAAACATTCGCTCCAGTTGGAGATTGATCCAATGCCGCTGTTGGACTTACAATCGTAAAGTCCGTACCTGGATCACTGTTAAATGATGAAATAGTTTGTGAAAATCCTGCAATGCTAAAAAGTGATGCAAGTAAAAGTAGTTTTGTTTTCATTGATAAATATTTAGTAGTAATAGTTTTAAGTGCTGTAAAATTACTAAAACATTGTTACTAAAAGCTTGTTTCTAGCGTAAAAAGTCGTTTTGTAGTGTTTTACACTCAAAATGAAAAGTATTTAGATGACTTCTAAACGATTTTTTTAATTTCCGATCAGACGCAAAGAAAAAAACACCTTTAAGATGCTTTTAAGCCTGTTTTAAGCCTTTCTAAGCAGTTTTTAGTAAAAGTGATAAATGTTAATAACTATTTGAAAAGCTGCTTAAAAGTATTTCAAAATGAATTTTTGAAATACTATATTTGTTTTTTTACAACTTAAAAAATCAGAACATACAAGACTGTTCTGCAACAATAAAATTAAGGAGAATATTTATGAGCGAAGAAAATAAAAATCAATATTCCGCTTCCAGTATACAAGCATTAGAAGGAATGGAGCATGTACGTATGCGTCCATCCATGTATATTGGAGATGTAGGAATTAGAGGTTTACACCACTTGGTATATGAAGTTGTCGATAACTCTATTGATGAAGCATTAGCAGGTCATTGTGATACCATTAGTGTTGTTATCAATGAAGATAATTCCATTACTACAGAAGATAATGGTCGTGGTATTCCTGTGGGAATTCATGAAAAAGAAGGTGTTTCTGCATTAGAAGTTGTAATGACTAAAATTGGTGCAGGAGGTAAATTCGACAAAGATTCTTATAAAGTATCTGGTGGATTGCACGGAGTTGGTGTAAGTTGTGTGAATGCATTATCTGACCACTTAAGAGCTACTGTTTTCAGAGATGGAAAAGTTTGGGAACAAGAATACGAACGCGGAAAACCATTATATCCTGTAAAAGCGATTGGAGATTCTGATAAAAGAGGAACAGCGGTAACGTTTAGGCCTGATGCTTCAATCTTTACACAAACTCTAGAATATAACTATGAAACGCTTGCAAATCGTATGCGCGAATTGTCATACCTTAACAAAGGAATCACAATTACACTTACGGATAAGCGTAACAAAGATGAAAAAGGTGAGTATGTTGGAGAAGTGTTTCATTCTGATGAAGGACTAAAAGAATTTATCAAATACTTAGATGGAAATCGCGAGCAAATCATTGCTGATGTGATTGCCTTTGAAGGTGAGAAAAACGGAATTCCTGTAGAGGTTGCCATGACTTATAACACTTCGTATTCTGAAAACTTACATTCGTATGTAAACAATATTAATACACACGAAGGTGGAACGCATTTATCAGGATTTAGAAGAGGTTTAACGCATACGCTGAAAAAATATGCGGAAGGAACTGGAATGTTAGACAAATTGAAGTTTGATATTTCTGGTGATGATTTCCGTGAAGGGTTAACTGCAATTATATCTGTAAAAGTTCAAGAACCACAATTTGAAGGTCAGACGAAAACAAAACTAGGAAACCGTGAAGTGTCTGCATCTGTTAGTCAGGCAGTGTCAGAAATGCTTACCGATTACTTAGAAGAACATCCAGACGATGCTAAAACCATTGTGCAAAAAGTAGTATTGGCTGCACAAGCACGACACGCTGCACAAAAAGCACGTGAAATGGTTCAGCGTAAAACGGTAATGAGTATTGGAGGTTTGCCAGGGAAACTAAGTGACTGCTCTGAACAAGATCCTGCAAAATGTGAAGTGTTCCTTGTCGAGGGAGATTCGGCGGGTGGAACGGCTAAACAAGGTCGTGACCGTATGTTTCAAGCCATCTTGCCATTACGTGGTAAAATCTTGAACGTAGAAAAAGCAATGCAACACAAAGTTTTTGAAAACGAAGAAATCAAAAACATTTTCACGGCTTTAGGTGTTACTATCGGAACTGAAGAAGATAGTAAAGCATTAAACCTTTCAAAACTAAGATATCATAAAGTTGTGATTATGTGTGATGCCGATGTCGATGGATCGCATATTGCAACCTTAATCTTAACATTCTTCTTCCGTTACATGAAAGAATTGATTGAAAACGGACATATTTATATTGCTGCACCACCATTATACTTAGTGAAAAAAGGAGCAAAACGTAGATATGCATGGGATGATGCAGAGCGTGATGCAATCGTTGATGAATTTGGTCAAGGAGCAAATATTCAACGTTATAAGGGTCTTGGAGAAATGAACGCAGAACAATTGTGGGATACTACTATGAATCCAGACTTCAGAACTTTGCGAAAAGTTGTTATTGACAATGGAGGAGAAGCAGATCGTGTATTCTCAATGTTAATGGGAGACGAAGTGCCACCACGTAGAGAATTTATTGAAAAGAATGCTGTGTATGCAAACATTGATGCATAACACTCATAAGTTATAAAACTAAAAAATGCCTCTTTTACGAGGCATTTTTTTATGCATTAAAGTGTTTAGCAATATGATTATTCTTTAATAAATCGGGAAACAGTTGTATCTCCATCTTTATATGTAGTTTTCATAAAATAAATGCCAGGTTTTAAAAATGATAAGTCTAAGGAATTTTGTTGATGCGAAATCTTCGTTTCAAAAATACTCGAACCAACTACTGAAAGTATATTCACTTTTTCTACGGAATATCCTTTAAAATCAAAATACAGTTTCTTTTGTACTGGATTTGGATACATAGTAATATTTTTTTTATCAAATTTCTTTATGGATAAAATATAATTTCCGTGAACGGCAATATCTCCTTCTGGTGTAGTAATTGTTAACCTCTTTCTACCATTTCCTTCGTCAATAATTTCATAATCTAACGTTCTTAAAGGATTGAAGTTTCCTGAGATAATTGTAGATAAATATTGACTTTCAAGAATGCAATTTGGAGAGCAATCTCCTAGTGTTACACTTGGTTGCTGAATGGTAAACGAAGTTGGAGTAATGACAAGCGGTGGTTCTAAATCAAAAGCACCATTAATGCCAGCTACATCAGCGCTAAAATTATAATTGCTCGAATCAGTTCCTGAAAATCGGATTCCTGGAATGTACATGGGTAATGGTGCTTGAGGAACGTCAATTGTGGTTCCGTCAATAACCATGTGGTGCAAGAGCCACTTGTTTTCACTGTTAATTAATTCTTGTTGTGCAAATCCCAAATAGAAGCAAAAGAATGCACATATTGGTAGTGTAATTTTTTTCATGGCGTAAGTTTTTACATCAATATACAAAAAAACTTGTTAAGTAAGAGTGTTATTTAGGCGCTCATTGATAAGTGTTACATTGTTTTTTATGAAAAAAAAGTAAAAAAAAGGGGGTATTTCCTGTGTGTGATCTTATGTGGTTTTATTATTTTTAGATCAATAAACAAACCTACACTTATAATGAAAAAAAGAATTACATTACTTATCATGCTGTGCTTTTCAGCATTGCAAGCCCAAGAACTAGAGAGCCTTTTATTAGCAGGCGAAGATGCAAGTAAACTTACCGAAAACTATATGAATCCACTAATGAAAGGATTATTATATAGTATTAATGGTGGTTGGTATACAACAGCGAAAACACACCGAAAATTTGGATTTGATATTACAATTTCCGCAAGCGCAAGTTTTGTGCCGAATTCCAGTCAAAACTTCACGTTTAACCCTGCCGATTATGAATTTTTGGTTACTGCTAATGGTGAAACATCCATACCGACAGTAATGAGTGAAAATAGTACGGAAACAACGATTGATGTAAGAATTCCGATAAATGGAACAAATACATTTAAAGTAGGAAGTTTTGAAATGCCTGGAGGAATTGCAGAAGATTTTCCTATAAATGCAGTGCCAGCACCAATGATTCAAGTTGGCGTTGGATTGCCAAGTAATACAGATGTAAAACTAAGATTTGTGCCTAAATTAAGTTTTGATGATGATGTTGAAGCAAGTCTCATAGGAGTTGGTTTACAACATGATATTACGCAATACTTAGGCCCTATTGATAAACTTCCATTAAATGTATCGGTGTTGGCAGCATTTACAAGATTAAATGCAACCTATGCTATTAATGATGATAGTTTCTCGGATAATGTGACCATCCGAAATGGAGAAGCCGATTTCACTATGAATGCATGGACTATCCAAGCATTGGGTTCTTTAGACTTTAAAATTATAACACTTTATGGTGGATTTGGATACAATCAGGGAAAATCGGAAATCAATATCAAAGGAGATTATAACCTAAGTTATGATGTACAAGACAATGCTGGAAATACAGTTGGAACTATAACTGAAACCATTTCAAATCCTGTGAACCTTGATTTCGAAGCGAATGGAATTCGTACAACATTGGGAGCGCGACTAAATTTAGGCCCTATAAAAATCTTTGGAGACTACACTTTTCAGAAATTCAATACATTAAGTGCTGGTCTGGCTATAAGTATTCGATAATATTTTGATGTAAATAATTAAAAATAACATTGTTTTTCAGTGTAAAAAATATGACCTTTGCAGCTTTAAAAACAATACATCAAAAAAATATAAAGATATGAAAGTTACAGTTGTAGGAGCAGGAGCCGTTGGTGCTAGTTGCGCAGAGTATATTGCAATCAAAAATTTTGCTTCGGAAGTCGTTTTATTGGATATCAAAGAAGGATATGCAGAAGGAAAAGCTATGGATTTGATGCAAACAGCTTCTTTAAATGGTTTTGATACAAAAATTACAGGAAGTACAAGCGATTATACAAAAACAGCTGGTAGTGATATTTGTGTAATTACTTCTGGAATTCCTCGTAAACCTGGAATGACACGTGAAGAATTAATTGGAATCAATGCTGGAATTGTAAAGTCAGTTTCTGCTGGTTTAATTGAGCATTCTCCAAATACAATCATCATTGTAGTAAGTAACCCAATGGATACAATGACATATTTAGTTCACAAAACAACTGGATTGCCAAAAAATAGAATTATTGGAATGGGTGGAGCTTTAGATAGCGCTCGTTTTAAATACAGATTGGCTGAAGCATTGGAAGCACCAATTTCTGATGTAGATGGAATGGTAATCGGTGGACACAGTGATAAAGGTATGGTGCCATTAACAGCACATGCAACTCGTAACAGTGTAAAGGTATCTGAGTTTTTATCTGAAGAACGTTTAAACCAAGTAAAAGAAGATACGAAAGTTGGTGGAGCAACCTTAACAAAATTATTAGGAACTTCTGCATGGTATGCGCCAGGAGCAGCTGTTTCAGGATTGGTTCAGGCAATTGCTTGCGATCAGAAGAAAATGTTCCCTTGTTCAGTTTTACTTGACGGAGAATACGGATTAAACGATTTATGTATCGGAGTTCCTGTAATCTTAGGAAGAAACGGAATTGAAAGCATTGTAGAAATCAACTTAAGTGATGCTGAAAAAGCACATTTAACTGAAAGTGCAGCAGGTGTAAAGAAAACAAACGGATTATTAGAATTATAATCTACATCTTAATAAAAAGCCCTAAAAACCTCATCATTAATTGTGATGAGGTTTTTTTATATTCATAAAAATGTAACATATTTGCATGATTAGATACAAACTCTATAGTTGTAAATAGAAAAAAAACTTAAAACATGAAAAAAATATTATTTCTAGTAGCATTGACATTTAGTGTAATGGTTTCTGCTCAAAAAACGATTACAGAAGGGAAAATTACTTCAAAACAAACAATATCTACTGATAACGAGCAAATGCAAGCACAGCTAGATATGATGGGTAAAATGGAAACAATTACCTTGTTTAAAGGTAAGAGTTCAAGATCTGAGATGGACAACCCAATGTCTGGAAATATAACGACTGTTATCAATGCTGAAAATAGTGAGATGTTGGTTTTAATGGACAATCCTGCATTAGGAAAAATGTATACGAAAGAGGATATCTCGTTAAGCGCAGAAGATTTAAAAAATATTACAGTTACAAAAGGAAGTGAAACTAAAACTGTATTAGGATACACATGTCAAAAATACACAACGTCTATTACTAAAGATGGTGTAAAAGTAGAAATGGTATTATATACTACAGAAGCTATTCCTGTAGTTTCTCAACAAACAACAGCTTTAGGAGATAAAATAAAAGGATTTCCATTATTTGCTGAAATGAAAATGAACCAAATGGGAATTGATATGACAGTAACAACTGAAGTGACTAAAATTGAGCCACAAGCAGTTTCTTCTGAATTATTCAATACAACACCACCAGAAGGTTACAAAAACATGAAAGGTGAATAAGACTCAAGACTCATCACAAAATATATTTAAAGGCTACAACTTACATTGTAGCCTTTTTAGTAACTTAAAAACTAAATAATTACTATGCGCAAAAAACACCTTAATTATTCATTAGCTCTTGTGTTGTTTCTCATAGGAACAATTGCTTGTGAGAAGCCGCCAAAACCTCCTACAACAAATATTCAATTAAAAATTATTGATACCAATATATCAGAAGGTGAAAAGAAGCGAGGTATTGCAAACATTCAAAAACGTTTGGAGTCGGTTGGCGCTAAAAATATTATTATTACAGAACAAAAAAATCAAAAAGTCACCTTTAATTATGAAGGGAATATAAAACCGCAAACTTTTGAGAAAGCTTTCTCGCTCACAGGAAAATTAGAGTTTTTTGAAGTATGTAAAGAACGAGAAATACTTTATGAATACTTGCTTAAAACCTACGGTGGTCAAGTAGAGGATGGACTTTCAGCTGCATCAGTAGAAGAAATAAAAAGTATAGATGATGTTTTGGGAATCAAAATAACAGGTCGTTATAATGATCCATTTTTTGCGCTTGTTCCTAATGAAAATGTAGAGAAAGTAACTAAAATATTATTACAAAAAGAACCGTTTTTTGTGAGCGAGATCGAAAGAAAAGTTAAGTTTCTACTAGGAAAAAATAGTTATAATGGTAACTATGAATTGTGCGCTGTATATGTAACATCTGAAAATAAAGCACCTATAGATGGAAGTTATGTAATTGATGCAACTGTTACAGAATCAAACTATAATGATTCTTACCTTATAACCATTCAAAAAAATGAAGAAGGAGCGAAGATTTGGGAGCAAATGACCGAGCATGTACATCAAACAAATGGGAATATAGCAGTTGTCGTTGATGATGTTGTATATTCTGCGCCATCAGTTATGTCTGGAAAAATTTCAGGAGGAAGATCTGAGATTTCATCAAACTTAAACAGAAAAGAAGCGGCAATATTAGCATCGGCAATTCGCTCAGGAAGTATTCCAGAAATGGAAATTATAAAAATAGAATTTGTACAAGAAACTACATCTAAAAAATAGATCATTAATAAGCAGGACCATAAAATTCAATTACTTAAAGTGAAATAAAATGCAAAAAGACTGTAATAATGCAGTCATAATCTTTATATTTGGCGCATGATTGCGAAAAAGTATTTTAGTGCTTTAATAATCCTTCTAATGTTGCTTGGTTTCTACACTGAGCAAACGCCTGTGCCTAATCAAGAAATTGAACTTCAATTTTCGAGTAGTACAGCGGTTTCTTCGGATATAGAAGTGATTCAAGCAATCAAGCAACAACTTCAATCTATAGGTGTAACAAACATTCAAGTACGCAAACAAGCAGATAATACACTTAAAATTGCTTATTACAGTAATGAAAATGTTTCTGAGATTAAAGCATTTTTAATCGAAAATGGAGTTGCTTCTAATGACAGATTTCCAGAAGTGCCTACAGGAGATGAAACTTTTAGTTTTGAAGCCTATGCTAATGTAGATGGTTATAAGTTGGATGTCTACGAGCTGCAAATAGCTGCAGATTCTTTCCTTGGTGAACATCAAGGGAAATACATTTTAGACTTACAAACAGAATATGATAAATCTCCAAGCCCGCATTCATTTGCAAATACAAGTTCATTCTTTTCGGGAGATTTCAATACAACTTCAATTGAATTAACATATACCGAATCTGGTTATATAGTAACTTTCAAAGAAAACATATCTTACGAAATTCCTGATGTTCGCGCAGGACCTTTCACAACAACGCTTTCATAAATTTTTAGAACATAGTTATATGTTCAGTTTACGAAAGTCTCTTACCGTATTCATGTCCAAAATCTATTCAAAATAGTCTTTAGACATGTCAAATAGTGTTTTTTGAAAATCTTAAAGAGCACTCTAAATCACAATCAAATCACAAAAAAAACAATTGTCAAATTGTTGTGGTAAATGCTATATTTGCCCACTTAAAAAATTTGACCAAAAAACAGAATAATGCAAAACAAAGGATTAGTAAAAATATTTGCGCTTTTATTCGGATTGGTGAGTATTTACCAATTATCATTCACGTTTATCACGAATAAAATTGAAAATGACGCAAAAACATATGCAGTATCGCAAGTGCCAGAATCAGCAGAAGGCGGTGATATTGAAAAAATTGCAGACGCTAGAAGTCTTGTAGAAAAAACATATTTAGACTCAATTGATAGAAATGAACCTATTAATTTCGGATTCACAGAGTTTACATATAGTGAAGCAAAGGAAAAAGAATTAAACAAAGGATTAGACCTTAAAGGTGGAATCAACGTAATTCTTCAAATATCTGTAAGAGACATTCTTAGCGGATTGGCAAACAATACAGAAAATGAAACGTTCAAGAAAGCATTAGATAGAGCTGATGAACTGCAAAAAGATGCACAAGAAGATTACGTAGAATCTTTCTTTAGAGCTTTTGATGAATTAAAACCTGCAGGTTTAAAATTAGCAGATCCAAGTATTTTTTACACAGCATCTTTACAGGATGAATTGAAAAATGAAACATTCAATACACCAGATGATGTTGTTCAAAATGTAATTAGAAGAAAAGTAGATCAGTCAGTAGTATCTGCAAAAGAAGTATTAAACAAACGTATTGACCAATTTGGTGTAACACAACCAAACATTCAGCGTTTAGGAACTTCTGGACGTATCTTAATTGAATTACCAGGAGCGAAAGATGTAATTCGTATTGAAAAATTATTACAAACAACAGCTGAATTAGAATTTTGGAAAACAAACAATAACAATACAGCATTACTTCAATATTTATTAGCAGCTAATGAAAAATTGAAAACACTTCCTAAGTTTGCTCCAAAGAAAACGGCAGAAAGTGAAGATCAAGATGTAGATGCTTTAACAACTTCTACTGAAGAAGATTCATTGAATGTTGTAAATCCATTATTTGATAAAATAGTTCCTATACAAGGAGCTGGAAGAACAGGTGGAGTAATTGCAACAGCAAAAGAAGATGATAGAAAAGAAGTTCTTGAATTATTAGCAAACCCTGTTTTAAAACAAGTATTGCCAGCAGAATTACGTACTGTACGTTTTGCTTTTGGAAAAAATGTAAGTCCGCAAGGAAGAATTGATTTATACGCCTTAAAAGGAAAGCGTAAAGGAAAAGATGCTACGCCACAAATGAAAGGTGATGTAGTTGATGCAGCAGCTCAGAGTTTTGCAAATGACGGAAAGCCTAATGTAACAATGCAAATGAATGGTATTGGAGCAAAGCAGTGGGAAAAGCTTACAGGAGAAGTGCATGAAGAAAATGGAAACATTGCAGTTGTATTGGATAATATTGTATACTCTGCACCAAGTGTTACTACTGGAGCAATCTCTGGAGGAAACACTGAAATTTCAGGTCAGTTTTCAATTGATGAAGCGCAGGATTTAGCAAACGTATTAAGAGCTGGTAAATTACCTGCTCAAGCAGAAATTTTACAATCAGAGATCGTTGGGCCATCATTAGGTCAAGAAGCGATTGATAGCGGTTTAATGTCGTTCTTAATTGCCTTAGCGTTGGTATTGGTTTGGATGGTATTCTATTATGGTAGAGCCGGACTTTTTGCAGATGTAGCCTTAGCGTTTAACATTTTATTGATTTTTGGAGTATTGGCTAACTTAGGAGCTGTATTAACATTACCTGGTATTGCAGGTATTGTATTAACTATTGGTATGTCGGTGGATGCGAATGTACTTTTATTTGAAAGGGTTCGAGAAGAACTTGCCAAAGGAAGAACGTTGCAAGAATCAATCTCGCATGCATTTAGCTGGAAAGGTGCAATGTCTTCTATTTTTGATGCCAACATTACAACTGGTTTAACTGCCTTGATCTTATTCTTATTCGGTACAGGACCAATTAAAGGTTTTGCAACTACGTTATTAATAGGTATCGCAACTTCATTATTTACAGCAATTTTTATCACAAGATTATTAATTGATTGGTATGTTGCTAAAGGAAAAATATTAGCTTTCTCTACAGGAGCTACAAAGAACTTGTTTAGAAGCATGAAGGTTGACTTCTTGAAAAAGCGTAAAATCGCATATATTATTTCAGGAATTATCATCGCTATCGGTTTATGGTCAATTACGCTTGGAAGCGGATTGAATCAAGGTGTTGATTTTGTTGGAGGGCGTTCGTACCAAGTACGTTTTGATAAAACAGTAAGTCCACAAGATGTTAAAAAATCGTTGCAAAATGAATTTGTAGATGGTGAAAATGCAGTTTCGTTAGAAGTAAAAACTTTTGGTGAAGACAACCAGTTAAAGATTACTACAAACTATAAAGTAAATGAAACAGGAACTGAGGTAGATGATGATATCAAAAAGAAATTACATGAAGGTTTAAGTTCGTACTTACCAGCAGATATGGAGTATTCAAAGTTTGTTGATGGAGCAGAAGGTAAGAAAGTAGGAATTATGAAATCGATCAAAGTTGGACCAACAATTGCCGATGATATTAAGAAAGCATCATTCTGGGCGGTATTAGGTTCGTTGGTAGTTGTATTCTTATATATCTTATTGCGATTCAGAAGATGGCAATTCTCTCTTGGAGCAGTTGCTGCTGTATTCCATGATGTATTAATCGTATTGGGAATCTTCTCATTGGCATGGAAATACTTACCATTTACAATGGAAATCAACCAAGCATTCATTGCAGCAATCCTGACCGTAATTGGTTACTCGCTGAATGATACCGTGGTTGTGTTTGATAGAATTCGTGAGTTTATGAATGAGAATGCTAACTGGAAATTTAGTAAAGTAGTAAACTCAGCCTTAAATAGTACGCTAAGTAGAACTTTAAATACGTCGTTAACTACGTTAGTAGTATTATTAGCGATCTTTATTTTCGGTGGAGAATCTATTAGAGGATTCATGTTTGCCTTAATTATAGGTGTAATTGTAGGTACATACTCATCTATGTTTATTGCAACTCCAATCATGTATGATACAATCAAAAAAGGTGATGTCAACAAAGGATTAGAAGAAGAAGTAAAAGCTTAATCAGTATAGATTAACTTTTCTATTCAATATAGAAAAACGCTGCTCGTAATGAGCGGCGTTTTTTTGTTTATATGAATTGTGGTTATGCGTAATTTTAAATTAGAATGAAGTCAAGCTAAGATCATACTAAACTTATATCTGAGTAAAGTAGAAGTGTGATTTTAGAATCTTATGAAGCAGATTCTCTAATGAAGTTGAGATATCATGTAAATAAAATATGAAAAAACGCCTATCGGAATTAGGCCTGTAAGCATGCCAATAGCAACAAATTTGAATCTAGAATATAGTAAGATGTAGATTGCAATTATTGGAATTAAAATGAATGATAGAATAATAAAAGCCGCGGTGTGATTTACAAAAGAGGTTAAAAATATTCCTATGACGGAAACGCCAATTGTAATTCCAATACCAAGCAGCAAGGATTTAATTTGGTATGAAGCGTCCTTTTTCATTTAAATAGAAATTAACGTTTAGAAGCTTCTAGAAAAAGGTTTTAATTGTAGCTAAATTATCTAATGCTTTACAAACGTAATAGTATCACCAATTTCAAGCAACCACTTTTCTGCCAAACCTGCCTTTACTTCCAATACATACATTGCAGGAACTTCAGATGGCAATCCTTCTTCGTTTAGGGGTTTTGCATTTTCTTGAAAACTCACTATTTTTTTATTTTCATCTAAATAGATAATATCTAAAGGAATGTACGTGTTTTTCATATAGAAATTCCTCGGGAATGAAGAAGAAAATATAAAAAGCATCGCTTGATTGTCTTTCATCGACTTGCGATACATGAGTCCAGTTTCGCGTTCATAGTTGGTTTCGGCAAACTCTACATCAAGTGTTATAATATCTTCTCCGCTAACTTTAGCTAGCGTCAATTCACCTTCCTTGGTAAACTTAATATCAGCCGTTTTTATGACTTTATTACTTTCAGATTCTCCACAAGAAATAATTGCTGTGGCAACACAAAGTAGTATGATTAATTTTTTCATTAGGAAGCTACTGTTTTATTTGTATCTATATCCGTTTTGTTGGTCTTTCTGAACATAAAATAGAACCCAGCAATAATAAAAGGAATACTTAACCATTGTCCAGTAAGTAGTAGCCAATCTGCACGATCATCTATTTGTGCTTTCTTTACAAACTCTACAAAGAAACGTACCGACCAAAGAAGTACTAAAAACAATCCAAAAATGTATCCTTGTTTGTTTCTCTTTTCAGTTTTCCAATAGGTGTACCATAAGATTATAAACACAAAAACATAGCAAAATGCTTCATACAATTGTGCTGGATGACGTGCAAAATCTTCGCCTCTTCCTTGAAAAATAACTCCAAAATTAGAATTAGTAGGTTTCCCAACAATTTCAGAATTAAAGAAGTTTCCTATTCGTACAAAAACACCACCAATAGCAACTGCAATTACAATTCTATCTAAAATCCAAAGTAAGGTTTTGTATTGGTATTTTCTTCTATATAAATACATGGCAACAATAATTCCAACTGCTGCTCCGTGACTTGCTAATCCAGCAAATCCAGTAAATTTATAACCTTCAATAAAGCCAAATAAAGTTGCGTTTGCGTCTGCTTTAATTGGAAGTAAAATTTCTATTAAATGTTCTTGGTAATAAGGCCAATTATAAAAGAATACTTCGCCTAAACGTGCACCTAATAACGTGGCAATTACGGCATACATAAACAATGAATCTAAATACTTTATTTCAATGCCTTCTCTGTCGTAAATCTTTTTTGTAATGTAATATCCTAAGCTAAATGCGATGATAAACATTAAGCTATAATATCGAATCTGAATTGGACCTAAATTTAATAAAACTTCACTAGGATTCCAGTTGATACTTAGTAGGTGCATATAATGGTATAGTTTATAAAATGTAAATATAGGTAAACCAAACGGAAATCAAAGAATGCGAATGGTAAAGGAATGTTATTTTTTAGGCAGCTCGTCAGGCACTGGATCATAGCCGCTTCCACCAAAAGGATTGCAGCTAAAAATACGTTTGAGTGCTAATCTTCCTCCGCGAAACAAACCGTGCTTTTTTAATGCATCTGCAGTATAATGCGAGCATGTCGGCGAATAGCGACATGCCGCAGGTGTATATGGTGATATTGCCGCTTGGTAAAAGCGGATGATAAGTAAAAAAGGATATATAAGAATCTTTTTAATAATTATCGTTTTATATCTGACTTACGAAACTGAAAATGATGTGCCGTCTTTTCCGTCTTTCAGCTGAATACCTAAAGCTAATAATTCATCACGAATTTTATCGGAAGTTGCAAAATCTTTGTTAGCGCGAGCTTCATTTCTTAGATTGATCAATAATTCAACAACTCCAGAAAGTGCATCTCCATCATCAGATGAACCGCTTTGTTGTTCTAAGCCTAAAATTTCAAACACAAAAACATGTATATACTTTTTAAGCTCAGTTAAAGTTTCCGCTAAAATAGTTGCTTTTCCATCTTTTAACTGATTGATGTATTTTACAGCTTCAAACAAATCTGCAATTAAAACGGGTGTGTTAAAATCATCATTTAATGCATTGTAGCAATTGCGTTTCCAAACTTCAAAATTAAAACTCGTTTTATCACCTGTAGGTTCTAAATTATCTAATGTTTTAATAGCTTCCATTAATTTATAGAACCCTTTCTCTGAAGCTAACAATGCGTCATTGCTAAAATCGAGAATACTTCTGTAATGCGCTTGCATCATAAAAAAACGCGCAACACTTGGTGAAAACCCTTTGCTTAAATGTTTGCTATCTCCAGAGAAAATTTCAGTAGGTAGAATATTATTTCCTGTAGATTTTGCCATTTTCTTTTTATTCAAGGTAAGCATATTGGCATGCATCCAGTAATTTACAGGTGTTTTTCCTTTTGAAGCTTCATTTTGAGCAATCTCACATTCGTGATGCGGGAACTTTAAATCCATTCCACCACCGTGAATATCAAATTGATCTCCTAAATATTTTGTACTCATTGCTGTACATTCCAAGTGCCAACCAGGAAAACCATCACTCCAAGGAGAAGGCCAACGCATAATGTGAGTTGGTTCAGCTTTTTTCCAAAGTGCAAAATCTTGCGGATTCTTTTTATCACTCTGTCCATCTAAAACACGTGTATTATGTACTAAGTCTTCTAAATTACGTTTGCTTAACTTTCCGTAATCATTCGTTTCATTGAATTTATGAACATCAAAATATACAGAACCATTTACTTCGTAAGCAAGTCCTTTTTCAAGAATCGTTTTTACAATCTCAATTTGCTCAATAATATGTCCTGTTGCAGTTGGCTCAATGCTAGGTGGATGAAAATTAAATTTTTGCAGAATTGTGTGGAAGTCAACGGTGTAACGTTGTACAATTTCCATAGGTTCCACTTCTTCCAACCGTGCTTTCTTAGCAATTCGATCTTCACCAACATCGGCATCATTTTCTAAATGCCCAGCATCGGTAATATTTCGTACATAACGTACTTTATAACCTAGATGTTTTAAATATCTAAAAATCATATCGAAAGACATGAACGTTCGTACGTTTCCTAAGTGTACATTGCTGTAAACCGTAGGGCCGCATACATACATTCCAACATGACCTTCATTTATAGGTGTAAAAACTTCTTTTTGGTTTGTGAGGGAATTGTATATTTTTAGTTCTTGTTCTTGGTATAATTTCATGGTTACTAATAAAAAATATGTTGATTTAAAATTTTGTATCTAATTTAATATAATCTAGGAATTCTAAGCGTGTTTTTTCATTTTTAAATTTTCCGCCAAATTCTGCTGTTACAGTGCTGCTTTCTATATCTCTAATTCCGCGTGAGTTTACGCATAAATGTTTAGCGTCAATTACACAGGCAACATCTTCAGTTCCAAGTACTTTTTGTAATTCTCTTACGACTTGAATTGTTAAACGTTCTTGTACTTGTGGTCGTTTAGCGTAATAATCAACCACACGATTCATTTTAGAAAGCCCAACAACAGTTCCATTAGAAATATAAGCAATATGTGCTCTTCCGACAATAGGAAGTAAATGATGCTCGCAGGTAGAGTAGACAGTAATGTTTTTTTCTACCAACATTTCATTGTACTTATACTTATTATCAAAAGTTGAAGCTTTAGGTTTTCTATCTGGATGCAATCCGCCAAAAATTTCTTTCACAAACATTTTAGCAACTCTATTGGGAGTTCCTTTAAGGCTATCATCAGTCATGTCTAGACCTAAAGTTTCCATAATGCGTGCAACATCACTTTTGATGCTTGCAATTTTGTCTTCATCACTCAAGTCAAAAGCATCTTCGCGCAATGGAGTGTCATAAGAGGTCATTATGTGATTATCTCCTAAAGCTTGTATTTCTTCTTCAAGCGCCTTATCTATTTTCATCGATTTTGTATTTCTTTATATATTAAAAATTGAAGTACAAATACTTAATAATAATATAAGATGTAAAGCATCATTATAGTAAAGATTCGAAACTCAATTTTTTTCAAAAATTAACAAGACTGCAAAGATAATTAAATATTGTATATGTTTTGGTTGAACGTGCCGTAAATAAATGTGTTAAAGAACTATGTATATCACAAAATTTTCTTAATTTTCCGCGATTCAAAATAAATTTTTTAGCACGATGTCGGATTTTTATAGACGTTGTTGTTATATATATTGTAAGGGAAATGAAGTGTGTTTTTAAACAGAATTAAGAGCAACTTCATTTTAAATTAATAATGTTAGAATACAAACATGACTATTATGCGTAAAATCTATGTATGTATGATGTTCTTATTTTTAGGGCTTTGTATGAATGCACAAACTAAAAATGATTCTTATAAGTTTAAGGAACATCAAGTAGATAACTTCATTAATGAAGTTTATGGAGACCAAGCTCAAAAATTGGTTTTTTCTAATCAGAAACGATACCAAACGTTAAGAAAGCTTATTGTAGAGCGAATGCAAATTGTACGGCAATCCGAAATTAGAGGAAAGAAATATCCAAAAATAACTGATGAAGGAATGTTGAATACGTATAATAAGAATCTAAAACATGACGGTTTTAATAAAACTACATTCAATCCTTTAAAATATAACCTTCAATTCTTTGATATAGCAGCCAGAGCTTACAGAATTGACAATACTGAATATCTATTGATTATTCAACCACAACCTAAACTACAAAACTAAATATTTAGAGATGAAAAAAATATTTCTCTTATTACTTATAGCACCAATATTTTGTTTCGCACAAGATGTCATTATCGAAAATGGTACCTTTAATATATGTCAAGGTACTTTTCTAGATACTGGAGGTGGCGGAGCAGGACAATATTCAAATAACGAAAATATCGTAATGACAATTTGTCCAAACAACCCAGGAGACAAAGTTCAATTGGACTTTACCTCGTTTGGTGTGCAAAACATGATGGATAATATGACCATATATAATGGTGATAGTACAGCCGCAACTGCTTTTGGTACATTTACAGGAACAGCTAGTCCAGGACTTGTAATTGCTACCAATGATAATGTTTCTGGATGTCTTACTATAGAATTTATATCTGATGCAGCAGGAGTTAATATTGGTTGGGCAGCAGATATTTCTTGTGTAACGCCGTGCCAAACAATTAATTCTCAACTAGATTCTTCAGTGCCAGCGGCAGATGCAAATAATATTATAGAAATATGCCAAGGTGATACTGTGACTTTTAATGGAAGTGCAACATTTACTTCCGATGGTACAGGCGCATTATACCAATGGGATTTTGGAGATGGAAATTCAATGGATGGACAATCAGTAACGCATACATATCCAAATCCAGGCGCCTACATTGTAAATCTAACAGTAACAGATACAAATAACTGTACCAACAATAATCTAATCAATCAAGTAGTTCGTGTTTCTACAACTCCTGATTTTACAGGTACAGAAGCCACAGACCCTATAATATGTTTTGGTGATGATACTACAATTGCAGGAGTTGTTGCACCAGTACCATTTATAGTAGAATGTACACCACCTGTAAGTGGGCAAACATTCTTGCCAGATGGAAGTGGAGTTTCGTATGAAACTTCTGTGCCAGTTGATTGTTTTGATTCAGATCAAGTATTAACAGATGGAGCACAATTATTACAAGTATGTTTAAATATTGAGCATTCATTTTCAGGAGATTTAGATATTACGATTATCAGTCCAAACGGACAAGAAGCAGACTTGTTTGTGCAAGCTGGTGGAGGAACGTATTTTGGAGGAGCCAATGATGATGGTACAGCAACACCAGGTGTTGGAGCTGAATATTGTTTCTCTTTAGATGGAACGGTTACACTAGCAAATGCACCAACAATAATAGCTGGTTCAAACCCTCCAGGAAATTCATGGCAACCAGGAACATATTTACCTGTAGATGCAAATGGATTTGATGATCTTGTTGGAAGTCCATTAAATGGAAACTGGACTATTAGAGTTACAGATAACTTAGCAATTGATAACGGATATATTTTTAACTGGAAATTAGATTTCGATCCATCTATCTTACCGGCAGACGAATCATTTACACCAGTAATTGAATCAGAAGGTTGGCAAGCAGATGCTTCTATCACAAATACAACAGGTAATGTAATTACAGTTTTACCAACTACAGCAGGACAACACTGTTATACTTATGAAGTATTAGATGATTTAGGATGTACATATACAGAAACAGTTTGTATAGATGTAACACCAGAAATAAATAATGCACCAGCTTCAAACTTATCAGTGTGTTCAGCGAACACAAACGAAATTTTTGATCTTACAGTAAATACAGCTCAAGTATTAGCACCTATTGCAGATACAACTGATATGACAGTAACATATCATTTGTCGCAAGCAGATGCAGATGCAGGAACAGGAGCTTTAACACTTGCACAAGCACAAGCATATTCAGGTACCAATGGTGAAGAAATATTTGTAAGAATTTCATATACAGGAACTACAGCAATCGACTGTTTCCAAACTGACTCTTTTACATTAAACATAGGAAGTCCTACTGCAAATGCAGTTCCAGATTTAGTACTTTGTGATATCGGAAATGATGGTGTAGAAGAATTTGATTTATGTGCACAAACATTGTTAGTGCTAGGAACGCAAGATCCAGCAGATTATACAGTAACATATCACGATACACAAGCAGACGCAGACAACAATGCAAATCCGCTTGCATGTTTACATAACAATGCAACAGTTCCGACTGATGATATATATGTTAGAGTACAAGATAACAACAGTGCTACTTGTTTTGCAATTACCTCATTCGACTTAGTGTTAAATCCTGAACCAACAGTAACAATGCCACCAAATATGGTAGTATGTGATGATGCTTCAAATGATGGAACAGAAATCTTTGACTTAACAACGCAAATTCCAATCATTTTAGGAACACAAGATCCAGCTGACTTTACAATTAGTTTTCATGGAAACCAAGCAGATGCAGATGCAAACGCAAATCCATTAGCTACAATGTATCCTAATGTGACTCCTAACGATTTAATTGTTGTAAGAGTTGAAGATAATACTTCCAATTGTGTGTCAACAACACAATTCAATGTTGTAGTTGATGTTTTACCAATAGCAAATGCAGTAGCTAACATAACTGTTTGTGATGATGATACAAATGATGGTACAGAGTCTTTCGATTTAACGGCATTAAATGTTCAAGTATTAGGAACGCAAAATCCAGCATTATTTACAATAACATATCACTCTTCACAAGTTGATGCTGATGCGGGAACAAATCTGTTGCCAAGCCCATATTCAAATACAAATCAATGTGAGCAAATCTTTGTACGTATTGAGAACATTAACAATACAACATGTTTTGATACAACAAACTTTGAAATATGTGTAGATTATCAACCAACTGCGGTGCAACCTGCAAACATGGTTGTATGTGATGATGCTACTAATAATGGAACTGAAACTTTTGACTTAACTACGCAAATTCCTATTATTCTTGGAACACAAAATGCAGCGGATGTTAATATTAACTTTCACACGACTCAAGCAGATGCCAATACTAATATGAACCCAATAGCGACTCCAGGTTCATATACAAATATGAATTTAACAGATACAATATATGTAAGTGTAACAAGTACGGATCCAACAAACTCATGTGCAACAACAACAAGTTTTGAAGTAACGGTAAATCCATTGCCGATTGGAGTTATTCCAGCTACTTTACAAGAATGTGATGATGATACTGATGGATTTGTAGGTTTTACTTTAACAGACGCTGATGCGGAAATTTTAGCAGGACAAACTTCTACGGATGCAATGACTATTACTTATTATGAGACAATAGGTGAGGCGCAAACGGGAGTTGGAACACCACTTATGTCACCATATACAAATACGATGATGGGTGGAGAGCCGGTATTTATTCGTA
>NZ_JBOEFY010000038.1:0-31307 GCF_050633145.1 Kordia sp. | reverse complement strand
TAAGTATTGAGAAGTTTCAAATGTGAATTCGAGCGCAGTCGAGAATACTTTGATGTTCCAGTTGACTTCATAGTAACAAGTTTATAGTTTGAATTAAAAACAAATAAACAAACTCACAAAAAACGAATTAACAAGAAAAGAAGTTTATAAGTTTAAGAGTTTATACTTTGAAACAAACAGGCAGTAAGTAATACAACCCACAACTAACAACTAACAACTGACAACACCCAAATCAACACCAACTAACAAAAAGTGCATAACTTTCAAAAATAACAGTTGTAATAGCGACTTGAGTGTTTTATTTTTGAGGCAATTATGCAGCAAGACATTCATCACTATATAAATCAGTTAAATGACGCGCAAAGAGCGCCTACACTTCACAAAGATGGAGCGTTAATGGTCATAGCTGGTGCAGGTTCAGGAAAAACAAGAGTACTTACGTATCGAATCGCGTATTTAATGAGTCAAGGAATTGACGCGTTTAATATTCTATCACTAACGTTTACCAACAAGGCCGCACGTGAAATGAAAAAGCGTATTGCCGATATTGTGGGTGGAAGTGAAGCAAAAAACCTTTGGATGGGAACGTTCCATTCTATTTTTGCGAAAATTTTACGCTTCGAAGCAGATAAACTAGGCTATCCAAGCAACTTTACAATCTATGACACACAAGATTCCGAACGTCTAATTCGCTCTATTATCAAGGAAATGCAACTTGATAAAGACATCTACAAATACAAACAAGTACGTTCGCGAATTTCTTCTTTCAAAAACAACTTAATCACGGTTCGTGCATATTTTAACAATGCCGATTTGGTAGAAGCAGATGCAATGGCAAAACGTCCACGAATGGGCGAAATCTATAAAGAATATGTAGATCGTTGTTTTAAAGCTGGTGCAATGGATTTTGATGATTTACTGTTGAGAACCAATGAATTACTGAATCGTTTCCCAGATGTATTAGCCAAATATCAAGATCGTTTCCGCTATATTTTGGTAGATGAGTACCAAGATACAAACCATTCACAATACTTAATTGTAAAAGCATTAGCAGATCGTTTTCAAAATATCTGTGTCGTAGGTGATGATTCACAAAGTATCTACGCATTCCGTGGTGCAAACATCAACAACATTCTTAACTTCCAAAAAGATTATGATAATGTTGAAATGTACCGTTTGGAACAAAACTATCGTTCTACTAAAAACATTGTAGAAGCCGCCAATTCAGTCATAGAACACAACAAAACTCGTTTGGACAAAGTAGTTTGGACAGCAAACGATTCTGGTCCAAAAATAAAAGTAAACCGTAGTGTTACCGATGGAGAAGAAGGTCGTTATGTAGCAAGCTCTATTTTTGAGACCAAGATGCGTGAGCAATTGCCAAATGGTGATTTTGCCATCTTATATCGTACCAATGCGCAATCGAGAGCAATGGAAGATGCCTTGCGTAAACGTGACATTCCATATCGAATATACGGAGGTTTGTCATTCTATCAACGAAAAGAAATCAAAGATGTATTGGCATATTTACGTTTAATCGTCAATCCGAAAGATGAAGAAAGTCTAAAGCGTGTCATCAACTATCCAGCACGTGGAATTGGGCAGACTACGATTGATAAACTAGTCGTTGCTGCCAAACATTACGGACGTTCGATGTTTGAAGTAATGGAAAATATTTCAAAAATCGATTTAAAAATAAACAAAGGAACAAAAACAAAATTGGAGAACTTCATCACCATGATTCGAAGTTTTCAAATCATGAATGAAGGTGCAGATGCGTTCGAATTAACAAAACACATCACCAAAAAAACAGGTTTAGTTCAAGAATTAAAAAAGGATGGAACGCCTGAAGGAATTGCACGTATTGAAAACATCGAAGAGTTACTAAACGGTATTAAAGATTTTGTTGAAGGACAAATAGAAGTAGCAGATGCAACGGGAGCTTTGGCAGAATTCTTAGAAGATGTAGCGCTTGCAACCGATATGGACAATGATAAAGGTGATGACGACAGAGTTGCTTTAATGACGATTCACTTGGCAAAAGGACTCGAATTTCCGCATGTATACATTGTCGGAATGGAAGAAGATTTATTCCCGTCTGGGATGAGTATGAGTACACGAAGTGAACTAGAAGAAGAACGTCGTTTATTCTATGTTGCCTTAACCAGAGCCGAACAACAAGCTTATTTAACCTATACACAAAGTCGTTATCGTTGGGGAAAATTGGTTGATGCAGAACCAAGTCGTTTTATAGAAGAAATTGACGACAAATTCTTGGATTATATTACGCCAATAGATAGCTACCGTTTCAAACCGTTGATAGATAATGATATTTTTGGAGAAGTAGACAAAAGCAAATTACGTTTGCAAAAACCAATATCTGGACGTCCGCCAGTTGTGGGAAGCCCAACGCCAGAACAAGTAAGAAAGCTACGAAAACTAAAACCAGAACGAACACAAAGTAGTCCGCCAAGCGGTAGTTTATTAGACGAAAGTCTAGTTCCTGGAACTTTGGTAGAGCACTCGCGTTTTGGTCGTGGAGAAATTTTACGATTAGAAGGTGTCGGAGGTGATAAAAAAGCAGAAATCAAATTTAAAGTAGGCGGAATAAAGAAGCTATTACTGCGTTTTGCAAAGTTGAAAGTGGTAAAATAATATAAAAAAAGAAAACGAGCCGAAGCTCGTTTTTTTTGTCTAGTTAAAATTACATCTAGGATCTCTTACGGTACGTTGCGGACAAGGATACTCTCTTGTAACACCTTGACAATTAGAGCAAGTGTCTTGCAATCCAGAACAAATAGCACTTCCAGCACCTTTAATTTGATCTGTTTTTAAGTTAGATACAGAATTTTTTCCTAAATCTAATTTTGCTTTTAAATTTCTTTTTTTCATGATTAAAGTTTTATGGTTAATTCTTTAAACTTACAGATTAACTCCTTAAAAATGAAAAAAGTATACTCGAAATTCATAAATGCAGAGAAGCATATTTTGTGCTTATAATTCCCAAGATTTGATACTGCCATCGTAGGAAGCGCTTAGGATTTTTTTCTATCGAACAATTCAATTGCTTGTACAAAATTTTGATGTTCGTATACTTTGATTAGATTCTCTTTTTAAACCACTTTTAAATTAGGTTTCTACAAGTTTCTCAAAATGAGCTACAAATTCTGTAAAATTAAGATTATATTTTTCCGCACATTGTATTATATGCTTTTTACCATCTTTCAAATAAATAATAATCGCAGGAAAATTTCTAGAAGATATTCGTACTTGAAATTTTTTAACTTGATCTATTGGAAATCTTCGTTGAGAATCAATTATTAATACTTTGGAATTGAGTTTTATAATCGTTTCTTTAGAGACTTTATTTTCAATCTTATTCAAGATCGTAAAAGCAGGAATGATGCTCATAATAAGTAATATAATACCAATAGCTTCACCTTTTATTTCAAAGAAATGTACAAGTATTGATATGCAAATGATCAAAAGAAATACATAACTAAGAACAGAAATTATAATATAAAAATAGAGTTTTCGTAAAGATATAATGGGGAAACGATATGTCATAAATTATTGCACCTTATCAAGCAGTCAATTCTTGAATCGTTTTTTTGAAAAAAGAAAAGTAAATACGTCCCCACATTGGTTTTTTATCAAAAAAGAACACTTCTTTAGTAGTAGCATCAATAACTACAGGAATGGTAAATGCGGCCCATTTTTTACCCGATTTTAACTTTTTACAATATACTTTCGCATCTTCAGAAACATTTTCAGAGATTAAAATAGAAATCACTCCAACACCAGATTGCAAACCTCTCAACCAACCATTGTAGTTTTTACGACTATAGTCGAAAGATTCTTTGAGATGATTTTCAATCGTTTCTACTGTAATTGTTTGATCACCAAGATCACTTGCCATAATAAATGTATTCAGCTGTGTTGCCATCCAACTCCAACGAAATTGTTTGTCATACCCAATAACTGTTGGTTGTTCTATTATTGAATCTTCTGAGAAAAATATTTGCTGCGCTTGCAAGCGATTTTTAATAGTATCTAAGTTCATCTAATTAGTCTTTTAATAGTTCGTCTAACAATTCAACCATTTCTTCAAACTCTTTATTCGTAAAACCTCTGGAAGCATAGACTATTTTACCATTTTTAATAATATAATTTCGCGGAATATATTTGGTTGCAAAATGATTGTAAATCGCTTTAGAAACATCTGGATGCATCGGAAATGTGGTTTTAAAATCCTTTTGAAACTTTTGCACTTTCGCCAAATCATCACCACGACCAAAAGCCATCATTACAAAGTTTTTATTGTCTTTATGTTTCAACCAAACATCCTTTTCTAAATATGGCATTTCTAGTTTACATGGCGGACACCAATTGGCAAAAAAGTTAATAAATACCACTTTGTCTTTATAATCAGACATTTTTATTTTTTTACCATTTTCTACGGTAAATACTAAGTCAGAAACGTCTTGTCCTTTCTTGGCAACATCGCCTTCTTGCGCATATCCGACAAGGAAAAAAAGACTAAAAGCCAAAGTTGTAATGAATTGTAATCGCATGATAAAGTTTGTTTTAATGTGTCAACAAGATATAGAAATATTTTAACAAAAGCGATCTTGTCTAATGCGAGTTTTGTTACATTTTTTAGGTTCTACACTTTGCAATCTTCAAATCAAAACATTCAGAAATATAAAGCCACCTTCATTAAACATCTATAGTAAAATAAGATGCTCTGCATTCATAAGAAATAGCTAGAGGGTAACTAGTTGTGTTTCAAATCGGGTATTTGTACGCTATTTATTACCTCTTATTTGTATTAATTTTAAGCGTGTTTTTAAATGTTAATCATATAGTATTTATAAGTAAATTATTATGTATGTGTAGTATTATACTTTATTTATGTTGCTATTGATCAATTTTATAAAACCAACCAAAATTAGGGTGTAAGCTGAAAAACCTGTAAAGAGTAGGCAAAAAATAATACCAAAAATTATGAATGAATTTGATCAAAAAGAATTCTCAGATGTATTTGAAGTAAGTCAAATGGCGACATTAAACCAATCGCCAAGCGCATTAGATCAACGAAAAAGTTTTTTCGACATCAAAGAAACTGGTCGTGATTTATTAATCTCAATTGGAGAAACAGTAGTCATTGGATTAGAAGACAATCTAGATGTAAAACCAAAAATTCTATCTACAAAAAGTCTTGATGAGTACAAGCTTTGGATAGGAAGAACTAATGACAGAGCAGATAACCATCCTTGGGAAACACCATCAAAGCCTTGGGGAGGAAAAGAAATCACTTCGAAAACAAATCTAACGCAAACAGAAATTTCAGATATTGAAAAAGCGGGTTGGATTTATCTATTCAATGATTCAAAGAAAGTAGCAGATTACGAAAAAGCTATCGAGCAATATCAAGGAACTTTTGAAGCTGCTTTATATCACTTCCGTAGAATCGTAATTCAGCCAGGCGGACGTCTTATTCTAAAAGGAAATCCTGCTTTAGTGTTAATTGATGAGATGGAAATTCAAGGAAATGGACAATTTGAAACCTATGCAATTTCTCATACAACCATTGGAAGTCTTAGAAAGATTGAGCAACAAGAATTTATTAACAACTAAAACACAGGAAAAATGAGTAATTCAAAAAGTAACTTTATAAGTTTTGTAAACGAAAAAGCCATTGTAGAAGTATCTGATGGAGATACAAGAACAGTGACACCAGATAATCCACTAGTGATAGATTATACTCCAGCAAGTTATGACGATGTTGATATTCAAGGAGGACAAATTTATACAACTATAAATACAACTGTAACATTTAAAAAACTAACAAAAACCTCTTAAAAAACAGAAAAATGACAACATTACAAGAAACAGACTTAGGAGACATTTTAGTACTTGGAGACTCAGGTTCTAATGGAGCAAAAGGAGAAGACGGAAAAACAGCTGCTAATGGTTCAGATGGAAGGGATTGTGATTGCAACTGGGCAAGTGGTTGTAGAGATTCTACCGCTGGAGGAGATGGTAAAGATGGAGCAAATGGAGCAGATGGAAAAGACGCAAATGACGGAAGCAACGCTTTACCTGCAACATTTACCATTGATGAGTTAGCTGGAAACATCAAAGTTTTTAGTGCTGGTGGAAACGGTGGTACAGGCGGAGACGGTGGAGTTGGCGGAAACGGCGGAAACGGCGGAAAAGGCGGAAAAAAAGACTCAGATGGCGCATACAAATGTTCAGGCTCTAACGGAGGTGACGGTGGAAATGGTGGAAACGGTGGAAACGGCGGAAACGGCGGAAACGGTGGAAACGGAACTACTGTTGATGTAACATATACTAAAACTGATGATAACGGCGTAGTTGGAAGTACTGCAAAATCAGAAGTTGGAAACGGCGGAGCTGGTGGAGCTGGTGGCGATAGCGGAAAAGGTGGTTCGCCTAGTGGTAATGCCGGAAATGCAGGTTCTCCAGGAGTTGGAGGAAACAGCGGATCTATAAAAGGATCGGCAAGTACTATTCAAATTCATGCGAATTAGTAGTAAGCTTTTTAGTAATGAATATTATTAAAAATAATAGTATAGGGAATGAGGTAAATGCTTTATTGCATTTGGCTCATTCCTACACTAAAAACACTGAAAAAATAAGCACTTTAGGTAATACATTGTTGCACCTAAAAAATAAGCACCAACGTATTGGTGGAGTTTCTGAATTAAATAATGATGGTTCGCCCTTACAAGTATGTTTATCAAGTAATTCAAAAAAAGTAAAAATTCGTCTTATAGCTGATCCCGTATCAGAAATTTTTGATCCAAAAGAACGAATAGAAGCCAGTAAAGAAGTATTGACAGAAATATTAACACAGACAAAAACAAGTTCTTTAGCGGCGTATTGTGAGTATTTATTTGATGAAGTATTAACCTATAAAACAGTTTTTTCTATAAATGATTTTTATAGAGGAGCTTGTTGGATTGGAGCTTCGCCAGATCAACCTGGAGTTGCTTTGTATTTAGACACACGTCCGTTAGGGAGAGAAGGTGGATGGGATATGGCAAGAAAATGGTTGACAAAAGTCCTTCCTAATACTTCTGAAAGTGAAAAAGTACTTGAAGCTCTAGAAAAATATGCGGTCACAGCAAGCATTGGTTTAGAAGCATTAAATCCAGAAACAGGAAGAGCAAAAATTTATTGGAGACTTAAACAAGCAACACTTTTAAGTAATCTTGGTGCTAGTCCATTAAACAGTCCGCAAATTATAAAGTTTCTCTCAAAAGTAATAGGAAATGCAGAAATGAAGCTATCTGGAACTGTATTTAGTATCGGATTTGATTTAAAAACGGGCAATTTGGAAGATGCTAAAGTCGATTTGTGTGGACATTGTATACGAAAATCAAATGCAGATTGGATCGATGTAATTAACTCTTTGACAAATGAAAACGAGTTGCAAAAGATAGGCATTGAAACGGCATTAAACTCAAATGAAAATGAAGTTGCTTTCTTAGGAATGGGCGTTACTACTACGAACGAAACAAGGATTAATGTATATCTAAAGCCTAAGTGGCCAATAAAATTTGAACCAAATACAGATGATGCAAACTATTATACATATACAAAACTACAACGAGCAATAGATTATTTATTGCACATTCAACATGAAAATGGTTCTTGGGGCGATTATTACTTACCAGTAGGAACCTCAATACATTGGATTACAGCTTATGTCGGATATGCGCTTGCTGAAATAGGACATACACGAGGATTTGAAAAAGCTTTTGAAGCCGCCCAAAAAGCAGCTACATATTTAGAAACGCAAAGAGATTATAATAAAGGATGGGGTTACAATGCTACCACTGGAGCAGATGCAGATTCTACCGCTTGGACAGTACGCTTGTTCAAAATATTAAAAAAACCAGTTCGCAAGGAAGATGAAGCATTTTTACAATCGCATTGGAAAGTATCAGGAGGTTTTTCAACATATAAAGATAAAAATCATTGGGCAGATGCACATCCATGTGTTACGCCAATTGCATTTATGGGACTTTCAACAGAAAACCAACGTGAATTATATCCTGAGTTATTGCAATACTTAAAAACAATTGCTCCGAATAACGGAAAATGGCCAAGCTACTGGTGGAAAAACCATCTCTATAGTACCTATCATTATCTGGAGTTATTCAACAATATGCAAATTGCTGAAGAAGAATTCTATCAAACTATAGAGTTAGAAAACTCAACATCAACGACCGCATTTGAGCTTGCCTTAAAAATAGGCATTATGCAGTACAGAGATACTGATACAAATGCTTCAGTACTACAATTATTGAACAGACAATTACTTGATGGAAGATTTCCTGGTGGATATAATTTAAGAGTAACAGATCAATCCTGCGAAAAACCTTGGGAAAATCCAAAAGGCACTTTGTATTGCGATTACGCATGTACCATCACCACAGCAACGGTAATAAAAGTATTAAAACAAGTGATGTATGACTAAAAATAAACGCCCTATAAGAGCTCGACTTTTTTATAAAAGTACTTGCCCACCATGCAAATGGATGTCCAAACTGGCAACAATCTTATCGCTTGGAACCATAAAAAGAATTTCCATTTACGGAGAAGAGGCAGAAACCTTATACCAACAATATCCTGATCACAGAGGTCAATTGGTATTAAAAGTTGGAAAGAAAGTTACATTTGGACGATCAGTTTTTGCTGAAGTTCCAAGATGTATTGTAATGGCATGGTTTAACCTAATAAGATCAATAGCATAAAAAAAATACATTATGAAACAGATGATATGGGATATTTTTAATGACGAAACTGTAAATGCTGAATTTGCAACACAAGGCTATACAGTACTATCTATTGATGATATTAATATTTTGGAAGAATTATCAGCAATGTATACTGAAACAGCTGCTTCTTATCAAGCAGGATTTTCGGCAACACTATTGGTGCAAAACTTTTCGCATCGTAAAGAAATTCATAAAAAAGTATCTACTGTTTTAGCGGGAACGATTAACAAATATTTTAAATCGTATCGACAAATATGTTGTGGTTTCGCGGTAAAAAAAGCTAATGATAGCAGTAGTCACATGCCTTTACATCAAGATATATCGATGGTACAACCACAAGGCAGACCAGGCTTAAGTTTTTGGTTTCCTTTAGTAACTACAAATGAAAAAAATGGAAATCTTCAATTGGTACCTAAAAGCCATCTTTTTTACAGACATGAAAGAGCAGCAGGAACACCTTTTCCTTTACTAGAAAAAGAAGAAGAATTGCGAGCACATTATTTAAAAGCAATTCCAACAAAGAAAGGGCAAGCTATTGTATTTGATCAAACATTGTTTCATGCTTCACCTCCTAACATGAGCAGTGAAAATAGAGTAGTAGCTACAAGCGTATTATTGCCTGAAGAAAAGCCTACTTATTATTATCACAGAAAATTTAACACAAATCCAGTAGAACTTACGTCATATAAAGTAACAGATGACTTCTATTTTACACACCAACTAGGAATGGAACCTAAACATGTAGAAGCAATAGCGCATTTCCCTGAATATTCTCCCACAAAAGATCTTTCACTTTTCCCAAAACTAATTTGCTAAACCTAACTAATTAATTTAAAAATGAAGCAACATGGCAGACCAAATAACAACTTCAGGAAGTGATTTAGGAACAGCATCAGAAACTCCTTCCATCAGAACATTTCAAATAGATCCCAGTGGTTTAGGAGGAATATCAGAAAGTTTAAACCTATTTAGAGGTGATATAAATTTACCACTCAATCTCATAAGTATTTCAAGCAGGAGTGGACTTGAAGCATCCGCATCAATTTTATACAATAGCAGTGTATGGAAACAAGTAGATATCTGGAACAAAGAAGCGCCAACAGGTCCTTTAGGCTTAGGTTGGTCACTAGGTTTCGATTTTATAGCGCTAGATAATCAAGATAGTATTGCGGCAAATAACAATCAATACTACTTAGTCTCAGACGGTAGTGTAAATCGTTTAAATTTAGTAAAAGAAAATACTGACTATTGGGAGTTTGAATTAAATAACTTTGAATTTTGGGATGTTCGTTTTTATTTTAATGATGAAAAATGGGTCATCACAAAAGAAGAAGGGAATCAATATATTTTTGGAGGTTCAACAGGCGATGCTACAAAAGATCCACTGCAATACGGTATTAAATGGGGACAAAAAAATGGAAACTGGAAAGACAGCAGCTCTAGAGTTACTGGTCAGACAAACTTTGCCGTAGCATGGAATTTAAATAGAATTCAAAACCCTTTTGGTGATGGAATTGATTTCTCTTATGAAAATGATTTAAATCAAATAGGAGGAGATACTGGGCTCACATATACAGTAGCTTCTCGCCTAAAAATGGTGAATTCTCCATACAGCCGCTCACTCAATTTTCATTATGAAGACAAAGAATATACAGATACGATAAGAGAATATCAGTTTCCCAATGTATTTGTAAGCAACCCTGATTTTCATGCGTATCAAGACCGATTGGAAACAAAATACTTAGACAAAATTGAACTGCGGAACGCTAGTGATGCAGTTTCTGCTCCTGATGCCTTGTTGACTACAGTCAAATTTAAATATGATATTATAAATATAGCAGAAGGAAATACAACTGATCCTAACTTTTTTAAGCGATACCTTACCGATGTAATTATGGTAACAGCTAATGGATTAGAGCTTCCTAATTTTAGTTTTTCGTATAATAATGATCCAGCAGAAATAGATGGAACCAATGAGCAGCCTGGCGCATTAAAAAACATCATATATCCGCAAGGAGGAAAAGTCATGTATGACTATGACAAAGCAAATTTAACAGGAACAAGTAGAACCAATGAATGGGTTCCAAAAGGAATTCCTAGGATATGGCATGGACCAGATTACACAGTATATGCAGAATACGACGGAAGTAGTAAACTAGAAGTCAAAGTGCTCAGTTGGAATGGAACTTGGATTGAAGCTCCACAAACATTCACGCTTTCAAGAAAAATTAATTTGGAAACACTCAAAGTATCAGCAGAAAATGACTTCTTTTCGTTGAGTTTTATTTCAGATGAAAACAATCCAGATTTATATGCAGTACTTTTTCACAAAGAAAATGGTCGCTTTGGACAATGGCTTATAGAAGATAGTTTTCAGTCATTAAGTATTTCTAGTGGAGATCAAGGAATTGTGGTTACGGGCGATCAATTCATGATGGCACTAACATCTCCAGGTCGTTTTTATGTAAAAGTATGGGACAATAGAACCAAAGCATGGACAGACAAAACCAACAATATATCAGTACCGTCTAATGCCAAATATGCACTGGCAGCAAATAGCAATTATTTAGCACTCGCCAGTTACAAATCTAATAACAATAAAGCCGATTTAGTTCAGTATTATCTCGATGAAGAAGGTGACTTTAAACAAGCCACTTTAGCCGTAAGTAGCATATCACCAGTAGAATGGTTGGACGATAGTACACCTGATACATTTTGGGCACTTGGAAATGATTTCTTTGCAACAACCTATATCACAGGAAACGCAAATGATATGATTGATTATAAAATCCAAATTCAGCAATGGAATGAAGAATTTCAGGCGAATTTACAAATAGATGAATCAAAACAAATTGCAGATGATACCGACTTTCCTTTTGCACAATCGGTAGTAAGTGGAAGTGTAGTCGGTAACTTAGAAAGTTTATATCGTTACGATGGTTTAAAGTGGGATACAGGAACACTGCCAATTCCAACTTCAGACACAGATATTCCATTACTCATTTATGGTTCAGACACAGCAATGGTAACGAGTGAAAGTTCAAACCAAATCAATCAATACAATCCATACAGCTTAAGTTGGGGACAAACCCTAAATGGTAGTAGTAGTGATATCAATCCTACAATCAGTTATGATTATTTTTCGTTGGGACGCAATGTATATTACAGAGATAGTTTTGGACAATTAGAAATTGTATATAATTTACCAAGCGATGTTTTAGGAAAAAGTTTAAATAACCGAGCGCCGTTCTTCTTTATTTGGGAAGATACAGCAGGAAATACATTAGTGTTACCTGTAAAAAATGGTAAAGTTGCTGAAAATCCTTTCAAACTAGCCAATCAAAAAATATACAATGACGAAACAGATTCTGGAACCGATTTAGTGGGAATCTCTTCATTTGTTACATATCAAGGAAGTTTTTCCAATCCTTCAAAATTTACAATCTACCAATTCGTAAATGAAGAAATAGAAGGAGAAATTGATTCGTATGTAGTCAGCAAACTAGCTATAGACGATGGATATCCTGTAACTTGGGGAGACAATTCAATAGAACGATCCAATACACATTACAGCTATGATTGCGAAAATGTAACCATCAGTACAGACGGAACCGTTACAGAGTTTGCCGCTGCAACCGCCATTTATGGATTAAATACCAACAATGCAGGAGTTTGCTATCCGCCGCCAGATGATAATATTTTAGGACGATCAGAATATAGATATCACAACAATGGAAGCGCAGTAGATTCAGGCTTACAACTTGATTGGGAAGATGAAGACGATAGTACCTATTACTACAGTTACTTAAATGGAATGTTATTTGACAAAACTGATTATGATCAAGATGGAAATACGGTACAAAGAATGGTCAATTACTACAAAGTGCATACGGAATATGCAACTGTAAATGATCCAAGTACATTATTGCCGCTTATTGGAGGCTATGTAAAAACTATTTCAACAGAAAGTACCCAATACGAAGAGCCAATTATACTGGGATCAATTGAAAATAGTAAATCAAAAGAACATCACTTCTCAAAAGTGAAAGAACTTTTAAATACACGATCTCTATACACTAAAAAAGCGCAATTTTTAAAATCGAGGCAGCCGCAACGACACTTGTGTTATCCATTGCAAGGCAAGCAAACACACTATCCAGTTTCTATGAAAAATGATACGCTATCTATAGCTGTCGGAGTAACGCGAACTGTAAACTATGAATATGCCAGCGATACAGGCTTAATGACAGCAGATGAAACGGATAACTATAACATGGAAGGTGAATTAGAGATTTTTAGAAGAGAAATCTATTTTGCATATCAAGTAGATGAATATTCGTTACTAAAAGAACGCCATATATGGTCGCCAGTAGCTGTTTCTATAAAATTTCATGACAATAGTGATAGAACCGACAAACAACCTGTGGAATTCACATTAACAACCTATAAATCTTGGGCAGATGATACTGGTGATTTAACACCATGGGCACCAGCACGAACTTGGATTGGAACGAGTGAAGCGGCATACGATGCTTCAAAAACAATTCCTGTGACATTTACGGATTGGGACAACACAAAAGAAGAAGTTGATGACTGGCGAAAAATTGGAGAAACAACACTCAGAGCCTCTTCAGGTGCAGTCATTGAAGCCTTAGATGCAAGTAAAAAACCTTCAGCCAATATTACAGGAAGCAATGAATTATATAGAGTAGCTACGTTTGCAAATAGTTTTTACAAAGAATCAGCATACCTCGGGTTTGAAGCTTACGAAGATATGTCCGAATGGTCTGTAGCGAGCGGTTCTATAAAAGATTTTTTAATACAAAATGATGCGCATACAGGTTATACAAGCTTTGGATTACAGGCAGATGCTTCTCAATACCTAGAAAAAGAAGTAAGTCTTCAAAACAATACTAAAATTTACATTCTATCTTGTTGGGTAAAAACAACAGAAAGTTTTAATACTGACAACGGAAAAGCTGCTTGGAGTATAGAAGACGAACAAGGTACAGAATTACAATCGTTTTCTATTGAAGGTACAAATGGTGAATGGGCGTATAGAAACTTTGTATTTCAAATAGGAACTAATACTGAAGACGACAGCTTTACAGAGGTAAAATTGATTGCAAAAAATCAAAAGGAAACAGCTTCTAGTTTATTAATGCTCGATAATATATTATTCAATCCATTAGAAAGTGATACTTCTGTTACTGTGTACGATGCTACATATGGCGATGTTACAGGAAGCATAACACCTTCTGGACAAACACTTACAAGCGGTTATGATGCATACAGAAGGCAACTTTCAAATTCCATAAATGGTAAAACAACAAGCGCCATTTCATTGTTTTTAATACGACAATGGTTACTAGGAAACACTTTCGAATTTCCAGAAGCATATCCAAATGCAATTACAGAAATACTTCCAAGTACAGGAGGTGCGATTGCAAATTTAATACAAGGTGATGACTGGAAAAATGAATGGTCATCAACCGAAATAGACAATTGGGAAACAAGTGATAATACGCTCACGTATACAGGATCAAGTGCGAATACAATTAGCTATCAACCAACGAATGATACTGAAGATTACGGAGCAAAAGTATCGCTAATTCAACCTTTAGATGAAGAAGGAGTTCCTATTGCGCCAACTGAAGCTGTTGGAATGGCTTTAGGAGAAGACTTAAGCGTAGTTTGGAATCCAAGTACAGGTTGGAGTTTAACACTGTCAGGAACTACAGAAACTATCGAATCACCAATTGCAAACACATCTGGTTTTGGAGTAGAATGGTTGCTAATGTCGTCTAATGACCCTGTATCAGGAAACACCTCTGTATTTTTTATGGTTGATGGTTTATTGCTCTATTCAAACCTAAATGCATCAAGTATAAAAGGAGCTTTATCACTACAATTGGCTGAAAAAAATTATGGTTTTACAGGAATTACAACTTTTGAAGGCGCAAATCAAGGAACGACCTATTTAGATGGATCTGGAAAAGAATTACAAAAAGTAAGCTTTGATGGTTCGGGAATTATTGTGCAAGAATCTGTGTACGATCAAATAGGAAGACCAGCTATTGGAACAAAAGCCACACGTATTGCGGCAACAGCTCAATTATATCAAACTGATTTTGTAAAATCTTTCAACCCAGAAACGGGAGTCATGACAGGAGATGTTGCGACACTAAACCCAGATGCGGAAGGATTTCCGTATGTACGAAGTGAATTCAAACGAACAGCACAATCGTTAGTCATTCAACAAGGATTACCCGGAAAAGACTTTGCTATAAGTACAAATGGAACAACTGAAAACACAAAAATTAATACTTTAGAATACGGAACCAATTCGGCAGATCAATATCCAGGAACCAATTGGCCGGCAAATCAGTACTTTGTTACCAAAGTAGAAAATGCAAATGGTCAGTTAGAAATATCAGTTACCACGAAAGCCGATCAAGAAATTGCAAAAATGCAAGGTCCGTTAGATGATGGAAGCTTCACTACATTTTGGACGTTTTACGATAATGCGCAACGAATAGTAAAAACAATACCGCCAAATGGTGTGGCAGAAATCGTTAATGGTACTGGAAATGGCGAAAAATGGGCAACCATAAGCAATTACAATTTTGTAGGTGATATGGAATCTGAAGAAGGTCCAAATATGAACATCACGCAATATGTATATAACATACTTGGTGAAGTACGATTTACCTTAACAGCAGAAAACACATCAGATGATGGTACTAATGATAAAATTGTTTACAACAAATATGATGTGTTAGGACGTGTGATAGAAAACGGTTATTTTGTAGGTGCTTGGGATCGAGATATACTTACAGAAAAAGCACTTACAAATCCAAATTACCCAGATGCTTCAACATCGCATGTTGTATTAAATTCGTTTGAGTATGATGGAGATGGATCAAACCCTTTAGCTTATGGACAACTCATAGAAACCAAATCTTATAGTGAAGATTCTGAACTCTTAGTGCAATCTAATTTTGAATACGATTTAGACTCAAATCTAGTGAAGAAAACAATGTTGGCGAATCAGTACAGCGCAGATAGTTGGGAACTAAGTTATGAATACAACAACTTAAATAATCTCACAAAAATCACGTATCCATCAGGAGCACATCAAGCAGAAATTTCATATAAATTCGATCAATTAGGACAAATATACGCTATTGGCAATGGTGTTGACGATGAAGTATTTGGAGTATTTAGTTACAATGCAGAAGGCGCAATTACTGGATCTACCTTAAGTTTAAATGATTCCTTATCCATCATTAGAGCGTCTACATATAATCCACCTGGATGGCCAGTAGATTCAGAAAACAAATTGAGTAGTGATCAAAGTTTAATCTTCAAGGAAAGTCTTAATTATACCGAAGGCGGTTTTGAAGGTGCAAGTTATTATGATGGTAAAGTAGCAAAAGCGACATATACAAACGAAGATGATTCTAGTTATAGCTATGAATATAAATACGATCAACTCTCAAGAATCTTAACGGCACAAAATACAGTCGATAAAAACTTGAGTTTAGGAGTCGCTTCACCGTTAACCTATGATGAAAATGGAAACATAATAAGTTTATCTCGTGGAGATACAAAATCTGAATATGCCTATGAAGATGCTACTGATAAAGTAACGTCTATTGATACAGACGGATCGCAAACGGCAGAATTTACCTATGATAAAGATGGGAACACAATTGCTGCTGATACAGATGCAGATTTATCAAATATCAAATACCAAGTATCTGGAAAATTAGTAACATCTATTGATATTGGTCCAAATTCCAAAACAGGAACTCCAAACAGTACGCTTGCTATTGATTATGATGCAGACAATAACAGAACTGTAAAAAAACTTACAGATAGCTCAGATGAAGAACTAAGTGCTAAACTCTATGTTCGAGGCGAAAATACCAACAGTCTTTTTGAACAAGAGCGTGAGGGCAGTACGCTTAAAAATTCGCAATACATTTATGGTCCAGATGGCCTTACAGGAATGACAAGTGGCGACAAACGCTATGTTGTTGTCAAAGATCACTTAGGAAATATCAGAAAAGTGGTAGATGAAACAGGAACAATAGTAGCTAGTTTTGAATATACTCCTTTTGGGATGACCATTACAAAAGAAGGCAGTACATCTCCAGACATTACTTTTTACAGATACACAGGACAGGAATTTGACAAAGAAACGGGCTTATACAATTTCCCAGCCAGAATGTACGATCCAGAAACTGGGCGTTTCTATACAATTGATCCTAAAAAAGTAGGAGGAACACCGTATGCATATGTGCTAAACAATCCTTCAAATTTAGTCGATCCTGATGGCGAAGAACCATTAACAGCATTTTTAATAGCGGTTGTTATTGGTGCTGTCGTAGGAGCAGTAGCTGGAGCAGTAACCTATGCGGTAACGCATCAAGGAAGTTTTAATATAGGCGAATTTTTTGCCTATACAGTAGTAGGAGCTGTTGCTGGAGCCATTGGTGGCGCTGCAGGTTATGGTGCAGGTGTGTTGGCAACCGCAGGTTTGGCTGCCGCAGGAGTTTCCACATCATCCACAATAGCCAGTGGAGTTGTAGTAGGTGCTGCAACAGGTGCCGTTGACGGAGTCGTTTCTGCATCGCTAAACCAAATAGGAGTAAACCTCATAGAAGGTGATCCAGTTTTACAAGGTGTTGGAACACAGGCGCTCATTGGTGGTGGAATGGGACTTGCTATTGGAGGAATTGCAGGAGGAATTACAGGTAAACTACACACACCAACTGCGCAAAAACTAGCAGATCCAGATGTATCCATATCTGCATCAAGTAATAGTAGAAGATATGCTCAATTTAATAATGCCGCAGAATTACATGGAGGTGTTGGAGGCGATGTAGGGGCAACAATGAGGGCGACTAATGTAGGTGGTAATGAAGTACTAACACTTGGAGGTCATGGTGGAAACAATACTAGTGGAATCTATTTTGGAGATGGCGGAAACTTTGTTGACGCAAATGTTATAGCTACAGATTTAAAAGCTGCTTCTGGAAAATTTAATGGAAAGGGTATTGATTTAACCGCTGTATGCTATCCTGGGCAAAATGGTACAGCGAGAACCTTAGCTAATGAATTAAAAGTTCCAGTTAGGGCGGCCTCAACACCTACCTATACATATGCATCTGGAAGAACAGTGGCTTCATATGGTCAGAGAGTAGATGAATTTTTTGGGCGTATTGTAAAGGCTCCAGTACGAACCTACTATCCAAACAAATTGACAACAGGTTGGGTAGCTTTATTTGGGTATTAAACATATACAATGAAAGAAATGCAAACAATTGCTATAGACATCAAAAATCCATATCCTGCATACAAACGTATGCAGGAGTATGATCCTGTGTATCAAATGCCATCAGGACAATGGATGATTCTCGATTATAAAAACGCACAAGAATTATTACAAAGTCCAAAATGTTTACATTGGGGACAAGATGAACGTGTGTTTACGCATCTTCCTCCAGTAGAAAAGGCAATCGCAAAGACTCTATATACGCTTTCTCCAGGAAATGATCGTCCGTACAGAAAGCAAATTTTACATCAGTTGGCAGGTAGAAGTTTGCAAATTGATGTAAAAACGATGGAAGATTTAGCCAATGATTTGCTTACCAATCTAAAAGGTCAAAACGAACTAGAAATCATCCGTGATTTTGCGCATCCGTTTACCTTTGGAACCATTTGTAAAATTATTGGAATTCCAGAAACGCAACGCAAAACATTTAGTGATTTGGTAGCAAGTATGGATGGCGGTTATTTATCGTGTATCGATCTAGAGACTGGAAAACAAACAACAGAAGGAGCTGCGTTTATTCAACAATTAAAAGAACTCATCAAACTAAAAAAAGAAAATGCAGGAAATGATCTCTGTTCGGTATTGATAGAAAGTAGTGCAGAAGAACCAGATCAAGAAGCTTTTTTGCTCTCTATGCTCATTTTACTGTTTTACGCAGGGCATCAAAACATGATGAATTTTTTCGGAAATGCAGTATTGACATTAGATGAACACCCAAAAATGCAGGAAAAATTTAGGGAAAATCCGAAGTTGTTACAAAAAGGAGTTGACGAGTTGATTCGCTATGACAGTCCATTGCAATATATTATGTTAATCGCGAAAGAAAAAATCAGCATTCATCAAAAAACAATTCCGGCTGGAAGTCAGTTGTTAATTGCTGTAGGCGCTGCTAACAGAGATGCTTCTGTATTTGAAAACCCGGAAGAACTTCGTTTAGACAGGACGCATAAGCATTTAGGATATGGAGTCGGCGCTTTTCGTTGTATAGGCGCACGATTGGCACAACTCCAAGCATCTGTAGGTTTAGAAAGTTGGTTGCATCATATTTCAACATATACACCTATTACAGATCAAATTTCATGGAGAACGCATCCTTTTGTACAACGTGGTCCAGCTACAATAAAAGCAAAAATAGATTGGTATGACAACAAATAAAACCTCTTTTATCAATAATTATGACGACATGATTCTTTCGCCAGTCATGAGAGAAATGTATAATAATAGTGCGTTTTACAATGTTGGCTATTGGGAAAATGCTTCCATGTTACTTAAAGACGCTTGTCAATCTTTAGTAGAAAAACATTTGGCATTAGTCAGTACTGAAAAACCGTTGCATATTTTGGATGTTGGATGCGGTTTAGGAGCAACAACAAATACAATAAAAGAAAAATTTCCCAACGCAAAAGTAACAGGAATCAATATTTCGGAGCGACAAATTTCGTATGCACGTGAACACTATCCAGCGTGTAACTTTGAAATTATGGATGCAGCACAACTCACTTTTCCAGAAGATCATTTTGATTTGATTATTTCTGTAGAAGCGGTATTTCATTTCCAAACACGAGAAGAGTTTTTAAAAGAAGCATATCGAGTCTTAAAACCAGATGGAGAACTGATATTTACAGACATTTTGTTGCATGATTCACATTGGGTTGGAAATTGGTCAGTTCCGAAAGAAAACATGTTGAGGTCAGTTGAATTATATCAGCAATTACTTCAAGAAACAGCCTTTTCTATACGTGTTTCAGAAGATATTACTGCAAACTCATGGATGGGTTTCTGTGAACATATTCGTGAAAACAAAAACATGACAGAGTTAGCGAATGGACTTCAAAAATCGATCATAGCGTATTTATTGATGAAGCTAAAAAAACAATCATAAAAACGAAATAGACTAGCAACAAAAACTTTCAAAAAAGATAAAGGTGCAAGTCTATTTCAAAATAATGTTTTAGAAATTAAATGTTTACGATTCAAGAAATCCTTCTAGTCGATCGAAAGCACTTCCCCAACCATTATAAATTCCCATTTTCTCTTGTTGACGGCAGTATTCCTCTGTTTCATGGATAACATGGAATGTAAAGTTGGTTGTATTGCCATCTGCTTTAAAATGCACATGAATTTCCACGTTTTCAGTCATAGGTTTAAAATCGGCAGTAAAAACTATTTTTTCTTGCGGAACAATTTCTGTGTAAACTCCTTCAGAAATAAATTTGTTTCCATCTGGCATTGGCATGCTGAATTTCCACTTTCCACCAACCGTAAAATTATGTTCCTCAATAGCTAACTTCATTCCGTTAGGCGCCCACCAAGAAGCAATATGTTCAGGTTGTGTCCAAGCGTCCCAAACGAGTGCTAAAGGCGCGTTAAAAGTTCGTTCAATAGTTATAGTGCGGTTTTCTAGATTACTCATGTTTGTTGTTTTTAGATTGTAATTGATGTAAATAGTTTTCAAAATTATCAAGTCTATCTTCCCATAATTGCTTGTATTGGTCAATCCATAAAAAAGCAGGAATTAATTCTTTGGGTTGAATCATACAAAAGCGTTGTCTTCCTTGTTGTTCAATCGTAATAATATCGCATTCCTTTAAAATTTTTAAATGCTTTGATATGGCAGGACGACTTACGTCGAACTTTTCCGCAATCGAATTGATCGTCATCGTTTCTTTTGCTAGCAAGTCAATAATATCTCTACGTACAGGATCGGCAATCGCCTGAAAAACATCTCTTCTCATAATTTGTGTAACTAATCGGTTACAAATATATGCGTAACTATTTGGTTACGCAATTGTTTTTATCATTTTTTTTGAGAATAAAATAGGAAGGAGTTGCGCTTATGGAAATAGTTTTGTTAGTATTAGGATTTGGTTTGTAAACTTTTTCTTATTTTAGAAGTTGAATAATTTGTGGTTGTATGTCAAAGAAAAATAACGGTGGTAAAGAGCAGAGAAAGATTAGTCTCGAGGAACTAAAAAAAATACTTGAAAATCATCAATTGTGGTTAGAGACTAATAAGAAAAAAGGAAAAAAGGGAGACTTATCATACCTAAACTTAAGTGGGTTTGCTTTATCTAATCTAGACTTAAGTTATATCAATATTATAGGAACTGATTTAAGTTTTTCAGAATTGAGATTTTGTAATTTTAATTTTGCAAATATTCGAGATAGTGATTTATCAAACGCAAATCTAACAGGAGCAAGGTTTTTTAGAGCTAATTTAAGTTATAATAATTTTAAAGATTCTAAATTAGAATATGTAGCATTTATAGGCTGCAATATAGATAATATAAGTTTTGAAAATGTAAATTTCTCTAGCACGGTCACTAAAGAAAGTAACTTTAATGATTGTATGCTTACAATAAAACAGATTTCACAAATTCGAAATTTTCTTAATAGTAATCGAGAAAATATTGAAGATGAAGCCAGTTTTGAAATTGAAGAACTCAAGAATGAGCTTGAAGAACAGAAAAAACAATTAGCAGCAGCACAAGAAGGAGAAAAAGAAAGGATAGAATCAGCAACTAAATTCACAAAAGAAAAGTTAGAAGAAACAAAAGCTATTCTTGCTAAAGAACGCGCAGCAAAAGAAAGTACTAAAGAAGACATAGAAAATGGAATTACTCATTTGCAAGCACCAAATAGTTACTTGCAATCACAAATTAATATTCAGTATTGGTTAACTCGAGTTTATGGATTTTTAACAATTCTCACAATTGGATTTTTAGCCTATTATATTGGGTGTCATTACTCAGAGTTCAAAGCAGGTTTAACCGAAAAAACAACCTTTTTACAATGGTTATTTTATGGGTTACCAATTGGAATTTGCTTTTCATTAATCATAACTTTTATCAATCAAATCAATTCACGCTTAAAAAATGTAATCAACTTACATGAAAAAAGACGCTATGTAGATTCTATTAGTGGAGGATTGAAAGCTGTACAAGAGCTAAGTGAAAATAATAAAGAAGCACGTACACGAATTTCTGGTGTATTAGATGAAATTTTAAATAATACGATTAAACTTTCTGAAAAGCTTCAAGAAGATGTTTTACTAGATGAAAAACCAATAGATAATAAGGTATCTGTAAGTTTAAAAGAGCTTAAAGATTTGCTTTCTAAGTAGTTTAGATAAAAAAAGAAATTCATCAGTCATTTAAGGAACAAATCACTTCGTCATACTTCCTGATAATAACGTAAACAATAATTTAAAATTCAGCATTTATAATATCAAAAAGACAATTCAAAACTAATCTCCAAAAGCAAAACTCTTTCGAAATCTCGAAGGAGTAATCCCTTTTATCTCTTTAAACTTCCGATTGAAATTAGAAACATTAAAAAAACCGCAAGAATAGGCAATATCTGCAATGGGCAATTGTGAGGGATTGGTCAAAAACTTACACGCATTTTCAATTCTGACTTCAGTCAAAAACTTAAAGAAAGTTTTATTCGTTCGTTGTTTAAAATACTTGCAGAATGCATTTGGTGTCATATTGGTAATTGTTGCAATATCTTCTAAAACAATCTTTTGATCAAAATTATTCATGACAAATTCAAAAACCGAACTCATACGTTTTCCTTCATCATCTGTATAATTTCTGGTATTGATAAATGAAGAAACGGTTTCATATTCAGATTGCATTAAAATGGAAAGTATCTCAAAATAAGTAGCAAATTGTTGCATTGAATATTGTTTTGTAATATTCTTAAATAACAAATTCGCATAGGTTTGATTTTCCATAAACTTCACTCCTAAGTTTGCATCTTGCAGTAGTTGTTTTGCTTTTTGAAGCTTCGGTAAATCAAAAAAGCGTCTGCCAAAACTATCATTTGTAAAAAATAAAGAAATCATATATGAATCTTCATCATTTTCTATATCGCTCTTTAAAACATGTGGAACATTGCTGCCAAATAACAATACATCACTTGGTTTAAAATCGCGAATAGTATCACCTACAATAAAAGTTCCTTTTCCTGAAATAATACATGAAAGTTGAATTTCTTCATGCTGATGTAATTGCTCATAAAATGCACGTCCACGATCTTCCTGAACGATTAAAACATCGTTTTCTGCTTTGGGTATTTTAAAAGGTAAAATTTTCATTGTAAAAATCTAATGGTTCCAGTTTTTATTTATGTTTTTAATCTCTATATTGAGCAGAGTTTTAATCTTAATACGCTAAAATTAATCTAAAATAATACTATAAAACAAGAATTAGGATAATATAGTATCAAAATTGGATAATATCTGCCATTTCTATGCTTAAGAATAAAATTAATTTTACACCAGCCAAAAACGAAATTATAATAATCAAAAAATAAAACAAATGACAATTAACTGGAAAGGCGTAATGCCAGCAGTAACGACGAAATTTACAGAAAACGATAACCTCGATTTAAATATGTTTGCTGTAAACATCCATGCACAATTAGAAGCTGGAGTAGACGGAATTATTTTAGGTGGTACTTTAGGTGAAGCCAGTACTTTATCGCACAAAGAAAAGAGAACTTTAGTGAGAGAAGCTGTAAAAATTGTAAAAGGAAAAGTTCCTGTAATTATCAACATTGCAGAACCATCAACTCAGGCTGCTATTCATGTAGCGTTACACGCCAAAGAAGATGGTGCTAGCGGTTTAATGATGTTGCCTCCAATGCGTTATAAAGCTGATGACAGAGAAACTGTTCAGTTTTTTAAATCGGTTGCAAATAGCACAGATTTGCCAATAATGATATACAACAATCCAGTAGATTATGGAATTGAGGTGACATTAGATATGTTTGATGAATTATTAAAAGAGTGTCCAAACATTCAAGCAGTAAAAGAATCTACACGCGATATTTCAAACATTACACGTATCAAAAATCGTTTTGGTGACCGATTGGCAATTTTAAGTGGAGTAGATACTTTAGCATTAGAAAGTCTAGTAATGGGCGCAGAAGGTTGGGTTGCAGGTTTAGTTTGTGCATTTCCTGCGGAAACTGTAGCTATTTACGCTTTAGTAAAAGCTGGAAAAATAAACGAAGCACTAGAAATATACAGATGGTTCTTACCATTATTAGAACTAGACATCAATACTAAATTGGTGCAAAACATAAAACTAGCTGAAGTTGCCACTGGAATTGGAACAGAAAATGTACGTGAACCAAGATTACCATTGATAGGGAAAGAAAGAGAAAATGTACTGAGAATTATCAAAAACGGAATCAAAACACGCCCAACTTTACCAGATTACAAGCAGTATTTAGGTTAAAATTAAGTACTGAGTAGTGAGAAGTTAGTATTGAGATTTTAGACAGATATTTAATATTTCTTTACTTAATAAAATGTAACAATTAGTTCAGTTCATTAATTATGAACGATAAAAATAACTACCTAAGAAGCATGATCACAGGAAAAAATTATATAGGAAACTCGCTTTCCGCTAAAGGAAATATTACATATAAAACCTTTAATCCGAAAACAAATACAAATAACGAAAACGTATATACGGAAGCTACTTCGCAAGAAATACAAGAAGCTGTAAACTTAGCATCTGAAGCTTTTAAAGAGTTTAGAACAATTTCTGGAGCAAAGAAAGCAGCGTTTTTAAATGCTATTGCAGACGAAATTTTAGCATTAGATGATGCATTAGTCAATGTATACATGTCAGAAACAGGTTTACCAGAAGGAAGAGCCAAAGGTGAACGCGGAAGAACTGTTGGGCAATTACGAACTTTTGCCAAACTCGTGGAAGAAGGTTCTTGGGTAGAAGCGCGCATTGATCCTGCACAACCAGATCGCACACCGATGCCAAGAGTAGATTTACGAAAAATGTTAGTTCCTATTGGACCTATTGTTGTTTTTGGAGCAAGTAACTTTCCGTTAGCCTATTCTACCGCTGGAGGCGATACAGCTTCTGCATTGGCATCAGGTTGTCCAGTTATTGTAAAATCGCATCCAATGCATGCAGGAACAGGTGAATTGGTAGCTTTAGCAATTCAAAAAGCAGCTGAAAAAACGGGGATGCCAAATGGTGTATTCTCAAACTTAAACAGTAGCGGAATTGAAGTTGGACAAGAATTAGTACAACATCCAAAAGTAAAAGGAGTTGGTTTTACTGGAAGTATTCGTGGTGGACGCGCATTGTTCGATTTAGCAGGAAAACGTCCAGAACCAATCCCTGTATTTGCTGAAATGGGAAGTATTAATCCAGTAATTTTATTCCCAAAAGCTTTAGAAACAAAAGCGGAATCTTGGGCAAAAACGTATGCAAGTTCTATCACTTTAGGAACAGGTCAGTTTTGCACAAACCCAGGATTAATTTTAGGAATAAAAAGTAACGATTTAGATACGTTTATTTCAACACTTTCAGATGAAATCGTAACCATTGCTCCACAATGTATGTTGCATCCAAATATTCACGCGGCATACACAAACAATAAGGCGCAAGCACAAGATCAAAATAATGTAACAACAGTAGCTGCTATTACAGAAACTGTTACTGAAAACTACGCGCAGCAAGCTGTAGCAGTAGTTGATGGAAAAACATTTTTAGAAAACGAAACACTTCATGAAGAAGTTTTTGGACCATTTTCATTAATAGTTAAATGTGCAGATGCAGCAGAATTAGAAGCTATTGTTGCAAGTTTAGAAGGACAATTAACAGGAACAATTATTTCTGAGGAAAATGAAGTTTCTCAGTATGATGCTATTGTTCAAGCCTTGTCAGACAGAGTAGGAAGAGTCATTTTTAATGGTGTTCCCACTGGTGTGGAAGTAGCACCTTCTATGTTGCACGGTGGACCATATCCTGCATCTACAGACAGTCGATTTACTGCGGTTGGTAGAGATGCTATCAAACGTTGGGTAAGACCGTTTAGCTATCAAGACTGGCCAAATGAATTGTTACCAAACGAATTGAAAAACGAAAATCCGTTGCAAATCCTTCGATTAGTCAACGATCAAGAAACAAAAGAAGCTTTATAAAAAATTGCTATGAGAAAGACTTTTTTTTGTATTGATGCACATACGTGCGGAAATCCTGTGAGAGTTGTTGCTGGTGGCGGACCAAATTTAGATGGTTTGAACATGAGCGAAAAACGTCAACATTTTCTTAAAGAATACGATTGGATTCGCAAAGGATTGATGTTTGAGCCACGTGGACATGACATGATGAGCGGAAGTATTTTATTTCCACCGAGCAATCCAGAAAACGATTTTGGTATTTTATTTATTGAAACTTCAGGTTGTTTGCCAATGTGCGGACACGGAACTATTGGAACAATTACCATTGCCATAGAAGAAGGTTTGATTACACCAAAAACGCCAGGGAAAATAAAAATGGAAGCACCTGCAGGCTTGGTAGAAATTGAATACCAACAAACAGGAAAAAAAGTAGATTGGGTTCGGTTAACGAATGTAAAAAGCTTTTTGGCAGCAGAAAACTTAACAATTGATTGTCCTGAGTTGGGAGAAATTACTTTTGATGTCGCTTATGGCGGAAATTACTACGCAATTGTAGATCCACAAAAAAACTTTTCTGGAATTCATGATTTCACGGCAAGTAAAATCATTCAATATTCACAAGTAGTACGTGAACGAATTAATTCAACATATCCGAATCAGTTTATTCACCCAGAAAATGAAACCATTCGCGATGTTTCTCATATGCTGTGGACAGGAAATCCGTTAGATGCAACATCTTCAGGAAGAAACGCTGTTTTTTATGGAGACAAAGCAATTGATAGAAGTCCATGTGGAACAGGAACATCTGCTAGAATAGCACAATTGCACGCTAAAGGAAAGTTACAGCTACATGAAGAGTTTATTCATGAAAGTTATATAGGTTCAAAATTTGTAGGTCGTGTTGAAGAAGAAACGACTTTAGATGGAAAACCTGCTATTATACCAAGCATTCAAGGTTGGGCAAAAGTATATGGTTACAATACGATTATTATTGATGATGAAGATGATCCGTATGCACATGGTTTTCAGGTGATTTAAAGATAGTATTGAGATTTTAGTATTGAGATTGAGAATGTTGGATACGTCATTACAAGGAAGTATGACGAAGTAATCTGTTTGGTAAAAAAACAGGTAACTGCTAAAATTTAGGAGTAATAAAAAAAGATTAAAATAGAAATGTTAATAGTTAGTATTAAGATTTCTTAAACGTCAGTTCGAGTGTCAAATCTATGATTTGGAGTACTTTAACTACGCTCAGTAGAACTGCCGAGAATAGCTATGAAAACTGAGTACTTCTTGATAACTCTGTTGAGTAAATTGAAGTATAATATTTTCAAAATTCTCGTAAGAACGTACTAAATAAATTTTGAGGTGTTAGTATTGAATATCAAAATTTACAAACGTCAGTTAGAGCGCCAAAACTATGAGTTTTGCTAAGTTTATTGAAGTGCAATTTTTGTCAAAAATCACTCGAAATGACGATTTTAAAATAGATTCCTGCATCCATAGGAATGACAATAAAAGAAATCTAACAATCTAAAAGCGCATGTGCGTCTAAGAAGTGTAAAAATCTAATTGAATTGAAAAAAGAAGTAGTAATTATTGGTGGTGGAATTATAGGTTTGTGTTGTGCATATTATTTGCAAAAAGATGGACATCAAGTTACCATTGTTGATAAAAGTGATATTTCTAGCGGTGCATCTTTTGTAAATGCCGGATATATTACGCCAAGTCACATTATTCCATTAGCTGCCCCAGGAATGATTACCAAAGGGTTAAAATGGATGCTCAATTCTTCGAGTCCGTTTTATGTAAAACCACGCTTGGATGCTGATTTTTTGAAATGGTCGTGGTTGTTTAAAAAATCAGCTACAGCGAAACATGTAGAACGTTCCATTCCTATAATTAAAGATATTAATTTGCTAAGTCGTGAATTGTATACAGAGATGAAAAACTGCAACGACTTTGATTTTCATTTTGAACGCAAAGGTTTGTTAATGTGCTATCAAACAGACAAAGAAGGCGAAGCAGAGTGGAAAATGGGACAACGCGCTATTGATGAAGGTTTGAACGTTCAAAATTTAACTAAAGATGAAGTTAAAAAGTTAGAACCAAATGTTGATTTTAATATAAAAGGAGCTGTGTATTTCGATTCGGATGCGCACATGACACCAACCGATTTTATGCCGCAAATGATTGCGTTGTTGAGAGCAAAAGGAGTTCAGTTTTATACAAATGCAACAATTACCGATCTAGAGTTTTCAAATGATAAAATTGTAGCTGTACAAACTGACAAACGAACTATAAAAGCTGACGAATTCATACTTTCGGCAGGTTCATGGAGTGCAGTTTTGGCAAAAAAACTTCGCATACAAATTCCGCTTCAAGCGGGAAAAGGCTATCGAATAGACGTTAAAGAACACACAGGAATTACCATGCCAGCAATTTTAGCTGAAGCCAAAGTTGCAGTAACGCCAATGCAAGGTTTTACTCGATTTGCTGGAACCATGGAAATTGGCGGAATCAATCATAACATAAATAAAACACGCGTAAAAGCAATTGCAAAAGCTGCAGAAACTTTTTATAACGGATTGGAAGTACCGAAAGTTGCTATTGATAAGGCTGCCTGCGGATTGCGTCCGTGTTCACCAGATGGTTTGCCATATATTGGAAGAGCAGAAAATTATAAGAATCTTACAGTTGCTACGGGTCACGCTATGATGGGTTGGAGCTTAGGTCCAGCTACCGGAAAATTGGTGAGTGAGTTGATAGGAGAGAAGCAAACTTCCATGAAATTAGATGGTTTTGAAGTAGAACGGTTTGGTTAACTTATACATTTATCTATTATAAAATTATTAGTATATCGAATTAAATTTATTACATTTGAGTGTGCTGTGTTTTGAAAAAAACATCCTCCCTTCACACCAAAACTATTGCATTTAATTCATGATTTATACGATAAGAGTTCTATTTACCATAGTATTATTTAATACATGGTTTTCCTTTTCTCAAAATTACCCTGTTGTCAACTTCCAAAAAATCAATGAAATTACGGGTAACTTCACAGGTAATTTAGACAATAATGACAATTTTGGTGTTTCGGTAGCTGCTATTGGCGATTTAGATGGAAATGGTGTTACCGATATGGCTGTAGGAGCTTTTAATGATGATGATGGAGGTAGTAATATTGGAGCCGTTTGGATTTTATTTATGGGTTCAAATAATGAAGTACTTTCTCATACAAAAATCAGTAGTACTAGCGGTAATTTTACTGGCGATTTAGATGTAAGCGATCGATTTGGTGTCTCGGTAGCTTATTTAGGTGACATGAATAATGATGGTTTGATTGAACTAGGAGTTGGTGCTACGTATGATGGTGATGGGGGATTTTGGCATGGAGCTGTCTGGATTTTAAGTTTGAATAGCGATGGAACCGTAAATTCCCAGTCTAAAATAAGTGATACAGAAGGAGGTTTTACAGGCTTTATCAATGGAGATGCCGTTTTTGGAGCTGATTTAGAAAATATAGGAGATTTAAACAATGACGGAATAGACGATTTAGCCGTTGGTTCAAGAAGAGATGCAGATGGAGGATCAAGAAGAGGAGCCGTTTGGATTTTATTCATGAACCCAGATTTTACTGTAAACAGTCATCAAAAAATTAGTGATACACAAGGAAATTTTACAGCCATTTTAGAATTTGAAGATTTTTTTGGAGGATCCGTTGTCAATATTGGCGATTTAGATCAAGATGGTGTTACCGATTTGGTAGTTGGCTCGTATCGTGATGATGATCAAATTACAAATTCAGGAAGCTTCTATGTGTTATTTTTAAATGCAGATGGAACTGTAAAAAACTATCAAAAAGTATCTAATTTAGAAGGTGGTTTTGATGGTTCTATTACAACAGATGCACTTTTTGGAAGATCCATAGATGGAGTAATTGATATTGATAACGATGGAAAAATAGAAGTTGTGGTTGGAGCACTACAGCAACAAAACCCTACATCTCTACAACAAACTGGTGCCTTTTATATTATTGAATTGAATGCTGATGGAACTGTATCTGAACAACATTTTTATACACAAGGAGAAAACTGTTTTACAGGAGAATTAGATGATGGAGATTATTTTGGAGGTTCTGTAGGTATCTTAAATGATTCAGGAATATATCGTTTAGCAATTGGTGCTTACAGAGATAGCGATAGTGGTACTAATAGAGGCGCCGTTTGGATTTTAGAGTTAGGAGAACAATCTTTTAGCATTGTCAACAGTCAAGATCCAACAGATTGTGCTACAAATAATGGAGAAATAACGATCGGTAATCTAGGGACAAATACAACTTATGACATTTCTTATGAAATCAATGGAAACCCTGTGATGACAACTGTTACATCAGATGTAAATGGAGAATTTACATTAGCTGGATTAGCAGGAGGAAATTATACAAATATCGCTCTTACTAATACTGTGACAAGTTGTTCAGGAACAGTAGATGATGTTCTATTAAATACAGGAAACCTTGATGTTAATTTTACACAACAAAACCCAAGCTTATGTGGTGCTTCTGACGGAAGTATTTCTTTAAGTAATTTAGTTCCTAATTCAACATATCAACTAAGCTATACAGTCAATGCAAATGCTGTAATCGTTACGGTGAATGCAACTGACACAGGAGAAATTGTGTTAGCAAACCTCTCAGGAGGAACCTATACTGCTTTTACAGTAGTAGACTTAAATTCAAACTGTGAAGATATCTTGGGAGATATCTTTTTAAATGAGCCAGTTTTTCAACTCAATTTCACAGCTAGCATGCCATCGTCTTGTAATGCTTCAGATGGAAGTATCTTAATTTCAGATTTAACTCCAAATCAAGCATATATAGTTGATTATTTCTATCAATCTAATCAAGTGCAGGCTACTTATACAGCAGATATTAATGGAGAAATAGAACTCACAGGATTAAATGCAGGTTTGTATGAGTTTATAATGGTGGTTGATACTGTAGGACCGTGTACAGACGGTATTGGAGAACTGCTACTAGAAAACTCAACATTTACAGTAAATTCTAGTTTTACAAATCCAAGTGCTTGTGGCATTGCAGATGGTTCTATTACTTTTGAAAATGCAAATGCAACTACAGCGTATAGTGTTTCCTATAGTTTAAATGGCACAACAACTATTGTTACAGTAAATTCAGATGCTTCGG
>NZ_JBOEFY010000037.1:0-93908 GCF_050633145.1 Kordia sp. | reverse complement strand
AAGAAGAAGATTTACTAAAGGAGTTTAATAACCTTAGAACACAACTCCTTAATACAAGCATCAGTATTGAAAAGGCAAAAGATCTAGCCAGTAATTATTTAGAGAAAGCAAAGCAAAGCGATAATGAGCGTTTTATAGGTCATGTGTATTATTTATTAGCTCTAAAAGAAACCAATATTGCCCAGAAATTAGAGGATTTGGATAAAAGTATTCTATATACAAAAAACCTAAAAGAAGATGCTGCTTTTCCAATGAAAGCTTACTTCCTAAAAGGAGCTGTATTAGATAACGATGCTAAATATGAAGAAGCGTTGGAAAATTATTTTTTAGCGCTTTCCGAAGCGAAAAAGAATGGGAATACAAATTACCAAAACTATGTAAAATATAACATTGCTTTTTTGAAGAGAGTTATTGGAAAATATGAGGAAGCTTTAGTGTTATTTACAGAATGTTTACAGTATGAAAAAGCAGAAAAAACATTAGATTCCAATAAGTATGTCAACATATTACTACTCTTATCTGCAGTAAATTTTGAAATGGATAAGGTTGAAGAATGTTCTGAAATTAATAAAAAGGGTATCCTTTTTGCACGAAAAAACAATAAACCCGATTTCTATTTCAATTTTGTAGTGCACGAAGGAATTAACCTTACAAAGAAAGGTGCTTACAAAGCTGCTATTGATAGCCTAGAAAAAGGACGTATACATTTAGATAAATTAAATCAATTAACTGCAGACTATTATTTGGCAAAAAGTTATTATGCTACCAATAAAAAAGAAAAAGCTTTACGACTTTTTAAAAAAATAGATACCTCTTTTGATGCAAAAAAAAGATTGTTTATTCCTTTACGTGACTCTTATTTTTACCTGATAAAAGATGCCAAACAAAAAAAGGATTTGAAATTGCAATTACACTATACAAATAGACTTATTCGTATAGATAGTATAATTCATGCAAATTATAAATTCTTATATGATAATATCAAAAATGATTATGATATTCCTCAATTGATGGAAGAAAGGGATGAAACCATCAAAATTTTAAAGGAAAACAATGAAGAAATTTCTCAAAAAAATAAATGGATTATAATAATAAGTGTTTTATTCTGTGTGTTAATGTTAGGTGGATTTATATACAATTACCTTTTGAAAAAGAAATATGAAAAGCGATACAATGAAATCATGTCACAATCAAATGCTATTGTAGAAGAAGAAATTATAGTGAAAAATGCAACTGTACAAGCTGTTTCTTTAGGAATAGATCCAAATATTGTAGATGAAGTGTTACAATCATTAGAGGCATTTGAAAGAGGAGAAGCGTATCTTACCAATCAAATCTCACTTAAAGATGTGGCAAAAATTGTGAATACAAATTCTAAATATTTGTCTAAAATCGTAAATACATACAAAGGAAAAAACTTTACTACCTACATCAACGATTTACGAATTGATTATTTAGTAAATCATGTGCAAACAGATACTAAGTATCAAAAATATACAATTCGCGCTATTGCTGAAGAAATAGGTTTTTCAAACCCAGAAGGATTTTCGAGAGCTTTCCAAAAGAAAACTGGGTTAAAACCTTCGTATTTTATTAAAAAAGTAAGAGAGAATTCAGAGAAAAAACAATAATTCACGGAATTGTCGTTTTCAAACAACTGATTTTCAAGTAATATTGATGATGATTCCTTAGTTTTGATCACATTCAAATTTAAAAATTATTAAAATGAGAGAAAAGAAAAAACCCCTAAGGTTAAGAAAGTATGTCGTAGCTAATTTGCGTGCATACACATTAAAAGGAGGAACAGCTAGTTTCCCATGTGTGCCTACAGGTCCAAACCCTTCAGACACATGTCCTACACACGAACACACTTGCCCTGTGACTTGTGACCCAGAAACAACAGATACCTATAAAATAACAAGTCCTAAAAATCCTTGTAATCCGGAGAATGGAGGTGGGTTCCAAACAGGACCTGTATGTCCATAAATGATTAATCATAAGAAATAACCTAGAAAACAGAAAAGTAATGTCGCTTTTCTGTTTTTTTTGTTCTCGAACTTTAGAGAATTCAAATCTACACGTTAAGAATTCCATAATGGTAGAATCACCTTCTTTTTTATGCTAAGAAATCCATATATTTAAAGAAATAACGTTAAAATATACTATTATGAAAACACAAAAAAAGAAAACATTTAGCTTGAATAAGTTACAAATTGCAAAATTAGAGCAAACTGATTTTATAAAAGGCGGAACAATATTCCATGGAAGAACAGATTTAGAAAACGGTTGTACAAATTCAGATTCTTAATAAGTTTCAGGATAAATTGAAGTTAAAACATAAGAAAAAACAACCTGAAAAACAGAAAAGTAATATCGCTTTTCTGTTTTTTTATATAATGGCTTTAGAATTACTTCTTCGTGTAAAATTCAATCAATTCCTTTACACCATACGGTTTTCCAATAATGCGTTTGTCTTTGTTCAATACAAAAAAGGTTGGTGTAGAACTTACATCATACAAGTTCCCAATTTCATTGTCCCACTTTTCCAATCCTAAAACATGAATGAAATCTGGATAAAATGAACTCTCATCTGCCCAACTTGCACGCTCATCTTCCAAACCAATTGCAATGACTTTAAACTTGCCTTTTTCTTGAGAGTTGACAAAGGTCTTAAGCTTTGGCATTTCTTTTAAACAGTGTGAACAGGTGCTACTCCAGAATACAATAATGTAATTTTCGGCAGTATCCAATTCACTTAGTTTGTGTGTTTTGTTGTCTTTTACCCAAGAAAAATCAGGTGCAACAGCTCCAAAAACTAAACGTTTATATACATCAAGTTTATCAATTAATATCTTATCATTCAATTGTTTTGCTAATGGTGCTAAATAGTCGTCTCCAATATGAATGGCAATGTCTTGATTTTCTACCACAACCATTTGTTCCCACAATATGTTGAATAATGTTTTTTGATATTCTACAGGAAGCGATTGTATTTTTTTAGAAATCGTAGCGATATTCTTTTTGTATTCATTAGTCAATTCTTCTGCGGTAAATTCTTTTAATGGCAATGCTGTAAACACATAATTTGACATCTTATCTGCTATAAAATCAGAGTTTTGCAATATCGGATTTGAAAAATCAATAGCATCAAAATAATGTTTTTTAATATTAGCTACCATCACTTGCGGCTTCTCATATGCAGTTGGCATGTACGTGCGACTTGCCTTAATAAACTCATACGCAGTAGTTCCTTCGGCTTCTGTTTCGAATGTTTTTTGAAGTGTATCAATCGAATTAAAAACTTCTAAAAAAGTTGTTTCATCAGTACTTCCGCTTTGGTAGAATGCATTAATCATTCGTTTTGCCTCATTGATGTTTTTAAAATATGAAGTATGTAATTTATTTTCTTTGGAAAGTGTAAAATCCAGCTTTTCTTCATTAAAAGTAAACTCAATATCTTCTTCGCCATTATAAATAAAATCGAAATTTTCTGATTCTTGTGGCAATCCGTATACCAAACGATACATACCTTTTTCTGTAGAAGGCTTAAAAGTATAACTCAATTTCCCATCTACAATTTTTCCATTATCTACATATGCTTGATGTGTTGTTTTTAATTTATAAATGATAAACCACTCAAACTTTTCAGCGGGAGAAAATGTACCTGATATGACTTTTTGTGCCTGCATGCACATTGGAATCAAGAAGAGGATACAAAGTAATTTTTTAATCATAATATTCTTTTTTTAGTTCTCTTGAAGAATTCATTTAAATTTTAATCATTAATTATAGATATGAATTCAATAATTAAGCCAAAACAAATCACGCTATTTTTTCTAAGGCATTTAATGCTTTCTTTGCAGAGGTAATTTGTTCAAAAGTAAGCAATAAACGCAAACCGTTTCGAGTTTGCTTTTCTTTCATCTTACAAATCGATGAATTGTGTTGAACAAACTGTAAAATGCTTGTAAAAGCAGTACTTTGATAAAATTCAGACTGTTGATCGGCAATGAAATACCCAACCATCTTGCCTTTTTTCATAATGATTTTTTCCAAGCCAAACTTCGTTGCAATCCACTTGATGCGAACCGAATCTAACAATGCAACAGCAGGTTTAGGTAATGGTCCAAATCTGTCAATTAACTCTTTTTCATAGGTTTGTAATTCTTCTTCTGTTTTCAGTTCACTCAATTTATTGTACAATATCAAACGTTCGGAAACTGTATTTATATATGCATCAGGAAACAGCAATTCAAAATCTGAATCAATTTGAGTTTCCTTCAAGAACACTTTTTCTTTCTTGCTTTGTTGCGCATCATACAATTCTTTAAACTCGTTTTCCTTGAGTTCTTCTATGGTTTCGTTCAAGATTTTTTGATAGGTGTCAAATCCAATTTCGTTGATAAATCCACTTTGTTCTCCACCTAACAAATCTCCTGCACCGCGAATTTCTAAATCTTTCATCGCAATGTTTAAACCGCTTCCTAAAGCAGAAAATTCTACCAATGCATTGATCCGTTTGCGCGCATCTTGTGTCATCACAGAATCTGGTGGCGTAATGAAATAACAGAATGCTTTCTTGTTGCTTCGACCAACACGACCACGCATCTGGTGCAAATCACTCAATCCAAAATTATTGGCATTATTGATAAAAATTGTATTTGCATTCGGTACATCCAAACCACTTTCAATAATTGTAGTAGAAACCAATACGTCAAACTCACCGTTCATAAAAGCAAGCATGAGTTTTTCGAGTTTCTTTCCTTCCATTTGTCCGTGCCCAATTCCAATTTTGGCATCTGGAACCAAGCGCTGAATCATGCCAGCAACTTCTTTAATATTTTCGATCCTGTTGTGAATAAAAAATATTTGTCCACCACGTTGAATTTCATAACTCACCGCATCACGAATAATCTCTTCTTGAAAACGAATTACATGTGTTTCAATTGGATAACGATTTGGCGGTGGTGTGGTAATCACAGATAAATCACGCGCAGCCATCAAACTAAATTGTAAGGTTCTCGGAATTGGAGTTGCAGTTAGCGTAAGTGTATCTACATTCTCTTTAATCGTTTTCAATTTGTCTTTTACGGCAACTCCAAACTTTTGTTCTTCATCGACAATGAGTAAGCCAAGATCTTTAAATTTCACGGCTTTATTGACTAATTGATGTGTTCCAATTACAATATCAACGCTTCCTTTTTCAAGTCCAGAAAGTACAGTATTTCGTTGTTTTGTTGATCGGAAACGATTCAAATAATCAACGGTAATTGGCATGTCTGCTAAACGTTCACTAAAAGTTTTAAAATGCTGAAACGCCAAAATAGTTGTCGGAACTAATATAGCAACTTGTTTTCCGTTATCTACGGCTTTAAAAGCGGCACGAATGGCAACTTCCGTTTTTCCAAAACCAACATCACCACAAACCAATCTGTCCATTGGACGTTCGCTTTCCATGTCTTCTTTTACTTCTCGTGTGGCTTTCGATTGATCGGGCGTATCTTCATAAATAAACGAAGCTTCCAACTCGTGTTGCATGTACGTATCTGGTCCGTACTGAATTCCTTTTTGCATGCGTCGCTTTGCGTACAATTCAATCAAATTATAAGCAATATGCTTTACACGTGCTTTGGTTTTTTGCTTGAGTTTTTTCCAAGCGCCAGAACCTAATTTATATATTTTTGGTGTTTTTCCGTCTTTTCCATTGAATTTGGAAATTTTATGTAATGAGTGAATGCTCAAATATAAAATATCGCGTTCGCCATAAATCAACTTGATGGCTTCTTGCTTCTTTCCTTCAACATCAATTTTTTGCAAGCCGCCAAACTTTCCAATTCCGTGATCGATATGTGTTACATAATCGCCCACTTCCAAATTGGTCAATTCTTTTAGTGTAATTGCTTGTTTTTTGGCGTAACCGTTCTTTAAATGAAACTTGTGATAACGTTCAAAAATTTGATGATCCGTATAGCAAATAATCTTCTGTTGATGGTCAACAAAGCCTTGATAGAGTGGAAGCACTATGGTTTCGTAAAACACTTTTTGTTCTACATCTTTAAAAATATCATCAAAACGTTTCGCTTGCTGTTCACTTGTACACGTAATATAGTTGATATAACCTTTATCGTGATTTACATCTAAATTCTCAATCAGTAAATCAAATTGACGATTGAAAGAAGGTTGTGGCGTGATATTAAAATTGATGAATGTATCTGCTTTTAACAACGGATTCGTAGTCAACTCTACAATAGTATACTCCAAAAACTGACGTTGTAAAAGTTCTTTTGTACAGAATAATTCTTCTGGAGTATTGTGTTTAATATCTTCGGATAGTTCCGCAAAAGCGGTATTTGCTTTGCCAAATAACTTATCAATTCGACCAAATAACAACTCTGTATTTTTAGCAAACACAATGGTTTTTCCTGGAATATATTTTAAAAAGCTTTCGCGAGATTCTTGCAAGGCTTTATTTTCTACATTCGGAATGATGCTAATCTTTTTTACCTTTTCGGTAGAAAGTTGCGTTTCCACATCAAACGTACGTAAACTGTCCACTTCATCACCAAAAAACTCAATTCGATACGGTTCATCATTCGAGAACGAATAGACATCGACAATTCCTCCACGAACTGAAAATTCACCAGGTTCTGTGACAAAATCTACCCGATTAAAGTTGTATTCAAACAAGGTTTCATTTACAAAATCGATAGATAATTTATCGTTCAGTGAAATTTTGAGCGTGTTCTTTTCTAACTCTTTTCGCGTAACTACTTTTTCAAACAGTGCATCTGGATAGGTAACAATTAACGAAGGTTTTCTGCGCGAATTAATTCGGTTTAACACTTCTGCACGAAGCAACACATTTGCATTGTCTGTTTCTTCAATTTGATACGGTCTGCGATAACTTCCAGGATAAAAAAGTACATCTTTATCGTTGAGCAAATGCTCCAAATCGTTCAAATAATAAGCAGCTTCTTCTTTGTCATCTAAAATAAAGATAAACGGCATTTCACTTTGCTTGTACGTTTCCGAAATGATAAACGATAAACTTGAGCCCGTAACGCCTTTTACATGTATTTTTTCTTGATTTTTGGCAATAGCTTGCCTCAATTTCCCAAGTTCGGGAGACTGTGAAAAATGCTGCGAGATTTTGGATATACTCACGGTGATAAAAATTTAGACGCAAATATACTGAACTCATTAGAAACCATAGAAAATCAAACTGAAATTTTATGGAATGTTCGTATTTTTGAGAAAGAATTGAAAGAACTATTTGTGCAAAAATCAGTAGAATTCATAGAGAATAGAATTAAAAGGAGAGCATCTCTGAATAATTTGCCAAACAGACGCGTGTTTCTTTTTGAAAATTTGGATAAGAAAACGAGAACTAAGTATGCAAGCCAGATTAATCGTAAAGAAACAGGGAAAATAATATTGTTATTTACCGATAGGAAAAAAAACTGGACAGCTATAGGGACTAAAATGATTGTGGGTTATGATGGAGAACAAGTGAACTCAGTAGCATTTAATAATATTAAAGATTGGCAACCTAAAAAGCATTATGAATTAGGGTTTTTACCACCTAATAAGCGAAAAAAATTTAGAATAAATCGCCAGCGTGAATTGTTGATTTTTGATAAAGAAGATAATAGAATTGTCTTTATAACACGTAGAGGAAATGATTTTTGGGAGCTTTTTAATCTTGTTGAAATGTTACAAAGGCTAAACAAATAATCCTGAAATTTTTTTCATCGAAAAAAATTGTTATAACTGTTGTTTCCAATGAGCGCAGCATTAATAACTTAGGAAGTTTATTTTTGTATTAAAAATTCTAAAACAAGCACTAAAAAAGACGATAGAATAATTATATTTGCAGCACTAAAAATTAAGAAATGTCTATATCAGATTTATATTCAAGTGGATTTCGTAAAAGAAATCAAGATCATTTTGCAGCGATCATTCGTGTGGCAATGAGTGATGGTATTATTACAGATGAGGAAAAAGCTTTTTTAGATAGAATGGCAAGGAATTTAGACATCTCAGATGTTGATTATAAAGAGATGCTAAAAGATTTCAAATCGCATCCAATCAATCCGCCAACTATGTATAACGAACGTTTAGATCGTTTATACGATTTGTCGAGAATGGTGTATGCTGACCATGAGTTAGGACCAAAGCAAACTGTGATTTTAGAGCGTTTGGGAATTGGTTTAGGATTTTCGCCAGAAAACGTTGCGTATGTAGTACACAAAGCGTTAATGCTAGTAAGCAAAGGTGTTGATTCAGACGATTTTAAAGATGAAATTAAAAATATGAATCGTTAATTAACGAACGATATATAAAGTAAAAAACCGAGCAACTTGCTCGGTTTTTTTTATGCTATATATTTTGTCATTTCTGCGAAGGTATGAATCTAGTCCATTACTTCAAGTGCTTATAAATCTTTTTTAGCAACGTTTTTTCATCAAATGGCTTTTCAATAATATCTGTCATGCCCATTTTCTTATACCGTTTTTTATCGGTGTCGTATAAATTGGCAGTCAATGCTAAAATTGGAATCGTTTTGCAGTTTTGTACAGGCAATGAGCGAATCATCTTTGTCAATTCGTCTCCATGTGTTCCTGGCATGCGAATGTCCATCAAAATTAAATCGTATTCATTGTGAATTATGCTTTCAATAGCATCTTCTCCATTGGTAATAATATCCAAAAAGAATTTTCCTTCTTGCGCTAGTATTTTCAGTACAGACATTTGTATCAATTCTGAATCTTCGGCAAGTAGAACGTTGTATTTTTCTTTTGATAAAGAACTTTTCCCATCAACACCTGATTTCTTATCCAAAGAATTATTTTCTTGGTTTATCGGGTATTTTAAATTGATGTTTATTTTAAAGGTAGAACCAACATTTTCTTTACTTTCTACAGTAATTTTTCCATCCATCAACTCTACCAATCCTTTTACAATAGATAAGCCAAGTCCTGTACCTGCATATTTTTTTGAATTGTTGAGCTGGGTGAAGCTTTTAAAAACCTCGTCTATTTTTTCAGACGGAATTCCAATTCCTGTATCTTGTACACTAATGTTTATGTTTGCTTTTCGCGCTCTTCGTTGGTTTTCTTTAATAGAAAATGTGACTTTTCCTGATGAAGTAAATTTAAGAGCGTTCCCAATTAAATTTTCGAAAACTTGTTTAAAGCGTGTTTTGTCACCTTCAATGTATTTTGGAATTTTCTCATCAAAATCAACTTTAAACTCAATGTTTTTCTGCTTGGCTTTTACGCTATATGTAAACTCCAACATTTCAATAAGTTCATGAAAATCGAATAATTCTTCATTCAGAGAGAGTTTCCCAACTTCAATTTTGGAAACTTCCAATATGTCACCAATCATGTTTCGTAAATGATCTCCAGAAGCCTGAATAACTTCTACATAATCTTGCTGTTCTAGTGTCATATCAGTCTTCTGCAATACAGAACAAAATGCGGTAATACCAGTTAGTGGATTACGCAGTTCGTGACTAAAGTTGGCAATGAACGTATTTTTAAAGTCTTCTTTTTCTTTAAGATATTTATTTTGGAGTTCTAAAATTTGCGAATTGATTACCGATTCATTTCTGCTCTGTGCTACTTCTTGATAATATTCGTAATGATCGGAAAAATCGTGGATAATTATCAACGTTGGCTGATCGCCAGCAAAAGTTTTAAACTCTATGTCGCAGGTATATTCTTTTTTGTCTTTATTTTCTAAATGAACACAGGTGAATTTAATATCATTGTCTTCATTGACCTCAAAATAGGCGGAAAGTCCTTCAAAAAATGCACTAACAGAACCAATTTCATCTCCTTTTTTAAGCGAGAAGAGTACATCATCGCTTTCTAAAACATTTCCTAAATTGTCAATAGTTATAAACTGTGTTCTTGGATGAAAATACTTTCCTCTGTAGGTTTCTAACATCATAATTATTTAGCAAGTTCTTTAGCCAGTGCAATGAACATATCGTCAACTTTATCACCTGTTTTTGCACTTGTTAAAAAGTCAGGCGTTACACCAAACATGTCTTTATTTTCTTTTAAATAAGTTTTAGTTACCAAATCGACTTTGTTTCCAACAACTTTTAGTGGCGTATTTGCATATTGGTTTGTTAGATAGGTAATATCGTCTTTTAAATTTTCAAAAGTTGCAGGACGCGTTACATCAAACACATAAATAAAACCATGAGTTCCAAGTAAATACGAAGCTCTTGTTTTTTTAATATCGTCATATCCTTCCAAATCCCAAATAATAAGAGAAATGGTTTCGTCTGGCGAGATTTCAACTTCTTTTTTTAAGATGTGAACTCCAATGGTAACTTTATAGTCGCTTGTAAAAGTATTCTCCACAAATTGTCGAATCAACGAAGATTTTCCGACACCAAAGTGGCCAAGCAGAATAATTTTTTTAGAGGCTTTCTTCATTCGTACTAAAGTAGAATTCTAATTCGTTAGTAATATCTTCTTCTTTAATTTCATTTAAATTATTAAATAAATTTAAAAAGTTATCTGTAAAATTAAAGATTATATCTTGTAATTTGTTCTTAAATATAAGATTATATTCGCCAGAAATAGCAACTGCAACGTAAAAAGATACAAAGCTCTGAATATGAATGTGATACAATTCGTACTCAATAAGCTCTAAATTTTGACTTTGCTCGTTAAATGCATCTTCCACAAAGCTTTTAATAGCAGTAAGCATTCCAGAGACCATATCTTTATCAATTGTTTCTGTTTTAGCATATTGACCAATAAGCATCCCTGAATTTTTTTCAATAACTAAAACTTGCTCTACTTTCGAAATTGCTGTTAATTCGCTTAGTAATAATTCTTCTTCTTTAACACCGCCAAACCAAGATTTAAACTTTCGTTTCCAACTTTTGGTAGAGAAACTATCTTCCAATTGTTGGTTGATACGTTCGGAAAGTAAGCTAATTTCTTGTGAAATATACTTTTTTATCATTTTCCCCATAATTGGGTACAATGCTTCTACTACTTGATCTTTAGAATTTTTAATTTGCTCAGCTAGTGCTTCTGTAATTGTTGGACCTAATGTTGCGGGAATTTCTTCAATGAATTCCTCTAATTTTTCATCAATGATAGGATCAACCTTATTCGAAAGCTTTTTTTGCTGATTAATAATTTCTTCAAGCGCTTTAATTTTAGTGTGTATCGATTCAGCATACGCACGATCATCCGTGAGTAATAAATCTTTCAATAACGCTAATTTATCAGCTTCCGTCATAAATACAGATGAGAGGTATGTTGAGTTTTACTCTTTCCCTATCTTTTCACCAAGATTGATAAGTAATTGACCTAATTGTCTGCGATCTACTTTTTTCTCGTCCAAATCGTCCAACTTATTTTCCATGTTGGATTCCAATTCCGTAATGCGAATATTTAAATCAGTACTCAGATTGTCAATATTTTGAATCAATTCTGAACGAACTTCTTCAATCAGGTTTTCAAGTGCTTGCTTTTTGGCAAGAATATCATTTTTAATATTGTCGAATTCAGAATTATACTCCTGAATATTTTCTCCAAAAATTAAGTTCTTTATTGCTTCAATCTTAGTAGATGGATCAGCGATATTTGGATTTGCTTGATCAGCATCATTGGTATTTTTACCTTTTGTTGCCATTTAGAAGTATTTTATTGTACTAGGGTTTACACAAAAGTAACAAATTTTGGGAAAGTGAATACCTTTCCTACGAGTTCTTCATAAACTCCTTTGCTTTTTCTACCATTTTACGGCTTCCGCAGAAAATTGGAACACGTTGATGTAGCTCTGTTGGCTTAATATCCATAATGCGTTGAAAACCATCTGTAGCCAACCCATTTGCTTGTTCGGCTAAGTATGCCATTGGATTGCATTCGTATAACAAACGCAATTTACCCTTAGGTGCTTTGGAAGTTTGTGGGTAAATGTAAATTCCGCCTTTAATTAAATTTCTATGGAAATCAGAAACCAATGAACCAATATAACGCGAAGTATAAGGTCTGTCTTCTTTTTCTTCTTGGCAATACTTAATATATTCTTTGACACCTTGCGGGAAATGCGCATAGTTTCCTTCGTTGATAGAATAAATATTTCCTGTTTCCGGAAATTTCATATTTGGATGCGATAAGTAGAACGTTCCAATTGCAGGATTTAAAGTGAAACCATTTACACCATGTCCGGTTGTATAAACTAACATCGTAGAAGTTCCGTAAATAACATAGCCAGCTGCAACTTGTGCGTCTCCTTTTTGCAAGAAATCCTCAATAGTTACAGGCGTTCCAACAGGTGTAATTCTTCTATACACAGAAAAAATTGTTCCTACAGAAACATTTACATCAATGTTAGATGAACCGTCTAAAGGATCCATTAATACTACATACTTATTCTGATTTTTATCATCTGAACTATTAATAGCAATAAAATCATCGTTCTCTTCAGAGCCAATTCCGCAAACAATATTTCTATTTGTTAGCGTTTGGATAAATTTATCGTTCGCATATACATCTAGCTTTTGCTGATCTTCACCTTGAATGTTAGTTTCGCCAGCTGCACCAATAATATCTACCAATCCAGCTTTATTTACTTCGTGGTTTACAACTTTTGCAGCAAGTCTAATAGAATTGATTAATCTTGAAAGTTCTCCTGAAGAATATTTAAATTCTGTTTGGTTTTCAATAATAAACTCTCCTAAAGTTTGATTTTTTTTAGCCATTTTGTCTACTTTGTTTCTGAGATCACAAATATCGATAATTTTGTAAAACTATAACGTTTTCGTTAAAATTATAATTTAAGCCTTGTTACCTTTGTGTAAATATTTAAAAATCTATGGACTATACAATTCGAAAAGCTGTTGCAAATGATGTCGATTCCATTTTTCGATTAATTAACGAGTTGGCAATTTTTGAAAATGAGCCAGAAGCGGTAATTATTACACCAGAAAGTTTGCGTGAAGATGGTTTTGGAGCAGTTCCAAAATTTGATTGTTTTATAGCAGAATCAACAGAAGAAGTATTGGGAATTGCGTTGGTATATATGCGTTACTCTACATGGAAAGGTGAAGTATTGCACTTAGAAGATTTAATTGTGAGTGAAAAAGCACGCGGCAAAGGAATTGGTGGAGCATTATTAACGGAAGTGATTAAGTTTGGAAACGATTTAGGCGTGAAACGAATTGGTTGGGAAGTGATAGATTGGAATACGCCAGCAATCGAATTTTACGAGCATATTGGTGCAAATGTTATGCGCGATTGGCATGTAGTGCAATTAGATGAAAAAGGAATTGAGAATTATTTAGCGAAACGATAAGAAATTATAAATGTTGAATGCTGAATTTTAAATGTCACTTCGAGCGCAGTCGAGAAGTGCTTGGAAATAAAATTAGATGTTAGATATAAGTATTGAGTAGTGAGATTTTGGAAACGTCATTGCGAGGAGTATACGACAAGGCAATCTGTTTCTTTAAAATCACTATTATAAATTTCAAGCAGATTTCGATACAACGAATCATAAATTCGCCACTCGATCAGAGATTTTGAGATTTACAATGAAGCATAATCGTTACTTCGAGTGTTTTTCTGCCATATCGAGCGCAGTCGAGATAGACAGAAAATAGTATCGAGAAGTATTATAAAAACAAATTGATCTAAAAAAAGAAAACTGATTCCCGCCTTCGCGGGAACAACAAAATAAAATTTTGTTATGAAAATATTCAAATTTGGTGGTGCGTCTGTAAAAGATGCTAACGGAGTCAAAAATCTTGTCAATGTATTGCAAGAAGTTGGTTATGATAATACGTTAATTGTGATTTCTGCAATGGGAAAAACAACCAATGCTATAGAGGTTGTGATCAAAAATTATTTTGAAGAAAATAAAGAGTTGCAGGCATCTATTCAAGAAATTGCCAAATATCATAATGAAATTCTGTTGGAGCTGTTTCCAAATGAAAGTCATCCTATTTTCGGAAAAGTCAAGCAGTTTTTTGTAGAAATGCAAGGTTTTTTAGGTCGAAACAAATCGCCTGATTATAACTATGTATACGATCAGTTGGTTTCCTTTGGTGAATTGATTTCTACAACAATAGTAAGTGCGTACTTAAACAGTGTTTCTATTGAAAGCACATGGTTGGACGTACGTGAAATGATCAAAACGGACACAAGTTATCGTGATGCAAAAGTTGATTGGGAATTGACTCAGGAAAACATCAAACAAAAAGTAAATAGAAAAAAACTCAATATTACTCAGGGTTTTATTGGAAGTGATCCAAACAACTTCACAACTACATTGGGAAGAGAAGGTTCTGATTATACAGCTGCGATTTTTGCGTATTGTTTAAATGCGGAAGATGTGACCATTTGGAAAGATGTGCCTGGTGTGCTAAATGCTGATCCGCGTTATTTTGAAAATGCACAATTATTACACAATATATCGTACCGTGAAGCAATTGAGTTGGCATTTTATGGAGCATCAGTTATTCACCCAAAAACATTACAACCATTACAGCGAAAAGAAATTCCGTTGTATGTTAAATCGTTTTTAAATCCAAAAAATGATGGAACTGCCGTTGCAAAAGGAGTTGGAATTACCCCAAATATTCCATGTTTTATTGTGAAAAAGAACCAAGTTTTGATTTCGCTTTCTTCGTTAGACTTTTCATTTATTGTAGAAAATAACATTAGTGAAATTTTCAAATTATTACACGATTGTAAAATGAAAGTAGATGTTATTCAAAATTCGGCGATTAGTTTTTCAGTTTGTGTGGATAATAAGTTCAATAATTTGGAAAAATTACTCAAAACACTACGTTCAAAATTTAAGGTAACACATTACGAAAACGTATCACTATATACCATCCGACACTTTACAGAATCAGCAATTGAAGGATTACAAAAAGACAAAGAAATTTTATTAGAACAACGCGCAGAACAAACGATTCAACTAGTTGTAAAATAAATAAAATATATTAAGGTTGTTTTGCTATATTTGTAATTCGCCTTAAAATGGATATATGGGATTGGTAACTGCTAAAGAAGTTGCAAAAGCTGTCAAATTAGATAAATATGGCTTTATCGGAACCTTCGTAAGTTGGGTTTTGATGAAGGTATTGCGTATATCTGATGTGAACAAAATTTATGACAAACATAAACATCTTGATGATTTAGAATTTCTAAATGCATTGTTGGATGAGTATAAGATTAAATTTGAAATTCCTGAGGAAGATTTAAAGCGTCTTCCTAAAGATGGTGCGTATGTAACAATTTCCAATCATCCGCTTGGTGGAATTGACGGAATTTTGTTGCTAAAACTTATGGTGGAACAGCGACCAGACTATAAAATCATTGCAAATTTTCTACTGCATAGAGTCGATCCATTAAAGCCATATGTAATGCCAGTGAATCCTTTTGAAGATCACAAAGGAGCAAAATCAAGTTTGGCAGGTTTCAAACAATCCATCATGCATTTACGTGAAGGGAAACCATTAGGTATTTTTCCAGCAGGAGAAGTTTCAACCTATAAAGATGGAAAACTGATTGTAGATAAACCTTGGGAAGAAGCTGCCATGAAATTGGTGCAAAAGGCCAAAGTTCCTGTAGTACCAATTTACTTTCACGCAAAAAATAGCCGCTTTTTTTACAGACTAGCTAGAATTAGCGACACATTCAGAACCGCAAAATTGCCATCTGAATTATTAACACAAAAAAACAGAGTCATTAAAGTGCGAATAGGAAAGCCAATTTCCGTAAAAGCACAAAATGAATATGATAACCTAACAGACTTCACAGAGTTTCTACGTAAAAAAACATACATGTTGTCCAACACGTATGAAAAGCAAAATCTGTTAAGTAAAGTGCCAACATCATTAAAAATTCCAAAACCGCCAAAAGAAATTATAACTCCAGTTTCTGCGGAAGTAATTCAAAAAGAAGTTGAAGGCCTATCTAAAAGACATCATTTACTTACGAGTAAAAACTATCAAGTATTTTTGGTAGAAGCAGATGAAGTTCCAAATGTGTTGCGTGAAATGGGAAGACTTCGTGAAATTACATTTCGTGAAATAGGTGAAGGAACAAATAAAGCAATCGATTTAGATAAATTTGACTATTACTATCATCACATGTTTTTGTGGGATAATGAAGCAAAGAAATTAGCTGGTGCGTATAGAATGGGCTTAGGAAGCCAAATTTATGCAAACCACGGAATCAATGGTTTCTATACACAAGACTTATTTCGTTTTGAGCCAGAATTGCATAAAATGATGAGTCAATCCATAGAAATGGGAAGAGCATTCATCATTAAAGAATATCAGCAAAAACCAATGCCATTATTCTTGCTATGGAAAGGAATTGTGCATACAACGTTGCGTTATCCAGAACACAAATATTTAATAGGTGGTGTAAGTATCAGTAATAAGTTTTCAAACTTTTCTAAATCATTGATGATTGAGTTTATGAAATCGCACTACTACGATCCATATATTGCACAATACATTCATCCGAAAAAAGAATTTAAAGTAAAGTTGAAAGATGCTGACAAAGACTTTATTTTTGATGAAACTAAAGCTGATTTAATCAAATTTGACAGAATCATTGACGAAATAGAACCAGGAAGTTTGCGTATGCCTGTACTTATAAAAAAGTACGTAAAACAGAATGCAAAAGTAATTGCGTTCAATGTAGATCCACTATTCAATAATGCTGTCGATGGTTTAATGTATATACGTATTGCTGACCTTCCCGAAAGTACAGTAAAACCTGTAATGGAAGAATTTCAAGCAGAACTAGAACGTAGGCTAAACGATAACGAAGAGGAATAAAAGCACTGTAAAAATGCGCTTTTTATCTAATTCACTTCAAGAAATTAAAAAAATACAAGCGTGAAAATAATATCTTATAACGTAAACGGAATTCGTGCTGCTATCAAAAAAGGATTTTTGGAATGGCTGCAACAAGCAAATCCCGATGTCATTTGTATACAAGAAATCAAAGCACTCAAAGAGCAACTCGATTTAGAAGCTTTTGAGCAAGCGGGTTACAAATACAACTATTGGTTTAGTGCGCAAAAAAAAGGCTATAGCGGCGTGGCAATTCTTTGTAAAGAAGAACCAAACCATATAGAATATGGGACTGGTATTGAAACAATGGACTTTGAAGGTCGAAATTTGCGTGTAGATTATGATAACATCTCTATCATGAGCATGTACTTGCCATCAGGAACGAATGATGCGCGATTGAATTTTAAATTCCAATACATGGATGAAATCAAGGAATACTTGACAAATCTGCGAAAGGAAATTCCAAACTTAGTAGTTTGTGGCGATTATAATATTTGTCATGAAGAAATTGACATTCACAACCCAAAAATGAAAGGTGTTTCAGGGTTTTTACCAGAAGAACGTGCTTGGATTGGAAGTTTTATCGATAGCGGATTTATTGATTCGTTTCGTCACTTAAACAAAGAGCCACATCACTACAGTTGGTGGAGTTACCGTGCCAATGCACGTGCCAATAACAAGGGTTGGCGACTCGATTATAATATGGTGAGTGAACCACTAAAAGACAACATTACTAGAGCAACCATTTTACCCGAAGCCAAGCATTCTGATCACTGTCCAATTTTAGTAGAAATAGACGCTTAATTTGTCATTCCTGGGAAGGCAGGAATCTTCAGAAGTTATTAAGTTCATCATTAAAATGTAAAATTTGGGCATTTCCTCCGACAAATCGCAGGTCAGGCTTTCGCTACTCGCTCTCCCAACTTATTGGGAGGAGCTCAAACAAACCGCTCTATCCTTAATGCAGATTGAGTAAAAAATAAAAAACCGAAAAAGAAAACATGAAGTATACAAAAATTCCACATACTGATATAAAAGTCAGCAAAATTTGTTTAGGAACCATGACTTGGGGAAATCAAAATACTGAAGCCGAAGGTCATGAACAAATGGATTATGCAGTTGAGCAAGGTGTCAACTTTTTTGATACTGCCGAATTATATCCAGTGCCAGCAACAGCCGAAACGTACGCAGAAACTGAACGTATCATTGGAACTTGGTTCAAAAAATCTGGAAACAGAGATAAAATAGTATTGGCTTCCAAAATTGCAGGTCCAGGTGATTATACAGCACATATCAGAACCAACGGATTTAGTCCAGAAGCTATCAAAGATGCTGTGGAAAACAGTCTAAAACGTCTGCAAACAGATTATTTAGATTTATATCAATTGCATTGGCCAGAACGTCAAGCAAACTTCTTTGGAGTGCGCGATTACAAACACAATCCAAATGATCCTTGGAAAGATAATTTCAACGAAAGTTTACATGCGCTAGATGGATTAATCAAGGAAGGGAAAATTCGCCAAGTAGGAATCTCAAATGAAACGCCTTGGGGAGCCATGCGCTATTTAGAAGAATCTAAAAAAGGATTGCCAAGAATGGTCACCATTCAAAATGCATATTCATTATTATGTAGAAGTTTTGAAACCAGTTTGGCAGAAGTTTCTATGCGCGAAGGATTAGGTTTAATGGCATATTCGCCACTAGGATTTGGTGTGCTTTCAGGAAAATACTTAGGTGGAAAATTACCTGCTGATGCACGATTAACTTTGTTTCCAAGATTTGCGCGCTACAGCGGAAAAGAAGCTACGGAAGCTACACAACAATATTTAGACTTGGCACAGAAGCATAGTTTGAGTTTGCCGCAAATGGCATTAGCATTTATCAATCAGCAACCATTTGTAACAGGAAATATCATTGGAGCTTCAAAAATGGAGCAACTCAAAGAAAACATTGCAAGTATTGATCTTGAGTTGTCGCAAGAAGTAATTGATGGAATCAACGAAATTCATAATAGTATTCCGAATCCGGCACCGTGATTTAGACTCGCTGGCGCTGTTAGATGTTAGACCGCTTTGCTTTTAGATCGGCTTTGCCTTTTAGATTCGTTCCCGTGCAGGTGGTAATCTTAAGTATCGCTAATGCTGTTAGTGTTTCAGCAGAAACGTCTTTGCGAGGAGTTTGCGACGCGGCAATCTGTTTTTTTTAATTACTAAAAACGTCACTTCGAGTGAATTTTCTTCGCAAATTTGTATCGAGAAGTACTTTGAAACACTATTAAATATAATTTAATAAAACATAAAAAAGGGAACTGACATCACGTCGAGTTCCCTTTTCTGGTTTTTAGGTAATCTTATGAAAAAGATAACTTTACTATGTGCTTATTTATTGTTTTGTCTTGTAGAAGTCTTTGGTGAAAGATTAGAATAAGTGTGAAACTAAATCCTCAATTCTAGAAATTAAAACAATATTTATTTTGGTGTTTTTTAATGATATCTTATTATGTTTTGATGCAAAAAATGTAGTGAAACCTAGTTTTTCAGCTTCTAAAATACGTTGATCAATTCGGTTTACAGGACGAATTTCTCCTGCCAATCCAATTTCAGCAGCAAAGCAATTGGTTTTTGAAATTTCTTCATCTTCGTTACTTGATAAAATTGCAGCAATTACGGCTAAATCAATTGCGGTATCATCAATGCTAATTCCGCCAGTAATATTTAAAAAGACATCTTTGGCAGCCAATTTAAAACCTGCGCGTTTTTCTAATACAGCCAATATCATATTCAGGCGTTTTGCATTGTAGCCTGTTGTGCTTCGTTGTGGAGTTCCGTAAACCGCAGTGCTTACTAAGGCTTGAATTTCAATCATTAATGGTCGTGCACCTTCTAAAGTTGCAGCAATAGCCGTTCCGCTGAGTTCATCGGCATTTTTAGAAATTAAAATTTCTGAAGGATTGCTTACTTCTCGTAGACCATCAGACAGCATTTCGTAAATTCCCAATTCGGACGTAGATCCAAAACGATTTTTTAGTGATCGTAAAATTCGATATACATGATTTCGATCGCCTTCAAACTGTAAAACTGTATCCACCATGTGTTCCAAAATCTTTGGTCCGGCAATGTTTCCATCTTTTGTAATATGTCCAATTAAAAATACAGGAACGCCGCTTTCTTTGGCGAATTTTATCAGCTCAGTGGTGCATTCTCTAATTTGGGAAATGCTTCCTGCAGATGATTCTATATAGTCTGAATGCAAGGTTTGAATTGAATCAATTACAACAATATCTGGTTCAACTTCTGCAATTTGCTTAAAGATGTTTTGTGTTTTTGTTTCAGTCAATACCAAACAATTGGAGTTTTTTTGACTGATACGTTCGGCACGCATTTTAATTTGCTTCTGACTTTCTTCACCAGAAACATACAAGGTTTTATAAGGCAATTTAAGCGAGATTTGGAGTAAAAGCGTGCTTTTTCCTATTCCGGGTTCACCGCCAAGTAAAATCAATGATCCAGGGACAATTCCGCCACCTAAAACTCTGTCTAATTCTTGATCGGAAGTTGGCAGACGTTTTTCAGTTGCTGAACTTATTTCATGAATCAGTGTGGGTTTTGCAACACGTGAACTGCCTTTTTCTTGTTGTTTCCAATTGGCTTTTACTTCTTTTTGAATGACTTCTTCTACAATAGTATTCCATTGTTTGCAAGAAGAACATTGTCCTTGCCATTTTGCAAACTGTGAGCCACAGTTTTGACAGAAAAAACTAGTTTTTACTTTTGCCATATTATATTACCAACCGAAGTCTTGTTTGATTTTGTCTGCTTTGTCTAGCATTAAATCTTTAGTGATAAAATCTATTGCGTTCATGCTAAAACCGTTTTGGTACATGCGCAATGCTTTTTTAGGTTTTCCTGTTTTTTCATAATATTCCCCCATAAAAAAGTGGAATAATGAGGTATCAGGATATTCTTTTTTTCCGAGCTTGGCAAGTAGCTTTAAATCTTCATTGTTAATTTTTGATTTGCGAACTGCAGAATAAATTGCCATGAAATCATTAACAGAAACACGTTTTTCAAACCCGAAAAGTTCTTTAATGGTTTTGTATTTATCCATTAAATATAAATAAGGAGAAGTTTTTAACTCCGTAATTTTTTCTTTGTATTCTTTGACGCTTATTGGGCGATAAATGGTAAATATTTTACTCATTGCTCTCGGAATTGCTTGAACCGCTAACGAGTTGTGATTCGCTTCTGTAAAGTCATCATAATAATAAAAAATATTTTCGTTTTTGAGTCCGCTTAAAGATTCGTTGAGCCCTCTAATTCGTTTTGCAGCCTTCTTTGTGTCTTCGTCAGCAGTTGCTAAATAGTAGAATTTTTTTGTTTCAAACTCTTCCAAACGTGTAGCAATACGTCCTTCCATTTTTGGGGCAAAATATGGGCTGAGGTTTATGTAGGCGTCAAACAAAGGAACTTCTTTAAATAAGTAGTAGTTTGAAAAATTTGCAGTTAAATCGTGTCCTACAATCATTTTGAAGTTGGCAGTATTGTAATTTTTTTCTACAAAAGGAATTAATTCCATTCCAATAAATTCAAAAAACTTAGTGCCTTTTTCTGTGGGTAAACCACTGGCATCAGCATACATGCAGTCGCGAGCACGATCTTCTGTTTTGTATTGGTTTACACCAACGACAATACATTCTGGCATTTCGTCCCAATAGCTATAATAGCGTGAGTTAGAAACAACTGTTTCAAAAAGATAGTGTGCATCAAGCACAACTATAATTGGGTATACTTTGTCTTCTGAATATCCTTCTGGAATATATAATTGAATGTCTCGGGTTTCATTTAACTTTTTAGACTTTATCTTTTCGACAGTAGTTTGCGCATTGATAGTAGAAAAACATACAAACGCAATGAATAGCATGATATACTTTTTCATGTGATAAATAGGTTGGTTTAGTCTAGCAAGTTAAAGATTTTTTTTGCGATTAAAAATTGGTAGATAAAGAAAAGACAATCCGCCCATAATAATAATCATTAACGTTTGCGATGCCCACATGATCCAACCGAAACCTTCACTTGGACCTCGTTCAATCTGAAAGAGAGAAAATGCAGCGGCAATAGCTAATGGATATGCGCCAGTACCACCATTGGTAACAGCAACACTAAAGCTTCCAGCAATGAATGCAATTAAAATTGCGCCAACAGGAACTTTTCCTTGTAAATCTTCTACAGAAAGAATTGTGACATAAAACATGAGTAAATACATTGCCCAAATGAAAAGTGTGTGAAAAACAAATTTCCATTTATGCTTCATTTTTAAAATGCTTGTTGCGCCTTCGAATACACCAATGATGAAGTTTTTGATTTTAAGTGCAATTCCTTTCTTTGCTCTTTTGATAAAAATGATGAGTGTAATTCCGCCAATAATCATCGCAGAAAGTAGTAGGATTACTTTTGTAGGATCGAGCTTTGTCATGAGTAACTCCCAAATAAAATCAAACTGCATAAAAAGGGTTATCGCGATTACGAAAAGCATGACGATTAAATCGGCAACACGTTCGGCAACAATAGTTCCAAATCCTTTTTCGAAAGGAACATTTTCGTAATTGGTTAATGTCAAGGCTCTAAGTGCTTCTCCTGATCGTGGAATTCCTAAATTTGCCAAATACGCTACAAAAACGGCCATGATGCTATTTGAATATTTTGGCTTGTAACCCAAAGGTTCTAACATGTATTGCCAGCGATACGCTCTGGATAAGTGACTTAAAAGTCCAAAAAATACACCTAAGCCTACCCAATAATAGTTCGCTTTTTTAAAATGAGCAATCAGCTCATCTAAAGGTGTTTTGGATAAGGAATACCAAACTAAAAAAACTCCCAAGCAAAGTGGGAGTACTATTTTAAGTATTTTCGATGTTTTTATTTTCAACTAAGTAAGTGTGTTATCGGCTTCGTTAGGGAAAACTAAAGAAGGTTTAAATTGTTTTGCTTCTTCAATATTCATCCAAGTATATGTAATTAATATAAGGGTGTCGCCTTTTGCTACTCTTCTAGCTGCAGCACCATTTAAGGTAATTTCACCACTGCCTCTTGGTCCGGGAATAGCATAGGTTTCAAGACGTTCTCCATTATTGTTATTTACAATTTGTACTTTTTCTCCTTGAACAATATTTGCAGCATCCATTAGGTCTTCATCAATGGTAATACTTCCAATATAATTCAAGTCGGCTCCAGTAACTTTTACTCTGTGTATTTTTGATTTTACTACGTTTACTTGCATAGGGACAAAGTTAATGATTTTAAAGTTCTTAATTCAGTGCTAAATTGTCAATTAGACGAATGTTTTCAATAAAAGCAGCAATGAAAATGCGATATGTTTCGTTTTTAGATTTTCGCTTTACAGTTTTTAGATTTTTAATGTTGGCAATTTCAACATATTCTAATGTAAGTAGCGAATGTTTGTCAAACTGCTTTTGAACCCATTCTTTTACTTGCGTAGCACTTTTTGTGCCAAATTTATTCTTTGCTTCTATAAGTGTTTTGTGTATAAATGCACTTTCTTTTCTTGCTTCTGTAGATAAACGTTCATTTCGAGAACTCATTGCTAAGCCCGAAACTTCTCTGAATATTTCACAGCCAATTACATTGACAGGAATTTTATATTTAGAAACTAGCTTTTTGATAATCATTAATTGTTGAAAGTCTTTTTCTCCAAAATAAGCATTGGTTGGTGTTACAATTTCAAAAAGACGTTTTACTATTGTGCCAACACCATCAAAATGTCCAGTTCTAAATTTTCCTTCCATTTCAAATTCGAGTCCGTCAAAACTGAATTTTTCTGCATTTATGCCAGAATTGTAGATATCTTTCACACTTGGAGCGTACACAAAAATATTTTTTCCTAAAGTTTTTAGTAAAGAAACATCTGCATCCAACGTGCGAGGATATTTCTCTAAATCTGTGGCATTGTCAAACTGTGTGGGATTTACAAAAACACTTACAAATACAATATCATTGTCAGTCATAGCGTTCTTTACCAGCGATAAGTGCCCTTTGTGTAAAGCGCCCATTGTAGGGACAAAGCCAATTGTTTTTCCTTCAGATTTTTGAGATTCAATAAAGGTTTTCAGCGTATTTTGTGTGTAAAATAGAGTCATTTAGAAAAAATTAACAGCGTGCAAATTTAATATATTACTGTTAATCTACATAATTTTTGTAATTTTGCATGTTTTACGCTGAATTATTAAAGGAAAAGTATTTTTATGAATAATAAAAGAGTCTTATACGTTTCATCTGAAGTAGTACCCTATTTACCAGAAACTGAAATTTCATCAATGTCATTTGAAGCTCCAAAAATGGTAAACAGTAAAGGTGGACAAATTAGGATATTTATGCCACGTTTTGGAAATATCAATGAGAGAAGACATCAATTACACGAAGTAATTCGTTTATCAGGAATGAATTTGGTAATTAATGATATGGATATGCCATTAATTATTAAAGTAGCTTCAATACCTAAAGAAAGAATACAAGTATATTTTATTGATAACGAAGAATACTTTAAGCGTAAAGCTACATTTACTGATGAAGAAGGAAATCTTTTTCCAGACAATGATGAGCGCGCTATTTTCTTTGCAAAAGGTGTTATAGAAACTGTAAAGAAACTAAACTGGGCACCAGACATCATTCACGTTCATGGATGGATGGCTTCTTTATTGCCTCTATACTTACGTAAATATTACAAAGATGAACCATTGTTTACAGATAGTAAAATTGTTACTTCTGTATATAAACAAGAATTTGATGGAACTTTAGATAAAGAAATGCTAAGTAAAATCAAATTTGATAATATTGGTGATGGTAATGTAGAAATACTTGCTGAACCAAACTACTCTAACCTTCTAAAAGTTGCTGTGGATCATTCGGATGCCGTGGTAATAGCATCTGAGGAAATTCCTGCTGATGTTCAAGAATATCTCACCGGTCTTGAAAAACCTGTTCTTGAATATAAAAACAGTGAAGAATTTGCCGATGCATACACAGATTTTTATAATACAAAAGTTTTAAATTAAGGTTAACAGATTACACTTATGAACAAATTTAAAAAGACACTCACGGGTGGCTTAGTAGTGCTTTTAATGATACTAGGCTTTGTAGCTTGTGATGACGAATTTAGTACGGTTGGTGATGAAATTATTGAAAACAATAACTTCACTACTCAGTTGTTTGCAGATTCTCAAATAGTTACGTCTAACATACGCTTAAATCCAGTACAAGCAAATGGATTGCCAGTATATCAACTTGGTAAAAATGTAGATCCTGTATACGGAACTACGTATTCAAGTCTTACAGTACAAGCAAGTTTAATTGCAGGAACAGAAGATCCTGAGTTCGGAGACAAGAGTCAAGCGGAAGAAGATGAAGATTTGACAGATTTTGAAGAAATGGAAACTGTTACAGAAGTATGGTTAAACATTCCTTACTTTAGTTCAGCTACAGTTAATGATGATGGAGAAACAGAAGTAGAAGTAGATTCTTTGTACGGAAATGTAAATCAAACATTTAATTTACATGTGCAGGAACTTACTTATTTTTTAAGAGCGACTGATGAAAACGGAGATCCACAAATCTATTTTTCTGATCAAGATTTTTCAACAGAAGTAGGGCAAACACTTTATCAAGATACTGCTTATATGATAAATCAGGAGCAGATAGAAGTTGAGGAAAAAGATGCAAATGGAGCAGCTGTACTTGATGAAAACGGAGATCCAGTTATAGAAGCTACATTATCTCCTCGAATTCGTGTGAAATTAGATGCTGATTTCTTCCAAGAAAGAATTATTGACAACGAAGGAAGTATTAAGTTATCAAATAATAACGTATTTAGAGCAGAAGATGTATTTAGAGGTCTGCATATTACAGCAGATAATACAGAGGCATTAATGTTATTAGATCTTCAAAACGCAAATATTGAAATCAATTATGTATATCAAAAAGTAAATACGCAAGGAAATACAGATGACTCTGATGATACAGTAGAGTTGGAAAAAGCATCATTTAACCTAAGCTTATCAACGGCGAACATTGTAAATACATTTAGTACGCCTACATTTACACAAGATGTTACGGCAAACAATAATAATTTGTACTTAAAAGGAGGAGAAGGAGCTATGACTACTATTGAACTTTTTGGACCTGATACAGATAATAATGGTGTAGCAGATCAATTAGAAGAAATTAGAGAAAACGGATGGCTTATTAATGATGCAAACTTAGTTTTCTATGTGAATAGAGATGTTCAAGTTGATGCAGCAGAAGATCCACAACGTATTTACTTGTATAACTTTGATAATAATATTCCATTAGATGATTATATTATAGATCAAACAGTCAACGCAACGTCGCCAGCACTATCAAAAGGTGTGCATGGAGGAATTTTAGAATTGGATGAAGATGATAAGCCATTGCGATACAAAATTAGATTAACAGAACACTTAAATAATGTAATACGTCTAGATTCAACCAACGTAAAACTAGGATTAGTAGCCTCTTCCGACATACGTGTTATCGGTAGTGGACAAGTAGAAACAGGAACTACAGATGATGAATTTGTTCCTACTATTTCTATAATGAATCCGTTCGGAACTGTATTGTATGGAACTACAATAGCTTCACCAGAAGACAAAAGATTGAAGCTCGAAATATTTTACACAATCCCAGAAACCAATTAAATATCAATAATTAAAAAATTATGTGCGGAATCGTAGGTTATATAGGTCACAGAGAGGCATATCCTGTGGTGTTAAAAGGTTTAAAAAGACTTGAATATCGAGGGTATGATAGTGCAGGTGTTGCTATATATGATGGCAAAAACATCAAGTTATCTAAAACCAAAGGAAAGGTTGTCGATTTAGAAAAACGTGTAAAGGAAGAAATCTCAATCGATGGATCTTTAGCAATCGGTCATACACGTTGGGCAACTCATGGAGAGCCAAACGATGTTAATTCGCATCCTCATTATTCAAACTCAGGTGAGTTGGTAATTATTCATAATGGAATCATTGAAAACTATGAGCCATTAAAACAAGAATTAATCAACAGAGGTTTTACATTTAAATCAGATACGGATACTGAAGTATTGGTAAATCTTATTGAAGATGTAAAGAAAAACGAAAATGTGAAACTTGGAAAAGCAGTTCAAATTGCTTTAAATCAAGTGGTAGGAGCGTATGCAATTGCTGTGTTTGATAAAAATAAACCAGACGAAATTGTTGTAGCGCGTTTAGGAAGCCCATTAGTAATTGGTGTTGGAGAAGAAGAATTTTTTATTGCTTCTGATGCCTCTCCTTTTATTGAGTATACAAATAATGCTATTTACCTTGAAGATGAAGAAATGGCAATTGTGCGCAGAGGTAAAAAAGTAAAAGTTCGTAAAATAAAAGACGATTCTTTAGTTGATCCGTACGTACAAGAATTACAATTAAACTTAGAACAGATTGAAAAAGGTGGTTACGATCACTTTATGTTGAAAGAAATATATGAACAACCAAGAGCAATTTTGGATACGTTCAGAGGAAGAATGTTAGCAAATGAAGGCATCATTAGAATGGCTGGAATTGATGATAACATTGAAAAGTTTTTAAATGCAAACAGAATTTTAATCGTTGCTTGCGGAACATCTTGGCATGCAGGATTGGTAGCGGAGTATGTATTTGAAAACTTAACAAGAATACCTGTTGAGGTAGAATATGCTTCCGAATTTAGATACAGAAATCCAATTATTACAGAGAAAGATGTAGTTATTGCAATTTCTCAATCGGGAGAAACAGCAGATACAATGGCGGCTATCAAACTTGCAAAAAGTAAAGGAGCATTTGTATTTGGAGTATGTAATGTAGTAGGTTCTTCAATATCAAGAGAAACAGATGCTGGTGCATACACGCATGCTGGTCCAGAAATAGGAGTTGCTTCAACAAAAGCATTCACAACGCAAATTACAGTATTGACCTTGATTGCTTTAAACTTAGCACAGAAAAAAGGAACAATTTCTAAATCTGAATTCCATACGTATTTATCAGAAATGGATGCTATTCCTGCTAAAGTTGAAAAAACATTGCAATCAGACAATCATGTAAAAACGATTGCCGATATATACAAAGATGCAACGAACTTCTTGTACCTTGGTAGAGGTTATAACTTCCCAGTAGCATTAGAAGGAGCATTAAAACTAAAAGAAATTTCGTATATCCATGCAGAAGGATATCCAGCAGCAGAAATGAAGCATGGACCTATTGCATTAATTGATGAGCAAATGCCAGTTGTGGTAATTGCAACAAGAAAAGGACACTACGAAAAGGTAGTAAGTAACATTCAAGAGATAAAATCTAGGAAAGGAAAAATCATAGCAGTGGTAATGCAAGGAGATAAGAGCATTAAGAAAATTGCTGATTATGTAATTGAAATTCCTGAAACATTAGAGTTGCTTACACCGCTTTTAACAACAATTCCTTTACAGTTATTGTCGTATTATATTGCTGTTATGCGCGATTGTAATGTAGACCAACCTAGAAACTTGGCAAAATCCGTAACCGTAGAATAACTCTAAAAAATTAACACTTTCTTTAGGGATTTCCTAAAAAAGCGTATATTGTTCTCATAATAACTAAACCAAAAGACTTATGAGAGCATACCTATCAATTTTAGCTATGTTGGTTTGTGCGGGACTATTTGCACAAACCAATGTTAGTGGAAAAGTTGTTGATGGCGATAACATGCCAATCCCAGGTGTTAACATTGTTGTAGTAGGATCTTCTACTGGAACAAGTACTGATTTTGACGGAAAATTCAAATTAGTAGTAGATCAACAACCGCCTTTTAAAATTACTGCAAGTAGTATTGGATTTGATTCTGCTACTGTAGAAATTACAAAAAACAACGAAGACGTTACTATTGTCCTAAAAGAAGGAACAGAGCTAGACGAAATCGTTCTTTCAGCCTCAAGAACACCAGAAAGAATACGAGAATCGCCCGTAACTGTTGAACGTATGGATGCAAGAGCAATTAGAAACTCAACTTCACCTACGTACTATGATTCGTTGGAAAACTTAAAAGGTGTTGATGTCAATACAAACAGTTTAACATTCAAATCTGTAAACACAAGAGGTTTCGCTACGTTTGCTAATACGCGATTTATGCAATTGGTAGATGGAATGGATAACTCTTCACCAGCCTTAAACTTTGCACTAGGAAACTTATTAGGAATGTCTGAATTAGATGTGGCAACGGTAGAATTATTACCAGGAGCATCTTCAGCATTATATGGAGCAAATGCCTTCAATGGAATTATGTTTATGCGTAGTAAAGATCCTTACGAAGAGCAAGGAATTAGCTTTTATGCGAAAACAGGAATGACGTCATCTGAAAATGCTGGCGACAATAATTTTGTTGATTTTGGATTTAGAGCTGCACATGCATTTAGTGATAAATTAGCAATAAAAGCTTCTTTCTCTTTCTTAAATGGAACAGAATGGTTTGCTACAGATTATACCAACTATGATGGTGCTAGTGGTGATGCTATTGCTGGAACTAGAGCGAGCGATCCAAACTATAATGGATTAAATATTTATGGAGATGAGGTTTCTACAACATTAAATTTTGATGCCTTATCAGGAGCGCCAGCAGGAACATTTGGTTCTTCAGCAGTATCAAGAACTGGTTATGAAGAGCGCGACTTAATGGACTATGATGCAGAAAGTGTAAAAGCTGATTTTGCTTTACATTACAAGCCTTGGGCAAATGACTTTACTGTAATTTGGAATTCTAAAATTGGTAGAGGAAATACAATTTATCAAGGAGCAAATAGATATTCTATTAAAAACTTCTTTATGCAACAGCATAAATTAGAAGTTAGAAATAAAAACTTCTTCATTAGAGGATATGTTACTGCAGAAAAAGCAAACGATTCGTATGATACGCGTTTTGCTGCGATCAATGTAAACAGAAGATGGAAATCAGATCAACAATGGTTTACTGAGTATGCTACAGGATATTTAGGAGCAATCACAGGAGCAATTCCAGGAGTTACACCAGGTGATGCTAATGTAGCACACGCATTTGCTAGAGGTTTGGCTGATACAGGTCGTCTTCAGCCAGGAACTACAGGTTTCAATAATGCTTTAAATGTAGTTACTGCAGATGGAGATTTACTAACTGGAGCAAAGTTTATTGATAACACAAAATTATATCATTCTGATGTAAACTATAACCTTTCACATTTAATTGATGTTGCCGATATTCAGGTTGGTGGTTCGTACCGTCAATATGTATTAGATTCTCAAGGAACAATCTTTACAGATACTGATGGTCCAATTAAATATGATGAATATGGCGCGTATGTACAAGTTCAGAAAAAGTTTATGGAAGATAAAATGAAATTCACAGGTTCTATTCGTTATGACAAAGCGCAAAACTTTGACGGAAACGTTTCTCCAAGAGTTTCTTTAGTATATTCTCCAGACGAGGATAAAAAACACAATTTTAGAGCTTCTTTCCAAACAGGTTTCCGTAACCCAAGTACACAAGATCAATATATTGGTTTAGATGTTGGAAATGCAGTTTTAGTTGGTGGTGCGCCTGATAACTTAGATCGTTATACAACTAGACCTATTACAAATAGTTTCCCAGCTGGATTAGAAGCTTTTGGTTTAGACAGAGTAGTAACGCTTTCTGGTAATGATGCTTACAACAATTCTTTTACATTATCATCTTTTCAAGCATTTGGAGCTAGTGCAGCTGCTGGAGCACCAAACCCTGCGCTACTACAACAAGCAAATGTAGATTTTGTAAGTCCAGAAAAAGTGTCTGCTTTTGAAGTTGGATATCGTGGAATTGTATATGAAGGTATTTCTGTAGATGTAAGTGCATATTATAATAAATACAAAGATTTCATTGCAACTAAAACAGTAATTGTTCCTAACTACGGTAATGTGAATTTATCTGATATTACAGATTTAACTCCTGTTGGTGGAGCGCCTACGCCAAATGCATTAATTGCAGCTGCTAACGGTGACTTTACACCTTTCCAATTATATGCTAACTCTACTGCAGATATTAGTTCGTATGGAGTTGCTATTGGAGCAAACACAAAAGTATTTGGAGATTATGACTTTGGAGTGAACTATACGTATGCTAAACTTGACTTCGATCAGGCTAGTGATCCAGATTTTGAAACAAACTTTAACACGCCAGAGCATAAAGTAAAGGCGTCTTTTGGAAACAGAAATCTTTTCGATAACTTCGGATTTAATATCAACTGGAGATGGAATGACTCTTTCCTTTGGGAATCATCTTTTGCAGATGGTACTGTATCGGCTCGTTCATTAGTTGACTTCCAGATAAACTATCGTTACAAGAAATCAACTTTCAAATTAGGAGCAGCTAACATTTTTGGACATGAATATGTTAGTGCGCCAGGAGTTGGTACTATTGGATCGCAATACTATATTTCTTGGGTAATTAACTAAGAAAATCAAATAGAAATATTTCGAAAACATATAAAATAAAATAGGCTGCCAATTGGCAGCCTATTTTTTTATAGAAAATGAATTCAATTCACTTTAATTATAAACATATTTAATTAGCATACGTTTGAAGGACACTGACATATTGTAATGAATGACTCATAAGAAATACAATGTGGCTTCACTCTTACTGAAGGACAATCAAAAATGTTAGTTACACCTGTTCCTCCAACTAATTCGCTGTTATCAAAATTTGAAATTGATTTCTTGTTAAGGCTTAATGATTTTAAATCTCTTTTTTTCATAATTTAAATTGTATAGTTAATTCTTAAAGTGAACATTTAAAGACACTCACAGTTGTGTCTATTCTTCGCGAAAAAATATTTTTGAATAGTAGTAATTCGCTTTGCGCGAATACTCTTTTTATCTTTTTGGTTGAAAATAGAGAGAGTTGCAGTGTTTGCTTCAAGGTTGAAACGATAAAAACCGCCTGCTTTATGGTAAGAATAAATAATTTGTGAATACTTGTTTGAAAGTAAGTATATGGTATAAATAAATGTGTTTTTAATTTTAAAACAGTTATCCCTCATAACTTATAGTTCCAAAAAATGGAATTTGTTACCCAGTATTTTTCACTTTTTTTTGAATAAAAACGAAATAAAATCATAAAATATTGATTTTTAATATGTTAAATGGTATTATTTTTTCTTCTAAGAAACGATCTCGCAATTAAAAAAAGTACAATGCTACTAACAATACCAATGATCCAAACAGTGTAATTGAACGTTGAAAAAGGAATTGGAGCTGTGTCTCCAAGTAAATAAAAACTTCCCCAATAAAAAGGCGCTGCATTAAAAGTGTCTGCATTTTGTAAAAAGTCAATTTTTGCCTGTTGTAGCGCTTTGTGTTTTGGCATTCCGCCTTTTATGTGTTCATAAAAATATCGCATAATTTCAGGTGTAGTTTTATCTGAAATTTCCCAACTACTTAACAAAAGACTTTTTGCGCCTGCATATTGAAATGCATTTCCTAAACTTTGAATTCCTTCAACTTTGTTAATCTGACCATTTCCAGTATTGCAAGCACTTAGCACAACTAAATTTGCCGGAATATGTAAAGAATATAACTCATGACCAAATAACTTATCATCATCATTAGGGCTGCCTTCCGAAAAGTAAATTTTCAAATTGTTTGAGTTGTTATTATCAATATCACCATGCAATGCTAAATGTAGAATGTTAGAATTACCTGCATACTTTTTAAAATTCATTTCATTTGCAGCGTTGCCATAAAAATAAGTGCCTTCTAAAATGTTAGATATTTCCTGAATCTCTTTGCGTGTTCCAGGTAAATCAACCTGCGTATTTCGCAATTTTGATAAAGCAATTGTATTGTTATTTTTTAGAATAGTGTCTTTGCTTGTATATGAAAACGCAACACATTCATTTGAAAAATGAGTTGTGCTTTTTGCAGTTTCATCAAATAATAAACTAGCTGAATTTGCATAGCTTATTGCATAGTTATATAGTAAATATGCAGGCTTTTGGTTCGCTTTAGTTGCTTCTGTCAACAGCAAATCAAACTGTATATGCCATAAAGATTCATCAGGAATAATAATAAGTTCATTGCCTACAAAATGTGACTTTATTGGTGAGAGTAATTCTGTGTATAAGTTGGAAGCATACTTTGTAAACTGAATAGTATTCTTGTCAGTAATTGCTTTATTTAATGCTTCAATTTTCGAATCTAAATCATCAACCTCTACTCTTTTTACATGGAACGATTTTTTTGTAATGATAAAAGTATAGACTGCATTCTTATTCTTAAAAAACTCAATAAGTGTTGTGCTGTCGTTTAGTTTTTCTTGTAAGGTTGAAATTTCAATAACAGTGTCTTCATATTTTAGTTTGTAATACTTTGGGAAATCAATCTCAATACGTTTTTCAAGTGAATCTTTTCGTTTAGTCAAATCAAAAACTTTTCCTTCAAGCTGATATATTTTTACGGAGTCACTTTTAAGCGCTGTAGCTTCTTTTACAATTTCTGACTGCAATTTTGCTAGTTGTATATTAATTGTTTTTTCAAGCGAAATAATATCTGTATGAATATTTACAGTTCGTTTCACTTCGGATTGTTTTAGTAGTTCTCGCAATGTATGCGATCTACTTTTTTCAGAAGCATAAAAAGTTTCAACTAATGAAGAAGTATTATTTTCAATTTCACTTAGCAAAAGCTTCGTTTGTATATTTTTTGCATAAATAGCTTTTACCGTTTCGGAAAATTGTATTCTGTCATCATGATTTTGTTTTGACTTTCGTGTCAAACTTGCCAAAGCATCAGCTTCATCATACAATTTAATGCTTTCAAGAAGGTGTTTTTTTTCTTTACGTTCTTGATACAAAAGAACGAGAATATCTGCTTTTGTTTTTACAGATTCAACTAAAAAGTTTTGATCTACATAATTTACAGAAGTAAAAGAATCTGTCAAATTCTGTTGACTTGCAATATTTAATGTGTTAGCAGCGATCGATTTTTCGCAATACAATAACGCCTTGTCAAATTCCTTGAGTTGCGCATATGTTTTAGCTAAATTGTTGTAGCTGCGAATCGTATTTATATTTCGTTCTCCAAAAATTTGCAAGCGAAGTTCTAATGTCTTTTCCATATACTTTAGCGATTCAGGATAATTCTCAACCTTAGAATAAATGTTAGCTAAATATTCGTATTGAAAAGAAACAATAACAAAGTTCACAGGATCAGAACCCAAGAGAATAGCAAGCGCTTTTTCTACATACGGAATTCCACGTTCGTCACCATATATAGTCCCAAGTTGACTATACGGATAAAACATTTGCGGGTGTGTTGCGCCTAAAATTTTAGTGCCAATCGCAAGTGATTTTTTTGTGTGAAATATTGCTTTCTCTTGTATGTCAAGTTTTTCGTATATCGTGCCAATATTAAAATGTACACGTACTTGATCGGCACTCATATCTATGCCATGGTTCGCAATGCTTACGCTTAATGATTTATTGTAATACTTTAAACTTTTGTTGAATTCATTCTTCATAGAATAAATCATTCCTAATTCATTATATACCTTTCCGAAATAAGGGTGATTGTCCTCGTAAGTTTGTTGTGCTAAATGCAATGTCTTTTTAAAAAAAGTAAGAGCTTTGTCAAACTTTCCAAGATCATAATTAATATATCCAATAGCTTCGTAAATATCAGCGTGTAATATGCTGCGTTGTGGCGTGTCTTTTAATTCTATAGTCAAAGTAGTCTCAAATTTTTTCATTGCTTCCGCTAAGCGCCTTTGTCGGTGTAACGCAACACCAACATTAAAATGTGAGTTGGCAATTTGAAAAAGATCATCTTTAAAAAAAGTCTGCCTAATCTCTAATGCTGCTGTATGATTTTCAAGCGACTCTTTTGAGAAACGTTTTTGCCCTTGTACAATTCCTAAGTTAAAAAGTGCATCTGCTTCTTCTTTTTTCTGAGTAATATGTTCTCCTTGACTGTATTGCATTGCTTTTTCTGCATACAGCATAGACTCTTTCAATTGTGAAGTATAGTTATATGCTTTTGAAAGTGCGTTGTAACAGCCTGCAATGCTTATAGAATCTTCTAGGCTTTCAGCCTGTTTCAGTGCTTTATTAAATACTAAAATTGCGTCTTTATATTTTCCATAAAACAGCAATTCTTTACCTTTAGTTAAATCAGTATCTAAACTTGTATTGCTCTGTTGTGCATGAAGCTGGAAACATGCTGTTGTTAAAATGAATATGTAGATAAAACAAACAATTTTTCTCATTTACTTCTTTAGTTTAATTTCTTGATTCGATGTTGAGGGAATTTCTAAATACTGAGCGGCTTTCTTTAATTCGTCATTTTCTAAGTGAATAAGACCTTTGTACCATTTGGAAATATCTGGAGCATATATTGCCAAACTATCCAATGTTTGAAACGCAATTGTTGTTTTGTTTAATTGGTGATAAGACAAAGCGCGGACTAATAAAATATCTTTATAATGATTAGAAGAAGCGCTGTAAGCTTTTAATGTGCTTAAAGCCTGATTATACTCTTTGTTTGTATAAAGGTGTAAGGCTTTAGCTAAAGTGGCTTTAGTGCTGTCTGATGAACCGTTTCTTACTGTAAAATCTAAACCAATATTTTTTTGCCAAGCTGCATCAGTAAGTGCTTTATGATCTATGCTATTGTTTGAGAAGTACCAAAAAAGTGAGCAAAGAATAACAAATATGGCTGCAATGCGGATAGCAAGTTGAAAATTGCCTTTACGAGGAGAAGCTTCTTTTCTATCATCTTTTAACTGCTTTCTCTTATAGCTTTCAATTGCTTTTGAAATAGTAATTTTCAATTCTTGAGTGTCGTCCGACTTAAGAATGTTTTTATACGCTTCTATTCTTTTATTAGTATCGTTTATAGCATAACTCCAATATGTTTCACCAAGAAGGTTTAGTAATTGTTGCTCTAACTTTACTTGTTCTTTAAAAAGGTCATCGCTTTCTAGTCGTTTCAAAAAAGCAGCTTGCTCTTCGTCAGAAAGTTCATTTCTTAAAAACCGTGCTATTAATATGTCGTCTTCCATCATCATATATCTTTTAAATCATCGTATCTATGATCTTTCTTTATCAATTCAATCAATCGTTTTTTGCATTTAAAAATTCGTTGTCGTACAACGTTTTCAGAATTATACTGTAGTGTTTGCATAATACTTTCGTATGATGTTTTAGCAAAAAACAGTTTCAGGATACTTTTGCAATTTTCTGATAATAGTGCTAATTTCTCGGAAAAAAGTTCGTAGCGTTCTTGTTCTACAATAGAAAATGCAGCATCATCTACAGCACTAATATTTTCCAAATGGTCAACATGCTTTGCTTTAAATTTTGATACATTCAACTCGCGTCTCCATAAATTTCGGCAAACAGTAAAAAAATAATTCTCAAAAGAAGTTTTAATTTCAAAAGGTTCATTTCTATATCGAACTATAATTTGTAGCAAGGCTTTCTGAAAAATATCTTCGGCATCATCAATACGACCATTATTGCTAACAATAAAATGCGACACTTTTGGAAACACTTCTTTATAAAGAGAAATAATATCTTCTTCATTTCCTTCGGAAAGTGTGTTTAGAAAGTTACTTAATTTATCTGCCATACTATCAATATGCTATTAATCATTATGAATGCATAATCCAATCAGTTTAATCTTAAAAACTAGAAAAATAATGCTGGAAATATAGAAATAAATTTAGAGACTTATCGTTAGTAAAAAGCCAAAAAAGATGGTTTTATTTATTTATGGAATTATATGAACCGTAGGAAATCTATGTATAATCAAGGGTTTTTTGAGAATTTTTAAAAATCATCACAAAACACTACTTATTTTAATTAATAAAATATATCTTTGCACCGCGAAAAAAGGTCATGTTTTAGCATAAAATATGAAATTCGTTTTTCGGTATTTAATAACCTAAACATTAAACACTTAAGTAATGTCAAAAGTTACAGGTAAAGTTGCACAAATTATAGGTCCTGTTGTTGATGTAGAATTCAGCGCTGGGAACGAACTTCCAAGAATTTACGATTCATTAGAAATAGCGAAAGCTGATGGTACAAAATTAGTACTAGAAGTACAATCTCACGTTGGTGAAAATACTGTACGTACAATTTCTATGGATTCTACAGATGGTCTAAGTAGAGGTACAGATGTACATCCTACTGGAAACCCAATCAAAATGCCTATTGGCGACGATGTATACGGTCGATTATTTAACGTTATCGGAGATGCTATCGATGGATTAGGAGAATTGCCAAAAACTGGTGATGACGGTTTATCTATCCACAGAGAAGCACCAAAATTTGAAGACTTATCAACTTCTACAGAAGTATTATTTACAGGTATTAAAGTAATTGACTTAATTGAGCCTTATGCAAAAGGTGGTAAAATTGGTTTATTTGGTGGTGCCGGAGTAGGTAAGACTGTATTAATTCAGGAGTTAATTAACAATATTGCAAAAGGACACGGTGGACTTTCTGTATTCGCAGGAGTAGGAGAAAGAACACGTGAAGGAAATGACCTTTTACGTGAGATGTTAGAATCTGGAATTATCAAGTATGGTGATGATTTTATGCACTCTATGGAAGAAGGTGGATGGGATTTATCTAAAGTAGATAAAAAATCTATGAAAGAATCGAAAGCAACTTTCGTATTCGGACAGATGAATGAGCCTCCTGGAGCACGTGCACGAGTTGCCTTATCAGGATTAACAATTGCAGAATATTTCCGTGATGGAGCAGGAGATGGACAAGGAAAAGATGTACTTTTCTTCGTAGATAACATTTTCCGTTTTACACAAGCAGGTTCTGAGGTATCAGCACTTCTTGGACGTATGCCATCAGCGGTAGGATACCAACCAACATTAGCAACTGAAATGGGAGCTATGCAGGAACGTATTACATCAACGAAAAAAGGATCTATTACATCTGTACAGGCGGTTTACGTACCTGCGGATGATTTAACGGATCCAGCACCAGCGACAACCTTTGCTCACTTGGATGCAACAACAGTATTATCTCGTAAAATTGCCGAACTTGGTATTTATCCAGCGGTAGATCCATTAGATTCTACATCAAGAATTTTAACGGCTGAAATTTTAGGTGATGAGCACTACGATTGTGCACAAAAAGTAAAAGAGTTGTTACAACGTTACAAAGAATTACAAGATATTATTGCCATCTTAGGTATGGAAGAATTATCTGAAGAAGATAAAATGGCGGTAGGACGTGCACGTCGTGTACAACGTTTCTTATCTCAGCCTTTCCACGTAGCAGAGCAATTTACTGGTCTTAAAGGTGTATTAGTAGATATTAAGGAGACAATCAAAGGATTCAACATGATTATGGATGGAGAATTAGATCACTTACCTGAAGCTGCTTTTAACTTAAAAGGAACGATTGAAGAAGCTATTGAAGCTGGAGAGAAAATGCTTGCAGAAGCGTAATTATTGTTGCTAGTTGCTAGTTTTTAGTTGTTAGTCAACCAACAACGAGCAACCAACAACCAACAACAACAACATATGTATTTAGAAATTGTTACACCAGAAGCAACTTTATTCAGTTCAGAAGTAGATTCTGTAACTGTACCAGGAATTAATGGTGACTTTCAAATGTTAAATAATCACGCGCCAATTGTATCGCTTTTAAAAGATGGAATGGTGAAGATTCATACACATACACAGTCACACTTAGTATTTGATGATTTGCATGGATCAATAGTTCCTCACAATGATGACGATAAAATATTGACCTTGACTATCAATTCTGGTACTATTGAAATGAAAGATAATAAAGTTATTGTATTAGCAGATTAATTAGCAAATACAATCAAAATAAAAAAAAGCATCAAACTTTACTGTTTGATGCTTTTTTTATGCTGAAAAATAAAAAAACACGATATTTGAAAAAAATTGGACTGATATTTGATATTACTGTTAAAAAAATAGAATAAATCATTAGAAATAAATACGATTCAATTCGTAAACTCACTCATATAAAATCAAAATGTTATGAAGTTACTCATCAGAAAAAAGTTTATAGCCCTTTGTGGGATCATTTTAGTAAGCACAGCGGTATTTTCTCAAGCAGGAAGAGCATCTATGTTTCACAACGACATTTCGACGCAGGCAATATTGCAAAAAAACATGGCAAAGACTTATAAAAACAATGTTGACGGTACGCCTTACTATGATGAAAGTTTTAACTCTGCAACGATTACTCCAATAAATAAAGTGTTTATGGTTCGTTTTAATGTAGCCTTAGATGTAATGGAAGTTATTCAAGATACGGATACGTTGTTCATGAATAAGAATAATAGAAGTTATATTATAAAGTTAAATAAAGGAAACGTTACATATAAAATTCTTGAATATGTAGAAAGTGAAAATGAAGATAAATTAGGATATTATATTCAGTTGACCACTGGGAAAAAAATAAAATTATATAGAAAAGATAGAAAGAAGTTTGTGGAGGTAAAACGTACGGCTTATGGTAGTATCAACGGAAGTTCTGCAAAATATAAAGAGCAAAAAAGTGAATTCTATATAGAATATGGTGATAATGGAACTGCGGTAAAACTGCCAAGAAAGAAAAAGGCAATCATTAAATTATTTGCAAGCAAGCAAAAAGAAATTAAAGCATTCATCAAAGAGAATAAAATCAAAGTTACCAAAGAAAAAGACTTGATTAAGTTGATTAACTATGCTAATTCTTTATAAGAACATAGTCATAAAGAAAACCATTATTACGTACGAAAAAGTATTGTAAGTATACTTTATAAATAAAATATATAAAAGCATCAAACTTTATTGTTTGGTGCTTTTTTTATGCTAAAAAAACTAAAAGCAGACTATTTGAAAAAAATGGACTGATATTTGATGCTAGTCTTAAAAAAAAGAAATTATTTGGAACAAACACGATTCAATTCGTAAATTACTAACTATATTAAAACCAAAATGTTATGAAATTACCAATCAATAAAAAATTTATAGCTCTTAGCAGTCTTCTATTAGTAACTGCTTTCGGGTTTTCTCAAAGTGCTGCAAAACAAGCATTTCAAGCATCTATGTTTCACAACGATATTTCGTCACAAGCAATATTGCAAAAAAATATGGCAAGGGTCTTGAAAGCAAATATAGAAGGAACTCCTTATTATGACGAAGGTTTCAATTCAGCAAATATAGCTCCTATAAATAAAGTGTTTATGGTGCGTTATAATGTAGCTCTAGATGTGATGGAAGTTATTCAGCAATCAGATACTGTGGTTATGAATAAAGCTAACAGGAATTACATTATTAAGCAAAATAAAGGGAACCTTGTTTATAAAATTTTACAGAATATTGAAAGTGAAAAAGAAGATAAACTAGGATATTATATTCAGTTGACTAATGGGAAAAATGTAAAGCTATATAGAAAAGATAGAAAAAAGTTTGTAAAAGTAAAACGAGCAGCTTATGGCAGCATCAATGCAAGTTCAGCAAAATATAAAGAACAAAAAAGCGAATATTATATAGAATATGGTGATAGTGGATCTGCAGTGAAACTTCCAAGAAATAAAAAAGCAGTTATCAAATTATTCGCTAGTAAAGAAAAAGAGGTAAAAGCGTTTATCAAAAAAAATAAAATCAAAGTTACCAAAGAAAGAGATTTAGAGAAGTTGATTAATTACGTTAACTCGTTGTAAAAGATTGTTTTAGCGAAAAAAAAGTTTTCAAAAAAGTTGAATTGGTAAGGTTTTTGCTGTAAATTAATAGTAAATAGTTTACAAATAACAATTAAAACCAAACAAAAGCCATGAGATCACTTTTTACCACAAGTTGCCTATGTGCACTCGCTATGTTATTCTTTAATTCAGCTCATTCACAACAGAGCGTAACTTTACAACAGGATAACTCACCAACAATCACATTTTTTCTAGTGCCACATCACAATCCATTATTTGGATTAGGATATGTAAATCCAGAGAAAAGCTTACTTCAAATTGCTGAAGGTTCTCAATTCCATAACGAAGAGTTCAAAGAAGTAGAATCGGAGCAATTTAAAGCTCGTTACAACGCGTTCTTAGACGAGATGGAAATTCAAGGAGAAAATACAAGCGGATGGATCAATAAAAACAAATACAGAAGTAAAATTATATTTGCAGAAGACAATGTAGCTTATAAAATTTTAGATGCAGACGATAGTGACGCCAAAAAAGCATTAGGTTACTACGAAGTTTTATTAGAGAATGATTATGTGTCTCTTTATAAGAAAAAAGCAAAAAAATTAGCGGTAGGTATGGAGCAATCACATTATATGACACCACCGCCAAAAATAACTACAGAGTTTCAAGATTTAAAGGCTGATTACTATGTTGAATTCCATAACAATGGTAATGTTAAAAAGCTTTCAAGAACTCGAAGAGGCGTTTCTAGATTATTTGAAGATAAAAAAAATATAGTAAAAGCATATATCAAAGAAAACAAATTAAAAGTAACAAACGATCAAGATTTAATAACGATCATTACGTATGTAAATTCATTGTAAGTATATACTTTGTAAATAATTTAAGTAAAGCATCAGGCAATAAAGCTTGGTGCTTTTTTTATATGTAAACTGAATAAAATCAAACACTTATTGGTGAAAAATGTCTTAATAGTTTCACTTGCGTATAATTTTTCGTAACTTGATATCTACATTAAAACCAAAAAAAGATTTATTATGAAAACAATTCACACCAAAACCACCTTCAAACATTTTAAATACTTTATAGTATTTTGTCTATTACTAAGTCTGGAAGGATTTGCCCAACAATGCAAGGGCGGAAGCTACGGACTCAAACCACCTGCAGATGGTATAGATCTTGCATTAAGAGCTTCCATGGATTTCGATAATGATTTAAATTCTGTTGTCGTACGAAATCAAGGAATTGTGTATGGAGCTAACACTATTGGGTCGCCGTACAAGCAAGAATCGTTTGCTACAGCAAAGATTGCTCCTGTTGGGAAAGTATATTTAGTTCGTTACAATGCATTAATGGACGAAATGGAAGTAAAAGGTGCTGAAAAAGATGATGTATTAATAATTTCTAAAAAAAGAAGTTATGTAATCAATCAGCATTCTAACAATGTTACCTATAGAGTTTTAGAGAAAATTGATAGTGAAAAAGAAAATGATTTAGGGTATTACATCAGCCTTGAAGATGATGATAACATTTCTCTGTATAGAAAAGAATGTAAAAAATTAGTAAAGCGTAAAAAAGCTACTTACGGAAATTCTGCTTCATCAGTTACAACAGAGTTCAAAGATATGCGTTGCGAATTCTATATCGAAAAAGCACATAACGGACATGCAATTAAACTTCCAAAAAAGAAAAAAGCATTGTTAGCACTCTTTCCTGACAAAGCAGATTTAATCAATACATTCATTAAAAAGAATCGTATCAAACTGAACAAAGAAGAGAGTTTGAAAAAATTAATTAAGTACATCAATACTATTTAAAAATAAAGAACTAACAAGCTGAAAAACCCTTTCAATTTGGAAGGGTTTTTTTAATATCAAAAATAGAAATATTCTACATGAAAAAATGGTCAAAACGAGCTGGTTGGATGCTTGTATTATTAGTTGTCGGAATTGTTATATGTAATGTTTACGTTGAATTTAGCAGCAAAGGAAAAACATTCAACAACACTACCGAAATACCCAAAAACAAAGTTGGATTATTGCTCGGTACCGCAAAATATCTTAAAGGCGGAACGATTAACTTATTTTACCAATACAGAATCAATGCTGCCGTAAAGCTTTACAAAGCGGGAAAAATAGAATATATATTGGTAAGTGGCGATAATGGAAGTAAATACTACGATGAGCCTACAACTTTTAAAGAAGACTTAATCGCAGCAGGCGTTCCTGAAGATAAAATTATTTTAGACTATGCTGGTTTTAGAACACTTGATTCTGTTGTGCGTAGCAAAGAAATATTCCAACAAGAAAGTATTACAATAATCTCGCAACAATTTCATAACGAGCGTGCTATTGCTATCGCAAATGCCAAAGGAGTCAATGCTGTTGGTTTCAATGCAAAAGATGTAAGTGGACGATATGGTTTCAAAGTAGAAGTGCGCGAAATATTTGCGCGTGTCGCCATGTGTATGGACTTAGTCATTGGCAAACAACCAAAATTCTTAGGAGAAAAAATAGCCATTCAATAATTGTATTTCTCCATAACTTCTTCATCACTTTCCGTAGAATAATCAGTATTTTTACCAGATGAAAGAAGAAGTGATAATCTCTCAAGGAAACAGGCCATTGTGGCAAAATATCTTAGCTGCGTTACTATATGCAACGGTAGTTGTACTTGTTGTTTTTTTCTTTTATGAGTTCGAATTTTCTTTTAAAACAGACCAAGTAAAAAGAGAAATGCATACTTTGCAATTGGCAGCAATAGCGCTTATGCTGGCTTTTTACTATTCTGTGATACAAACGTACTATTTTGATTTCAAAAACCATCGGTACAAACATGAACACGCATTTTTGATATTCAAAAAAGGAAAGTGGAAATCGTTGCCAGCACTAGAATACATTTCTGTATTCAAAAAAGATCAGCACTTTTATGAAGTGAATTTATGGTATGTAGGCAATAAACATTTTAAAATATACCAACTGTCCGATGAAGAAGAAGCACTAAAAGTTGGAAAAAAATTAGCAATCACATTACAAATAGATTTACTAGATGCAACAGTTGCAAACGATTCAAAGTGGATTGAATTATGAAACGAGCATGTTACAAAGTTTCTCATCCAAGGAATGATGAATAGTAAACAACAGTGATCAATAAAAAGAATACATATAAACACGTGAAAACACCCAAAAAAATACAAGCAAAACTTCAAGGTCGTGTGCAAAATAATGCACTGCGAACGCTTCCTATAACCAAAGGGAATGTTGATTTTTCTTCGAATGATTATTTGGGATTTGCTACTTCTGAAACCATTTTTAAAAAAACACATCAGTTTTTACTAGATAGAAACATACAACAAAATGGCGCTACAGGTTCGCGATTGCTTTCGGGAAATCACAAACTATATCAAGAAGTAGAAGCACAACTTTGTACATTTCACAACAGTGAAGCTGCTTTGTTATTCAACTCAGGATATGATGCCAATATTGGTTTCTTTTCATCTGTGCCGCAGCGTGGAGATATTATAATGTATGATGAATTTATTCATGCTTCAATTCGTGATGGAATTGGAATGAGTAATGCAAAATCATACAAATTCAAGCATAACGAGTTGTCTGATTTACAACAGAAAATTCAAAAAATAAAACAATCAAATACAACAGATCAAGAAATTTATGTGGTGACAGAATCTGTTTTTTCTATGGATGGTGATTCACCTGATTTAAAAGCGTTAGTGAAACTTTGCAATGAGCAAGATGTTTATCTCATTGTAGATGAAGCACATGCTTTAGGTGTTTTTGGCGAATATGGAAAAGGACTTTTACAGGAACTAAACCTAGAAAATGAAGTCTTTGCCAGAATTTACACGTTTGGAAAAGCCCTTGGTTGTCACGGAGCCGTTATTTTGGGAAGTGAAACGCTCAAAAATTACTTAGTCAATTTTGCTAGAAGTCTCGTCTATACCACAGGATTATCGCCACATGCAGTAGCTACGATCAAAATAGCGTATGATGAACTCTCGCAAACAACAGCTATAAAACGGTTACACAAAAACATACAAAGCTTTCAAGAAGCGACAAGAAATTTGAACTTCATTCCAGGAAATGCAGCGATTCACTGTTGTATTCTTTCAGGAAATGATATAGTAAAAAGCACAGCAAAAATAGTACAAGAAAAAGGGTTTGACGTAAAACCAATAGTATCACCAACAGTTCCGAAAGGAAAAGAACGCTTGCGTTTCTGTCTACATTCATACAATACAGAAACAGAAATAAAAGCAGTTATAAACACTTTACAAACACTACAAAAATGAAAAACGAGTTCTATACAGTAACTACTTTTGAATACACGGCAGAAGCGCGCGTAATGCAAGGAAAATTCATGTCGGAAGGCATCGAAGTATTTCTAAGAGATCAATATACCGTTGATGTAGATCCGTTGGTGAGCAATGCAATTGGTGGTGTAAAACTAGAAGTACATTTGCAAGACAAAGAAGCTGCCATTGCGTTATACAATGAATTGCGCGAATACGAAGTAGACAGAAAGCGAAATAGAATCGTGTGTCCTAATTGTAAGGAAAACAAAGTGCTAATTGCGCCACCGAAAAAAAAATTTCTATACATGTTATTCCCGTTTTTTGAGCCAAAAATATATTTGTGTAATATGTGCGGAGAAACTTTTAAACCCGAAAAAGGTCAATGAAAAAGAAAATATTTATCACAGGAATCTCAACTGAAGTTGGAAAAACTGTTGCTTCCGCAATTATAGTGGAAGCCTTACAAGCCGATTATTGGAAACCAATACAAGCTGGTGATTTAGACAATTCCGACAGTCACAAAATAGAAAGATACATTTCAAACACAAAAACAAAAATTCACCCAAATAGTTATGCACTCAATACGCCAATGAGTCCGCACGCTTCCGCAGAAATTGACAATATCACGATCGATTTAGCAAAAATTAAAGAACCAATGACCGATAATCATTTGGTTATTGAAGGTGCAGGCGGAATTTTAGTGCCGTTGAATGACGAAAACACAATTTTAGATGTCATAAAACCTGAATATCATGTTGTGGTAGTTTCGCGTCATTATTTGGGAAGTATCAATCATACCTTACTAACGGTAAATTTGCTAAAAGAAAAAGGCTTCAATGTGTCTATTATTTTTAGTGGGAAGGAACACGTAACAACAGAAACAATCATCAAAAAAATGACCAATGTTCCTGTACTTGGACGTATTGATGAAGAGCCGTATTTTGATCAAAATGTAATTCGCGAGTACGCGGAAACATTCAAAGAAAAACTATAATGAGCTTACAAGAAAGAGATAAAAAACACCTTTGGCATCCACTAACGCAGCACAAATCGCATCCAAATCATATTGCGATTACTAAGGCAAAAGACGCTGTTTTATATGATGAAAACGGCAATGAATATATAGACGGAATAGCGTCTTGGTATACTTGTGTATACGGACATTGCAATCCATACATTATCGACAAAGTATATGCGCAAATGCAAAGTCTAGATCATGTGGTTTTCACAGGATTCACGCACAAACCAGCTGTAGAACTTTCAGAAAAACTCATTGAAATATTACCTAGCAATCAAGAAAAGCTATTCTTTTCAGACAATGGTTCTACTGCTATTGATGTAGCTATAAAAATGGCACTGCAATATCATTTCAATCAAGATGAAAAAAGAGGACGAATTATTGCTTTAGAAAATGGTTTTCATGGCGATACCTTTGGCGCAATGTCAGTTTCTGGACTTTCAGTCTATAACGGACCGTTTGAAGAATTCTTTATTGATGTAGCTCGAATTCCTGTACCAAATGCTGAAAATTTGGAAACAGTAAAAGCATTATTCACCAAATTAATTACAGAACATAAAGTAGCTGCTTTTGTGTACGAACCTTTGGTGCAAGGTGCTGCCGCAATGCAAATGCATAAAGCAGAGCATATCAACGAGATCTTAAAAATTGCACAAGAGCACAACGTTGTTACCATTGCCGACGAAATTATGACTGGTTTTGGAAAAACGGGAAAAAACTTTGCATCAGAATTTATAGAAACCAAGCCAGACATTATCTGTTTATCCAAAGCGTTATCTGCGGGAATGGTGCCAATGGCAATTACGAGTTGTAGTCAAAAAATATACGATGCTTTTTATGCAGATGATATGAAAAAAGGCTTCTTCCACGGACATACCTATTCGGGAAATCCTGTGGCGTGTAGTGCCGCTATTGCGGGAATTGAACTCCTGCAATCAAACGAAATGCAGGCGAATTTAAAACGCATTGAAGCTTCACACAATACATTTGGTCAAGAAATAAAAAAACATCCAAAAGTGGTGTCTACACGACAACAAGGACAAATTTTTGCACTCGATCTAAACATAGAAATGGAACGTTATGGAAACTTACGTGACAAACTGTTCAATTCGTTTATGAGCAAAGGTGTTTGTTTGCGCCCGTTAGGAAATACCATTTACATTTTAGCGCCGTACATTACTACAGATGTGCAATTGCAACAAATATATCAGGCCATTCGCGAAACGCTTGATACACTATAGCTAACTTTCGTAACACAATAATTATGGGATTAGATTATACAGATGGTTGCGTAAATTTTAGAGATGTTGGCGGATATATAAACCTAATACTTGGCGAAAAAAAACTACACGAAAACCAACTTTTAAGAGGCGGAAGTATTGATTATGTAAAAACACTCGATGAAATCGGACAAGCAAAATCTATCATAAACCTGAGAAATGGAGCAGATGAAGCTGCTTTTGATGTGGAATATTTTCACTTTCCCATGTCTAACAAAATTGAAAAATACAATACAAGTCAAAAAGAAGTGAAAATTTGGCTCAATCAAATCATAAAAACTTTTGAGAATCCAGGTATACAATTTCCAGTACTTGTACATTGTTTATCTGGAAAAGATCGCACGGGAATTGTCATTGCAGCAATACTTTTAATCATCGGAATACAAAAAGAAATCATCATTGAAGAATATCTACTCAGTGAAGGAGAAGTAAAAGTAGAATGGATTCAACTTGCAATGGACGGAATGCAAGATGTAGACATGTATTTTAATAGAATTAACCTGCAAAATGTTCGAAAAAATCTTCGTAAGCAACTCACAAACTTTCAGTAAAAAACTTAAAACCTATATCAATAAATTTAATTACCTAACTTGTTTTATTTCAGTTAAATAAGTTTATTTTCTACACTGTCTATTTTTATGAAAAACGTATTAGATTTTCATGAAAATCGTAAATGTTGCTTTGTTTTAGCACAAAATGTGATCTAGTTTTGAGTCAAATCATAAACCTTAAAATTATATTCATTATGAAGAAAAGAAGTTTAAAAAGTTTAAAATTAAACAAGAAATTGATCTCTAATTTAGAAAGTGCAAAAGGAGGAATTATCTCAGTGATTTTATGTCCAGTTGAGCCAACTAAAGAACACAGACTTTGTGAAAATTCTTTTACTGGAAATACAGATATTCCAAACCCTTGCTTGTCAGTACATCCGTGTGTATAACAACAAAAAAAGCTCTTGAGAATAACTCAAGAGCTTTTATTTTTTTAACGAAGCGTATTAAACACAGGTTTCATTATTAGCACTAATCAATCTAGGACTTTCATCTATTGGAGTTGGAGTTTCTGTTGGCTCTAGATATGCGCTAGATTTAATGGTATCTTCTTCATTACCTCCATAGATTTTATATGTTGAGATTGTAATTTTTTTGAGGGATAATTTTTTGTGAAACTTAGTTTTCATAATACAAGTTTTAGAGTTAATTATTATAATGTGAAGAAACTCAATTTCTCTAAACATTCCCAATACTTATAATCGATTTTTATAAAAATCGTACTAGATTTTAACCAAGATATATGTGTTTACATGCACGTTTGTTGATGGCCACTAATTGTCAAATTCTCATCCAGTACAGGTAATTCTGTTGGTTCAAGATATGCGCTAGATTGTGTAGGAACCGATTCACTATCAGGAGTTGCTGAACCGCCAAGAATAATGTATTTAGAAATGGTAACTTTTTTAAGGTTTAATTTTTTGTGAAATCTACTTTTCATACTATTAGTTTTAAGATTAATGATAGTAGAAAGTACGTTAATTCTAAAACCGAATCCCAGTGTTTATAATCGATTTTTATGAAAATAGATTAATAAACTAAAGCTTGTCAAGATTTTTAATATAATAAGAAGGATTAAATCCTGTTCGTTTTTTAAAAGCCTTTGCAAACGATTCTGATTTCTTAAAACCAATTTCTTCTGCAATAGATTGAATGGTGTACGAGCGTAATTTTTTATCATTTTTTAACGCATTTAAAACATAAGTAATACGCATATCAGTCATATATTCTGAAAAAGTCTTCTCTTTATATTTATTAATCACTTGAGATAAATAACTCGAATTAGTATTACACTTTTTTGCCAAGGTGGAAAGGTTGTATTTCTTATCAAGAAAAAATAACTTCGTTTCCAAAACTTCCAAGTTGTTCAATATTTTAGAAGCTTTTTCGTCCGATAATACATAACCAGTAGGAACGGTTTCTACATCCTTGACCTCTGTCGTTTTTAACTCTTTAATAAGTGCATGAAACTTTGTAAACTTTTGTTTTTGCTTATTTCTATAATACATAAAGAAGGCAATTGCAGAAATAATTAAAAGTATAATTGCTAGAATTGCTTGTGTAAAGTAGCTTTTAAATAAATTGGACTCTTTTGCAGCTTTCTCGGCACGATATTCTACATTCTTCAAATCATATCCTTCAAAAATAGTTTGATACAACTCAAAGCGTTTTTCATCATTTAGCTTTTTTCGTTTAATATACTGGTCATAGACCTCCGTCGCTTTTTCATGATTTCCCAATTGAACATACGTTTTTCCAAGAAATTGATATGCTTCGTCTAAGTTTGGGAAATTCAGTTTTTTAGTTTGTATGATACGATCTATTTCTACGAAATTTTCTAAGGCTTCTTTATATTTTTTTAATCCAAATAGGCATTTTCCTTTATCGAGTAATAAATAAGGAGTAACTAAGTCTGATTCTTTGTCTTTAGTTGAAATTGCTAATGCTTCGTTTAGTTTTTCAATAGCTTTCTCATATTTTTTTTCTGCGGTATATACATTTCCTTTCCCGCCAATAGCAATACACTTCGCAGGAAGATAATTAATAGTTTCGTTCAATAAAAGACTTCTTGAATACAACTCAATTGCGTGCTCGTACATAGCTAAGTCAGTACGGGCTTTCGCTGTATTATTGAGCATTATAATAAAATTTTTTTTCAAAGCATATGAATTGGGTTTTGTACTGAGTAGCGAATCGTACGAGTGGATAATCTTATAAAATTGAAGAGATGCTTCTTGCGTTTTTCCTACTCTTAGTTTCATTACTGCAATATTAAATTTTAGTGTCAATAATTTACTAATTGAGCTTTTAGTACGCATAATGTCATACGCTTTTAAATAGTAATCCAATGCAGCCTTAAAATTAGACTGCATATAAAAAGTAGCGCCTTTGGCATGAAAAAAAGAACCTAATAATGAATCTTTCTTGCTGCTCTTTGCAAGTAAAATGGCTTTGTCAATTGCCGAATGTGCTTCTGAATATGCTTTTGCTTTTCTGTAGGTGCGATATTTAAAATAATACGATTTGGCAATATAAAGTGTGTCTTTTTGTCCTCTTGCTTTATCTGAAAAAGCAGTAATATAAGTATCTATATTTTTTACGGAATTTAATCGTTCCTTAATATATGTATGTTGCTGCGAAAGGTTTTTCTCTTTAAAAATAGAAAGGGAATCTTGATTATTAGCCAAAACCCAAAAAGGAAGTAAAATAAGTAACAAAGAAATTTTAGAAATATTCATTAAGGGTAATTTAATTTCACATAAAAAAATACAAGATATAATATCTAACTTTTTATAGGTGTAAAAACAATCATAATTTCTCCAACTTACAGTCTATAAATGTTAGCAAATCATCACATTTCTTACGATATTAGCAGTCTCAATTTATATGATTATGATGCATGACTGTATTTCAATAACTGGCTTGGGTTCGGTATCTCCATTGGGAAGTACACAAGCCGAAATTTGGGAACATTATACAACTAATTTTCATTGTTTTCAGACTGAAACAATTCAAAATGAATATGTGAATACAGCGCGACTTTCCACAACGGCAAAAGCGGGGGTTGAAGCATTAAAAAATTCCAATTCAAAATATAAAAACCTTGATAATAGTGTGTTGTACGCAATAGTAGCTTCACGAATTGCTATTAAAAATGCTGCTTGGAATGATGAAAACAACTTCGGAATAAACATAGGTTCGTCTAGAGGTGCTACATCACTTTTTGAAAAATATCATCAAGATTTCTTAGAAAATAAATATGCAGAAACGCTAAGTTCACCAACAACTACTTTAGGAAATATTTCGTCTTGGGTTGCACACGATTTGCAAACTACAGGACCGCAAATATCACATTCCATTACTTGTTCTACAGCATTACATGCGTTGTTAAACGGAATTGCTTGGCTGCAGTCGGGAATGACAGAGAAATTTTTGGTAGGAGGAAGTGAAGCGCCACTAACACCATTTACCATTGCGCAAATGCAAGCTTTGCATATATATGCAAAAAAAGAAGCAAATTTTCCTTGTTTGTCGTTAGACTTAGAAAAAAACCGAAACACTATGATTTTGGGTGAAGGAGCTGCTTCAATCTGTATGGAAAAAGGTGAAAAACCAAATGCATTGGCAAAAATTAGAGGAATTGGTTATGCTACAGAAATTTTAAAACACAACACATCCATTTCGGCAGAAGGTATCTGTTTTGAAAAATCGATGCGTATGGCATTACAAGGACATTCAACCGAAGAAGTAGATGCAATTGTGCTACATGCACCAGGAACAATTAAAGGTGATTTAGCAGAATTTCAAGCAATCAAAAAAATATTTTGTAACAAAATGCCAAGTCTGACTACGAATAAGTGGAAAATAGGTCACACTTTTGGAGCTTCAGGAATGTTAAGTGTAGAATTAGCAATTCTCATGATACAGCAACAACAATTCATATCAATTCCGTATCTTGGAAAAGGAAAAATACCGAAACAACTAAACAAAATTTTAGTCAATGCGGTCGGATTTGGAGGAAACGCTGTTTCAGTATTGCTAACCAAAGACTAAAAATTCAACAAATAAATAAAATAACACATTAAAACCGTATGCTATGGAAGATTGGTTTTCAGCATTAACAACTTTTGAAAAGTCGTATTGGGTCATCGCTGCAATATCATCAACGATTTTTGTATTTGTACTTATCACTACATTCTTAATAGGTGATGCAGATGGCGCTGATGGCGACGTAGATTCCGATATAGAAAGCGATACAGGAATTGGGTTTCAATTCTTTACGTTCAAAAATTTAGTGGCTTTCTTTACCATATTTAGTTGGGCAGGAATTTCATCTATCAATGCAGGTTACGGAAAAGGTGTGACTATTTTAATATCATCACTAGCTGGACTCGCAATGATGGTTGTGATGGCAACACTTATTTACTACATTAACAAACTAGTAAGTAGTGGAACACTCAAGCTTGAAAACGCTATTGGAAACGTGGGAGAAGTATACTTAACCATAGGTGCCAATCGTTCCAAAATTGGAAAAGTTCATGTCAATATTCAAGGCGCTTTGCGCGAATTGGATGCACTTGCAGATAGTGAAGAAACACTCAAAACAGGAACTGTAGTAGAAGTAACGGAAATTACAGGAACCGGAATATTAATCGTTCAACCAATAAACAAAAAAAATTATGACAAAAGCGCTTCTCTTATTGCAGGATCCTAATAATATTAGTGGGGGTTCTATTGGAGAGATGTCTGGACTAATAACATTAGTCGCTGTAGGACTCTTTATCTTTTTATTAATCACTGTATTTATTCGTAGATACAAACGTTGTCCATCAGACAGGATCTTAGTAGTATACGGAAAAGTTGGAGGCGGAGAATCTGCCAAATGTATTCATGGTGGTGCAGCATTTATATTGCCAGTTATACAAGATTACGAATTCTTAGACTTAACACCAATTTCAATAGAAGTAAACCTAGTCAACGCTTTAAGTAAGCAAAATATTCGTGTAAATGTACCTTCTCGATTTACCATTGGTATCTCAACAGAACCAGGAGTAATGCAAAATGCAGCAGAACGTTTACTTGGATTAGGACAACATGAAATTCAAGAACTAGCACAAGAAATTATCTTTGGTCAGTTACGTTTGGTAGTAGCTTCAATGGATATCGAAGAAATTAACTCTGATAGAGATAAATTCTTAACAAACATTTCTCAAAGTGTTGAATCAGAATTAAAGAAAGTAGGTTTAAAACTGATCAACGTAAACATTACCGATATTGTTGACGAATCGGGATATATTGAAGCACTTGGTAAAGAAGCTGCAGCACACGCAATTAACGCAGCTCGTAAATCGGTTGCAGAGAAAAACAGAGATGGTTCTATTGGTGAGGCAAACGCTTTACAGGATGAACGTACACAAGTAGCAGCCGCAAATGCAAAAGCAGTTGATGGAGAAAATACCGCGAAAATTGAAGTAGCAAACTCTGATTCTTTACGTAGACAGCGTGAAGCAGAAGCAGAACGTGTGGCAATTGCATCTGAAAAAGTACAAGCAGCAAAAGCCTTAGAAGAATCGTACGCAGCAGAGCGTGAAGCGGAAGTTGCCAGAGCAGAAAGAGAGCGTTCATCGCAACAAGCCGATATTATTGTACCTGCCGAAATTGACAAACGTAAAGTAGAAATTGACGCAGAAGCAGAAGCAGAACGTATTCGTAGAAAAGCAAAAGGTGAAGCTGATGCAATCTTATTTAAAGCACAAGCAGAAGCACAAGGTCAATTTGAAGTATTAACGAAACAAGCGGCTGGTTTGGAGCAAATTGTAAAAGCAGCTGGAAACAACTCAAAAGATGCAGTATTGTTATTAGTTGCTGATAAATTACCTGAATTGGTAAAAACACAAGCAGAAGCTATTAAAAACATCAAGATTGATAAAGTTACCGTTTGGGAAAATGGTGGAGGAAAAGATGGTAAAACATCTACGTCCAACTTTATTTCGGGAATGTACAAAGCAGTTCCGCCATTACAGGAAATGTTCAACATGGCAGGAATGGAATTACCAGAATATTTAAAAGGTAAAGATGTAACAAAAGAAATTCCTGCAACTGAAGTAGAATCTTCAGATGATTCAGAAGAAAAATAATCAAACTAAAAATATAGAAGAATCCGCCTTAGAGCGGATTTTTTTATGTTTTTTAATCTCGTTAAAGCTATTTCATTTCTTATCTAAAAAGTACCATATAAAGTAAAAAAAGCAAACCCTAAATCATTTAAATTTGTGTGTGCTGATAAACCCTATTTTTTTTAAATTAAAGCAATTATTTAAATAGCAATTGTTTTTATGTTGTTAGGTGTAAATATTTGTTTTTCAGTCATTTAACTGTATTTTTTGTATGTAAAAATCTATTTTTAACTTCTTTAAAAAGACCTTATTTTTAATTAAGAATGATCGCTTTTACCATTCTTGAAACTCTAAATTAATGACTTGCCCTATTTTGTTTAAAGTCGTGATATGTTCCTTTTTTTTGATGCTTTAATAACTGACATTCGTATTCGAAATCAAAGGACAATTGTTTTCAATTTCAAATACGGGGAAGCCGAAAACCTTTATTAGAGTAGGCAACATTCTTAAAACATAAAACGATGAAAAAGTCATTAAAAAAGTTACAGATCAACAAAGAAGTAATCTCTAATTTTCATGCTAATAAAATTACAGGAGGAAGTATATTTAATACGGTTACTGAATGTAGAAATGGTGAGCCACCAACAGATATTTTTTGCGCAACAGGTGCAATAGCTTGTGGGTAATTAAATAAACAGATATTGAGTTACGACTTTTATCTGTTGAAAAAGAGTTGGAGTGTTTGCTTCAACTCTTTTTTTATGTGAAAAATAATGAATGGAATGGTGTATACCAGAAATTTTTTGCTTTGTTGAAGTATATTTTTTAGGAAACAAGGAGCTGCTAAAATCAAATCGAAATTCTATACGATTAATGGTTCTAAAATTAATATAGTTACTTTGTACTAAATATGAAGTTTTCTTTTTCCATTTAATATATGAATACACAAAAAGCACCAGTTATTCTCATAGGAATTATTTTCTTTTTAGTAGGACATTATTCATTCCCACAGCAGGCGCATACTATTAAAGAAACTAAAGGGCAAACGGTACAACAATATCTAGATGTAGGCAATGCATTGCAAAAAAAAGAAAACTATGTAAACAGTATATCCTATTTCGTAAAAGCTATCGAGATAGCAGAAGAAATAAAAGATGAAGACTTACTGTTTAAAGCCCACATGAAACTTGGGAATTCATATTACTTCAGTTGGAAAAACGAAAAAGCTATAGAAGCTTACTACAATGCTTTGACTATTGCAAAAAAGAATAAAAACATAGATCAAGAATTAATTGCATATTCTGGTCTAATAGCTTTTTTACCTTCTATCAATAAAGAAGATAAGGCTGTAGATTTTTCCGTGTATGCATTAACCTTAATCGACAAAGCTACTTTTAAAGGTAAAAAAAACCATGTGCGCGTATTGACAACTATATGTGATGCTTATATGGCGCAAGGGAATTACGAAGCAATGTTTCCACATATAAAAAAAGGAATTGCACTAGCTAAAAAACTACACTTTCAAGAGGGACTTGTTGACTTATACATAAAAAAAGGAAAATTTTATAGACATCAAAAAAAATGGGAACTAGCATTTGAATGTCTATTTAAAGCAGAAACAATCATAAAAAAAAACAACATAGCAAGTCCTTTCTTCCCAACAGTAAATACAAATTATGCAATAGCGCTTTGCTTTTATGATCTTCAAAAATATGATGAAGCAATTCAGTATTTATTGAATTCAATGGCTTATATAAAAGATGAAGATTTAGAAAAAGATAATGTAATAAACACGCACAATCTATTGGCACAATGTTATTCGAAAAAAGGAAACTATAAGGAAGCTACTATTTTGTTGAATAAAGTTATAGAAATTAAAAATACGGCAAGTCGCAAAAAAGATATCGCAACGAATAAATTTCATGATAAAGACAGTGAAAAATTTTTAGTCCAAATCGTTGCATTGCAAAATCAAGAAAAAGAAGATAAACAAACCATAAATTATATGTTATGGGGAATTATAATAGCTACTTCTGCATTTTTGTTAACGCTCATCTTATACGTTAAAAAGCAGCAAACGAATCAAGCAACATTTAAAACACTTCTAGAAAAAATTTCAACACTAGAAGAAGACGAAAAAGTAACATTTCAAAAAAAATCAAAAAAACAAATCAAAAATATTCCAATTGATGATGCTACTCTCAAAGCAATTATTGGGCGATTACACAAACTGGAAGTGCAGGAATACTTTTTGAAATCGAATTGTAACTTGACTTCTGTCGCTAAAAAAACAAAAACGAATGTTACTTATTTGTCACAGATAATCAATAATGAAAAAGGAAAAACTTTTAGTGATTATATCAATGAGCTACGAATTGAATATGTTTTAAAAAGATTAAAAAACGATAAGAAATTCAGATCATTTTCTATAAAAGGTATTGCAACTGAAATAGGATATAAAACCGACGATTCTTTCGTAAAACATTTTAAAAACAAAACAGGATTGAATCCATCTTACTACATAAAAGAACTGAATAAAATAGAAATTTTCTAAAAGCTAAAAATGACCCTATTTTAAAGAAAATAGGGTATAATGATTTCGCTATTTTTCGGTGAGCATCTATATTTAGTAAGTGAAAACAAAAACTCTTTTAAATATGAAAAACCAATTACTAAAATTTAGTCTAAAAAAAACTACTATAGCTAAGGTGAGCCTAAGTAAAACGAACGAAATAAAAGGAGGATCGAGTCTTCCAACAGATTTTGATAACATCACATTTCGAGATGGCTGTCCTTCTCATTCTAAGTAATAATTACGTATAAAAATCCATTTTTTAAGTCTTGTTTTTACACAAGACTTTTTTTATACCCTATTTTATTTAATCTCGCGATATGATTGTTTTCTATAATTTCTAAATCATAGATATTAGTGTCAGAATTTAAGCATTGCTAGCATGTTTATTTTAAAAGGGAAAACCGAAAACCTTTAATAGAGTAGGTTATATTTAAACAATCAATACAATGAAGAAAAAGAATCTTAAATCGTTGAGCCTTAATAAAAAAGCAATCTCTGTTTTTAAAATTAATGAATTAGAGCAAGTAAAAGGTGGTAGAGGAACTTTTAGACCTAGTTGTAGCAGAGCTGTTTCATGCTCTCCGTTCTAATTTATAAGTGAACTTTGATCAATTCTGATCGGAAGAAATTCTGATCATTTGATTATTTTTATAGAATTCCTTGGAAGTTATTGTTTCTGAGGAATTCCTTTTTACAATAAAAAATAAAAGGATAGTCTAATATATGTCTTTTCCTTTGTAACGTAATTCATCTTTTCTAGTCAAATAGCTATATTTACAATAAATTGTTAGCTATGAAATTATTGTCACGTCTTTTACTAGTGTTTGTATTTGGTGCAACTTCTTCAACTTTTGCACAACAAGAAGCAGATATCTTTGATAAATTCGAATCAAAATTCTACACCATTGATGGTTACAAAATTAATGTAGAAGTAAAAGGATCTGGAGATCCAATTTTCTTTTTACCTGGCGGACCAGGAAACTCTCACGATTACATGCAAGGGAATTTTGGACAATACTACAAAACCAATACAGTTGTGTTTTTCGATTTCTTGGGAAGAGGTAAAAGCGATGATGCTAAAAACCCATCTGAATATTCAGTGGAAAATGATGTTGAACTCATTGAAAAACTTCGCAAACTCTTAAAATTCAAAAAAATCTCTTTGGTAGGACATTCGTACGGAACTGTTCCTGCGCAAGCATACGCCATCAAATACAAAGACAATGTTGACAAAATGGTGTTGATTAATGGTTTTCACAGTGGTGCTATGTGGCAAGCAAACTGCGATAGTTACAATCGTTATGCAAAAACACACTTTCCTGAAAAATGGAAAAAAGTAGATTCATTACGTGCGTTAGGATATGTTTCAAGCGATCCTGAATTTATGAAAGTCTACGGAAGTTTTCCAACCAAATATGTATACTATCACAACACAAAACTGAAGCAAAATTCGCCAAAAGAAAAACATAGAGGTTGGGCAAATGATGTATATGTTTCTATCATTGGAAAAGATGGCGATTTTGATGTTTCTGGAAGTATGATCTATCAAGATTATCGAAAAGAATTAAAAAATATAAAAGCAAAAACCTTAATCGTTGCAGGTCGTTATGATGGTGTTTCTACGCCAGAATTTGCAGTGCAATACAAGCAATTTATGCCACAAGCCAAATTTGTAATGTTTGAGCAAAGTGGGCACAATCCATACTTGGAAGAAGCAGATAAATTCTATAAACTATTTACAGATTTCATCAATGAGTGATACAAAAATTGTCTTTAAAGAAGATGTACTCATCATAAAAACACTTTTAGGAATGGTTGCACTTGCTTGCGGAATTGTATTGCTTATTACAGGCTTTCTCTATGGTTTTATTCTTTGCGGGTTATCTTTTTTTTATCTTTATACAGATGGATCTGAAATTGATTTTGAAGCGAATAAGTATCGAACTTTCACAGAAGTATTTGGAATTCGATATGGAAAATGGAAAGAATTACCAGAAATAGACTATGTTTCCGTGTTTAGTACGACAGAATCGGTCATGGTACGTTCTCGTTCTGCGGAAGCGAGAGTACGAAGTAATGTTATTATTGTAAATTTATTTTACAATGGAAATCATCGCATCAAAGCATACACCGCAAAAAAGAAAGAAAAAGCATTTCAAATAGCAAAACAAATAGCAGAAATATTAAAAATTGATATTTTAGACGCAACAGAAGCAGAATCTAAATGGTTATAACTATTTTTGTCACCAAACTTACTTTTTTATGAACAACATTCGACACAATTGGACTAAAGAAGAAATCATAGCGATTTACAACAAACCAATGATGGAATTGCTATATGAAGCAGCAACGGTACACAGAGTTCATCACGATCCAAATACCGTGCAAGTGTCTACATTACTATCTATAAAAACGGGAGGATGTCCTGAAGATTGTGGGTATTGTCCGCAAGCAGCACGTTACCATACCGATATTGAAGGAAATGATTTAATGACCGTTTCGCATGTAAAAGCACAAGCATTACGTGCCAAAGCTTCGGGAAGCTCGCGAGTATGTATGGGAGCAGCATGGAGAAATGTAAAAGACGGACCAGAATTCGATCAAGTATTAGAAATGGTACGTACCATTAATAAACTAGATATGGAAGTTTGCTGTACGCTAGGAATGGTGACAGAAAACCAAGCACAACGTTTAGCAGAAGCAGGGTTGTACGCTTACAATCACAACTTAGACTCATCGGAAGAATACTATAAAGAAGTCATCTCAACACGTGGATATGAAGATCGTTTGGAAACGATTGATAATGTTCGTAAAACCAATGTAACGGTTTGTAGTGGTGGAATTATAGGAATGGGAGAATCTGTAGAAGATCGTGCAGGAATGGTAGCCGCTTTGGCAACATTAAATCCGCAACCAGAATCTGTACCAATCAATGCATTAGTAGCTGTTGACGGAACTCCGTTAGAAAATGAAAAACCTGTAGAAATTTGGGATATGATTCGTATGGTAGCTACCACAAGAATTGTAATGCCAGAAACACAAGTACGTTTATCTGCTGGAAGAACCAACATGAGTAGAGAAGGACAAGCAATGTGTTTCTTTGCTGGCGCAAACTCTATTTTTGCGGGAGATAAATTACTAACAACACCAAATCCAGATGTAAATGAAGACATGAAAATGTTTGAAATGTTAGGATTAAATCCTCAAAAACCATTTACAAAGAAGGTGCAACCACAAACTGTAGAAGCTGAAGATTCTCAGTATCAAGCGCTAGGAGAAAAACCAAAATGGTCAAGACCAGGGCATACAATCGAACGAAACGAGCAGGCAAAAGAAAACAAGAAAGCCGCCGCATTAGAAAAGAAATAGTAATGAGTATCAAAATATATTCTAAAAAGAGCTCATAATTGAGCTCTTTTTTTGTTTAAAAAATATATTTTTCATAACAATTTATTAACTTAGCTAGAATAAACGTTAGAATTTTGAAATTGAATCTACAAGAAATTCCAAGGGTTAAAACAATTACCAAAGAAGACTTTATTAAAAATTACTTTAAGCCACAGAAACCTGTGGTGATAGAAAATTTTATTGAAGATTGGCCTGCGTATACCAAATGGAGTTTGGAGTATATGAAAGAAATAGCGGGCGATAAAGAAGTCCCACTATATGATGACAGACCTGTAGATTATAAAGATGGTTTCAACGAACCACATGCAAAAATGAAAATGTCGGAATATGTAGATTTACTCAAACGAGAACCTACAAAATATCGTATTTTTCTGTGGAATATTCTAAAAGAAATTCCTTCGCTCCAAAATGACTATACCTATCCAGATTTTGGATTAAAGTTGATGAAATCCTTACCAATGTTATTCTTTGGAGGAACCAACTCACATACGTTTATGCATTATGATATTGACTTAGCTAATATTTTTCACTTTCATTTTGAAGGAAAAAAACAATGCATTCTGTTCGATCAAAAACAAAATGATTACCTCTACAAAATTCCACATTCTCTGATTGTTCGTGAAGATATTGACTTCTCAAATCCTGACTTTGAAAAATGGCCAGCCTTGCAAAAAGCACAAGGGCATATTACAGAGTTAGAACATGGGAACATACTTTATATGCCAGAAGGATATTGGCATTACATGAAATACATAACACCAGGTTTCTCTATGAGTTTGCGCTCATTTGCTAAGAATCCAAAAAACTTAGGGAGAGCAGTGTATAACTTTTTTATCATGAGACATTACGACAATTTCATGCGTAAAATAAAGGGGCAAAAATGGATTGATTGGAAAAATGAGGAAGCTGTTTTACGAACGCATCGAAAGAATAATCTAGAAATACGCTAATGATAGACAAGCACAAGTCTTTGTTTTGTTGTTTATTAGAATTTTTAATCCCACAAAAAATCGAAAATACTCGATTTATATATTAATAACTCCTTTTCTGTAAAAATAATAAGTACAGTTTCTATAGCGGAAATAATGGCTAAGTTGTAAGATATAATTTGAAAACTGTAAGTTGAATTTAATAAAAGAAAAGCGAAATGTAAAGACATGGTTACGAGCCAAAGTTTACTTAAAATGGTTTTTGTGACTACAATACTCCGATATCTAATAAAGGAAATAATAAAAACTATAGACTTTATAATTAAAATTTCTTTAATCGGATAATGCAAAAATGAGGAGCTAAAATCAGAATCAAAGTAATTATAACGTAAGTTAATATTAGTGATAATAGTTAAAAATGCTACAATCCAAAATAGATAGTATGAAGATGCTTCAAGTTGATTTTGAGGATAGTTTCTTTTGAATAAATCATAAACAAGCATAAAAAATATAAGACTAGAAAAGACAAGGTTATAAATACTCCAAAATCTTAAAGGAATCATAGTTAAAAATAAAGCTGCAAAAATAAATCGCATGTATGCTCTACTATTTGAAGAAATATGAGATGTAAGTGTTGCCATAAAAATTCTTCTTTTCTGGATCGTTATGTGCAAAATTACACTAATTCATAAACTTACTTCACCAACTCATTGATCTTTTCGTAAACCAAGTGCGATTCCCAACCTCTATAAAATAAATAATCAGCAATTTTCTTTTTTCGCTTAAGCGGATTTGTCTCTTTTACAGCATTAGCACGTTTCCTAGCCAATTCATCCAATGTGTTTAAATAGTCAGCTTCTTCAATTTCTTTCAGCGCTGCATCAATATTATATTTCGAAATATTCCGAAACTTCAACTCTCTAACAATACGTAAACGCCCCCATTTTTTTATTCTAAACTTTCCTCTGGCAAAACTTCTAGCAAAGCGTTCCTCATTTAAAAAATTATCTTGAATCAATTCGGTTACAATCAAATCGATAGCTTCAGGAATCATGTTTATTTTCTGTAATTTTTCAACAACTTCTTTATGGCAACGGTCTTGATAAGCGCAAAATTGTTGCAGTTTTACTTTGGCTTCGGTAATTGAATAAGACTTTTTTTCCATACGAGGTTACAAAAGAATAACTATTTATTTACAGAAACAAGTTTTTAGACTCTTGATAATTAGCTGATAATCCAGTATCTTAGTAGGGTTATAAAATGTAGCGGTATGAAAAAAAAAATAGCCCCCGTTTTCTTTTTTCTAATGTGTTTTATTGGTCATGGTCAAATTTTAACCTTTGATTTCAATGGATTAGCAGGAAACGAAGCTTCAGCGGTATCAAATACAAACGATGCAAACCTATCTACTTCAACCATAACTAGAGGTAGCGGACTTACTGCATCTAACAACGGAAATAGATTTAATGCCACTTCTTGGGCAACAACAAGTATAGCAAATGCTGTCTCAGGAAATGATTATATGGAATTCACAATCACACCTAACAGTGGTTTTGATTTCAATGTAACAACGATGGTCTTCAATGTACAACGTTCGGGAACTGGACTAAGTGCTATTTCTTTGCGAAGTTCATTAGATAGTTATGCGGCAAATATTGATGCAGAAATGGCTATCGTCGATAATACAAGTACACAAGTAATTACATTTACAGTAAGTCAAACAGGAAATTCAGCAGCAGTTACATATAGAATATATGGTTTTTCAGAATCTACAGGCGGTTCAGGAGGATTTGAAGGTTCAGGAAATGATATTATCGTAAATGGAACAGTAGTTTCTTCATGTACAGATGCTGTTGATACGGCAAATATTCAATCGCCAACATCTTCACCACAAACAATAACAGTGGGCGATACTTTTAATGTAACAGCACAAACATTTGAATTAGGAGTCACAGAAGCAGCAGGCGCAGGTGCAGGAATTGAAGCATGGATTGGTTACAATACAACAAATAATGATCCTAGTGTTGGAGCTGGTTGGACATGGGTTGTAGCAACGTTTAATACACAATCGGGAAATAATGACGAATTTATAGCAGAAATTGGTTCAGGGTTGGCAATAGGAACGTATTACTATGCTTCTCGCTTTCGACTCAATAGTTGTAATTTTACCTATGGAGGAACTGGTGGTGTTTGGAGTAATGATTCTGTACAATTGGACGTAAATGCACCTCCAACAGCAGATGTGGTCATCACAGAAATCATGTACAATACTACGAGTACTGATGACGAATGGATAGAAATATGTAATGTTTCTGGAAGCACACAAGACTTAAGCTCTTATATTATTGATGTTGGTGGTGTTACCGAACACACATTTGGAGGAAGCACAACACTAGCAGATGGCGCTTGTATCACAATATCGCTTGGAAGTAATGGTGACGGAACCTACAATAATGGATGTAATTTTACGCCAGATGAAGGAGAAGATGCTAGTACAAATAGCACAAACAATTTAGTAAACTCAACAGATACAATTACACTATTTGCCGCAGACGGAACTACAGTTGCCGATGTAGTAACCTATGCAAGTGGCGACGGAGGAAATGGAAATGATGCTTCTCTACATGTAGTTGATGTTTCAATGGACAATTCTGATACAGGAACCAATTGGCAAGAAGTCACTATTGGTGGATCGCCAGGAACAAACTCATTACTATCTCCATGTGCAAGCACGCAGGTAGAATTTGTAAGTACTACCTCAACACTAGCGGAAGATGGAGTTACCATCGATGTATGTGTTGCAATTACGAATCCTAGTGGTTCTACAGCAACAACGGTTGAAGTTGCACTTGATGGCGCAAGTACTGCAACCAATGGAACAGATTACGATGATGGTGCAGGATCGCCAGCTGCAATCTCGTTTCCAGTAACGCTAACATTTCCAGCAGGATCATCAACAAACCAATGTGTGTCTATCTTTATCTCAAATGATGATGCGGTAACAGAACCTAGTGAAACGGTTATTTTAAACTTACAAAATGTTTCTGGAGGAACTACGCCTTCTATAGGAACAAATTCGACGCATACACTAACAATTACAGACAATGATGGTGCTGGTTCTAGTGATATCATGATTACACAATATTATGAAGGCGCTTCTACAGATAAATGGATTGAAGTAAAAAACGTAAGCGGAGCTATAATCCCAGCCAATACGTATTATATTGTAGTTTTAAATAATTTAGATGCAGACAATCCGGCTTCGGCAGATCCTTCAGATTCAGGTTCACCATCAATCAATAATAATATATTGATATCCACAGATATGGCAATTGGAGAAGTACGCCGTTACAAGCATGATACAGCTGTATTGCCAGCCTATGCTTCGCCAGGAGAAGTTGGGTATGACGGGAATCCTACGTTTGAGTTTCCATCTACAGCAAGTCTGTTTAGTGGAGATGATTTGGTGATAATTTCCACAAGTATTGACAGCAATACTTGGGCAAATAGAGTAGATGTTATTGGAGATGGAACTACTTGGGGAGATCGCAGATGCTTTGTGAGAAATTCTTGTGTTTCTACTGGACCATCTACAACATGGGATATTAATGATTGGGTTGAATTTACAGATGCAGAAGTAGAAAGTCCAGTGTCGGGCACAAATCCATATCTAGGAGAACATGAAGAAGGAGTCACTTCTTGGAATGGTTCAACTTGGAGTAATGGAACTCCCGATAGGTCAAGAATAGTTACGTTGGCAGGAACCTATAATACAACAACGCATGGTAATTTAACGGTGTGTTCGTTAACAGTTGATAGTGGAGTTACTGCTACAATTCCAGCAGGAACATATATCGATATCGAAAACGATTTAACTGTAAACAATACAGGAATTCTTAATATAAATCATCAAGGTTCACTAGTGATGGTAGACGATTCAGGAACAGTCACGCTAAACGGAACAGGAATTGTAAATGTTGAAAAAACTACAACTTCTTTTGAGCAGTATGATTATACCTATTGGTCTTCGCCAGTTGCAAGCACAACTTTTGGAACAGCATTAGGAACTTGGCGTTTAGATAGAACATTTAGCTATGTAGCAGCTAATTTTGAAGATTTAGACGATGATGAATTTGATGACAATGATGATGTTTGGGCGCATATTTTATCTGGAGATACAATGACGCCAGGTGTTGCGTATGCTGCAATGGGACCAACTACAGGAAGTTTTCCAAGAACAGAAAATGTTACATTTAGTGGCGCTATAAATAATGGTGTTGTTACTTCGCCTATTAGTTTAAGTGCCGATGCTTCGGATACGGACGATGATTGGAACTTTGTCGGAAATCCATATCCATCAGCGATAAGCGCAGACGATTTTGTGACATTAAATACGAATATTACAGGAACCTTATACTTCTGGACGCATGTTGATGATGCTTCCATGTCAAATCCTGGGCCCGATTTATATAATTTCAGTACAGACGATTATGCAATGTATAATGCTTCTGGCGGTGTTGGTACAGGTTCCACAAGTGGAAGTACAGCACCAACAGGGTTTGTTGCTTCTGGGCAAGGTTTCTTTATAGAAGCAATTACTGCTGGAACGGTTACATTTAACAATAGCATGCGAAGCAATACACATGATAATACAAATTTTTACAGACCAAGCAATGCTGAAAGTACAACCGAATCTATCGAAGAACGTGATCGGATTTGGTTGAATCTCACAAATGCAGATGGCGCGTTTAGTCAATTGTTAATCGGTTTCTTTGATGATGCTACATTACAAAAAGATCGATTGTATGATGGAATTCGATTGAATGGTTCAAACTATTTGCGATTCTATTCAAAAGATGATGCGCATCAATACGGAATTCAAGGACGACCAGCATTTGTAGATACTGACGTTGTTCCTTTAGGATATGATTCGGCTGTATTGGGCGATATTACTATTAGTATCGATCAAATAGAAGGAATCTTAAACACAAGTGTTGTTGAGGTGTATCTGAAAGATTTAGAATTAAACATTACACACAATTTAAAATTAGCTCCTTATACATTTGAAACGACAGATGGTATTTTTGCAGATAGATTTCAGTTGCAATTTATCAATACAATTTTAAGTGTAGAAGAAGAAGTTATTGCAGAAGATGCGCTTGCGGTATATTTAAACAACAATAAAGAAATAGAAATCAAACAACGTACGCGAACGGTTATCAATAGTGTAAAAGTATATTCGATGCTAGGACAATTGGTTGGAGCAATCACAGATATGAATCAAAAAATTTCTTTACGAGAACAAGCCTCAGGTATGTATTTAGTAATTATTGATACAGAAAAAGGTTCGTTGACGAAGAAAATTACGCGTTAGGTGACATAGGAATTTAGAACCCAAACAAACTTTTTAAAGAAGCAAAAAAACCTTTTGCTTCTACAACTGTTTTTTCAATAGTATCAATTTTAGTATAAGTATCTAGGTTATTAATAGGTTGCATATAGATTAATTGAGTTTCTTTTTGAACCTTATATGTTCCATCCATTCCAAAATGAATTTCTACGCCAGTTTCAATGATTCCATGTTGGTGAAAATTTCCTTTTTCATCTCCATTTGGCGTCATCATGATGCGTTTTGAGAAAAAACTGCTTTTAAATTTACCAAAATCATTTCCTTTTGCATTCGGTTTTGTCAAATCATCATTCGCAAAAAACCATCCTAAAAGATCTCTTGAATTTGCTAAATCGTGTGCCATAAGCGCACAATAAAAAAAGATAAATAACTCATTAGAAATGCCATTTGGGAAAGTTATGATAAAGTCTGAATTGTTATTGCTTTTGTATATTTCAGCAGCTTCAATCTTCATTTCATTGACAAGATATGTTACTACTTTTTGTAAGTTTTCTAAGGTAACATCTTTGAGTTGTATACAATCTTTCATCTATTAATTTTTAAGCGATAATTCTAAAAAATGATAACCAGTTCCATTATGAAGCTTTTCGCCTTGAATAACTTCTATAGGTTTATTGAACAATGGACAATCTAAAACAACGGTGTGAAATTCGCCATTCTCGCCACAAACATCTACGCCTTTTTCTTCTAGTAATTCCAGTGTTTCATGATTGATAATTCTACCTAAAAACTCCGGTCCTAAATCGTCATTACAGGAAACAATCATGGCAACAATTCCTGCGTCAATCATTTCTATAACAAGTGTTTTTCGATCTTGTTGCCAGAGCGGTAAATTACAGGTAATATTTGCGGCTTTGCAGACTTTTTCTTCCCATTCACGATGCGATTCTATATCAATATCACCAAAAACAGCATCGGTTAATTCATATTGATTTGCAAGCGTTTTAAGCTTGCCAATAAATTTGTTTGTGTAATCACTCCAAGTAGCGGAGATAAAGTCAATAGAAGTTCCTAAAGCATCAGCTTGCGCGTGTAGCAATGCTTTTGAAAGTCCGTGCGATCGACTAATTTCACCGTTTTCATTCAAAGCGTTCAACAATACAATTGGTTGCTGTTGCATTTGCATGAGTGCGTAACAAGAATCTTTTCCGCCAGACCAAGAACAAAGTAATTTCATGAGTAATTTTTAATTCGTGTAAAAATACTAAGAACTCGCTTGTTTTTAGTAAGTAGTTTGAAATTTCTCAAACACATACACGCTCATGATCTGGGTCAAAATAAATATTCGATTGGACTAAAAAAAGCATGTACTGTATTTTTTGCGTGAAGTTACTTCTTATCCCAATTACTTTCAAAAGAATCAATAAACTTCGCGTACCGAGAATCTTTTTCAGCATACTTTCGAGTTAATTTTGCCCATTCGTCAAACTTAGTTTTGTTGCGAAGTTGGAAATATGTTTGCGCCATATTTACTGCCATTTCACTTTTTTCAAAATCATTATCCGAAATAGAAATTCCTTTTTTATAAATACGTTCTGCATCTTCAACACGATTTAAATTTTTATAAGAAAAACCTAATTCGCGGAAGAAATAGTAATTATTAGGATTGTTGTGAATTGCTTTTTCTAAGATTGTAATTGCCTTTTCAAACTGCCCAATTGCATTGTATGCGTATGACAATTCAAATTCCAAACCATTGTAATGCGGTTCTTTCTCATAGGCTTTTAGTAAAGGAATTAATGCCAATTTACTTGCGCCCACATGATTGTAGTGATATCCTATATTTTTTAGATAGGAGACTTTTTCAGCGTCTTGTTTATATATTTTTAGCCAATCAGGTTGTTCGGGTAAGCCAAGCGCTGTCACTTGCTGAGGTGTTAAAATGGCAACATCAATTGTATTTGGTGTTAATCTGGCTATCATATTTGTATTGTCATCGAGTACAGGTTTATTTTTTAACCCTTCAGGAGTTATTAAAATATTACTTTGATACTTCATGGTAAAACCTGCTTCTTCATCTATATAGATGAATGCCATGATATAGGTAGTATCTTTTTCTTTTTTAGGAAAAACTGCCCATGTATCAACTGCTTCGAAATACTTTTTGTCAAAGGTAAAAGCTGCTTTTGTGTCGCTTTGCGCGAAACTAATATTGAGGATGAATAGTGCGCATAAAAATGTAATGGTATTTTTCATGAGTATTGGTTTTGGTAACTTTTATGCTTAAAAATAGCTCAATTTAATTCTTTAGAAAAATGCTAATGAGTAAACGATGGCTTTCTATTAGTGAGTAGACTTTTATATAATATGTTTGCTAGTCCAATTCCCTTAGAAGGAAAAGCGGTAAAAATTAATTCGGAATCTGTGATATGTATTCCTGATTTCGTCATATTCAACTTGATAAAAAGTTTATTCATCAATACTACTAAAAAAAACGACCAAATTTGGTCGTTCTTCTATTAAGTTGCTACATAATTCCCTGGCGTAAATAAAAATGTTTTCATCAATCGATTCCAAGTATTTATTTGTGTGATGGCGAGTGTAAGTATGCAAATCTCTTTCTTATCAAAAAACTGTAATAACGAATTGTATACTGCATCCGGAATAGGAGTTCGTTGTAGTTTTGTTAGCGTATCAGCAAAAGTTAATACTGTGCGTTCTTTTTCAGAAAAATAAGGTGTTTCTTCCCAAACACACAAAGAAGAAAGTCGCAATTCTGTTTCTCCAGTTTTCTTTAATTCTTTGTGATGCATATCTACGCAATAGGCACAACCATTTTTTTGTGAAACACGTAATTTAATAAGTTCTAAAAGCTGATTGTCTATAGAAGATTCTTTAATATATACTTCTATCTTTTGTAAATGTTCAAACATTCCTTTGGGAATATCTCCGTATGAAATTCGTTCCATGTTGTATGATTTATAGTTTCTACAAAACTACCTTGGAACACGCTTGAAACTTCTTAAGGTATCTTAAGAAAGTCATGAATTTACCTGTTTTTTCGGATTTCACTTAAATATTCGGGCGTAATATCTAAATAGGAAGCAATCATATATTGCGGAACGCGTTGGGCAAAATTTGGAATCGTATCTACAAGACTGTAATAACGTTCTTTGCTATTTTGTTTCATGTAAATCTCATCTTTTCGTTGAATAGCAATCAGTGTTTTTTCTGTGATGATTCGAAACGCGCGTTCGAGTTTTGGAACTTTTTCATACAACAACTCTAGATCGCTCTTTGAAATATATAACACAGTTGTGTTCTCAACTGCCTGAATTGCATTGTGTGAAGGAACTTCGTTTATAAAACTATCTAAATTTGTAATCCACCAATTTTCAATTCCGAAGAGACTTATATTTTCATTGCCATCGCTGTCGGTTTTATAGTAACGAACCAAACCTTCAAGAATAAAAAAGCGATGTTTACAAACCTGATATTGGGCTAATAAGAATTCTTTTTTGTGAAATGTTTTTTGTGAAAGTGAATTGAATATCAAGTCAATTTCTTCAGATTCAAAAGATACGTAACGATTTAAATATGTAAATAATTGTGATTTCACAGGTTAGAATTAAGCAATAAATTTTCGAATAACAGTTGTCAACACATTTGTATCTACTTTTTCAATCGGATGTTTTACAGCTTCAATAATTTGTATAATTCCGTTTGGTAATTGAGCTGCTGCATTTTCAGATTCTTCAATCGTAACCATAGTGTCTAGAGATCCAATTCCGATCAGTACTTTATGTTGAATGTGTTGTAAATCTGAATCAGTTAATCTTTTGCCATTCGCTAAGGATAGCATCATTTCGGCTGTTTTTTGCATCACTTTTTTCCAGTCATTTGGTTGATGCAATTCATGAAGACGTTTTGCAAACGCAGGCACTTTTTCTTCAATTTTCTCTGGATTCAACATTTTGACTTCTTTTTGTGCGCTTTCTAAATTCCAATTAAACTTTGTGCCAAGCGTTACAATGCTTTCTACCATTTCTGGATATTTCTTAGCAAGAGTTAACGCAACATAACCGCCCATGCTATACCCAAAAATATGTGTTTGGGAAATTCCTAGTGTTTGAAGCTCCTCAACAACATTTTCGGCAAATCGTTCCATATCAAATTCATCATCTGAAGTGCGTCCGCCGTGACCTTCAAAGTTTACAGTATGTACATTAAAGTCGTTAGATAAGAGTTCTTGTAATGGTTTGAGTTGGGCTTCACTTCCTAAAGCGCCGTGTAGTAATAGTAGGTTTTGTTGTTTCATGGTGTAAAGATAGCTGTTAGTATTGAGATATGAGAATTGAGATTTTTTGAAACGTCATTACGAGGAAGCATGACGAAGTGATCTGTTTCTAAGTAGTAATAATTTTGCTTTGAAACAAACCGAAAAATATTCGTGAATTCGTGGTGAAAAAATAGAAACAGAAAAGTTAATACGAGTTTGAAATTCACGTTAGGAACAAAAAAATCGACCATCACTGGTCGCTTTTATTATTTATAAACTTTATCGTCTTTATCTTTAAACGATATTCTAGATACGTGTAAGCATCTCTTGGTAATATTTTAACCCGTTTCTTGAATGGGATATGTTATTTTAATAATAGTAGTAAAAATAGCAGCAGATTATAATTACAATTAAAAATGATCTCCTCGTATTTTTTTGCTCATCCAATCAATAGGCTTTGGGAAAATTTTCAAGAACGCGAAAGCTATATTCGAAAAGAAAGGGCTTAAGAAAAATAAATTAATAAACTTAGCATGACTGATTCTGTTCTTAAAAAAAATGTTATACTGCTCATTATATGAATCAGTCATTTTTTTATACGAGATTTTAGAATTAAAATAGCGCTCAATTTCATTGAAAGCTAACTGCGAACTTTTCAAAGCTATACTCATTCCGTTCCCGCTAAGTGGTGCAATATTTCCAGCAGAATCGCCAATCATAATAATATCGTTTACAACTGTTTTTTTTGTGCCAAAATGTAGATGCGATATGGTTAAAGGAGATTTAAAAAGAAACGTTGCATCTTCAAAATATTTTCTTAGATGTGGGTTTTTTGATAAAACATGCTTTTCCATTTTTTCAATACTTCCAAATTTTTTAATCGCTGAAGCCTTAGTTATGTAACTCAAATTAATCTTGTCGTCTTCAATAGATGAAATTCCACAATAACCTCCTTCGAAATTATGCATTTCTACTACAGACGTATCAAAATCTGCTTTGATATGATATTTGACCGCAACATATAGGTTTTTCTTGTTTTTCGCTTTATAATTAAGACCAAGAACCTTATCAATAGAAGAGTTTTTTCCGAATGCGCCAATCACAATCGATGTCTGATAAGATTGCTTTGATGTTTCAACACTATATGCACCATGTCCTTCTCGTGTTATATTAGTCACTTTTGTATCGGTCTTGATATCCACTCCGGTTTTTTTCGCTTGTAGATAAAGTTCATAATCTAGCTTATATCTAGATATTCCTATTCCGCCAATATCCAATTTTCTTCGTACGCTAATTCCGGATGGAGAACTTAAGAATAAACGATCTATTTTAGGAGAATCAGCAAGGACTTCCTCTAAACCCAATCCATTTAAAAAAGAAATACTTTCATTCGAAATATATTCTCCACAAACTTTATGAGACGGATAATTTCCTTTCTCAATTAATAACACATTTCGCTGTTTTATAGATAGTTGTATTGATAGCGATAAGCCTGCGATACCTCCACCAATAATTATGCAATCATATGTGTCTAGAGTATTTTCCATAAAAAATAAGTGATAATTGGAACTAGAAATGTATAGGCTCCTAATTTGAGCCATTCAGGAACTTTCATACCATTTTTCTTAATTTCCTTAACGGCATCATCCACAGAAAGCGTAGTTAACTTAGTGACAATAGTTTTATATTCTGTGACGATTTTTAACCATCCAACACTAAAAATCAGAATAGATACATATATGTAAATTGGCACAGAGAGTTCGTAGAATAAATAAATCATACAAGCTTTAAGAATAATTCCAGAGAACAAAACAATATTAAAAGCGATTTTCATAGATCGATGCAGACCTAATCTGACGATAACTGTATTGAGGTTATCGCTCAAATCTTCTGGATAATCTTCTGCAGTATTTAATAAAATAATCCCCATTTGATGAAAACCATAAAAGGTAAATATTAGAAAGTAAACCAGACTAGGAAGTCCAGATGTAATAATCGCAATATATACCATTGGACCAGAAAAAATAATTGCCCAAAGACAGAAGAACTGGAACATTCCGCTGGATTTAAATTTAAATGGTTTGATCGAATATTGAAGCCCCATAAAAGTTCCAAAAAGTGTAAAGGGTATTAAATACAATTGGTTTGTAGAAATCGCGATTATAGTTGTGAGCACCAACGCTACTATTCCAGATACAATAATTTGCCATTTCACATTTTTTTTTCCAAGCTCATATACTGCATTCGATAGATGGCTCTTGTAGATTGAGTCTAATTTGTAATCAGCATAACAATTAATCATATCACCAATATTGAATAACATAAATATGGCAATCATTCCTAAATATAAACTGGGTTTAAGGAAGTCATTCCAAGCTGTAATACTCAATAATAAAGGAATAATAAATATAGGGAGTTCCGCAACAAAGAATTCTTTTCTTCTTATTGTTAGGCTGTTTTCTATGATTCTTTTTAATGAATTTTTTGGTCTGTGTAAGATGTTGATTCGCTGAATATGACGTTCGTTCTGCTTTTTATAAGCTTCTCGTCCGTGCAAAAGAGCATGATTATCAGCTAAAACGAGATCTCCATCTTCCCATCTGTGCGTGTATAAGTTTTCAGGACTATACAAAAGGTGTTCAATCTCAGATTCAAATGTATCGAACGTTTTAGTATCAAGGCCATGAACAGACAATTGCACAGGGTTAATGTCATCAACAACTTCTGCATACCTGATTACCTTTTGACCTTCAACCTCATGTTTGGCAATGAATTTCTGCGTGATTTCACCTCCATAATGCGCCAATTTTTCAGTGGTATAAGTTATCGAAATCTTTTCCCATTCGTCGAGTTGCGCCTGACTAGCATTCGCTAATATCTTTTCTGTATTTACAAATGTTGTTCCTCCAAAATCTTCCTTTTTTGGAGCTGTGATGCATTGAAAAAGTATAATATGCGGAATGGTACCTCTAAATGCACCATCCCAATGAACAGGAACCTTGTGATTTGTGAAAATATAATTCTTAGTATCTGGTTTAAATTTTAACTCGTTAATCGATCCGAATGGCCATTGCAATGGTTTTCCCAATCGTTGTCCAAATAAAGCCAATTTTTGTTTGGGTAGTTGTGTGTAGCCACGAAAGAGAACTACCTTGTATTCGGAAATCCAACGGTAAAGTTGTTCTTTGTCAAATTGTTCAATAGAACCTGTGTTTTTGGTATTGGTGATAAGCACACCAAATGGAACGATTTTTTCAATTGAATACTCCATTAGTCTTCGTTTAGGGAATAATAATACGGAATATCATTATTGTAAATTAGCGTTGCTCCAATTTCTTCGGCTTTGCTTTTTTTCATCAACAAGTAGTCATTTTTTTGTAATGTAATAACTCCATGCCAAGGAGTTAACCAATTGTCTTCAGCTTTCGTTAGTTGAATCCCTATTTTTTTGTGATGTGCAGGATACGGATGAATAGACAACCGAATAGCTTCGGGATAAACATTCGCCAAGAATCGAGTCCAAGCATTGCTGTGTTGAATGACTTTAATTGCGATTAGTTTTGATTCTTCTTTTACGCGCGTTTTTGATTTGTCTTTGTCAATTCCAAGACGATCTTCTGTTATAAATCGATGCATCCCATTAAACAAACTTAATGCATCTGGCTTAGTTTTAATCTTAGATTTTAAATTTTCTATATCTTCAGCGTATTCAGTCAGTAAGTTCTTTCTCATTTCTTCAAAGTCTTCGCCTTCACAGAAATCTTCGAGATTTAAAACATTGATGTTTTTTATTCCATGTTGGGCAATCATATCAGAAACAGCCTGAACATATTCCGTAACATCGTGGTCAGAAACTCCAACGAGTTCAGAAAAAATTCGACCATCCGAACAGATTGTTATTTGAGCACCAGGATCATAAATGCTTTCAATCTCGGCACACATTGACGCCAACGTTTTTAATGCTATTTCTTCTCCAAGATCTGGTGTTTTTCCGATTGTTTTTGATCGGTTTGGTGACTTCGCTGGGAATGCAGGCAGAATAAAATGAATGGGTTTGTTTTGACTGGTAAAGAAATTCACAGCATGTTCATGTACCTCAAAACAAGTAGGGCATTGGTTTAATTCACATTGTTTTTCGAGATTGGTTGCTTTCCGATTGTTGAAGATTACTTTTAAAATTTCCTTATCTAATGTATGCTTCGACTTAGTATTCACATTAAGTAAATCCTCAGTAATTTTCCCTAATTCATCGAACACTGGAAATAGCTTTTTAATTAGAGCAAAGTTCTTAGAATGTTTTAGTGATTTGGATAACAATTTTATTAAGGTAGTAACCTTTTCGTTATCTTCTGTTTGCATGTGAGTGAATAAAACCGCCCAATGCGCGAAATACATCATTGATGGAAGTTGGGGAACCTTTTTTTGTGTTTTCTTTCCGTTGGTTGATCCATCTATTATAGATTGCATCGTTTGCATTCCGATAGCTCGAATGTGTGAAGTTCTTGAAGCTTTTACACCAATTTTTGAACTTTGGATTAGCAATCCTAATATTTGATTTAAAAAACCAACGTAAGGTGTTATAAGTTTAACCTTTAGCATCAGTGCCTCCTCAAATCGATTTGCTATTTTTTTTGAAGAAATATTATCAACTGCTATCTGCCAGTCTGAATTAATGCTTTGAAAAAAGAATAAAATGATATCGTTTTTGTGACCAAAGTAGGAATACAATTCGACTTCTGGTATTGCAGCTTTTTCTGCAATATCAATCATTGATGTTTCGTCAAACCCAACTTCGGTAAATAAGGAAACGGCTATTTGACAAATTCGATATGATTTAAAATTATTTTGCATTCGCTTTTAATTCTGAGTAACGTTTTCTATAACCCTTGATTTCACTAGATTTTCGGTAGGTTAGATTTTTTTCAATCTACATTTTCCTCCAAGCCTTTGCGTATAGGTTCAAAATTTCTAATTCTAATCTAACTCATTACATTAATAATAGATTACAAGTAAAATTTCTAATAAGATATTAAAATATATTCATAATATGTTATAAAGGTAAATAACAACCACAAACAAAAAAAGCGACCAGTGATGGTCGCTTTTTGTTATTTATAAACTTCATCGTTTTTATCTTTAAAACGATATTCTAGATACGTGTAAGCATCTCTTGGTAATATTTTTACCCATTTTTTATGATTCATATACCACTTAAAACGGATGGATGGAAATCCTTTTGTGAGATACGCCGCAATAAAAGGATGCGTGTTTAACGTAACTCCGTTATAGCCATCTTTATTGGCTAAAATTCTTTCTAGATCAGTTGTAATTTTATCAACGATAAGTATTGGAGCTTCCACTTCGCTACCACTTCCATTCGGATTTACTTCTCGTGTCTTAATATTTACTTCTGGTCGTACTCTTTGTCGCGTAATTTGTACCAAACCAAATTTACTTGGAGGTAATATTTTATGTTTCGCTCTATCATCTTTCATTTCTGTCTTCAAATGATCAAATAGAGTTCTGCGGTGATCTGCATTGGTCATATCGATAAAGTCGATTACGATGATTCCTCCCATATCTCGTAAACGGAGTTGCCTAGCAATTTCTTTTGCGGCAATCATGTTGACTTCTAATGCAGTGTCCTCTTGTGTTTTGGCTTTGTTAGAACGGTTTCCACTGTTTACATCAATAACATGTAATGCTTCAGTGTGTTCTATTACTAAATAAGCGCCTTTACTCATGGAAACTGTTTTTCCAAAAGAGGTTTTAATTTGTCGTTCTACACCATATTTTTCAAAGGGTGGAACTTTAGATTGGTACAATTTTACAATAGACTCTTTTTTTGGTGCAATCTTCTGCACGTATTCTTTAATCTCGTAATAAAGATCTTCATCATCGACTTGAATTCCTGTGAATGACTCATTAAATATGTCTCTTAAAATAGAAGAGGCTTTGTTCATTTCACTTAATACTTTCGAAGGATGCTCAGCTTTATACAATTTTTTACACATTGTAGACCATTTGGTCAACAAATTTTGTAAATCTTGGTCCAATTCAGCTACTTTTTTACCTTCAGCTACTGTACGTACAATAACGCCAAAACCTTTAGGCTTGATACTGAGTACCAAACGTTTTAATCGATCCTTTTCTTCCTTGCTTTCTATTTTTTGCGATATGGAAACACGTTCCGAAAATGGAACAAGTACAATATATCGACCAGCAATAGAAAGTTCAGAACTAATTCTAGGACCTTTGGTTGAAATTGGCTCTTTCACAATTTGAACTAATATTGATTGATTGGCTTTTACAGCATCCATGATGCTACCATTTTTGTCAATATTGGTTTCAAACGGAAAGTTTTTTAATGTATAATCTTTTAATTTACCTGTGCTTACACGTTTTATAAATTTTAATAAGGAAAGAAGTTGTGGTCCTAAATCATGATAATGTAAAAAGGCATCTTTTTCGTAGCCTACGTTTACAAAAGCTGCATTAAGTCCTGAAACGGGTTTTCTTATTTTAGCAAGAAATACGTCTCCAACTGCAAAGTCATTATTATCTGCTTCCTTATGTAATTCAATAAGTTTTCCATCCTTTAGCAAGGCAAAATCAACTTCAGAGGAATTGGATCTAATTATTAATTCTTTATTCACTCTGATTTAATTTTTATCCATACATAAATGTACAGATGGATTAAACAATTTTCACAGGTATTGTTTTTACCTAATAAAATGTACACAAAGAGAATGCAAGCACAAGACAGTAGTGCTTACCTCAATATGTAATTTTTTTTCAAAGAACGTTTTTTGTTTTAGCTATAAAACAAAGAAGTAGTTTATTATAAACTACTTCTTCTTGTGGCGGTTAGCTCTTCTTCTCTTTTTACGCTTATGCGTAGCCACCTTGTGTCTTTTTCTTTTTTTACCACTTGGCATAATGCTCTATGTTTTTAATTAATAAATTATTCTTTTAATTACTTTACTTTAACGTTGTCTTTTACTCCTTCAACAAAGATTTTTGCAGGCTTGAATGCAGGGATGTTGTGTGCAGGAATTTTGATTGTTGTATTTTTAGAGATGTTTCTTCCAGTTTTTTCAGCTCTTGTTTTGATAATAAAGCTACCAAAACCTCTTAAGTAAACATTGTCTCCACCTTCTAAAGAGTTCTTCACTTCTTCCATAAAAGTTTCAACAGTTGCCTGTACTTCACTCTTCTCCATTCCTAGTTTTTCTGAAATCTTTGCTACGATGTCCGCTTTCGTCATTTTAATATATTTTTATTTATTTTTTATAAAATTAAGGGATGCAAATATATAATTAATTAGATAATATTTATGTTCTAATTGATTAAAATTTAACGATATAAACATTTATTTTTGCGTATTATTTTGATTTGATGAACTTTTCTAAAGAAATTATACATTGGTATTTCCAAAATAAGCGCGATTTACCATGGCGAAAAACCAAAGATCCGTACCGAATTTGGCTGTCTGAAATTATGTTACAACAAACCCGCGTAGCGCAGGGACTTCCTTATTATGAGAAGTTTACAGAAGCATTTCCAACAGTGTACGATCTGGCGAAAGCCGAAGAATCACAAGTGTTAAAGTTGTGGCAAGGACTCGGTTATTATTCGCGCGCACGCAACTTGCATTACACTGCAAAAGATATTGTAGATAATTATAATGGACAGTTTCCATGTAGTTATAAGGAACTTTTAAAGCTAAAAGGTGTTGGCGATTATACCGCAAGTGCTATTGCTTCTATCTGTTTTGACGAAGTTGCGCCCGTAGTTGATGGAAATGTGTACCGTGTTTTGTCTCGCTATTTTGATGTTGATACACCTATTAATAGTACTGAAGGCGTAAAAAAGTTTAAAGAATTGGCTTTTGAAGTGGTAGATCATGACGATCCTGCAAATTTTAATCAGGCAATTATGGAGTTTGGCGCTGTGCAATGCAAACCGCAAAGTCCATATTGTATTATATGTCCATTGAATGAAAGTTGCGAAGGTTTAAAGAATCAGCGTGTTGGTATGTTGCCTGTAAAGCTGAAAAAAACAAAGATAAAACATCGTTGGTTCAATTATATTGTAGTAATTTCAAACGAAACAGAGACGCTTCTGGAGGAACGCAAAGGAAAAGGAATTTGGCAAGGATTGTATCAGTTCCCACTACTAGAAACAGAAAAGTCAATTGAAAACATTGAGTTGTATCAATCCGAAATAGAAAAATTAATAAATATTAACGACTATTCTATTACACAATTTAATAAGAAGGAAAAGATTCATAAACTATCACATCAGCATTTACATACTACATTTTGGATTGTAGAAACTACTGATACTTTAAAAAAAGGAATACTTTTGCAGGAAATTAGAAAATATCCTGTACCAATCCTAATTGGAAACTTCATTGAAGAATTCAATTTTTAAAGGTTTTTTAGTACATTTGATTATACACATAAATTTAAAACAATGAGCGGAACACTAAATAAAGTAATGTTGATAGGGCACTTGGGCGATGAAGTAAAAATGCATTACTTTGAAGGTGGCGGTTGTATTGGGCGTTTTCCGATAGCAACCAACGATTCGTACACAAATAAGCAAACTGGTGAACGCGTTGTAAATACAGATTGGCACAATGTTGTTGTGCGAAATAAAGCCGCAGAAATTTGTGAAAAATACCTAAGTAAAGGAGATAAAATATATGTAGAAGGTCGTTTGAAAAATAGACAATGGCAAGGCGAAGATGGAAACACACGCTATACTACAGAAATTCAAGTAACCGATTTTACATTTTTGTCTACCAAACAAGAATCGCAATCCAATGCAGCGGCAACAAAACCTTCTGCAAATACAACTACGAATCATCAAGCTGCACAACCAGCTCAACAACCACAACAGCATACGCCACAAGCTACACCTGTTGATGATAATGATGATCTACCATTTTAATCGAAGTATAATTAATCATTTAGATGTTGGATCCAGAACCCAGTTTACTAATCTTTTTAGCGTCCATTGAAGGACTCGATATTTTCAAGATTGTTTTTTTTGGTGTCTTACTGTTTTGCTCTGCCTTAATTTCTGGTGCAGAAGTAGCACTGTTTTCGTTATCACAAACCGAAATAAATGAAGCTGAGGAATCTGATTCGGCAAGTTTACGACTTGCAGCAAAATTACTTCGAAAACCAAGAAGGTTGTTAGGAACCATTTTAGTCGCTAATAACTTTATTAATATTGCTACCGTTTTATTATTTGCTTCTCTTAGTGATAAGTTTTTTGCAGAAATCTCTCCAGAATGGTTTCGTTGGGTAATAAAAATTGGAGTCGTTACTTTTTTAATTTTACTTTTTGGTGAAATTCTTCCCAAAGTATATGCAAGTCGTAATAAACATAAGTTTTCAGCAATGATGGCATATCCACTGAATGTATTGGATAAATTGTTTGCGCCTATTAGTATGCCAATGAGTTTTGTTTCCGGATTAATTCAGAAAAAACTTGGAAAACGTCGTTCCAATCTTTCAGTAGATCAGTTGTCGCAAGCATTAGAATTGACTTCAGAAGACGAAACAACGAAAGAAGAACAGAAAATTTTACAAGGAATTGTGTCCTTTGGAAATACAGATACCAAACAAGTGATGCAGCCACGAATGGATGTTTTTGCCTTGAAAGAAAGCATGACGTTTGAAGCCGTTTTGAGTGAAATTACTAAAAAAGGGTACTCACGAATTCCTGTGTATAAAGATAGTTTGGATGATATTTTGGGAATTTTATATGTAAAAGATTTAATTCCACATATTGATGCGAAAAATTATAAATGGACAACGCTTTTGCGCGATGCGTATTTTGTACCTGAGAATAAAAAGTTAGATGATTTATTACGCGAATTTCAAGAGAAGAAAATTCATTTGGCAATTGTGGTTGATGAATATGGAGGAACTTCAGGTTTGGTGTCTTTGGAAGATGTTATTGAAGAAATTGTAGGTGATATTAGTGACGAGTTTGACGATGAAGATGTACACTATTCCAAAATAGACGATAAAAACTATGTCTTTGAAGGAAAAACCAATTTAAAAGATTTCTATAAGATTATCGGATTGGAAGACAATTCAGAATTTGAATCACATAAAGGTGAATCGGAAACGGTGGCAGGTTTTGTGTTGGAGATTTTTAGAGGTTTTCCAAAAGTGCGAGATAAAATAAACTTTGGTAATTATACGTTTACTGTGGAAGTAATTGATAATAAACGATTGAAACAAGTAAAAGTAACTCTGAAAGAATGAACATTATAAAATACACAAGCATCTTTTTATTAGTAAGTATTCTTTTTAGTTCGTGTGAAGGCGAAGTATTGCCAAAACCAAATGCTTTTCTACGCTTGCAATATCCAACACCAAAGTATGCAAAAGTGCAATCGGATTGTCCGTATACGTTTGATAAAAACGAACTTGCACTGATTGATCCGAAGAAAAATTGTTGGATTAACTTAGAATATCCAGCTTTAAACGGAACACTACACTTATCGTATGTACCAGTAAACGGAAACTTAAATCAATTGCTTGAAGATGTACAAAAGTTAACGTATGAACATGCTGTAAAAGCTGATAATATTGAGCCTACAATTTATGATAATAAAGAACAAGGCGTATACGGAATGGTGTATGAAGTGGAAGGAAATGCCGCTTCGCAAGCACAATTTTATGTAACAGATAGTACAAGTCACTTCTTAACAGGTTCACTATACTTTAATGCACGACCAAATTACGATTCTATTTATCCTGCCGTTATGTATATTAAAAAAGATATTCGAAAGTTGATTGAATCGTTGGAGTGGAAGGAGTGAACTCGCTTTGCTCGTGGATTGTTCACTTCGGCAAGCTCGGTGCGAGCGTTTTTGGTTTATAGATGTTAATTACGGTGTTCCCGTAGTGGGTTCGTAATTTGTTGTCATACCTTCTTACCATTATTAACCAAAAATATAGTATCATGAAAAAATCACGAATCAAAAACCTTGCTTTTACTAAAAAAACGATTACAGATTTTAATTCTTTGGAAACAAAGGGCGGTATAGATCCAAACCATTCATGCTTCTGTCCATCTCATTCAATTTGTCCTCCTGGGGTTTACTGTTATTAATCGTATAAATAAAAAGCCCTCAATCATAATCGATTGAGGACTTTTATCAAGAAGCTTAGAGAATACTATTTGAACGCATATTGCAATCCAAATGTTAAAGTTTCTTTGTTGCGCAATTGAATTCCGTTCATGTTTTGAAAAATTGGTAACGAGGCTTCAAATCCGAAACGTACATTTTTCAACGAACCTTTAAAGGCATATAAATTGAAGCCAAGTCCTGCATTTGCATAGGTCATTCCTGAGTTTTGTGTATCAGCTGTAATCACCATCATAGGATTCAACACAGAATTTGCACCTTCAATTCTGTCAATTGCACCAATTTCAACTCTTCCAGAAAAACTGATCCATTTTGTTGCTGTAAAAGCTGCCCAATTGTTCAAGCTGTAGCGATTTCCTAAACGATAGTCATTGTCGTTTTTTCCGAAGCGAAGCGTTGTTCTTGCTTGTGTTCCAAACGAAAATTTATTCCATTGTTTTAAATAGGTTACGGCTAATTCACCATCAAACGTTCCGCTACCAATTTGCATTGGATAAGGAAGAAGCACTTGGTTTGGCTCAGAAGCTGGTGTTGCATCTTGCTCATCAATGCTTCCTGTTGGCAATGAAACTCCAATTTGTGCGTGTAATTGCTGTCTGTCTTTGTTGAAGAACTTGTAAAGAGCTGCGACTTTAGTATCTCCCAAACCAGAAGCTTCCGTAGTAAACATTCCGCCCATGCGAGTTATATGATCCATTTCACTTGTTAGGTAATTTGCCATGACCATTAAAGTTACTTTGTCGCTTGGTGCGTACATTGCGCCCAACATGTGCATTTGCATTGGCATTTTTGTTGGTGTTACCATATAGTTTGATAAAGCGTCGGCAAAAGTTGTGTTTTCACTTCCGCGATTCAGGTCTTCCATATTCATGTACATATAGCGATAACTAAACATAATTTCTCCTTTTCCGTGTGTATGATCGCCCATTACTGAGATTGGCGCGTGTCCGTCTGGTCTGCTTCCAGTCCATTTTGTAGTTGTGTCTTGCGTTTCTTGTGCGTATGCGAATGTTGCTGCTATGAATATGATAGCAGATAGTATATTTTTCATCTGTGTATTGTTAGGTGTAAAAGTGTTGCACACAGTATTCTTTGTATTAAAATGTGCAACGAAATTGTTTTGATTTTAATTCATAATAGGTGCTTTCAGATCGTTTAGAAACCATCTAAAAAAGCAGAAAAAGTACTATGTAAACATTAATAATTTATACCAAGTTTCGTCAATCAAAGAAATGACTCACAGCTGTAAAGAAGTGTCTAAAATGCTAGAATACTAGCTGTGAAGTACTTCTCGATACAAAATCTCTATGAAATTTCACTCGAAGTGACGCTAAGGTTTAAAAAAAGTATTAATGTTATGAATTAAAGGTTGGTGGATGAAAAACCGAATTTAGATACGCAAATGCATAGTTATTGGTGTATCTAAAGTTTGCTTGTGTAATTATTTTTGTACTAGTTGAAGTTTGAAACGAAATGAAAGATACAAGTCCGATAGGATATTCTTCCATGACAATAGCAGGTAGATTTTTTTCCTTTTCTTCGGAAGCTTTTTTTAACTGTTCTGCCAAATAACATTTACCATTACATTCAAGCTCAGGTTTATCTTTATTAATACATAAAAATTCAGCAATATAATCTTGATTGATCAGATAGTTTGCTAAAGGCATTACAGGGCGTAACATGGCAGTTACGTAGAGTAAAATAAAGATATGTGCCCAAATAGTTTTCACGTGTAGAATAATACGTTGCAAAGGTAGTTTAGGAGTGAATCATATTCAAGTAAAAACACAAAAAAAGTCGCCAATTGTGACGACTTTTTGTAAGTGATATGTTTTGTGGTATTTACGCTTTTTTAACGCAGCATTCTTTTTTGCAATCTTCTGCACAGGCTACTTTTTTAGCATCTTTCTCTGTACAACATTTTTTCTTGCAATCGGCTTTACAAGCTTCTTTTGTTTCGCCTTTTTTAGTGCAGCATTCTTTTTTACAATCTGCTCCACATTTTTTAGAAAATGCTTCTACGTTTTTAATATCCGATACTTTATAATCGCCAGCAACTTTAGTTACGGTGTTTGTCAATGCATCTAAATTAACTTTCTCGTCGTTGTATTCAACCATTGCTAATTTCTGATCGAAATCTACCTTAGCAGATTTTACACCTTCCATGGCCGCTAATTTGCCTTCGATACGCTTTGCACAACTCATTGCACAACTCATTCCTTCAATTTTTAATTCGGCTTTGTTGTAGTTTGCAGCAAGATCTGATTTGCTAGTTTCTTTTTTTACAGTTTTCGTTTGTGTGTCAACTGATATTGTTTCGGGTGTAGTGTTGTTTTTACAACTTACAATAGCTAATGCCATTGCGCATACAAATACTATTTTTTTCATTCTTATTTTATTTAGTAACTATATTGAATGTCAATATAATTTTTGCTTATGAGTTCATTACAAAATTAAGGAAATATGAATGAAATATTAGAAATAATTGTCAGACTTTTGTGTGGTCTTAGGAAATACAACTATGGATAATGCAAAATTAAAGTGGATTTATCTTGCCTTACTGTCATTAATTTGGGGAAGTTCTTTTATTCTCATAGATAAAGCTGTAGAAGGATTGGGCTTTGTGCAAGTAGGTGCGTTGCGAATAACTGTTACAGCTATTTTTTTGTTTTCTGTTGGATTGAATAAAGTAAAACTCATTAAGCGTCCACAGTGGAAATGGATTTTTTGGACAGCGATGGCTGGATCATTATTTCCTGTGTTTTTATTTGCATTAGCACAAGAACAGTTAGATAGTGCTGTAACAAGTATGCTAAATTCGCTGGTGCCTTTACATACAATTGTTTTCGGAATATTATTTTTTGGAGTAGCAGTTTCTAAAAGACAAATTTTAGGTGTGTTGATCGGTTTGGTTGGTGCATTGGTACTGATTTTTGCGGGTGCAACTTTTCATGAGAGTCAAAATTATTGGTACAGCGCTTTTGTACTATTGGCAACTATTGGTTATGGTTTGAATGTGAATATGATTAAAAAGTATTTGAATGATGTAAACGCGTTGGCAATAGTGACAGGGAACTTTGTCATCATCATCATTCCAGCGATATTGATTTTGATATTTACAGGTTTTTTTAATCAAATCCTAGATAATGAAGCCATGCAAATTGCTTTGGGTTATGTAGTTATTTTATCTTTATTCGGAACCGCTATTGCGAAAGTTATTTATAGCAGATTGGTTCAAATTTCGAGTCCAGTTTTTGCTTCTTCAGTGACATATACAATGCCAATTATTGCAATATTTTGGGGCGTTTTTGCAGGTGAGAAATTTAGTATATATCAATTCTTAGGTGGATTTATTATTCTGCTAGGTGTGTATTTAGTGAATAAGAAAGCAAAGAAAACCGAAGATTAATTCTCATAAAAAAGCCGAAAGTGAATTACTTCCGGCTTCTTTAATATACTATTTGATTCTATCTATTGAAAATCAGCTTTTGTTAAAGGCGCATTTACCTTAACTGAAATTACAGAGAATTCTATTTTTTGTCCTCCAGCAGGAACAACCATTCCATGAGGAATTTTTATTCCATCTACTTCTGTGTAATCACTAAAGAAACGATCTTGAGGAACTTCTTGTCCTCCTTGTCCTTTTACCATGCTAGTTTCTTTGACTTTAAGTCCAGTTTTTACATCATAAAAGTTTGTTGTTTTTTCTCCAGTTGCTTTTTCAATAACAACAGCATATGCATCTTTTCCATCAACAGATTCAATTCCTTTTAAAGTAAGTTTGCTACTATCATAATATAATTCTGCAAACAATCCTTTTCTAGATTTCATATCAGCTAACATTTCAGCTGGCATGTCGGCTTTTTGACCTTGACCCGCCATGTATCCTGTTTCACCATCAAAAACTTGTTTGTTTACACTTCCCATTCCAGCAATGCTAACATCAACAGATAACATATTTGGATTTTTTTGCTTCATCACCATAGACATGTCCATTCCTTGGAAAGATGCGCCCATTTCTTGCACAAGCGTGCTTACAGTCATTAATTTATCTTTTCCACCAATAGCATTGATATAGTTGTCAATTACAGTTTGTGCAGTAACTCCAGCAGGAATTGGTTTTTTGAATACAGGCTTTTTTGTTGGTGCTCCGTATTGATCGTAAAACTTAACAGGAATCTTTTTTCCTCCAAAAGATAAATTTTCTAGTGCATCAATAACTTCACTTCCTTTTCCAGTTACTACAATACGTAGTTTGTCATTTAAGAAATATTTTTTAGCAGCTCTTAATACATCTTCTTTTGTAACTGCTTCGATTTTTTCTAAGTATGTTTCGTAGAAATCTTTAGGAAGATCTTGTGTAATAATGCTTAATGCATAGGTAGCAATTGTTGAAGGACGTTCAATTCCAGTTACAAATCTACCAACATATTTAGCTTTTACATTCTTTAATTCTTCATCAGAAACTAACTCTGTAGAAATACTTTTAATCTCTTTTAAGATTTCTACAACTGCGCTATCAGTTACAGCGTTACGTACACTTGCTGTAGCTCTAAAAGTAGAAATTGTTTTTTTATTGTTTCCAATACTAGAGTATGAACCATAAGTGAATTTTTTGTCTTCACGTAAGTTATTGAATAAACGTGCTTCTCCACCACCACCTAAGATGTTGTTAGCAATTAAAACAGGGAAGTAGTCGTCATCCTTCATTGTTAAATTTACTGTGTTCTGAACACTTAATTCAGATTGTACAGCATTCCCCATGTTGATGAAGTTTACTTCTGTAGCATTTGGGTTTGATGCAGTACTAAATGTATCAGCAACAATAGCTCCTTTTTCCCATTTCTTAAAAAGCTTCTTTACTAATTTTTTAGCGTCTCTAGCTTTTACGTCTCCGATAATAATTAAGTATGCATTATCTGGTTTGAAATATTTACCGTGAAAAGCTTTTACATCATCAAGTGTTACACTATTGATAGTTTCTTCAGTAACAAATTCTCCATAAGGGTGATCTATACCGTATGCTAATACAGACTGAACTCTTCCAGCGACAGCGCTCACATTTTTCTTGTCAGATTTTAAGCCTTCTAAAATTTTAGCTCTTTCAGCTTCTAAATCTTCTTTCGTGAAATTAGGATTCAAAGCAGCATCTGCCATTAATTCCATAATTCTTGGGAAATATTTTGAAAGTGAACGTGCAGAAGCACTCTGAGAACCAAAATTTAAAGAAGCTCCTAAGTAGTCAACTTCTTCGTTAAAATCATCTTTAGAGATTGAAGTAGAACCACTACCTAATAAAGAACCTACTAAGCTAGTAACTCCTGCTTTTTTTCCTTCAACAATTAATGGATTGTCAATAGTTAATGTTGCAGAAACACGAGGTAATTTGTTGTTTTCAACAATCATTACCGTTAATCCATTCTTTAAAGTAAAAGTAGTTGGCTTTCCAATATTAACTTTTGGCGCTGGACCTGGTTTTGGCTGTACAGATCTATCTATTTGAGCTTGCATTGTTAGCGATGCTAAAAACAATACAAGGAGTGAAAATATCTTTGTTTTCATCTGTTATCTTTTTATTTTTTTTCTTGTGTTTTTTCAGTAGGTAAATACTCTACTAACACACGTTGATTTGTTTTTAAATATTTGTTCGCTACTTCTCTTATTTCTTCTCTAGTGACAGATCTGTAAATGTCAATCTCCGTATTGATTAAATTCGTGTCGCCATACATTACATTGAATCTTGCCAAAGAGTTAGCAATACCTTCTACACTAGAATTTGAGTTTACGAAGTTATTTTCGAACTTATTCTGAAGTTTTTGATAATCTTTCTCAGAAATTAATTCTGTTTGAAGCTTCTTAATTTCATCATCAATTTCAGCTAATAAATCATCCAAAGTATTTTCTCCTATTGGTAGTGAAAATATACCATATGTACCGTAATCTTTTTGACTAAAGTTAAATGCTTGTACAGCCAAAGCCATTTTTTTATCTTCTACCAAACGCTTGTATAGTTTAGAACTTTTTCCACCACTTAAATATGTAGAAATCATGTCCAAAACACGAGCATCTTTTGTTGTAAATCCAGGTGTTCTGTATGCAGCTATAATTGCTGGAATTTGAATGTTTGGATCTTCATATTTTACTCTAGATTGTTCTGTGATAGCATCTTCTTTTGGAAAGTTTCTTACCACATCTTTTCCTCTTGGAATAGTACCAAAGTAATCTTTAATCATTTTTTTTGTCTCAGCAACATTAATGTCGCCAGCTACAACAAGTGTTGCATTGTTAGGAACGTAGAATTTTTTGAAGTACGCTTTAAATTCATCCAGAGTAGCAGCATCTAAATGCTCCATTTCTCCAATGTTTTTGTTTTTGTATGGATGCTTTTTGAAAATGTTTTCACTTATAACGAATAGTATTTGTCCATAAGGTTGATTGTCATAGCGTAGTCTTTTTTCTTCTTTTACAACCTCACTTTGCGTGTCTACACCAATTTGGTTGATTACAGGATGTAACATACGTTCTGATTCCATCCATAAACCTAATTGAAGATTGTTAGAAGGAAATACTTCGTAATAGTATGTTCTATCGTTAGAAGTGTTTGCATTGTTGCTTCCACCGTTTGAAGATACAATTTTAAACCACTGTCCGCGGTCAATATTTTTAGTTCCTTCAAATAAAAGATGCTCAAAAAAGTGAGCAAAACCAGTACGTTTAGGATTGTTGTTTCCTCCTAAATCTTTTCCTCCAACATCATACATTACTGCTGTTGTAACTACTGGAGCGGAGTTGTCTTGATGAAGAATTACGTGCAGACCGTTGTCTAAATCGTATTCTTCAAACTTAACTTCTTGTGCTTGGGCAATAAACCCTACAAGCAATAAAGAAGCTATTGAAAATAGTCTTTTTTTCATTGCATTAATCTTTTTTGACTTTTAGTTATTTTTGATGAGACGCAAGTTCTGTAAAATTGTTACATCATACAAGTAAACAGTCAAATTTATGATTATTTTAGTAAGTCACCATTTTTTCGTATCTTAAAGAATATCAGTTGATTACTAACCGAAAAACTTTAGGTATTATGGAAAAGAAAATAATAAAATATGGCGGTTTATTAGCTTTGGCACTTATTTCGTATTTCTTAATTGTACGAATGTTCGGACTGCATGAAAATCCTTGGTTGCGTTTGTTTAATGGTGTTATTGTTGCTTTTGGGATTTATAAAATTATTAAAAACGTAAAAAAGGAAAGCGGAGTTAACTTTAATTATTTTGAAGGATTTAAAGCAGGAATCTTTTCAGGATTTATTGCAACTATAGTTTTTGCCTTTTTTATGGCAATTTATATATTTCATATTGATGTAGCATTTGGCGAAAAAATAATGGAAATGAGTTTAGGCAGTGTTGCTACAGAACCAGGACTTTTATTGTTCGTTATTTTGATAGAAGGCTTTGCTTCTACAGTCGTTTTGAGCCTGTTATTTATGCAAAAATTTAAACCAAGTTGGAATATTAGCAATAAACTATAATAGAAGTGTTTGTAGATTAATTAATTAGATGTATATTTGCGTCCATTTTTGGATAAAATTAATTAATTAAACGATACGCTATGTATGCAATTGTAGAGATGGCAGGGCAGCAATTTAAAGTTGCAAAAGATCAAAAAGTATTTGTTCATCGTTTGGCAGTAGAAGAAGGAAAGAAAGTTACTTTCGACAATGTTCTTTTATTAGACGACAACGGACAAGTTACTATTGGCGCCCCAGCTATAAACGGAGCCGCAGTAGAGGCAAAAGTTTTAAAGCACCTTAAAGGTGATAAAGTGATTGTTTTCAAGAAAAAAAGACGTAAAGGTTACCGTGTTAAGAATGGTCACCGTCAGTCTTTAACAGAAATTGTTATTGAAAACATTGTAGCTTCTGGAGCTAAGAAAGCAGCACCAAAGAAAGAAGAAGCTAAACCAGCAGCAGCAAAGCCTGCAGCTAAGAAAGCAACAGCTAAAGCAGATGATTTAAAGAAAATTGAAGGAATTGGTCCTAAAATTGCATCAACTTTAGTAGAAGCTGGAATTTCAACATTCGCTGAATTAGCGAAAACTGAAGCAGCAAAAATTTCTGAAATCATCGCAACTGTTCGTGGAAAACACGTAACAGATACTTGGCCAGCACAAGCTCAATTAGCTGCTGATGGTAAGTGGGATGAGTTAAAGAAATGGCAAGATGAATTAGATGGTGGTAAAGCATAATTGCAATATCACTTAAGTATAACAATTTAAAACCTTACTAAGATGGCTCACAAAAAAGGAGTTGGTAGTTCGAAAAACGGTAGAGAATCAGAATCGAAACGATTAGGAGTTAAGATTTTTGGTGGACAAGCAGCAATTGCTGGTAATATCATCGTTAGACAAAGAGGTACTACTCACAATCCAGGAGAAAATGTATATATGGGAAAAGACCATACATTACATGCTAAAGTAGACGGTCTTGTGAAATTCACAAAGAAATCAAACAACAGATCTTACGTGTCAATCGAACCTTTCGAAGCATAATTCAAGATTCTGAAAAATTAAAAAAGCCTGAACATTACGTTCAGGCTTTTTTTTTATGGAAATATTTCACCGTAAAAAGATGTGAATGTGTCCTAGTGTATACAAACGTACAAGAAGCAATCATAAATACTGCAAGTTTTAATATTGTATCAATAATTTTATGATAAATAAATATATTATTATGAAAAAAAGAACATTTAAAAAGTTAGCATTAAAGCATCACATGATTAGTAATTTGCATTCTAATTCTTTAGTTGGAGGAGTTAGTTGTGAAGCGCCATGCCAAGGCGGAACAGGTTGTTGTAATACAGGAACTCGCAATGAGTATTGTAATAGTGATAGATCTCTTTGTGGAGGCGAAACTTGTAAAGGAGTATTTGACGGATAGGAAAAACTGATATGAAAAAATCTCTTAGAGTTTTATTTCTAAGAGATTTTTTATGTAATACTATATTGTAAAAAAAGAGGTATTATTTAAACCCTTTTTTCTTTAATAATGGTTCAATTTCTGGTTCAGAACCTCTGAATCCTTTGTATAAATCCATTCCCAATTGCGAACCGCCCATACTTAACATTTTGCGGTAACGTTTTGCCGTGGCTGGATCAAATAGGTTTCCAGTATCTTTAAACGCTTGAAAAGCATCTGCATCTAATACTTCTGACCATAAGTAACTGTAGTATCCAGAAGAATATCCAACAGGATTTGAAAATATATGTCCGAAGTATGTACTTCTATATCGTGGAATAATTTCGTCGATTAAGCCTAATTTCTTCATCGCCGCAGCTTCAAAAGCATTTACGTCGGTAGGAATGTCTTCTGTTTTGGAATGCCAAGCCATATCTAAATACGCTGCTGCCATATATTCAACGGTAGCAAAACCACCATTGAAAGAGTTGGCATCTTTCATCTTTTTAATCATTACATCAGGAATAACTTCGCCTGTTTTGTAATGTTTCGCAAACATGCGTAATACTTGTGGTTCGCTCATCCAATTTTCCATTACTTGCGATGGGAATTCTACAAAATCTCTCGGTACATTCGTTCCCGATAAAGATTCATATTTTACATTCGAGAACAATCCGTGAAGCGCATGTCCAAATTCGTGGAACAAGGTTTCTGCTTCTGTAAAGGATAGTAACGAAGGCGAATCTCCAGAAGGAGCCGGATAGTTAAAGTTGTTTGTTACAATAGGAGTAACCATTCCGTCCACATTCATCTGACTACGTAAAGCATTCATCCATGCACCGCCGCGTTTACTTGGACGTGCAAAGAAGTCCATATATATAATACCTAAGTGTTTTCCATCTGCTTCCAACACTTCAAATACTTGTTGATCTTTATGCCATTTCGGAATGTCGCTTCGTTCCTTAAATGTCAAACCAAATAATTCTTTCGCTAATGCAAAAACTCCATCTCTAACAGCATTTACTTCAAAGTACGGACGCGTTTCTTCTTCGTCAAAATTGTAACGTTCTTTACGAACTTTTTCTACATAATGTCTCCAATCGCTTCCTGCAAAAGTTCCAGAAACACCTTCACTTTTCATCTTTTTAGCCAACGCTTCACGTTCCGATTTAGCCATCGCTAATGCAGAAGGCCACAATTTATCCATAAAACCGTATACAGCTTCTGGCGTTTCTGCCATGTTATCAGAAAGAATGTACGCTGCATGCGATTCATACCCTAGTAGTTTTGCTTTTTCTAGACGCAACGTTGCCATTTCACTTAAAATAGCTTTGTTATCATTGTCATTGTCGTTGTTGGCACGCATTGCATAACCATCAAATAACTTTTTACGTGCTTCTCTGCTTGGAGACGATTGTAAAAACGGATTGATGCTTGGACGTTGCAATGTAAACGAATATCCATCTTTATGCTTTCTGTTTTTCGCTTCTTCAACAGCTAAAGAAGTTAAACTCGCAGGAAGATTTCCGAGTTCTTTTTTGTCTTTTGTATGATATTCGAAAGCGTTGGTTTCATCGAGCAAATTTTCGCTAAAATCACCGCTTAGTTTTGCCAATCGTTTGTTGATTTCGCGTAAGCGATCCTGTGCTTTTCCTTGCAAACTAATTCCTGCACGAACAAAACGTTTGTGTGTTTCTTCTAATAAACGCGCTTCTTCTGGTGATAGATTTAGCTTGTCTTTTTGATCGTATACAGCTTTTACACGATCATATAATTTAGCATTTAAGTTGACAAAATCACCATGAGCAGCCATTGCAGGTGTAATTTCTTTCGCGGCAGCTTTCAAAGTATCATCTGTATTTGCTCCGTTTACGGCATAAAAAATACGTTGCAATCTGCTCAAATATTTCCCGCTGAATTCAAGTGCCTCAATCGTATTTTGAAAGGTTGGTGTTTCCGTACTTTCGCTAATCGCTGTAATTTCATCTTGATTTTCTTTCAGTGCAATTTTAAAAGCAGGTAAGTAATCGCTACTTTTTATTTTATCGAAAGGCGGCACACCATGTGGAGTATTCCATTCGGTTAACAAAGGATTTTTTGTCATTTTAGGTTCTGGTTTTTTTTCGGGTGTAGTATCTTTGCAAGAAGCAAATAATAAAATACTACTCATAATGGCTATTGAGGTGCGTTTCATTTGTTTTTTATTTTGATTAGATGATCAGATAGGATTCACATGACTGCGATTTCATCTGTATATATAATTTGACTAACAAGATACAGTTTTTTTAAATTTCATGAATGATTTTAACGTTTTGAAAGCCTAGTGTTAATCCGAAAAATGTGTGATCTTTAGCTTTTTAAACATTGTATAATTCCCCTAGAACCTAACACATATATATGAAAAAAGAGATTTCTTTTTTTCTGTTTCATTGTAAGATAGAAAAAAAACTAAGTCCAAAAACCTTAAAAGCTTATGAAGCCGATTTACGGCAGTTTGACGAGTTTGTTAAGAAAGAAGATATTGCTAAAATTACCAAAGAGGATTTGAAGTTGTATTTGCAAATGTTGTCAAAGTATGCATCACGTACTATGAAACGGAAAGTTGCTACGTTGAAGACATTTTTTTCCTTTTTAGAATTTGAAGAATCTATTGAGAACAATCCGTTTCATAAAGTTCGTATCAAAATCAAATTAGAACGACTGTTGCCCAAAGTTTTATCCATTACTGAAATCAATGCTATTTTGGCGTATGCATATTTGGAAAAAGAGCGTATTTCTATTAAAAAATCGTATCAATATAAAGAAGCGATTCGGAATATTGCAGTGTTGGAATTATTGTTAGCTACAGGGATCAGAGTATCTGAATTGTGTAGTTTGAAGATGGTGAATATTGGTAAAGATTTTGAGACAATTCGAATTCTCGGTAAAGGAAATAAAGAACGGAATATTCCGATTACCAATAAGGCTACGAAAGAAGCTTTGCAAAACAATTATTTGTCTTTTCAGGAGTTGATAGATACTTCTTCGTGTTTTTTTATCAACCGATTTGGAAATCCGTTGTCTACGCAGTCTGTTCGTTTATTGGTTAAAAAACATGCGTTAAAAGCAGACATTCAACGAACTATTACGCCACATGTATTCCGACATTCGTTTGCTACTTTATTGCTTGAAGAAGATGTAGACATTCGATACATTCAACATTTTTTGGGACACAGTTCCATTAATGTTACTCAAATGTATGCACATGTCAATGAAAAGAAAAAAACGGAGTTATTGATGGTTAAAAATCCACGAAATTTTGTGCGTTTTTGAGTGTGATTGGTTATTTGAATACAGGATAACTAA